>NZ_JBWJOZ010000002.1:0-909780 GCF_056393115.1 Stenotrophomonas sp. Steno-Z10-BAI | reverse complement strand
CTCTGCCGAACTGCGTCTTCAGTTCGAAGTGACGGAAGATAATAAATTACGCTTCTTTTTTTCATATTATTTATGGGGTATATTAAAAATTGTGTGGCGAAATTGGGGGTATCTCGTGTGAGGCATCAATCCCTCATAATGCGGCCTGCTCCGAGATTGCAACAGGTCCAGGTGCATCGTGCGCAGGATCGAGAAGGACGGAAGAGTAATTGATTTCGTCATACCTCGCGTGCTTACTGAGCGGCTCTTCTAGTTCCCAGGCACGGTGATCATCAGGCCCGCGGTGAAGAGAAGATGGGGCCAGCGCAAGGATGATCCGGTAGTGCTGAAGAGGCTCGACAACAGGATTGAGACCTGCGTCTGCCTAAAGTCCGGATCGTGGAAGATTGTGCTGCGTACTGGGGTATGCGAACAGCTCTCTCTGATGATGGCCCTGTTGACCCACAGTCCCTATGCCGCCGAGGAGGCGAGCCTTATTACCTCCAATGCTGCCATGGAGCGCCAGCAAAATCCCTTCTCACCGTAGAGTGCATCGGGAAGAATGGTAATCCCCCCGCAGGTTAGCCGCAGCCAGAAGTGGAATTTTCTCGTAACCTAACCCGAGGAGATCCCATGAAGAAATCACGATTCACCGACAGCCAGATCATCGCCGTACTCAAGCAGGCCGAGGCCAGCACGCCTGTCCCTGACCTTTGCCGACAGCATGGCATCAGCTCAGCGACGTTCTACAAGTGGCGCAGCAAGTTCGGCGGCATGGATGCGTCCATGGTGTCCCAGCTAAAAGAACTGCAGGACGAGAACCGGCGGCTGAAGAAGATGTACGCCGATGCCCAGCTCAGTGCCGAGCTGTTGAAGGAAGCGCTCTCAAAAAAATGGTGAGGCCATCTCAGCGTCGCGAGATGGCCAGACGGGCGGTCCAGGCAGGCATCACCAGCATCGTTCATGCGTGCAGGACGTTCGAGGTGAGTCAGACCTGCTACCGCTATCAGGCCAAGGCCTGCCAAGAAAATGCGATCATCGCCGACTGGTTGCTCAGGCTGACCAGCGCCTACCGCGATTGGGGCTTTGGGCTGTGCTTCCTGCACCTACGCAACGTGAAGGGCTTCGCTTGGAACCACAAGCGCGTGTATCGGATCTATCGCGATTTGGAGCTGAATCTGCGCATCAAGCCGCGCAAGCGCATCGTCCGGAAAGTGCCGGAGCCTTTGGCGGTGCCTGAGGCGGTCAACCAGACGTGGTCGATGGATTTCATGCACGACCAGTTGGCTGATGGACGCAGCTTCCGGATGCTCAACGTACTGGATGACTTCAACCGTCAGGGACTGGCGATGGAGGTCGACATCTCCTTGCCTGCGGCGCGCGTCATCCGCAGCTTGGAAGAGGTCATTCAATGGCGCGGAAAGCCCCACGCCATACGCTGCGACAACGGGCCCAAGTACATCAGCGGAGCGCTGCAAGCATGGGCCGAGCGGCAAGACATTGCGCTGCTCTACATTCAGCCAGGCAATCCTCAGCAGAACGCCTACATCGAGCGCTACAACCAGACCGTGCGTTACGCTTGGCTTGCTAGCAATCTGTTCAATGACATCGAACAGGTCCAGGACATCGCCACTCGTTGGCTATGGACTTACAACCACGAGCGCCCAAACATGGTGCTCGGCGGCATCACGCCAATGCAGAAGCTTGCACTGGCAGCGTAGTTCCATTTTTGGCGACCGCTAAAAGCGGGGGGATTACCCACGCACCGCGGTGTCAGCCGGAAGCGCCGGGGAAACTCGCCGCGCTGCTCCATTTCGTAGATGGTGGTGCCCGCCAGTGGCGCGATTTGATGCAGCTCACGTCGGCGGATCGTGCGGCGAAAGGGGAGTGGAGAACCTTTCGGGAACTGCGGAAGCTCGACGTATTGCTCAGTGCCGGGGTAGGGCAGCGAAGCGTTGGGTTGTGCTGGTTCCGTGAGCGGTTTCGAGTCGGCAGCCATCGTCCAGAGTCCATGATGTATGCAATAAGCGTTATGGTGGCTACCGGTGGCGATCGTGACAACTTGCTGCAGCAAGGCTGGGCGTATGGAACAGGTATTTCGGCGTTCCGCCGTTGCGCCGCTTGCCTCATGTCGCTCTGAGGGAAAAATTGCAGCAAACAGCTAAGCGAGCGATTGCACATCACTCGCCGACATTGCGGGAGCAATGAACTATAGAAGCGTCTAGCCAGCTTGGAGTGACAAAATCATCGTTCCCTGACCACTGTCGGCGGGGTAAAGAAAGATGCCGCACGGCCACAATAGGCGCTCAACATGGATATTCAGCCCATAAAGGTCTTCTCGCGTCCAGGATTCCCGCTTCCAGAACTGTAGCAGATCATACGCAAACGCATTGACCCACCCGGTAAGCTGTCGTGCGGCTATCGCAGCACCAGCAGACGTTTCTGGAGTTGGCAAGGGTGCTTTCCCCATGCCGTCCAGATGTCCAATCAGCCGGGCCGAGGCAATCAGGATATCGGTTATGGCAGCGTGGGCGGTGTTAAACAGTTTAGGGTGATCGCCGTCTATCGCATGTTCTTCTTTTGCCTTGGCGATACGAGCATAAGTCAAGTCAAAGGTTTGGGTAAGGTAACTTGAGAACTCCTGCTCAAACAAATTTTCCACTCCAAATCCCGCGCTGTCGTAAGCATAGCGATAAGCACGCAACACCTTACGCATAGCGCAATGCAATACTGCATCATGCTGGTTTTCCGTTACAGGCTCCATCAGGAAACCCGGTAGCGTACTTTCAAATTGGTTCACCGTATGTGCGAGAGACAATCCCGCGACAAGCAAATGCAACGTGACTCCTGCATCTTGCATTTCCTCGCCAACCAAGGACATGGCGTATTCTTTGTTCAGCACGATACGTACCTTGAGCTTCCCGTCCTGCAAAACCAAGAGAGCGGCAGCTCCCTGTGCAATATAATCCGGTATACCTTCCGGATTCGTATTTGCGCCGAAGCCGCGCTCTGTATCGGTAAGCGTCTTTCCAAAATCGGACGTAAATGTGATGCCGTCCAGACGTGTCAAGTTTAGCCGCTGGCGCAACTTTTCAACAAGGGATTGAACAGCTCCGCTTATATGGGAAACATCTTCCTCGGTGGACCAGCCAATGAAAGCAAGCTGATAACCCGAAAACGGCGTTGGAGCCAATGGGGGTATAGTTTTGCCTTGTGGGTTTTTGTGCGGCAAGAGGCTGCTTAAAGCCTCTTGGACAACGGAGTCCATCTTGCCTTTCCAGCGTTTCCCGATTTTCTCGCTTAAATCTACATGAGTAGATGATGCTGCGATAAAAATCTCATCGCTACACTCTGACGCTTCATGATTAAAACTAGATAGATCAGGAGCAGTGCTGCCTGCGCGCACCCCTACAAGCAACTTTCGTGATGTCAGGGGCATGACGACGGCAGAAGCCGTCGATGTCATGATATAGGGGAGGAATCGGCCTTCTTTCTCATCGAGGCCAAGCGCGATGCAGTCCGGCATGATTGCGCCATCTTCTGGCGCCGGACATATATTCCATGTAAATTCTTCCAAGTCCTGCTTGCGTGGCTCTGCAATCAATCCATTATTCAGCAATTTTCTATGGCTATCGCCTACAATCTCGTCGATGCGTGAAAACAGGCCAGAAAAAGCCTGTTGAAATTGGTCGGGTATGGGGTTTGTATCCCCTAGCATGTTCTCCTTTGCAAGCATGAAAATCATTCTATCCAACGACGCTTTTGGAATTTTTGTTTGGCTAAGAAAAAGACGAATGGTTTGAGTTAATTTTTCTTCCTTATCAAAAGCGGATGCAATATGCTCATTCCAGGTTATATTTGGCGCAGCCTCCCCTAAACCAAGTAGGGACACAATCGCCTCTTTGTCGGCGAATATCTCCGATACGCCTACCATGAGATTCATGGCGCCACTGCCGAACATGCGGCGCACACTATTTCCGCGGGGAGTCAAGTGCGCAATAACCTCCGCTGCCATGCTGGCATCTGCAGCTGCGCCCATCTCAATGGCGCGTAGCGTACCTAACAAGTGACCTAGCCTGTCTTCGTAGCTGGTGATTAGGTCGTCAAGAGTTTTTCTTCCATCACTCGACGGTTTGGAGTAGAAGTCGCGTTGTGCGGCTATGCGGTCGATATTGGAGACATAATGTTTATCAACGCGGTAAACGTACGTCTGCTTGGATTTGGCGCATATAAGGAAGCCGCGTTGAAATGACTGCGGAATGTGGTGCTGTATTCTACCGGACATGGCACTTCCTTTTGCGTTTCCTACATGAGGTCTTGCTGCCTTTGCAGCCACATGAAACCATATTCAGCAAAAAGCTAAGTCCTCAATGCTACATGCCATTTCTGGCGGATTTGATGTCGAGAAGATTTATCTGATCAATTTTTTCTTTGTGAATAACAATGGTCAACTTGGCAGGGTGCTTGAATCGCATTTCACTGATGCGAAACGTCCACAGCATGATCTTCAACAGATCTTCGTCGCTGATATTCTTGTGTCCCTTGATTCGCGTAATACCAGATCCGAAGATCGTAGTGGATACGCTTTGTTGTGCGTAAACTCTGTTTACTTTGTCCCAGAAATTAATCAAAAACTCTAGATACTGGGGCATTGTCAGGTTTGCCCTGTTGCTGCCGTCAAACTTGGCAAAGGCTGTAACGAGGTAATCTTTATAAACGCAGATTGTGCCGACCTTGTACTTAACCCTCTTGCCAGCCGTTCTATCTACCTCTCTGCCCAATACATCGTCATCTTCAAATTGATACTCATCAATATGCCGGTCAAGGTCGGCGACACTTGTTCCGAGATACTTCTCTAGAAAGATTCCATTGAGTGATCGCTTGGCGATGATTCTGTCATCTACCACGGTATCGAAGTATTCGTTAAAGGCGATGGCCTTTAGTCCTGATTGCTGGAATATGTCACCGGTCTTGATGTTGACAGTGCTACCCTCGATGCTCAGGCTTACATCTTGGAGGTTGTTTGATCTTGCCCATAAGATGAGATACATCAAAATCAACAGCACCAAAATCGCGGCACCAGCCATAACCCGATACTCGTCCGGAATATCAACGAATATCAGGGTTCCAGAAAGTGCTGCAAAAAAACCGGACGATATTTCCAGAAATTTCTTAAATATTCGCCTATCAAAAAGACTTACCTTTGCCACTACAATTTCTCCCCGAAGGCGCAATATATTTCGGTTTAAGGAGTGGCCGGGTAACGATAAACAGCCGCCTCTTTTTTCGTCGCTAGCATAAATCCAGAATCATTGAGCGCCGTTTTGATTAGATCCTTCTTGATGGGCACATGAAGCGTGGGCACACTGCCCATTGAATCCTTGAAAACAGGAATTTGCGCCCACAAATTCTTCACCGTCTGCTTGAGCGAACCATTAATCAACAAATCTTCCTTGGTGGCATATTCTGGATAGATGACGATTATGGGCAATCCCTGGTCATTGATGCCGTAATCAATCTCTTCCCTGATCGCTCTAGAGTTGACCGTGGTCGAACTTAGAAAAAGGACAATATTTTTTGACGATCGCAGGCGTGTCCGCAATCTAGGCTTCAGGGTTGTCTCCCAGTCACTGCCATCACGAACGTTGTATGTCGTCGCGTGAGAATCAATGAACGGAAAGCTCGAATCTGCACCTTTCCAGGATCGGAGCAGGTTGTAGTAGCAAAAGTCCTTGGTTGCATGTGCACCTAGCGCGCTGGGGTTGAATGGCTCGGCCACATAAAAGGCGCTGTAGTTTCCGTTTCGTACAGACATTGTTGTTTTCTCCGTTGTTGTTTGCCCGTGTCGACTGTCGCCAGCGTGCTCATTTAATTTCCAAATTTATCAGAAATAGATAACACTTGGAGACGACTGCCGGGCGTCTCTGCTTCGCAGACCGTGCTGCTCCAGGTTCGCTATTCGCCCATTCCTGACGGGACTGGCTATCGCCAGCCTTCCACATCCCTGACGCCTTCGGCCCGACTTCTTGCTTCGGGCCTGCGCGCTTCGCTTGCGTGCGGACTGGTGGGCTAGGCGCGCCTAGTGCTGGCAAGCGCCTCCCGTTTCGAAGCCGTCGCGACCAGTACGAGGGCGAGCGGGGAGCCGGAGCTGACGATCGCGATCGATCCGTTGGGTTCCGAACGCGCCGCTGGTCGACAGCGTGCGTGCGCTCAGCGAAAAATTTCCCGATCCACCGGTGCATTTTTCTACCCAAGGGAGGGGGATCAGTGCAGCGGGTTCGCAGTGGTTCTGCCGCCATTCGCCTATGTCTGCTGCTGCCAAGTGTTCCGGAAGAGCTCGGTCGTGTCGCCCGGCCACCCGGTCGCTACGTTGGGGCGCCCGGCAAAGCGCCCGAAAGAGCGCAGGTCGAAAACGTGGCCTGCCTCCGACAGCCGAAGTCTGGCCGCAGGCCGAAGAGCAAGAAACAAACGGCCCGCAATGCGGGCCGTTTGTCGTGGTACCAGGTAGGGTGTCCGAGCATGGCTCGGACCTACAGACCTGCCTCAGATATGCAACGCATGCCCCAACGCACGCAGCGCCGCTTCCTGCACCGCCTCACCCAGCGTCGGGTGCGGATGGATCGTACCGGCGATGTCTTCCAGCGTGGCGCCCATCTCAATCGACTGCACGAAGGCGATGGAAAGCTCCGACACCTGCACACCCACGGCCTGCCAGCCGAGGATGCGGTGGTCGCTGCTGCGTGCAACAACGCGCACGAAGCCATCGGTGGATTCGAGCGACATCGCACGGCCATTGGCGGCGAACGGGAACAGCGCGACCTTGGTCTCGATGCCCTGTGCCTTGGCTTCGTCCGGCGACAGCCCGACCACCACGATTTCCGGGTCGGTGAAGCACACCGCCGGAATCGCGGCCGGCACGAAGTGGCGCTTCTTGCCGCTGACGATCTCGGCGACCAGTTCGCCCTGCGCCATCGCCCGGTGCGCGAGCATCGGCTCACCGGCGACATCGCCGATCGCCCACACGTTACGCATCGAGGTCTTGCACTGGTCGTCGATCTTGATCGCCTTGCCGGTCAGATCCAGCTGCAGCGATTCCAGGTTGAAGCCGTCGGTCTTCGGGCGACGGCCGACCGCGACCAGGATCTGGTCGGCGTCCAGCGCGATTTCGTTACCGTCCTTGTCACGCACGCGCAGCTGGCCGGTGTCGGCCAGGCCGAGCACGCTGTGGCCGGTCAGCAGCTTCACGCCGGATTTCTCCAGGTGCGTGGCCACCGGCTTGGTCAGCTCGGCGTCGTAGGCCGGCAGGATGCGTTCCTGGGCCTCGACCACCGTCACCTCGCAGCCGAGCTTGCGGTACACCGTCCCCAATTCTAGGCCGATGTAACCGCCACCGACGACGATCAGCTGCTTCGGCAGCATGGTCGGCGAGAGGGCTTCGGTGGAGGAGATGACCTTGCCACCGAACGGCAGGAACGGCAGTTCCACCGGCACCGAGCCGGTGGCCAGCAGCAGGTGCTCGCAGGTGATGCGCAGCGTGCCGCCATCTTCGGCGGCACCGGCGATCTCGACGGTCTTGCCGTCGACGATCGTGGCCCAGCCCTTGATCAGCTGCGCGCCGTTTTTCTTCAGCAGTGCGCTAACGCCACCGGTCAGCTTCTTGACGATGCCGGCCTTCCACGCGACGGTCTTGGCCAGATCCAGCGACGGTGCCTGCACGCTGATGCCCAGCGGCGAGGTGCCTGCCGCATAGGCGGTGACCTTGGCGAATTCCTCGGCGGCATGGATCAGCGCCTTGGACGGGATGCAGCCGATGTTGAGGCAGGTGCCACCCGGATTGACGCCCTCGACCACGATGGTCTTGACGCCGAGCTGGCCGGCGCGGATGCCGGCGATGTAGCCGCCGGGACCGCCGCCGATGATCAGCAGCTGGGTTTGAAGGGTATTGGACATCGCTTACTCCACGAACAGCAGGGCCGGGGTTTCCAGGCGCGTACGGATCGCCTGCACGAACTCGGCCGCATCCATGCCATCGACGATGCGATGGTCGAACGAAGACGACAGATTCATCAGCTTGCGGGCCACCACCTGGCCCTCGCGGAACATCGGGCGTTCGATGATGCGGTTCACACCGACGATCGCCACTTCCGGATGGTTGATGATCGGTGTCGACACCACACCGCCGACCGCACCGAGGCTGCTGATGGTGATGGTGGAGCCGGACAGCTCCTCACGGGTGGCCTTGCCCACGCGCACGGCGTTGGCCAGGCGCGCGATCTCGGTGGCGGTCTGCCACAGGTCCAGCGACTCGGCATGCGCGACCACCGGTACCGACAGGCCGACCTCGCTCTGGGTCGCGATGCCCAGCTGCACGCCTTCATAGCGGGTCACGATGTTGGCCTGGTCATCGAAACGGGCGTTCATCTGCGGGAAGTCGCGTGCGGCCAGCACCACCGCGCGTGCCAGCAGCGGCAGCAGGGTCAGCTTACCGCGCTCCTTGGCCCAGCGCTCGTTGAGCTTGGCGCGCAGGGCTTCCACTTCGGTGACGTCGATTTCTTCCACATAGGTGATGTGCGGAATGGTCGTCCAGGACTGCTGCATCTTCTGCGCGATCTTGCGACGCAGGCCGATGATCGGCACCTGCTGCTCGCCGGTACGGCGTGCGTAGCTGCTGCCACCGGCACTGCCGCCGACCGGCTGCGCCTTGCCACCGGCGGCGGCGTAGGCATCCAGATCGGCCTGCAGGATGCGACCGCCCGGGCCGGTAGCCGGCACGTAGCGCAGCTCGACACCCAGGTCCCAAGCGCGGCGGCGCACGGCCGGCGAGGCCAGGGGAGCTTCACCGGCGTTGAGCACGCCGTTGGTCACCGCGCCACGCGCGTCCTGCTTGGCGGCGCAGGCGGGTGCGGATGCAGAGGCAGCCTTGGCGGGCGCCGCGGCTGGTGCAGCCTCGGCGGCGGCCGCAGGTACAGCAGCAGGCGCAGCCACCTTGGGCGCAGCAACCGGTTCGGCCGGCGTGGCAGCGGCCGGTGCACTGGCGGCGCTGGCGTTGCCCGCGCCTTCCACTTCCAGGCGGATCAGCTCGCTGCCGACGGCCATCATCTGGCCGGGCTTGCCGCCCAGCGAGACCACGGTGCCAGCCACGGGCGAGGGGATCTCGACCATGGCCTTGTCGGTCATGACCTCGGCCACGACCTGGTCTTCGGCGACCGGGCCACCGACCTCGACCTTCCAGGTGATCAGTTCGACTTCGGCGATACCTTCACCGATGTCCGGCATCTTGATGACGTGATGTCCCATGGTTCAGTCCTCCAGCACGCGCTGCATTGCATCGATGACCCGGGACGGACCCGGGAAGTAGTCCCATTCCTGCGCGTGCGGATACGGGGTGTCCCAGCCGGTAACGCGTTCCACCGGTGCCTGCAGGTGGTAGAAGCAGTGCTCCTGCACCAGCGCGACCAGTTCGGCGCCGAAGCCGCAGGTGCGGGTGGCTTCGTGCAGCACGATGCAGCGGCCGGTCTTCTTGACCGAATTCACGATGGCCTCCAGGTCCAGCGGCCACAGGCTGCGCAGGTCGATCACTTCGGCATCGATCCCGGCATCTTCGGCGGCGGCCTTGGCCACCCACACGGTGGTGCCGTAGGTGATGATCGTCAGTGCCTTGCCTTCGCGGGCGATGGCGGCCTTGTCCAGTGGCACGTTGTAGTAGCCCTCCGGTACCAGGTTGTCCGGGTACTTGGACCACGCGGTGACCGGGCGGTCGTGGTGACCGTCGAACGGGCCGTTGTACAGGCGCTTGGGCTCCAGGAAGATCACCGGATCGTCGTTCTCGATCGAGGCGATCAGCAGGCCCTTGGCGTCGTACGGGTTGGACGGCATGACCGTGCGCAGGCCGGTGGCGTGGGCGAAGATCGCTTCCGGGCTCTGGCTGTGGGTCTGGCCGCCGTAGATGCCACCACCGCACGGGGTGCGGAACACCAGCGAGGAGGTGAAGCTGCCGCCGGAGCGATAGCGCATGCGCGCCGCTTCGGACACGATCTGGTCGTAGGCCGGGTAGATGTAATCGGCGAACTGGATCTCGGCGACCGGGCGCAGGCCGTAAGCAGCCATGCCGATCGCCGCGCCGGCGATGCCGTTCTCGGAAATCGGCGCATCGAACACGCGCTGCTTGCCGTACTTGGTCTGCAGGCCATCGGTGCAGCGGAATACGCCGCCGAAGTAGCCCACGTCCTGGCCGAAGACCACCACGTTGTCGTCGCGTTCCAGCATCACGTCCATCGCCGAGCGCAGCGCCTGGATCATGGTCATCGGCGTGCCGCCGGTGTTGTTCTGTTCAATCCCGCTCATGTGTTCAGACTCCCAACTGCTGACGCTGGCGACGGAGGTGTTCGGGCATGTCCTTGTAGACGTCTTCGAACATGAGGGCCGCGCCGGGACGGTTGTCGCTGCCGAGCAACCCATGGGTCTCGGCTTCCTTGAGGGCACGCAGGACCTCGGCATCCAGTTCGGCGCGGACTTCGTCGTGCTGCTGCTCGCTCCACAGGCCGCGCTTGATCAGGTGCTGCTTCAGGCGGTCGATCGGATCGCCGAGCGGGAAGTGCTGGGCATCATCGGCCGGGCGGTACTTGGAGGGATCATCCGAGGTCGAATGCGGGCCGGCGCGGTAGGTCACCCACTCGATCAGGGTCGGGCCCAGGTTGCTGCGGGCGCGTTCGGCGGCCCAGCGCGAGGCAGCGTACACGGCCAGCAGATCGTTGCCGTCCACACGCAGCGACGGAATCCCGTAGCCCACGCCGCGCGCGGCGAAGGTGGTGTTCTCACCGCCGGCGATGGCCTGGAAGGTGGAGATCGCCCACTGGTTGTTGACCACGTTGAGCACGACCGGTGCGCGGTACACGTGCGCGAAGGTCAGCGCGGCGTGGAAGTCGCCTTCGGCGGTCGCGCCATCGCCGACCCATGCGGTGGCGATGCGGGTATCGCCCTTGATCGCCGAGGCCATCGCCCAGCCCACGGCCTGGATGTACTGGGTGGTCAGGTTGCCGGAGATCGAGAAGAAGCCGTAATCCTTGTACGAATACATGATCGGCAGCTGGCGGCCCTTCAGCGGGTCGGCCGCGTTGGACAGCACCTGGCAGATCATGTCGACCAGCGACACTTCCTTGGTGATCAGGATGCCCTGCTGGCGGTACGTCGGGAACTGCATGTCGTCATCGCGCAGCGCCAGGGTCTGGCCGACCGCGATCGCTTCTTCACCCAGGCACTGGATGTAGAACGAGGTCTTCTTCTGGCGCTGGGCGATCAGCAGGCGCGCGTCATACGCGCGCGTCTTCAGCATGGCGTGCATCGCACGCAGCAGCACCGCGTCGTCGATGTCGGCAGCCCAGGGGCCCACGGCGTCGCCGTTGTCGTCCAGCACGCGGATCAGCTGGCCGGTCAGCGGTGCGGTCTGGCTGGCGCTCACATCCACGGGCGGTTTGTCGACCGCGCCGGCGGGGCTCAGCTTCAGATAGGAAAAGTCGGTGGCCTGGCCGGGACGGGCGCTGGGCTCGGGCACGTGCAAACGCAACGGTTCACGCGTGGCGGGGATCTGGGGTGATGACATGTCAGGGGCCTCGCTGGGCTTGGGTCATGGAGCTACAGGCATACCGCAGGCGGGGGGCAACGGTAATGGCGATGTTGGCGCGCCGACATCCGGTCAGGATCTCGTCGCGAAGCGGGTAAGGGCCAGCGCTTGCAAGGCGGCTGGGGCCATGGCGCATTGCACCCGGTGTGAAGTCTAGAGGCACAGCGGCTTATCGTAAATTTGTTTAATTGCGTATGAGGTATTGTTTATTCAGATATCTTCATTCCGTGGGAGCCCGTGCATGCAAATCCCCGCCAACATGACCCTGCGCCAGCTGCGGTACTTTGCCGAAGCGGCCGAGTTGGGGCAGTTTTCGCAGGCTGCGCGCAAGCTGCACGTCTCCCAGTCGGTCATCACCACCGCGGTCGCCCAGCTGGAAGCCTCGCTGGGCCTGAAGCTGTTCGACCGCATGCCGCACGGGGTCGGGCTGACCGCGGAGGGGCACCGCTTCCACCAGCATGTGCGGCACATCCTGGATACGCTGCAGGACGCGCTCAGCGAGCCGATGTTCCTGGCCAACACGCTACCGGGCCGGGTGAGGATCGGCGCCTCCTACACGGTGCTGGGCTACTTCCTGCCGAGCCTGCTGGCGCGCTTCAAACGCTCCTACCCGCAGGTGGAGGTGGATCTGGTCGACATGGACCGCGCGGCGATCGAACAGGGCGTCAGCAGCGGTGAGCTCGATTTCGGGCTGTGCATCATCTCCAACATGGCCGAGCCCTATGTGCTGCGGCGCCAGGTGCTGATCCGCTCGCGCCGCCAGCTGTGGCTGGCCGAGTCGCATCCGTTGCTGCAACTGCCGGTGATCAGCCCGGCCGACGTGGAGCCGTATCCGTACATCATGCTGATGGTCGACGAGGGCCAGGAGTCTGCGATGCGCTACTGGCGCTCGGTCGGGCGCGAACCCAACGTCGTGTTCCGCACTTCGTCGCTGGAAGCGCTGCGCGGCATGGTCGCCTACGGGTTCGGGGTCAGCATCCTCTCGGACATGGTCTATCGGCCGTGGTCGCTGGAGGGGCGCCGGATCGACGTACGCACCCTCACCGATGCGGTACCGCCGATGGAGGTCGGCCTGGTCTGGCGCCCGGACGAAGACCTGTCCGCGCCGGCACGCGCACTGCATCAGTTCCTGGTCTTCGCCTGTGGCGGCTGAGTGGCGATGACCTCGAACGCCTGCTCGCGGCGTGACCAGATCTGCCACGCCGAATAGGCCAGCAACGGCACCACGTAGGTGGCCAGGATGGCGTAGGCCAGCAGCCGGTAGCCCTTGGCGATAAGCGCCACCAGGCCGATGCCATCGGCCATGAACACGGCCATCAGCAGGATCGCCACGATGATCGCCACGCGGACCCCGCGCTTCGGTGCGGTACCGGTGCGTTCCTTCCAGTTGACGCTGATGCGGCCATCCACCGAGGCCATCAGCGTGACGCCGGTTTCCACCAGGGCCACCATGATCATCAGGCGGAACAACAGCTGGAACCAGGGCAGGCCGAGCTGGCCGAGCATGAGGTCCGACGGCAGGGGTGCGTCGGCGATGTCCGGCAGGAACGCGATCATGCAGACGTAGAACACGATCGCCGGCAGGATCGCCAACGGGCCGGCCAGGGCGCCGGCGATCACCGCATCGCGCCGGCACAGCAGGTGGCGCACCACCAGCAGGATCGAGACCGCCGCGAACATGTTGTAACCGGCGTAGGTCACGCCGTTGAGCACCCAGTCCTTGCCCAGTTCATAGGTGTTGGAGAGCTGCGCCATCGCGCCGCCGCCGAAGCGATAGAGGATCAGGCACGCGGCAATGGCGTAGACCAGATACATGAAGGCCGACATCAGCTTGAACATGCGTTCGACGGCATTGGTGCCGGCCTGCACTACGCCGGTGATGATCGCCACCAGCAGCAGGGTGCCCACGATGCGCGGCCAGCCGAACATGGTCGCGGCCAGTTCGCCGGCGGCGGCGCCGAACACGGCCAGCACCACCACGATCAGCGCCAGGTAGGCCACCTCGAAGGTCCACCAGCCACGGCCGAGCAGATGCCGGAAGAAGGTGCGGTAGTCGTTGGCACGGATCGCCCGTGCCAACAGGAACGTCAGGATGCAGATCACGCTCCAGATCAGCATCGACAACACCATCGCCGCCAGGCCGCCCCAGGGGCCCGAGGGCAGGAAAAACTCCGCCAGCTCACGGCCGGTGGCGTATCCGCCGCCGATCACGGCCGACTTGAACGCCAGACCGGGCAATAGATACCGCTGGAAGCGGCTGGCGGCGGCGGTCACTTGCGGGCGGCCGTGGGCTGCAGCAGGTAGAAGTCGCGCACGGTGCGGGCGATCTCGGCGATCACACGCTCACGTTCGCTGCGCGGGGCATTGCTGGCTTTGACGAACACGGAGATCGCGAACTGGCTGCCATCGGGCAGGGTGACCACGCCCACATCGTTGACGGTGCCGGCCACGGTGCCGCTCTTGTCGGCCACCTTGGTGCCCGGCGGCAGACTGCCACGCAGGCGTGCACTGCAGGTGCGGCAACGTTCCATGATCTGCACCAGCACCTCGGTGCTGGCCGGGCTCAGCGCCTTGCCGGTGAACAGCCTGGTCAGCAGGGTCGACATCGCACGCGGCGTGGAGGTGTCGCGCGGATCCTTGTCGAAGGCTTCGCTGCCGGATTTCGTGCGCTTGACCACCTCGGGGTCGAGGGTCAGTTCGGCCACGCGTTCCTTGGTCAGCGGCTCATCGCCGAGGCCGAAGATATCGCTGAGCAGCTGCCGGGTGTTGCGATCCAGGCGCTGGCCTTCAATGCCCTGTGCGCGCAGCCAGGCGGTGACCGCGGCCGGTCCGCCGGCCTGCGCTACCAGCACGTCGGTGGCGGTGTTGTCGCTCTGGGTCAGCATCACTTCCAGCAGGTTGTGCACCGACAGGCTCACACCATCATGGATGAAGCGGTCCGCGATCACTTCCGAATCGACATAGAACGCCTTCGGCACCGGCACCATCGTGGTCAGTGCCAGTTCGCCGGCATCGACCTTGGTCAGGATCACGGCCGCCACGGCGACCTTGAACGTGCTGGCCATCGGGAATGCTTCGTCGGGATTGAGATGGACCTGCGCGCCCTTGCCATCCAGGCGCCACGCCGAGACCCCCACCTTGCCGTCGACCAGGGTGGCCAGGCGCGCGACTTCGGTTTCAACCGGGCTGGTGGTGGCGCTGAACGCAGCGAGCGGGCTCAGGCCCAGCAACGCGGCAACGCACAGGCTCAAGGTACGGGATGTCATCTTCATGCGATGCAGGCCTCCAGCAAACGGTTGAATTCCCCATCTTGCCGCATCGGGTCGGCCACCGGCAGACCAAGACGCGCGCTGACTTCGGCACAGGCGGCGGCTGCCGCGGCGTCGGTCATGCCATGGGTATTGAGACTGACGCCGACGCAGCGGATATCAGGATTGGTACGGCGCCCCAGCTGCACGGTCAATGCGATGACCTCTTCGATGGAGGGCAGCGGATAGTCCGGATACCCCAGCACGTGCTTGCGCCCCGGCTGGTGGCAGACCACGAACACATCCGGCTGGCTGCCATGCAGCAGACCGAGGCTGACACCGGCGTAGGCAGGATGGAACAGCGAGCCCTGGCCTTCGATGACATCCCAGTGATCGTCGGCCGCATTCGGGCTGAGCAGTTCGGCGGCACCGGCCGAGAAATCGGCGACCACCGCGTCCATCGGAATGCCGCTGCCGGCGATCAGGATGCCGGTCTGGCCGCTGGCGCGGAAGTCGGCATCCACGCCGAGCCCACGCAGGCCGCGTGCCAGCGCCAGCGCGGTGTACTTCTTGCCCAGCGCGCAATCCGTGCCGACGGTCAGCACGCGCTTGCCGGTGCGCTTGCGGCCGTTGCCGACCGGAATGCCGCGTGGCGGCACGCGCACGTTGATCAGCTCGCGCCCGTGGCGTTCGGCCGCCGCAGCCAGTTCCGGAATGTCACCCAGCTTCTGGTGCATGCCACCGACCAGGTCCAGGCCGTTTTCCAGTGCGTCCACCAGCGCCGGCAGCCACTGCGGGGGAATGACCCCACCGCCGTTGGCCACGCCGATCACCATCGCCCGGGCACCGGCGGCGCGCGCCTGCGCCGGCGTCATGCTCGGCAGGCCGGTGGTGATCGGGCAGCCCGGCAGGCTCCACTCGGCCACGCACACTTCCGGCGCCCAGTCGTGCAGGCCGATCGCGGTCTTGGCGAAGCCCGCTTCGGTGGTATCGCCCAGGAACAGCAGGTACGGCTGGGGGAGGGCGGCGAGGGCCTGTACGGCAGCGGTGGGCGTTGCGCTCATGAGGGATCCAGTAGTCGGGGGAGAGAAGAGAGGGGAGGCATTCACGACGAGGGGCTCGCAGTTGTTAGACCTGGTTGGATCTGTATAAGTCCTAATCAGAGAATATGCAACCCAATCAGGATACTCCTTTAGTCTCTTCCGACGGTGGGCCCGGCGACGGCTTGCGCGCCACCGGGCACGGCGCTACGGCACTCAGTAGCGGTAGTCGATCGACATGCCGATCGTGCGCGGCTGCAGCGGCACGCCGGTCACCGCGACGTAGCGGTTGAGCGCGTCCCGTACCGAGCCGGTTGAGACGTAGGCACGCTCGTCGGTGGCATTGCGGGCGTACAGGCGGACCGTCCACGTCATGTTGGTCAGCTCGGCATGCAGGTCCAGCGCGTTGTAGCTGTCGATGTCGTACGCGCCGGCGACGCGCTCGCCGGTGACCCGGTAGCCAGCACCGACCCGGCCCTGCCACTGGTCGCTCACATTGAAGTCGTAGTCGATCGTGCTCGACCAGCTCAGGCGCGGCGTCATCGGCATCCGGCTGCCGGATACCAGGCCGCTGGAGGGCGGTACATCACCGATCTTCGAATCGATGTAGGCCGCATTGAGGCCGATCGTCAGGCGCTCGGCCGGGCGGACCATGAAGCTCAGTTCCGCACCCTGGCTGCGCGCGCTGCCGGCATTGCCCATCCAGCTCAGGCCGTTCTCGGAGACGCGCACCTGGATGTCGTCCCAGTCGATCCGGAACAACGCCAGGTCGATCATCGCGCGGCGGTCCCAGAAGTGCGATTTGAAGCCGAGCTCGAGGTTGTCCAGCGTGTCGGCCTTGGTCATCGGCACCACGCCGGAGGTCGAGACGTTCGGTCCACCCGGACGATAGCCGGTGGCGTAACGCGCGTAGATCATCGCGCTGTCGTTGAGGTGCCAGCGCGAGGCCAGCTTCCACGTGGTCACGCTGTCATCGGCGGAGTCGGCCAGATCGATCGGCCGCGGGCCGTACAGCAGCCCGATGCTGTGCTGTTCGAAATCCTGCTGGTTGCGCGCGTGCCGCACACCGGCGGAGACATCGAAGCGTGGGCTGAACTTGTACGTGACGTCGGCGAAGATCGCCTGCTCGTCATAGGTGCCGGGCAGGCTGGCGGTGCCGGGGTTGAACGGCAGCGGGATGCCGTTGGCATCGTAGGCACTGACCTGCTGGCGGTTGGTGTTCTTCTCGCCGGTGAAGAAGGTGCCGAGCAACCATTCGAAGCGCTCGCTCTCCTTGGAGCTGATGCGGAATTCCTGGGTCCACTTGCGCGTGCCGAGGAAGACATCGAACTGCGCCTGGCCGGCCGGGTACGGTGTCAGCAGCGGCCAGGCGACGCCATAGACCAGCGTGGAATCCTGCACTTCGTCCATGCGGGTTTCGGAGAAGCTGGTGGCGGAGACGAAATCGACGTTGCCCAGATCCCAGTCCAGGATCGCCGAGTAGTAGTCGGTTTCCATCCGGTACGGCGTCGCGCGCTGCAGGATGCCTTCGAGCGGGCCGCGGATCGGCTCCAGCGTGGGATAGGTCAAGCCCACCGCACTGGAGTTGTCGGCGTCCACGATCTGCGACAACGCCTGCACGCGCAGGTTGGCGGTGTCGCTGATGCGCCAGGTCAGGGCCAGGCGGGAGGCCAGCTGGTAGTAGCCGTTGCTGTCTTTGGCATCCTCGCCGGTGAGGTCAGGCTGGTCGACGTAGCCGGGCGTGCTCTGGCGCGACAGGCTGGCGCGCATGGCCAGCTTGCCTTCAATGAGCGGTACGTTGAAGGCCGTGCGCACGCCGATGCCGGTATCACCGGCCTCCTTGGTCGCGTTCACATCCGTGCCGGCGCGGAACTCGAACGCATCCGGATCGGCCGCCTTGGTGATGTACTTGAACAGCCCGCCCATCGAACTGGCGCCGTACAGCGTGCCCTGCGGGCCGCGCAGCACTTCCACGCTCTGGATGTCATACGGCAGCAGGTCCAGTGCGTAGGTGGTCGCGCGCTGTTTGTTGCTGCTCGGGCCGATCGGCGTGTCATCGATGTAGGTGCCGATGATCGAGCCGCCCCCGAGAGGCGCGACACCGCGCAGTGCCATCGTGGTCTGGCCCGGTGCGCCGCCGCTGTCCACCTGGAAGCCCGGCACGTAGGCGGCGAAGTCGTTCAGGCGGGTGGCGCCGAACGCCTCGAGACGTTCTTCGCTGATCACGCTGACGCCGGCGGCCACCTCCATCACGTTCTCGGCGCGCTTCTGTGCGGTCGCCACCACGCGATCGAGCTCCACCACATCGGGTGTGCTGCGGCTGCCATCGGCGTCGGCATCCTGGGCCATCGCCGCGGTGGCAAGGCCCATGCAGCACAGGGTGACGGTGGAGGCGAGGATCGAACGTTTCATCGGCTTGCGCATGTGGCGGGCTCTCCGGAATCAGGAACGGGGTCAGGCAGGAAAAACGACGGCCATGCACGGCGGTAACAGCCGTGGAGGGGTGTGGAGGCGCGCGCTGTCGACGCCGCGCCGGGTTGGCACGTCGGTCAGGGGAGGAGGCGTGGGGGAAGGAAACGGCAGACGACGGGCGTTGGCAGGTGCAAGGCCGTGTTGCTGGCCAGCGGCGCGATCGGCGCGGAGGCTGGCGGTGGGGTTGTACGGAAACTGATCGGGCATTTCGACATCCCTACAAATCCTATGTAAGGAATATTTAGCTTGATCAGGTTTATGTCAAGCTCAATCAGAAAACATCATCCCATTACGGACTATTGCGCCGCAGCAATTCAGCGGATGCGGAATCGCGTTTCCCGGCGTTCTGATCTGTCCCGGGGGCGTACGCCGGGAAACGGGTCGCTATCGACCACTATCGTCGCCACGGCCGATCGCCCTGCTCAACGCTGCGGCCTCAACCCGATGTCACGGCACCGTCGGCCGCGGCGGCATTCTGTGGTGCAGGTGCAGCATTGCCGGCGATCAATGGCCGGGTACGTCGCTCCAGGCGCAGCAGCAGCACCGCAACCAGCATGCAGGTGCCGGCCATCAGCGAGAAGAAGACGGCACTGGAGAGCGTTGACCACAGCGTGCCGACCGCGCCGGCCAGCAGGTTGCCGCCGAACGAGGCCAGGAACCAGAACGCGATGATCGTGGCGCCAAAGCCGACCGGCGCCAGCCGTGCGAACAGGCCCAGCCCCACCGGCAGGATGAAGAGCTCGCCGAAGGTGAAGATCGCAAAGAACAGGACGGCCCACAGCCAGCCGACCTTGGCCGACGGTTCACCGCCCAGCATAGCCACCAGGGCAAAGGACAGGCCGACCACCGCAGCACCGATCGCCATCTTGGTCAGTGCGGCCGGCTCGCGGCCGTTGCGGGCCTGGCGGGTCCAGTGCTGCACCAGCATCGGCGTGATCAGGAACACCAGCAGGGGATTGAGCGAGAAGAACCAGGTCATGGGCAGGGTGAAATCGGCGGTGAGCACGCGGTCCACGCCGGTATCGAGCCAGATCGCGATGGTGTTGCCGATCTGCTCGTAGGCCAGGCGGAACACCACGATCAAGCCGGCAATCATCGCCATCACCTGCAGCAGCGGGCGGTAGGCTGGCTGCCACAGGGCGGAGAAGGGCAGTGTGGCGCGCTCGCTGCGCGGCGGATCCGGCGGCAGATGGCGGCGGCCGGTGATGTAGATCACCAGGCCGAGCAGCATGCCGATGCCGGCCGCGGAGAAGCCAACGTGCCAGCCATACACCTCACCCAGCGTGCCGCAGATCAGCGGGGCGAGAAACGCACCGAGGTTGATGCCCACGTAGTACACATTGAACGCCGAGCCACGGCGCGGATCATCGCGCTGGTACAGATCGCCGACCTGGCCGGGCAGGGTCGGCAGGAACAGCCCGTTGCCAAGCACGATCGCCAGCAGGGCCGGATACAGCAGCGCATCGAAGGCCATCAGGAAATGGCCGAACGCCATGATCGCCCCGCCCAGGATCACCGCCCGCCGCTTGCCCAGCCAGCGGTCGGCGAGCATGCCGCCGAACACCGGGCTGAGGTAGGCCAGCGCGGTGTACAGGCCGTAGACCATCGAGGCCTGTTCCTGCGAGAACAGCAGCTGCTTGGTCATGTAATAGACCAGCAGCGCCCGCATGCCGTAGTAGGAGAATTTCTCCCACATCTCGGTGAGGAACAGGATGGTCAGGCCAGGCGGTTGCCCGAACCAGGCCTTGCGCGGGGCATCGAGGGTCATGGGGCGGGGCGTCCGGGGGTCAGATCTGCAGGCCGGTGCTGATCAGGCGCTGGGTAATGGCGACGAACGCCACCACCAGGCCTGCCAGTGCGACGACCCAGGCACCGTAGCGGCGCACGCGCGGCCAGCTGGCCGGCGCGCGCACGGCCACCCAGACCAGTGCGAGGGCGGCGATAACGCTGAGCCAGGACAACGCCTGCACCAGGATCAACGGCCCGTTGGTGTACGACGAGATCGCGCCCGGGCCAGCGATCGATTTCACGTACAGCGCCCAGGCGACGACGGTGCCCAGCTGCGTGGTGATCGACAGCGTCTGCAGCCAGCGCAGGCCGCGGCGTTCTGCCGGCGCGCTGACACGGTAGTAGCGGCGCACGAACACGCCCCCGATGCGCAGCACGGCCGACAGCGTCAACAACCCCAGCGCGACGAACAGCGCCGGGCGCAGCCATGCCGGCGAACGCCAGCCCGGGATCGGTTCAAAGCCGAACACCGAGGCGAACGGACCCCCGGAGAAATACACCGGCCGGCCGTCCTTGACCTTCACTTCCAACAGGCCGCGGCCGTTTTCCTGCTGCCACAACCACGGCGACACCTCGCGCCAGCGCAGCAGCTGGCCGTTGAGGCCCTTCTGGCCATCCACGGTGATGGTGCCGTCCTCCTGCGGGTGCACGCGGATCGGTGCGAACAGCGTCAGCATGCGCAGATACGAACTGTCCGAACGGCGCGTGCTCTGCCAGCTCGTTCCGGCCAGCGCAGCGGCGTGCTCGCGCGCCATCGCAGCATCGACGCCCGGGCCAGCGCGTTCGATCGGCAGGGTCGGCAGGAAATTCTCGACGAAGCGCTCCCACACCTGGGCGCGCAGGGCAGAACCGGCCGCGTCACGCCCCACGCTGTTGGTGGACACGAAGACGCCGATGTTGCGTTCCGGAATCATCCACAGCCACGAGTAGAAGAACAGCATCGTGCCGCCGTGCGAGCGGGTGTCGTAGCCACCGGTGTCCGAGGCCATCCAGCCCAGGGCCATGCGCGGCAGATGCGGCAGGATCGCCGGCTGCGGGGTCAGCATCTGCGCGTTGGTTTCCGCGCGCATGATGCGCTGGCCGTCCAGTTCGCCATGGTTGAGCGTGGCCATCATGAAACGCGCCATCGCCGAGCCGGAGGCATACAGCCCGCCCACGCCCGGCGCGGTGTTCTTCTCGGCCGGGTAGCTTTTGCCCGAGCCCAGCAGATAGCCCTTGGCAGCGTGCGGCAGCAGCTCTGCCGGCAGCTTCTGTTCGAAGCTGGCGTACTGCATGTCCAGCGGCTGCAGGATGTGCTGCCTGGCGTAATCCTCGAAGCGCTGGCCGCTGACCCGCTCGACGATGTACGAGGCGATGCCGGTGGCGTAGTTGGAATACGCCGGCGTGGTGCCCGGCGCAGAGATCTGGTTGGGCACCCATTCCTTGAGGTAGTTGTCGCGGTTGGCCGGATGGTCCGGGCCGAGCACGATCAGGTAGCGCATGCGCTCTTCCAGACCGCTGGTGTGGGTCATGATCTGGCGCAGCGTGATCGGCTCACCCTTGGCCGGGACCTTGATGTCCAGGTAGGTGTTGATGTCGGTGTCCAGGTCCAGCTTGCCCTGTTCCACCAGCTGCATCACCGCGGTCCAGACGAACAGCTTGGAGATCGAGCCCGGGCGGAACAGGGTGGTCCTGGGATCCACCGGCGTGCGCTTTTCAACATCGGAGAAACCAAAGCCGCGCTCGGTGACGACCTTGCCGTTCTCGACCACGGTCACCACGGCGCCGGCGAGATCGCCCTGCGCCATCAGATAGGGCACCAGGCCATCCAGGAAGGTATCCACGCGGGCCGCATCCAGCGTGCCGGTGGCGGCCGGTGCGGGCGTGATGGTGTCCGGCGTCTCGGCAGCCACAGGTGCGGCGGGCGCCGCGACGGGCGTGGGTGCCTGCGCATGCAGCGGCGAGAACGCGGCGGTGGAGGCCAGCAGCAGGCCGCAGATCAGCGGGCGCCAGAGACTCATGCCTGCACTCCCTTGCCCCACACCGCATCGTCGCAATGCACCAGGCCCTCGTCGTAACGCAGGCCCGGCACGCGATCGTCGCGCAGGAACAGCGGGCCATCCAGATCCACCACGTCGCAATGCTGGCCCACGATGAAGGCCGGGCCCATCGCCCAGCTGCTGCCGATCATGTTGCCGACCATCACCTGCATGCCCAGCGAGCGTGCCTTGCCGACCATCGCCAGGCTTTCGGTGAGGCCGCCGGCCTTGTCGAGCTTGATGTTGATGACGTCGAACAGGCCTGCCAGCGCGTCCATCTCGGAAACGTCCTGCACACTCTCGTCGGCGGCGAACGGCAGCGGCCGCGCAAAGCCCCTGAGCTCGGCTTCGCGACCGCGCGGCAGCGGCTGCTCCAGCAGCTTGATGTCGTTGTCCAGCAGCACCGGAATCAGTGCATCGAGCACATCCACGCTGTAGCCCTGGTTGGCGTCCACGCCCATCCACACATCCGGGCGCACCTTGCGCACCGCGCGCACGCGCTCGATGTCGATATCCAGGTCACCGCTGAGCTTGAGCTTGAGTGCCTTGGCCGGCGCATAGCGTCCGGTGGCGATCGACTGCATCGTCGCCGGGTCATCGGCGCCGAGCGTCCAGGTGGTCAGCAAGGGGCGCGTCTGCGAGAGCCCGGCCAGCGCCCAGGCATGCTTGCCGGTGCGGCTTGCTTCCAGATCCCATAGCGCGCAGTCCAGCGCGTTGCGCGCACCGCCGCGGGGCAGCAGCTGCTGCAGTTCGGCACGGGTGATGCCGGCTTCGATCCGCGCACGCAGCAGTTCCAGCGTGGCCAGCATCTGCTCGGGCGTGTCATTGAAGTAGTACACGCCGCTGGCTTCGCCACGGCCGCGATGGCCGTCCTCTTCCAGTTCCACGCGCAGTACCGGCGCGTTTTCGAACACGTAACCGCTGATCCGGAACGGGGCCAGCAACGCAAGCGAGTCGATCTGCAGGGTCAGTTTCACAGGATGTCTCCAGCCCCATGGCGGGGCCATGGGTCAGTAGTTGAGAGCGAAGTCGGCCAGGCCCATCAGGACCAGGGCGTAAGCGAGCACGCAGGCCGACAGCAGCAGCAGCGCGGCCCACAGGCGCGCCAGCCAGCCGCGTCCAGCGCGGAACGTCTGCACCAGGTTCCAGGCCGTTGCGCCGATCCCGCCGATGATCGCGATCACCGTGGCGATGCCCAGCCCGATCACCGCCGGATCCAGACGATCATCCAGGCGGGCGAAATCGGCTGACGCCCAGGCCATCACGGCCATCGCGGCCGCAGGCACCAGCAGCAGGAGCCAGCAGGCGGCGCGGCTCAGGCGATAGGCCAGCAGGGTGCTGCGCGGCCAGCCCAGCACGCGGCCATGACGGCGGCGGACGAGGGCGGCGATGGGCCACGCCAGCGCGGCCAGTGCCAACACCGCCACAGCAGCGGTCAGCAACGGCTTGAGCCACAGCGCCGAGCGGTAGCCTTCCGCGGCCAGGAACACGTTGAACGGGGAGGAGGAATCCACCGCGAAGCCGACCGGCGTGCCGTCCTTGAGGATGGCGGCCAGGCGCAGTTCGCTGTTGCTCGCCTGCCACAGCCACGGGCCGATCGGCTTGAAGGTGGTCGGCTGCCCGTTGGGCTGCTTCAGGCGCGGCAAGCGCAGGCTGCCATCGTCGAGGGCTTCCAGGCGCGTCTGGGTGAGGATGCCGGTACGGCCGATGCCGGTCTCGGCGCGACGCGAATCGAGGTAGCTCGGTGCCGCCAGCTGGCGTGACTGCGCCTTGGCCAGCGCCGCGTCGACGGCCGCTGCCGGGGCCGGGGCGCCCGCCGGGAAGTAACGGTCAGCGAAGTTCTCCAGCAGTTCACGCCGGATCGGGCCGGTGATGCCATTGGCGCCGGCACTGTTGAGCGAGACGAACAGGCCGACATCGTGATCGCGGAACAGGAACAGCTGCGAGTGGAAGGAGTAGGTGTCGCCGGCGTGCGACACCACGCGCTGGCCGTTGACATCGATCTCGTAGAAGCCGAGCGCCATGGTGTTCAGTGGCGGCGCGAAGCGGGTCTGCGGGGTCAGCATCAGCTGGCTGGTCGCCGCCTTCAGGATGGCGGTGTCATGACCGCCGGCGGCACTGAGGTGCGCGATCATGAAGCGCGCCATGTCGCTGCCGGTGGCCGAGAGTGCGCCGGCCGGCGCGGAGGGGGTCACTTCGAACGCACGCGGCTTGCCCGAGCCGAGGGCATAGCCTTTGGTCACCAGGGCGCGCAGCGCCGGCGGCAACGGCTGGCGGAAGCTGGCGTGCTGCATCTGCAGCGGCACGAAGATGTGCTGCTCGACATACTCGGCGAAGGGCTGGCCCGACACGCGCTCGACGATGTAGCCGGCCAGGCTGGTGCCGTAGTTCGAGTACGCGGGCACCGTGCCCGGCGCGAAGATCTGCGCCGGCACCCGGCGCTTGAGATACGGGCCCAGTTCGATGCCGCCGGCCTCGGCCACGGCTTCGCTGGTCCACATGTACTTGATGTTGGCCTCGAAGCCGCCGGTATGCGTCATCAGCTGGCGCAGCGTGATCGGCAGGCCGCGTTCGGGCACCTTGAAATCCAGGTACTGATTGATGTCCGCGTCCAGATCCAGCTTGCCGGCTTCCACCAGCTGCATCACTGCGGTCCAGGTCATCAGCTTGGAGACCGAGGCCATCCGGAACAGCGTGCGGTCCGGATCCACCGGCGTCTGCGCGGCCACATCGGAAACGCCGTAGCCGCGGCGGACCAGGATCTGGCCGTCCTTGACCACGGTGACCACCGCACCGGCGATATCGCCCCGCGCGATGGCGTACGGCATGAAGCCATCCAGCCAGGTGGTCGCATCGTCGGCGGTGAGCCGGGCAACGGAATCCACGCCGGCAGGCGGTGTTGCCGCCTGGGGTGGGGCGGGTGGCCGCTGTGCGTCGGCCTGGAAAGACAGCAACAGCCCACAGCACAAGCCGACAAGCCCTGACAACGCACGCATGTGACGATCCCCTTCAAACCATCTCAATCAGACAACAATATTCCTGATCAGAGAAATGTCAAATGCGCGTGATCGTGATCGGATCGCGCCAACCGGGCTGAATGTGACGTTTGGATGCCCTGCGCAGGCCGTTCTTCGGCCATTGAGAACGTTTTCAGGGCGCAGAGAAGCGCTTAAGGCGGCGAACGCGACAAGAAAGCATCCTGATCAGGATGGCATTCATCTCTACGTAGTATCGTATCGGCAACTTCACCAGCAATAGCCCAAAGGTCCTGTCGATGAGCCCCAAAAGCCCGACGCTCGGAACCCTGCTGCGCGGTCTGCGCACCCGCCAGGGATGGACGCTCAAGGAAATGAGCGAGCACACCGAAATTCCGCTGTCCACGTTGTCCAAGATCGAGCATGACCGCTTGACCTTGACCTACGACAAGCTGCAGCACCTGTCCCAGCGCTTGAACCTGCGCATGTCCGAGCTGTTCTCCGAGCCGGAGAGCGACAGCGCGCCCAAGCCGGTCACCGCGCGGCGCAGCCTCGGCTCGCTCGACAAGGCACTGCGGGTGCAGACCGACAACTACGATTACTACTACCTGTGCACCGAACTGCGGCGCAAGCGGATGATCCCGATCCTCACCAAGGTGCGCGCCAAGACCACCGCCGAATTCGGTGAGCTGGTCCGCCACCCGGGCGAGGAATACGTGCATGTGATCGAAGGCCGCATCCAGGTCCACACCGAGTTCTACGATCCGGTGGTGCTGGAGACCGGGCAGGGCATCTACATCGACAGCCAGATGGGCCACGCCTACATCGTCGATACCGGCTGCGAGGAAGCGGTGCTGCTGGCCGTCTGTGCCAGCGCGGACGAGGATCTGATGGAATCGCTGATCACCCTGCATGAGCAGGAGGGTGGGGTCTGATTCTGCGCCCTGCGTGGCGCTGCGAGGACCCTGTGCCCGTAGCGCCGGATCGCAGTCGGCCGAAACGAACGCTTACCAGTTCGCCTCCAGCCGGCGGAACGGCTGGGTGAGCAGCACACCGCGTGCGTCGTAGTCGGTGACGTTGCGTCCATCCACCCGCACCGTGGTGGGGCGGGTGCGGCTCGGCCACCACACGCGCACCGCGGTGTCCTTGCGCAGTCCCTTGCCCAGCGTGACCTGCAGCGCTCCCTCGCGCTGCCGGGCCTGCAGCGCCAAGGTGCCATAGGCAGTCGGCAGGCGATCCACTGCCAGCCCATCACCGGCCAACCATGACGGCGGGGTGCCCGGCAGCAGTGACAGCGCGTCATCGTCTTCGCGCATCAGCATTCCGAACAGCGTGCGCCCGTACTCCGCACCGATCCAGGTATGCGGCATGTCGCCGAGGTAGCGCGGGAAGCGCAGCCGCGAGTGCACCACCTCGGCCAGCACCTGCCATTCCAGCGGGCGGCGGTCATGCAGCAACCCCTGCAGCAGTTCGTCGGCAGCCTCGGGCTGGTCCAGATGTACGTAGCTCAGCACGTTGCGGATTTCATACGGCGTGTAGGCGTACAACGCGCCCGGCTCGCCGCGCTTGCGCACATCCTGCAGATACCGCGCGAACGTGGTGCGCAGTGCGTCCGCCGGCAGCACATCCTGCGCGCCGGTCGGGTCGAGTGCGATCGACACACCGGTCGGGTCGCCATCGCCAAGGTCGGCCGAAGAGGGAATGAAGTCGATGCCCTTCCACGCCATCGTGGCGCGGATCGAAGCGGCCAGCGCATCGTGCAGGGCGGCGTACTGTCCGCGCGCCCATGCGGCGGTTTCGTGATCGCCGAGCGACTCGGCCAACCACGCGCCGTCATGCCAGCCCTTCAGGCCCCAGTAGTCGTCCCAGTAGCTGTGCGTGGGCGACGGGTAGCCCTCGTGGCTGATCGATGGCGCCAGGATGCCGGCGAAACGCTCGGGCGCGGGCTGGCTGGCCATGTAGCCGGGCACCAGCGTGCGCTCGCGCAGTTCCTGCAGGAAGCGCATCGCCGCTTTCACTTTGGGCAGGTACGCGCGCACCGAATCCGGTCCGCCATCCAGCCGCGCGACGTCGGCAACCAAGGCGATGTACTGCCCTTGGCTGTCGTATTCGATATCCGAGCCGAAGCCGGTGTTGACGCTGCCGTCGTCATTGAGGATCGGCGAGACCAGACCGTTGGCGTGCACGCCGTGCTCGCTGTACCAGGCCAGGTAATCGCGTGCGACCTGGGATTCCCCCATGCGCAGCAGCACCGCCGAGGTCGCCATGCCGTCGCGGATGAAGGAGCGGTTGTAGTTGCGCGGGCCGGGCTGCATCGCAGGGCCGGTCTGGTTGATCAGCATGTAGGCGGCCTGCGCGCGCAGCATGTCCACGAGGGAGGGATCGGGCAGACGCAGCCCGACCTGGCCCAGGCGTGCCTGCCAGTCGTCCGATGCACGTTTGGCCAGCGCGTCGTACGCCGCATCGGGTGCGCGCGGGACGCCGGCGAGATCCAGCGCCGGGGCGTCGGGCAGGGCGCCATCTGCGGCCGAGGCGGCGGTCCCGAGCGGGAAGGCGACCACCACGGAGCGGCTGGCACCGGGTGCGAGCTGCACGCGGTAGGCCAGCGCTGCGGAGGCCAGGCCGTCGGTATCGCGTGCCTGCGTGGCGGCGGGCAAGGTGCCGCTGGCGATCGCCGCGGTGATCTCGCTGCTGCCGTCCGGGCCGAATGGTGCCGCACCGGCAGCATCCACCGGGGTCAGCGACTGCAGCAGGGCGCGACCATTGATACGCACGCGTTGCCCTTCGATGGCGACCTCGCGGATCGGTGAGATGCCACCGTTCTGCCACGGCGGATTCATCTGCATCGGCCGCACCGCCAGGGTCAGGGTGCCGTCGACGGGCGCACTGCCGGTGTTGCGCAGGCGGTGACGCACGAAGGTGACCGGCTGGCCATCGAGCTCGACCGCAAACGCTTCGCTCTGCAGTTCAAGCCCGGATTGTGGCGACCAGGTGGCCGAGGGCATCGGCTTCCAGCCGTCGCGCAGTGCGTGCTGCACCGGTTGGTCGGCCGAGCCTGCGGCAACACCGTCGGCATTGCGCCAGATCGGCTGCACCAGCGGTGCGCCCTTGAAGGCCTCGATGTTGCCGTACTCGTCGAAGATCGATTTCTGCCGGCCGGCATGGATGCCGACCGCGGTCCAGTAGGTCTGCTGCAGGTGCAGCGAGGCCGGGAACAACGCGCGCTGCGCGCCACTGGCGGCGATCTGGTAACGCTTCATTGGCGTCATCACCGCCTTCGGCCCCAGCAGGCGCAGACGGTCGACCTGTGGCGCGTCGCCCTCCACCGTCAGCCGCAGCGCCGTGGCGGTCACGGCCGCAGTGCCGGCCAGCCAACTCTGCTGGCGTGCACCGGCCTGCGGATCGCGCGCAAGCTCCACCCAGCCACCCTGGGCATCACGTGCCTGCAGCCGTGCGGCGCCATGCGCGCCTGTCCAGTCCACGGCCAGGCCGGTGGTGGCCACGGCACGCGGCAAGGTGATCTCAAGCGTGTGCGTACCGTCCTTGCCACGTGGGATCGTGACCGCGCTGCCGCCTTGCCACAGCGCCGCGGCCTGGGCTGCATCCACACCGGCCACGCGCGCACTGGTGGTGCTGTCCAATGGCTCCAGTTCGAAGATCGACACGCCCCAGTCCGACGTGCGCTCCGGGCTCGCCAGGCGAAGGTAGCGGGCCTGGCGTGGCGCGAAGTAGAGCGTCTCGATACCGCCGAGTGAATCGCGCATGGTGTAAGCCGGCTGCCACTGCTGGCCGTCCAGCGAGGTCTGCAGGGTGTAACCCTCGGGATTGGAAACGTCCCAGGTGATCTGCGCGCCGCTGAGCGTGCTCGGCGTGCCCAGGTCCACCTGGAACCAGTGGCCGGGGCTGAAGGCGCCGCCGGTGACTGTCTTCGGGTCACCATCGATCAGGTGGCTGACCGCCATCGCCGGCACCTGCTGGGAGGAACTGCTGGCCTGCCACTGGCCGCGCGGCGGCAAGGTCCGGGCGGCAGCGCCGAGGCTCAGTAAGAGGGCGGAGAAGAGCACGGTGCCGGCCATGACGCGGCCCGGCCGGTGCACCACAATTGAACGGTCAGCATGCAGCCCCATCAATGCGCTCCTGTTCTGAAACGACCGCCGACGGCGGGGTGGAGGACACGCTAGCAGGGGATGTAACCGTTTACATGACGCGTCGCAATACTGAACAGGCGTGTCGTCCAGGCTGAAACGGCACGGGCACCCGCAGGTGCCCGTGATGGTGCGTCACACAGCCATGTCAGGCGCGCGGCGAGAGCAGGTCGGAAAGGCCGATCGTCCTGTACATCTCGGTGCGCATCCGGTCGGCTACACCATTGACCACTTCGGCACCGTCCTGCGACGGATCCACATGCACGCGGAACGGGCGCTTGCCATGCGGCAGGCCGACCACACGCACGATCTCGCGCGCGACCTGCTCGGGGTCGGCATCGGCCGGCTCCAGGCTGGCCAGGCCCTGCAGTGCCTGCTGGGCAACGCCGGCATACGGACCGTTCTCGTATTCGGCGGCGATGTCGGCATCCTCCGGCGTGCCCGAATGCGCGAAATGATTGGTGCCCTGGGTGAACGCGCCCGGCACCATGATCGTGGTCTCGATGCCCCAGCGCGCCAGTTCGGTTGAGTAGGCCACCGCCAACGCATCCATCGCGGCCTTCGCAGCGAAGTAGGGCGCGAGAAATGGCGGTGTGCCCCCGCGGGTGGAGGACGATCCGACCCACAGCAGCAGACCCCTGCCGCGCCCGCGCATGAAGGGCAGCGCAGCACGGTTGACCCGCTGCGTACCCAGCACGTTGACGTCGTACTGTTGCATCAGTTGCTCAGGCGTGAACGCCTCGGCCGGTCCAAACACCATGTGCCCGGCGTTGTGGATGATCACATCGAGCGTGCCCGCCTCGGCGAGTACCTGTGCAATGGCAGCGTTGCTGGAAGCCTCGGACTGCACGTCCAGTTCAACGGTGCGCAGGTCGGCGCGCTGCTGGGCGGCCCACGCGGCGATCTCGGCAACGCGTGCGGCATTGCGTCCGCCGATGTCGCGCATCGAGGCGTAGACGGTGTGACCGGCCTGGGCCAGGGCTTTGGCGCTCATCAGGCCGAAGCCGGAGGACGCGCCGGTGACAAGGATGGTGTGCGGCATGGGAATCTCCAGGTTGAAAAGGGGGCGGCGAGGGAGAAGGACAACTAGGGAGTGAGAGGGCGCGTGCTGTCGCGCAGGCGGCGGTAGAGCACGCGACCGGCATCCAGGTGGGGGGTGAAATCGAAGCCCTGGGCCAGCATCGCGTCCATGTCCTGCGCGGGAATCTGCATGACGTAGCTGTGGTCGTTGGCGACCAGTTCGAACGCCTCCGGGCCGAGCGACGCAGCGCTGAACCATTTGCCGGCATCGGCATGTCCGCTGCGCAGTACCTGGCCGCGGTAATGCAGTTCCCAGCCGCCATCCAGCAATACCCAGACGTCATCGCGGCCCTCGGCGGTAACGTTGCCGAGGATGGGGGCGCCGGCGCTCACCTCCCATTCCCGCGAATGGTCGATCACGTGGCGCAGCTGCGCGGTGGTCAACGCGGTGAAGAACGGGGTGTTGCGAAGCAGGTGCAGATAGGTGATGGACGGCTTCATGGCGGGGTGTGGCGAGGGCGTGCGCGCTTCGCACGACGCCGTCATGACGGTCGCGCAGAGCAGGGGCAGCAGCACGGCCAGGTGGCGGGGCGACATCCGGGCGACCTCAGGCCACGCCGCCGTTGGCGCGCAGGATCTGGCCATTGACCCAGCCGCCGTCCGGCCCGGCGAGGAAGGCAACCACGCCGGCGATATCGTCCGGCTGGCCGAGGCGTTCCAACGGCGGCATCCGCGCGAAGGTGTTGATCTGCTCTTCGGTCTTGCCGTCGAGGAACAGTGCGGTCGCGACCGGGCCCGGGGCCACCGCGTTGACGGTGATCGCGCGGCCGCGCAGCTCCTTGGCGAACACGTGGGTGAACGCTTCCACCGCGGCCTTGGTGCCGTTGTAGATCGCATAGCCCGGCAGATTCAGGGCCAGCGTGGTGCTGGACAGATTGATGATGCGGCCGCCGTCGTTGAGGCGCGTTGCCGCTTCGCGCAGGGTGTTGAACACGCCCTGGGTGTTGATCGCGAAGTTCTGCAGATACAGCGCGTCGCTGGTCTGCGCCAGCGGGGCGGTCTTGAGGATGCCGGCGTTGTTGACCAGCACATCGATGCGGCCCAGCTGCTGTTCAACCGTGGTGAACATCGCGCCGACCTGATCGGCCTGGGAGACATCGGCCTGGATCGCGATGGCGGACGCACCGCCGCGGGTCAACTCGGCGACGAGCGCATCGGCCTCGGCGGTGTTGAAGGCGTAGTTGAGGGCGACGGCGAAGCCATCGGCAGCCAGGCGCCGGGCGATGGCGGCGCCTATGCCGCGGGAGGCGCCGGTGATCAGGGCGACGCGGGAGGAGGTGGACATGGTGGGGCTTCCTTCAGTGGTGGGCACGGAAGGAAGGATGGATCATTCGGCGGCAGGGATAATCCTGCTAAAGTTGCGATCACAATTCCAATTGCTTTAACAATGGGTGGGTCATGGACCGCTTCCAGGAGATGCAGGTGTTCGTCCGGATCGCCGAACGCCAGAGCTTCACCCTGGCGGCCGAGGATCTGCAGATTCCGCGCGCCACGGTGACCAACCTGATCAAGCGGCTGGAGCAGCGCATCGGCGTGCGCCTGCTGGAACGGACCACTCGTCAGGTGCGCATGACCCATGACGGCGAGGCTTACTACCATCGCTGCGTGCGGTTGCTGACCGATCTGGAAGAAACCGAAAGCGCCTTCCGCGATGCCCCGCCCAAGGGGCTGCTGCGGGTCAATCTGCAGGGCACGCTGGCCCGGTACGTGGTGATGCCGGCCATGGGCGAATTCCTTGCACGCTATCCCGGCATCACCCTGCACGTGGGCGAGGACGACCGCTTGGTGGACTTGGTCCGCGAGGGCGTGGACTGCGTGCTGCGCGCGGGCGTTCTGCAGGATTCGTCGTTGATCGGCCGGCAGGTCGCGCTGCTGGAGCAGGTCACCGTGGCCAGCCCCGCGTATCTGGCGCGCGAGGGTGTGCCGACCCGCCTGGACGATCTCGCGCAGCACTACGCGGTTGATTACGGCCCCGGCGGCGCGCACTCGGCCGGCTTGGATTTCCTGCTTGATGGCGACGTGGTGGAGCGGCAGCTGCAGTCGCGCATCTCGGTGACGGGCGCTGACCTGTACACCGGCGCGGCGCTCTCGGGGCTGGGCTTGATCCAGGTGCCGCGCTATCGCATTGCGCAGGCGCTTGCCGAGGATCAGCTGCGCATCGTGCTCGCGGATCACCCGCCACCGCCGATGCCGGTGTCCGTGCTGTATCCGCAGAACCGGCAACTGTCCGCCCGCGTGCGGGTGTTCGCGCAATGGCTGGCCGCGTTGTTCGAACGCGCTGCGGGCACCGCAGCATCCCCCTGACAGCAGATCGTCATGCCACCGCCGCCGCGAACTATTCGCGCAGCCAGCATCGGTCGGAGGAGGCGACAACGCCCTGTCACGCGTTGTCGCTTTCGTGATGCACTGCGCTGGGCGGTACGGGACCGGTCTGCGATAGTCGAGATATATCCATTACGCGCGTTGGATTGATGCTCCATCCACAAGAGTTGTCCGCGGCGCAGATCAGCCAGGTGCTGGGTGAGGTGTTCGGCGTGCATGCCACGACGGTGCTGCAGCGCGCCGGTGGTGCGGATGCAGGCGCGACGGTGTACCAGGTGGCGGGCCCGGACGGCGCGGGCTGGTGGCTCAAGTGCCGCCGCTATGCCGTGGACCCGGTCGTGTGGGAGGTGCTGCACCACCTGCGCGACCGCGTCGGCCTGCGCGAAGTGATCGCACCGCTGCCCACGCGCGATGGGGCGGCGGCAGCGAGCTGGGCGGGTTTGCAGTGGACCCTGTTCCCGTATGTCGACGCGTTCTCCGGTTTCGAGGAAGCGCTCTCGCGTGCGCATTGGCAGCGGCTCGGGCGCGTCCTGCGCCAGGTCCACGACGTGCCGCTTCCGGCCGAGCTGTCCGATCGCCTGCGTTGCCCTGGCTTCGACGACGACACCGCCGTGGAGCGGGTGGGCGCGTGGCTGCAGCGGGCCGACGCACGGATACCGGTGCGCGATGCACTGGGTGAGGAGTACCTGGCGCTGTGGTGCCGCCACCGCCAGCGTATCGAGGCGATCTGGCAGCGCTGCCGCGAGCTGCGTGCGCGTATCGGTGAGGGACGCACTTCCCGCGTGCTGTGCCACGCTGATCTGCACGCGGGCAATGTGCTGGTCGGGCCGGAGGACGGTGTCTATCTGATCGACTGGGACGAGATGGTGCTGGCGCCGCGCGAACGCGATCTGATGTTCGTCGGCGCCGGCATCGGTGGTCGTTGGGGGCGCGAGCAGCCGCCGGGATTCGCGGAAGGCTACGGGCCGGTCACGGTGGATCCGCTGCGGGTTGCCTACCACCGCCACTGGCGGATCCTGCAGGACCTGCAGGAGTTCCATGATCTGCTGCTCGAGCCCGGCGCCACCGCGCGCCCACCTGCACAGCGACGCCAGGCGCTGCGCTACATGGCCGAGCAGTTCGCGCCCGGCAACGTGGCCGATTGTGCGACCCGTGCGTGGCAGGCCGCGCAGGGCTGAGGCTGCAGCCCAGCGAATGTCCGTACGCAGGCTGCCGCGGATCTGACCGCACCCGTCGCGTGCTGACCGAGCCGACCTTCTATCGCTCCCGCGCATCACCCCATGCGCGGGTCTATTCCCCCGGCTTGGCGGCCGCCGTGACTGCCTGCGACTTCGCCCGGCGTGCCAGTACCGCTTCGCGGTGGGCGATGTAGGCATTCGCGCCGAGGATGATGCCGGCGCCGATCACGGTCCAGCGGTCCAGCGTTTCGTTGAACAGCAGCCAGCCCAGCAGGCTCACCAGCGGCAGCTGCATGAAGCTGATCGGGGTCAGCGCGGAGACCTCGCCCAGGCGCAGCGCACGGGTCCACAGCAGCTGGCCCAGCGTACCGAGTACGCCGGTCGCGACCAGCCAGACCCACGCCAGGCCGGTCGGCCAGACCCACACGAACAGTGCCGGTACCAGCGACAGCGGCACCCAGAACACATAGGTGTAGAACACCACCGTATCGGCGCTGTCCACGCGGGTGAGCTGCTTGATCTGGATCGCCACCAGCGAGCTCAGTACCGCGGCGCCCACGGCCACCAGGGTGCCGGGGGTGAAGGTGGTCGAGCCCGGGCGCACGATGATCAGCACGCCGATGAAGCCGATGATCACCGCCGCCCAGCGGCGCATGCGCACGGTCTCCCCCAGCCACAGCACCGCGGCGATGGTGACGAACAGCGGCGTGGAGTAGGAGAGCGAGATCGCCTGGGAGATCGGCAGGTGCCCGATCGCCCAGAACGCGCACAGCATCGAGGCCAGCCCGATCGCACTGCGCAGGAAGTAGCGCGGCAGCTGCTGGGTCTTCAGCGGTGCGCTGCCCGGGCGGATCAGCATCGGCAGCAGCGCCAGCAGGCCGAAGGCGTTGCGGAAGAACGCCACTTCCTGGGTCGGCACGTAGCGGGTGGCGTAGCGGATCGCAATCGCCATCAGGCCAAAGGCCAAGGTACTGCCGAGCATCAGCAGGGCGGCCCGCAGCGGCGTGGCCACCGGTAACGCGGGGGCGGGGTTCACCACTGTGCGCCGATCAGCCTGGGCTCCGGTTCGATCGGCACGCCGAACTTCTCCACGACCGAGGCGGAGATCCGCCGCGCCAGTGCGAGCAGTTCTTCACCGGTGGCCTGGCCATGGTTGACCAGCACCAGTGCATGGCTCGGCGCCACGCCGGCATCGCCATCGCGGTAGCCCTTCCAGCCGCAGCTCTCGATCATCCAGGCGGCGGAAATCTTGCGGCGGCTGTCGTCGTCGGCCGGGAACACCGGCAGCTCGGGGAAGTGCTGCAGCAGCACCTCCACCTGTTCCAGCGGCAGGATCGGGTTCTTGAAGAAGCTGCCCGCATTGCCGAGCACGTCCGGATCGGGCAGCTTGCGGCGGCGGATGTTGATCACCGCGTTGGCCACATCGGCGGCCACCGGCAGTTCCACGCCCATCGCCTCCATTTCCTCGGCGATCCCGGCATAGCCCAGGCGCAGGCCATGCAGCAGCGGCAGACGCAGTTCGATCGCGGTGATCAGGTAACGGTCCGGGTCGTGCTTGAAGATGCTGTCGCGGTAAGCGAACTGGCAGCCTTCCGCATCAAGGCGCACCCAGTCGTTTTCGTGTCGGTCCCAGGCATCCACGGCCTGGATGAACTCGCCGACCTGCGCGCCATAGGCGCCGATGTTCTGGATCGGCGAGGCGCCGGCGGTGCCCGGGATCAAGGCCAGGTTCTCCAGCCCGGACAGCCCGTTCTGCAACGACCACATGACCAGCCCATGCCAGTTCACGCCGGCACCGGCGCGCACGATGGTGTGGTCGGCGCGGTGCTCCAGAATCTCGATGCCGCGGTTGGCGAACACCAGTACGGTGCCTTCCACGTTGTCGGCGATCAATACATTGCTGCCGCTGCCCAGCACCAGCAGCGGTTGTTCGGCGACGCGCGGGATGGCAAGTACCTCCGGCAGCACGGAAGGATCGAACACCTCCAGCAGCTGCGCAGCGGTGGCGTCGACGTGGAACGTGTTGAGCGCCTTCAGCGAGGCGTTTTCAGTGATGGCCCAGGCAGTCATGGCGTCGTTCACAGCGGTGCCACCGCGCCGCGGCTGGGCGCCTCTCTGCGGCGGCGGATCGCTTCCACGCACTCGTGCACCAGTTCCGGACCACGGAAGATCAGGCCGCTGTAGCATTGCACCAGCGCGGCGCCGGCCGCCATTTTGGCGACCGCATCCGCGCCGGATTGAATACCGCCGACGCCAATGAGCGGCATCGACTCGGGCAGGCGCGCACGCAGGCGGCGCAGCACCAGGGTGGACTGGCCCAGCAACGGCGCGCCGGACAAGCCGCCGGCTTCATTAGCACGCGGGTCACCGGCCACCGCACTGCGGTCGATGGTGGTGTTGGTGGCGATCACGCCGTCCACCTTGAGCTCACCGAGCACGCGCGCTGCGGCGTCAATATCGCGGTCGCTCAGGTCCGGGGCCACCTTGACCAGCATCGGCACGCGCTTGCCGTGCTTGGCGGCCAGGCTTTCCTGGCTCTCGCGCAGCTGCGAAATCAGCTGGCGCAGGGCGGTCTCTTCCTGCAGCTCGCGCAGGCCGGCCGTGTTCGGCGAGGAGATGTTGACGGTGATGTAGTCGGCCAGCGGATACACCTTTTGCAGGCAGTGCTGGTAATCGTCGAACGCCTGTTCGTTCGGGGTGTCCTTGTTCTTGCCGATGTTGATGCCGAGCAGGCCGGTGCGGCGCTTGGCGCGCTCGACATTGCGCACCAGCGCATCCACGCCCAGGTTGTTGAAGCCCATGCGGTTGATGATGGCCTGGTGCTCCGGCAGCCGGAACAGGCGCGGTTTCGGGTTGCCGGCCTGCGGGCGCGGGGTGATCGTGCCGATCTCCACGAAGCCGAAGCCCAGGGCCAGCAGCGCATCGATGTGCTCGCCGTTCTTGTCCAGGCCGGCAGCTAGGCCCACCGGATTCGGGAAACTCACTCCGAACGCGTTGGTCGGCAGCGGGTCGATGCGGCGGCCCATCAGCGGCGTGGTGCCGGTGCGATAGGCCAGGTCCAGCGCGCTCAGACCAAGGCCGTGGGCGCGTTCTGCATCAAGGGCGAACAGGAAGGGGCGGGCAAACGAGTACATGGCGTTCAATCAGTCCAGCGTGCCGACAAAGGCACGGGTTTGGTATTCAAAAGCGATCTGGCCGTCCACCGCATGGGCGTCGAACAGCTGTTGCAGCGCGGCCAGCATCGGCGCGTGGCGCGGGTGACCGGCCTGCGGTGCATACGAAGAGGAGAGCAGGCGGCCACGCAGGCCATCCAGGTCCATGCGCTGCACGTTCGGCAGCCGGGCCATGCCGCGCAGGCCCTCGCCGAACCACGCACGCATGGTGTCATCGTCCTGGTAGCGCTCGGCCACCTCGGTGTAGTCGGTGCCGAACTCGAGCAGCAATTGCTCATAGCCGATCAGGAACGGGGAGGCATCGAGCAGGCGCGAATTCCAGAACACCAGCGCCATGCCTTCGGGCTGCAGGATGCGCGCCCATTCGCGGCGCACTGCAGTGGTATCGAACCAGTGGAAGGCCTGCGCTGCGGCGACCAGACCCACGCTGTTGTCGGCCAGGCCGGTCGCTTCGGCGGTGCCGTCGGCCACCTTCAGGCGCAGATAATCCGGCGCCAGCAGCTGCTCGGCCGCCTCGCGCATCGCCGCATTCGGCTCCACCGCGATGACCGGGTGGCCGGCGGCCAGGAACAGCCGGGTGGAAATGCCGGTGCCGGCGCCGATATCGGCGACCAGGGTCTCGGTGGGAACACCGATGTCCTGGTGCAGCCAGTCCAGCAACGCCGGGGGATAGTCGGGACGGTAGCGGACGTAGTCGGCAACCCGACTGCTGAAGCGTTCGGTCGAATCCGAGCGGCTCATGTGCACCTCACGATTGGGTAGCGGCAAACCAGGCCAGTCCGCCGAAGAACAACAGCACCACCACCAGGGCAAGCAGGCTGCCGATCACGATGATCCAGCCCAGGATCAGGCCGGCCAAGGCCATGCCGTCGCCTTCCAGCTCCAGCGGGCGGCGCCGGATCTCCGCGCGGGCCAGGTGCCCGGTGATGATCGCCGCGATGCTGCCGATGAAGGGCAGGGCGGTCCAGCCGAGGATGCCCATGATCAGGCTGACCACGGCCATGGCACTGGTTTGTCGGGGCGGGAGGCTCATGCAGGTCCTGGTCGCGGTGGGGTGGTTCGATGATAGGGCCAGCGGCGGGTTTATCCCATCAGGACCTGGCCACCATCCACATTCAAGGTATGCCCGGTGATCCAGCCCGCCAGCGGCGAGCACAGGAACAGCGCGGCGTTGGCGATGGCCGCTGGCTCGCCGAAGCGGCCAAACGGGATCTTCGCCAGGGTGTTTCGATACAGCTCCGGGTCCTGCTCGCGCCGACGCGCCCACAGCCCATCCTCGAACTCGATCGAGCCGGGGGCGATGGCGTTCACGCGGATCCGCTGTGGCGCCAGGGCCAGGGCCTGCGAAGTGGTGTAGTGCATCAGCGCGGCCTTGGCCGCCGCATACGGCGCGCCACCCGGGCGCGGCTGCTGGGCAGCGATCGAGGCCAGGTTGAGAATGCAGGCATCACTGGACTGCTGCAGCCAGGGCAGGGCCAGCCGCGAGGCACGCACGGCCGCCATCAGGTCGACGTTCAAGCTGGCTTCCCAGCCCGCCTCATCGTCGGTCATGCCGTAGCCGGTCGCGTTGTTGACCAGCACGTCGACGCCGCCCAAGGCCTGAGCGGCATCGGCCAGCCAGCGGCCGATGTCGCCCAGCTGGGAGAGGTCGGCCGTGGCCGTATGCACGGCCAGGCCGAGCGCGCCGGCATCCGCACGCAGCGCGGCCAGACCGGCCTCACCGCGTGCGCAGACCGAGACGCGGGCGCCTGCCGAAGCAAACGCCAGCGCCATCGCGCGCCCGATGCCCCTGCTGCCACCGGCAATCAGCACCCGGCGCCCGGTGAACTCCAGGCGTGGGCCGGCGGGCAGGTGGGGCGCGGGGTCCATCACAGGTCGAACTTGATGCCCTGGGCCAGCGGCAGCGAATCGGAGTAGTTGATGGTGTTGGTCTGGCGGCGCATATAGACCTTCCAGGCATCCGAGCCGGACTCACGACCACCGCCGGTGTCTTTCTCGCCACCGAACGCACCGCCGATCTCCGCACCGGAGGTGCCGATGTTGACGTTGGCGATGCCGCAATCCGAACCAGCTGCCGACAGGAAGCGCTCGGCGGTCTTCAGGTTGGTGGTGAAGATCGAGGACGACAGGCCCTGCGGCACGCCGTTCTGCATGTCGATCGCTTCGTCCAGCGTGCTGTACTTCATCACGTACAGGATCGGGGCGAAGGTCTCGTGCTGGACGACCTCATCGCTGTTCTTGAGGCCGGTCACGATGGCCGGCAGCACGAAGTTGCCGGCGCGGTCGAGGCGGGTGCCACCGGTCTGCACGGTGCCGCCGCTGGCCTTGGCCTTCTCGATCGAGGCCAGGAACTGCTGCACGGCGCCGTCGCTGTTGAGCGGGCCCATCAGGTTGGCCGGGTCGGTCGGATCGCCGATCTTGCCTTCCACCTGCTTGTACGCCTTGATCAGCGTGGCCAGCACGTCGTCATGGATGGATTCGTGCACGATCAGGCGGCGCGTGGTGGTGCAGCGCTGGCCGGCGGTACCGACGGCGCCGAAGACGATGCCCGGGATCGCCAGCTTCAGATCGGCGGTTTCATCCAGGATGATGGCGTTGTTGCCACCCAGCTCCAGCAGGCAGCGGCCCAGGCGATGCGCAACCTTCTCGGCGACCTGACGGCCGACCTGGGTCGAACCGGTGAAGCTGATCAGCGGCACGCGCTTGTCGGCCACCATCTTCTGCGACAGCTCGGTGCCGGCATCGTTGATCAGGAAGAACAGGTCCGGGAACCCACCGTCACGCAGCGCTTCATTGCAGATGCGCATGGAGGCGATCGCGGTCAGCGGCGTCTTGTTGGACGGCTTCCACAGGCAGATGTCGCCGCAGATCGTGGCCAGGAACGAATTCCATGCCCACACCGCGACCGGGAAGTTGAACGCACTGATGATGCCGACCAGGCCGAGCGGCTGGTACTGCTCGTACATGCGGTGGCCCGGGCGCTCGGAATGCATCGTGTAGCCATAGAGCATGCGGCTCTGGCCCACGGCGAAATCGGCGATGTCGATCATCTCCTGCACTTCGCCATCGCCCTCGGGCTTGCTCTTGCCCATCTCCAGCGCGACCAGCGAGCCCAGGGCATCCTTGTTGGCGCGCAGGGCTTCGCCACACAGGCGCACGGCTTCGCCACGGCGCGGGGCCGGGGTGGTGCGCCAGACCTTGAAGGACTCCTGGGCGCGGGCCACGATGGTTTCGTAGTCGGCGTCGGTGGTCGCGTAGACCTCGGCGATGGCTTCGCCGGTGGTCGGGTTCACCGGGGTGATCACACCGGCATCGGTGGCCGAGGACCACTCGCCGTTGCCAAGGTAGGTGCCAGCGTTGGTCGCGTCGAGGCCGAGGGCCTTGAGCAGGTCAGAGGACATGCAAACTCCTGTTGCGTTGCGTTTGTAAGGCGCTGGCCGCTGGCAGGGTGGGGGGCGGCAAGCTGAACCACGAATGGTAACAGAGGGGCGCAATGCCTCATCTGGCGGTGCAGCGCAAGGATCGGCAGACGCCCATGGCGGCAGGAACCCGCGCGGCCGGCGATGGCGCCAAAGCATCCGATGCTGGTGACCCCGGCCCGATTCGAACGGGCGACCTTCCCCTTAGGAGGGGGACGCTCTATCCAGCTGAGCTACGGGGCCAAAACGGCCTGCAAGGATACAGGCAAACAGGCCCCCCTGCAGCCGGGCGTGCATCCACACGCGTGTTGCCCGCTCAGACGAGGCGGGCGTTGGGGGTTCTCATCCTCCGGTGGCCGCAAGCGGTCTGCGCCAGCGGAGGGTACGCCGGCTACGGTGCTTTTGGGCGCTCGTAATCCTGGGGTCTGGCAGTGTGTTCCGCCTCCGGCATGTCCTTGTCCTTCCAGCGGGCGTCATCGTTCCTCAGCGTGTCCGGCGTGTGGCTTTTCTGCTGGTCATCTTCTTTGGTAGCCGGTGCTCGCGGTGCAGTGGTCATGACATCTCCTCGTTGATCAGCGATCCAGCGTCTGTTTGCCGGCCGTACCGTGCTGGCCGAAGTCTGGCTGGGTAATGCCGTCGTCCTCGCGCACGCCGTCCGGCTCACCTTCACCGGCTTTGCCTCCCTTGCCGTGGCCGTGCTGGTTGTAGCCCTCGTTCTCGATCTTCAGGTGCTCCGCATCCGGATCTTTCGCGTCCTTGTCGTCCTCAGGCGGCTTGGCCGCCACGAACGGAGAGATCGGGTCACTGGCCGGGAAGGTCTCTTCCAGCGCTTCGTCGTGGTTCTCCGAGGTGCGCTTCTTGTCGACCGTGCCTTCGGCCGGTGGGCAGGTGTGCGTGGCGTGGGCGTCTTCGGTGGAGGCGGGCGGGGTCTTGTCGTGCTGCATGGCGTGTCTCCTGCGCGAACGGGTAGGGCGGTGATGCCTCGACGCTAGCCCTGGCGCTGTTACGAAGCGGCAGGGATCCCGTGAAGGGCGGGTGCTCCCACCGGCTTCACTTCGGACTTCCTATCGTCCAGACCTCGCCACACAGAGGCTGCCGCGATGCATGAGATGTTCGAGCTGGGAATGGAATGGTGGGAGTTCGTGGTCCGCGCGGTTGCGGTATATGTGGTGGTCCTGCTGCTGACCCGTATGAGCGGCAAGCGCTCGATGGGGCAGTCCACGCCGTTCGACATCCTGGTGATCGTGCTGCTGGGCACGGCGGTGCAGAACTCGCTGATCGGTGAGGACACTTCGCTGCCCGGCGGGCTCATCCTGGCCGCGACGCTGATCGGTCTGAACTGGTTCGTCGGCTTTCTGGGTGCGCGCAGCAAGCGCCTCAACGAGATCGTGGAGGGCGTGCCGGTGGTGCTGGCGCGGCACGGTACGATCTACTGGGAGCAGGTGAAGCGCTGCAATGTCAGCCCGGCGGATCTGGAAGTGGCGATGCGCGCCAACGGCTGCGAGGGCTTCGGGCAGGTGGAGCTGGCGGTGCTGGAAACCTCCGGCGAGATCACGGTGCACAAGCGCCGCGCCGAAGGCGATGACTGAGCGGGAGCGTTCGCCGGTCACTCTCGCCCTCGCTGGATGTTGACGGTGTACCGCGTAGCGTCGTGCGCAGTCCCACAACAGGAACACGCGCGATGCACATGCCACTGGACAGTGAAACGACGGCCCGATGCGATGAGGTGATCGCCCAGGTGCCGGACCCGACCCCGGAACCCGTGCCGCCCGCGCCGCCAGTGGAAGAACCGGGCCGTGGTGATCCGCCTGCGCAGGAGCCGCCGCAGGAGATCCCACCGGAGGGCGACCCGGCACCTGCATCGCCGCCGCAGGAACTGCCGCCGGATCCGGAGGCGCCTTCGGCGCCCTCGGTGGAGTAGGCGAACCACGCATGAGGCGCTGGCCGCGCCCGCAGAATGAATGATTCAGTCCTCATGCCCTGCGGAGCGCATGCGCTCCAGCCTCTGCAGTGCGACGCGTTCACCCGGATAGACACGCCGCACACGTTGCGGTCACGACGCTGCCACGCCGTACCACGTACCACAGAGGTACTTGGACACGGAGTTTGCTATGCGCGCACTGACTTACCACGGCAGCAAGGATGTACGGGTCGATACCGTGCCCGATCCCGCACTCGCTGCCCCGGACGACATCATCCTGCGCGTCACCGCCACGGCGATCTGCGGCTCGGACCTGCATCTGTACCGCGGCAAGATCCCGGATCTGCACACCGGTGACGTGCTCGGCCATGAGTTCATGGGCGTGGTGGAGGAGGTGGGCGCTGGCGTGATGGATCTGCGCCCGGGCGACCGCGTGGTGATTCCGTTCGTGATTGCGTGCGGCGAATGCTTCCACTGTCGCCTGGCCGAGTTTGCTGCCTGCGAGACCACCAATACCGGCAAGGGCGCCGCCGTGAACCAGAAGGGCATCCGCCCGCCGGCGGCGCTGTTCGGGTACAGCCATCTCTATGGCGGTGTATCGGGTGGGCAAGCGGAGTTCGTGCGTGTGCCGAAGGCCAATGTGGGGCCGTTGCGCATTCCCGATGCGCTCGCCGATGAGCAGGTGCTGTTCCTCTCCGACATCCTGCCGACCGGCTACCAGGCGGCGATCAACGCAGGGGTGAAGCCGGGCTCCACGGTGGCGATCTTCGGTGCCGGCCCGGTCGGGCTGATGAGTGCGGCATGTTGCCGCCTGCTGGGCGCGGAGACCATCTTCATGGTCGACCATCTGCCGTATCGCCTGGCCTTCGCGCAGCAGACCTACGGCGTGACCCCGATCGATTTCACCCAGGTGGAGGATCCGGCGGAATACATCATCACCCAGACCAACGGCCGCGGCGTGGATGCCACGATCGAAGCGGTCGGCTTCGAGGCGGAGGGCAGTGCGCTGGAATCGGCGCTGACCACGCTCAAAGTGGAAGGCAGCAGCGGCGTGGCGATCCGCCAGTGCATCGCCGCGACCCGTCGCGGCGGCACGGTGAGCATCCCGGGTGTGTATGCCGGTTTCATCCACGGCTTCCTGCTCGGCGATGCATTCGACAAGGGCCTCACCTTCAAGATGGGCCAGACCCATGTGCAGAAGCTGATGCCGGAGCTGCTCGACCATATCGGCGAAGGCCGGCTGGATCCGGGCGTGATCGTGACGCACCGGCTGTCGCTGGAAGACGCGGTGCGTGGCTATGAGATCTTCGACCGCAAAGAGGAGGATTGCCGCAAGGTGATCCTGACGCCCTGACATGAATGCCGTGGCTTCTCTTGTACCGCCGGCGGCACCGCAGCCGGTGACCGATGGCGATGACCTGCAGGCGCAGGCGCGTGCGTGGATCGAACACCAACCCTCGTTGTCGCGCCCCGGCAGTGGGGACACGTTGCTGCGCTGGCAGGCGTTGGCGCATATCGCCGCGCGCGATCTCTGCCTGGCCAAGGTGCTGGAAGCGCATTACGACGCGCAGGCGATCCTGGAAGAACTCGGCGCCTCGATGCCGGACCGCGATCGGCTGGGCGCCGTATGGGCGGCCGAAGGGCCGGCGGCGACCCTGCGCTTTGATCGGGCCACCGGCACGCTGTCCGGTGACAAGCCATGGTGCTCTGGTGCAGGCTGGGTTGACCATGCCCTGGTGACGGTGCGCGATGATGGGCGCTCGCGGCTGTTCCTGGTGCCGGTGCGCCGCGCCAGCGTGAGTTTCCTGCCACAGACGTGGCAGGCCACGGGCATGGGGCGGGTGCCGAGCGGGACAGCCCGTTTCGACCAGGTGCCGGCCGTCGAGGTTGGCGCGGCGGACGCCTATCTGCAGCGTCCGGGGTTCTGGCACGGCGGCGCAGGTATTGCCGCCTGCTGGTTTGGTGGCGCCAGTGCCTTGGCCGAGCCGCTGCTGCACAACGCGCGGGCCGATGAGCCGGGCACGGTGGCCGGCCTGCTGGGTGAGATCGACCTGGCGCTGTCGCCGTGCGCCTCACTGCTGCGCGAGCTGGCCGCGCTGATCGATGCGCAGCCCGAGCTGCCTCACCAGAAGGAAATCGTGCGGGCACGCAGCGCGGTGGAAAGGGCTGCCACCCTGACCCTGGATCGGGTGGGCAGGGCGTTGGGGCCTGGTCCGATGTGCATGGACCCGGCGCACGCCCGGCGCTGGGCCGACCTGACGGTGTTCATCCGGCAGAGCCATGCCGACCGCGACTGGCAGCATCTTGGCAACCTGATGCACCGCGAGGGCCGCACGTGGACGCTGTGAATCGTCAGATCGAAGGCGGCGGCGTGACCGAAGCGCAGTGGGCGGCATCGCCGTGGTTGCAGGCGCTGCCCCTGGCGTCCCTTGCGGCGCTGTTCGGCGATGCGCGGCGGCTGGTGGTGGTGTCGCCGCATCCGGACGATGAAGTGTTGGCATGCGGCGGCCTGATGGCGCTTGCGCACCACGCCGGCTTGGCCATCACGGTAATCTCGGTGACGGACGGCGAAGCCTGCTATCCCGATCAACCTGCGTGGTTGCCCGAGCGGCTGCGCGTGGCCCGTGCCGCTGAGCTGGACGACGCGCTGCGCTGCCTGGGCTTGGCGAGTGCAGCGCGGATCGCCTGGCACATCGGCGATGGCGCGGTGACGGCCAGCGAGGCATGGATCGGCGAGCAGCTGGCGGCCCTGCTGCAGCCGGATGATCTGGTGTTGGCACCGTGGCGCTTGGATGGGCATCCGGACCATGAAGCGGTCGCGCGTGCCTGCGTGCAGGCCTGCACCGCGCGCGGCGCCGCGTTGAAGGAATACCCAGTGTGGGGCTGGCATTGGCTGGACCCGCAGGCGGCACCGACGGCCTGGGAGCCTGCCACGCGCTATGCGCTGGAGGACGACCTGCTGGGCTGCAAGCGCGATGCCATCCAGCAATTCGTGACCCAGACCGGCGCGGTGGCCGGGCTCGAGTGCGAGCCCATCCTGCCTGCCGCTGTGCTGCAGCGGTTTGAACGGAACTACGAGGTATTGATTGGATGAGCGATGTCGCCTACTTCAACGCGCTGTACGAGAACGAGGATCCCTTCCAGTACCGCACCCGCTGGTACGAACAGCGCAAGCGCGCGCTCACCCTTGCAAGCCTGCCGCGCGAGCGCTTTGGCCGTGGCTGGGAGCTGGGCTGCTCCAACGGGGTGCTGACCGCGGCCTTGGCCGAGCGCTGCGATCACCTGCTCGCCACCGATCTGAGCGAAGGCGCTGTCGTCGCGGCGCAGGCGATGACCCGGCGCCACGCGCACGTTTCCATCGAGCAGGCGCGTCATCCTCAGGACTGGCCAGCAGGCACGTTCGATCTGATCGTGCTCGGTGAAATGGGCTACTACCTCTCACAAGACGACATGCGTCAGGTGGCGGCGCAGGTGGTTCAATCGCTCACGCCGCAGGGCGTGGTGATTGCCTGCCATTGGCGCGTGCCGTTCGAGCAGGCGCGTTGCAGCGCCGCGTTCGTGCACGCGCAGTTTGATGACAGCCTGCCCCGCCTGTTCTCGTATCGTGACGAGGACATGCTGCTGGAAGGCTGGTCGGCCGAGACCACCTCGGTGGCCGAACACGAGGGCCTGCGATGATTGCCGTGACCGTTCCCGCGCACAACGAGGAACAATTGATCGCGGCCTGCCTGCAGTCGCTGCAGGTGGCCGCGTTGCATCCCGCGCTGCGTGGCGAGCCGGTGGTGATCGTGGTCGCCCTTGATCGCTGCAGTGACGCGACCGAGTGGATCTGCCAGCGCATGGGGGTGGAGGTGGTGACTGTGGAGGCGGGCTGTGTTGGCGTCGCGCGCGCGGCGGCGAGTGAGCGCGCGTTGGCACTGGGGGCTCGCTGGATCGGCTGCACCGACGCGGACAGCGCGGTGCCGCCGGACTGGCTGGCGCGCCAGCTGCAATGCGGTGCGAATGCCTTCTGTGGCGTGGTGGCGGTGGGCGATTGGCTGGACTACCCGCAGGCCGTGCGCGAGCAGTTCCTGCAGCGCGAGCATGCGGTGGATGGGCACCCGCACGTACACGGCGCGAACATGGGCTTCAGCGCGTTGGCCTATCGGCAATCCGGCGGCTTCGCGCCGCTGGCAACCGGTGAGGACGTTGCGCTGATCCAGGCCATGTACGGCGCTGGCATGCAGGTGGCGCGGCTGGCCAGCCCCCGGGTGATCACCAGCGCACGCCGGTACGCGCGTGCACCGCACGGTTTCAGTGACTTCCTGCGCCGCCTGGAACAGCGCGTTGGTTTGGCGGCCGATGAGGTGGTGAGCGACGTGCCGCCGCTGTCACTGCTGGCGCGCTGATGGCCCCCATCGATCTGCTCGGCTGGGCGGCGACCGCCGTGCTGATCGCCACGCTGTGGCGGCAGATCTGGAAGCAGTGGACCGCCGAGGATGCGCAGGCGGTATCGACGTGGTTGTTCGTTGGCCAGATCACTGCCTCGGTATTGTTCATTGCGTACAGCGCGGCGACCGGATCGATCGTTTTCGTGGTGACCAATTCGCTGATTCTGCTCACGGCGATCGCCGGGCAATGGCTGTCCTGGATCAAGCGCAGACGGGCGGGGAAGTAACACGTATTTCGCGCCTCGACGACGCGCCGTGCACATCTGCCGCGCAGTGCGTTGAGCTCGCTGAACACTCGCATTTCAGTGTCACGCCGACTTCATGGCCAATGCGGAAAAGTCGACTCACCCCGACAACAACACACGGGCCAAACCGGACCAACAGGAGTACATCGCAGTGAATACCGAATCGAAGACCGCGCATAACTTGAACGACCTGATCGAAATCGCCCGCGATGGCCAGGAGTTCTACACCGAGGCCGCAGGCAAGGTCGAAGATGCCGAGTTGGCGGCGCTCTTCACCCGTATCGCCGGTGTCAAGAATGAGATCGTCCGCTCGCTAAGCGCCACCGTTGTCGCCGCTGGCGGCAAGCCGGCCGACCATGGCACCTTCGTCGGTTCCATGCAGCAGTTCTACGGCAAGGTGCGCGCCACCCTGGGCGACAAGCAGTACGGCTACGTGGCCGAGCTGGAAGAATCCGAGGATCGCCTGCTGAAGGCGTTCAAGGACACCCTGACCGACGCCGACACCTCGCCGGCCGCGCGCCAGGAAGTCCAGCGTCTGCTGCCGCAGGTGCAGGAGTGCCATGCCGTCATGCGCGACCGCAAGCACGCCATGAAGCACTGAGTTCCAGTCGCTTCCTGAAGCGGTATCCAGACAGCCCCGGCACTGCCGGGGCTGTTTGTTTGTGTCCGGCAGGCGGGGTGGCGGCCAAGGTCCAGACGGCGCCGAACGGTAGTGGGGGAATTGGTGCATACTCGGGACAAAGAGCCGCTTGGATTTGTCATGGAACACATGCGTTGGCTGACGCTTCGTCTCAGCAACAATCAATCCATCGGCCCGAAGGTGCTGATGGACCTGTGGGCCAACGCGTGCGAGACCAATCAGTCCTCGGTGACCCGCGAAACGCTGCCCGGAAAATCGACCTCCTACGCCCTGCACGCACCGACCTCGCTGGCTTACCCCAAGCGCGCGGAGCTGCGCATGCGCAAGCTGCTGGAAGAGGCTGGATACACGTTCACGCTCGGCTCGCTGGCCGACCGCCCGGCACCGCAGCCGGTGCGCTTCCGCTGACGCCGTTCACCGGCGGCGCATTCATTCATTCTTGAACCAGGGCGCCGCAACCGCGCGTTCAGTCGACGCGGTCGGCGGCCACGCTGCGGACCATGATCCGGACCGGCATGCCGGCCGCATGCTGCAGTGATTCCAGCGGTGCCCAGCCCAGCCGACGATACAGGCCGCCATCATCGGCTTCGGTCTGCAGGTAGAGATCGCGTACGCCAAGCGCGCGACCGCGCACCAGCAATTCTTCGATGACTTTCTCGGCCAGGCAGCGCCCGCGGTGCGCCGGATGGACATAGACGCCGCCCAGCCAGTGCAATCGTTCGGGCCGTTCGGTCCGCTCATGGAACTTGAGCTGCGCTGCGGCGACCGGCACCGCGTCATCCAGCGCGATCAGCAGCAGGGGCAACTCGTCGTCCTGCAGGAACACTTCCAGCCGCTGCTGCTGATCGAGCAGGGTCAGGTCCGGCACGTGGCGTCCCCATTGCTGGAAGTACCACTCGGCCAGGATGGGCAGCAGGTCGGGGCGGTCACTGAGGGGAACGATGGTGCAGGCCACGGTGAACGCTCCATGTTGGACGGGTCGGCTGCCATGGTACGCGGATGCGCGGGCATTTCGCCGCCGCTTGCAGCGGCCTTCACCCTGCGCGCAGACTATCGCCATGCACGCCAGCGCCTGCCATCTGCGGTGTTACGGAACGTCCAGCGATGTGGACCGGCATGACTTTGCGCAATGGGTGCTGCCGCTGCGCGGCGATCTGGATGTCGAGGTCGATGCGTTTGGCGGCCGCCTGGATGTGCTGCAGGGAGCCTTCGTGGCGCCCGGCGAGGGACATGCGCAGACCGGCGATGGCGATCATCTGATGTTGATCGTCGATTGCCCGGCGGGGGTGATCGATGACCACACCCTGGAGCACCTGCGCCGTCAGCGTTGGCTGGCACTGCCGAAGGGAGTGCGCCAGCGCCTGGCCGGTGCGCCCGCACACGGCAGCGAGGGTCTGCTTGCGACCCTGCTGCAGCAGTACGCGCCCGCTGGCAGCGCGGCACGCCTGCATGCCCTGTGTACCCGGCTCTCGGCCAACCCCGGCGCGGACTGGAACGTAGCCCGCATGGCCGCGCTGGTCGGCATCAGCGGCAGCCGCCTGCACGCGGCCTTCGTACAGGAATTCGGGGTGCCTCCCCAGGCGTGGCTGAGTGCCTGCCGGTTACGCTGGGCCAAGCACCGGCTGCTTACCAGCAGCGACAGCATCGCCACGATCGCGCTGGATGCCGGCTATTCCGAGCACAGTGCGCTGACCCGTGCCCTGCGCCGGGAGACCGGGCTGACCCCGCAGGCCTTCCGGCGGCAGTAGCCTCGGTCAAGACGTCGCGGTGAGCGGCTTCTACACTGCGCGGCCAATGCATACCGCGTGAGCTGCAATGAAACGATCGATGGGAGTGGGCATCGCCAACGGCATTGCCGCCGGCGCGCTGTGGGGCGTGGTGTTCCTGGCCCCGGCGGTGCTGCACAGCTTCAACGCGGTACAGCTCTCGGCCGGCCGTTATCTGGTCTACGGCCTGATTGCCGTCGTTCTGCTCGCGCCGCGCTGGCGGCAGCTCAAGGACCGGCTGGCGTGGCCCGAGTGGCGTGGTCTGCTGTGGCTGAGCCTGGCCGGCAACCTGGTCTACTTCCTGCTGCTGGCCAATGCCGTGCAGTGGGCCGGTGGTGCGGCCGCCTCGCTGATCGTGGGATTGATGCCGGTGGTGGTGACCCTGGCTGGCGTGCGCGAGGAAGGCGCCGTCCCGCTGCGACGCCTGGCTCCGGCGCTGCTGTTGTGCCTGCTCGGCGTGGCGCTGGTGGGCTATGAAGCTTTGATGGCCGAACATGCGCAGGGCTCGGCCGGGCGCCGGTTGCTGGGGCTGCTGTGCGCGGTCGGGGCGTTGTTGTCCTGGGCGGTGTATTCGATCGGCAACAGCCGCTGGCTGGCGCGCCGGCCGGATCTGTCCGGGCATGACTGGTCGCTGCTGACCGGCATCACCACCGGCGGGCTTGCCCTGGTACTGGTGCCCAGTGCGTTCCTGACCAGCGCGACGGTGCATCCGCCGGGCGAGTGGCTGAACTTCTGGCTGATCAGCGCGGGCGTGGCGGTGGTCGCCTCGGTGCTCGGCAATGCCTGCTGGAACCGCGCCAGCCGCCACCTGCCACTGACCCTCACCGGGCAGATGATCGTCTTCGAGACCCTGTTCGCCCTGCTGTACGGCTTTGCCTGGCAGCAGCGCTGGCCGACGCCGATGGAAACGGTCGCCATCGTCTGCCTGGTCTCGGGCGTGCTGATGTGCGCGCACGCGCATCGCCCACCGGCGGCGGTGGCGGAGCATGTGGGATAGGGAAGGCCTTGCCGCGGCTGGATGGTCACAATCGCAACTTGTTGGCCGACGATGGCAGCGGTTTACGTGCCACCATCTTTTGCAGCGCAGCACTTGACAAGCAGGGCGGCGGCGTAGTTTTCTTGATCCATGGTCATCACCGCCGCCCACGCCTACCTGCTCGTTCCCGCCTCCGCGGGCGCCCTGGCCGTGTCGACCGGTACCACCATCATTACCACCATCATTACCACCGCCACCACTCGCCCGGTGCGGCCCGTCGTCTTCGCGTAATTTCCGAAAACCACGGCCCCGCACCCAGATCAGGTGGCGGGGGAAACTCTCAAACCTGATGTGACGCGGGGCCTCCCATCGAGGTCAGCATGTCTTCTGTCGCCGCTTCCGCTCCACCTTCCGCCCAGCCCGCCGCTTCCGTCGCCGCGCGGGCCGGCGTGACCACCGTGGTCCACAAGTTCGGCGGCACCTCGGTGGCCGATGCCGAGCGCTATCGCCATGTGGCGCAGCTGCTGCTGGCGCGTGAGGAGACGATGCAGGTCACCGTGGTCTCGGCGATGAAGGGCGTGACCGATGCGCTGATCGGGGTGGCCACGTTGGCCGCAGAAGACGCCTCGGCCTGGCGCGAACAGTGGCACGCCTTGCGGGCACGCCACCGCGGTGCCGCCGTTGCCTTGCTCGGCGAGCACGCCGGGGCGACGGTGGAATGGCTGGACCAGCGCTTCGATCAGTTGGCCGAGGTGCTGGGTGCGCTGGCAGTGATCGGCGGCCTGCCCACCGAAGTGCTGGACCGCGTGCAGGGCATGGGTGAGGTGTATTCGGCCCAGCTGCTCGGGAAGTACCTGCAGACGCTGGGCGAAGACTGCGCGGTGCTGGACGCGCGCGATGTGCTGGTGATCGAGCGCGGTGAACTGGGCGTGGACGTGGACTGGGTGCGCAGCGCCGAGCGTCTGGCCCAGTGGCGGCTGCAGCATCCGCAATCGCGCATCGTGGCCACCGGCTTTGTCGCCCGTGATCGCCAGGACCGCATCACCACGCTGGGCCGCAACGGCAGCGACTACTCCGGCGCGATCTTCGCCGCCTTGTTCAATGCCGACGAGCTGCACATCTGGACCGACGTGGACGGTGTACTCTCGGCCGACCCGCGGGTGGTGCCCGAGGCGGTCCAGCTGGAAGCGCTGAGTTACGACGAAGCCTGCGAGTTGGCCTATTTCGGCGCCAAGGTGGTGCACCCGCAGACGATGTCGCCAGCTATCGAGCGCGGCCTGCCGATCATCATCCGCAACACCTTCCACCCGGACCATCCGGGCACGCGCATCACCGCCGAGCGCACCGTCTCCGGTCCGATCAAGGGGCTGACCCTGAGTCCGGACCTGGCCGTGATCAACCTGGAAGGCACCGGCCTGATCGGCGTGCCCGGCACGGCCGAGCGGGTGTTCGCCGCGCTGCGCAATGCGCATGTGTCGGTGGTGATGATCTCGCAGGGCTCCTCCGAGCACTCGATCTGCTGCGTGGTGAAGCAGGCCGAGGCGGTGCGCGCACGCGAATCGCTGCTGCAGGCCTTCGCGCATGAGTTGAGCCTGGGCCAGGTGCAGCGCGTGCAGCTGACCGACAACGTGAGCGTGCTGGCCGCCGTGGGCGATGGCATGGCCGGGCAGCCCGGCGTGGCCGCGCGGCTGTTCGAGTCGCTGGGCCGCGCACAGGTGAACATCCTGGCGATCGCGCAGGGTTCCTCGGAGCGCAACATCTCGGTGGCGGTGGACAGCCGCCATGCGACCAAGGCGCTGCGCGCGGCACATGCCGGATTCTGGCTGTCGCCGCAGACGTTCTCGGTCGGTGTGATCGGCCCGGGCAATGTGGGCGCGGCGCTGCTGGATCAGCTGCAGGCCGCCCAGGTGCAGCTGCTCGGCCGCGCCAATGTGGATCTGCGCCTGCGCGCGGTCGCCTCGCGCAGCCGCATGGTCCTGGACGAGCGCGGCCTGAAAGGTGACTGGCGCGCGGTGCTGTCCGGCCCGGCGCAACCGAGTGATCTGGAGGCGTTCACGGAGCATCTGCTCTCCGCGCATCTGCCGCATGCGCTGATCATCGATTGCAGTGGCAGCGCCGACGTGGCCGACCGCTATGCCGGCTGGCTGGCCGCGGGCATCCATGTGGTCACCCCGAACAAACAGGCCGGTGCCGGCCCGCTGGAGCGCTATCACGCGATCCGCGAGGCAGCGGCTGGCAGTGGCGCGCGCTTCCGCTACGAAGCCACGGTCGGCGCGGGCCTGCCGGTGATCACCACGCTACGCGACCTGGTCGATACCGGCGATGAGGTGCTGGCGATCGACGGCATCTTCTCCGGCACGCTGGCGTGGCTGTTCAACAAGTACGACGGCCAGGTGCCGTTCTCCGAACTGGTCAGCCAGGCGCGTGGCATGGGCTATACCGAGCCGGACCCGCGCGATGATCTCTCCGGCGTGGATGTCGCGCGTAAGCTGGTGATCCTGGCGCGTGAGGCAGGCCGTGAGCTCAGCCTGGCGCAGGTGCGCGTGGAAAGCCTGGTACCCGAAGCATTGCGCCAGGCCAGCGTGGACGACTTCATCGCCGGCCTGCCGCAGATCGATGCGGTGTTCGCCGAGCGCCTGGCGGCCGCCCGCGCGGACGGTGCCGTGCTGCGCTATGTGGCGCGCCTGACGCCGGACGGCGCCGAAGTGGGCCTGGTCGCGCTGCCGGCAGGCCATGCCTTCGCCAACCTGCGCCTGACCGACAACGTCGTGCAGTTCACCACGCGCCGCTACTGCGACAATCCGCTGGTGGTGCAGGGCCCGGGCGCCGGGCCGGAGGTGACCGCCGCCGGCGTGTTCGCCGATGTGCTGCGCGTGGCGGTGGGTGAAGGAGCACGTCTGTGACTGAGGGCAGCATGACGGAAGCACGTGCATTTGCGCCGGCCTCGGTCGGCAACGTGGGGGTCGGGTTCGACATCCTTGGCCACGCCATCGAGGGCGTTGGCGATACCGTGACGGTGCGGCGAATCGGGGAACCGGTGGTCCGCATCCACGCGATCCGCGGTACCACGGTGGATCTGCCACGGGTGGCCGAGGACAACACCGCCGGCGCCGCGTTGATCGCGCTGCGTGCCGCGCTGGATCTGCCGTTCGGCTTCGAGGTGGAGATCGACAAGGGCATCGCGCTGGGCTCGGGCATGGGCGGTTCGGCCGCGTCGTGCGTGGCGGCGCTGGTCGCGGCCAATGCGCTGTTGCCGCAGCCCTTGTCGCGCGAGGCGCTGTATCCGTTCGCGTTGACCGGTGAGGCCGTGGCCAGCGGGGGCCGGCATGGCGACAACCTCGGGCCGATGCTGCTGGGCGGGCTGGTACTGAGCACGGCGGACCGGCTGGTGCCGGTGCCGGTCCCGGCGGCGTGGCACAGCCTGCTGGTGCACCCGGATGCCGTGCTGGAGACCCGCCGTGCGCGCGCCGCGCTGCAGGGGCATTACGCGTTGGGCGAGTTCGTCGCGCAGAGCGCGAATCTGGCACTGGTGCTCAGTGGCTGCTTCACCGGCGATGCCTCGCTGATCCGTGCCGGACTGCGTGATGTGCTGGTCGAGCCGCGCCGTGCCGGTCTGATCACCGGGTTTGCCGCCGCGCGCGACGCGGCGCTGGCGGGCGGGGCGATGGGCGCCAGTATTTCCGGCGCAGGGCCGAGCGTGTTTGCCTGGTTCGAGCAGCGTAACGCTGCCCTTGCTGCGCAGGCGGCCGTGCAACAGGCATTTGCCGAGGCCGGCTTCGACAGCCAGGCCTGGGTGTCGCCCTTGAATGCGCCCGCCGCGCGCCTGCTGTGACGCGTCCACTCTTTCTACTCTGGGATGTCCGATGAAGTTCGTTTCCACGCGTCACGTTGCACCTGCCGCTTCACTCAGCCACGCGCTCGCCGCTGGCCTCGCCCCGGACGGTGGCCTGTATGTCCCCGAACACCGCCCGCGCCTGCAGCACTGGTCAGCGCAGGGGTCCTTCGCACAGACCGCTGCGGCGCTGCTGGCGCCGTATTTCCATGACGATGCCCTGGAGAAAGCGCTGCCCGAACTGTGCGAGCAGGCCTTCGATTTCGATGCGCCACTGCGCCCCCTGGCGACCGCCGATGACCATGTGCTGGAGTTGTTCCATGGCCCCACGGCCGCCTTCAAGGATTTCGGTGCGCGCTTTCTCGCGGCGTGTCTTGCGCGCCTGCAGCAGGGGCGCGAGCGTCCGCTGACGATCGTGGTCGCGACCTCCGGCGACACCGGCGCCGCCGTCGCCGCGGCCTTCCATCGGCAGCCGGGAATCCGGGTGGTGGTGCTGTACCCGGATGGCCGTGTCTCGCCGCGCCAGGCGCATCAGCTGGGGTGCTTCGGCGACAACATCCACACGCTGCGCGTCGCCGGATCGTTCGACGATTGCCAGGCGATGGTGAAACAGGCGCTGGGCGATCGCGAGCTGCAGGACGCGGTGCCGTTGAGCTCGGCCAACAGCATCAGCCTGGGCCGCTGGCTCCCGCAGATGAGCTATTACGCCCACGCTGCCCTGGTCCATCAGGCGCAGACCGGCCACGTGCTCAACCTGGTGATTCCGACCGGCAACCTGGGCAATGCGATGGCAGCGATCCTGGCGCGGGCGATGGGCCTGCCGCTGGGGCAGATCGCGCTGGCGACCAATGCCAATGATGTGTTGCCGCGCTACTTCCACGGCGAGGCCTACCAGGCACAGACCAGCGTGGCGACGATCGCCAATGCCATGGACGTGGGGGCCCCGAGCAATTTCGAGCGGCTGCGGTGGCTGTACAACGACGACGATGCAGTACTGCGCGCTGCGTTCAGCGCGGAAGCGATCGACGATGCGGCGATCCGCGAGCTGATCCGTCGGCGACATGACCTGTATGGCGAGGTGTTCTGCCCGCATACGGCGACGGCGGTGGCGCGCCTGGAGCATCTGCGGGCCGCGGGCGCACAGGGCCACTGGGCGGTGGCGGCGACCGCACACCCGGCCAAGTTCGAATCGGTGGTGGAGCCATTGATCGGGCGGGCGCTGGACGTGCCGCCGGCCCTGGCCGCGCTGCTGGAGCGGCCCGCGCAGGCCGAAGCCTGCGCACCGGCGTATGGGGCGCTGCGTGAGGTGCTGTTGCGCGGGTGAGGCGGGGTCAGTACGACTCGTCGGCCGAGAGCTTCTGCAGGCCGGCTTCGTCCAGGATCTCGACGGTGTTCAGATGGGGCAGAGCGATCAGGCCCTGCTGGCGCAGCTTGGTGAAGGTGCGGCTGACGGTTTCCATGGTCAGGCCGAGATGGTCGGCGATGTCGCCACGGCCCATCGGCAGGGTCACGCGCAGCCCCGGCTCACCGAGCAGCGCTTCGCGCGCGGCCAGGCGCAGCAGGAAATCGGCGACCTTCTCGGCCGGCTGCAGCCGGCCCAGCGCCATCGCGGCATCCTGCGCGGCATCCAGCTCCTGGCAGGCGCGCTGCAGCAGCTTGCGCTCCAGATGCGGGAAGCGCGAGCGCAGGTCCTTCATCTGCGGCAGGGCCACGCGGCAGACCCGGCTGTCGGCGATGGCCTCGATGTCATAACGGTGGTGATCGCTGCCGCTCAACCCGAGAAAATCGCCGGGCAGCACGAAGCCGCTGATCTGGCGGCGGCCATCGGCCAGCGTGCGGACCAGGCGCAGCGCACCGGCGGTAATCGTATAGACATGTTGGCGCGGCTCACCGGCACGGGCCAGGGTGGAGCCCAGCGGCAGTGCCTGGGACACGGTGACCCGCTCCAGCGCCTGCACTTCATCCGGCGACAGCGCCGAGCAGACCGCCAGGTGCCGTACCGAGCAATGCAGACAGTCGCGCAGCGGCGAACAACCGGGGGCGGCGGGGTCTTCAACAGCGGAAAGCGCGGTACCGGAGTGGGGCCGGGTCATGTCAGGTCAGCAAGCGGGACCTGCCTATGATACGTCATGCCGCCATTGGCCCGGCCCCGATGTCCGGATGCGGCTCGTTGCGCCGGCTGCGGCTAGAATATGCCGCTCGCTCATCCCCCCGTTTCCGCAGGAGTCCCGCAAGTGATCAAGCCCCGTACGCCGCCCGGCATCATGGAATTGCTGCCGCGTGAGCAGATCGCGTTCCAGCGCATGCTGGACGTCATCCGCCGCAACTACGAGCGGTTCGGGTTCCTGCCGGTGGAAACCCCGGTGTTCGAGCTGTCCGATGTGCTGCTGACCAAATCCGGTGGCGAGACCGAGCGCCAGGTGTATTTCGTGCAGTCGACCGGCGCGCTGGCCAATGCTGCTGAAGCCGAAGAGAAAGCGCTGCCCGAGCTGGCCCTGCGCTTCGATCTGACCGTGCCGCTGGCGCGCTACGTCGCTGAGCACGAACACGACCTGACCTTCCCGTTCCGCCGTTACCAGATGCAGCGCGTGTACCGCGGTGAGCGTGCCCAGCGGGGCCGTTTCCGCGAGTTCTACCAGTGCGACATCGATGTGATCGGCAAGGACGCGCTGAGCACCCGCTATGACGCCGAAGTGCTGGCGGTCATCCACGCGGTGTTCGCCGAGCTGCGCATCGGTGATTTCTCGGTGCAGCTCAACAACCGCAAGCTGATGCGGGGGTTCTTCGAAAGCCTGGGCGTGGCCGATGGCGAACGCCAGCTGGCCGTGCTGCGCGAAGTGGACAAGCTGGACAAGCGTGGCGCCGATTACGTGCGCGAGACGCTGGTGGGCGAGGGCTTTGCGATTCCGGCCGAGCAGGTCGAGCGCATCCTGGCGTTGGTGGCGGTGCGTTCGAGCAGCCATGCCGATGCACTGGCGCAGCTGGATGCGCTGCTGGCCGACGGCACCGCCGGCGAGACGCTGAAGCTGGGCGTGGCCGAGCTGCGCGAAGTGCTGCAGCTGGTCAAGGCGCTGGGCGTGCCCGAAACCGCGTACTGCCTGAACTTCTCGATCGCGCGCGGCCTGGATTACTACACCGGCACCGTCTACGAGACCACGCTGACCGACCACCCGCAGATCGGCTCGATCTGCTCGGGTGGCCGTTACGAAGACCTGGCCAGCCACTACAGCAAGTCCAAGCTGCCGGGCGTGGGCATCTCCATCGGCCTGACCCGCCTGTTCTGGCAGCTGCGCGAAGCCGGCCTGATCGCCGGTATCGAGGACAGCAGCGTGCATGCGCTGGTGGCCCTGATGGATGACAACGGCCTGCCCGAGTCGCTGGATATCGCCCGTCGCCTGCGCGTGGGCGGCATCAACGCCGAAGTGCAGATGGAGCCGAAGAAGATCGGCAAGCAGTTCCAGTACGCGGCCAAGGCCGGCATCCGTTTCGTCGTGCTGGCCGGTGAAGAAGAGCTGGCGCGTGGCGTGGTGGCGGTCAAGGATCTGCTGCGCGAGCAGCAGTTCGAGGTCGCCCGCGACGAGCTGGCCAGCGCGCTGCAGGTCGAGCTGGAGCAGGCCAAGGCCATGGCATGAAGCGGCTTGGGGCAGGGGCGCTGATGGTGCTCCTGCTCGCGGCCTGCCAGAGTGATCCGGCGCTGCGCAGCCAGCGGATCGGCCCGGGGCACTACCAGCTCTCGGTCGATCGCTGCCATGTGATCGATCGGGAACAGCTTGAACACGACCTGCGCGCGCTGGCCGGCAACCGCTGTCCCGGCGGCGCCGGCCCCCTGCAGGCCGTGGAGTCGTTCCCCAGCCGCCAGGGCAGCCTGCTCGGCGAATGCCTGCGCAGCGGTGCCCTGCGTGCCGAGGTCCGCTGCCGGTAGGGGCCGACTGTTCGTCGGCGCGCTTCCTTGGAGATCCATCACAACGCCCGCTAACGCGGGCGTTGTGCGTTTCCAGACCCTGAACCGGTCCATTTCGCTTGCGGCGGCGGTTTGACTGCGCGGTTTCGTTTGCGCTAATGTAATAGCACGCTATTACATTGATACGATGAAACTACGTCCCGTCCCCCGCGAAAAAGACGCCCAGGCCGACCTGGCCTCGCTGGCGCGTGCCTTTGCTGCCCTGTCCGATCCGGACGCGGTGACCGCGTTCCTGCGCGATCTGTGCACCCCCGCCGAGCTGGAAGCGCTGTCCGACCGCTGGAAGGTCGTGCCGCTGCTGCAGCAGAGTGTGCCGTATCGCGAGATCCATGAGTTGACCGGGGTCAGCGTGACCACCACCGGACGCGTGGCGCGCTCGCTGGACCACGGCCACGGCGGTTACGCCGCCGCCATCGCCGCCACGCCGACCTCCCCCGAATCCGAGTAGAGACCTCCCCCATGAGTGCAACCCAGACCGCCCCGGCACGTGACCGGCTGCGTATCGCCATCCAGAAGAACGGGCGGCTGGCCGAGCCCGCCCGCAGCCTGCTGACCGCCTGCGGGCTGAGCTGGCGGCAGAGCCGCGACAAGCTGTTCTGCTACGGCGAATCGCTGCCGGTGGATCTGCTGCTGGTCCGCGACGACGATATCCCCGGCCTGATCGCCGATGGCGTGTGCGACTTCGGCATCGTCGGGCGCAACGAGCTGGACGAGCAGGGCGCCGCCCGCCGCCGGATCGGCCTGCCGGATGCGTACCAGGCGCTGCGCGGGCTCAACTTCGGCCAGTGCCGCTTGATGCTGGCGGTGCCGGAGGAGTGGGAATGGACGGGCGTGGAGCAGCTGGCCGGCAAGCGCATCGCCACCAGCTACCCCGCGATCCTGGCCGACTGGTTGGCCGAGCGCGGCGTGGATGCCCAGGTGGTCGAGCTGTCCGGCTCGGTCGAAATCGCCCCGCGCCTGGGCACGGCTGATCTGATCTGCGATCTGGTGTCCAGCGGCGCCACCCTGGCCGCCAACCAGCTCAAGCCGGTCGAAATCCTGCTGGAAAGCGAAGCGGTGCTGGCCGGCCCGGTCCGCACGCCCGATGACGCCCGCGCCGGTCTGATGGCGATGCTGCTGCGTCGTCTTGATGGCGTGGTGAAGGTGCAGGACAGCAAGCTGCTGATGTTCCGCGCCGCGCTGGACCGCGTCTCCGAGTTGACCCGCCTGCTGCCCGATGCCGATCCGCTGGTGCAGCTGCCCGATGACGGCGGCCACCTGCGTTTGCAGACCATGTGCCACGGTGCGTTGACCTGGCAGCGGTTGGAGGACCTGGAGCGCGCGGGCGCGCAGGGGTTGATGGTGTTGAGTGTGGAGCGGTCGCTGGCATGAATCGTTTGACGTGGTCCCAATTGGATGCCGGCGCCCAGGCGCAGGCGCTGCAACGCCCGGTCCAGGCCGTGGCGGCGCGTACCCGTGCGTCTGTCGCGGCCTTGATCGCAGCGGTGCGCGAAGGCGGCGATGCCGCACTGCGCGAGATCACCCTGCGCTTCGACGGGGTGGCGCCGGAGACGTTCGAGGTGAGCGAAGGTGAATTCGCTGCGGCCGAACAGGCCGTCTCGGCCGAACTGCGTCAGGCGATGATCGATGCCGCCGCGCGCATCCGTACCTTCCACCAGGCCGGCATGAGCCAGGGCTATTCGGTCGAGACCGCGCCCGGCGTGCGTTGCGAGCGCGTGGTGCGCCCTATCGGTCGGGTGGGTCTGTATGTGCCGGCTGGCAGCGCGCCGTTGCCGTCCACCGCGTTGATGCTGGGCGTGCCCGCACAGCTGGCCGGCTGTCGTGAAGTCGTGTTGTGCACGCCGCCGCGCAAGGACGGCAGTGCCGATCCTGCGGTGCTGGTGGCCGCGCGCCTGACCGGCGTGCACCGCGTGTTCAAGCTGGGCGGCGCGCAGGCGATCGCGGCGATGGCCTATGGCACTGACAGCGTGCCGGCCTGCGACAAGCTGTATGGCCCGGGCAATAGTTACGTGACCGAAGCCAAGCAACAGGTTGCCCAGGACGGTGCCGCGGCGATCGACATGCCGGCCGGGCCGTCCGAAGTACTGGTGATTGCCGATGCCGGTGCCACTCCGGCATTCGTTGCCGCCGATCTGCTCTCGCAGGCCGAGCACGGTCCGGACTCGCAGGTGTTGCTGCTGACCGACGATGCGCGGATGGTGGATCAGGTTGAAGCGGCGGTGGAGGCGCAGCTGGCGCAGTTGTCGCGTGCGGAAATCGCGGCGCAGGCGCTGGCGTCCTCGCGTTTGATCCTGGTCGAGTCGCTGGACGACGCCTTCGCGATCAGCAACCGGTATGCCCCGGAGCACTTGATCCTGGCGCTGCGCGAGCCGCGCGCCTGGTTGCGCAAGGTGGAGGCCGCCGGTTCGGTGTTCCTTGGCGATTACACCCCCGAAGCGCTGGGCGATTACTGCAGTGGCACCAACCACGTACTGCCCACCGCCGGTGCCGCACGCGCCTACAGCGGTGTCAGCGTGGCCAGCTTCCAGAACCTGATCAGCGTGCAGTCGGCCACGCCCGCCGGCATCGCGGCGATCGGCGAGTGTGCCCGTGTGCTGGCACGCGCCGAAGGCCTGGATGCCCACGAGAACGCGGTGACCCTGCGCATGGAGGCGGCCGCATGAGCACTGGCTCCCTCCTGGCCCTGGTACGCGCCGACCTGCAGGCGTTTGCCGGCTATTCCTCAGCGCGCAGCAGTGCGCTGGTCGGGGATGTCTGGCTCAACGCGAATGAATCGGCGTGGGCCAATCCGGCCGACGTCGCTGGCGGCGCGCGGCGCTATCCCGACCCGCAGCCGGCAGCATTGCGCGATCGACTGGCCGAGCTGTACGGCTGCTCCGCCGAACAATTGTTGATCGGCCGTGGCAGTGACGAGGCCATCGATCTGCTGGTGCGCGCGCTGTGCGAGCCGGGCCGCGATGCAGTGGTGACCACGCCGCCGGTGTTCGGCATGTATGCCGTCTGCGCCCGCCTGCAGAACGCGCCGCTGATCGAGGTGCCCCTGGTCGATCAGGGCGATGCGCTGGTCGCCGATATCGATGCGGTGATCGCCGCCGCGCTGGGTGGTAACGCCAAGCTGGTGTTCCTGTGCTCGCCGTCCAATCCCGCAGGCAGCGTGATCACCCTGGCTGAGATAGAGCGTGTGGCTGCGGCGTTGCAGGGCAGGGCGATGGTGGTGGTGGATGAGGCCTACGGTGAATATGCCGAGCAGCCGTCCGCGACCACACTGTTGAGCCGTTACGAAAACATCGCCGTGCTCCGCACGCTGTCCAAGGCGCATGCGCTGGCGGCCGCGCGCATCGGCAGCCTGATCGCCGATGCTGCCCTGATCCAGGTGCTGCGCCGCTGCCAGGCGCCGTACCCGGTGCCCGCGCCCTGTGCCGAGCTGGCGTTGGCCGGTCTCGGCGCCGAGAGTCTGTCCATCACCACCCAGCGCATCGCGCAGGTCAAGGCCGAACGTACCCGCCTGCAGTCCGGCCTGGCAGTACTGCCAGGCGTGGTGCGTGTCTATCCCTCGCAGGGCAACTACCTGCTGGCCCGCTTTGCCGACCCACAGGGCGCGTTCGATGCGCTGCTCGCCGCCGGTGTGGTGGTGCGTGACCAGCGTGCCGCGCCGCAACTGGGCGATGCGCTGCGCATTACTATCGGCAGCCCGGAACAGAACGACCGTGTACTCGCCGCCCTGATGGCCCGGAGGGCTGCCGCATGACCCCGATTCTGTTCGTCGACCGCGACGGCACCCTGATCGAAGAACCCGCCGATTTCCAGATCGACGCCTACGAGAAGCTGCGCTTCGTGCGCGATGTGATCCCGGCGATGCTCAAGCTGCGCGATGCGGGCTATCAGTTCGTGATCGTCAGCAACCAGGATGGCCTGGGCACCGAAGGCTATCCGCAGGCCAGCTTCGATGGCCCCAACGATCTTATGCTGCAGATCTTCGCCAGCCAGGGCATCACCTTCCGTGACGTGCTGATCGACGGCACCTGGCCGCAGGACAACGCGCCGACCCGCAAGCCGGGTATCGGCCTGATGCTGCCGTACCTGCAGGACCGCAGCATCGACTGGTCGCGCTCGGCGATGGTGGGTGACCGCCTGACCGATATCCAGTTCGCGGAGAACATGAAGATCCGAGGTTTCCAGCTGCTCACCGAGCAGTTCGGCGGCGACTGGGACTGGACCTCGATCGCGCATGAGCTGGCCGATGCACCGCGCCGCGCCACTGTGCAGCGCAATACCAAGGAGACGAAGATCCGGGTCGAGGTCGATCTGGATCGCACCGCCGAGCCGCAGACCCACACCGGGCTGCCGTTCTTCGATCACATGCTGGAGCAGATCGGCAAGCACGGCGGCTTCGCGCTGAGCGTGCAGGCCGAGGGCGACCTGCACATCGACGAGCACCACACCATTGAAGACACCGGCCTGGCGCTCGGCCAGGCCCTGCGCGAGGCACTTGGCGACAAGCGTGGTATCGGCCGCTACGGCTTCACCCTGCCGATGGATGAGACGCTGGCCAGTGCCGCGCTGGATTTCAGCGGCCGCCCGTACTTCGTCTTCGAAGGCGAGTTCAAGCGCGAGCGCGTGGGCGACATGCCGACCGAGCTGGTGCCGCACTTCTTCCGCTCGCTGTGCGATGCGGCCGGGTTGAACCTGCACCTGAGCGTGCGCGGTGACAACGACCACCACAAGGTCGAGGCCTGCTTCAAGGCGCTGGCGCGCGCGCTGCGCCAGGCCTTGCCGCGGCAGGGCACCGCGCTGCCGAGCACCAAGGGGGCGCTGTGACGGAAGTTGCGCTGATCGATGCGGGCGGCGCCAACCTCGGCTCGGTCCGCTATGCGCTGGAACGGCTGGGCGTGCAGGTGCGGCTGGTGCGCGATGCGCAGGGCCTGCAGGGCGTTTCGCGGGTGATCCTGCCCGGCGTCGGCGCGGCCCCGCACGGCATGGCGCGTCTGCATGCACAGGGTCTGGTGCAGCCGCTGCGCGAGCTGGAGGTGCCACTGCTCGGGATCTGCCTGGGCATGCAGCTGCTGTTCGACGGCTCCGAGGAAGGCCACGTCGAGTGCCTGGGCCTGTTGCCCGGGGTCGTGCGCCACCTGCGTCCTGCCACCGGCATCCGTGTGCCGCACATGGGCTGGAACCGGCTTTTGCCCCTGCGCGAGTCAGCGCTGCTGGCCGGCGTGCCGGCGCGGGCCAGCGCGTATTTCGTCCACAGCTACGCCGCGCCCCTGGGCGAGGACACCGTGGCCGCGTGCGATCACGGCGGGCTGTTCGCGGCCGTCGTGCAGCGCGGCCGGCACAGTGGCGCCCAGTTCCACCCGGAGCGCTCGGCCGATACCGGCGCGCGCATCCTGCGCAATTTCATCGAGAACGAACCGACATGAGTTTCATCGTCTATCCCGCCCTGGATATCCGCGAAGGCCGCGTGGTGCGGCTGCTGCAGGGTGACTACGCGCAGCAGACCACCTACGGCGATGACCCGCTGCCGCGCGCGCAGGCGTTTGCCGCGGCGGGCGCAAGCTGGATGCATCTGGTGGATCTGGATGCGGCCCGCGGCGGTGGTTACACGTTGGCACCGCTGCTGTCCTCGATCGCGTCGCAGGCCGGCCTGAAGGTGCAGACCGGCGGCGGTGTGCGCTCGCGCGATGACGTCGCCCGGATTCTCGACGCCGGTGCCACCCGCGTGGTGGTGGGCTCGGTATCGGTCCGCGAGCCCGACACCGTGATCGGCTGGCTGCGCGAGTTCGGTCCGGAGCGGCTGACCATCGCGCTGGACGCGCGCCAGGCCGAGGACGGCCGCTGGCTGTTGCCGGTGCATGGCTGGACCGAGACCGCCGAGGACACGCTGGACGTGTTGGCCCAGCGCTACGCAGAGGCGGGCATGCAGCACCTGCTGTGCACGGATATCGCGCGCGACGGCATGCTGTCCGGGCCGAACATCGATCTCTACCGGCATCTGGCCGCACGGCTTCCCGGCGTGGCGGTGCAGGCCTCCGGTGGCGTGCGCGATGCCGATGATGTCGCCCAGGCCAAGGCGGTCGGCTGCGGCGGGGCGATCCTCGGCAAGGCATTGCTGGAAGGGCGCATGACCCTGGAAGGGGCGCTGGCATGCTGAGCCGCCGCCTGATTCCCTGCCTGGATGTGCGCGATGGTCGCGTGGTCAAGGGCGTGCGCTTCCGCGATCACGTGGACATGGGCGATATCGCCGAACTGGCGATGCGCTACCGCGACCAGGGCGCGGATGAACTCGTGTTCTACGACATCGGCGCCAGCCCGGAAGGGCGCGCGGTGGACGTGGCCTGGATCGAGCGTATCGCGCGCCTGATCGACATTCCGTTCTGCGTGGCCGGCGGGATCAGCGATGTGGAGACCGCACGGCGCGTGCTGCATGCCGGCGCCGACAAAATCTCGATCAACTCGCCGGCCCTCGGTCGGCCCGAACTGATCGAGGAGCTGGCCGATGCCTTCGGCGTCCAGTGCGTGGTGGTCGGCATCGATTCGGTGCGCGAGGCGGACGGACAATGGCGCGTGCGCCGCTTCAGCGGCGATCCGGACAAGACCCAGGCGGTGGCGGTCCGTACCTTGGACTGGGTGGTGGAGGCACAGCGCCGGGGTGCCGGGGAGATCGTGCTCAACTGCATGGACAGCGATGGCGTGCGCCGCGGCTACGATGTGGCGCAGCTGCGCCAGGCCCGTGCGCTGTGCCAGGTGCCACTGATCGCCTCCGGCGGCGCTGGCGAGATGCAGCACTTCGCCGATGTGTTCGACCAGGCCGATGTTGACGGTGCGCTGGCCGCCAGCGTGTTCCACAGTGGCGCCATTGCCATTCCCGCGCTCAAGCAGTTCCTGCGCGAGCAGCAGATCGAGGTTCGAGATGTCTATTGACGTGAATTCCATTGACGTGCAGCCATCGCGCGAGGCGCTGGCGCAGCTGGACTGGGGCAAGGGCGATGGCCTGTTGCCGGTGGTGGTGCAGGACACGGATACGTTGCGCGTGCTGATGCTCGGCTATGCCAATGCGGCCTCGCTGGCGCAGACCCTGGCCACGGGCCACATGACCTTCTACAGCCGCAGCAAGCAGCGGTTGTGGACCAAGGGCGAATCCTCCGGCAACGTGCTGGCGGTGACTGCCGTGCGGATCGATTGCGACAGCGACACCCTGCTGGTCAGTGCGCGCCCGGCCGGGCCGACCTGCCATACCGGCAGCGAGAGCTGCTTCCCGCAGGCACCCGGCAACTTCCTGGGCCGGCTGGATACCGTGGTGCGCGAACGCGAGCAGCAGCGCCCGGCCGGTAGCTACACCACGTCGCTGTTCGAGGGCGACATCCGCCGCATCGCGCAGAAAGTGGGCGAGGAGGGCGTGGAGACCGCGCTGGCAGGGGTGGTGCAGGACGATGACGCGCTGCTGGGCGAGTCGGCCGATCTGCTGTTCCATCTGACCGTGCTGCTGCGTGCGCGTGGGCTGTCGCTGGATGATGCGGTCGCGGTGCTGGCGGCGCGCCACGCCGGGTAGGGCAGGGCTGCACATCGTTTAACGTCGGTGAAACGCGGTGCAGGCGATGATGTGCCGCTCTACAATTCTCCACCCCCGACCGGACCGCCCCCGATGACCCGTACTGCCGCCTGGCTGGCTTGCCTGCTGTTGATGACTTCGCCTGCCTGGGCTGCTGAAACGACCGTCACCGGCAAGGTGTATCAGGAGCGCGACGGCAAGCCCGGGCGCGGCCCGACCGATCCCGGCCTGGCCGGGGTACAGGTCTCCAACGGCGAAACGATCGTGCGCACCGCCGCCGATGGCAGCTACAGCCTGCCGGTGCGCGAGGGCCAGACCATCTTCGTGATCAAGCCGGACGAGTACCGCTTCCCGGCAGCGGCCAATGGGCTGCCTTCCTACTGGCGACACTACGCGCCCCAGGGGTCGCCAAAGCTGAAGTACGACGGCATCCGCGCCACCGGCGGCGCCACCCGCAACTGGGATTTCGCGCTGGAACCGGCCAAGGGCACCGATGCGGCACGCAACGGTTTCGAGATGCTGGTGTTCACCGATTCGCAGACCGCCAGTCGCCAGGACATCGGCTACTACCAGCGCGCCATCGTCGAGCCGATCATCGGCAAGCACCCGGCGCGGCTGGGCACCACCCTGGGCGACATCGTCAACGACGACCTGAGCCTGTACCCGGACATCAACAAGGTCACCGCGCAGCTGCAGGTGCCGTGGTTCCACGTGCCGGGCAACCACGACCTGGACATGGACGCCGGCAACGATGCGCACTCGCTGGACAGCTGGCGCGCCGTGTACGGCCCGGATACCTATGCGGTGGAAGAGGGCGGCGCGAGTTTCGTGTTCCTCGATGACGTGGTCTACGACCCCAAGGCCAAACCGAGCTACGTGGGTGGCCTGCGCGCGGACCAGTTCACCTTCCTCGGCAATTATCTCAAGGGGCTGCCGCGTGATCGGCTGATCGTGCTCGGCATGCACATCCCGCTGTTCGATGCCGCGCCCGGCCGGGAGACGTTCCGCCATGCCGACCGCACGCGTCTGTTCGCGCTGCTCAAGGATTTCCCGAACGTACTGGTGCTCAGCGGCCACAGTCACACCCAGCAGCACTACTACCACGGTGCGGCCGAAGGCTGGCAGGGCAGCAAGCCGCTGCACGAGTACAACGTGGGCGCGGCCTGCGGGGCATTCTGGTCGGGCGTGAAGGACAGCAACGGCATCCCCGATGCGACCATGAGCGATGGCACCCCGAACGGCTATGCGGTGCTGTCGGTCAAGCCCGGTGGCGACTACGGCCTGCGCTATTACGTGGCGCGTGCGCCGGACGATTACCAGATCGCCCTGCATGCGCCGAAGGTGCTTCGCCAGGGCGCGTATCCGGCCTGGGGCGTATACGCCAACGTGTTCATGGGCCAGGCCGATTCGTTGGTGGAGTACCGCGTGGACGATGGCGCCTGGCAGCCAATGAAGCGCGTCGAGCAGCCCGATCCGCGCCTGCTGCAGGAGAACGTCGCCGATGACACCGCCGAGCGCCTGCGTGGCTTCGACCGCTCGCCGGAAGCCACGCCGTCACCGCACCTGTGGCGCGGCGCGCTGCCGACCCACTTGGCCGTGGGCGAGCACAAGGTGGAAGTGCGTGCCGTGCAGGGCGATGGCCCGACGGCCACGGCCAGCACCAGCTACCGCCTGCAGACCGCCAAGCCCTGATCACGGCGCCGTGGGTTCAGTACGGCGCTGTATGGCGCAGGCGGCTTTGCATTCCCCCGGCGATGCCTGAGAATCGCCGGGATTCAATCGATTCAACCAAGGCAAGCGAGTGAGCGCAGCGGTACCGGTTCCGGCTCAACCTGATGTGGCGCGGACCGCGGCCCACCGGGATTCCCCCCCTGACACGCTGATCGTGGCCGATGTGGGCGGCACGTTCGCCCGCGTCGCGCTGGCCACTGTGCGGGCGGGTGCTGCGCCACAGCTGAGCGGCCTGCAGCGTTATGCCTGCGCCGAGCACCCCAGTCTGGCCGCGATCCTGGCCGCTTTCATCGCCACGCTGCCGGCAGCGCCGGACAGTGCCGTGGTCGCGATCGCTGGCTTGCTGGACGGTGATCACCTGGTCAACACCAATCTGCCGTGGCCGGTCTCGGTCGCCCGGACCCGTCACGATTCCGGGCTGGCGTCGCTGGCGCTGATCAACGATTTCGAAGCGGTGGCCTATGCGATTCCGCACGTGGCGCCGGAGACGATGGTGGCCCTCAATGGCGATCCCGAGCCGGGACCGCGCTGGCCGGCGCTGGTGCTGGGCCCGGGCACCGGCCTGGGCGCAGCGCTGCGCTTCGAGGGCGGCGAGCGTCCGGTGCTGGCCAGCGAAGCCGGCCACGCCGCGTTGAACGCCTGCAATCCGCTGGAACTGGAGGTGCTCTCGCGCCTGCTGCAGCGCTGGGAGCACGTGGACAACGAGCGCGTCCTGTCAGGTGGCGGCTTGATGAACCTGTATCCCTGCCTGTGCGATATCCGTGGCGTCACGCCGCACTGGACGAGCACCGAAGCCCTGATCGCGGCCGCCCATGAGGGCGTGGATGCGGTGGCGGTCGAGACGCTGGAGGTGTTCTGCGCCTGGCTCGGCAGTCTGGCCGGCGACCTGGCCACGACCTTCGGTGCGCGCTCGGTCTACCTGGCCGGTGGCATCTCCACCCGGGTGGACCGCTTCCTGCGCGATGGCGGTTTCCGCGCGCGCTTCCTGGCCAAGGGCGTGATGCACGATGTGCTGCGCCAGGTGCCGATCTGGCGGGTGGACCACGGCGAGCTCGGCGTGCTTGGCGCGGCGGTCTGGCATGCGGAGCATCGCTGTATCGTCGTGTAATTCCCTCATTTTCCGTTCGCTGGAGACCTACCCATGACTGACCGCAGGCGATTTCTCCAGGCCAGTGCCTTGGCCGCTGGCGCCCTCGCGCTGCCGACGTTGCAGGCACGTACTGCCTCCGGCGCGCGCGTCGTGTCCACCTGGGATTTCGGTGTGGGAGCCAACCAGGTGGCCTGGAAAACGCTGGCGAGCGGCGGCTCCGCGCTCGATGCGGTCGAGGCCGGCGCGCGCTGGGCCGAGAGCGATCTGTGTAATCCCACGGTCGGGCGCTGCGGCAATCCGGACCGTGACGGCGTGCTGAGCCTGGATGCCAGCATCATGGACGGCGATGGCCGCTGTGGTTCGGTGGCGGCGCTGAGTGATATCGCGCACCCCGTCTCGGTGGCACGGCGGGTGATGGAACAGACGCCGCACGTGATGCTGGTGGGCGAGGGCGCGCAGCAGTTCGCGGTGCAGCAGGGCTTTGAACGCAAGAAGCTGCTTACCCAGGAAGCTGAAAAAGCCTGGCGCGAGTGGCTCAAGACCGCGCAGTACACGCCCGAGATCAATGCCGAACGGCGCAGCCGCCCCGGCGACAGCAGCAACCACGACACACTGGGCATGCTCGCGATCGATGCGCAGGGGCGCCTGGCCGGTGCCTGCACGACCAGTGGCATGGCCTGGAAGATGCACGGCCGCGTTGGCGACAGCCCGATCATCGGGGCCGGCCTGTACGTCGACAACGAGGTCGGGGCGGCCACCGCCTCGGGTGTCGGTGAGGAAATGATCCGCAATGCCGCCTCGTTCCTGGTGGTCGAGCTGATGCGCCAAGGCCGCTCGCCGGCCGAGGCCTGCCGCGAGGCGATCGCCCGGGTAGTGCGCAAGCGCCCTGAGGCAAGCAAGACCCTGCAGGTGTGCTTCCTCGCGTTGAACAAGCACGGTGAGGTCGGCGCCTACGCGCTGCATCGCGGCTTTGTCTACGCGGTCTGCGATAAAGACCGGCAGGACGACCTGCGCGATTCCGCCTCGGTATACACGAGCGAACAGACGTGAGCGCGCCGCGCCGGGTGCTGGAGATCGCGTCCAATTCGGTGGCCTCTGCGTTGGCCGCCCAGCAAGGCGGAGCGGATCGGATCGAACTGTTCGACAACCTCGCCGAGGGGGGCACCACCCCGTCGCAGGGCAGCATCGCGGTCGCCCGTGATCGCCTGCAGATTCCCTTGTTCGTGCTGATCCGGCCGCGGCCTGGCGATTTCCTCTACACCGCGCTGGAGGCCGAGATCATGCTGCGCGATATCGCGTACTGCCGTGCACTCGGCTGCGAGGGCGTGGTGATCGGCGCGGTGGATGCCGACGGTGGCATCGACATGCCGCTGTGCCGGGAACTGGTGTCCGCGGCAGGTCCACTCGGCATCACGTTCCACCGCGCCTTCGATGCGGCGCGTGATCTGCCGGCGGCGCTGGAGCAGATCGTGACGCTGGGCTGCCAACGCATCCTGAGTTCGGGCGGGCAGGCCAGTGCACTGGCCGGTGCCGATGTGCTGGCCGCCCTCGTGGCGCAGGCCGGCGACCGCATCTCACTCATGGCCGGTGCGGGAATCACTGCGGCCAACGCCGTGGAGGTAGCCCAACGCAGTGGGTGCGTTGAACTGCACGCCTCAGCGAAGACGACGCAGCCGTCGGCAATGCGTCACCACAATCCCGCGTTGACCGGGTTGTCGCCGGACTGGAGCGTGACCGACACAGCGCACGTCAGAGCACTGCGCGCGGCTCTTGATAATAGGGACGGAGGTAGTTAATCCGCGACGCCCGGCCGCAATTAACTACCTCCGTCCCCATTAGAAAAACGGCAGCCGCCTGTACAAGCGCAGCTGCCGTGGAGGACCGTTGCCCCGCCCGAAGGCGGGGGCGGGTGAGGCTTAGAACTTCCAGTTCACGCCGAAGTACAGCTGGCGGCCGGCATAGATGTTGGACAGCAGGCGGGCCTGGCTGTCATCGCCGATGTAGCTCTGCAGCTCGGACTTGGTGGCGTTCAGTACCGAGGCGGTGACCGTCCAGTCCGGGGTGATGTTGTAGGCCACGTTGAGGTCGAGCTGGTCGTACGGCTTGGTGCAGGTGGTCATGCCGTTGTTCAGGCCGCCCACCACTTCGCCACGGCGGTTGTACGAGGCGCGGGCCAGGATCGTGTCGTTCTCATAGAAGATCGTGACGTTGGCCTGGTTCTTGGCGCTGCCCACCAGCGGCGAGGCACCGATTTCTTCCCCATCGAGCACGATCGAGGCGAGGTTGGTGTCGTTGTAGGTGTAGTTGGCCTGGACGCCGAAGCCCATGTCGAAGGTGTACTGGCCGTACACTTCAACGCCCTGCGAGACGCCGTCACGGCCGTTGGCTTCGGTGCGGTACTTCTGCACGGTGACCGACTGCCCGCCGACCGTCATCTGCTGGTCGCGCACCACCGGCACGGTGAAGTTGTCCACGTTCTTGCGGAACAGCGCCACGCCCGCGGCAGAGCCGGGCTTGAAGTACCACTCCAGGCCGAGGTCGAACTGGACGGCCTTGAACGGTTCCAGGTTCTTGTTGCTGCCCGAGCCGTACCAGCCCGGGGTGTCAGTACCACCGGCCACACGGCGGTCGTTGCTGTACTCCTCGCTGATGTAGTTCAGGCCGCCCGGGTAGGCGATGCTGGTATAGCCCGGCCGCGCGATGACCTTCGAGGCTGCGCCGCGCAGCACCAGGCTGTCGTTGATGTCCCAGGCGATGTTGAAGCTCGGCAGGAAGTCGGTATAGGTCTTGTCCAGCGAGCTGAGGGTGTAGACCTTGTCGCGCACCTGGTTGTCCGGCAGGCGCACGAAGCCGCCCTGGCAGCGCAGGGTCGGATCCGCGGCCGGGTCATCGCAGCTCATCGGCGACCCGTTGGCATTATCGACGAAGTAATCGTTGAAGCGCTCGACCGAATCGCTCGACTGGGCGAACTGCTCGGTACGCACCACGCGCACGCCGACATTGCCGCGCAGGCGCTCGGTACGGAAGTTGGCCTGGAAGTACCCGGAGTAGATCTTCTCGTTGACGTCGTAGACGAAGTCTTCTTCGGTGCGGTTGTGCGAGCCGCCGTAGGTCTGGTTGAGGTAATTGATGTAGGCCGGGTAGTTGATGCCCGGGAACACGTTGGCGTTGAAGCCGCCGGCGATGTTGCTGATCGGGTTGGACAGGAAGAAGCCCGGCTGGGCATCACCGGCGGTGGAATCGCAGCCGGCCTGGTAACGGTTGTTGTCGTAGTCGGCCGGATCCAGGCCCTGGCACACCCAGTAGGTGTTGCCGGTGTTGCGGTGGACCTTGCCGTCACGGTACTTGGTGCCGAACTGGATGGAATCCAGCCAGCCGGTCTCGAACAGTTTGGTGAAATCGGCCTGGAAGTAGTTCTGTTCAACCTCGGTCTGCATCCACGACGAGTCGGTCGAGCCGGTGTCGACTTCGGCAATGCCGGCCATCAGCTGCTGCTGCAGGTCCGGGGAGAACTGCACCGACGGCGTGCCGGTCAGGTCCCATGCGGTGTACTGGTTACCCGACAGATAGTCCGGACCGACCTTGCGGCGCGGCTTGGCCGACATCCGGAAGTTCATCGACGGGCCACCTTCGGACCAGGTACGGCCACCGGTGAAGGACGCCTTCCACAGCGGGCTGATGTCCCATTCGACCGACAGGTCGGCGGTCTGCGAAAGCGCCTTTTCCTTGCTGTAGCCACCGGTCAGCTGCGGGGTGGGCAGGGTGCAGTCGTCCGGCCCCCAGCCGCCCGGCGCAAGGCCGGCCGCCGCGGCCTGTTCTTCGCTGCAGATGTAGGCCTTGCCTGGCAGCTTCTCGAACTGTGCGCCGGTCACGATGCTGCCGCTGGGATCGAAATCGAGCCCGTTGAGCAGCCGGCCGCCGGCCCAGTTACCGTCACCATTGAAGCGGGCCATGCTCCACTCCGGCACCTTGAGCATGTTCTGGGTGTAATCGCCCTGCAGCTCGAAGCGGAAGTAGTTGGCGGTCAGGGTCAGGTTGTCGAGCGGCTTGAACTGGAAGGTCAGCTGGCCGCCCTTGCGCTCGCGTTTTTCTTCCTTCACCGCGAAGTTGACCGAGGTCGGCATGAAGAAGTCGCTGTAGTTGCCGCCGGTCTGGTTGTTGAAGCCGGACTGCCCCCACCAGTAGTGGATACCATCCTGCGGCAGCGCATTGCCGTTGGCATCACGCGCGTCACCTGCGCCATACCACTGGTAGTCCTCGGTGCTGGCTTCCATGGTGCGGCTGGTGCGCTTCTGCTGCGTCACGCCCACCAGCACGCCGAAGCGTTCGTCCTTGCTGTGCCAGGAATACAGCGCCGAGGCCTGCGGATCGATGTCGTGGCTGGTGTCCGATGAGGTGCCTTCCAGGTTGACGTAACCGGAGTTGGCTTCCATATCGAGCGGGCGGCGGGTATGCAGGATCACGGTGCCACCGATGCCGCCTTCGTCGATGCGCGCTTCCGGGGATTTGAACAGCTCCGCGCTGGACAGCATGTTCGACGGCAGCAGCGTGTAGTTGAACGAACGCGACGCCTCGTTGTTGGTTTCCGAGGTGGCGACGTAGTTGCCGTTCAACTGGGTGAGGGTCAGGTCCGGCGCGAGGCCGCGCACGCTGACGCTCTTGCCTTCGCCGCCACTGCGCGTGATCACCACGCCGGGCACGCGCTGCAGCGCGTCGGCCACGTTCTTGTCGGGGAACTTGCCCACGTCTTCGGCGGTGATCACTTCGACCACGGCGTTGGCATCGCGCTTCTGCTGCAGGCTCTTCTCGATGGCGTAGCGATAGCCGGTGACGGTCACGCTGTCGAGCGTGGTCGCATCGGGGGTGCCGGTGGCCGGGGTTGCTTGTTGCGCGAAGGCGCTGGCCGGCACGATGGCCGTGGCCAACGCGCTGGCAATGGCCGCGGACAACGCAACGCGGCGGTGCATGCGTGACATCTTCATTCCACTCTCTCCCTCTCCTGGATTGAAACGGTGGCGATACGAATTCTTTGAATCGATCTAATGTTTGAAGCCGACTTTCTCGAGCGTCGAGTTGCCTGGCGCGTCCCGCATGCATCGCGTGGGGCAGTCCCCCGGCTCCCCACTTCCGGCAATCGTGACCGTTTTAAGTTGGATCGATCTAAACGATTGGCGGGGGATTTTTAGCACGACCGCGCGGGGGACGCATGCTGCTCCGCAATATGGATCCCGGCGGTGCTTTCGCTTGTGCCGGGCCGAGGCCGCGGCGGCGCTGGGTTGGCCGCCCCAGCCCTGTCGGCGGGCCGACGGGTGCCGATCCGCTTGCCCACGCGTGGGCGGTGCGGCCGAGTGCGCAACTGGACACGCTGCTGCTGGCCCCCAGGGTGCCGCCGATGTTGCAGCGCAGAATGCATCCCCCGAAATTCCCGTGCTTTACTTAAATCGATCTAAATTCACCGGGGTGTGGATTGGGTCGCCCAGTCCAGGGAACCAGCGGCGCCCGCCGCCACTGGTTCGCGCTGCCGCCACGTCCGCCAAGGAGTCCGTGTCCGTGACCTGTTTTTCTCACCGTCCTTCCGTTGTTCCCGCCGCCGGTGCCGTCCCGGCCCGCCGCCGCCCACTGGCGGGTCTGGCCTGCCTGCTGGCCCTGAGCTGCGCGCCGCTGTTGCTTCAGGCCGCGCCTGCGGCGCTGGAGCGCGAGGTCAACACCTTCATCGGCAGCAAGGACGATGGCAATACGTTCCCGGGTGCCTCGGCGCCGTTCGGCCTGATCCAGGTCAGCCCGATCGGTGAGCACTATGCTGGCTGGCGCTACGACGATCCCAAGATCCGTGGCTTCGGTCATTCCTTCCTGTCCGGCGCCGGCTGCTGGGAGCAGGGCGGCCAGGTCTCGGTCCTGCCGGTGACCGGCAGCATCGGCCCGGGCGGTGACTTCAATACCGACGACGCCAAGAGCTTCGACCACAAGCGCTACGCCTCCAGCTACACCCACGAGGGTGAAATCGGGCAGGCGGGCTACTACAAGGTGCGCCTGACCAACTACGGCGGCATCGACGCGGAGGCTACCGCACGCACGCGTGCCGCGGCCGAGCGTTACACCTTCGCCGCCGATGCGGGCACCGGCCACGTGCTGGTCAACCTCGGCCAGGCCAACGAGCGCCATTCGGTGATCGGCAGCGTGGTTGATGTTGTCGGCGACCGCGCGGTGGAAGGCAAGCTGGTCACCAAGAGCTTCTGTGGCGGGCATCAGTACACCACCTGGTTCCGCATCGAGTTCGACCGCCCGTTCAAGGCGTTCGGTACCTGGGGCGAGGGCGGCGGCCTGCCGGGCGCACGCCATGGCATGGAAGGCGAGCTCAAGCCCAGCGGCGCCTGGCTGAGCTTCGATCTGGCCAAGGGCCGTGCGGTGACCGCGGTCAGCGCGATCTCGCACGTGGATGCCGAAGGGGCGCGCGCCAATCTGCGCAGCGATGGCATGCAGGGCGGTCGCCTGCTCGGCTTCGATCAGATGCGCCAGATGGCCCAGCAGCAGTGGCGCAAGGAATTGGCTGCCGTGCGTGTCCAGGGCGGCAGCAGCGACGACCGCACCGTGCTGTACACCGCGCTGTACCACGCGTTGCTGCAGCCGCTGACCGGCAGCGATGCCGACGGCCGTTACCGTGGCTACGACGACAACATCCATCGCGCCGATGGCTGGACCTACTACGAGTACTTCTCGCTGTGGGATACCTACCGCGCACAGAACCAGTGGCTGGCGTTGACCAAGCCGGAGGTCGCGCGCGATATCGGCCGCACCCTGCTGGCGATTGAAGCGCAGGGCGGTTGGCTGCCGCGTTGGGGCTACGCCAACTTCGAAACCAACGTGATGACGGGTGACCCGGTCACGCCGTTCCTGGTGGACCTGTGGCGCTTCGGCGCGCTGGCCGGCCGCGAAAGGGAGGCCTACACCGCGCTGCGCAAGAATGCGTTCGAGGTGCCGCCGATGAACTCGCGTCATGCGGGCCGTTCGGGCAACCCGAGCTACCTGGCCAATGGCTATGTCCAGTACGACCGCGCCTTCCCCTCCAAGGGCATGGACGTGGATCCGCACCACGGGGGTTCGGCGACGCTGGAGTACGCGCTGGCCGACTGCGCCCTGGCGCAGATGGCCGATGGCCTCGGCCATGCCGCCGATGCCGGCGTGCTGCGCGAGCGTGGCCGCAACTGGCACAAGGTGTGGGACCCGTCGGTGCGCGATGAAGAGGGCGATTTCAACGGCTTCCCGCGGCCGCGCATGGAAGATGGCGCGTGGTACCTGCCGGCCGATGGCGCGTACAGCCCGCGCTCGCACCATGGCTTCCATGAAGGCACCGCGTGGCAATACCAGTGGCTGGCGCAGCAGGACGTGCCGGGCCTGGTCCAGGCCATGCACGGCCGCGAGCAGGCCGCGCGGCGCTTGGATACCTTCTTCGCTTACGACGCGCTGGTGAAGTCGCCGCTGACCGCCGCCCGCAAGGAATGGGTGGTCGGTCCCTACAGCTACTACAACCAGTACCGCTATAACCCCAACAACGAACCGGACCTGCACGCGCCCTGGATGTACACGCTGATCGGGCAGCCGTGGAAGACCGCCACCGTGGTGCGCGCCGCGCAGCAGTTGTTCACCAACGCGCCCAACGGCGTCACCGGCAACGATGACCTGGGCACGATGTCGGCCTGGTACCTGTTCAGTGCGCTGGGCCTGTACCCGGCGGTGCCGGGCAGCGGCGAGTTCCTGTTGCATACGCCGCGCTTCGCCCGCGCCGAGATCGATCTGGGCCAGGGCAGGACGCTCACCCTGAAGGCGCCGGGCGCGGATGGCCGCCAGTTGCAGTATGTCCAGAACGTGCAGGTCGATGGCCGAGCGCATGCGCCGGTGTGGCTGGACTGGGCGCAGCTGCAGCGCGGTGGCACCATCGCCTTCGCCCTGGGCAGCACCGCGCAGGAGAACGGCTGGGGTACCCAGGCCGAGGCGCTGCCGGCGTCCTTCTGCGCCACCCCCGGCGCGGTACTGGAATGAGCCACACGCTGGTCCGCGCCGTGGCCAGCCCACCGGGGTTGACCCTCGGCGCGGGCAGGGACCGCTGGTCAATGCGATCGTTTAGGCTTGCACCTTGCTTGAGGAACCCGACGACCCGATGAAAGACAAGGCCACCCCCGCCGGCAAAGGCACGCGCGCGGTCACCGTGACCGACATCGCCGAAGCGATCGGCGTGTCGCGCGCGACCGTCTCGCTGGTGCTGCGTGGCAGCCCGCTGGTGAACGTCGACACCCGTGCCAAGGTGGAGGCCGAACTGCGACGGCAACGCTACGTGTACAACCGCGGCGCGGCCAATCTGCGTCGCCGCACGTCCTCAAGCGTGGCCCTGGTCATCAACGACCTGTCCAACCCGTTCTTCGCCGAATTCGCCTCCGGGGTGGATGAAGCGCTCGGCGGCAAGGGCTTCGTGACCCTGCTTGGCAGCACCGGCGAATCGCCGGAGCGGCAGCAGGCGGTGCTGACCACGCTGATGGAGCACATGCCCGCCGGGTTGATCCTGTCGCCGGCCGAAGGCAGCGATGCCGGGCAGCTGCGCCAGGTGCTCGGCCATGCCAACGTGCTGCTGTTCAACCGCGAACTGCCGGGGGCCGACTGGGACTTCCTGACCCTGGACAACCAGCAGGGTGCCTACCTTGCCACCCGTCATCTGATCGAACAGGGCCACCGCCGCATCGCGTTCTATGGCGGCCACGCGGTCTCCAGTTCGTGCCATCAGCGTCGTACCGGGTATGCGCAGGCGCTGGTCGAGGCGGGCATGCCGGTGCAGCCGGCGTGGCTGATCGAAACCTCGCCCAGCCGCCTGGATGCGGCTGCGCGCGCCGGCGAGCTGTTCGCGCTGGATGCCGTGCCGACCGCAGCGGTCTGCTACAACGACAGCGTCGCGCTGGGCCTGATGCTGGGCCTGGCCTCGCGCGGCGTGCAGCCGGGCCGCGACTTCGCGGTGACCGGTTTCGATGATATTTCCGAGGCCTCGGTGGCATCGCCGCCGCTGACCACGCTGACCGTCAACCCGCGCGAGCGCGGGCGACAGGCGGCCGAACTGCTGTTGCTGCGTCTGGATCATCCCGACGCGGCGCCGGCCCGTACCGTTGCACCGGTCCAGCTCCGCGTTCGCGAGAGCAGTGGCGCGATGACCGTCTGATGGTTTCCCCAATCACCTGCTCGCGCACTGAGGCGCGTACCTGAATGCCCATCTCTCCTACGCCCCGCCTCCCCTCCTCATCCTCCGCTGCGCCCGTGGTGAACACGCGTGTCGCGCTGGCCGTGGCGACCACCATCTTCTTCATGTGGGGCTTCCTCACCTGCCTCAACGACATCCTGATCCCGCATCTGAAGGCGGTGTTCGAACTGAACTATGCCCGCGCGATGCTGGTGCAGTTCACCTTCTTCGGTGCGTACTTCCTGATGTCGCTCCCGGCCGGCCGGCTGGTTGCGCATCTGGGCTACAAGAAGGGCATCGTGGCTGGCCTGGCGATCGCCGCGGTTGGTGCGCTGGGCTTCTGGCCGGCCGCCGAACTGCGCGTGTATGAAGCCTTCCTGGGCGCCCTGTTCGTGCTGGCCACCGGCATCACGGTGCTGCAGGTCGCGGCCAACCCGTACGTGGCGCTGCTCGGTCCGGAACAGACGGCCTCCAGCCGGCTGACCCTGGCCCAGGCGCTGAACTCGCTGGGGACCGCGATCGCACCGATCTTCGGTGGCCTGCTGATCCTGGGCAACACGGTCAAGAGTGCCGACGAGATCGGCGCGCTGCCGGCTGCCGAGCAGATCGCCTACCGCGTGCAGGAAGCGCAATCGGTGCAGGGCCCGTACGTCGGCCTGGCCGTGGCGCTGTTCCTGCTGGCCGTGTTCGTCTACCTGTTCCGTCTGCCCGCGCTGACCGAGACCACCGAGCAGGCCGATACCAGCAAGCACACCCTGCTGGATGCGCTGCGCCATCGCCACGTGCTGTTCGGCGTGCTGGCGATCTTCTTCTACGTGGGGGCGGAGGTGTCGATCGGCAGCTTCCTGGTCAACTACCTGTCGCTGCCCAACATCGGCGGCTTCACCGAGAAGGAAGCCACCCATTACGTTTCGGCTTACTGGACGCTGGCGATGATCGGTCGTTTCGCCGGCTCGGCGATCATGACCCGGTTCTCGCCGCGTGTGCTGCTGACCCTGTTCGCGGGCATGAACGTGGCGCTGCTGGCCCTGACCATGCTCAGCCAAGGGCAGGTCGCGCTGTATTCGATCGTGGCGGTGGGCCTGTTCAATTCCATCATGTTCCCGACCATCTTCGCGCTGAGCATCGAACGCCTGGGCACGCTGACCAACAAGGCATCCAGCCTGTTGATCATGGCCATCGTCGGCGGCGCGGTGGTGCCGTACCTGCAGGGCCTGCTGGCCGACCAGATCGGGCTGCATGAGTCCTTCATCCTGCCGCTGCTGTGCTACGGCTACATCATCTTCTACGGCCTGTCCGGTTCGCGCCCGGCCGTCGGATTCCGACAGGGAGCTTGAGGCCACGATGTCCAAGATTGTTTGTTTCGGCGAGATTTTGATCGATCTACTTGCCCAACCGCCGGCCACCCCGGACACCCCGCGTGCCTTCCTGCAGTATGCCGGCGGTGCGCCGGCCAACGTCGCCGTTGCCGCAGCGCGGCTCGGTGCGGACACCCATTTTGCCGGCATGCTCGGCCAGGACATGTTCGGCGACTTCCTCGCCGAGAGCCTGGCCAGTGCCGGCGTGGCGACCGACTGCATCGTGCGCACCGACGCCGCCAAGACCGCGCTGGCGTTCGTTGCCCTGGATGCCAGCGGCGAGCGCAGCTTCAGCTTCTACCGCCCGCCGGCGGCCGATCTGTTGTTCCGCAGTGTGCACTTCCACCCGAACTGCTTTGAAGGCACGCGCAGCTTCCACGTGTGCTCCAACAGCCTGACCGAGGCCGAGATCGCGCAGGCCACGCTGGAGGGCATGCGCCGCGCCCGCCAGGCCGGTGCGATGGTGAGCCTCGACCTCAACCTGCGCCCCGCGCTGTGGCCGACCGCTGTCGACCCGCTGCCGCGGTTGTGGGAAGCGCTGTCGCTGGCCGATCTGGTCAAGCTCTCGCGCGAAGAACTGGAGTACCTGGCGGCCGCAGTGCCGGGCGGCGACGCCGCCGTGATCGCGCGCCTGCTGGGTGCGCAGGCGCAGGCGGTGGTGATCACCGACGGTGCCGCGCCGATCCGCTGGCATACCCGCCACGCCCACGGCGTGCTCACCGGCTTCCGTGTCACGACGGTCGATTCCACCGCGGCCGGCGATGCCTTTGTCGGCGGCCTGCTGTTCGGGATTGGCGAGCGCGGCGGCGACGGCACCGGTTTTGCCGGGTTCTGCCAGGACCCCACCGCGCTGGTGGAGGCGATCCGGTTCGGCGCGGCCGTCGGTGCTTTGGCCGTGACCCGCAAGGGCGCCTTCGCCGCGATGCCCAGCCTTCATGAAGTCCAGCAACTGCTGCAGCAACAACAGGATGACGCCGCATGACCACGCCGGTTCCGCCGACCCCCGACTTCCGCTCGCCCGCGTTCCTGCGCGCCCACATCGCGCAGACGATGGCGTTCTACCAGCCGCATGAAATCGACCCCAAGGGCGGTTTCTTCCACTACTACCGTGACGATGGCAGCGTGTACGATGCCAGCCACCGCCATCTGGTCAGCAGCACCCGGTTCGTGTTCAACCATGCGATGGCTTACCGCGAATTCGGCAAGCCCGAGGATCTGGCGGCGGCCGAACACGGCGTGCGCTACCTGCGCGAGGTGCATCGCAATCCGGCCACCGGCGGTTATGCGTGGACGCTGCGCGACGGCGTGGTCGAAGACGCGACCAACCACTGCTACGGCGTGGCGTTCGTGCTGCTGGCCTACAGTTGCGCGCTGAAGGCCGGCATTGCCGAGGCGCGTTCGTGGATGGACGAGACCTGGCAGCTGCTGGAAACGCGCTTCTGGGAACCGGCGTTCGGCCTGTACAAGGATGAAGCCGATGCCGACTGGAACTTCACCGACTACCGCGGCCAGAACGCCAACATGCACATGTGCGAGGCGATGCTGGCCGCCTTCGAGGCCAGTGGCGAGCAGCGCTACCTTGATCGTGCGCTGTTGCTGGCCGACCACATGACCCGCCGCCAGGCGGCGCAGGGCGACGGCCTGGTGTGGGAGCACTACGACACCCAGTGGCAGATCGACCGGGACTACAACCGCCACAACCCCAAGCACCTGTTCCGTCCGTGGGGTTTCCAACCCGGGCATCAGACCGAGTGGGCCAAGCTGCTGCTGATCCTGGATCGCCACGTACACGCCGACTGGCTGGTGCCGACCGCACGGCATCTGTTCGATGTGGCGGTGGCGCGCAGTTGGGACGCCGAGCGTGGTGGGTTGTATTACGGCTTCGCGCCGGATGGCAGCGTCTGCGATGACGACAAATATTTCTGGGTACAGGCCGAATCGCTGGCCACCGCCGCGCTGCTGGCCAAGCGCACCGGCGATGCCGTGTACTGGGACTGGTACGACGCCCTGTGGGGCTACGCGTGGCAGCACATGATCGATCATCGCTACGGTGCCTGGTATCGCATCCTGGATGCGGACAACCGCAAGTACAGCGATGAGAAGAGCCCGGCCGGCAAGACCGATTACCACACCATGGGCGCGTGCTACGAAGTGCTCAACGTGGTCCGTTGAATCCGGAAGCCGACCGTCGGTCGGCTTCCCCGACATCCCGGTAGCGCCGACCGTTGGTCGGCTGCCCCCGCAGCCAGGCAGGTCCCCATGCGCGCGCACAGCCGTCTCCATGTCGTTGCACCGGCCAGCTGGCTGATGCTGGTCCTGCTGGCAGCATGGGCGCTGCCCGTGGCAGCCGCCCCGCTGGCGGCCGAGTGGTCATTCCGCCTGATGCCCGGCGATGCGCAGCTTCGTGCCCACCCGCAGCTGGCCGAGTGGCGTGCCGCACAGGTGCCCGGCGCGGTGCATACCGACCTGCTGGCGCGGGGGCAGATTCCCGATCCTTACGTGGGTGCGCCGGAGGCCGAGCTGCAGTGGATCGGCCTGGCCGACTGGGAGTACCGCGCACGATTCGATGTGGATGCGACGACCTTGGCGCGCGCGCACGCCGAGCTGGCCTTCGAAGGCCTGGATACGTTCGCCACGGTCACGCTCAACGGCCAGCCGTTGCTGCAGGCCGACAACAGCCATCGCACCTGGCGTGCGCGGGTGGAGGGCAGGCTGCGGCCTCGCGGCAATGAACTGCGCGTCGTGCTGCGCTCGCCGATCCGCACGCTGCTGCCGGGCGTGCAGGCGATGCCGCACAAGATCGCCGGCAACTACCCCTCGCCGTATGGCGATGAGCCCAAAGACGCGATGGTCGGCAATTTCGTACGCAAACCGGGCTACCACTTCGGTTGGGACTGGGGCCCGCGTTACGTGACCGCGGGCATCTGGCGGCCGGTGACGCTGGAGAGCTGGGACGCACAGCGCCTGACCGCACTGGTGGTCCAGACCCGTGCTCTGGATGCCGCACAGGCTGAGCTTGAGATCGCGGTCGAGGTGGAAAGCGCAGTGGTTGGTTCCGCGTCGGTGCAGATCGAGGTGCTGGATCCGGACGGCACGCGCGTGGCGCGCATCGACCGCAGGACGATGCTGAAGGCCGGTGACAACCGCGTCGCGGTGCCGGTGGCGCTGCAGGAGCCGCGGCGCTGGTGGCCGGCCGGGCAGGGCGAGCAGGCCCGCTATACCGTGCGTGCCACGCTGGCACCTGAGACGGCGGAGGCGACGCACATCGAGCAGCGCACCGGCCTGCGTACCGTCGAACTGCGCCGCGAGGTGGACCGCAACGGCGGACAGGGCTTCGTGTTCGTGATCAACGGTGTGCCTATCTTCGCCAAGGGCGCCAACGTGATTCCGTTCGACATGTTTCCCGCGCGTGTGGACGCGGCGCGGATCCGGCGCGAGCTGACCGCGGCGCGCGATGCCAACATGAACATGCTGCGCAACTGGGGCGGTGGCTATTACGAAGAGGATGTGTTCTTCGATATCGCCGACGAGCTGGGGCTGCTGGTCTGGCAGGACTTCATGTTCGGTGGCGGCATGCAGCCCGGCTACGATCCAGCGTTCCGCGCGAACGTGGTCCATGAGGTGCGCGACAATGTGCGTCGTCTGCGCCATCACCCCAGCGTGGTGCTGTGGTGTGGCAACAACGAAGAAGAGACCGCATGGAAGGACTGGGGCCACGGCCGTGACCTGACCGCTGCCGATCCTGCCTTCGCCGCGAAGGTCTGGCAGGGCTATGTGGAGTTGTTCGGCAACGACCTGCGCCAGGTGGTGGCCGAGGAAGGGCTGGGCGTGCCGTACTGGTCCAGCTCGCCGAGCAATGATCTGGACGAGAAGGCCAACGATTCCACCCGTGGCGACAAGCACTACTGGCAGGTGTGGGGCAACCCGGCGCTGCCGGTGACCGCCTACCTGCGTGAAACGCCGCGCTTCATGTCCGAATACGGGCTGCAGGCCTGGCCGGTGCTGCGCACGCTGGACGGCATCATTCCCGCCGCCGAGCAGCAGATGGACAGCCCGACGGTGCGCGCGCACCAGAAGTTCATGGCGGGCGAGGGCAACCAGCGCCTGCTCAAGTACATCGAGGAGGAGTACGGCACGCCGCGTGACTTCCCCACGTTCGTCTACCTGAGCCAGGTGATGCAGGCCGATGGCATCCAGCTCGCTGCCCTGCATCACCGGGCCTCGCGGCCGTACATGATGGGCTCGCTGTACTGGCAGCTCAACGATGTATGGCCGGGGGCGTCGTGGTCCAGCATCGATTACGCCGGCCGCTGGAAGGCGCTGCACTTCCACGCCAAACGTTTCTTCGCCGACCACGCGGTGGCGGCGTTGCGCGACGAGGGCGTGACCCGGGTGAGCCTGCTCAATGATCGTCAGCAGGGCCTGCAGGCGACGTGGCGGCTGCGGGTGATGGACCTCGATGGCACCCAGCGCAGCGAGCAGCAGCACACCGTCGCAGTGCCGCCGCTGTCAGCGTTGGAGGTAGGACGATTTGCCGATGCCGACCTGTTGAAGGGCGCTGATCCTGCGCGGACCGTGGCGGTGGTCGAGCTGTTCGACGGCGCCACGCTGTTGTCGCAGCAGGTGGTGTATTTCGTCCCGGCCAAAGCGTTGGCGCTGTCACCGGCGAAGATCGACAGCGCGCTGCGCGCCGATGGCGACGGCTACCTGCTGACGCTGCGCTCGCCGACGCTGGTGCGGGCGCTGTGGATCGACTTCGATGGGCTGGATGCCGCGCTGGAGAACAATGCGCTCGACCTGTTGCCGGGTGAAACGGTGACGATCCGGCTGCGCGCGGAGGCGGATCTGGCCACGCTGCGCGGCGCGTTGCGCCTGCACTCTTTGGCAGATATCCGGAGGTAGGGCCACGCCATGCGTGGCTGGCGTGGTACCGGAATCGCGCGAAAGGCATCCACGCGTGGCGTGGATCCACCCGTTACAGCGTGATCTGCTGGAAGTTCTCGACGCGGTCGTGGCCGTGGGTGGCCTCACCGCTGCGCGGCAGCGGGTAATCGTCCAGGCGGTCGATCAGGCGCGTCTGCAGGCCGGCGTCGCGCGCGGCATCCAGCTCTTCCACCACGTCAGACAGGAACAGGATCTGCGCGGCCGGTACGTCGATCGCCTCGACGATGTGACGGTAGCTGTCGGCCTCACGCTTGCCGCCCACTTCGGTGTCGAACCAGCCCGAGACCAGCCCGGTCAGGTCACCGGCTTCGCTGAAGCCGAAGAACAGCTTCTGCGACGGCACCGAGCCGGAGGAATACACGTACAGCGGCTTGCCCTGCGCATGCCAGCCCTTCAGGACGGCGGCCACTTCCGGATAGAAGTGCGCCTTGTAATCGCCGTTGCGGTAGCCGGCTTCCCAGATCATGCCCTGCAGCGCCTTGAGCGCGGTGTGCTTGCGGTCCTGGTCGATCCAGCCCTGCAGCGTCTCCACGATCAGGCTGTCCTGGCAGGCACCACCGATCTCCACCGCCACCGCGTCCAGCCAGCGGCGCACCTGCGGCTCCTGGCCGTGCGCGGCGACGAACGCCGGCAGCGCCTTGCGCGCATACGGGAACAGCACGTTCTTGACGAACGAAATGCTGCTGGTGGTGCCCTCGATATCGGTGAGGATGACGGTCGGTTGCGGCATGGATCAGTCGGCCTGGTGCTGTGCGGGGTGGTAACGCGGGAAGGTCTGGGCGATGTCGCTGCCGGTGAAATGGCCGACCCAGCCATCCGGCTCGGTGAAGAAGCGGATCGCCACGAAACTCGGTTCCTCGCCCATATCGAACCAATGGGTGATGCCATCGGGCACGGCGATCAGGTCGTTCTTGACGCACTCGATCTCGTAGACCTTGCCGTCCACGTGCAGGGTGAACAGCCCGGAGCCGGCGACGAAGAAGCGGACTTCATCTTCCTTGTGGAAGTGCTCGTCCAGGAACTTCCTGCGCAGCTCGGCGCGGTTCGGGTTGTCCGGCGCGATCGAGGCGACGTCCACGCTCTTGAAACCGTGCGTGGCGACGAGACGGTCGATATCGACCTTGTAGGCGGCGAAGACCTCGTCCTGGCTGGCGCCCGGCGCGACCTCGTGGGCCGCCTGCCAGCGCTCGAACGTGACGCCGATCTTCTTCAGTTCGGCAGCGATCGCCTCGCCATCCCGGCTGTCGAACAGCGGGACATCCGGGGCGGTGTCATCAAAGATACGGAGTCGGCTCATGGCGGCGGCATCGAGGCGAAGAGGGGAAGGAAAGGGTACCAGTGCGGCGCCGGGGTGGGGGCGACGTACTGATGCCGATGCGCGGAATACAGATTCTCTTCAGGAATCTGAGCGCGATCAGCCACGCAGCTTGCGCAGTTCCAGCTCACAGTGCAGCAGGAATTCGAAGGCTTCCATGTGGCGGCGCGCCTCGGCCATGGTGCGGCCCCACGCGTACAGGCCGTGGCCGTCGATCAGGTAGCCCCACAGCGGCTGGGTGTCGAGCAGGGCATCGACCTGGGCCGAGAGCACGTCCATGTCCTGTGTATTGGCGAACACTGGCACATCGATCGCCATCTCGTGGGTGCTGTTGCCGTGGAAGGCCTTCAGCAGCTCGTAGCCTTCCAGGCGGATATGGCCCTGCGGCGCATACAGGCGCGAGGCGATGGTCTGCACCGGCGAATGGGTGTGCAGCACGCAGCCGATCTCCGGGAACCGGCGATACAGCTGGGTGTGCAGCAGCGTCTCGGCGGACGGGCGCAGCGGGCGGCCGACGGCCTGGCCGTCGAAATCGACCACCATGATGTCGTCCTCCACCAGCCGGCCCTTGTCCTTGCCGGACACGGTGATCGCCGCGTGGCGGTCATCCAGGCGGTGGGAGAAGTTGCTGCTGGTGGCCGGGGTCCAGCCGGCGTGCGCCAGCTCGCGGACGTTGTCGATCAGCAGCTGGGCCAGTTCGCTCAGGCGCGCGGTGTCGTACGGGAAGGTGGGGGTGCTCATGGGGCTATTTTACGGCGCTTCCATCGATTTCGCGCGCTCTGCGGTAGTGCCGGCCGCCGGCCGGCTCCTCATGAGCGTGTTGGGTGCAGGTGGAGCCGGCCAGCGGCCGGCACTACTTGCGCAGCCGGCTATGGCGATACCCATAACAGAAATAGATCGCGAAACCGCCCAGCGTCCAGAAGCCCATCAGCATCCAGTTGTGGGCCGTCATCGCCGTCAGCAGCGCGATGCAGCTGAGCACGCCCAGGCTGCAGATCAGCCACGCCATCGGCATCCGGAACGGACGCGGCAGGTCCGGTTGGGTACGGCGCAGGATCAGCACGCCCGCGCAGACCGCCGCGAACGCGATCAGCGTGCCCATCGAGGTCAGCTCACCCAGCACGTCCAGCGGGAACACTGCCGCCAGCAGCGCGATGCCGATACCGGTGATCACGGTGTTGATGTGCGGCGTGCGGTACTTGGGATGGATCTTGGTGAACAGCGGCGGCAACAGCCCGTCGCGGCCCATGATCATGAAGATGCGCGGCTGCGCGATCACCATCACCAGCACCACCGAGGACAGCCCGATCAGCGCGCCGATCTCCACGACCACGCGCAACCAGCCCAGCTGCGGATGCGCCGCCACCGCGGTCACCACCGGCTCATCGGTGCCCAGCAGCTGGTACGGCACCAGCCCGGTCATCACCGCGGCCATGGCGATGTACAGCACGGTGCAGATCACCAGCGAGAGCAGCATGCCGATCGGCATGTCGCGCTGCGGTTTGTGCGACTCCTGCGCGGCTACCGACACCGCCTCGAAACCGATATAGGCGAAGAACACCATTGCCGCACCGCGCAGCACGCCGTCGAAGCCGTACTTGCCCGGGCCTTCGTTTTCCGGAATGAACGGGGTCCAATTGGCCGGGTCCACGTACTTCCAGCCAACCACGATCACCAGCACGATCAGCGCGGTCTTGAGCACCACCATCGCCATGTTCATGGCCGAGGATTTGCTGATGCCCACGTAGCACAGCCAGGTCAGCAGCAGCACCAGCACCGCGGCCGGGATGTTGGCGATGGCGCCGGTCGGGCGCAGCTGGCCATCCAGTGGCGCGCTGACCAGCGCGGCGGGGAGATGGATGTCGAAATGGCTGAGCAGGCTCAGGAAATAGCCGGTCCAGCTGACCGCCACGGCCGAGGCGGAGACGCCATATTCCAGCACCAGCATCCAGCCGATGAACCAGGCCGAGAGCTCGCCGAAGGTGGCATAGGTATAGGTGTAGGCACTGCCGGAGACCGGCACCATCGCCGCGAACTCGGCGTAGGCCATCGCGCAGAATGCGCAGCAGATCGCGGCGAGCACGAACGACAGCATGATCGCCGGGCCGGCGTGGTTGGCCGCGGCCTGGCCGGTGATCACGAAGATGCCGCCGCCGATCACCGCGCCGATGCCCAGCGCGGTCAGGCCCCAGGGGCCGAGGGTGCGGCGCAGGCTCAGGCCGTTGGCGTCTTCATGGGCGGCGTGCGGATGCTTGGTGGCCCACAGTTGCTTGAACATGGTTTGGATGTCTTCTCAGGCGCGACGTATCAAACGACCGGGCCGGCACGTGGCCGGCCCGGCAGCACTCAGGCGTTCTTCTTGTTCAGCTTGCTGTGGCGGATGCCGTAGCCGAAGTAGATGCACAGACCCAGCAGGGTCCAGGCCACGAACAGGTGCCAATGCACGACGAACGCCTGGTAGAACAGGAACAGGCAGGCCAGCGCGCCCAGCGGGCAGATCACCCACACCAGCGGCACGCGGAACGGTCGCTCCAGTTCCGGGCGCGTGTAGCGCAGGACAAGCACGCCGATGCAGACGGTGGCAAAGGCCAGCAGGGTGCCCATCGAGACCAGTTCACCGAGCACGTTCAGCGGCACGGTACCGGCCAGGGTGGCGGCGATGGCGCCGACAACGATCGTGCTCCAGTACGGGGTACGGAAGCGCTTGTGCACCTTGCCGAAGATCTTCGGCAGCAGGCCGTCGCGCGAGATCGTGTAGGCGATGCGGGTCTGGCCCATCATCATCACCAGCACCACCGAGGAGAGGCCGGCGATCGCACCGATTTCCACGGCGGTCTTCAGCCAGGACAGGGTCGGGTAGGGCTCCAGCGCGGTCGCGACGGGCTTGTCCGTGCCCAGCAGGTGGTACGGCATCATGCCGGTCAGCACGGCACAGACGATGATGTAGACGATGGTGCACACGGCCAGCGACCCGAGCAGGCCGATCGGCATGTTGCGCTGCGGGTCCTTGGTCTCGCCGGCGGCGGTGGAGACCGCATCGAAGCCGATGTAGGCGAAGAACACGATGGTTGCCGCACGGAACACGCCACTCCAGCCGAACTCACCCGGCACGCCGGTGTTCTCCGGAATGAAGGGGGTCCAGTTGGCCGTATCCAGGTGCGCGGCGCCGAAGCCGATGAACAGGCAGATCACGGTGACCTTGATCGCCACGATGATCGCGTTGACGAAGGCCGACTGCGTCACGCCGACGTACAGCAGGCCCGAGACGGCCGCCACGATCAGCACCGCCGGCAGGTTGAACAGCTTGCCGGAGGAGATGAACTCCTGGCCGGTCCAGGCGATGGGCGCGGCGCTGAGCGCATCGGGGAAGGGCATGTTCAGCGTCGTGGTGATGAAGCTGATCAGGTACGCCGACCAACCCACCGCGACCGAGGCCGAGGCGAACAGGTACTCCAGCACCAGGCACCAGCCGATGAACCAGGCCATGCCTTCGCCGAGGGTGGCGTACGAATAGGAATAGGCGCTGCCGGAGACCGGCATCATCGCCGCGAACTCGGCGTAGCACAGGCCGGCCAGCGCGCAGGCAAAGCCGGCGAACACGAACGAGAGCATCACCGCCGGGCCGGCATGGTTCGCCGCGGCCTGGCCGGTGAGCACGAAGATACCCGCACCGATCACCGCGCCGATACCCAGCAGGATCAGGTGTTTCGCTGTGAGGGTCCGCCTCAGTGTGGGCTCGCCGTCCAGGCTGCCTTCGATGGGCTCGCCGGCATCGACGTGCGGTGCCGGTGCGACCGGTTTGACCCTCAACAGAGACTTCAGCATGCAGTGCTTCCCTAAATGAACAAAGGTGAGGCGCGCGGTACATTGCCGCACGCCCTGATGGCGACTGGGCGCCCCAGCGGTGCGGGGCCCGCTGTACCTTAGCCAAAGCTGAAGCCGCTGTACAAGCACAAATGCAGCATGGCCGAGCGATAATCGGCCAAATCCGCACGATGCCTGCACCTGCCATGTCGCTGAACCTCGAATCCGTTGCCATTCCTGACGCCGCCCTGCGCAGTCAGCTTGATGCTTACGCCCGCCGACACCCCGAGCACGCGGCATTGGCTGACGAATTCAGCACAGTGCTGGACGATCCGGACAACCCGTTCCTGCGCGAGCGCCTGGCCGGGCACTTCACCGGCAGCGCGTGGCTGGTCAGCGCCGACGGGCAGCGCGTGCTGCTGACCCACCACCGCAAGCTGGACCGCTGGCTGCAGCTGGGCGGCCACGCGGATGGCGAGCGCGATCTGGCCCAGGTGGCGCTGAAGGAAGCCGAGGAGGAATCCGGGCTGACCGCGCTGGTGCTGGAGGATGGCGAACTGTTCGACATCGACAAGCACTGGATTCCCGAACGCAAGGACGTCCCGGGGCATTGGCACTACGACGCGCGCTACGTCGTGCGGGCGCTGGGCAGTGAGCAGTTCGCGATCAGCGACGAATCGCTGGCGTTGGCCTGGCGCGAGATCCGTGACGTGGCCAATGCGGCGATCGAGACCCCCGATGGGGATGATTCGTTGCCACGCATGGCCAAGCGCTGGCTGGCGCGGTGATTTAACAGGGACGGGGGTAATTATTAATTACCCCCGTCCCCATTAATACAGCACGCGGGTGCGCAGCGTGCCCGGGATGGCGGCCAGTTCGTCGCGCACCGCGCCGGCCTGGGCTTCGCTGGCGGTGATGTCGATCACCACGTAGCCCACCTTCGGGTCCGTACGCAGGAACTGGCCGTCGATGTTGACGTTGTGGCGCGAGAAGATCTCGTTGACCTTGGAGAGTACGCCCGGCACGTTCTGGTGGATGTGCAGCAGGCGCAGGCTCTCGGCGTGCTCGGGCAACGTCACTTCCGGGAAGTTGACCGCCGACAGGGTGCTGCCGTTGTCGCTGTAGCGCACCAGTTTGGCCGCCACTTCCACACCGATGTTGTCCTGTGCTTCCAGTGTGCTGCCGCCCACGTGCGGGGTCAGGATCACGTTGTCGTGCGCGGTCAGCGGTGACACGAACGCATCGCCGTTGCCCTTGGGCTCGACCGGGAACACATCCAGCGCGGCACCACCGAGGTGGCCCGAGCGCAGCGCCGCATCCAGCGCGTCGATGTCGACCACGGTGCCGCGCGCGGCGTTGATCAGGTGTGCGCCGGGGCGCATGCGCGCCAGTTCGTCGGCACCGATCATCCACTGCGTGGCCGGGGTTTCCGGCACATGCACGGTCACGATGTCGGCGCGCGCCAGCAGGTCATCCAGGCTGATCGCCGCGCGGGCATTGCCCAGTGACAGCTTGGTTTCCACATCGTGGAAGATCACCTGCATGCCCATCGCCTCGGCCATCACGCCGACCTGGGTACCGATATGGCCATAACCGATGATGCCCAGCGTCTTGCCGCGCACCTCATGGCTACCGGCGGCCGACTTGGACCAGCCGCCGCGATGGCACTCGGCGTTCTTCTGCGGGATGCCGCGGGTCAGCATGATCGCTTCGGCGATCACCAGCTCGGCCACGCTGCGGGTGTTGGAATAGGGGGCGTTGAACACCGGGATGCCGGCCAGTTCCGCCGCCTCCAGGTCGACCTGGTTGGTGCCGATGCAGAAGCAGCCGACCGCCATCAGGCGCTTGGCGTTCGCCAGCACCTCCGCACTGAGTTGCGTGCGCGAACGGATGCCGACGATGTGGGCCTCGGCGATGCGCGCCTTCAGTTCGTCTTCGGGCAGCGCCTTGCTGTGCAGTTCGATCTGCGAATAGCCGGCCGCGGTGAACACGTCGATCGCGGTCTGGCTGACCCCCTCGAGCAACAGTACGCGGATATCCTGCTTCGGGAACGAGGTCTTTTTCGGCGACATGGGCGGCGTGCGACGTATGGCGGTGGAGCCCCCAACTATGCCAGAAGCGGGCGGCGATGGTGCGGTGCGCCAATCAACGTCCGAACGGTTTCAGATGCACCTAATTTCGTGAGTACGTGTGGCCTTCACAGGCGCGCCTGCTACTGGACGCGGCCGGTAGCGGCTGGCAGGCTTGCGGGCTCCCCCGGCACCGCCAGACGCCCCATGACCGATCCGCGCCTCGATTCGCTGTTGCTCGCTTGCCCCGGGCTGCGCCTGAAGACCGATCCAGCCGATCTGGAGCATTACGGCCGCGATTGGACCCGGCGCTGGAAACCCGCGCCGCTGGCGATCGCCTTGCCCGGCACGGTGGAAGAGGTGCAGGCGACGCTGCGCTGGGCCAGTGCCCAAGGGGTGGCCGTGGTGCCCTCCGGTGGCCGTACCGGGTTGTCCGGCGGCGCGGTGGCAGCCCACGGTGAGCTGGTGCTCAGCCTGGAGCGGATGAACAAGCCGCTGGCCTTCGATGCGGTCGACCGCACCCTGACCGTGCAGGCGGGCATGCCACTGGAGGCGGTGCACAACGCGGCGCTCGAGCATGGCCTGATCTACCCGGTGGATTTCGCCGCGCGTGGTTCGTGCTCGATCGGCGGCAACATCGCCACCAATGCCGGTGGCATCCGCGTGATCCGCTACGGCAATACCCGCGAGTGGATCGCCGGCCTGAAGGTGGTGACGATGGCCGGTGAGCTGGTCGAGCTCAACAAGGGCCTGATCAAGAACTCCAGCGGCTATGACTTCCGCCAGCTGCTGATCGGCTCGGAAGGCACGCTCGGCGTGATCGTCGAAGCCACCTTGAAGCTCACCGATCCGCCGCCGGCCAGCAACGTGATGCTGCTGGCGCTGCCCTCGTTCGAGGTGTTGATGCAGGTGTTTGCCGCCTTCCGCGAGCGGCTGCAGCTGCAGGCCTTCGAGTTCTTCACCGACCGCGCGCTCGGGCATGTGCTGGCGCATGGCGCGCAGGCACCGTTCGACGAGGTCCACCCGTATTACGTGGTAACCGAATTCGCTGCCGGCGACGGGGCGCAGGAAGCCGCCGCGATGGCCGCGTTCGAAGACTGCATGGAGCACGGCTGGGTCAGCGATGGCGTGGTCAGCCAGAGCGACGCGCAGGCCGCGCAGCTGTGGCGGCTGCGCGAGGGCATCACCGAAGCGGTGGCGCGCTACACGCCCTACAAGAACGATGTCTCGGTGCGGATTTCGGCGATGCCGGCCTTCCTCGCCGAAACCCAGGCGCTGATCGGGCAGGCGTACCCGCAGTTCGAGGTGGTCTGGTTCGGGCACATCGGCGACGGCAACCTGCACATCAACGTGCTCAAGCCGGACGAGACCGCCGAGGCGGAGTTCCTGACCCAATGCGAGCACGTCACCAAGCTGCTCGCCGGTGTGCTGGCCCGCTTTGACGGCAGCATCTCGGCCGAACACGGGATCGGCCTGGTCAAAAAGGGCTACCTGGACAGCACGCGCAGCGCGCCGGAAATCGCACTGATGAAGGCGGTCAAACGTGCGTTTGATCCCCAAGCGCTGCTGAATCCCGGCAAGCTCTTCGACCTCTGAGGCAAGACAGGATTTCACGCAGCCTATACGCTCTGTGCTTTCCACCGCGAACGACACCCCGATGATGCGTCCGATCCTGCTTGTTGCCGTGCTCGCCCTGCCGTTGTCGGCGATGGCCTCCAGTTTTGCCGGCAGCTCTGCCGGTTCCGCCTCCGGCGCGTCCTCGGCCGGTTCGTCCAGCTCGGGCGATGACAAGATCGTGCTTGATGCGCGCGATGATGCAGCCGCCTTCGTGGCCAGCGACGGTGCGATCCGTGGTGCCCGTCTGGAAGCTGCGCTGCTGCACCTGCGCGAACAGAGCGTTGCGCAGCAGCAGGCCAGTGACATGGCGCTGGCCAGGACCCTGCTGGCCCGCTGATGCGAACGCGTGGTCAGGTCCGCCGCTGGCGCTGGGCGGTCCTGATCGCGTGGCTCGCCGCGCCGTTCGCACAGGCGGCGCTGCAGCTGGAGTTGCAGCCGCAGGGATTGAGCGTGGCGCAGATCGTGGCCGCCGAGCGTGCCCTGCAGCAGGTGCACACGCGCCTGCCAGCGCCGTGGCAGGCACGTTTCCAGCACCCGGTGCAGGTGCGCTGGTCGGACACGCTGCCGGCCCACGTGCACGGCCGCACCCGCAACGGCACGATCACCCTGCAGCGCACGTTGCTGGACACCGTGCAGGACGATCAACCGCTGCCACACCCGCTCGAAGCCGCGCTGATCCATGAATTGACCCATGTGCTGGATCGTTCGCCGCAGGGTGGCTGGTCGCGCGATGCGCGTCTGCGTGACCTGGCCGGCTGGCAGCGACGCCCGTGGAAGCTGGGGCGTACAGCGAATGCCTTCAGCGAGCGCAGTCCGGACGATTACGAGCGCACGCGACCGGCCGAGTTCCTGGCGGTCAACGCCGAGCACCTGCTGCTCGATCCGGATTACCCCTGCCGCCGTCCGGCCGTCGCCGCGTGGTTTGCCGAGCACCTTGGGCCGAACGACCCGGCCGAGGGATGCGACACCCGTCTGCCGTTGATGCAGGCCGAAGAGGAGGCGGGCGCGGCGACGCTGCTCGAACTGGATCCGGCCCGGATCTACGCGGTGGACTACCTGCTCGCCGAAGGCAATGACCAGCTGATGAGTCGCTGGGGCCACAGCATGCTGCGCCTGGTGATCTGCGCGCCAGGCCGCCCGCGTGGGCCGGCCTGCCGGATGGATCTGTCCCATCACCGCGTGCTGTCCTACCGTGCCTTCGTCGGCGATGTACAGATCTCCAGCTGGCGCGGGCTGACCGGTGCCTATCCTTCGCGCCTGTTCGTGCTGCCGCTCAACCAGGTCATCAACGAATACACACAGGTGGAACTGCGGGGGCTGTCTTCCGTGCCGTTGGCGTTGGATGCGCCGGACATCGCCAGCCTGCTGGAGCGCGTCGCGCAGGTGCACTGGAGCTATGACGGGCGCTATCTGTTCGTCAGCAACAACTGCGCGGTGGAGACCGGCAAGCTGCTGCAGGAAGGCGTGCCACGTCTGGCTTCGCCGGGGTTGAACCGGCTCACCCCGCGCGGCCTGCTGACCCGCCTGGAGCGCCAGGGCGTGGCCGACGCCAGCGTGCTGGCCGATCGCGGGCAGGCGACGCGACAGGGCTACTACTTCGCCTCCGCCGAGGATCACTACCAGCAGTTGTTCGATGCGGCGCGCCAGCAGCTACGGCTGGGCACGACAACCGTCGGCGAGTGGTTGCGGCAGCCGGCCAGCGAGCGTGCACGCTGGGTAGAGCAGGGTGATCTACGTGCCACCGCCGCCCTGCTGTTGCTGGAACAGGCCGCCCTGCGTCGCGAAGAACTGCGCGCACGCGACGTGCTGAAGCGGCTGCTGGGCGATCCGGCCAAAGAAGATGCTGCGGCGCGCGACACGCTGCGCGCGTTGCTGGAAGACACCGGCCAGCTGATCAGCCCGGCCGCACTGGTGGCGGGGGGCGGCTACGGGCTGCCGTCGGCGCACGAGCGGGCGCAGGCCAGCGAGGCGGCGGCGCGGCTCAGTGCACAGGGTGTGCCGGCCTGGCAGGCGTTGCAGCTGCAGCTCAAACACCGCCTGCCACAGGCACAGCAACGCGAACTGGCCCTGATCGACAGCAACCTGGTACGGCTGGGTGCGCGCATGCGTGCGCTGGCGCGAGAGGACGAAGGACGGGTCGCACCGCACTGAACCGCGTGTTCAGCGATGCCCGGGAGGTCAGCGTCGCTTCACCTGTTCTCACGGCCCGGCAGGTACGATCAAGTGTTGTCGACGTTATCGCAAGGAGTCCCTCATGCGCGCATCCCCCTGGTTGTTGAGCCTGGCCATTACCGGCGCACTCGCCGCCTGCCAACCGGCCAGCCAGAGCAGCCCCGCCGCCTATGGCAGCGAAGCGCCGCCCCCGATCGATGCCTCCACTGCTGAAGAGCGCGCGTATGCGTTCCGCTGTGGGGAGCTGGAAGTGCATGCCACTTACCGCGGTCAGGATTCGGCAACGGTGGTGGTGGGCGACCGCACTTTCCCGATGTCCTCGCAGCCTGCAGCGTCCGGCGCGAAGTATGGCGATGGCCAGGGCAACGAATTGTGGACCAAGGGCACCACCGAAGGCAGCCTGATCCTGAAGGGCGAGCCGGACCGCACCTGCACCGGCACCGGCGAGCAGGGCGGACAAGCACCGCCGGCCAATGCGACCGCCCATGCGGAGACGGACGCCGATGCGGCAGGCGGATTCCGCGCGACCGGCAATGAGCCCGGCTGGCTGGCCCAGGTCGGTGCGGGTGCCACCCCGGCGCTGCACATCGAGATGGATTACGGCGAGCGCAAGCTCGAGATTTCCAGCCCCACCCAAGGCCGTGACGGCTGGTCGGGTACTGCCGCCGATGGCACCCCGGTCAAGCTGACCTTCCAGCGCACGGTGTGCCAGGACGACATGAGCGGCCAGGCCTTCGGTGCCACGGCCATGCTCACGGTCGGCGCGCGCCAGTACCACGGCTGCGGGGATTTTGCCGGCGCGCCCTCGTTGGCGGCCAAGCCCTGATCCAGCAAGCTCTGACTCAGTTGAAGGCACCGGATGCGCGCATGCGCGTCCGGTGAACCATCACATGCCGCGCGGGCAGGGGTTGGGCAGCGCCCGGCTGTCGGCATCCAGCATCAGCTCATTGCGGGTGCCCAGCAGCATCAGTTCGGTGTGCACCAGGCAGTTGTCGGCATGGCGCTGCAGGAGTTGATTGAAGCGCCGGGCACGGTCGTCGCAGCTCTCGTGGATCGCGTAGGCCAATTCGCGCGCACGGTCTTCGTCGTACGCTTCTTCGCCAGCGAAGTGCTGGCACGCGCTTTCGCGCGCCAGGAAGGCCTGCACATCGCCGGGCATCGCGCAGTACATGCGGATGTCCTCGGCCACGAACACCTCCGCCGGGACGTCGCAGCGCTCACCGTGGGCGGTCTCAGCCAACGTGGTGGGTGCGCGCGGGGTATCCAATGTCTCACTCTCCACCGCCCGCGGCGAGCACGCCGCGAGCAGCAGGAGCAGGACGATCAGTGCAGACCGTTTAGTCGGCACGGCCGGCGAATTCACCGGTGGTGGTATTGACCAGCACACGTTCACCGTTGGCGATGTACTCCGGCACCATGATTTCGATGCCGGTGCTGAGCTTGGCCGGTTTCGGGCGCTTGGTGGCAGTGCCGCCCTTGAGCTCCGGCGGCGTTTCGACCACTTCCAGCACCACGCTGGTCGGCAACTGCACGCCCACCGGGGTCTCGTCGATCACCTGCACGTAGATGCCGGTCAGGCCATCGGTGATGTAGCCGGCGTCATCGCCGAGCACATCCGCATCGACCATGTACGGGGTGTAGTCCTCGTCATCCAGGAAGACGAAGGCGTCGCCATCCATGTACGAGTAGGTGGCCTGGCGGCGCAGCAGCTCGACTTCCGGCAGGTTGTCGTCGGCGTCGAAGCTGGAGTCGAGCTTGTTGCCGCCCGGCACGCTGTACATGATGAAACGGAAGCGGACATTGCCGCCGCGGCCCTGCGGGGAGCTGCGTTCGATGTCGCGGATCTGGTAGACGCCGTTGTTGAATTCGACGACGTTGCCTTTCTTGATGTCGCTGGCTTTCATGGGAATGAAGGTCGGTTCGTGGAGGTGGCGGGTGCCGGAACCGGGCACCCAGCGGGTTGCGTGCTCGCTTACTTCGGCGCCAGACGCACGGCGCCGTCAAGGCGGATGGTCTCGCCGTTGAGATAGGTGTTGCCCAGGATATAGGCGACCAGGCCGGCGAAATCCTCCGGCTTGCCCAGGCGGGGCGGGAACGGGATCGAGGCGGCCAGCGATTCCTGCACGGCCGGCGGCATGCCATCGACCATCGGGGTCCAGAAGATGCCCGGGGCGATGGTCATCACGCGGATGCCGAAGCGCGACAGTTCGCGGGCCATCGGCAGGGTCATGCTGACCACGCCGCCCTTGGAGGCGGCATAGGCGGCCTGGCCGATCTGGCCCTCGTAGGCCGCCACGCTGGCGGTGTTGATGATCACGCCGCGCTCGCCATCCTCGCCCGGGGTGTTGTGCTGCATGCGGTTGGCGGCGGCCTTGGCGACGTTGAAGCTGCCGACCAGGTTGACCATCACCGTGCCCTGGAAGTTGGCCAGCGGCATTGGCGCTTCCTTGCCGAGCACGCGGCCCGCGCCCAGGATGCCGGCGCAGTTGATCGCGGTGTTCAGCCCGCCCAGGAAGTCGCAGGCGGCATCGATCTGCGCGGCCACGGCGGCTTCGTCGCTGACATTGGTGCTGTAGTAGCGCGCATTGGCTTCGCCAAGCGCGGCCACGGCGGCCGCGCCCTTGTCGTCATTGAGATCGAACAGGGCCACCTTGCCGCCATGGGCGACCAGGTGCTGGGCCACGGACAGGCCAAGGCCGGAGACACCGCCGGTGATGACGGCGCGGACAGAAGACAGCTGCATTGCACGATCCCGCTGGTTCAAGAACCGCCGATTCTAGCGGAAGCGGCCGCCTTCACCGTTGTGCACTGCCCACGGCGACCTTCGCACGCAGTGCCAGCCGCCGGGCGAACTCGTCCGCCGCCAGCCCTGGGGCGAACAGGAAGCCTTGGCCGACCGAGACCCCCAGCGTGGTCAGGAACTGGCGCTGGGCCTCCGATTCGATGCCCTCGGCGACCAACCCGAGGCCCAGGCTGCGCGCGATGCCGCAGACCGCCTCGCAGACCGCCACGTCCGAGCGGTTGGTCGGCACGCCCTCCACGAACAGCTGGCTCAGCTTGAGGCCATGGATCGGCAGCCGGCGCAGATAGTTCAGCGCGCTGTAGCCTTCGCCGAAGTCGTCGATGGTCAACAGCACGCCCATCTCGCGCAGCTGCGCGAAGGTGCGCAGGGTGTCCGGGGCGTCTTCGATCAACACCCGCTCGGTGAACTCCAGCTCCAGTGCGCTGCCGGGCAGGTGGAATTCGTCCAGTACGGCGCGCACGTTCCGGGCCAGATCCTCGCCGACGAACTGCCGGTAGGACACGTTGACCGCCACCCGCACGATGCCCAGCCCGTCGTCCTGCCACTGGCGCACCTGCCGGCACGCCTCGCGCAGCACCCACAGGCCGATCCGGACGATGTCGCCGGTGCTCTCGGCATGGCCGATGAAGATGTCCGGGCGCAGTTCGCCCAGCTGCGTGTTGCGCCAACGAATCAGCGCCTCGGCGGCGATCAGCTGGCCGCTGTGCAGGTTGACCTGCGGCTGGTAGACCAGGTGGAACTCATCGTCGTCCAGCGCCCGGTGCAGCCGGCTCTCGATCTGCAGCCGATCATGCTGGCGCTGGGCCAGCTCGGGCGAGAACACCTGCCAGCCGTTGCGGGTGCGCCGCTTGCAGTCGTACATGGCGATGTCCGCGTTCTGGATCAGCTGCTGCGGGCGCAGCCCATCCTGGGGCGCACGCGCGATGCCGATGCTGGTGGTCACCGGGAATTCGTCGGCACCGAAGCGGAACGGGGTGCTGAACGCACGGGTGATCGCATCGGCCAGCCGCTCGGGCTGATCGGCCTGGTCGCGGGTATCGCAGACCACCAGGAACTCATCGCCGCCGAACCGGGCCAGCAGCCCCTCGGTACCGATCGCCGTGGCGATGCGGCGGGTGGCATCGATCAGCAGCTCATCACCGGCGTTGTGGCCGAGCAGATCGTTGACGATCTTGAAGCGGTCCAGATCGATGTACAGCACGGCCACCCGGCAATGGGTGGGGTTGGCCATGCGTGTGGCGAGATCATTGAGCACCGCATCGCGGTTCATGATGCCGGTGAGCGGATCGGTGCGCGCCTGGATGCGCAGCGTCTCTTCGGCCTGCTTGCGCGCGGTGATGTCCTGCACGGTGCCGGCGATGCGGGCGGCGTCGACATCGCCGGCCTCGGCTTCGCCGATCATGCGCACCCAGAACGAATGTCCATCGCTGCGCTGGCCCTGCAGCTCCAGTTCGAAGGACACCTGCCGGTCGATCACATCCAGCAGCGCCTGCTGCAGCAGCGCGCGATCATCCACGCGCAGGCACTCCAGCAGCTCGGCCATGTCGCGCATCGGCAGGTTCTGGCCGAGGATGCGGGTCGCCTCGTCAGTGAGGTACAGGCGCTGCAGGCCGCGGTCCCACTCCCAGCCGCCGATGTGCGCCAGCGACTGCGCGCGGTCGAACAGGGTGTTGTTGCGCTTGAGCTCGGTGATGTCGCTGAACAGCCCGAACACGTGGTCCGGCGCGTCGCGCCCGTTGCCGTATACCGGCACGTTGGTGGTGGAGATCCAGATCATCCGGCCGCGCGGGCGGTGGTAGAGGCCGACGATGGTGCTGCGCACGATGCGCCCGGTCTGCAGCGAGACACTGGCGGGCCATTGATCGCGGGTGAGCGGGTGGCCGTGCTCGTCCACGCTGATCCAGTCCTCCGGCGCCAGCATCGCCTGCAGGCTGCCGCCATTGCCGGCGGTGCCCAGAATGCGGTGCGCGGCCGGGTTGGCCGAGACCACCCGCAACTGGCGGTCAAACAGGACCACGCCCTTGTCGATGGATTCCATCAGCAGCCGGTAACGCGATTCGGCCTGCCAGCGGCTGCTCAGATCGCGCGCCACCGCCACGATGCAGTGCTCGCCCTGGTGCTCGAAGCCGGCCGAATGCACCTCCACCGGGAAGCGGCTGCCATCGCCGCGCATGTTGGTGACTTCGATGACGTAGGTCTCGCCTCGATGCAGGGCTTCCCAGACCGGGTCCAGGTGGTCGCCGGGCAGGTCCGGGTTCAACAGTTCGATCGGCTGGCCGACGATCTCCTCACGGGGGCGGCCATAGGCACGCACGCCCGCCTTGTTGAGGTCCAGCACCACGCCGCGTTCGCTGAGGATGCTGACCGGGTCCGGGACGGCATCGAACAAGGCGGCGTAGCGACGCAGGGCCAGCTGCCGCTCGTCCATCGCTTCCTGCAGGGCCTGCTGGACCTCCTCCAACAGGCCGCGCAGGTCGCCCGGCGAGTGGGCCAGGGCGCGTTCCAGGGCAGCCAGCGCGTGGACGTGGGGGGTGAGGTGATCACCCACCGCAGCGTCCTTGCGCGGGCCGCCGCTTTTCATGTCGCCGCCAGGGCCCTGCCGGTCTTGCTGCCGGTCTCGCGGCCCAGCCGTGAGGCCAGCCAGCGCCCGGTGGCGGCCAGCGCCGGCAGATCGATGCCGGTGCGCATGCCGATGCCATGCAGCATGTAGACCACGTCTTCGCTGGCGACATTGCCGCTGGCGCCCTTGGCATACGGGCAGCCACCTGCACCGGAGACCGCCGAATCGACCACGCGCACACCTTCGTCCAGGCAGGCATCGATGTTGGCCAGGGCCTGGCCATAGGTGTCATGGAAGTGCACGGCCAGCGCGGCCATCGGCAGTTCGCTGGCGACCGCGTTGAGCATCGCGCGCGCCTTGCGTGGCGTGCCCACGCCGATGGTGTCGCCGAGCGAGATTTCGTAACAGCCCATGTCATGCAGCGCACGCGCGACCCGGACCACCTCGCTCACCGCGACCTCGCCCTGGTAGGGGCAGCCGAGTACGGTGGAGACATAGCCACGCACCTTGACCCCGTCGGCTTTGGCCCGCTCAAGGATGGGTGCGAAGCGCGCCAGCGACTCGTCGATGCCGGCGTTGGTGTTGGTCCGGTTGAAGGTTTCCGAGGCGGCAGTGAACACCGCCACTTCCTGCACGCCCACCGTGCGTGCGCGGTCGTAACCCTGTTCGTTGGGCACCAGCACCGGGTAGTCGATGCCCGGGCGGCGCTCGATGCCGGTGTACACCTCGGCAGCGTCGGCCAGTTGCGGCACCCAGCGCGGGCTGACGAAGCTGGTCGCCTCGATGGTGCGCAGGCCGGTCAGCGAGAGCTGGCGGATCAGTTCGATCTTGTCGGCGGTGGCCACCGGCTGGGCTTCGTTCTGCAGCCCGTCGCGCGGGCCGACCTCGACGATGCGCACGAAGTCATTCATTCGCCAGCCCTCCGCGAACGGAGCGACGGACGACCAGCAGGGGGCGGGGCGGGGTAGAGATCACGGAGATTCCTGTCAGACGAAAGGCGGCCCACGGTCCCCGGCAGGCCACGAAAGGGGGATACGCGGGATGGGCGACAAAGCGGCCATCCCGCCGGCGATGAGCGGTCAGCCCGGGTGGTGGCAGACCGCTTCGATGTTGTTGCCATCCGGGTCGAGCACGAACGCCCCGTAATAATCGGGGTGGTAATGCTCGCGGATGCCCGGGGCACCGTTGTCCGTGCCGCCGGCTGCCAGTGCGGCGCGGTGGAAAGCATCCACGTCGGCCCGGCTGCCCGCGCTGAAAGCGATGTGCACGCCGCCATGGGCGCCCGGGGCGTTGCCGATCCAGAAGTCCGGCTTGCCGCTGCGGCCGAAGCCGGCATGGTCATGGTCGCCGGTCTGCGCGGCCGAGACCTGCATCACCACCGCGATGCCCAGCGGGGCCAGGGCCTGCTGGAAGAACGACAGGCTGCGCGCGAAATCGCCGCAGCGGATGCCAACGTGGTCGAGCATGGTGCTTCTCCTCAGTCCTGGGTGACCCAGTGCGGGGCGCGCTTGTCCAGGAAGGCGCCGAGGCCCTCCTGGCCTTCGGCCGAGACCCGCAGGCGGGCGATCAGGGCCGCGTTGTCGCGGTCGGTGGCGTCGCGGTCGCGGCCCAGCGCGACCCGCCGGACCAGCTCCTTGGCAGAGGAAGAGGCCACCGGACCGGCCTTGTCGAGCAGCCCGAGCTGGCGCTGGACGGCCTCGTCGATCCGTTCAGGCTCGATCAGCTGGTGGACCAGGCCGATGCGCAGGGCGGTCTCGGCGTCGAAATGCTCGCCGGTGGCGAACCAGCGCCGCGACTGGCGTGGGCCGATCGCGTCGATGACATAGGGCGAGATCACGGCGGGCAGCAGGCCCAGGCGGCTCTCGGTCAGGCCGAAGCGGGCGCTGGTGCTGGCGATGGCGATATCGCAGCAGGCCACCAGGCCGACCCCGCCACCGAAGGCGGCGCCCTGGACACGGGCGATGGTCGGCTTGGGCAGCTCATCCAGGGTCCGCATCAGGCGGGCCAGGGCGAGCGAGTCCTGGCGGTTGTCCTCCTCGCTGGCGGCGGCCATGCCACGCATCCACTGCATGTCCGCGCCCGCCGAGAACGAGGCGCCTTCGCCGGCCAGCACCACCGCCCGGACGTGGTCGTCGCGGCCGGCGGCCTCCAGGGCGGCCGTCAGCTGGGCGATCAACGAGGCGTCGAAAGCGTTGTGCAGGGCCGGGCGGTTCAGCCACAGGGTCAGCACCGAGGCGCTGCGTTCAATCCGTAGTGCATCACTCATGGGTCGGCTTGCTCCAGTACATGTACAGATCATAGCGGGCCATCGGTCACGGGCAATGGCGCGGCGCGTCGATGGTAGAATTGATAACCATTCCTATCATCGAGAAGGCGCTCCGTGACGTTGTCCGATCTGGCGCTGTACAGCTCCGCCGTGGTGGAGTCCGTGCAGGAAACACACGCAAACGATGCGATCGCCCGCCGACTGAAGGAGCTTGGCTTCGTCAAAGGGGAAGAGGTGCGTCTGGTCGCCCGTGGTCCCGTCGGCGCCGAGCCGCTGCTGGTGCAGGTGGGGTTCACGCGTTTCGCGCTTCGCCGCAGTGAGGCCGCCCGCATCGTGGTAACCGCGTTGCAGTCCCAGGAGGCCCGCGCATGAGCGCCGCCAGCAACGCCCTGCGCATCGCCCTGGTCGGCAACCCGAACAGCGGCAAGACCGCGCTGTTCAACCAGCTCACCGGCAGCCGCCAGAAAGTGGCCAACTACACCGGCGTCACCGTTGAACGCAAGGAAGGCCGCCTGCGTGCGCCGTCCGGCCGCGAGTTCGCCGTGCTGGATCTGCCGGGCGCCTACAGCCTGCAGCCGGCCAGCCTGGACGAAGCGATCACCCGTGACCTGTGCCGGGGCTTCTACCCCGGCGAGGCCGCGCCGGACGTGCTGCTGTGTGTGATCGATGCGACCAACCTGCGCCTGCACCTGCGCTTCGCGCTGGAGCTGCGTGAGTTGGGCAAGCCGATGATCGTGGCCCTGAACATGGTCGATGCGGCCGAGCGCCGCGGCATCAAGATCGATGTGCAGGCGCTGGAACAGGCCCTGGGTGTGCCCGTGGTGGAGACCGTGGCGGTGCGTCGCAACGGCGCGGCCAGGCTGGTCGAGCGCCTGGACGCGATGGTGCCGCACCTGCAGGCCCCGGTGGCGGTGCCTGCCGCCGAGGCCGATTACCACGCCCAGGTGCGCGACATCCTGGCCGCTTCGGTGAGCATGCCGACACGTACGGCGAAGATCGATGACGCACTGGATCGCTGGCTGCTGCACCCGGTGTTCGGTCTGCTGACCCTGGCCGTGGTGATGTTCCTGATCTTCCAGGCGGTGTATGCCTGGGCGACGCCGGTCATGGACCTGATCGAGGCCGGTACGGCGGCACTGGGCGGCTGGATCGGTGGCGCGCTGCCGGAAGGCCCGCTCAACAGCCTGCTGACCGACGGCATCATTGCCGGCGTGGGTGGCGTGATCGTGTTCCTGCCGCAGATCCTGATCCTGTTCGCCTTCATCCTGGCGTTGGAAGAATCCGGTTACCTGCCGCGCGCGGCGTTCCTGCTGGATCGCATGATGGCGGCGGCCGGTCTGTCCGGGCGCTCGTTCATCCCGTTGCTGTCCAGCTTCGCCTGCGCGGTGCCGGGCATCATGTCCACCCGCAGCATCCAGGACCCGCGCGACCGGCTCGCCACGATCCTGGTGGCCCCGCTGATGACCTGTTCGGCGCGCCTGCCGGTGTATGCGCTGCTGATCGGCGCCTTCATCCCGCAGAAGCAGATCTGGGGCGTCTTCAACCAGCAGGGCCTGGTGTTGTTCGGCCTGTACGCGGCCGGCATCCTCAGCGCGCTGCTGATGTCCTGGACAATGAAGAAGTGGCGCCGCGACAAGAGCGAGCATCCGTTGATGCTGGAACTGCCGTCCTACCGCATCCCGCACCCGCGCGATCTGGCGGTGGGGCTGTACGAGCGCGGCATGATCTTCCTCAAGCGCGTGGGTGGCATCATCCTGGCGCTGACCATCCTGCTGTGGGTACTGCTGTCGTTCCCGGGGGCGCCGGAAAACGCGACCATGCCGGCGATCGACTACAGCTTCGCCGGCCAGATCGGCCATGCCATGGCGGTGTTCTTCGCGCCGCTGGGCTTCAACTGGCAGATCTGCATTGCACTGATCCCGGGCCTGGCCGCGCGTGAAGTGGCGGTGGCCTCGCTGGCCACGGTGTACGCGCTGTCCGCCGCCGATGACGATGCCGCCAGCCAGGCGCTGACCCCGCTGATCAGCGACGGCTGGTCGCTGGCCACCGCGCTGTCGTTGCTGGTCTGGTACATCTACGCCCCGATGTGCATCTCCACGCTGGCCACGATCAAGCGTGAAACCAACTCGTGGAAGCAGATGGGCTTTGCCACGTTCTACCTGTTCGCGGCCGCCTACATCGCCTCGCTGATCACCTACCAGGTGACCGTGGCCCTGGGCGGCGGCTGATGGAGACCGGTCTGCTGCTGCAGTACGTCGTGATCGCGCTGGCCGTGCTGGTCAGCGCGTGGGTGGTGATGAAGAAGCAGTTCCCGGGCACCGTGCGCAAGGCACGCGGGGCGATCGCGCTGGGGTTGGTCAAACCGCAGCGCGCCGCCTGGTTGCAGGCGCTGGGCCGGAAGATCGCACCACCGGCGACCGGTGGCGGTGGTGCGTGCGGTGGTTGTGACAGCTGCGGGCCGACGCCGCCGAAGCGGCACTGAGGCGCTCGGCGGTAGAGCACGCCCTGCGTGATTGCTCAATCGCGCACCAGCCCCCCATCCACCACCAGGTTCTGCCCGGTCACCGCGCGTGACCATGGCGAAGCGAAGAACAGCACCGCATCGGCGAACTCGGCCGGGGTGGTGACGCTGCGCAACGGGGTGTTGGCCGCGATGTAGTCGAACACCGCCTCCGGCGTGGCCGCACTGGCATCCGTGGTGCGCAGCAGACCACCGGAGAGCATGTTGACGGTGATGCCGTCCGGGCCGAGATCGCCCGCCAGCGTGCGGGTCAGCGAGAGCAGGGCGGCCTTGGCCGCGGTGTAGTCGTGGTACGGCACCACCGGGTTCTGGAACAGGTTGGTGCCGATGTTGATCACGCGGCCGAAGCGCTGCGCGCGCATGCCGGGCAGGGCGGCCTGCACCGTGTTGAGTGCGCCGCGCACGCTGCCTTCGAACTGCTGGTTGAAGGCGTCCCAGCCGATCACGTCGGCCTTGTCGCGCGCATCGCCGTTGAACGAGAACGCCGCCAGTGCGTTGTTGACCACCGTGGTGATGTCACGGCCGAAGTGCTGGCGCGCCTGTGCGAACAGGGCATCGACCTGGGCGCGGTCGGTCACGTCGGCCTGGATCGCCACGCAGGCGCTGCCCAGCTCGGCCGCCAGCTTCTGCGCGGCTTCTGCGCTGGCGTGGTAGTTGATGACGACCTGTGCGCCCTCGCGGACGAAGGCGCGGACCAGATGCTGGCCGAGCCCGCGGGCACCGCCGGTGACGAGAACGAGCTGCTGCGAAAGCTGCATGGAGGGGCTGCCATGGGGATCCACCCGCTAGCGTAGCAAGCGGTGCGCGGATTTCCTCTTGTGCAGCGCCGCCGGCACCCGCTAGCCTGCATGCATGACTACCACTCCCCTACGTTTGCTCATCCACGGTGCGTCCGGCCGCATGGGCCAGGCACTGCTCCGCCTTGCCGCTGACAATCCCGCCCTGCAGGTGGTGGCCGCGGTGAACCGCCGCTCGCCGGCCCAGCGCGTGGTCGAGGGCGTGCCGCATTTCGCCAGCAGCGAGCTGGCTGGTGCCCCCCCGTTCGATGTCGCCATCGATTTCAGCCTGCCCGAGGGTTTTGATCCGGTGCTGGCGCTGTGCGTGGAGCGCGGTGCGGGCTTCGTGTCCGGCACTACCGGCATCAGTGAGGCGCAGCGCCAGGCACTGATCCGGGCGGCCGGCCGGATTCCACTGGTCTGGGCCTCCAACTTCAGCCTCGGTGTGGCGGTGCTGGATGAGCTGGTCGAGCGGGCTGCCGCTGCACTGGCCGGCTGGGACTGCGACATCGTCGAATCCCACCACACCCAGAAGAAGGACGCGCCCTCCGGCACGGCCCTGACCCTGGGCGCGGCGGCGGAGAAGGGCGGGGCGCATCCGCACTACGCCAGCCTGCGCGCCGGCGACATCGTGGGTGAGCATCTGGTCCAGTTCACCGGGCTGGGCGAGCGCATCGAGCTGACCCACCGTGCCACCAATCGGGACATTTTTGCCCGTGGGGCCCTGTTCGCGGCCAGCCAGCTGCCGGGTCGCGCGCCGGGCAGCTACCGGGTCCGGGATCTGCTGGATGGGGCCACGCCGCCGCCCGCCGTCTGAATTGGGGCCTCGGGGCAGGATGGGCGGGCGCCTGAACCGGCGCTGCGCCCTCCGTCGGCCTGAATAGGGCAATTGCACGCGGATACTGGCGCCGCACCCGGCTTGCCTTTACAATTCCCGCTCGCCGAATCACGACAGCCGGACCGGTCCAGAACCGCAGTCCGCGCTTTTTTGCAGCCGCTTTTTCGTGAAGCGCAGGCGTGACTTCGGCGACCCCTCGGTAGCCAAAGTGAGATTTCCGTGACCCAAGCCGCAATCCTCGTCCTCGAAGACGGCACCGTATTCGAGGGCGAATCCGTAGGCGCGCCCGGCCTGTCCGTCGGTGAGGTGGTGTTCAACACCGCCATGACCGGCTATCAGGAAGTGTTGACCGATCCTTCCTACGCCCGGCAGATGGTCACGCTGACCTACCCGCATATCGGCAACACCGGCATGACCGACCAGGACGATGAAGCGGCCAAGGTGTGGTCGGCCGGCCTGATCGTGCGCGATGTCCCGCGCCGCCCGAGCAACTGGCGCAGCCAGGTGTCGCTGCAGGATTGGCTGATCCAGCGCGGCGTGGTCGCCATCTCCGGCATCGATACCCGCAAGCTGACGCGCATCCTGCGCGAGCGCGGCGCCCAGAACGGTGCGCTGATGGCCGGCGAAGGCCTGAGCGTGGAAACGGCGCTGGAAGCGGCGCGCAAGTTCCCGGGCCTGAAGGGCATGGATCTGGCCAAGGTGGTCAGCACCGACAAGCGTTACACCTGGACCGAGGGCCAGCTGGATCTGGACAGCAATGCCTTCGTCAACGCCGCACCGCGTTTCAAGGTGGTGGCCTATGACTTCGGCGCCAAGCTCAACATCCTGCGCATGCTGGCCGAGCGCGGCTGCGAGCTGACCGTGGTGCCGGCGCAGACTCCGGCTGCCGACGTGCTGGCGATGAATCCGGACGGCGTGTTCCTGTCCAACGGCCCGGGCGATCCGGAGCCGTGCGATTACGCGATCGCCGCGATCAAGACCTTCCTGGAGAAAAAGGTGCCGACCTTCGGCATCTGCCTGGGCCACCAACTGCTGGCGCTGGCCTCCGGCGCGAAGACGGTCAAGATGGGCCACGGCCACCACGGCGCCAACCACCCGGTCCAGGATCTGGACGGCGGCCGTGTGATGATCACGTCGCAGAACCATGGCTTCGCGGTGGATGAGGCCTCGCTGCCGGCGACCCTGCGCGTGACCCACCGCTCGTTGTTCGACGGCACCAACCAGGGCATCGCCCGCACCGACGTGCCGGCGTTCTCGTTCCAGGGCCACCCGGAAGCCTCGCCGGGCCCGCACGATGTCGGTCCGCTGTTCGACCGGTTCGTGACGATGATGGCCGAGGCCAAGGCGTGATGCGCAGCCCCGCGCTGCTGCTGTCGCTGGTGTGCCTGACCGGTGTGGCCCAGGCTGCACCGGCGTCCGATACGCAGGTGCAGGCGGTCATGCAGAAGTTGAGCATGGGCACGCTGGGCACCGACATGGCCAAGCTGATGATCGACAACGTGCCGGCGCTCAAGGCCCTGCCCGAGACCGATCGCCAGTGCGCGCATGCGCCGATCCAGAATCTGCTCGATGCGCAGTTTCGTCATTCGGTGATCACCGGCCTCGGCAACGACGGCGACCAGGTGATCGCCGAGTGGTCGCGCTTCCTGGGGACGCCCGGCGGCAAGAGCCTGTCCTCGGCCTTCGCCGGCGCCAATCCCGCGACGATGGCGGAAAAGGCCAACGTGAACCTGAGCGAGAAGGACCGCGCCGAGGTGACCGCGTTCCTGGCCAGCCCGGCGTACACCCGCTTCATCGCCACGTTCGACACCGAATCGGAGCTGCCCGACGACATCGGCGTGCGGCTGGCGAAAGGACTGCAGGACCAGTGCCGGATCGCGCTGAACCCCGACGATATTTCCTGATCGACAGCGTGCGATCACCCCCATCTGCCTCGCTGTCCAGACTTAGAGAAGACAATGCCCAAGCGCACTGACCTTAAAACCATCCTCATCATCGGTGCCGGCCCGATCGTCATCGGCCAGGCCTGTGAGTTCGACTACTCTGGCGCGCAGGCCTGCAAGGCACTGCGCGACGAGGGTTACCGCGTGGTGCTGGTCAACAGCAATCCGGCCACCATCATGACCGACCCGGAGATGGCCGACGCCGTCTACATCGAGCCGATCAACTGGCAGACGGTCGAGAAGATCATCGCCAAGGAAAAGCCCGACGCGCTGCTGCCGACCATGGGCGGCCAGACCGCGCTGAACTGCGCACTGGATCTGGCCGACAACGGCGTGCTGGAGAAGTACAACGTTGAACTGATCGGCGCCAAGCGCGACGCGATCCGCATGGCCGAAGACCGCGAGCTGTTCCGCGTGGCCATGGGCGAGATCGGCCTGGAGTGCCCGTCCGCTGCGGTGGCGCACACGCTGGAAGAAGCGATCGACATCCAGACCCGCGTCGGCTACCCGACCATCATCCGCCCCAGCTTCACCCTGGGCGGCAGCGGCGGCGGCATCGCCTACAACCGCGAAGAGCTGGTGGATATCGTGACCCGCGGCCTGGAACTGTCGCCGACCACCGAAGTGCTGGTGGAAGAATCGGTGCTGGGCTGGAAGGAATTCGAGATGGAGGTGGTGCGCGACACCGCCGACAACTGCATCATCGTCTGCTCGATCGAGAACCTGGACCCGATGGGCGTGCACACCGGTGACTCGATCACCGTGGCCCCGGCCCAGACCCTGACCGACAAGGAATACCAGCGCCTGCGCGATGCCTCCATCGCCGTGCTGCGCAAGATCGGCGTGGATACCGGCGGTTCGAACGTGCAGTTCGGCATCAGCCCGACCACCGGCCGCGTGGTCGTGATCGAAATGAACCCGCGCGTATCGCGTTCCTCGGCGCTGGCCTCCAAGGCCACCGGCTTCCCGATCGCCAAGGTCGCGGCCAAGCTGGCCGTGGGTTACACCCTGGACGAATTGAAGAACGAAATCACCGGTGGTCTGACCCCGGCCTCGTTCGAACCGTCGATCGATTACGTCGTCACCAAGATTCCGCGCTTCGCCTTCGAGAAGTTCCCGGCCGCCGATGCGCGCCTGACCACCCAGATGAAGTCGGTGGGCGAGGTGATGGCGATGGGCCGCACCTTCCAGGAGTCGCTGCAGAAGGCCCTGCGTGGCCTGGAAACCGGCAAGATCGGCCTGGACCCGACCGGTCTGGACCTGTCCAACGAAGACGACATCACCACCATCAAGCGCGAGCTCAAGGCCCCGGGCCCGGAGCGCCTGTTCTTCGTGGGGGATGCGTTCCGCGCCGGTTTCAGCGTGGAAGAGGTCTTCGCGCTGTCGCACATCGACCCGTGGTTCCTGGACCAGATCGAAGAGATCATCCAGGCCGAAGCCGAGGTGGCCACCGACGGCATCGACGCACTCGATGCTGCACGTCTGCGCAAGCTCAAGCGCGCCGGTTTCTCCGATGCCCGCCTGGCCGAACTGACCGGCACCAACGAAGCGGCCGTGCGCGCGCTGCGTCGTGCCCACAAGGTGCGCCCGGTATACAAGCGCGTGGATTCGTGCGCCGCCGAGTTCGCCACCAGCACCGCCTACCTGTATTCGACCTACGAGGACGAGTGCGAAGCGGCGCCGAGCAACCGCGACAAGATCATGATCCTGGGTGGCGGTCCGAACCGTATCGGCCAGGGCATCGAGTTCGACTACTGCTGCGTGCATGCGGCACTGGCGCTGCGCGAGGATGGGTATGAAACCATCATGGTCAACTGCAACCCGGAAACCGTCTCCACCGATTACGACACCTCCGACCGCCTGTACTTCGAGCCGCTGACGCTGGAAGACGTGCTGGAGATCGTCGAGCTGGAACAGCCGAAGGGCGTGATCGTGCAGTACGGTGGCCAGACCCCGCTGAAGCTGGCGCGCGCGCTGGAAGCCAACGGCGTGCCGGTGATCGGCACCTCGCCGGACTCCATCGATCTGGCCGAAGACCGCGAGCGCTTCCAGCAGCTGGTCGACAAGCTCGGCCTGAAGCAGCCGCCGAACCGCATCGCCCGCAACGACCAGGAAGCCCTGCTGCTGGCCCGCGAGATCGGCTACCCGCTGGTGGTGCGCCCGAGCTACGTGCTGGGCGGCCGTGCGATGGAAATCGTCTACGGTGAATCCGATCTGGCCCGCTACGTCCGCGACGCGGTGAAGGTCTCCAACGATTCGCCGGTGCTGCTGGACCGCTTCCTGGACAACGCCGTGGAAGTGGACGTGGACATCATTGCCGACAAGGACGGCAACGTGCTGATCGGCGGCGTGATGGAGCACATCGAAGAAGCCGGCGTGCATTCGGGTGATTCGTCCTGCTCGCTGCCGCCGTACTCGCTGTCGGCTGAAACCCAGGCCGAGCTGCGTCGCCAGGTGGTCGAGCTGGCCAAGGCCCTGAACGTGGTCGGCCTGATGAATACCCAGTTCGCGATCCAGACCGGCGAGAACGGCGAAGACATCGTCTACCTGCTGGAAGTGAACCCGCGTGCCTCGCGCACCGTGCCGTTCGTCTCCAAGGCCACCGGCATGCCGCTGGCCAAGATCGCCGCGCGCTGCATGGCCGGCAAGACGCTGGCCGAGCAGGGCGCGACCAAGGAAATCGTGCCGGGGTACTACTCGGTCAAGGAAGCGATCTTCCCGTTCGCCAAGTTCCAGGGCGTCGATCCGATCCTCGGGCCGGAGATGCGCTCCACCGGTGAGGTGATGGGCGTGGGCCGCAGCTTCAGCGCCGCCTTCGCGCGTGCGCAGGAAGCCGGTGGCATCAAGGCGCCGCCGCTGGGCAAGGCGTTCGTGTCGGTCCGTGACCCGGACAAGAAGCGCGTGCTGCCGGTCGCCAAGGCACTGGTCGAGCGCGGCTACACCCTGGTGGCTACCCGTGGCACTGGCGCGTGGCTGCAGGAGCACGGCATGACCTGCGAAATCGTCAACAAGGTGGTCGAAGGCCGTCCGCACATCGTCGATTCGATCAAGAACGGCGAGATCGTTTACATCGTCAACACGACCGAAGGTCGTGCGGCGATCAATGACTCGTTCTCGATCCGTCGCGAAGCGCTGCAGCATCGCGTGACCTATTCGACCACCATCGCCGGCGCCATGGCGCTGGTGCAATCACTGGAATTCCGCGGTACCGGCCCCGTCTGGTCGCTGCAGGAACTGCACAAGGAGTTGAACGCATGAGAGCACCGATCACCCTGAAGGGCGCGCAGCGTCTGCGCGAAGAGCTTGACCACCTGAAGTCGGTCAAGCGCCCGAAGGTCATCGCGGCGATCGCCGAGGCACGCGAACACGGCGATCTGAAAGAGAACGCCGAGTACCACGCCGCGCGCGAAGAGCAGGGCTTCATCGAAGGCCGCATCAAGCAGCTGGAAGGTGAGCTTTCGCATGCCGAGATCATCGACATCACCAAGCTCAACGCCGGCAGCAAGGTGGTGTTCGGCGCCACGGTCGAGCTGTCGGACGTGGAGAATGATGAAGAGAAGCGCTACCAGATCGTGGGCGACCTGGAAGCGGACATCAAGCTGGGCCTGATCGCGATCTCCTCGCCGCTGGCCCGTGCCTTGATCGGCAAGCTGGAAGGCGATGCGGTCACCATCGACGCACCGGCCGGCCAGCGCGAGTACGAAATCGTCAGCGTCCAGTACCTGGACTGACGGCGATGGCCACGGCGACGTTGTTGCTGCCGGCGCGCAGCCGGTTTCCGGCGGCGCCGTTGCCCGATGACGTCGCCAACGCGCTGGGGCGTGCGCAGCGCCACAGCGCCGAGGCGGGCGAACGCGCCCAGCTGCGTCGGCACTTCCAGACGCAGCCGGACGCGTGGTCCGCCGCCGCCCTGACCCGCCAGCTGGATGGCGGCGATGCCGATGGGGCGGTGTGGTTGCGGGCCGATCCGGCCAATGTGGTGCCGGACATGCATGGCGCACGCCTGATGGGGCACGGGGATACCCTGCGGCCGGATCTGGCCGATGTCATGCACCTGCTGCCGGCGTTGCAGCCGTTGTTTGCCGGGTTCGGCTTCGTGCTGGATGCCCCGGTGCCGTCACGCTGGTACCTGCGGCTGCCGCCGGGCACCACGCTGCCCGCATTCGCCGAGCCTGATGAAGTGCTCGGCGATGATCTGTTCGCCCATCTGCCCGAAGGCGATGCAGGCCGCCGCTGGCGCGCCTTGTTGACCGAGGCACAGGTGGTGTTGCACCAGCATGAATGGAACCAGCAGCGCGTGGCCGACGGCAAGCGCGCGATCAATTCGCTGTGGTTCTGGGGTGGCGGTGAGCTGCCTGAGCGCGTGACCACCGCGCATGCCCAGGTCCGCAGCCGCGATGCGCTGCTGCAGGCGCTGGCCAGGGCGGCGGGCCTGCAGGCCGATGGCGAGCAGACCGTGGATGCGCTGGTGGACCTGCGCCAGCTGCGCTCACTGGAGCAGCTGGGCAATGAGGCGATCCGCCCGTTGCTGGCGGCGATCGCACGCGGGGAATTGAAACGTCTGGTGCTGGATTTCGAGGACGGGGCCCGCGTGGAGATCGACAAGAGCCAGCGCTGGCGGTTCTGGAAGAAGCCGGTGCAGCTGCACGACCTCTGAGTGCGTCGAAGGACAGCCGGCCAGCGGCCGGCTCTAACGGGAGCGGGGCGGTATCATGCTCTCGGATGTCATCGATCGAGCCCGTTTTGACCCAGTCTGAAGCACCCCGTATCCAGCGCCGTCCTGCCGCCGCCGTCAGCGAGTGGCCGTCCTCCATGTTGCCGTTGCTGCAGCGCTTGTACGCCGCGCGCGGGGTGACCGATGCCGCGCAGGCCCAGCCGAAGCTGGCCCAGCTGCATGCGCCGGATCTGCTGGGCAGCATGCAGGCCGCGGTAACGCTGCTGGCCGATGCGATCTCCAACAACGAACGCATCCTGATCGTCGGCGATTTCGACTGCGATGGCGCCACCGCCTGTGCGGTCGGGGTGCGCGGCCTGCGCATGCTCGGCGCGCGCGATGTGGTGCACGCGGTGCCCAACCGCATGCTGCATGGCTATGGGCTGTCGCCATCGCTGGTGGCCGAACTGGCCCCGCTCAATCCGGGCCTGCTGGTCACGGTCGACCATGGCATCGCCTGCCATGCCGGCGTCAACGCGGCCAAGGCACTGGGCTGGAAAGTACTGGTCACCGATCACCATCTGCCGGGCGAGCACCTGCCGCCGGCCGATGCCATCGTCGACCCCAACATCAGCGGCGATGCGTTCCCCAGCAAGGCACTGGCCGGCGTCGGGGTCATCTTCTACGTGTTGATGGCGCTGCGCCGCCACCTGCGCGAGCAGGGCGCGTACGCCACGGCACCTGAGCCGGACCTGCTGACCCTGCTGGATCTGGTCGCAGTGGGCACCGTTGCCGATCTGGTCGCGCTGGATGACAACAACCGCGCCCTGGTCTCGGCCGGCCTGCGCCGGCTGCGCAGCGGCAAGGGCTGCGTCGGCCTGCAGGCGCTGATCGAGGCCAGTGGTCGTGACGCCTCGCGGCTCACTGGCAGTGACATTGGTTTCGCGCTCGGCCCACGGTTGAACGCCGCTGGCCGGCTGGAAGACATGGCACTGGGCATCGAGCTGCTGCTCACTGAAGACCGCGCCCACGCGCGTGAGATCGCCACGACGCTGGAGTCGATCAACACCGAGCGCCGTGCGGTCCAACAGCTGATGACCGACGACGCGGAGCTGGCAGTGTCCCGTGCAGTGCTCAGCGCCGAGGGCGTGCGCCCGGTTGCGGCCTGCCTGTTCGATGCCGAATGGCACCCCGGTGTGGTCGGGCTGGTGGCGTCCAAGATGAAGGATCGGCTGCACCGGCCGGTGATCGCGTTCGCACCTTCAGAGCCCGGCGGCGATTCGCTGCGGGGCTCGGCGCGCTCGATTCCCGGCTTCCATATCCGTGACGCGCTGGCCTTGGTCAACGCGGCGCACCCGGGCCTGATCGACAAGTTCGGTGGCCACGCCATGGCTGCCGGCCTGAGCCTGCCGCATGCGCAGTTGGCCGCGTTCGAGCAGGCCTTCGTGGACGTGGTGGAGCGCACGCTGGATCCGCTGTCGCTGCAGCAGCTGCTGCTGACCGATGGCGAGCTGTTGCCGCAGGAACTGGATTTCGCCCACGCCGAGGCGCTGCGCCTGGCCGGGCCGTGGGGGCAGGGCTTCCCCGAGCCGCTGTTCGATGGTCACTTCCAGGTAGCGCGCTGGCAGGTCCTCAAAGAGAAACACCTGAAACTGAGCCTGCGCGTGCCGGGCCGGGCCGAGCCGGTCAGCGCCATCCACTTCAGCGGCTGGAGCGGCAACGCGCCGGCCAACCGCGTCCATATCGCGTACCGCCTCGTCAGCGACGACTACCGCGGCGGTGGCGCGATCCAACTGATCGTGGAGCACTGCGCCGACGCGTAACCGGGCGGGTGCGGATTATTCGCGCACCTGCGTCACCAGTGTCGGCATTTCCCAGGCGCCACCGGCGGCGACCAGGCGGCACAAGCCGGTGCTGCTGTCGGCGGTCCTGACGAACTGCGTGCCGGTCCAGCCCCAGGTGGTGGAGTACCAGCAATCGCCCAGCCCGCGGCCCTTGTGCGCCTCCTGGATGGTGCGTACGTCATCACCCACGGCTGCCGTGGTGACCAGCCGCGGCTGGTACGGCGCGCGGTCGTTGACCACCCAGTAACCATCACCGGTGTTGTACGCGGCGCGCCAGCAGCTCAGTGACACCAGCAGCTTGTCGGCGCTGAGCCGCTGCACCGTCAGCGCTTCGGGTTCCTCGCCGGGTGACAGGCTGCCGCTGGGTCCCAGCGCTTCGCAATCGTCGGCTGACGTCACCGCTGCGAGGGCGGCACGCAGCGCCGGCGATGCGGCCAGCGCGGTGTCCGCCGGGCGGGTCGCCACCGGCTTGCCCAGCCGCACGACCGGCACCGGCAGTGCCGGCGGCACAGAGGATTCGGCGAGGGTGCCTTTGCGCATCAGGGCGCCCGGCGTGCCCAGGCGGCCCTGGAACGCATCCATCTTCAACAACACGGCCGAGGCGCCCTGATCAGAGACCTTCCAGCGCGCGCCATCGTCGCCGATCAGCTCGATGCGGCTGTTGCGTGTCAGCGAGGTAAGCAGGGCAGCGAGCTGCTTCGCAGAAAAGGTGGCGGTGCCCTCGGCGGCATCAAACTGCATCGGGCCCAGCGAGGTGCCGTTGATCTGCAGGCTGAGCCGCCGGGTGGCGGTGTTGTCGTCGTATTGGCCGAGCATCAGTTCAGCCTGCACCGGCTGGTCCGGCCCGCCCGCGCGGGTGAGCAGGATCGAGACCGGGTCGCCGCCATTGTCGTCGGCCTGATAACCGGCGGCGCGGCAGGTACGGGTGTTGTCGCAGGCCAGCGTCCAGTCGTGGTGGGTGAACGTCACGCCCTCGATGGGGGCGGCGGCGTGACCGGGCAGGGTGAGCCCCATCAACAGCGGGGCGGTCAACAACAGGCGCATGCGGCATCCTTGGTCCATCAATCCGTGGAGGGCGATCTTGGCCCAGCACGGATGAGGCGTCCATGACCGGAACAGGCGATTGCCGCCGCTCAACCCCGTTCTCGTGCGCCGTGCGTTCAATGAGGTGTCATCGGATCAGGAGCGTCACATGGGACTCGCACTGCGCAGTATCGGTCTGCTCGCGCTGCTGTGCTGGCAGCTGCCCAGCGCCCACGCACAGGCGCGGCGTTTCCCGCCGCCACGCCCGCCGATCCTGCAGGTCGCCGGCGCCGAGGTGCCGGTGCGGCTGACCGAGGCCCGTATCGACAGCCGCGTCATGGCGGGGCTGGGTGAGACCACGATCGAGTTGACCTTCCACAATCCCAACGCGCGGGTGCTGGAAGGGCAGCTGGCGTTCCCGCTGGCCGCGGGCCAACAGGTGGCCGGGTTCGCACTGGATATCGACGGTGAGCTGCGCGACGCGGTGCCGGTCCCCAAGGCGCAGGGCCGCCAGGTGTTCGAGGCGATCGAGCGCCGCCAGGTTGATCCGGGGCTGCTGGAACAGACCGCCGGCAATCAGTTCCGGCTGCGGCTCTATCCCATCCCGGCGCGTGGTGAGCGTCGCGTCCGTCTGGAGCTGCGCGACAGCCTGCCGACCGTTCCGCAGGGCCTGCAGTGGTCACTGCCCGTGTTCTTCGCACGCCAGGCCGAGCAGGTGACGGTGAAGCTCGAGGCGAGCGGGACGGGCAAGCCGGTCGCCGTGGGCGCCAATCCACTGGGATTCACAGTGAAGACCGGCGCCTATGCGGCGCAGTGGCAGGGGCGGGGCGCGGATCTGCCTGCACAGCTGCAGTGGAGCCTTCCGCTCGCGCGCAGCACTGACGTGGTCACCGGGCTGCATGAGGGGCAGCGCTATCTGCTGGCCAGCGTGCCGGTGCGTGCGTCCACCGCGCCGCGCGCTCTGCCTCGGCGCATCGGCCTGCTCTGGGACGCGTCGGGCTCGGCAGGGTCACGCGACCGCGCGGCCGAACTGGCGGTGCTGGATCGCTACTTCAACGCCCTCGGCACCGGTCAGGTCCAGTTGACCGTGCTGCGTGACCGCAGCGAAACGCCGCGGGAGTTCACCATCAACAAGGGCGACTGGTCAGCACTGCGCGAGTACCTGAGGGCACTGCCCAACGATGGCGCCAGTGCGCTGGGCGACTGGACGCCGAACCCGGCCATCGGCGAGTACCTGCTGGTCAGCGATGGCCTGGCCAACTACGGCAGTCAGACGCTGCCCACGCTGTCGCCCGATCAACGCCTGTATGCGCTGAGCAGCGCCGGTGCGAAGACCGACACACCGCGCCTGCGCGCCTGGACCGGCGCCCATCATGGCCAGCTGCTGCAGGTGAGCAGCGAGGCGGAGGTGCCAGGCGTGATGCCGCTGCTGCTCCAGCAGCCGGTCGAGGTTGCCGAGGTGCGGGCACGTGGCGTGGAGGACGTGAACGTGGATGCCTCCAGCGCCACACAGGGTTGGATCCGCGTCACCGGCCGCGTGCTGCGTCCCGATGCGACGGTGCTGCTGTCTCTGCGCGGTGGCGGCACCGATCCACAACCGATCACGCTCAACGTCGCGAACGCACGGGGGGTGGAAGGCGGAATGGTCGCCCACGCGTGGGCGAATGCGCGGTTGGCCGCGCTCGCCGCTGACCCGGCCGGGGCGCAGGCCGCCAAGGCGCTGGCGCAGCAGTTCGGGATGGTGACGGCCGATACGTCGCTGCTGGTCCTTGAGACGCTGGAGGACTATCTGCGCTACGGCATCCGTCCGCCTGGCCCGTTGCGCGCGGCCTACGACCAGCGCCATGCGTTGACGGTGGCCGATGCGGCAAGCGAGCGGAAGCGCCGCCTGGATGGCATCGCCCGCCAGTTCGCCGAGCGCGAACAGTGGTGGAATACCCGCTGGCCCAAGGATGCGCCGCCGCGACCCAAGCCGGAATCCCGATCCGTCGCCGCGCCAGTCGCCATGGCGATGGCCGCGCCACCGCCGGCACCTGCGGCGCCGATGGCGCTGGACCGTTTCGAGCTGACCGCGTCGGCGGTTGCCGATCAGGAAGAGGCAACCACCGAGCGCCGCGCTAAATCTGCACCCAAGGCCAACAGCGGCCAGATCACCCTGACGCTGGCGCCGTGGGCACCGGATTCGGCCTATGCACGCCGCCTGCGCGATGCCACGCCGGCGCAGCTGTATCCGCTGTATCTGCAGGAGCGCGAACAGCACGCTGGCAGCAGCGCCTTCTATCTGGACGTGGCCGATCTGCTGCTGGCCAGCGGACAGCGTGACCTGGCCCTGCGCGTGCTCTCCAACCTGGCCGAGATGCAGCTGGAAAACCGCCACGTGCTGCGCGTGCTCGGTTATCGCCTGATGCAGGCCAAGGCGCCGGCACTGGCCGTGCCGGTGTTCCGCCAGGTGCTGGCGATGGGCGAGGAGGAGCCGCAGAGTTTCCGTGACCTCGGCCTGGCGCTCGAAGCGGCCGGGCAGTACCAGGCGGCGGTGGCATCGCTGTATGAAGTGGTGGTGCGCCCGTGGGATGGGCGGTTCGACGGTATCTCGCTGATCGCGCTGGACGAACTGACCCGGCTGATCGCGCGCGAGCGTGTGGATGCTTCCGCGGTCGACCCGCGTCTGCGCCGTGCGATGCCGTTGGACCTGCGCGTGGTGCTGAGCTGGGACAGCGATAACAGCGACATGGACCTGTGGGTCACCGATCCCAACGGCGAGCGCGCGTACTACGGCAACCGGCTGACCTACCAGGGCGGGCAGATGTCGCAGGACTTCACCGGCGGCTATGGCCCGGAGCAGTTTTCGTTGCGTGATGCCAAGCCCGGCACTTACAGGATCGAAGCGAACTACTTCGGCAGCCGCGAGCAGCTGGTCACCGGCGCCACCACGTTGATGCTGCGCCTGAGCACCAAGTGGGGCAGCCGCGACCAGCGCGACCAGCAGGTCACGCTGCGGTTGAAGGACCGGGCGGAGACGGTGCTGGTCGGGGAGTTCGAGGTGAAGTAGCCGCCTAGCCGGCCCGCGGCGATCCCGCTGCTGCTCCAACGGCGGTGGGACTCTGCCCCTGCAACCGCTGCCGGCGCAGTCCGAAAAGAGGGCGCAACCAATCGACGCGACGGATCAGCCCTTCGTGCAGCAGCAGGCAGCCCGCCACCGTCCCGGCCACGACCAGCAGCGGCTCCCACCACAGCCCAAGATGCAGCGGCTTGAGCCAGAACAGGAGCACGATGATCAGGCTCTGGTGCAGGATGTACCAGGGATACACCGCCTCGGTGCAGTACGGCAGCCAGCGGAATGGGCGATCCAGGTACACCTTGGCCCAGCCGAGCACGGTCAGCAGCACGGCCCACAGGTACAGCGACTGGCTGGCCATCACCTGCACCGTCCAGATGCTGTCCGGCCACTGCCGCAACAGGGAATCGGCCGGCAACACCCGCCCCAGGATGCGGATGCCGAAGTACCAGCACGCCGCAAAGACCGCCACCCCCAGGGTGAGCCGGCGCAGCTCGACCACGCGTGCCCAGAACGGGGTGGCGCGGGCAAGCAGATAGCCGGCCAGGAACACCGTGCCGTACTTGGCGTGCTGGTACCAATCGCCGAACAGCAGGTTGGTGGAGGGAAACAGGGGATCGAGCCAGGCCACCCAGCCGAAGGAGAGCAGCGAGGGCAATCCGATCAGCATCGGCGCCGGCGCCCGGGCATAGCGCTCCACCGCGCGGCGCACCGCAGGGGTATCCAGTACCGGCATCAGCAGCGCCAGCACCAGTGTGTAGACCCATAGGTAGGCCAGGTACCACAGGTGGTTCCAGGTGATGCGCAGTTGCCAGCCGGCAAACGTGTCCTGCGGCCAGGCCGGCATCTGCCAGTAGCGCAGCAGGAAGGCGCCGAAGCCGGGCTCGATCTGTCCGTTGGTCAGTGCCTCGGCGTAGGGCTGGATCGGCACCACGACGAACATTCCGAACAGCAGCGGCAGCAGCAACCGCCACGTGCGCAGCACGGCAAAGCGCGCGATGCGCGCCTCGGGCCGCATCAGGGCGATGGCGATACCGGAGAGCAGGAACAGCAACGGCATCCGCCAGCGGTTCACCAGCAGCATCGGCCACTGCAGCCACTCGGCGGTGTACTCGCTCTTGAGATGGAAGCCCCAGCCATCCACGTAGGCCATGGCGGTGTGATAGAGGATGAGCAGGGCGAAGGCGAGCACGCGCAGGGCGTCGATGTCGTGGCGGCGTGGCATGGACGGGGCAGGCAGGAAAGGAGACTGCACGGTGCGCAGTCGCCGCGCGGTCCGCCATGGCGGAGGGGCCTGCCGCCGGGGGCAAGTGACGAATGGCGGTCGCCAAGGGACGGGTGGGGCGCACTACCATGGCCTGATGAGTCAGGCTGACGACCCTTTGCGAATGGACGATTCAATGGCGAACGGACGTGCCGCGCGGTGGCGGCCGCGTGCGCGGATGCTGGTGTGGTCGGTCATCCTGTTGACCACGGCGGTGGCCAATGCGCTGGTGGAAGTGATGGATGCGGGCCGCCGTGGCGAAGACCTGGGCCTGTGGCAGCCGATGATCTGGGAGCTGAGCAGCGTCACGATGATCCTGCTGACGCTGCCGGTCCTGTGGTGGGGCTGCCAGCGTTGGCCGCTGCACGCCGATACCTGGAAACGACGGCTGCCGCTGTACCTGCTGGCCAGCGTGGCGTGGTCGCTGGTGCATGTCACCGGGATGATGGGGCTGCGCCATCTCGCTTATGCCGCGCTCGGCTACCACTACCAGGACGATGCCACCTGGCCGGTACGCTTGATGTACGAGTACCTCAAGGATGTCCGTGCCTTCTTCACCTTCGTGGCGATCGAGCACTTCTTCAGCTGGTTCGGGCGGCGCCGGCAGGGCGAGGCCCACCTGCTGGTGGCGCCGGATGATGCGCCCCCGGTGGACGCCGTGGAGCGCCCGGAGCGGTTTCTGGTGCGCAAGCTGGGCCGCGACTTCCTGGTCGCCACCGGTGATATCGAGTACGCCCAGGCGGCCGGCAACTACGTCAACCTGCGGGTGCGCGGGCACGACTACCCGCTGCGCAGCACCATGGCGGCGCTGGAAGAACGATTGGATCCGGCGCTGTTCGTGCGTGCCCACCGCAGCTGGCTGGTGAATGTGCGGCACCTGGTCTCGATCGAGCCGCTGGACGGGGGCGAGGCCCTGCTGCACATGGACGATGGCGGCCGGGTGCCGTGCAGCCGCCGGCAGCTGCCCTCGTTCCGGCAGGCGCTGGCCGTGCAGGGGGCGGCGTGAGATCAATGCGTACGGGGGGGGGGGGGGCGGCACCCCGCAGGCTTGGCCGGGCAAGCCCCGGATACGCTATGATGGACAGTCTTTTCGCACGCATTAATCGCCGACATGATCGAGCTCAATCCTGTCCGCCAGCGCATCACCGATCTCACCGATCGCGTGCTCTCGCTCAGGGGGTATCTTTGACTACGACGCCAAGAAAGAGCGTCTGGAAGAAGTAACCCGGGAACTGGAAAACCCGGATATCTGGAACAACGCCGAGTACGCCCAGAACCTTGGCCGCGAACGCGCCAATCTGGAGAAGACCGTCGGCGGCATCGCCACGATCCTCGACGGCCTGGCCGAATCGGGTGAACTGCTGGAACTGGCCGAAAGCGAACAGGACGAAGAAACCGCCCTGGCCGTGGTCAGCGACCTGGACAAGTACCAGAAGCACGTCGAACAGCTGGAGTTCCAGCGTATGTTCTCCGGGCAGATGGATACCGCGGCGGCCTTCGTCGACATTCAGGCCGGCGCCGGCGGTACCGAAGCCCAGGACTGGGCCGAAATCCTGCTGCGCATGTACCTGCGCTGGTGCGAATCGCGCGGCTGGAAGACCGAGCTGATGGAAGTCTCCGGCGGCGACGTCGCAGGCATCAAGTCGGCCACGCTGCGCGTGGAAGGCGATTACGCCTATGGCTGGCTGAAGACCGAAACCGGCGTGCACCGGCTGGTGCGCAAGTCGCCGTTCGATTCGGACAACCGCCGCCACACCAGCTTCACCTCGGTGTTCGTGTCGCCGGAAGTCGATGACAACATCGAAATCGACATCAACCCGGCCGACCTGCGTACCGATGTGTACCGCTCCTCCGGCGCGGGTGGTCAGCACGTCAACAAGACCGAGTCGGCGGTGCGTATCACGCACATCCCGACCAACACGGTCGTGGCCTGCCAGACCGGCCGCAGCCAGCACCAGAACCGCGACAACGCGATGAAGATGCTGGCCGCCAAGCTGTACGAGCTGGAAATCCAGAAGCGCAACGCCGAGCGCGATGCCGTGGAAGCCACCAAGTCCGACATCGGCTGGGGCAGCCAGATCCGCAACTACGTGCTCGACCAGAGCCGTATCAAGGACCTGCGCACCGGCATCGAACGCTCCGATACGCAGAAGGTGCTGGATGGCGACCTCGACGAATTCGTCGAAGCGAGCCTGAAGTCCGGCCTGGCCGTGGGTGCCAAACGCACCGACGCCTGACCGTCGGGGCCGCCACGCGCGGCCCCGATCCGTTGTGCCCGGGCCACGCCCGGTTTCGCAATCCGCCCCGACCATCGGCATGATGGCGGGGACCGTCCCTCCCCCCGACATACATAGACCCACGCCATGAACGATCAGACCGCCGCGCCGCAGCCCCCCGTCGACGAGAACAGCCTCATCGCCGAGCGCCGCGCGAAACTGACCGCCCTGCGCGGGCAGGGCATCGCCTACCCGAACGATTTCCGCCGCGAGCACTTCGCCGGGACCCTGCAGGCCGAGTTCGCCGATGCCGAGCAGTGGACCGCCGAAGCACTGGAAGCCAGTGACCGCCAGGTCAAGATGGCCGGCCGCCTGATGGCCAAGCGCGTGATGGGCAAGGCCAGCTTCGCCCAGATCCAGGACGAGTCCGGCCGCATCCAGCTGTTCCTGCAGGGCAGCACCCTGGGTGACGCCTACACCGCCTTCAAGGGCTGGGACGTGGGCGACATCATCGCCGTCGAGGGTGGGCTGACCCGCACCAAGACCGGTGAGCTGTCGGTCAAGGCCACCAGCATCCGCCTGCTGACCAAGTCGCTGCGCCCGCTGCCGGACAAGTGGCACGGCCTGGCCGACGTGGAGCAGCGCTACCGACAGCGCTACGTCGATCTGATCGTGACCCCGGAGTCGCGCGAGGTGTTCATCAAGCGCTCGCGCATCATCCGCGCCATGCGCGCCTGGCTGGACAACCGCGACTTCCTGGAAGTCGAAACGCCGATGATGCATTACATCCCCGGCGGCGCCACGGCCAAGCCGTTCACCACCCACCACAACGCGCTGGACCTGGACCTGTACCTGCGCGTGGCCCCGGAGCTGTACCTCAAGCGCCTGGTCGTGGGTGGGCTGGAGCGCGTGTACGAGATCAACCGCAACTTCCGCAATGAAGGCGTCAGTACCCGCCACAACCCGGAATTCACCATGATGGAGCTGTACGAGGCCTATGCCACGTACACCGAAGTGATGGACCTGACCGAAGGCGTGATCCGTGACGTGGCCAGCAAGGTGCTGGGCACCACCACGGTGGAGTGGGACGGCGCCACGATCGATCTGGCCCCGGCCTTCCGCCGTTGGCGCATGGACGAGGCGGTGCGCCACCACAACCCGGAGATCAGTGCGGCCGACTGTACCGACCGCGATGCGCTGGTGGCCCACTGCGAGCGCCTGAAGATCCGCATCAAGCCGTCCTATGGCTGGGGCAAGCTGCTGCTGGAGATCTTTGAAGCCACGGTCGAACACACCTTGATCCAGCCGACCTTCATCACCGACCACCCGGTGGAAGTCTCGCCGCTGGCCCGTGCCAACGATGACCAGCCGGGCTATACCGACCGCTTCGAGCTGTTCATCAACGGCAAGGAGCTGGCCAACGGCTTCTCCGAGCTGAACGATCCGGAAGACCAGGCGGCCCGTTTCCAGGCCCAGGTCACGGCGAAGGAGGGCGGTGATGACGAAGCCATGCATTACGACGCCGATTACATCCGCGCGTTGGAGTACGGCATGGCGCCGACCGGCGGCCTGGGCATCGGCATCGACCGGCTGGTGATGCTGCTGACCGGCAGCAGCTCGATCCGTGACGTGCTGCTGTTCCCGTACATGCGTCCCGAAAACTGAGACCTGGGTCCGGGCGTGCTTGGGGCGCGTCCGGATGGGGGTTCCGCTCCCGTGGCCGCGCGAGTATGGTTTCTGCGTGGCCTTAGCAAGGTGCTATGGCGTGATGGCCACGGACCATGACGGGTCGCAGCAGGTGCTTACATCGGCATCACACTGTGACGACGATCATGAACTGGGGTGTTCATGACGGGAGGCGGACCCATGCAAGGTGCCAGTGTGCTGAGCGGCGGAGTATCCTCTCCGCAGCATGTTCCAGTGTGGTCAAGGAAGAAGGCAGAAGCAGCCTTGAATATTGTCATCGTTGACGACCAGACGTCCGCGCGTACCATGCTGCGCCATGTCATCGAAGACATCGCGCCGGAACTGTCCGTGCACGACTTCGGCGATCCGCTGACGGCGCTCGCCTGGTGCGAGTCGCATGCCGTGGATCTGCTCCTGCTCGATTACCGCATGCCGGAAATGGATGGGCTCGAGTTTGCCCGCCGGTTCCGCCGCCTGCCCAAGCACCGCGACATCCCCGTGATCCTGATCACCGTGGTTGGCGATGAGCCGATCCGCCAGGCCGCGCTGGAAGCAGGGGTGATCGATTTCCTGGTCAAGCCGATCCGCCCGCGCGAACTGCGCGCGCGCTGCTACAACCTGTTGCAGCTGCGCCAGCAGTCGGAGAACGTGAAGCAGCGCGCGCTGTCGCTGGAGCAGCGGCTGCTGGCCAGCATGCACGAGGTGGAAGAGCGCGAGCGCGAGACGCTCTCGCGCCTGGCGCGGGCGATCGAGTTCCGTGATGCCGGCACCAGCGCCTATCTGGAGCGCATGGCGCACGTGGCGGGCCTGATCGCCGAGCAGCTCGGGCTGCCGGAAGAAGAGGTCAAGCTGATCGAGATGGCCGCGCCCCTGCACGACATGGGCAAGATCGCCATTCCCGATGCCGTGCTGCTCAAGCAGGGCAAGCTGAGCGATGAGGAGCAGGCGATCATGCGCCGGCACCCGCGCATCGGCTATGAACTGCTGAGTGGCAGCCAGAACCGGTTCATCCAGGTCGGCGCGCTGATCGCGCTGCGCCACCATGAGCGCTACGACGGCAGCGGCTACCCGGATGGGCTGGTCGGCGATGCCATTCCGCTGGAAGCGCGGATCGTGGCGGTGGCCGATGTGTTCGACGCCCTGATCTCACCCCGTCCGTACAAGGAAGCATGGACCATGGAAGCCACGCTGGCCTATCTGTACGCCCAGCGTGGCCGGTTGTTCGACCCGCGCTGCGTTGATGCCCTGCTGCGCGGCCGCCTCCAGCTTGATGAGATCTGCGCACAGCACTCCACTGCGTCATCCCGCCCGGGGATGTGATATGCGTCGTCTGTACCCGCGCCTGAAGCAACGTCTGGCGCAGCGCCCGGATACCGAGCACGGCCAGGCGATCGTGCGCATCGTGCTGATCACCCTGATCCTGCTGTATGTGCTGATGCCGGGGCCGCGGCACGATCTGCCGCCGGCGCAGTACCACGGCGTGCTGGCGATCGTGCTGACCGGCCTGACCCTCTCGCTTGGGCTGTTCGGCTGGCTGCTGTGGCGGCCGGGGCGTTCGGATCCACGCCGGGTGGCCGGCATGCTGGCGGACTACGGGCTGATCGCCGCGGGGATGGTGCAGATGGGTGAGCCGCTGGCCTGGGTCTACATCGTGGTGATGTGGGTGACGGTCGGCAACGGCATGCGCTATGGCAACAACTATCTCTATGTGGCCGTGGCGATGGCCATGGTCAGCTTCGGCAGCACCGCGCTGCTTACGCCTTACTGGGAACGCAATGCCCGGCTGGCGTTCGGCCTGTGGCTGGGCCTGGCCGCGGTGCCGCTGTATTTCTCCACGCTGCTGCGCCAGTTGACCCGGGCGATGGCCGAGGCGCGCCGTGCGAGCGAGGCCAAGAGCCGCTTCCTGGCCAACATGAGTCATGAATTCCGCACGCCGCTCAACGGGCTGTCGGGCATGACCGAGCTGCTGGCCACCACCAAGCTCGATGAAGAGCAGCGCGAGTGCGTCAATACCATCCAGGCCTCCTCGCGCAGTCTGCTGGCGCTGGTGGAAGAGGTGCTGGACATCTCCGCGATCGAAGCGGGCAAGCTGCGCGTGACCGCCGAGGATTTCGCGCTGGCCGATGTGATCCAGGCGATCGGGCTGATCCTGCTGCCGCAGGCCAAGGCCAAGCGATTGGACTACCGGGTCAAGGTCGCCGATACCGTGCCGCCTTTGTTGCGCGGCGATCTCGGTCACCTGCGCCAGATCCTGCTCAACATCGCCGGCAACGCGGTCAAGTTCACCGACCATGGCCGGGTCGAAATCCGCGTCGGCGTGCTCAATGCCGAATTCAATGGCGGGGTGCGGCTGCGCTTTGACATCCTCGATACCGGCATCGGCGTTGCGCCGGAAATGCGCCCGCGTCTGTTCGAAGCCTTCGAGCAGGCCGATGTCAGCATGGCCCGCCGGCACGAAGGCACCGGCCTGGGGACGACCATCGCCAAGGGCCTGGTCGAGGCGATGGGCGGCGACATCGGCTACGAAGAAAACCCGCCGCAGGGCAGTCATTTCTGGTTCGAGCTGCCGTTCGCGCCGCCGCGCGTGCCGTTGGGCGCGGTCACCCCGGCCCTGGTCGGCGACGGGCTGCCGGACCGCAACGGCAATGTCATCGCCTTCGCCGATCCGTTCCTGCGCCACCGCGCGCGCGTGCGCAGCATGCACATCCTGGTCGCCGATGATCATGAGGCCAACCGGATGGTGCTGCAGCGCCTGCTGCAGAAAGCGGGCCACAAGGTGCTGTGCGTCAACGGTGGCGAAGCGGTGCTGGATGCGATGGCCGAGAGCGATTTCGATGCCGCCATCGTCGATCTGCACATGCCCGGCATGAGTGGCCTGGACATGCTCAAGGAGCTGCGCGTGATGCAGGCCGGGGGCGGTCCGCGCACGCCGGTGCTGGTGCTCAGCGCCGATGTCACCCCCGAGGCGATCCAGCGCTGCACCCAGGCCGGTGCGCACACGTTCCTGGCCAAGCCAGTGGTGGCCGTGCGGCTGCTGGACGTGCTGGCCGACATCGCCTCCAACGGGCAACTCAAGGCCAGCGCGCCGATCGTGCGCACCGCCACCGTATTGGATGGCGTGCTGGATCCCGGCGTGCTCGACGAGTTGGCTTCGCTCGGCATGGGCGATGGCTTCGAGCGCGAGTTCATCCGCCAGTGCCTGGCCGATGCCGAGCAGTGCGTCGGTGTGGCGCTGGCCGACGGCGAGCGCGGCGATTGGGTGCATTTCCGTGAGCAGGCCCACGCGATCAAGGGCGTGGCCAGCAATCTGGGCCTGGTCCGCGTGGCCAACCGCGCGGGCGACCTGATGCGCATGGCCGATTGGCAGCTCAAGAGTGAGTGGCGTCAGCGCGTGACCCTGCTGCAGGCCGGGATCAAGGAGGGCCGTCAGGCACTGGATGCGCGTGCCCAGCGCAAGGCACAGGGGCACGCCGACGACGGCGGCGACATGCGCTGAGCGGGCAACACTAAAAAAAGCCCGGCGGCAGCCGGGCTTGAACAACACAGGGGAGGGGAGGACTCAGGCGACGTCGAGGGTGGCGCGGCGGGTCTGGGCCTTGATCAGGCGGTCCATGGTGCGCAGCGACTTGTCGCCCAGCGCCAGCGCCGAATCGACCCACACTTTGGTGATCTCCAGCAGTTCGTCGTAGCGCACGGCCTGGGCCAGGTTGCGCGCGGCATTCATCGCCAGGTACGAGTGCGGAATGCGCTGATGCTGGCGGATCAGATCCTCGACCGCCTTGACCCCCTGGCCCTTCGGCACCAGCACGTCGACCACGCCCATGGCGTGCATCTCTTCGGAGGAATACACGCGGCCGTCCAGGATGATCTTCTCGGCCAGCTGCGGGGCCACGCGCTTGCACAGGAACGAGTACGCGCCCATGCCCGGGAACAGGCCGAACAGCACTTCCGGCAGGCCCATGCCGCAGCCTTCCTCGGCCACGATGGTGTGGCAGGCCAGCGCCATCTCCAGGCCGCCGCCGAGCGCGTCGCCCTGGATCAGCGCGATCGAGCGCACGTCGCCACCGAAGCCGGTGTGCAGGTGGTGCACGCCTTCCACGCAGCGCTGTGCGTAGGTCAGCAGGCGGTCGCGGTTGCCCTCGCGGATCAGGCGGGTGAACAGATCCAGATCGCCGCCCAGGTTGTAGGCATTCGCATCGGAGGCGAGCACGAAATGGCGCAGCTTGCCGCTGTTGCGCTCGGCCGGTGTGCGGGTGATGGCGCTCATGAAATTCCACATTTCATCGAGCATGTCCTTCCGGCAGCACGGGCGGATGCCGCTGGCGGCATCGGCGTGCATGTACAGCCAATGGGCATCGTCGTTGCCCGTGGTGTCGGTGCGGATGGTGGCGTAGCGGTGGTTGACGGGCAGCTTTTCAATGGTGCTCATGGCGATTTCCTCGGAGGCTGGCCCGCTGGGAGGACGGTGGGCGGCGGGCCTGACGGGTCCACACGCCGCGATCCTACACCCCCGGCATCTCACGCAATGCAAAAGGCCCCCGCCGTTGCCGGCAGGGGCCCTGTGAAGATGCAGCCGTTGGGGAACCGTTACGGCGCGGGCGTATCGCGCAGCTCGCGGCGCAGGATCTTGCCGACGTTGGTCTTCGGCAGCTCCTTGCGGAACTCCACGATGCGCGGATGCTTGTAACCGGTCAGGTTGGCACGCGCATGCTCCTTGACCATTTCCGCGGTGAGGTTGGGGTCCTTCTTGACGATGACCACCTTGACCACTTCGCCGGATTTCTCGTCGGGCACGCCGACCGCGGCGACTTCGAGCACGCCGGGCATCATCGCGATGACGTCTTCAACCTCGTTGGGATACACGTTGAAGCCGGACACCAGGATCATGTCCTTCTTGCGATCCACGATGTAGAAGAAGCCCTGCTCATCCATGCGCGCCATGTCGCCGGTGTGCAGCCAGCCCTCGGCATCGACCGCCTGCGCGGTGTCCTCCGGGCGCTGCCAGTAGCCCTTCATCACCTGCGGGCCCTTGATGCACAGCTCGCCGACTTCGCCGGCGGCCAGCGTCTTGCCGGCGTCATCCTTCACGCAGGCATCAGTGGACGGGATCGGCAGGCCGATCGCGCCGTTGTACTCGGCCAGGCTGAGCGGATTGATGCAGGCGGCCGGCGAGGTCTCGGTCAGGCCGTAGGCCTCGACCAGGGTCACGCCGGTGACCTTCTTCCAGCGCTCGGCGACGGCGCGTTGCACCGCCATGCCGCCCCCCAGGGTGACCTTCAGCGAGGAGAAATCGACCTCGTCGAAGCCGGGCGTGTTGAGCAGGCCGTTGAACAGCGTGTTGACGCCGGTGATCGCGGTGAAGCGGGTCGCCTTGAGCTCCTTGACGAAGCCCTTCATGTCGCGCGGGTTGGTGATCAGGTAGTTGCAGCCACCGAACTTCATGAAGACCAGGCCGTTCGCCGTCAACGCGAAGATGTGGTACAGCGGCAGGGCGGTGATGATCACCTCCTTGCCCATCTCGATCCCCGAGGCGGAGATCCAGGCCGAAGCCTGCTGCATGTTGGCGACCAGGTTGCGGTTGGTCAGCATCGCACCCTTGGCCACGCCGGTGGTGCCGCCGGTGTACTGCAGGAAGGCGACGTCGTCGTGATCGATCTCGACCTTGGGCAGGGTGTGGCGGCTGCCCAGCTTGAGCGCCTGGTTGAAGCGGATCGCACCGCGCAGGCTGTAGTTGGGCACCATCTTCTTGATGTACTTCAGCACGAAGTTCACCACGATGCCCTTGGCGCCGAGCATGTCGCCCAGGCCGGTGGTCACCACCTGCTTGATCGGGGTATCAGCGATGACCTGCTGCACGGTGTCGCAGAAGTTGTCGACCACCACCAGCACGGCCGCGCCGGAATCCACCAGTTGGTGCTTGAGCTCGCGGGCGGTGTACAGCGGGTTGACGTTGACCACGGTCAGGCCGGCACGCAGCACGCCGAAGGTCGCGATCGGGTACTGCAGGCAGTTGGGCATCATCAGGGCAACGCGGTCGCCCTTCTTGAGCTGCAGCTCACCGAGCAGGTAGGCGGCGAACTGTTCGACCAGTGCGTCCGTTTCCCCGTAGGTCAGAACCTTGCCGAAACTGGAGTAGGCGGGGCGGTCGCGGAACTTGGCCACCGAGGTGTCGAAGACGGCCGACACCGAATGGAACTCGTTGACGTCGATCTCGGCGGGTACGCCTTTGGGATAACTCTGCAGCCAGGGTCGTTCCAGACTCATATTCCCCCTCCAGGAAACGTGGATGATGTAACGCGATGACGGAGAGTATCCGTCGTTTCATGCCTCGGCAGCATACCGTCCCGAATGGGAAACGCGAAGGGCCGGTGAAGAAAGGCGGCGGAGAGGGTTCCCGGGCGCGCTGATTGCGACATGCCCGGTCGATGCCCACGACCAACGGTCGTGGGCTACCGTGGGGATCACGACCGTTGGCGGGGCGACCCGGTGCCGCCTAGAGCGCGGCGGCTGGCTTACTTCTTGCCCGCCAGCTGGCGCAGCACGTACTGCAGCAGGCCGCCGTGCTTGAAGTACTCCACTTCCTTCGGGGTCAGCAGCATCACATGCGCCTGGAAGGTCTTCCTGGTGCCATCGGCCCGGGTCGCGGTGAGGGTGGCCGACTTGCTGGCGCCATCCTCCAGGCCGGTGATGTCCACCACTTCCGAGCCGTCCAGGCCCAGGCTCTGTGCGTTGTCGCCGTTCTTGAACTGCAGCGGCAGCACGCCCATGCCGACCAGGTTGGAGCGGTGGATGCGCTCGAAGCTTTCGGCGATCACCGCCTTGACGCCTAGCAGGTTGGTGCCCTTGGCTGCCCAGTCGCGGGAGGAACCGGTGCCGTATTCCTTGCCGGCGAACACCACCAGCGGGACGCCCTCGGCCTTGTACTTGACGGCCGCATCATAGATCGCCAGCTTCTGCGGTTCGCCGCCGTCCTTCGGGAAGTACAGCGTGTTGCCGCCTTCTTCGCCGCCGAACATCAGGTTCTTGATCCGGATGTTGGCGAAGGTGCCGCGCACCATGACGTCATCGTTGCCGCGACGGCTGCCATAGCTGTTGAAGTCGGCCGGCTGCACGCCACGCTCCTGCAGGAAGCGGCCCGCCGGGGAATCCTTCTTGATGTTGCCGGCCGGGGAGATGTGATCGGTGGTGATCGAGTCGCCGAACAGGCCCATCACGCGCGCGCCGTGCACGTCGTCGATGTGGCCGACGTCCATCGTCATGCCCTCGAAGTAGGGCGGGTTCTTGATGTAGGTCGAGGTGCCATCCCACTCATACAGATCGCCATCGGGCGACTTGATGGTGTTCCAGCGGGTGTCGCCCTTGAATACGTCGGCATAGTTCTTCTTGAACATCTCCGGCCCGATGGTCGCGGCGATCACGTCGCCGATTTCCTTGTTGCTGGGCCAGATATCGCGCAGGTACACCGGCTGGCCATCACTGCCCGTGCCCAGCGGCTCGGTGGTCAGGTCGATATCGGTGGTGCCGGCGATGGCGTAGGCGACGACCAGCGGCGGGCTGGCCAGGTAGTTCATTTTGACTTCCGGGTGCACGCGGCCTTCGAAGTTGCGGTTGCCCGACAACACCGATGCCACCACCAGGTCACCAGCAGCGATGCCCGCGCTGACTTCGGTCGGCAGCGGGCCGGAGTTGCCGATGCAGGTGGTGCAACCATAGCCGACCACATAGAAACCGATCTTCTCCAGCTCGGTGAGCACACCGGCTTTTTCCAGGTAATCGGTGACCACGCGCGAGCCCGGGCCGAGCGAGGTCTTGACCCACGGCTTGCGGTCCAGGCCCTTGGCCGCAGCGTTGCGGGCGAGCAGGCCGGCACCGATCATCACCGCCGGGTTGGAGGTATTGGTGCACGAGGTGATCGCGGCGATCACTACCGCGCCATCCTTCAGGCGGAATCTGTGACCATCCAGCTCGACATCGCTGTAGCCCTTGGCCAGCTGTTCGTTGCCGACCGCCGCACCGCCGCCTTCGTTGACGAACTTGGAGACGTCGTCATTGCGCTTGTCGCGGTTGGTGGTCAGGCCGACCAGGTTCTCGCGGTAGTTCTGCTTGACGTCTTCCAGCAGCACGCGGTCCTGCGGGCGCTTCGGGCCGGCCAGCGACGGCTTGACCTGACCCATGTCCAGTTCCAGCGTGGCGCTGTAGCTGGCGTGCGCGGTGTTGGCGTCGTGCCACAGGCCCTGAGCCTTGGCATAGGCTTCGACGAGATCGATCTGCGCTTCGCTGCGGCCGGACAGGCGCAGGTAGGTCAGTGATTCCTCATCGATCGGGAAGATGCCGCAGGTCGCGCCGTACTCCGGCGCCATGTTGCCGATCGTGGCACGGTCGGCCAGCGGCAGATGCTGCAGGCCCTCACCGAAGAACTCCACGAACTTGCCGACCACGCCGTGCTTGCGCAGCATCTGGGTGACGGTCAGCACCAGATCGGTGGCGGTGGCGCCTTCGGGCATGCGGCCGGTCAGCTTGAAGCCGACCACCTGCGGGATCAGCATCGACGACGGCTGGCCGAGCATGGCGGCCTCGGCTTCGATACCGCCCACGCCCCAGCCGAGCACGCCGATGCCATTGATCATCGTGGTGTGGCTGTCGGTCCCGAACACGGTGTCGGGGTACGCCACCGCCTTGCCATTCTGGCGCGTTTGTTCAGAGCCGGCGGTCATCACCACGCGGGCCAGGTTTTCCAGATTCACCTGGTGGACGATGCCGGTGTTGGGCGGCACCACCTTGAAGTTGTCGAAGGCCTTCTGGCCCCAGCGCAGGAAGCCATAGCGTTCCTGATTACGCTGGAATTCGATCTTGCCGTTGAGGTCCAGCGCGTCGGGCGTACCGAACACATCGACCTGCACCGAGTGATCGATCACCAGCTCGGAGGGAATCTGCGGATTGATCTGCTCCGGCCGACCGCCGAGCTTGACCACCGCATCGCGCATCGCGGCCAGATCGACCACGCAGGGCACACCGGTGAAATCCTGCAGCACCACGCGGGCCGGCATGAAGGCGATCTCGATGTCGGGCTCGGCCTTGGGGTCCCACTGGGCCACGGCCTGGATGTGGTCCTTGCCGACGGTGACGCCACCATCCTCATGCCGGAGCAGATTCTCCAGCAGGATCTTCATCGAGTAGGGCAGGTGGGAGATGTCGAACGTCTGTCCGAGCTTGGGCAGGCTGAAGTAGTCGTAGGTGGTGCCGCCGACGTCCAGCTGGCTGCGGGTGGAGAACGAATCGCTCATTGCAGATGACTCCTTTGCTGATGGCTTGCAGCGGCTGCGCCGGAACGCGCGCCTGCTTGCGGCTGCCGTCGGGCTCGCTGCGCCCGCCGATCCCTCGCAGTATGCGACAGCGGCGGGGGCGTGCCAGCCCTTGGGCTCAGGACGCAAGGTTACACGGGCATGTGTAGTGCCGATGTCACGGCTGGCCGCGCCACTGGCTCATCAGCATCTGCAGGAAGCGCTCGGCGCTGGGCGAGAGCAGGGCGCCGCGGCGGCGCACGATGCCGATGGTGCGCGAGACCACCGGGTTGCCGATCGGTCGGGTGACCAAGGTCGGGTGCTCGCCATCCGGGGTCGCCATCTTCGGCAACACCGACACGCCGATGCCGGCCTCGACCATGCCCAGCGAGGTGGACAGGTGGGTCACTTCGTAATGCCAGCTGAGCTTGAGGTTCTCGCGCGCCAGCGCACCATCGAGCAGCGTCCGGTTGCCGCTGGTGCGGTGCACCGTAATCAGCTGATGGCGGGCGAGGTCGGCCCATTCAACCTTCTTCTTTTTCGCCAGCGGGTGGTCGCGGCGGCAGGCGAGCACGAACGGGTCTTCTGCCAGGACGTCGAAATCCAGATTGGGATCGTTGGCACCCATGAAGTTGATGCCGAACTCGACCTCGCCACGTTCGACCGCCTGCAGGCCTTCAGTGGCCGGGATGTCCAGGATGCGGAAGCGCACGTTCGGGAAGGCCTCGTGGAAGCGGGCCATCACACTGGGCAGGAAGTAGAACGCGGCCGTGGGCAGGCAGGCGATGGTGACCTGGGCACCGCGGGTGTCGTCCTGGCCCCGCACCGAGAACAGCGAGCCGTCGAATTCTTCCAGCATGCGCCGCACCAGCGGCAGCAGGTTCTCGCCGACGGCCGTGGTGGAGACGCTGCGCGTGGTGCGCTCCAGCAGCGGCGCCCCGACGGCCTGTTCGAGCTTCTGGATGCGGCGGCTGAGCGCAGGCTGGGACACGTGCAGCGCTTCGGCCGCGCGATGGAAACTGCGCGTCTCGGCGATCAGCAGAAAGGCGCGGAGATCCAGGATTTCGCAATTGATGCTCATGGGGTATCAATCATCCAAAAAAGAGCAATTCACAGATTAATTATGCTCATGCCAGTATCGGATCACAGAAGTTCATTGATCTGATAGGCGCATCAATCTAGCACACGTATGTCCAACGATCTCACCAGCATTCCCTGCGTTCTGATGCGCGGCGGCACCTCCAAGGGGCCGTTCTTCCTCGCCTCGGACCTGCCTGCCGATACCGCCCGCCGCGATCGCCTGCTGCTGGAGGTCATGGGTTCGGGTCATCCGCTTCAGATCGATGGCATCGGTGGCGGCAACGCCCTGACCAGCAAGGTGGCGATCATTGATCGCGCCAGCCGGCCGGACGCCGATGTCGACTATCTGTTCGCCCAGGTCAAGGTCGAGCAGCGTGTGGTGGATACCTCGCCCAACTGCGGCAACATGCTGGCGGCCGTAGGTCCGTATGCGATCGAGAAGGGCCTGGTGGCTGCGCGCCATCCGCGCACTGAGGTGCGCATCCACAACGTCAATACCGGCAAGATCATCCTGGCCACGGTGGAAACGCCGGGCGGCCAGGTGGTGTACCGCGGTGACACGCGCATCGCCGGTGCGCCCGGTAGTGCAGCACCGGTCCGGTTGTCGTTCCTGGATGCGGCGGGCGCACGCACCGGTCGCCTGCTGCCGACCGGCAATGCGCAGGAACAGATCCACGGGGTGACGGTAAGCCTGATCGATTGCGCGATGCCGATGGTGCTGATGCGGGCGTGCGATCTGGGCCTGCGTGGCGGCGAGAGCCCGGCCGAACTGAATACGAATGGCGCACTGCTGGCGCGGATCGAAGCGATCCGCATCGAGGCCGGTGCACGCATGGGCATTGCCGATGCCGGGGACAAAGTGATTCCCAAGCCGGTGCTGTTGTCGGCCCCTGAACACGGCGGCGACCTGCAGGTGCGCTACTTCATGCCCCACCACTGCCATACGGCACTGGCGATCACCGGCGGCGTCGGCATTGCCACGGCGGCCGTCACCGAAGGCACCTTGGCCAACACTTTCGTCGGGTGTGTGGACCTGCCTGTGGGGATTACCCTCGAACATCCGAGCGGTGCCCTGGAGGTGGGCTTGAGCCGCAGCTCGGAGCACGCGCCGGTCGTGGCCAGCGTGGTGCGCACCGCCCGTCGCCTGTTCGAGGGTCGCGTGTTCGCCACCTCGTCTCTGGCGACCGACGCCGCCCAATGGACGTCCGCGGCATGACCTGACTTCGTCGGGAGGGGGCGCCGTGCTGGTGTGCCCTCCGGACCCCTGAAAGCAACAACGCACCACAATCCTGGGAGGGATGATGTACAAGCAGATGTTCAAGGCCGCGCTGGTCGCGGCAACGCTGGCGCTCGCCGCGTGCGGTAAAGGTGACGCCGAAGGCGCCGCCGGTGCGGACAACGCGCCGGTCCGCATCAGCGTCGGCTCCTACAACCTCAACAACCTGCCGTTTTTCATCGCCGATGCGAACGGCTATTTCGACCAGGTCGGGTTGAAGGTGCAGACGGAGAATTTCGCCCAGGGCGGCTCGAAGGTTCTACAGGCCCTGGTGGCCAATTCCACCGATGTGGCGGTGGGCTTCTACGATCACACCATCCAGATGCAGGCCAAGCACAAAGAGGTGGTCGGCTTCGTCCTGCTGTCACGCAACTCGGGCCTGGTGATGGCCGGGCGCGAGGACGGCAGCTTCGACCCGGCGCGGCCGGAGACGATCAAGGGCCAGAAGGTGGGCATCACCGCACCGGGCTCTTCATCGGATTTCTTCGTGCGCCATTTTCTTGCCCAGCACGACATCCCGGTGGACAGCATTGCGCTGATCGGGGTCGGCTCGGGTGCCGCCGCGGTGGCCGCACTGGAGCAGGGCAAGATCGATCTGCTGGTGAACTATGACCCGGCAGCGACGCTGATCACCGAGCGCAAGGTCGGGCGCATCATCATCGATGCACGCAGTGATGAGGGCGCGCGTCAGGTGTACGGCGGGCTGTATCCGACCTCGGTGATGTATGCCAACCAGAGCTTCCTGGACAAGCGTCCGGAAGCGGCGACCAAGATCGCCCGTGCCCAGCAGATGGCACTGCGCTTCATCGCCGACAACACCGCCGAAGACATCGTCGCCGCGTTGCCGGATGCCTACATCTCCGGTGACCGCAAGACCTATGCGCGCGCCGTGGAAAACGCCCGCGCCATCTTCACCACCGACGGCCGCTTCGTTCCTGCCGATCTGGAAACCCCGCTGGCGGTGCTGCGCGAGTTCAACAAGGACGTTGCCGGGACCGAGATCGATCTGTCCAAGACCTATACGAACGCCTTCGTCGAACGTGCCAGCGCCTCGGCGCCGGCCCAACCGTAACCCACAAGGGAGACTCCCCATGGCACTCAATGCCACCGTGCGTCAGTTCAATGGCGCGCCGCAGCTGGAGCCTGCGCAGACCATGGTCAGCATCAACCGCATGACCATGTCCTTCGGCGACTTCACCGCCGTCCGCGATGTCGACATCCAGGTCGGCAATGGCGAGTTCCTCGCCATCGTGGGGCCAACCGGCTGCGGCAAGAGCACCATCCTCAACTCCGTCGCCGGGCTGCTCAAGCCGTCGGCCGGCGAGATCGCCATCGATGGCAAGCCGGTCGCCGGCGTACAGGAGGCGGTTGGTTACCTGTTCCAGCAGGACGCGCTGTTGCCGTGGAAGACGGCGTATCAGAACGTTGAGCTCGGCCTGCGTTTCCGTGGCGTTGCCGACGCCGAACGCAAGCAGAAGGTCAACGCCTGGCTGGCCAAAGTCGGCCTGACCGGTTTCGAGCACCGCTACCCGCACCAGCTCTCCGGCGGCCAGCGCAAGCGCGTGCAGATGGCGCAGGCCCTGATCGTGGAGCCCAAGGTGATGCTGATGGATGAGCCGTTCTCGGCCCTGGACATCCATACCCGGCACCTGATGCAGAACGAGCTGCTGCGGCTGTGGCAGGAAGATCGCCGCTCAGTGATCCTGATCACCCATGACCTGGAAGAGGCGATCGCGCTGGGTGACCGCGTGGTGGTGTTGTCCTCCGGCCCGGCTGCACGGGTCGTGCGCAGTTTCGATGTCGATCTTGAGCGGCCGCGCAACGTTGCCGAAATCAAGCTGGATGAACGTTTCACCGACCTGTACCGCGATATCTGGGCCTGCCTGCGCGGCGAAGTGGAGAAGAGCTATGCACGCCAAGACTGACCGTTTCATCCAGATCGCGCTGGTCGTCACCGTCTTCGGTGGCTGGCAGGCCGGCACCACGCTGGGCATCATCGACCCGTTCTTCTTCCCGGCACCGCTGGATATCGGCCGGCAGATGTATGCCTGGCTGGCTGATACGTCGTTCTACCAGCACGTCTACATCACCCTGACCGAAACCGCGCTGGGCTATCTGATCGGCACCGCGCTGGGCGTGGCCGGCGGTGTGTGGCTCGGCCTGAGCCGTCGTTCGGCGCGCATCCTGGATCCGTTCATCAAGGGCTTCAACGCGATCCCGCGCGTGGTGCTCGCGCCGATCTTCGTGTTGTGGCTCGGCCTGGGGTTGTGGTCCAAGGTGGCTCTGGCCGTGACGCTGGTGTTCTTCACCACCTTCTTCAACGCCATGCAGGGCGTGCGTGAAGTGAACCCGGTCGTGCTGGCCAACGCCCGCATTCTCGGTGCAGGCCGCAGCGATCTGCTGCGCCATGTGTACTTCCCGGCCGCCGCGAGCTGGATTCTGTCCTCGTTGCGTACCTCGGTAGGCTTTGCCGTCGTCGGCGCCATCATCGGTGAGTATCTGGGCGCCTCGGCGGGCCTGGGCTACCTGATCGCACAGGCCGAAGGCAACTTCAACGCGGTCGGCGTGTTCGCCGGCATCATCATCCTGGCCGCGTTCGTGCTGGTCATCGATGCGTTGCTCGACGTGGTCGAGAACCGTCTCATCACCTGGCGCCCGAACGCCCAGCAGTCAGCCACCAGCTGACCGATCGCCCGGCGGCGCCGGCTTTCTGGCCGGCGCCGCTGCTGCTGCGACGTCCCACGTTTTTTCCGCACCCCTGCAACAGGCCAGCACCGGCTGCGTGCCGGTTGGCCGGAGAGACCTCATGCATACGTCCCATGTGCTGCCCCGCGCAGCGCTGTCGGTGGCGCTCGGCCTGCTGTTGGCCAGCGGCCATGCCGGCGCCCAGACTTCCACCGCCCCTGCGCCACTGAGCCAGGCCGAACTCAGCCAACTGGTCCAGCGGCAGGCGCTGCAGATCCAGCAGCTTGAAGCCCGGTTGCGTGCAGTGGAGGGCAATGCTGCGCCGGCCGCTGCACCGGCATTGGAGCAGCGCGTCGCCGCCGTCGAAACGGCCCAGTCCAAGGCGCCGAAGGTATCCTGGTCCAAGGGCGCACCGGAATTCAGCAGTGCCGATGGCGAATCCACATTCCGCCCGCGCGGACGCTTGTTCGTGGATCAATCCAGCACCTCCGGATCCGGATACGGTGCGCGCAACCTGTCGGGCACCGAAATCCGTTCGGTGCGCCTGGGCGCGGAGGGCCGTCATGGCGTTCTGGGCTACGTGGTGGAAGGTGATTTCGCCGACAACGCGGTGGCGTGGAAGTCCGTGTACGCCAGCGTGGATCACACGCTGTTCGGGCAGGCGGCTGACCTGACCATCGGCAATCGCCTCAATGACCGCGGTCTGGATGGCTCCAGCAGTACGTCCAACACGCCGTTCCAGGACCGCAACGTGGTCGGCACACTGATGCTGCCGCAACGCGGCCTGTTCGGTGTCGGTCTGACCGAGCGGGTGTACGGCAACGGATGGCACGCCAGCGTTTCGGTGGCCGGCAACGATCTCAACAACAGCGGCAGCGACAATGACAGTCTGACCTGGGCCACGCGCGTGCACTGGAATCCAGTGTTGGGCAGGAACGCGACCGTGCATCTGGCCGGCTGGGCGTTCCACGAGGAGATATCCGCGCGCGCCTCCGGTGTGCTGCGCTCATCTGCGATCAGTGGTCACTTCAATGACGAGATCAAGATTGCGCCGGGCACGCTGCTCGGCGCCGAACGCAGCAATGCCTGGGGACTGGAAGCCGCAGGCTTCTTCGGGCCGTTCTGGACCAGCGGCGAATGGGGTACCCGCACGCTGCGGGGCGTGGATGCGCGGGGCCGCTATGATCTGGATCATGCGGCGTGGGCGGTCGGGGCAGGGTGGTTCGTTTCCGGCGCGCGGCCGTCGTACTCGGCCAAGGCCGGCACCTGGGGCAAGGTCAAGGTCGCCGAGCCAGTCACCGCAGGCGGGCATGGCGCCTTCGAGCTGAAGGCGCGCTATGAGGATGTCGATTACGCAGAACTCCCCACCGGCGGTACCGGCCGGGCCTGGACGGTCGGCGGCAACTGGTACCTGAACGACTACAGCCGGGTGATGCTGGATGTGGTCCGTTGGCGGACCGACAACCGCAGTGGCGCTTACACCGGTCCTGACGAGGGCACGACCTTCAACACCCGCCTGCAGCTGGTGTTCTGAACGCAGGGCAGGGGGGCGCTTGAGCCCCGATCGCCCTGGATGCTGGCGGTATGCCCTCGCAGGTATGTATAATTCGTACATACCGAAGAGGGCCTACCCATGGAAGCCACTGTTGCTGAACGCGGACAGATCACGCTGCCCAAGGCCGTGCGTGATGCCCTGGGGCTGACCAAGGGCACCCAGTTGACCGTGGAGCTGGAAGGCGGCCGGATCATCCTGCGCAAGAGCGTGGACGATGCGATCTCGCGCGCCCGCGGCAAATTCGCACTCGATGGCTTCGAATCGTCCGAGGCCGCGGTGAAGGCTGTCCGTGACGAAGAGTGAGCCCGCCATGATCGCCGTCGATTCGCCGGTGCTGATCGAACTGCTCAGCAACGGCCCGCAGGCCGATGCCGTGGAGGCCTGCCTGCGGCAGAGCCTGGTCGGCGGGCGCGTGGTGGTCTGCGGCGCGACCCTGGCCGAGCTGTGTGCCTCGCTGCGCGGCGGCGCCGAAGTGCTTGAGGCCCTGGAGGAGATGGGGGTCCATTTCAACGCGCTGGAGGCGAAATCCGCCCTGCGCGCCGGCGAGATGCAGCGCCGCCACCGGCAGCGTGGCCAAGGCCGGCGCAGCCTGGACGACTTCATGGTGGGGGCCCATGCACTGCTGCAGTGCGATGGCCTGATCACCTGGAACGACACGTTTTACCGCGACTACTTCAAGGGCCTGAAGCTGATCGTGCCGCACGCCTGAGCCCATACTTTTAAACCGCATTCTTTCAAAGAATCACCCGGGAGTTGTCATGTTGGAAGCCTACCGCCACCACGTAGCCGAGCGCGCCGCGCTTGGCATCCCGCCGCTGCCGCTGAGCGCCCAGCAGACGGCCGACGTCATCGAGCTGCTGAAGAACCCGCCCGCCGGCGAAGCCGAGTTCCTGCTGGAACTGCTGACCCACCGCGTGCCGGCCGGCGTCGATGACGCGGCCAAGGTCAAGGCCTCGTACCTGGCCGCGATCGCCCTGGGCAGCGAAGTCAATCCGCTGATCACGCGCGAGCGCGCCACCGAACTGCTGGGCACCATGCTCGGCGGTTACAACGTCGCCCCGCTGGTCCAGCTGCTGGACGACAGCGCCGTGGGTGCCATCGCCGCCGATGCGCTGAAGAACACCCTGCTGGTGTTCGATGCGTTCCACGACGTGCAGGAAAAGGCCAAGGCCGGCAACGCGAACGCCCAGGGCGTGCTGCAGAGCTGGGCCGATGCCGAATGGTTCACCAGCCGTCCGCAGGTGCCGGAAAGCCTGACCATCACCGTGCTCAAGGTGACCGGCGAAACCAACACCGACGACCTGTCGCCGGCCCCGGACGCCACCACCCGCCCGGACATCCCGCTGCACGCCTTGGCGATGCTGAAGAACAAGCGTGATGGCATCGAGCCGGAAGAAGACGGCAAGCGCGGCCCGGTCAAATTCATCGAATCGCTGAAGGACAAGGGCCACCTGGTCGCCTACGTGGGCGACGTGGTCGGTACCGGTTCCAGCCGCAAGTCGGCCACCAACTCGGTGCTGTGGTTCACCGGCGAAGATATTCCGTTCATTCCGAACAAGCGCTTCGGCGGCGTATGCCTGGGCTCGAAGATCGCGCCGATCTTCTACAACACGATGGAAGACGCCGGCGCGCTGCCGATCGAACTCGACGTGTCGCAGATGAACATGGGCGATGTGATCGAGCTGCGCCCGTACGACGGCAAGGCCCTGAAGGACGGCGCGGTCATTGCCGAGTTCAAGGTGAAGTCCGACGTGCTGTTCGACGAAGTGCGCGCCGGTGGCCGCATTCCGCTGATCATCGGCCGCGGCCTGACCGCCAAGGCGCGTGAAGCGCTGGGCCTGGCCCCGACCGATCTGTTCCGCCTGCCGATGGACCCGCCGGATACCGGCAAGGGCTTCTCGCTGGCGCAGAAGATGGTCGGCCGCGCCTGTGGCCTGCCGGAAGGCCAGGGCATGCGCCCGGGCACCTACTGCGAACCGAAGATGACCTCGGTGGGCTCGCAGGACACCACCGGCCCGATGACCCGTGACGAGCTGAAGGACCTGGCCTGCCTGGGCTTCTCGGCCGACCTGGTGATGCAGTCGTTCTGCCACACCGCAGCGTACCCGAAGCCGGTGGACGTCAAGACCCACCACACGCTGCCCGAGTTCATCTCCACCCGTGGCGGCATCTCGCTGCGCCCGGGCGACGGCGTGATCCACAGCTGGCTCAACCGCATGCTGCTGCCCGACACCGTCGGCACCGGTGGCGACTCGCACACCCGTTTCCCGGTGGGCATTTCGTTCCCGGCCGGCTCGGGCCTGGTGGCCTTCGCGGCCGCCACCGGCGTGATGCCGCTGGACATGCCCGAATCGGTGCTGGTCCGCTTCAAGGGCAAGATGCAGCCGGGCGTGACCCTGCGTGACCTGGTCAACGCGATCCCGCTGTACGCGATCAAGTCCGGTCTGCTGACCGTGGCCAAGGCCGGCAAGAAGAACATCTTCTCCGGCCGCATCCTGGAAATCGAAGGTCTGCCGGAGCTGAAGGTCGAGCAGGCGTTCGAACTGTCCGATGCCTCGGCCGAACGTTCGGCCGCCGGTTGCTCGGTGCACCTGAACAAGGAGCCGATCATCGAGTACCTCACCAGCAACATCACGCTGCTGAAGTGGATGATCGCCGAGGGTTACCAGGACGCCCGTTCGCTGGCGCGCCGCATCGAGAAGATGGAAGCCTGGCTGGCCAACCCGGAGCTGCTGGCCCCGGATGCCGACGCCGAGTATGCCGCCGTCATCGAGATCGACCTGGCCGACATCCACGAGCCGATCGTGGCCTGCCCGAACGACCCGGATGACGTGAAGACGCTGTCCGACGTGGCCGGTGCGGCGATCGACGAAGTGTTCATCGGTTCGTGCATGACCAACATCGGTCACTTCCGCGCGGCCGCCAAGCTGCTGGAAGGCAAGCGCGACATCCCGACCAAGCTGTGGGTGGCCCCGCCGACCAAGATGGATGCCTCGGAGCTGACCAAGGAAGGCCATTACGGCACCTTCGGCACCGCCGGCGCACGCATGGAAATGCCGGGCTGCTCGCTGTGCATGGGCAACCAGGCGCAGGTGCGCGAGGGCGCGACGGTCTTCTCGACCTCGACCCGCAACTTCCCCAACCGTCTGGGCCGCAACTCCAACGTGTACCTGGGTTCGGCCGAACTGGCCGCGATCTGCTCGCGTCTGGGTCGCATCCCGACCAAGGAAGAGTACATGGCCGACATCGGCGTGCTGGATGCCAGCAGCAAGGACATCTACCGCTACATGAACTTCGACCAGATCGAGGACTACCAGGAAGTGGCCGGTACGGTTGCTGCCTGATCCGGGCGCCGAGCGGTGCCCGGCTCCGATGGCCATCGATCGTTGATCGGTGGATGAAAGACGAAAACACCCGGCGCGAGCCGGGTGTTTTTGTAAGAACACGAACTGACCGCGCGACATCAACGTGAGCCAATCTTCTTCGAGCAGAAGACCGCGGGTGATCAATGCCGAAGCGCATTCAATGCTCAGCCATGGCGTCACTCCACTCAACGCTGACCCAAAGGTTGCGCGGCGACGCCATATTTACAGCGGGGGCTTCTGGCTGCGGGCAATCGCATCGTAGTCGGCATCCGGTCGGGTGCAGACTAGCGGCGCTTGCCGGGCCGCTACCGGCAACCGGCTGCCATCGGCGTCCACCCGATGGATGCTCAGCTTGCACGCCCTGCCTGCGGTGTTCATCACCACCTCGTAGTCTTCTCCGGACTTCGGCACGAACTGCGAAGCAAGGTGTCCTGAGCAGAAGTAGCCGCTCAGTCTCATTGCAGCATCAAAGATCAGTGGCTGCCCAGCCTCCACCGCGTACTCGCGATACTTGGGATGCTTCACGCTGCGCAGCGTCTCGGTTTCGGGGATGCCAAGGCTGAGGTTCTGCGCGTCCGGGTCCCCAGCGGGTTCTGTGCGCGAGACGTTCCAGCGCGGGTCGTTGAAGGTCGCGCCGTGATCACTCATGCAACGGGCGTTGGTAAGCATGGTCACGCGCTGGGTGGCTTGGCTGAGCACGCGCACACGTGCAGTTCCGACGCTGCTGCCATCGGCCGCTGGCAACTGTGCAGCAACCGGCGGCTGGGGAAAGTACAGCGGTATCTTGGCGACGAACTGCTGCACACAGGCAGCGGCCAACTCGCGTGACGCGGCGCGCAGACGAGCATAGTCATCGGCCTGCCACTGTTCCATGGTGGCACTGCGGCCCTGATCGTGACACCGCAGCAGTTCATGTGCCGTGCCATCTGGCTGCAACAGGCGCAGCATGCTGAAATGGCGGAGCTCGTAGGGTCGTTCGCCCCGCTTCGTCTCCTGATAGATCAGCGCCCATTCGTTGGCTTCAACCCGCAGGGTCGCCCGGCCGTAAGGAACAGCGTTGGGGAAGACGCTGAAATAGCCATCAAGCCATGACGCCAGCATCGCAGGCATATGTTCTATTGCCGGGCTTGCCACGGCATCAACGTTGGTCCCGCTCAGGTAGTTCTTGTCGAAACGTGTCGTCGAAGAGGCACCGAAGACCTGGCGGACAAACTGACCGCTCTTTGCCGTTGCGCTGATGCGCTCGCCATCGGATGGGTTGACGACGCGCAGCACTACGTCCGGGCGATGTTCGCGATGGACTACGGTTCCTGCCCCGGGGCTGATCTGTACATGCGAGCTCCATTCAGCCGATGGCGCCGTCGAAGGAGCTGCATCGCGGTTGTCGCTGGCGACGACCGGGAGCGGCAGCAGGAAGGTTGAACAGATCAGGTTGCGAAAGTGGTGTAGGCGTAATGCCATGGTGAAGCTCCTTGGGAATCAGACTACGCCTGGTTATCCATCCAGGTCGGTGATGTGAGGGATGACGGGGCAGAGCGCGCGTGGAGCTTCAACGCGACGCTGTTCCACGTCAACCCCGCGCCAACGCCATCAACCGCTCCGCAATCCGCTCCAGCGGCACCATTTCTTCCGCGGCGCCGATCCTCACCGCGCTGCCCGGCATGCCCCAGACCACGCTGGTGGCTTCATCCTGCACGAGGGTGGGGGCGCCGGCGTTGCGAAGATCCAGCAAGCCGCGGGCACCGTCGTCGCCCATGCCGGTCAGGATCGCGCCGATCGCGTTGGCGCCGGCGCTTTCGGCCACCGAGCGGAACAGGACATCGACCGCCGGCTTGTGCCGGTTGATCGGCGGGCCGTCGTCGATCCGGCAGCGCCAGCGGGCGCCGTCGCGGATCACGCGCAGGTGCTTGCCACCGGGCGGCAGGTAGGCGTGGCCGGGCAGGACCGCTTCGCCGTCGCTGGCTTCGCGCACGGACATTGCAGAATGGCGGTCCAGGCGCTCGGCGAACGGGGTGCTGAACTGCGCCGGCAGGTGCTGGGTCATCACCACGGCCGGGGCATCGGCAGGCAGGCCTTCCAGCACCACGCGCAGGGCCTCGGTGCCCCCGGCGGAGGCGCCGATCGCGATCAGGCGGTCGGTGGTGCGGAACTGGATGGAGCGCGGTGTCGCCACCGGCGCCACGGCACCCAGGGTGATCCGCGGCGGATTGGGCCGGGACAGCGGGCGCACGCGCGAGCGTGCGGCCATCTTGACCTTGGCGATGATCTCGTCGGCGTAGCCCTGCAGGCCACGGGCGACATCCAGCTTGGGCTTGGACACGAAGTCCACGGCGCCCAGCGCCAATGCCTGCAGCGTGGTGTCAGCGCCACGCTCGGTCAGCGAGGAGATCATCACCACCGGCAGCGGATGCAGGCGCATCAGGTTTTCCAGGAAGGCCAGGCCATCCATCCGTGGCATTTCCACGTCCAGGGTGATCACGTCCGGCGCCAGGCGCTTGATCTTCTCGCGCGCCAGCAGGGGGTCGGCAGCGGTGCCGACGACCTCGATGCCGGGATCGCTGGCGAGGATCTCGCTCAGCATCTGGCGGACGACCGCCGAGTCGTCGACGATCAGCACTTTGCAGGGCACACCGTGGGTCATTCGAACAGCTCCACGCCGCCGGTGACCGGGGCCTTGGACAGGCGGGCGCGCACGGCCGATTCGGTCGCGGCCACTTCGGCTTCATGCGCGTGCGGCAGGCGCTGCACGACCACGCGGCCGGTATCGGCGAAGAACCACACCTTGCGTGGATGGATGCCGCACAGGTCCTCGGCGATGATTGGAATGTGCTCGGCCTGCAGGTACTGGCGCACGAACTCGGCGTTGCGGGTGCCGACCGGGTTGCTGGTGAAGCCCTTGAGCACGTTGGCCCCGCCGAACACCTTGGCCTCCAGCCGCTTGCGGTGTGCGCCGCGCTTGAGCAGATCGTTGATCAGCAGTTCCATCGCGTAGCTGCCGTAACGCGCGGGCGCGCCATCACCGACGTTGCCCTCGGGCAGCAGGAAGTGGTTCATGCCGCCGATCTTGAGCACTGGATCGCGCAGGCAGGCGGCCACGCAGGAGCCCAGCGTGGTGGTCAGTGCGGTGTTGTCATCCACGGCCAGGTACTGGGTCGGCAGCAGCTTGGCGGCGGTCACCTGGAAGCGGCTGTCGAAATAGCGCATCACCTCGTCGTTACGGATCGGCAGACTCATACCGGTGCTCCCGGCGCGCGTTTGTACAGCGTGCGGCCGCAGGGCTGGATCAGGTCGGCGGCGTGCAGGTAGTTCTCCGAGTGGCCGGTATAGAGCAGGCCGTCATCGCCCATGTGCTGGATGAGACGCGAGAGGATCCCGCGCTGGGTCGGTTTATCGAAATAGATCATCACGTTGCGGCAGAACAGGGCATCGAACGGGCCGCCGACGTCGTAACGGTTGGCGAGCAGGTTGAGCGGGCGGTAGTCGATGAGGTCACGCAGGGCCGGATTGACCCGGCAATGGCCTTCGTTGGGCCCGGTACCGCGCTGGAAGTAGCGCTTTCGGAGGGCCGGATCCAGCCCGGCGACGCGGTCGATCGCGTACACGCCGCGGCTGGCGGTGGCCAACACCTGGGTGTCCACGTCGGTCGCCAGGATGCGTACCGGCGGTTTGAGCGTGCCAAAGGTCTCGCAGGCCGTGATGGCCATCGAGTAGGGCTCTTCGCCGGTCGAAGCCGCGCATGACCACAGCTGCAGCGTGCCATGGCCGGCGCGAAGGCGCAGTTCCTCGGTGAGCTTCTCGAAGTGGTGCGGTTCGCGGAAGAACGCGGTGAGGTTGGTGGTCAGCGCGTTGGTGAACGCCTGCCATTCGTCACCGCCGTGGGCTTCGAGCTGGTCCAGGTAGTCGCTGAAGCTGCGCATGCCGAGCGCACGCAGCCGCCGCGACAGCCGTCCATAGACCATGTCGCGCTTGGCCGGCGCCAGCGAGATGCCGACGCGCTGGTAGATCAGCTCGCAGACGCGGCGGAAGTCACGGTCGGCGAACTCGAATTCGCGAGCGTTCGGTGAAGCGGCGTTGGCGGGGGGCGTGGACACGGGCGGACTCGCAGGGGAAGGGGGTGCGGTGATCGCGGGATCGCCGCGGGAACTCAGAATGCTTGCCAGTTGCCGTCATCGGCCGGCGTGCTGCGCGGGGTGCGCACCGGGGCGGCGGCAGGCGGTGCCGGCGGTACCGGGCGGCTGGGGCGGCGCATCGGGGCCAGCTCGGCAACCGCACGGGCGGTCACGGCACTGACCGCCTGGGCGACCTGATTGTCCAGCCGGAAGATCGCCACCGCATCCGCCAGCTGGGTGGCCTGTTCTTCCATCGCGCGTGCGGCGGCAGTGGCTTCTTCCACCAGGGCGGCGTTCTGCTGGGTGGTCTCGTCCATCTGCACCACGGTCTGGTTGACCTGGTCGATGCCGGCGGACTGTTCCTGCGAGGCAGCGGAAATCTCGGCCATGATGTCGGTCACGCGCTGCACCGAGGCCACGATCTCGCCCATGGTGGCACCGGCCTGGTTGACCAGCTGGGAGCCCTCGGCGACCTTGCCGACGGAGTCGTCGATCAGGCCCTTGATCTCCTTGGCCGCGCCGGCCGAGCGCTGGGCAAGCGTGCGAACCTCTGAGGCGACCACCGCAAAGCCGCGGCCCTGCTCGCCGGCACGCGCGGCTTCCACCGCGGCGTTCAGCGCCAGGATATTGGTCTGGAAGGCGATGCCGTCGATGACCGAGATGATCTCGGCGATCTTCCTGGAGGAGGTCTGGATCGCGGCCATGGTGGTCACCACTTCGCCAACGACGTTCCCGCCCTGGGAGGCCACCGTGTGTGCGCCGATTGCCAGCTGGTTGGCCTGGCGGGCATGTTCGGCGTTCTGGCGCACCGTGGAGGTGAGTTCCTCCATCGAGGCGGCGGTCTCTTCCAGGTTGGCGGCCTGCTGCTCGGTGCGGCGCGACAGATCGCTGTTGCCGGTGGCGATTTCACCGGCGGCCAGGTTGATGCTGCCGGCGGCCTCCTGGATCTGGCCGACGATCTGGGTCAGCTGCGCAACGGTGGCGTTGGCATCGTCACGCATGGTGGCGAAGACGCCCTGGAAATCGCCGTGCATGCGCGCGGTCAGATCGCCTTCGGCAATGGCCGACAACAACTGCGAGAGCTTGCCCAGGTTCTCATCGCTGACCTGCATCATCGCGTTGAGGTGACCGATCATCCGGCGGAAATCGTGATCGAAGCGGGCGGCATCGCCCCGCTGGCTGAAATCGCCGGCGGCGGCGGCCGCAGCCAGGCGCTGGATCTCGCCATTGATGCTGCCCAGGTTCTGCTTGACCGCATCGACGGTGCTGGTGATGGCGGCCTTCTCCCCCGGGTAGCGCGCGATATCCGCGCTGAGGTCGCCCTGTGCGTAACGCTGCACCACCGCCAGTACTTCGTCCATGGTCTGCACGTGCGCGCCGACCAGGGTGTTGGTCTCGTGCACCATCAGGCCGTACTCGCCGGGGAAGGCGGTTTCGTCCATGCGGTAGCCGGTGTTGCCGGCGTCATGGCGGCTGGCCATCTCGCGCTGGCCGCTGATCACCGCGTGCAGCTGTTCCTGCATGCGCGCCATGCTTTCCAGCAGGCGGCCGGGTTCGTCATGGGCCTGCTCGCCGATGCGGCTGTCCAGCTTGCCGCGGGCGATGCTCTCGGCCACATGGGTGGCCTGGCGCAGGGGCAGGGTGATGCGGTTGCCGATCAGCCAGCTCAGCGCCAGCACGATCAGCACCACGCCGCCGCCGGTCGCCGCCATGATGGCGGTGAACACCAATGCCTGCTGCTGCACATCGTCCATGTAGACGCCGCTGCTGATCACCCAGTTCCATGGTGCGTACATGCCGGCATAGGCGACTTTCTCCACCACCTTCTCGGTGCCCGGCTTGGCCCACTGGTAGGAGACGAAGCCGCCGCCGAGGCGGGCCATGCCGATCTGGTCGTAGTACACGCGCACCCCGTCATCGGTGCGGTAGTCCTTCATGTCCTGCCCGATCAGCTCCTTGCGGAACGGATGCATGAGCATGCGGTAGTTCGTGTCGTACACGTTGAAGTAGTAGGTGTCGCCGTCGGCACGCATGCTTTCCAGCGCCGTCAGCGCGGCCTGCTTGGCCGCGGCTTCGGTCAGTTCACCGCTGTCCGCCAGCCGGTGGTAGTGCTCCAGGATGCCGTAAGTGAGCTCGACCTGGGTCTTCAGGCTGTCCTTGCGGGTGTCGGTCAGATCCAGGTACTGCATGCGCGCAGCGACCACCGACAGGGCGATGACACCCAGGGCGATCAGCACGGTCAGCAGGTTGAGCTTGCGCCTGACGGACAGGTTGGAGAAATACGGGTTCCAGCGGCGGAATAGATTCATGGGCAGGGCATCTGAGCGGGCAAAAGCACGTGGCGATGCCAGGAGCACGCGGTGGCGATCACCATCCTGGCTGGCCGCGACGACGTGTCGGGCAATGCTGTTATCGGCCGGATCCGGCGAGTATTGAGTGCGTTGCCTATCGGCCATTCAGCCGGCCAACAAAAAACCCCGGTGCCGAAGCACCGGGGCCTGTCATTCACAACACGCCGCAGGGCGGCTTAGAACTCCTGCCAGTCGCCGTCGGCCAGTTCGGTGGCCACCGGGCGCGAGGCCGGGCGACGCACTGCAGCCTGCGCCAGCGGCGCGCGGACGGCGCGCGGCGGGGCTGCCACGACCGGAGCGGGTGCGAGCTCATGCTCGTCCAGCTTGAAGATCGACACCGCATCGGTCAGATGGCCGGCCTGTTCTTCCATCGCACGGGCGGCGGCGGTGGCTTCTTCCACCAGCGCGGCGTTCTGCTGGGTGGTCTCATCCATCTGCACCACGGTCTGGTTGACCTGCTCGATGCCGGCGGACTGCTCCTGCGAGGCCGCGGAGATCTCGGCCATGATGTCGGTCACGCGCTGCACCGAGGCGACGATCTCGCCCATGGTGGCGCCCGCCTTCTGCACCAGCGCCGAGCCATCATTGACCTTGCCGACGGAGTCGTCGATCAGGCCCTTGATCTCCTTGGCCGCACCGGCCGAACGCTGGGCCAGGGTGCGTACTTCGGAGGCCACGACCGCGAAGCCGCGCCCCTGTTCACCGGCGCGTGCCGCTTCGACGGCCGCGTTCAACGCGAGGATGTTGGTCTGGAAGGCGATGCCGTCGATGACCGAGATGATCTCGGCGATCTTCTTGGACGAGGTCTGGATCGCGCTCATGGTCGTGACGACCTGGCCGACCACGTCACCGCCCTGCGAGGCCACGGTGTGCGCACCGATGGCGAGCTGATTGGCCTGGCGGGCATGCTCGGCGTTCTGGCGCACGGTGGACGTCAGTTCCTCCATCGAGGCCGCGGTTTCTTCCAGGTTGGCGGCCTGCTGTTCGGTACGGCGCGACAGGTCACTGTTGCCGGTGGCGATCTCGCTGGCGGCCGAGTTGATCTGCTGGCTGGAGTGCTTGATCCGGGTGACGATGCCGCTGAGCTGCTCGGCGGTGGCGTTGGCGTCGTCGCGCATCCTGGCGAACACGCCCTGGAAGTCGCCGTGCATACGCACGGTCAGGTCGCCCTGGGACAGCGCGGCGAGCAGGTTGGAGACCTGTTCGATGCTGGCCGAGTTGGCATCCAGCAGGCCGTTGAGCTGCTGGGCCAGCTGCAGGAAGAAGCCTTCCTTGCCATCGCTGTCGATGCGGCCGGAGAGGTCGCCGGCTGCGGCCTGGGCGATCACGCGGGCCACTTCGGCTTCCACCAGGGCTTCCGGAGTGCGGTCGCGCCATTCGATGACGTGGCCGACGGTCTCACCCTGTTCGTTGGCGATCGAGGAGATGACCTGGGCGAACTGGGCTTCGCCGAACTGCATCGGGCGGCGGCTGACGCCGTGCTGCTGCAGCTGGGCCAGGGTCTTGGGATCCATTTCGCTGCCGTGCTCCAGCGCGGCGGCCGACTTGCCGATCAGCGAGGCGGCGGCGTCGAAGTCCGGCAGGTCCTTGCGGATGTCGGCTTCGTACTGGCTCAGGGTCTGCTGCAGGGCGCGGTTGCTGTACACGATGGTGTGGTGCGCATCGGTCAGGTAGACGCCAGTGGAGCTGTAATCCAGCGCAGTCCGGATGCGCAGGTTCTCGCGGGCGATGGCCTGGTCGGTTTCGGTACGCTCGCGCAGATCGCGCTGCATGCGCTGCATGGCCTGCAGCAGATCGCCGACTTCATCCTTGCGGCTGACATCGATATGGCCGTCCAGCTTGCCGCTGGCCACATCGTTGGCGACCGAGACGGCGCCGCGCATGCTGCCCACCAGTGAACGGGCAAACAGATACACCAGCACCAGGCCCAGGGCGGCGCCGCCGAGCAGGGTGATGACGGTCAGCGTGGCCGAGGCGGCATAAGTGGATTCGGCTTCTTCGCGGGAGGCGCGCGAGAGGCGGTTGTCTTCGGCGATCAGCGCTTCGAGCGCGGCCGAGGCCTTGCGATGCTTGGCGCGGGTTTCACCGACAAAGGTGTCCACGGCATCGTCGGGCAGGTCCAGCTCGAGCATTTCGGTGACGGCGTCGTAGGACGCCAGCGAGTCCGTCCAATCCTTGGCGAAGGTGTCAAACAGCTTCTTCTGCTGCGGATTGTCGATCAGCGCGGGGTATTTTTTGATCGAGGCATCGATCTGGGTGCGAAGCTCCGCCGCGCGGGACTTGGCTTCGGCCTTGACGTCATCGCTGGCGCGGATGAGGCCCTGGTAAGCGGAGTTGCGGTACTCGCCGACCATGCCACGCAGCTCGCCGGCCATGCGGATGCTGTCCATCCGGGGTCCGGCCAGTTCGGTGGTGACGTTGTTGAGTGAGTGCAGGCCACGATAGGCCACGATGCCCTGCAGCAGCATTACCAGCAGGAGGACGCCGAAAGTCAGCATCAACTTGGGCATCAGTTTGAGGTTGTTGATCCACGGCATGGCAGGTGCGGTCTCCAGTGGCAAACGCGTCCGGCCGTCGGGGCCGGTTGCAGCGACCACGCCGGCCTGGGCCGGCGTGGCAGGGCGTACGGGGAATTACTTGATGTTGGCCAGCTTCAGGCCGGCCGGCGAGCTGACTTCGATTTCAGCGCGCGAGGCATCGCGGGCGATCTTGCCGATCACGCAGACGGTCTTGCCTTCCAGCGATTCCAGCGGGAAGCTGAACTTGTCGCGGTTGGCGCCGGCGATGCGGGCCGAGAAGGTGTGGCGCGGGAAAGCGCCGCCCATGTACAGGAAGGTCGGCTGGCCTTCAGAGCCTTCGGCGTACCGGGCCTTTTCGACCTTGCCGCAGACCATGCCGTCCTTGCCGACCGAGCGCGGGGCCATTTCCGGCGGAATCATTTCACCGGACTGGGCGAATGCAGTAGAGGTGGAAGAGGCGATCACGGCGACCGAGAACAGGGCAAGCAGGGACTTCATCGGGAAGATTCTCCGGGGATATGGGCAGTTGGCCCGGCCATGGGCGATCCAGTGCAGCCGGGTTCTGAAACCAGCTATCGGCCGGTCCGGGCGGAACTGAAGCACGTTTTTTCGTCAGCGGCCGCCACGGTACGTACCGGGCGCAGACAGCGCTTTGTTCTGTGACGTATGTCTCAGGCTGCGACGTCGTCGATGACCGGGGCCTGGCCCATGTCGGCGCTGTCGAGCAGGGTTTCGATATCCAGCAGGATCAGCATGCGATCGTCCTGGGTGCCGATGCCGGAGATGAAGCGGGTATCGACGGCGGCGCCGAACTCGGGCGTCGGGCGGATCTGATCGGCAGCCAGCGGGATGACGTCGGAGACGCTGTCGACGACGATGCCGACGACGCGGTCTTCGACGTTGAGCACGATCATGACGGTGAAGGCGTCGTAGGTGGCATTTTCCAGGCGCAGCTTGAGGCGCAGGTCGATGACGGGGACGATGGTGCCGCGCAGGTTGATGACGCCTTTGATGTAGTCCGGGGCATCGGGGACGCGGGTGACGGAGTCGTAGCCGCGGATTTCCTGGACTTTGAGGATGTCCACGCCGTAGTGCTCGGCGCCGAGGGTGAAGCTGAGGTATTCGCCGCCGTCGCTGGCGGCGTTGGTATTCTTGTCGTTCATCGAGGGGTCCTGGGTCGGGCGTGGCGGTCGAATAACCGGGGGTCACGCTGGATATCGGCCTGGCCGGGGGCGACTTTAGGGTGCTTGGCGAGAGCAACGGCGTTGGCGGTGCTGCGTTCGGCGGCTGGGCTGGTGTGGGTGGGGGCGTGTCCCGCCAACCCACCCGCGCCGACCCAGTCACGCAGCATCAAACCGCCGAGCAGTTGAGGCAGCCATCAACTCTCCCCATTCTTCCTCGCACTGCGCTGCCGGTCGATGCGGAAGATGTAGCGCTGGATCGCGCTGTCGCCACCGCGCGGGAGGTCGTCGAAGCGCATGCCGATGCGCTTCATCTCGACACCGTTGGGCAGCTTGACCGCCAACTGGTTGCAGACGATCAGCGAGACATGCAGCGGGCTGCCGTCGGGGAGGTCGAGCTGGGCGGCGTAGCGTTTCTGCAGGGAGAATACGTTGCAGTCCACCGGCACCGTGACGGCCAGGCCGCCGCCGCTGATGTCCACCACGCGCAACTGCAGGATCTCACTGCGGTCTTCGTTGATCGGGAACTGCAGGTGGGGCGAATCGGTGATCGGCGTTTCCAGCCGGTACAGTTCGCGGCGCTGCAGGTGCACCAGCTCGTCGGGGAAGGGCACGCGGAAAGCAACATGCCCTTCGTTGCGAACGCGTTCCAGGCCATCCAGGCGGAAGCGCACCATCACCCGGTCCAGCTGGGCGAAGCAGAGCAGGTGGCCGGCGTCTTCGGCGGCGCGGTTGGCGGGCTCGGACGGGCTGCCGTCCAGCAGCAGCCAATCGTCGTCTTCGTCCAGTTCCAGCACCGCGGTGGGGAAGGATTGATCGCGGCCGCCCAGATGGGCGTTGATCAACGAACGCTGGTCGATCAGCGCCTGCAGCAACTGCCGGATCTGGCGGGGATTGCGGACCAGGTACCTGTCATCCGTGCCGTCGTCGTGCGCGGCATGGGATCGGTCGTGTGCGTCGAGGCTGCCTTCGGACATGGAATCTGCTGAGTTGGGCGGGTGCTGGCATGCGTAGATGCCGGGGCTCAGTCCGTTTATCGGCAGTAGTTCACATTTATGTAGGGGAATTGTGCGGCTGTGGCGTGGCATGGCACCGGCGAAACGACGACACCCCGCCGGAGCGGGGTGTCGAAGGTCGATCGATCACGTGCCGAACGCGATCAGAATTCCTGCCACTCGGTATCGTTGGCCAGGGCCGGTTCACGGCTCATGACACGGCGGGGCGCGGCCACCACGCTGCGCGGCTTGGCCGGTGCCGCAGCGCGCGGCGGGGCGGGTGCGCGGATGACGGCTGCGGGTGCTGCGTGCGCCTGGCCCTCCAGCTTGAACAGCGCGACCGCATCGGTCAGATGGCCGGCCTGTTCTTCCATGGCACGGGCGGCGGCGGTGGCTTCTTCCACCAGCGCGGCGTTCTGCTGGGTGGTCTCATCCATCTGCACCACGGTCTGGTTGACCTGCTCGATGCCGGCGGACTGCTCCTGCGAGGCCGCGGAGATCTCGGCCATGATGTCGGTCACGCGCTGCACCGAGGCGACGATCTCACCCATGGTAGCGCCGGCCTGGTTGACCAGTTGCGAGCCTTCGGCGACCTTGCCGACCGATTCGTCGATCAGGCCCTTGATCTCCTTGGCCGCGCCGGCCGAGCGCTGGGCCAGGGTGCGCACTTCGGAGGCGACGACCGCGAACCCACGACCCTGCTCACCGGCACGGGCGGCTTCCACCGCGGCGTTCAGCGCCAGGATGTTGGTCTGGAAGGCGATGCCGTCGATCACGGTGATGATGTCGGCGATGCGGCGCGAGGAGGCGTCGATCTCGTGCATGGTGCTGACCACGCGGCCCACCACATCACCGCCCTGCGACGCGACCGAGTGCGCGCCGATGGCAAGCTGGTTGGCCTGACGGGCGTGTTCGGCGTTCTGGCGCACGGTGGAGGTCAGTTCCTCCATCGAAGCCGCGGTTTCTTCCAGATTGGCGGCCTGCTGCTCGGTACGGCGCGACAGATCGTTGTTGCCCGAGGCGATCTCGCCGGCCGCGGTGCTGATGCTGGAGGACGCCTGCTGGATGCGGCCGACGATCTGGGTCAGCTGGGCGACGGTGGTGTTGGCGTCGTCGCGCATCGAGGCGAACACGCCGTGGAACTCGCCCTGCATGCGCGCGGTGAGGTCGCCGTTGGCGATGGACTGCAGCAGGTGCGAGAGCTGGGACAGATTGCCGTCGGCGACCTGCATCATCGTGTTGAGGTGCTCGATCATGACCCGGAAGTCGTGGTCGAAGCGCGTCGCATCGCCACGCTGGGTGAAGTCACCTGCAGCAGCGGCCTGGGCCAGCGACTGGATTTGGGTGTTGATCGCCAGCAGGCTCGCCTTGGCCGCATCCATTGATTCGTGCAGGATCGCGCGGGTGCCGGGCAGGCGGCGGGCGTTCGGCGAGAGGTCGCCGGCGGCGTACTGGTTCAGGACGTTGATCGCGTCCTTGATTGAATCCAGGTGCTCGAAGATCACCGTGTTGATGCCAACGGCCAGCTGGCCATACACGCCCGGAAAATCTTCCGGAATACGGTGGCTGATGTCCGGGCCGGCGTGCATTTCCACCATCTGCTGGGTCTGCTCGGAGAAGCGGCGCAGCATCACGGTCATGTCGCGGGTGGCGGTCAGCATCTTGCCGGCTTCATCCTTGCTGGTGGCCTGGATGTTGACCGACAGATCGCCACGGGCGACCGACTGGATGGCGTGCACGGCCTGGCCGAGCGGGCGGGTGATGGCGCGCGAGATCACGACGCCCATCACGGCAGCCAGCAGCGACAGCAGCACGATGCAGCCGATGATCGCGTAAACGCTGTTCTGGTGCGTGGCGTTGGCGCTCTCGATGCGGCTGGCCATCACGCCGTTGCTGAACTCACCCAGGTCCTTGAGCGCGGCGAACAGCGCACGGCGCGCCGGGCGCGATTGTTCATCGGAAATCTGCTGGGCAGTGACGCCGTCGCCGGCGGCGATGGCATCCTTGATCAGGCCGTTGGCCTTGAAGTAATCGGCGGTGCGGGCGGCAACCACTTCGTACAACTGACGTTCCTTGTCGCCGGCCGGCAGCAGCGCGTAGGCGGCCAGCTCGGCGTTGACGATCTTGCCGGTGTCGGCCATGCGCTTGTCGTAGTCGGCGACCGACTCCGGCTTGTCCAGCACGGTCAGCTGGGCCATTTCGTAGGTGCGGAACTCGCCGAGCTGCGCACGCACTTCGCCCAGGTGCTGCACGGAGGGAATGTCGTTGGTGCTCATCGCGCGCAGCTGGGCGTTGGCTTCGCCCAGGCGGAGCAGGGCGAAGCTGCCCAGGGCCAGTGTCATCAACGTGGTGAGGGTGAAGCCTACCGCCAGCTTGCGGGCGATGGGCAGGTCGTGGAACCACTTCATGATTGGAACTCCGGGCAGGGCAGTGACGCACAGCCGTGGGGTGCTGGGCGGAATCAGCGGGGATGGGAGAGAGTGGAGCGGAGGAGCGCGACGGTTGCCGTGGTCGCTACTTCGGATAGCGGCGCTGATCGACCGCAACTTGATAGTGCTGCGTCACATTTTTTTCACGTTTGCCATCACGGTTCAGCGGGCGGCGATGGTTGCTGTTGCAAGGGTTTGAGCGGGCTCGTCCGTACGCAAGCGGACGGTGGGAGGGGATGCTCGCTGCCATCGTCCGCTGATGGAGTTCACAGTTCCGCGCACCGTGATCACCGACGCCCACGCACGCCCACAAACGAACGCCGCCGCTCCCGGGGGAGCGGCGGCGTCGGGGACAGCATGCTGTAGGCGCGTTATGCGGCCTGTGGCACCTTGAGCGACCGCACCAGGCCGCCGATGTCGACGATCAGCGCGACCCGGCCGTCGCCGAGGATGGTCGCACCGGAAACCCCGCTGATACGGCGGTAGTTGTTCTCGATGTTCTTGACCACGACCTGCTGCTGTCCGACCAGTTCGTCTACTTCCAGCGCGATCTTCTGGCCGTCGCCCTCGACGACCACCACCAGCGGATCGTCCATGGCACGGCCACCGTAGCCGTAGTACTCGCTGAGCGAGAGGATCGGCAGGTATTCGCCACGCACCCGCAGCACCCGGCCTTCGCCAGCCATGGTGCGCACATCGTCGGCCTGCGGCTGCAGGGCTTCGAGCACATAGGCCAGGGGCAGGATCAACGTTTCGCCGGCCACCGAGACGGTCATGCCATCCAGGATCGCCAACGTCAGCGGCAGGCGGATCAGCACGCGGGTGCCGTTGCCGGCCTGGCTTTCCAGCTGTACTTCGCCACCCAGCGCCTGGATGTTGCGGCGGACCACATCCATGCCGACGCCACGACCGGACAGATCCGTGACGGCGTCAGCGGTGGAGAAGCCCGGCTGGAAGATGAGATCCCAGACCTGCGCGTCGGTGGGGTTGTCCGGCACGCTCAGGCCGCGTTCGAGCGCCTTGGACAGGATCTTGTCGCGGTTCAGGCCACGGCCGTCATCGCTGACTTCGATCACGATGTGGCCGCCCTGATGCGAGGCCGCCAAGGTGATCGTACCGGTTTCGTCCTTGCCCGCTTCGCGACGCACGTCCGGCATCTCCAGGCCGTGGTCGATCGAGTTGCGGACCAGGTGCACGAGCGGATCGGCGATCTTCTCGATCAGGCCCTTGTCCAGCTCGGTGCCTTCGCCGATGGTGCGCAGGCGCACGTGCTTGCCCAGGCGCGAGGACAGATCGCGGACCAGGCGCGGGAAGCGGCGGAACACCGCGTCCACCGGCAGCATGCGCACGCCGATGACCGCTTCCTGCAGATCGCGTGTATTGCGTTCCAGCAGATCCAGGCCGGTCAGCAGCTGCTCGGCCTGCGCCGGATCCAGCGCGTGCGAGACCTGCTTGAGCATGGCCTGGGTGATGACCAGTTCGCCGACCAGATTGATCAGCGCATCGACCTTGTCCACGCTGACGCGGATCGAGGTCTCGGCTTCATGAGCGGCGGCGGGCGGTGCGGCCGCAGCCGCGGGGGCGACGACGGCGGGTTTGGCCTCGACCGGCGCGCTGGTGGCCAGGCTCGGCGGTGCGGCCGGACGGATGTCCAGTTCGCAGTCGTCCACGACCCAGGCGAAGGTATCTTCGATCTTGCTGCGCGGTACCTTGCCGACCAGGCCGAGGTCCCACGCCAGGTGCGCTTCGAGCGGGTCGAGCTGGTCGAAGCCGGGCAGGCGATCCAGGCGTGCGGCGACCTGCAGCGAGCCCAGGTGCTCGAGCTCGCGGATGATGCGCAGCGGGTCGTTGCCGCTCATGAACAGCGACGGCGCCGGCACGAAACCGATCTGCCACGCCTCCGGGGTGTCATCGACCTTGGCGGCGGCGACCGGTGCCGCAGCAGCGGCCTGGCCGGACAGCACCGCTTCCAGGCGCGCCTTGACCTCAGCGACCGCGTGCGGATCTGCGGCCTGGCCGTGTTCGGCTTCGCGCAGCAGGGCGCGCAGCACGTCCACCGACGCCAGCATCGCATCAACCGCGGCCGGCTCCAGCGCCCGCTTGCCGGCACGCAGTTCGTCCAGCAGCGTTTCCAGTACGTGGGTCAACGCGGCGATCGCGTCGAAGCCGAAGGTGCCGGCGCCGCCCTTGATCGAATGCGCGGCACGGAACACCGAGTTGATGATCTCCGGGTCCTGCTGGCCCGATTCGAGCGCCAGCAGGCCAGCTTCCATCGCATCCAGCCCCTCGCGGCTTTCTTCGAAGAAGGTGGCGTGGAAACGTTGCAGATCCATGCTCATGGTGCGGGGTGTCCAGGTGCGAGGGGAGGGAAGGGTGAAGCGGGATCAGCCCAGGACTTTCTGGACGGTGGCGACCAGCTGTTCCGGGTTGAACGGCTTGACCAGCCAGCCGGTCGCGCCGGCGGCCTTGCCTTCGGACTTCTTGTCCGCGGCCGATTCGGTGGTCAGCATCAGCATCGGCGTGAACTTGTAGTCCGGCAGCTGGCGCAGCTCACGGATCAGCGCGATGCCATCCATGTTGGGCATGTTGACGTCGGTGACCACCGCGTTGAAGCGTTGGCCCTTGGCACGACCGAGGGCGACCGCGCCGTCTTCGGCTTCCTCGACGGAAAAGCCGGCCGAGGTGAGGGCGAAAGAGACCATCTGGCGCATCGACGCCGAATCGTCCACCACCAAGATACGTGCGCTCATGCAGCGTTCTCCACAGATTTCAGGTTGTCATGGGGTGCATCCAGGCCGAGGGCCTGGGTGACGCCGAGCAGACGCGCGGCATCACGGAAGGTTGCGGTGCAACCGTGGAATCCGGTGGGATGCCCGGCCTTGCGGCGGGCCTCGACGAATGCGCACAGCACCTGCACCGAGGCGGTATGGATACGGCCGACCTGGCTGGCATCCAGCGTCAGATCGCCGGCCTGATCCACCAGGGGGGCCAAACGTGTTTTCAGCTCGGTGCTGGTCTCGATGCCGAGATCATCACCCAGGGCCACAGTGCTCATCATTGCTCCGGACAAACGGTTCCGAGGTCTATAACGGCAATAACCCGGGAAGCTTTAGCCGTTCCGGCGGTCAGTTCAGCAGCTGCGTCGCATCCAGCAGGATCATCGGCTGGGCGCCACCGCGGGCCACGCCTCGGAAGAGGTCGTTGGAGATCTGGCAGATGCGGGCGGTATCGGGGGGCTCGATCTGCGAATCGGTGAGGTTGGCGACATCCTCCACGGCCGAGACGCGCAGGCCCATGGTCTCGCCGTTCTCTTCCAGCACCACGATGCGGGTATTGGCGTCGTTACCGGCGGCGCTGCTGCCCAGGTGGATGCCCAGGTCCATCACCGGCACCACCTGGCCGCGCAGGTTCATGATGCCCAGCATTGCCGGCGAGGTGCCGCGCAGCGGCAGCAACGGCACCGGCAGGACCACTTCCTGGACCTTGAGCAGTTCCAGCGCGTAGGCCTGGGCGCCGCAGCGCAGGCGCAGCCAGCGGGAGGTGCGTTCGCTGGCGCGACGGTTCTCGCGCGGGCTGGAGGCCGGGTCACGTGCCTGGCGTTGTAGTTCCTCCCAGCTGCCGGGGCGGCTCTGTGCCAGCGAAGGGCTGCCGGCGCGGACGCTGGTGGCGGCCGGCATCGGCGGCATCGGCGTCATGGAGGGCATCGGCCGGGCGATCGGTGCGCGGGCGCTTGGCACCGCCGCGATCGGTGCCGGGGCGGGGGCTGTTGCGGGCGCGTCGGCACCTGTGGCCACGGGATCTATTTCGTAGACGACCTCGGGCGGCAGGTCGTCCCAGCTGGGGCGGGCTTCGTCCACGGGGGCAGGCATCGCGCCGCTCAGCAGCGGATCGTTGCGCAGTTCATCGAGCAGGTCGTCGAAGCCCGGCGCGACAGCAATTGATTCAGCCGCCGAAGCTGCTTCGGTGACGCCCACGTCGCCGGTGGCAGACCCGGCGTCCCCTGCTTCGATGGCTTCGGTTGCGGCGACAGCATCCACCACCTCGGCCACTGCGACCGGCACCGGCGCCTCTGTCGGCGCCGGCATCGCGTCGCCGAGCAGCTGCTCCAGGTAGTCGTCCAGGACACCGGCGGTGTTCATGCCGCGCGCTCCATCTGCTGCGCATCGTCGGCCAGGATCCATTCCAGGGCGCGGCGGTAGGCGGCCAGGCCACGCCCGGGGTAGTCCTCCGATTGCGGTGGCACGGTGAGGCTGGCGGCGTTGCAGATCCGGGTGTCGACCGGGATCGCGTCTTCCCAGACGCGGTGGCCGTGCTTGTCCTGCATCAGCTTGACGGTTTCGTTGCCAGCGCGGGTGCGGCGGTCGAACAGGGTCGGCAGGATCGACATCGGCAGCGGGCGGCGGCGCGAACGCTCGACCATTTCGCCGGTGCGGACCATGCCATCCAGGCCGTGCAGGGCCAGCGGCTCGGCCTGGGTCGGGATGATCAGGCGGTCGGCTGCGGCCAGTGCGTTGATCATCAACAGGCCCAGGGTGGGCGCGCAGTCGAGCAGGATGTAATCGTGCTGTCCCTGATGGCGGCCCAACGCATTCTGCAGGGCCAGGCCGAGGCCGGGCTGGTTCGCGCTGCGGCGCTCCAGCGTGGCCAGCGCGGCCTGTGCGCAGACGTAGTCCAAGCCCGGGATGTCGCTGTGGTGGGCGAGGGTGGAGAGCTCGGCCGGTGGCGCGGCGAACAGTTCCAGCACGCCCTGCGGCGGCGGATCCAGCGGCACGCCGAAGGCGCGGGTCAGCGACGAATGCGGATCCAGATCGATCAACAGCACGCGGTGGCCCTGCGTAGCCAAGCCGCGGCCGAGCGCGAGCGTTGTGGTGGTCTTGCCCACCCCGCCTTTCTGATTGGCAACAGCCCAGATACGCATGCGGTTCACTCCTTCATTGCGGGCGGAACGGCGGCGCCAACGCGGCTGCCGGCCGGCACCGGTGGCAACTGCACCGGTGCGATGGGGGTAACAGGGGTGCTGGCGGCCGGTGCCTTGGCCGCATCGGCGGCGTCGGCATCGGCGCTGAGCCGGTCGGTGATCGGATCGATGCTCTGCGCGGTATCGGCCAGGATGATCACCATCACCCGCCGGTTGCGGTTGCGGCCTTCGGCGCTGGCATTGTCTTCGCGCGGGCGGAACTGGCCATAGCCAACCATCGCCAGCCGTGCCGGCTGCAGGCCCTGATCGGCGAACAGGTGCACCACGCTGGCCGCGCGCCCAGCCGACAGCTCCCAGTTGGAGGGGAACAGCGAGGTGGCGATCGGGATGTTGTCGGTGTGGCCTTCCACGCGCACGCCGTTGGGTGCATCACGCAGCACTACGGCCAGCTTGGAGAGGGTGTCGCGCGCGTGCACATCCAGCGTGGCCGAGCCGGTCGGGAACAGGATGTCGCTGTTGATCTCCACTTCGATCCACAGCTCGGTGCGACGCACGGTGATCATGCCGCGTTCGATCAGCGGCGCCAGCGTGGCGGTGAGCTTGTCGGCGATGCCGTTGAGCTGGCGCTCGGCGCGCTGCAGCTGTTCCTGGTTGCGGATCGAGACCGGCATGCGCATCTGCGAGGCCATCGCCGGCAGCAGGGTCGGGTCGTTGCTGGGGGCGGGGGCGGAGGGGCCGATCTTGGTCCCGGCCCTGATCACCGAGGGGCTGTCCCAGCCGCCCCCCTGGACCTGCTGGTTGCCGACCTGCACCGGGTTGATGGTGCGCGGCGCGCCACCGAAGGCGGTGGTCAGCGCGTCGGCCATGATCCGGTATTTGCCCTCGTTGAGCGAGGAGATGGCGTACATCACCACGAAGAAGGCGAGCAGCAGCGTCATGAGGTCGGCGTAAGGGATCGCCCAGGCCTCATGGTTGGCATGTTCTTCGTGGTGCTTGCGGCGGGCCATGTCAGTGCAGGAACCCGGACAGGTTGGTTTCGATGTTGCGCGGGTTCTCACCCTGGGCGATGGAAATCAGCCCTTCGATGATCATTTCGCGGTCGCGGCTGTTGTGGTGGATCACGCTCTTGAGCTTGGCCGAGACCGGCAGGAACAGCAGGTTGGCCGAGGCGATGCCGTAGATGGTGGCGGTGAACGCCGCCGCGATGCCGTGGCCGAGCTTGCTCGGGTCGGCAAGATTCTTCATCACCGCGATCAGGCCGAGCACCGCGCCGATGATGCCCAGCGTCGGCGCATAGATGCCCATGCCCTCGAACACCTTGGACGCGGCCAGATCCTGGCTTTCCTGGCTGCTCAGCTCGATCTCCATCATGTTCCGGATGGTCTCCGGCTCCACGCCGTCCACCAGCAGCTGCAGCCCCTTGCGCAGGAACGGATCGTCCTGGGCGTCGACCTGCGCTTCCAGACCGAGCAGGCCCTGGCGGCGGGCGATGTTGCTCCACTCCACGATCTGCTGGATCAGGTGGCGGCGGTCGCTGCTCGGCGGCAGGATCACCCACTTCACGATCTTGAAGGCGTGCTTGAACACGGCCGGCGAGGTATGCAGCAGGATCGAGGCGATGGTGCCGACGATGACGATCACGAAGGCGGCCGGCGACCACAGCGACGCCAGACCGGCCCCCTTGAGGATGCTGCCGCCGACCAGTGAGGCCAACGCGAGGAAAAGTCCAATGAGGCTGAGTCTGTCCATGGGTCCGTTATCGGCTTGTGTGAATGGGACTTGAGACGCCGAAGGAATCCAGTGATGCGGCGGTCACACTTTCACGCGGTCAATCGTGGTGGGTACGCAGCCCGTCCACGTCCAGGATCAGCGCCATGCGGCCGTCACCGATGAGGGTGGCGCCGGCATAGCCACGCAACCCGCGCAGGGCTTTCGGAAGCGGCTTGATCACGACTTCCTCGCGGCCGCGCACCTGGTCCACCACCAGGCCGAAGCGGGCTTCACCGGCCTGCAGTACGACGATGGTCAGCAGCGAGGACGGCATCGGCTCGACATCGAGCCAGTGGCGCAGATCGACCAGCGCCAGCGTGTGCGATTTGCGGTCCAGCACGGCGCGGCCGTCGAACCAGCCCAGGGAGGTGTTGGGGGCATGCAGCACCTCCATCACGCGGGCCAGGGGCAGGGCGTAGACGTCTTCGCCGGCCTGCACCAGCAGGGTCGGCAGGATCGCCAGGGTCAGCGGCACGCGGATCATGAAGCGGCTGCCGCGGCCCAGCTCGGATTGGATCTGGATCTGGCCGCTGAGCTCGCGGATGCGGGACTGGACCACGTCCATGCCCACGCCGCGGCCGGAGATGTCGGTGACCTGTTGCTTGGTCGAGAAACCGGGCAGGAACACCAGGTGCAGGCACTCCTCGCTGCTCAGGCGGGCAGCGGCTTCCGGATCGATCAAGCCCTTCTCGCGTGCCTTCTGGCGCAGGCGTTCGGGGTCGATACCCGCGCCGTCGTCCTGCACTTCGATGCTGACGTAGTCGCCTTCCTGCTGCGCGGACAGGCGCACGTGGCCACTGCGCGGCTTGCCCTGGGCCTCGCGCAGGTCCGGCATTTCCACGCCGTGGTCGATCGCGTTGCGGACCAGATGGACCAGAGGATCGGCCAGCGCTTCGACCAGGTTGCGGTCCAGCTCGGTTTCCGCACCGATCAGCTCAAGTTCGACCTCCTTCTTCAGCGAGCGCGCGACATCGCGCGCCACCTTGGGGAAGCGCGAGAACACCTTGCCGACCGGCTGCATGCGGGTGCGCATGACCGCCGACTGCAGGCGGGCGGTGGCGATGTCCAACGTGGAGACCGCACGGTCAAGCTCTTCATCGTGCAGGCGCGCACGCAGGGTCTTGAGCCGGTTGCGTGAGAGCACCAGCTCGCCGATCAGGTTGACGATCGCATCCAGGCGCTTGGTGTCCACGCGCACGGTGTGTTCGGCTTCGGCGACCGGTTTGGCCGGGGCCGGCTTGGCGCCCGGTGCGGCCGGCGCAGCCACGGCCCGCGGTGCAGCCACCGGCGCGGCGGCACCGGCCTTGGCGCCGGGAACAGCGCCACCGTGCAGCTGGTCCAGCAGGGCTTCGAACTCGTCCTCGCCGATCAGGCCGTCATCTTTCTTCGGGGCCGCGATGGCGGTCGGTGCGGCACCGCCATGCAACTGGTCGAGCAGCGCCTCGAACTCATCATCGGTGATCATCTCGCCGCCGCTGGCCGTGGTGGCGGCCGCCGGCGCCGGCGTGGCCGGCCCGCTGACGTCGAACTGGGCGATCAGCTCCGGCGGGGCGTAGCCCGGCTCGGTCCCGGCCGAGACCGAATCCAGCATCGACTGCAGGTAATCCAGCGATTGCTGGGCCGCATCGAAGTGGTGGGCCTGCAGCGTGGCCTGGCCGGAGCGGGCCATGCCGAGGGTTTCCTCGGCGGCGTGGCACAGCTCGACCATCGCCTGGATGCCGAGGAAGCCGGCACCGCCCTTGAGCGTGTGGAAGCCACGGAACACGGCGTTGAGCTGGTCGGCATCCTGGGGCGCCTGCTCCAGCGACACCAGCTGTTCGCCGAGGCGATCCAGGATTTCCTGGGCCTCGAGGATGAAGTCGGCAGCGATATCGTCTGGCACAGCACTCATGATCGTTACAGTCCCAGGTCCGAGAGCAGGTCGTCGGCGTCGTTCTGTGACACCGCATGGCGATCCAGGCCCTTCAGGGCCGGGCCGGCCAGGCCGTTGTTGTCGCGCTTGTTCTCGTCTTCCTGCGGGGGCAGGCCGAGCGCACCGAAGCCCTCATGCACGCGACGCACGATCCCGACCACGCGGCGGATGATCTGCCCGGTCAGGTCCTGGTAGCTCTGGGTCAGCGCGATTTCGGTGAGGTTGTGGCGGATCCGGTCCAGTTGCTGGCCCTGGTCGGGCGTCAACCCGTTGGCGCGCAGCTGTTCGGTGAGCGAGCGACATTCTTCGGCCAGGTCCAGCGTGCGGTGGGTGGCCTGTTCGGTCATCGCCACCACGTGGTCCAGGCGCGCGCAGGCGTCATCCAGCTCGCCGGCTTCGCTGGGCAGGCTGGGCAGCTCGCCCAAGGCCTGGCCGAGCTCGCGGGCCAGGCGGTTCAGGCCGGCCATCATCGGCTGCGTGCGCAGCGCGGCGAGGGCGTCGATTTCCCGGCGCCAACCGGCTTCGTCACCGCTTTCCAGCGCGGCCAGGGCATCCTGCAGGCGCTGCACCAGCGCGGATTTGTCGCTCAGGGTTTCCATCAGGCGCTCGCCGCCAGGCGTTCGAAGATCTTGCCGAGCTTTTCTTCCAGGGTCTGGGCGGTGAACGGCTTGATGATGTACCCGTTCACGCCGGCCTGCGCCGCTTCAATGATCTGCTCGCGCTTGGCTTCCGCGGTCACCATCAGCACCGGCAGCGTCTTGAGCTTGGCGTCGGCACGCACGGCCTTGAGCAGGTCGATGCCGGTCATGACCGGCATGTTCCAGTCGGTGACCACGAAATCGAACGGCTGGCTCTGCAACAACGCCAGCGCGGCATGCCCGTCCTCGGCTTCGGCCGTATTGGTGAAGCCCAGATCGCCCAGCAGGTTCTTGACGATACGACGCATGGTCGAGAAGTCGTCGACGATCAGGATACGCATGTTCTTGTTCAAAGCACTTTCCTCGATTTCAATGGTTCTCGAGGCCGGCGTCTGCCGCCTCGAAGATCTTCAGCCGGCCCCGCAGGCGCAGCACGGCCTGGCCATGGATCTGGCACACGCGCGATTCGCTGACACCCAACACGGCGCCGATCTCTTTCAGGTTCAGTTCCTGCTCGTAGTACAGCGACAGCACCAGCTGTTCGCGCTCGGGCAGCAGGCCGATCGCGTTGCCCAGCTCACGCCCGAACTCGCCGCGCTCCAGCACCTGCTGCGGGGTCGGGCCGCCCTGGGCGACGGTGTCCAGTTCGCCCTGGTCCTCGATCCGCGATTCCAGGCTCAGCACCTGGCCCCGCGAGGCGTCTTCCATCAGGCGCAGGTAATCCGGCAGCGGCATGTCCATCGCGGCGGCCACTTCCGTGGCGCTGGCGGCACGGCCGGTGCTCTGCTCCAGGCGACGGATGGTCGCGGCGGCATCGCGGGCGCGGCGGTGCACCGAGCGCGGCACCCAGTCGCCACGGCGGATTTCATCGATCATCGAACCGCGGATGCGGATCGAGGCGTAGGTTTCGAACGAGGCGCCCTGGTCGGCGTCGTAGCTGCGCGAGGCCTCGATCAGGCCCATCATGCCGGCCTGGATCAGGTCGTCGACCTCCACGCTGGCTGGCAAACGTGCCGCCAGATGGTGGGCGATGCGGCGGACAAGATCCGAGTGCTGGGCAATGCACTCGTTGGCCGCGGTCCGCTGGACCTCTTTGTATTGTGCTGCGCCCTTCATACCGTCACCCCGCGTTGCTTGAGGATGCGTTCCAGGAAGAATTCGACCCCGCCACGCGGCTCGGTCGGGGCCTGCCAGCGGGCGGTGCGGCGCGCGATCTCGGTCAGCGCCAGGGCGGCCGGGCTGGACGGGTAGGCCTTCACCACCGGCTGCTGGCGCTGCACCGACAGGCGCAGCCAGTCATCCTGCGGCACGCAGCCCAGGTAGTTCAGCGAGACATCGGCGAGGAACTTCTCGCAGACGCGGCTCAGCTTTTCGTACAGCACGCGGCCTTCGTTCGGGTCGCGCACCATGTTGGCCACCACCTGGATCCGGTCCACGCCGCGCTCGCGCGAGAGGACCTTGATCAGCGCGTAGGCGTCGGTGATCGAGGCCGGCTCATCGCAGACCACCACCACGGTGTCCTGTGCGGCCTGGCAGAAGGTCAGCACGCCATCGTTGATGCCGGCGGCGGTATCCACGATCATGATGTCCAGCTCGCGCTCGAGCTCGGAGAACACGTTGACCAGGCCGACGTGCTCGGCCGGCTGCAGCTCGGCCATGTGGCGGCGGCCGGAGGCGGCCGGGACCACCAGCACGCCGCCAGGGCCTTCCATGATCACTTCTTCCAGCGTGCAGCGCCCGGCGACGAGGTCGGCCAGGGTCACCTTCGGCTGCAGGCCGAGGATCACGTCGATGTTGGCCAGGCCGAGGTCGGCATCCAGCAGCAGCGTGCGCTTGCCCATGTCCGCCAGCGCCACGGCCAGATTGGCCGAAACGTTCGTTTTGCCCACGCCGCCCTTGCCGCCGGTGACGGCGATGGTGCGGACCGGGCCCAGCGGCTGGCTTCGGGTAGCCGACAACGGGAAGGTCTTGGTCAGCTTGGCGTACTCACGCGACGGCATGGTTCAACTCCGGGTTGCAGGGCATATCGGCCGCGCGGCGCAAATCTTCAAGGCGAAGTACAAGATTGGCCGCACTGGCACGGTGCAGGTCTTCAGGAACGTCCTGGCCATCGGTGACCCAGGTGATCGGCAGGCGGTGATCCACGGCCACCGACAGGGCGGTACCGAAGCGGCCGGTTTCGTCCAGCTTGCTCAGCACCACGCCCTGCGGGTTGGCGGCGCTGAAGCGGCGGACCACCTCGTCCATGTCGCCGAAGCTGGTGTTGGCCGGCAGCACCAGCAGGGTGCGGATCTGCTCGGCGGCACGCAGCCACTGCAGCTGGGCCGCCAGGGCGCGGTCGCGCGGGCCCAGGCCGGCGGTGTCGATCAGGACCAGCTTGTAGTCCTTCAGGCGTTCCAGCAGCTGGTTCAGATCGCTGCCGCTGCTGGCCTCGTGGACGGCGATGCCGAGCTGGCGGCCGAAGCCGTACAGCTGCTCGCGGGCGCCGATGCGGCCGGTATCGGTGGTGACCAGGGCGACATCGCGGGCGGCATGCGCCTCGGCGAAACGCGAGGCCAGCTTGGCGATGGTGGTGGTCTTGCCGGCGCCGGTGGGGCCGACCAGGGCGATCACGCCGCCGGCTTCCAGCGGATCGACCGGGGCGATCGGCAGCTTCTTGGAGAGCAGGCCGAGCATCAGGCCGCGGCCACGGTGGGCCTCGGTATCCAGCGGAATCTGCATGGCCACGTCGCGGCTGATGCCGGCGTCGAAGCCGTATTCGTCCATCAGGTCCAGTGCGGCGGCGCGCACCGGCGAGCCGCGCAGGCGCTCATCGGTGAAGCGGTGCATCTCGCGCTCGATGACATGGCGCATGCCGGCCACTTCATGGCGCAGCTGGCGGATTTCTTCGTCATCGCGCTGGATGACCGTCAGTTCCGGCACGCTGGCCACGACCGGTGCCGGTTCATTGGCGGCGGCGATGATGGTCTCGGCGATCGGCAGCGGGAGGGCCGGCGGCAGGGCAGCAGCGACGATCGGCAAGGGCGCGAGCGCAGCGGCGACCGGCAGCAAGGTCTCGTCCGACTCCTCCAGCGGCGGATCGATCACGAAGCGGGCGCGGTTGATCGGGGCGGGTGCGGCGACGGCGTCTACCGGTGCGGCAGGCGAGGCGGCCGCGGCCTGCTCGACGTTGAACGGCGCGAAGATCTGCTCCGGCAGCGACGGTTCATTGACGGCAGGGCTGACGCTGGCGCGGGCCAGGGTGGCAGCGAAACCGTCGCTGCCCGGCGGCGGCACGATTTCGTTGGCGGTATCCAGGGTGCGACCGGTCGCGCCGACGGCGGCGCGGGCCAGTGCGGCCACGGCCGAGGTGGTTGCGGCCACCGGCTCGGGCGTGGCGACCGGGGCCTTGCGGCGGGTCACCGCGGCAATCACGGCATCGGCGGCGCTGCGCGGGCGCGGTGCCGGCGGCGCGACGTCCTTGCGGGCCGCTTCCAGCGCACGCTGCACGGCGCTTTCGTCGTAGTTGGCCGCCGCCACGATTTCGACACCTTCGGCGATCCGGCGGTTGGACAGGATCACTGCGTCCGGCCCGTGTTCCTTGCGCACCAGGTTCATGGCCGAGCGCATATCGGAGGCGACGAAGCGTTTGATTTTCATGCTGTGGTACCGGGACTGGGGCGGCGGAGTGGTGGAAGGGAAACGCTGGTTGTCGGTGGTCTGCACGGTCAGGGAGTCCCTTTATTTCCTGCTGCGGTGAAATCGAATGAGGTGTCTGTTTTCTGTCGCGGTGCCGTCGGGTGTCCGGCTCAACTGATCGTGCCGACCAGCTTCAACCGTTTGTCCTCGGGCACCTCGCTGTATGCGAGTACGGACAGCGAGGGGACGCTGTGGCGTACCAGCCGTGCCAGCGCGGCACGTACCGGGCCGGGCACCAGCACGACCGCCGGCTCGTTCTTCGCTTCCTGCTTGCCGACACATTCGGCCAGGCTTTGATGCAGTCGCTCGGCGAGTCCGGGTTCCAGCGCGGCGCCGTTGCCCTGTGTGGACTCCTGCAAGACGCGTTCCAGTTGCGGGTTGAGGGTGAAGACCGGCAGCTCCGGCGACATCCCGGCGATCTCCTGCACGATGAAACGGCCCAGCGCATTGCGCACGGCAGCGGTGAGCACGGCCGGGTCCTGGCTGGTCGGCGCGCTTTCCACCAGCGATTCAACGATCTTGCGCAGCTGGCGGATCGGAATGCGTTCGATCAGCAGGTTCTGCAGCACGCGCACCACGGCCGACAGCGGCAGCGACTTGGGTGTCAGATCTTCGACCAGCTTCGGCGCGCTCTTGGCCAGGTTGGCCAGCAACTGCTGCACTTCTTCATGGCCAAGCAGCTCCGGGGCGTGCTCGCGGATCAGGTGCGACAGATGGGTGGCGACCACGGTGGCCGGGTCGACCACGGTGTAGCCCATCGATTCGGCATTGGCACGCTGGTGTGGCTGGATCCAGGTCGCATCCAGCCCGAAGGCAGGATCCTTGCCGGCGATGCCCTCCAGCGTGCCCAGGGCGCTGCCCGGGTCCAACGCGAGTTCGCGGTCGGGGTGGATCTCGGCGGTGGCCACCGGCACGCCGTGGATCAGCAGGCGATACGCGGTGGCCGGCAGTTCCAGGTTGTCGCGGATATGCACGGAGGGAATCAGGAAGCCGATGTCGTGGGTGAGCTTGCGGCGCACGCCCTTGATCCGCGCCATCAGCTCGCCGCCCTGGTTCTTGTCCACCAGCGGAATCAAACGGTAGCCGACTTCCAGGCCGAGCGGATCGACCGGGCGCAGCTCATCCCAGGTCAGCTCGGCGGTGGGCGAGGGCGCCGCGCCGGGCAGGCCGAGGGTATCGGAACGGTTGGCGGCGGGAGATTCGGCGGCGCGGGCTTCGGCCGTGCTCTTCTTCCAGGCCTTCCAGGCGATGAAGAAGAGGATCGCGGCCAGCGTCAAGAAGGCGACGTTGGGCATGCCCGGCACCAGGCCGACCACCGCCAGAATCGCGGCGGCGATGGTCAGCGCGCGGTACTGGCCGAACACCTGGCCCATCATGGCCTGGGCCATGTCCTGCGAGCGCGAGGCGCGGGTGACCAGCATGGCGACCGCCGAGGACACCAGCAGCGCCGGGAGCTGGGCGACCAGGCCGTCACCGATGGAGAGCAGGGTGTAGGTCGCGGCGGCATCACCAAACGGCATGCCGTGCTGGAGCACGCCGACCGCCAGGCCACCGACCAGGTTGATGAACAGGATCAGGATGCCGGCGATCGCATCGCCGCGGATGAACTTGCTGGCACCGTCCATCGCACCGTAGAAGTCGGCTTCCTCGCGGACCTCCTCACGACGGGCCTTGGCCTCTTCACGCGTCAGCAAACCGGCGTTGAGATCGGCGTCGATCGCCATCTGCTTGCCGGGCATGGCATCGAGGATGAAGCGTGCGGTCACTTCGGAGACGCGCCCGGCACCCTTGGTGATCACCACGAAATTGATGATGGTCAGGATCGCGAACACCACGATGCCGACCGCGTAGTTGCCGCCGATCACGAACTCACCGAACGAGGCGATCACCTTGCCGGCTGCTTCGTGGCCGTTCTGGCCGTTGAGCAGGATCACGCGGGTGGAGGCCACGTTCAAGGCCAGCCGCAGCATCGTGGTGACCAGCAGCACGATCGGGAAGATGGTGAAGTCCAGCGGGCGCTTCACGTAGACCACCGCCAGCAGCACCATCAGCGAGATGGCGATGTTGAAGGTGAACAGTGCATCGAGCACCGGCGGTGCCAGCGGCACCACCACCATGGCCAGCAGGGCCAGCACGATCAGCGGGGCACCCAGCCCGTGGCGGATCATGTCCAGCGCGCGGCGCACGTTCATCCCGGCAGGTTGCGCGCTCATGGGCGGCCTCCCTTGCCGAATTCATCGATATCGATGCTCGGTGCCGCCGGCATCGGGCCGGTCCCCCAGCTGCGCAGCTGGTAGACGTAGGAGAGCACCTGGGCCACGGCCGAATACAGTCTCACGGGAATTTCCTTTCCAAGTTGACCTTCCCGATACAAGGCGCGTGCCAAAGGCGGGGCGGAGACGATGGCGACCTTGTTGCCGTCGGCCACTTCACGGATGCGCAGGGCGGTTTCATCCACGCCCAGGGCGACCACGGTAGGCGCGCCCATCTTTCCGCCTTCGTACTTCAGGGCGACCGCGTAGTGGGTGGGGTTGACCACCACGACATCGGCCGTGGGCACCGCTTCCATCATCCGGCGGTTGGACATCTGCTGCTGCAGCTGGCGGATACGGCCCTTGACCTCGGGGCTGCCCTCGCTTTCCTTCATTTCCCGGCGCAGCTCTTCACGGGTCATCTTCAGCTTGCGCATCCAGTTCCAGCGCTGGTACGGCGCATCGATGGCGGCCAGCAGCATCATCGCGCCGCCGGTGGCCAGCATCAGCTTCAGGGTGAAGCCCAGGCCCTGCACCATCGCCGCTTCCAGGGGCTGGTTGAGCAGGTCGCGCAGCGGCCGCACGCCGTGCCACACCACCAGCCCCGCCGCGGTGCCGACGAAGGCGATGCGCAGCAGCGACTTGGTGAACTCGGCGATCGCCTCAGGCCCGTAGAGGCGCTTCATGCCGGCCATCGGGCTGAGCCGCTTGAAATCGGGCATCAGCGACTTGTTCGACCAGCGCAGCCCGCCCATCACCACCGGCGACAGGAAACTGGCCAACAGGCAGATCACCACGAGCGGCCACATGCCCAGCAGCAGGCGCAGCAGCAGCTCGCCGAAGTGGCCGAACAGCGCCTGGGGATGCAGGCGCAGGCCCGGCTCGGGGCTGAGCGCGAACTGCATCCAGGTCTTGGCGTTGCGGGCGATGGTGCCGGAGAACGCCATCAGCGCCAGCACGCCGGCACCGAACACGGCCGCCGTCGCCAGCTCCCGCGAGCGCGGGATGTTGCCCTGTTCCCGGGCATCGCGCAGGCGTTTTTCGGTGGGTAATTCGGTCTTTTCGCCGGCTTGTTCGTTCTCGGACATCAGGGCACGACACGGGAGGAGATACCCGGGTCCGTGCAAGAACCGTTCCGTGAGCCGCGAGCCAAGGTAGTGCCGGTCGCTGGCCGGCTCAAGGCGACGCCCGCTGGTCTTCGAGGAGCCGGCCAGCGGCCGGCACTCCCTCACTGACCCTGCATCACCCGGCCGAGGCCCCTGGCCGCGCCTGCGCCTTCCAGCCCGCCGCCACTTCCACCCGTGGGCGGGGCAGATCATGCAGCTGCATGAAGCGCTGGGCGTCTACCGGTCTGCCCAGCAGATAGCCCTGCAGGTAATCGCAGCCCAACCGTTCCAGGTAGGCGCGCTGACCGACGGTCTCGACCCCCTCGGCGACGATATCCATGTCCAGCGCATGCCCCAGGGCCACGATCGCCGAAACGATCACCACATCCTCGGAGCTGTTTTCCAGGTCGCGCACGAACGCATGGTCGATCTTGATCTCGGTGGCGGGCAGGCGCTTGAGATACAACAGGCTGGAGTAGCCGGTACCGAAGTCATCGATGGAGATGCCCACCCCCAACGCCGCCATGGCCTGCAACAGGGTCAGGCTGGCCTCGGTATCGCGCATCACCGTGTTTTCGGTGATCTCCAGGATCAGCCGGCGCGGCTCGATACGATGGGTCTGCAGCGCCTCGCGCACTTCCTTCAGCAGGTTGGGCGAGGCGAACTGGACCGGCGAGAGATTCACCGACACCGTCCAGCCGTCATGCCCGGCGTCGTGCCACACGCGCAGCTGGCGGCAGGCTTCATCCAGTGCCCAGCGCCCGATCTCGTTGATCACGCCACTGCGCTCGGCCAGCCGGATGAAACGGTCCGGCGGAATCAGGCCCTGTTGCGGATGCCGCCAGCGGATCAACGCTTCGGCGCCGCTGATGGATTGCCCGGCGACGCGGGTCTTGGGCTGGTAGTGCAGGAACAGCTGCTCGCTGCCGATGGCGCGGCGCAGGTCGGCCAGCAGCTGGAACTGCTGCTCGGCGCTGTCATTCATCCAGTCCGCAAACAGCACGTAGGCGTTGCGACCGGCTTCCTTGGCCTGGTACATCGCCGCATCGGCGAAGGCCATCAGCTGGCGCTCGCTGGCGGCGTGGTCCGGGCAGATCGCGATGCCGATGCTGGCGGTCACCTGCAGGTCGTGGCGCGGCAGCAGTGGCTCGTTGCCGACGGTCTGGATGAGCCGACTGGCCAGTGTCGCCACGTCCTCGTCGTTCTCGATCGGCACCACCAGCACGAACTCATCGCCGCCCAGCCGCGCCAGCATGTCCGCCGGCCGCAGCAGCTTGCGGGTGCGGTCGGCGACGGCCACCAGCAGCGCATCGCCGGTCTGGTGGCCGTAGGCATCGTTGACCTGCTTGAAGCCGTCCAGATCCATGAACATGACCGCGAAGCGGCTGCCGCGCTGTTCGGCCTCGGCCAGGGCCTGCTCGATGCGCTGCTGCAGCAGCCGGCGGTTCGGCAGGCGGGTCAGGGGGTCGTGCAAGGCGGCCTGGGTCAACTCCGCCTGCGCATCATCCAGCGAGCTGCTCAGGTCGGTATTGCGCAGCCGCAGCAGCTGCGCCTCCATGCGCTGGTCCAGCCAGGACACGATCAAGACCACCGCCAGGATCGCGATGGTCAGGGCCAGCACCACCAGTGCCAGCCATTGCGCCTGCAGGCCATCACCGGCCGCAGCACCGCAGATGCTGCCCGCCGGAAAGCGGGCGGCGGCCATGCCGGTGTAATGCATGCCCACGATCGCGGTGCCCAGCACCAGTGCAGGTGCGGCGCGGTCGCGCAGGCGCCGGTGGGTGCTGCGCAGGCGGAAGGCAATGAACAGGGCCGTCCACGAGGCCGCCACTGCGATCAGCAGCGACAGCGCCACCCAGCCGGCGTGGTAGTCGATCCCGGGCTGCATGTGCAGCGCGGCCATGCCCAGGTAATGCATCGAGGCGATGCCACTGCCCATCAGCACGGCGCCAAGTGCCAGCCGCCCGTGCGGCAGGGTCGGCTGCGAGACCAGCCACAGCGCGAAGATGGAGGAGGCCATGGCGGCCAGCAGCGAGACGGTGGTCAGGCCAAGCGCATAGCCGAGCGGGATCGGCAACTGGAAGGCGAGCATGCCGATGAAGTGCATCGACCAGATGCCCAGCCCCATCGCGCAGCCGCCGCCGACCAACCACAACCAGGTGGTGCGGCGCGTGGTGGCGGTCGTCACCCGGCTGGACATATCCAGTGCGGTGAAGGAGGCCAGTACTGCGACGAGAAACGAAATCACCACCAACCACGGGGTATAGCTGCCGATCAGCATGGAAGACACTCTCCCTGGTCAACATCTGAGCGATACGACAGGACACCCGGCCATCACCGCAAAGACACGGTGAAGATTTTGTCATTGCGTTGCAAAGGCAGGTGCGGCCGAGCGGTCAAGACTACCGTCAGGCCCCCGGTGCCCCGCAAGTGGCGTTGGTGCCCCCAACCCATGGCGGCACGCGGTGTCCCGCCGCGTGTCCCGGGTCAGCGACTGACGCTGTCGGCGGCATCGAACGCCGCATCGAACAGGCGTTGCACGGGCGGGCCCATCTCACCGGCCAGCACGGTCAGCAGGAACAGCCCCAGCAACAGCGCGACCGGCAGGCCGAGCTGGATAGGGTTCAACGCAGGCGCTGCACGGGCCAGCACGCCGAAGGCCAGGTTGATCGCGAGCATCGCCACGGTCAGCGGCAGTGCCAGCGTGAGCGCGCCACGGAACACCTGCAGCAGGAAGGTCGGGGCGATGCTCAGGAACGCCTGCGGATCGGGCAGCGAGGTGCCGATCGGCAAGGCCTTGTAGCTGTCCATCAACAGCGAGATCAGCGCCAGGTGGCCGTTGACGGTGAAGAACAGCAGGCCGAACAGCAGATAGAACCACTGCCCGATCACGCCGGAACTGCCGCCGCGCAGCGGATCGCTCATCTGTGCAAAGGCCAGGCCGGTGCCCTGGGCGACCAGCTCGCCAGCCATGGCACCGGCCTCGAAGACCAGGCGCAGCACGAAGCCGATCGAGACACCGATCGCCAGTTCGCGGGCAATGGTCAGCACCGTAGCCGCATCGAAGCCGGTCCATTCGGGCACCGGCGGCAGCATCGGCGACAGCGCGATCGCCAATGCGCCGGCAAGCAGCACGCGGATCCGTGACGGCACCGCGCGCGTACCGATCAGCGGCATGGCCATCAGCATCGCGCCGATCCGCAGCATGGTCCACAGGATCGTGCCGATCATGCCGAAGGCCTGCAGGCCATCGGCGGCCATCTGGGTCGCGGAATCCACGGCGGCTGCCTCAGCCGATCAGATGTGGAATGCGCTGGAACAGCAGCGTGGTGTATTCGACCAGGTGGCCGATCAGCAGGCTGCCGAGCGCGAACAGCACCACGGTCAATGCCGCGGCCTTGGCGACGAAGGCGATGGTGGGCTCATTGAGCTGGGTCGCGGCCTGGACCACGCCGACCACCACGCCGACGATCAGCACGGTGAGCAGCAGCGGGCCGGCAACCCACAGCACGGTGATCAGGCCACCACGCAGTTCGGTCAGGGCAAGTTCGGGCGTCATGTCAGTCTCGGGTCCGTATCGATCAACAGGGCGGGGCGGTCAGACCGCATTGAAGCTGGCGGCCAACGTGCCCACCACCAGAACCCAGCCATCCACCAGCACGAACAACAGGATCTTGAACGGGGCGGAGACCAGCATCGGCGAGAGCATCATCATGCCCATCGACATCAGTACGCTGGCCACGACCAGATCGATGATCACGAACGGAATGAAGATCAGGAAGCCGATTTCGAAGGCGGTCTTGAGCTCGCTGGTGACGAACGAGGCGACCAGGATCGGGAACGGGATGGCATCCGGGCTGTCGTAGGTGCCGTGGCCGGCCATACCGGCAAAGGTCATCAGATCGGTCTCGCGGATCTGCGCCAGCATGAAGGCGCGCAGCGGCTGGGTAGTCAGGGTCCAGGCGGTCTGGAAATCGATCTCGCCATTGAGGTACGGCGCCATGCCGCTGCCCCACGCCTTCTGCCACACCGGCAGCATCACCATCGCGGTGAGGAACAGCGCCAGGCCGAGCAGCACCTGGTTGGACGGGGTCTGGCCGGTGCCCAGCGCCTGGCGCAGCAGGCCCAGCACGATGATGATGCGGGTGAACGCGGTCAGCACCAGCAGCATCGACGGAATCAGGGTGATCGCCGTCATCAGCAGCAACGTCTGCAGCGGCAGGCTGACCGGCTGCCCGCCGATCTTGCCGACATTCACATCCGGCAGCGCCGGCACACCAGGTACGCCGGGTGCGGCCCAGGCCAGGGCCGGCAGCGCGCACAGCAGGGCAGTGAGCAACAGCGGCAGGTATCGGGTCCAGGAAGTACGGGGGCCACGCATGGTCAGGGTTCCTTGCGCAGCCGCTGTTGCAGCAGCTGGGCGAAATTCGGGAGGTGTTTGAAATCGGGAAGGCGCGCCGGCGTCGGGGCCGGCAGGGGTTCGGGCAGCTGATGCAACGTGTTGATGCCGCCGGCAGTGACACCCAGCAGCAGCTGGGTGCCATTGACCTCGACCACCACCACGCGCTCTTTCGCGCCGACGGTCAGGCTGGCGACCACGCGCAGCCCTTCGGCCGGGCGGAAGCCGCTGCCGGGCATGCGCTTGAGCAGCCAGCCCAGCCCGATGATCAACGCCAGCACGCCGAGCAGTGCCAGCACCGCACCGAACATGCCCGGTGCAGCGGCGGCATGCTGGCCGACCTTGACGGTCGAGGCGCCGGCCGCGATCAGCAGCCCGGCACTCAACGCAGTCTCCGGATCCGTTCGCTCGGGCTGACCACGTCGGTCAGGCGCACGCCGAAGCGGTCGTTGATCACCACCACCTCGCCATGGGCGATCAGGGTGCCGTTGACGAACACGTCAAGCGATTCGCCGGCACCGCGCTCCAGTTCCACCACCGAGCCCTGGTTGAGCTGCAGCAGGTTGCGGATCGGCAGGCGGGCGCGGCCCACTTCCAGCGACAGCGTCACTGGCACATCCAGGATCACATCCAGGTTGAGCTCGTCGCCGACCGTGGTGTCATCGGACTGCAGCTGGGTGAACTGCGCCGGTGCCGGCGCGTTGGATTCGATATCGTTCATTGCGGGTCTTCCTGCAGTACGGGAACGCGTGGGCGGGTGCCCGGGGGATGGGTGGCGGTGATCTTCACCGCGTTGAAGCCGTTGGCGACGCCGAACTCGCCGGTGAACACCGGCACGTTTTCCACGCACACCGGCACCTGCTTGGGCAGCTCGATGGGCAGCACGTCGCCGATCTTCAGCTTGGTCAGGTCGCGCAGGCTCATGCGTTTGGTGGCCAGGACGGTGGAGAGCGTGACCTCGGCGATGTTGAGTTGCTCGCGCAGCATCACGCCCCAGCTGGCGTCGCGGTCGTTGCGGTCGCTCTGGATGCCCGCGTCAAGCAGCTCGCGGATCGGCTCGAGCATCGAGTAGGGCAGGGTGACGTGGATGTCGCCGCCACCCCCGTCAAGCTCGACATGCAGGCGGCACACCACCACGTACTCGCGCGGCGTCACGATGTTGGCGAAGTGCGGATTGATCTCGGAGTTGATGTACTCCAGCTCCACATCCATCACCGGCGCCCAGGCTTCCTGCAGATCGGCGAAGGTCTGCTTGAGCAGCAGGTGAATCACGCGCATCTCGGTGGCGGTGAACTCGCGGCCTTCGATGCGGGTCGGGTAGCGCCCATCACCGCCGAAGAAGTTGTCCACGATCGCGAACACCAGCGTCGGCTCGAACACGATCAGCCCGGTCCCGCGCAGCGGCTTGAAGCGGATCAGGTTGAGGTTGGTCGGCACGTACAGCGAGTGCATGTAGTCGTTGAACTTGATCAGCTCGATGCCCCGCACGGAGAGCTCGGCCGAGCGGCGGATCAGGTTGAACAGGCCGATGCGCCACAGGCGCGCGAAGCGCTCATTGACCATTTCCAGGGTCGGCATGCGGCCGCGGATGATGCGGTCCTGACTGGCGAAATCGTACGAGCGCGCCTCGCCGGGCGTGGGCGCATCGATGTCGGTCTCGACCGCACCGGAGTCCACGCCATGCAGCAGGGCATCGATCTCGTCCTGGGAAAGCAGGTCATTCATGGTCGCCCTTACTGGGTCACGAAACTGGTGAACAGCAATTCGTCGGCACCGGGCTTGCCGGTCTCGGCCTTGAGCAGCTTCTGCACTTCAGCCAGCGAACTGGCCTGCAGGCGCTCTTTGCCGGCGCGGTCGGCGATGTCGCTCGGCTCGACCTGGGAGAACAGCATCAGCAGCTTGGCGCGGATGGCCGGCGCATGCAGCTTGATCGCCTCCATCGCGGCCGGGTCGCGGCTCATCAGCTGCACTTCGACCTGCAGGTAGCGCGGGCCGTCGAAGCTGCTGTTGAGGTTGACCACGAACGGTGGCTCAAGGCCGAAGTACTGGGCCGGGGCAGGCACCGCGGATTTGCTGGCGGCCGGCTTGGCGGCCTTGTCATCGTGCTTGGACTGGGTGAAGTACCAGACCCCGCCGCCGGCGGCGCCAGCGGCGAGCACCGCGACCAGGGCGGTGACCAGGAGCGGACTGCGCGGCTTGGCGGTCTTGTCCTTGTCGGCGGATTTTTTGGTTTTATCGGCGGCTGCGGCCACGAGGGGAAGCTCCAGAGGATTGCTTCCTGCCTACATGCAAAGGTCGTGCCTGAATGCTGAAGATGACGCGTGTCGGGTTTCTGGCGGCGCGGTTGGGCCCGCGCCGCCGCGTGCGATCACGCGTAGGCGTCGACCAGGCCGCGCTGGCGGATCAACTGCGAAGGCGACAGCGTGGTGTCGGCCAGCGCCGGTTCTCCGTCGTCGCCGTTCATTCCTCCGCGGCCATCGCCACGTCCGCCATCGGGCGCGTTCTGCTCGTGGCCTACATCGGCATTGCCAAGCTGGAAGCCCTGCTCGCCAAGCAGGTCGCGCAGGCGCGGCAGGCTGCTTTCCAGTGCGTGGCGCACGTCGGCGTGGGCGCTGGTGAAGGTCGCATGGACCTTGTCGCCGTCCAGCTGCAGGCGCACCTCGATCGGACCGAGGTCGTTCGGGGTGATCTTGATGTGGGCGTGGCCGATCTTCTGGTCCGCCAGCCAACCGACGCGCGCGCCGACGGCATCGTCGAAATCCTCACCCCCCAGGTGCGGGGTGGCGGTAGGCGAGCCGGTGAACAGGCTGGCCACCGTGGGCTTGGCCTCGGTCATGCCCTGCAGCGCATGCAGCAGCGGGCTGGCAGGGGCATCGGGGCCGTCGTTGGTGGCCGCGTTCAAGGCGTCCGAGAAGGTCTTGAGCAGCGGGGCATCGTCGGCCGGCGCGGCGTCGGTGGCCAAGGCGGGCAGGGCGATGCTGCCGTCGGTGGATGGCGCGGCGGCCAGCGCCGGGGTGGTGGTGTTGGCGTCCGGGGCTGCGGTGGCCAAGGCCGGCAGGGCCGCATTGGCGCCCGCGGCGGCACCGGTCGCCACGGGTGTGACGGGCGTGACCGGCGGGGGCGCCGGTACCGGCAGACCGTTCAATGCCAGCCCGGCCAGCCCCAGCGGTGGCCATGCGGCTTCGGTGTCGTCGGCCGGTTCGGCGGCCGGCTTCTCCGCCGTGGCCGGTGCTGTGGCAGTGGCATCGGTGGTGGCGACCTTGTCGTCGGCCTTCTTGGCGCCGGGCGTGGAGGGGCGCGTCGCTGCGTCCTTGTCCTGGCCGGGCGGAGTGGTGGTAGTGGTGGTGCTCTTGGCCGCATCGCGGCTGCTGCCCGACCTGCGCGGCGTGTCGTTGCGCGGTGCCTCATTGCCCGGCTTGAGCAGCGCGTCAAAGTCCCGACGGTCGGTGCCGCTGGCGCTGTCCGCGCGGGGGCTGGCCGAGGTGCCGCCCGCATTCTGTGCGGATGCGGCGCCGCCGAGCAGGGCGGGGGGCATCACGGGGTGCCTCCGGTCTCGCTGTCTTCGCGCTGCGCCTGGCGCGAGCGGCGGGCGCCGAGGTCGTCCATCTCGCGCTGGTCGCGGCGGTCGGTGACCACCTTCTCCTGCGCGCGGTAGCTGGCGGCGAGTTGTTCCAGCACCTGCTTGTCACGGCTGGCCAGCAACAGGCGGGCGCGCTCGGCGTCCACCTTCTCGCGGTTGTTGTCCACGGTCTGGCGCTGCTGGGCGACCGCACTGTCCAGGCGATCCAGGAAGGCGCGGCGGTTCATCAGCTGGGCCGGGCTGGTGGCCGACATCTGGGCACCGGCGTACTCCTCGGCATAACGGCGCAGCTCATCCAGGCGCGACACATGCGTGTCGAGCGCACGCTGGCGCTCGGCCAGGTCGCGGGCGACCTCGTCTTCGTGGTCCTGGGCTCGTTTCAGCAAGGGGTCGAAGCGCTTGGATTGGATCATGGCTTAACTCTCTGGTTCCACCAGCCGCTTGAGGGCGGCCTGACTGTGCGGCAGGTCGGCGGCTTTGCCGACGTCCTGGCCGAGGAATTCAACAATGTCCGACCAGCGCTCGAGCGCCTCGTCGGTCGCCGGGTCGTTGCCGCGCTGATACGCACCGATCGCGATCAGGTCGCGGTTGGACGAATACGCCGAGACCAGCCGCTTGAGCTTGCGGATGCGCAGCCGCCAGGGCTCGTCGGCGATTTCCGTGACCACGCGGCTGACCGAGGATTCCACGTCGATGGCCGGGTACAGACCGCTGTCGGCGACGCGGCGCGAGAGCAGGATGTGGCCGTCAAGAATCGCGCGTGCGGCATCGGCGATCGGATCCTGCGGATCATCGCCTTCGGTCAGCACGGTGTAGAACGCGGTGATCGAGCCGCGGCCCTTGGCGCCGTTGCCGGCGCGCTCGACCAGGGCCGGCAGCTTGGCGAACACGGACGGCGGATAGCCGCGCGTGGTCGGCGGCTCACCGACCGACAGGCCGATTTCGCGCTGGGCCTGCGCGAAGCGGGTCAGCGAATCCATCAGCAGCAGGACGTTCAAGCCCTGGTCGCGGAACCACTCGGCGATCGCGGTCGCGCGGTAGGCACCGTGCAGGCGGGCCAAGGGCGGGCGGTCGGCCGGGCTGGCCACCACCACGGCGCGGCGCAGGCCTTCTTCGCCCAGCGTGCTTTCCACGAAATCGCGGACTTCGCGGCCACGCTCGCCGATCAGGCCGACCACGATGACATCGGCGGCGGTGTAGCGGGTCATCATGCCCAGCAGGGTCGATTTACCGACACCGGAGCCTGCGAACAGGCCGACACGTTGGCCACGGCCGATCGGCAGCAGGGCGTTGATCGCGCGCACGCCCACGTCCAGCGGCTGGGTGATCGGCTCGCGTGCGAGCGGGTTGATCGAGACGCCGGCCATGCCGACGGTACCTTCGGCGCGGATCGGGCCCTTGCCATCCAGCGGCACGCCGTCGCTGTCGATCACGCGCCCGAGCAGGCCTTCGCCCACTTCCACACCGCCCCGGCCGAGCGAGGGCACCACCCGCGCATTGGGCAGCAGGCCGTGCAGTTCGGCGCTGGGCATCAGGTAGGTGCGTTCGCCGGCGAAGCCGACCACTTCGGCATCGACCCAGCCACCGTCGGCCACTTCGACCTTGCAGCTGGCGCCCATCGGCGCTTCACAGCCGACTGCTTCCAGCGTCAGGCCGACCGCACGGCGCAGCACGCCTTCGCGGATCAGGCCGCGGCCATGGGCGGTATCGGGGCGGATGTTGTCCAGCCGCGAAGCCAGCCGCAGGTTGCGTGCGGCAGTCCAATCGGCGGGCGGGGGCAGGGTCTCGGTGTTCATGGGGTGGTTCCGGCTTTGCGGATGACCGCATCCAGGGCGCCGCGCAGGCGAGCGTCGAGCGTGCCGTCGATGCGCACGGCCTCGGCATGCACGCGCAGGTCGCCGCGGCTCAGGCTCAGATCCGGCGTCAGGCGCTGGTTCGGGGCCAGGTTGAGCACCGGCGCCAGCGCAGCGATGTCGTCCGGATGCAGGCGGACTTCCACGTCGCGGCTCGCGCCACCGACGGCATCCAGGGCCTCGTTGACCAGCTGCGCCAGCAGTTCCGGTTCGGCCTCGTAGGCACGCCCGACCAGGTTGCCGGCCACCCGCACCGCCAGCTCGCCCAGTGCGGCGACCACCTCGTTCTCCAGCCGCACCAGTGGCCGGCTGAAGTTGTCCAGGATGCCTTCGATCTGGGCGATCAGCCGGCGCACTTCCGCTTGGCCCTGGGCCAGGCCTTCGGCGTGACCGTGATCAAAGCCGTCTTTCTCGGCGTTGTCCTGGATCGCCTGGATTTCTTCCAGGGTCGGCAGCTGCAGCAGCGGTTCCGGCTCGTGGTCCGGATCCGGTTCGGTGAGTTCGAACTGCTGTTCCGGCGGCGGCTCGGGCACCGCCAGCAGGTCCGGGGCAAGCCAGCGCACGGCGTTGTTCACAGCATGGCCTCCGCGTTGCCGCCAATGGTGACGGTGCCTTCATCGGCCATCCGCTTGACGATCGCCAGGATCTCGCGCTGCGCCACTTCCACATCGGACAGGCGCACCGGGCCGCGGGCCTCCATGTCTTCGAGCAGGATTTCAGCGGCACGCTGGGACATGTTGCGGGTGATCTTGTCGCGCACCTTGATGTCGGCGCCGCGCAGGGCCAGGCCGAGGCGCTCGCCGCTGACTTCGCGCAGCACCAGCTGCAGTTCGCGGTCGTCCAGGTCCACCAGATCGTCGAACACGAACATCAGGTCCTGGATGCGGCCGCTCAGCGGGGCATCGATGCGGGCGATCTCACCGAGGATCGCCTGATCCTGGCCGCTGTCCATGAAGTTCAGGATGTTGGCCGCACACTGCACGCCGCCCACGTTGGATGACTTCAGGTTCTGGTTGCCGGCGAACTGGCGCTCCATGATCTCGTTGAGCTCATTGAGCGCGTTCGGCGGAATGCCATCCAGCGTGGCGATACGCAGCAGCACGTCCACGCGGGTGCGTTCGGGCAGCAGCTTGAGCGCGTCGGCGGCCTGGTCGGTTTCCAGGTGCGCCATCACGATGGCGATGATCTGCGGGTGCTCGTTGCGCACCAGGTCGGCCACGGCACGCGGATCCATCCACTTCAGCGCGTCCAGGCCGGTGGTGTTGCGCCCCAGCAGGATGCGGTCGATCAGGCTGCCGGCTTTTTCGGTGCCCAGCGCCTGCACCAGCATGTTGCGGATGTAGTCGTCCGAGCCCACGCCCAGCGAGGTCTTGGAGCCCAGCTCGCTGCCGAACTGGTCCATGACCCGCTCGACCTGCTCGCGGGTGATGTCGGTCATGGTCGCCATGGCGATGCCGATCTTCTGGACTTCCTTGGGCTCCATGTGGCGCAGCACTTCGGCCGCATCCAGTTCACCCAGCGAAAGCAGCAGGACGGCGGCGCGCTGAACGCCGGTCAGCGGGGGAGGTGCATCAATCATTGGCCACCCAGCCCTTGACCACCTGGGCCACGCGCTTGGAATCGGTCTTTACAGCTTCACGCGCCATGCGCAGTCGTTCCTCGTAAGAGTCCACCGGCAGCGCCAGCGGTTCATGTCCGGCCGCGTGCAGGCGCTCGCTGCCGATCGCCGGCAGCCCTTCGCCATCGTCGACCAGCTGCACATCGGCACTATGGGGTTCCAGCTCGTCATCGTTGGACTTGGACTGGCCGGTGATCGAGCGCAGCGCCGGGCGCAGCACACCGAACACCAGGGCCAGCACCACGATCGCGCCGAGCAGCAGACGCAATGCGTCCTGCACCTGCGGCAACTCCCACCACTTCGGCCCTTCGACCGGGGTGACTTCGCGCACGAACGGGGCATTCATGACTGAGACCGTGTCGCCACGCTCGGCATCGAAGCCGACCGCCTGCTTGACCAGCGCTTCGATGCGGGTCAGCTCGGCCGCCGAGAGGGCCTGGTCGGCCATCTTGCCGTTGGCACCGGCGCGCGGCACGTTGTCCACCAGTACCGCCACCGAGACGCGCTTGATGCGGCCGGCCGGCTGGCGGGTGTGCTGCAGGGTGCGGTCCAGCTCGTAGTTGCGGGTCGCGTTCTTGGAGGATTCCGTCGGCGCCTGCGCCGTGGCCGGCGCGGCCGCCGGGCCGGGCGGGGTATTGCTGGCCGCGCCGGGCACGCCCTGCGGGCCGGGCACGTTGCTGCTGTTTTCGCTCATCTGCTCGCTGCGCAGCTTCTGCGGCTCGCCGTTGTAGAGCTCACGGGCTTCTTCCATCACCGAGAAGTCCATGTCCACGCTGACTTCCGGGTTGACGCGGCCGGGACCGGTCATCGGCTCGAGCAGCTCGCGGATGCGCTGGTTGAACGAGGTTTCCTGGCGGCGCACCTGCTCGAACTGCGCGGCGTTCATGGCCGCTTCGCTGTTCGGGTCGGAGACGCTGAGCATGCGCCCGCTCTGGTCGACCACGGTGACGCGCTCGGGCGCCAGGTCCGGAATGCTGGCCGCGACCATGTGCACGATCGCATCGATCTGGCCGCGTTCAAGCTGCTGGCCACCGCGCAGCTCCAGCACCACCGAGGCGCTGGCCACGTCACGCTGGCGGGTGAAGGCGCTGGGCTTGGGAATGGCCAGATGCACGCGCGAATCGCGGACCGGGCGCAGCGTGTTGATGGTGCGGGAAAGCTCGGTTTCCAGCGAGTGCTGGTAGCGGGCGTTTTCCATGAACTGGCTGACGCCGAAGCCGGGGTCACGCTCCATCAGTTCAAAGCCCAGGCGGCCGCTGTCGGTCAGGCCGGAGCCGGCCAGCTTCAGGCGGGCATCGTGCAGGTTTTTTTCCGGCACGGTGATGCCGCCGGTGGCGGGATCCAGCTGGAAGGGAATCTGTGCCGCGCGCAGCAGGTCGGTGGCCTCGGCCGTGGCCTTCTGGTCCAGACCGGTGTACAGGGGCACCATGCCCGGCTTCTGCGACCAGAAGAACACGAACAGCCCTGCCGCCACGGCCACGGCGATCATCGCCATCAGGCCGAGCCGACGGGTGATCTGCAGGCTTTGCAGCCGGTCGAACCACTGCCCAGCCTTTTCGGTGTTCAGCGATTCTTTGGAGAGCGACAGGGCCATGCGTTTCTATCCTTACAGCGGCATGTTCATCACGTCCTGATAAGCCTGGACGAGACGGTTACGGACTTCCACGGTGGCGCGGAAGGCGATCTGGGACTGCTGCGAGGCGACCATGACCTTGGCCAGGTCCGCACCGGGTTCACCCAGTTCGAAGGACTTGGCCAGGGCGCCGGATTTCTGTTGCGCATCGTTGACGCCGGCGATGGCGCCCCGCAGGGTTTCGGTGAAGCTGGGGCCCTGGATCTCCTGGGGGGATACCAGGCCCTGGATGGCATTGCTGCGCGGCACCTCCGTCAGCGGGCTGACGGTGGGCTGGCCCATCTGGGTCTGGAAGGTGCGGATCTGAGAAAGGATCGAGGTGACGGAGTGCGACATCTGGAACGTTCCGAAGCAGGGGTGGGTTACACGGGAATACGTTGCAAGTGCTGTGCCGAAACGGATGAGTGGTTCAGTTTTGTAGGGGTGGCGCGGGTTTGCGTATTCAGCGGCGCCTGCAGGCGCGGCCGTGATGTTCGTGAGGCGCCGGGGAGCGGCCGAGCGGCGGTGTGACGCGCTGGCGTGCCGGAGAGTCGACGCCGGAAAACCGGCGGAGGTTGCGCGATACGTGCGAGCAGAACCACAAAAAAGCCCGGGACATGCCCGGGCGTCTGGTTTCCATGTGTTGATCGGCTCAGCCAGCCAGTTCGGTCTGGTCGCGTTCGATGCCGTACTTGCGCAGCTTTTCCACCAGGGTGGTGCGGCGCAGGCCGAGCAGCTGGGCGGCGTGGGCGACGACGCCCTGGGTGCGTTCCAGCGCTTCGTTGATCAGGTTCAACTCGATGTTGGCCATGTGGTTGCGCAGGTCCAGGCCATCGTCGGGCAGGGCCGGCGCGCGGCTGACGGGACCGATGCCGTTGTCCAGGGCCGGGGTGCTCTGGGCGCCCGGGGTGTGGAAGGAGAAGCTGCGCAGGTCCAGGCGTTCGTCGGCCACGGCGGCTGGCGCAGCGACGGTCACCGGCGCGGCGGCAGCGAAGTCACCGCGGTAGCGGGCCGGCAGGTCCTGCACGCGCACGTTGCCACTGGGGTGCAGCACGGCGAGGCGCTCGACCAGGTTGGTCAGCTCGCGCACGTTGCCGGGCCACTCGTAGGCGGCCAAGGCCTGCAGCGCTTCGCCGGTGAAGCGCACTTCGCCACGCCCGGTACGGGCCAGCTGGCCGGCGATGGTGGTGACCAGTGCAGGCAGGTCTTCGCTGCGCTCGCGCAGGGCCGGCACATCGATCGGGAACACGTTGAGGCGATAGAACAGATCCTCGCGGAACTTGCCGTCGGCGATGCGCGATTCGAGATCGCGATGGGTGGCGGCGATCACGCGCACGTTGCAGCGGATGGTCTGGTTGCCACCGACACGCTCGAAGCTGCGCTCCTGCAGCACGCGCAGCAGCTTGACCTGCATCGGCAGGCTCATGTCGCCGATTTCATCCAGCAGCAGGGTGCCGCCCTCGGCCATTTCGAAACGACCCTTGCGGGCGCTCAGTGCGCCGGTGAAGGCGCCCTTTTCGTGACCGAACAATTCGCTTTCCAGCAGGTCGGCCGGAATGGCGCCGCAGTTGATCGCCACGAACGGGCCATCGCGGCGCGGCGAGCGCTGGTGGATCGAGCGCGAGACCACTTCCTTGCCGGTGCCCGATTCGCCCAGCACCAGCACGGTAGTGTCGAACGCGGCGACCTGCTCGATCATCCGGCGCAGCTGGGTGACGGCCGCGCCATCGCCGGTTGGCCCCTGGTCCTGCACGGCGCCGGCCTGGTGCTCGGCATCCAGGCGCTTGAGGCTGGCACGGCGCAGCAGGCCTTCCATCTGCGCGTGGCGCAGCGGCGCTTCCAATGGCCACACATTGGCCTCGTGCAGGCCGAACTGCTGGGCGAAGGCAGTGGTGTCGCCGTCGATCAGCATCACCGGCGGGGGCAGGGCACCCTTGCCCAGCCAGGCAAACAGCGCGTCGCTGCGCTCGGAAGTGTCCAGCCCACCGATGATCGCGGCCATCCAGTCGTTCGGGCGGTGGCGGGTGATTTCGAAATCGTTGGCATCGGCCACCCAGCGCGGGTTGAAATCCATGAACTCCAGCAGGGCGACGGTGCGCTCGGCGCGGACGGCGTCGTTGTCCAGTACCAGGATGCGTGATTCGCTCATGATCCGTTCCCCTTCAGGCCTTCCAGGATCGGCATCACTTCCTGGATGTAGGACAGCTTGCTGACGAAGTTGTCGGCCCCGGCGCGCAGGGCATGCTCGCGGTGTTCGGCGTCATCGAAGTGGCTGGCGATGACGATGTACGGCGCGTCATCCTGGGATTTGATCAGGCGGGTCGCCTGCAGGCCGCCCATCTCCGGCATGGCCAGATCCATCAGCACCACCTTCGGGCGCAGCGACTCGGAGCGTTCGATCGCTTCCAGGCCATTGGCGGCGCTGCCGATCACATCGAGCCAATCGACCTTGCGGAAGTGGCGCATGGCGGCGTTGATGAAACCCTCGTGGTCGTCGACCAGCAGGACGGTGAGCTTGTTCATGTCTTCCATTTCCTTCAGCCCACCCGGGCCAGGAGGTGCGGGGTGCTGGCATGGCTGCGGCGGCGTTCGCGCGCCGGGGCGATGTCCAGTTGTTCGCGGTATTTTGCAACGGTACGGCGGGCGATGTTCACCCCTTGGCGCGAAAGCAGGCCGGCGATGGCTTCATCGGCGAGCGGGCGCGCCGCCGGTTCGGATTCGATGAGACGGCGCACCATGGCCTTGACGGCCTGGCCGGAGACGCTGGCACCTTCCAGGCGCACCGCGAAGAAGTGCTTCAGCTCCAGCGTGCCGCGCGGGGTCTGCAGGTACTTGCCGGTGGTGATGCGCGAAACGGTGGACTCGTGCATGCCGATCTCGTCGGCCACTTCCTTCAGGGTGAGCGGCGCCATGGCTTCTTCGCCACGGGTCAGGAAGCCGGCCTGGCGTTCGATGATCACGCGCGCCGTGCGCAGCAGGGTGTCGTAACGCATCGACAGGCCGCGGGTCAGCCAGCGCGCTTCCTGCAGCATGTCGCGCAGTGGCTGTGCAGCTTCGCTGGTCTCGGCCAGAGCCTGTTCGTACTGCGGGTTGATGCTGAGGCGGCGGCTGGTGGCTGGATTCAGCGCGACGCGCCACTGGCCATCGGCATGCCAGGCGACCACGTCCGGAATCACCACGCCATTGCTGTCCGGCAACAGGCTCTCGCCCGGGCGCGGCTGCAGCGACAGGATCAGCCGGACGGCCTCATGGATGTCGGCGACCTCGGCGTCCAGCTGCTGGGCCAGGGCCGGGTAATCGTGTGCGGCCAGCGCGGTCAGGCCGTCGTCGAGCACACGCTGGGCGAGGTGGCGGGCCGGCACGCGGCCGGGCAGGGCGCGCAGCTGCACGCTCAGGCATTCGTACAGGTCCTGCGCGGCGAGGCCGATTGGATCGCCGTGCAGGATCTGCTGGCGGACCGCTTCGACACCGGCAGCGTCCACATCGCAGCGCGCACTGGCGAGCAGGGTCAGCTGGGCAAGCGGGGCATCCAGATAGCCGGCGTCGTCGCAGTGCTCCAGCCAGAAACCGGCCACGGCCAGTTCGCGGTCATCCAGCTCCATCGCCAGGCGCTGCAGGGCACGCAGCTGCGGATCGGAGGATTCCCCGGCCGCCACGCGCTGCATGCGGTCATCGTCACCGTCCTGCCAACCGGCACCGGCCACATCCCACATAGTGCTTTCGGGCAGTTCGTCGAAGGCGGCCACGTCCTGGGTGGTGGTGGCTTCGGCAGTCTCGGCGGCCGCCGGCTCCGGGGCTTCTTCAATCTCGAGCAGCGGGTTGGTCTCAAGCGCGCGGCGGATTTCCAGCTCCAGCTGCATGCCGTCGAGCTGGAGCAGCCGGATCGACTGCAGCAGTTGCGGGGTGAGGTGAAGCTGCTGACCCATCTGGGTCGACATGGAGGCTTTCAAAGTGATGTCCCGTTCGCACCGACTCCCCGGTGCGTTATGGAACACATCTTGCTTCTCTTCCCGTACGCCGGGAATCAGGGGGTTCCTGAGTCGGGTCGTCAAATCCCTGACAGCGTGTAGGGGGAACCCCTACATCGGCGCGGTATTTTGACGGGTGTCCGGGGGCGAGACCTTGTCCTTCCGTGCCCACCCGTCGGGTCGGGCTTCAAAAATCCGTCGCCATGCGCGGCGGGCAAGGCCTGTGTGCCGGAGAACCGGCGCAGATCACTCCAGCTCGTGCTGGTGACGGGCGGCGAGCAGCACCAGATCATTGGCACGGCGGCAGCCCAGCGACTCCATCATGCGGGCGCGATGGGTCTCCACCGTCTTGACGCTGATGCCCAGGTCCGCGGCGATTTCCTTGTTGCTCTCGCCCTTGCCGATCTGGCGCAGGATCTCGCGCTGCCGCGGCGAGAGGGCTGCCACGCCCACCGGCTTTTCCCTGCCCAGCATCGGGGCAAGCATCTTGGCCGAGATCTGCGGGCTCAGGAACACCTGGCCGGCATGCGCGGCGCGCAGCGCCAGTTCGAGCTCCTGCGGGGCGGCATCCTTGACCACGAAACCGACCGCGCCCCGGTCCAGCGCATCACGCACGTGCACCGCGTCGTCGTGCATGGTCATCATCACCACGCGCGAGCCGGGCGTACGCAGCAGGATGTCGCTCAGGGCTTCCAGGCCGGTGCGGCCCGGCAGGGACAGGTCCATCAGGACGACGTCCGGGGAATGCTGCACGCTCAGTTGCAGCGCCTGTTCGGCGTTGCTGGCCTCGGCGATGACCTCGACGTCGGCAAAGCCCTGCAGCAGGCGGCTGAGGCCGGCACGGACCAGGGTGTGATCATCGACGATGAGAACGCGCACAGGCTGCTAGGGGAGCGGGGAGGCCGTCACCTTAACGGAGTGAAGGCCCACCGCCAAGCCGAATGCGTCACAGTCGCGAGCGTACGGTCAGCGCAATCGTCGTGCTTCGGCGATCTGGCGGCGGTGCAGGCGGAACAGATGCCGCTCCAGGGCCATCTCCAGCGCATCGCTGAGCCCTTCAAAACGCAGCCACAGGTAATGCGCGCCGGCGCCATTGGCGGCCTCGGCCACGATCACCACGGGCAGGTCGATGTGGTCGGGCAGCCAGTCGCAGGGCTGCAGGCGGATCACGCCCATGCTGCCCGGTGCGGCGCCACTGCGCGCGCCCTGTTCCAGGCGGATGCCACGGCGCGACCAGCGCAGGGGGCGCAGCGGCAGGTCCTGGCTGCTTTGCCGCACCAGCCGGCCCAGCAGCACCATGACCAGATCCAGCTTGGCCTCCAGCCGCTGCACCTGCAGGGTGGCATCGCTGCGGTCGTCATGGCCGTCGTCGCCGCGGGCGTCTTCAACCAGCGCCACACTGCGCAGCAGGGTTTCGGCGGTGCCGGGGCGGATCACCGCGCTGCCGATGCGGTATTCGGCCGGCAGCGCCAGTTCGCAGCTCAGCGTCTCATCGAACAGCTCGCTTTCGGCCGGGTGATGGATGGCGCTGGTGCGAAGCTCGGTCATGACAGGGATTCTGCGGTCAGGTACGCCTGCGCGGCGCGAAGGGACTGGTGGCCGTTGTGGATGTGCCGGCTGGCATCTTCGCGCTGCCGCATCATGAACAGCATGATGCGCTGCTGGCGTGCCTGCAGCGAGGACAGGCCAGGAACATCGAAGCCGGCAGAGGGTCCCGCCAGGTAGTCACGCTGGGCCGCGTCGAGCGCATCCAGCTGCAGGCCCGCTTCGTCGAAGTTCTCGGCGTGCAGCGCGGTTTCCAGCGCATCCAGACGGGCGTTCAGCGCGCCAAGCGAGGTCACGGGGCGACCTGCGCGGTCTGGCGCTGCTGCTGCGGGATGGCATTCCAGGCCGCATCGATCTCGCCCAGCAGTTCAAGGGCTTCGGACAATGCGGCCGGATCGTTGTGCAGATTGGCTTCGGTCAACCGTTGCATCACGTAGTCATACAGCGAGGACAGGTTGCCGGCGATCTCGCCGCCGGCCTCATGGTCCAGCGAGCCATTGAGGTGGCCGACGATCGCGCAGACCTCGCCGATCGCCTTGCCTTTGCGTGCCTGGTCGCCGCGTTCCATGCAGGCCAGGGCAAGCCGAAGGCGTTCGCAGGCACCGGCCAGCAGCAACGCGACCAGCTTGTGCGGGTCGGCATCGGTAACCGAACTCTGCACGCCGACCTTGCGGTACTGCTCGGTGAATTGACGGTTGGAACCGTACATCAATCATGTCTCCTTCATGCGGGGCCGCGAGGTTCGCGACATCGTCGGCACCGGGTGGAGCCTGCGGGGTGTCCTGCCAGTGATATCGGCCGCGGACCGGTTCAACTTGAGTCCGCGGCCGGCATGCATCAGCCGCTGAGCTGGGAGAGCTGCGAGGTGAGGCTGCTCATGGTCTGGCTCATCTTGCTCATCAGGGCATCGAGCGCGAGGAACTGCTTTTTGTAACGTTCGGACACGCCTTCCATGCGGACATCCAGCGCCTTGCGGCGCTTGTCGATATCGGTCAGCGTGGTGTTGATGCTCTTGGTGCGCGAAACGAACGCGCCTTCCTTGCCGACGGTGGTGCTGACGTAGCCATCCACCATCGCAAACAACTTCGCTGCCGCACCGTCATCGCCGGTGAACGCCTCACGCACGGCGCCGCCCTGGTTGACCAGGGCCGCGTCGAACTTTGCGGTATCCAGCACCAGGCTGCCATCAGCGTTGGGATAGGCACGGGTCTGCAGACCGATCTTCTTGGGATCCAGGCCGGCGGCCGAGAGGTCCTTGAGAATGCCGCCCATCATGCTGCGCAGCTGGCTGGAGGCGCCGCGCATCTGCGCATCGCCGGTCAGCGAGGAGGGCTCCTTGTTCTCGATGTCGTACTTGGTCGCGGTGTTGATTGCCGCGATGGCGCCGTTGTACGCCGTGACGAAGTCCTGCATCACCTTGCGTGCCGCGGCAACGTCGGTGGTGATGGTGACGGTGCTTTCGCCTTCCTTCTTCAGGTTCAGGGTGAGGCCGGGCACCACGTCAGTGACGGTGTTTTCGCTGCTGGTGATGGCCACGCCGTCGATGGTCAGCTTGGCGTCTGCGGCCGGTGTACGCTCCTTCAGGCTGGCAGCGAGGTCGGCCAGCTTGGTGTTGCCTGGTGAGGCAGTCAGCGTAATGGCGTTGGCGGCGCCCGACTTCTCCTGCGAGAGGGACAGAATCTGGTTATCGCCCGACGCGATGAGCGTGGCCTGTACGCCCGAGGCGCGGCCGGCTTTCTCGATCTTCGTCCGGATCGAGCTGAGCGTGTCGTCGGCTTCGACGTTGATGTCCAGCGTCTTCTGCTTGTCGCCGACGCCTACGGTGAGCGTCAGGGTTCCGGCGCCGAAGGTGTCTGTCTTCGGTATCGCGGTGTCCGAAATCAGCTTGTGTGCGGTAGCAAGCTTTTCCACATTGATCAGGTGCGTGCCAGCCGCAGCGGAGTTGGTGCCGCTGACCGTCAAGATCTCGTCGGTACCGGCTTTGCTGGCTGTGAACGTGCGTGCGTCGAACGCCGTATTGGCCTTCAGTGCCTTCAGTGCCGTATTCAGCGTGTCGAACGCGGATTTGACCGTGCCGATCGCCGAGAGCTGCATCTTGGCCTTGGACTGCTGCAGGTTCAGTGCGTTGTCCGCCGGCTTGCGATCGGCCGCCACCAGGCTGCTGACCATGCCGGAAATATCCAGTCCTGAACCGATGCCGCCGTAACCGAAGTCCGCCACGTTGTATCTCCTGTTTGTAGCCGCTGCCGTGAAGTTGCAGGGCGATGCCATCAACGAAAGTAGCGGCCGTAGCCGCCGGGTCTTTAGAACCACGTTGATGCAGGAGTTGTGCCAGCCAGGGCAAGGGCGGGTTTGGCACGCCGGTTGCAGGAGCCCTGGGGCAGGGGCGGCGGTCCGCGCCTCTGATAGGTGGTCTGTAAAAAACCCTCCTCCAATGCAGAGGAGGGGTCAGGCTACTGAAAAGCGGGGGGAGACGAAGCCACCCGGGGTGTTCAGTCAAACAAACAGCGCTGATAACAGTTCTGCCGCAGGGGCGGGCCATGGCCACGACGATGTGGCGACCGGGAGAGAGTCCGGTCCATGGCCATGGCCCGTTCCTGCGCGTGCTTTGCGATGCCTCGGGTTGCCCGCGCCGCCGGCCGGGGCCGGCGGCGGGACGATGCAGCCGTGGATCAGCGCAGCAGGCTGAGCACGTTCTGCGGCACCTGGTTGGCCTGGGCCAGCATGGCCGTACCGGCCTGCTGCAGGATCTGGGTGCGGGTCAGCTCTGCGGTTTCCTTGGCGAAATCCGTGTCCTTGATGCGGCTACGCGACGCGGACAGGTTTTCGGTCGAGGTCTGCAGGTTGGCCACCACCGAGGTGAAGCGGTTCTGGATGGCGCCGAGGTCTGCACGGGTGCTGTTGATGGCACCCAATGCCTTGTCGACGATTTCCAGAGCCTGCTGTGCCCCAACGACGGTATCAACGCGCAGGTCTGAAAGGTGCGAAGCGGCGGTGCCTTCCGCAACCTGGGCGATGTTGGCATCAGCAACAACGCCGGACACCTTCAGCTTTGCCACGTCGACGTCTGCCTTTACGGACGACAAGGTGATCTTGCCGGCGACGACATTGCCCGTTGTTTCATCCACGCTTGCAGCCGCGTGCAGACCCGTTTCGCCGATTTTCGCGTTGATTGCGGCGGAGATCGACTTGACAGCGTTCTCTTTCGTCGATGCCAGAGCCGCAGCAACGTCCGCCGCGTCCGCGGTCGCAGCTTTGACGACGTCAAAGCTGATGTCGCCCAGCTTGACGTCACCTACGGTCGCGCCTGCAATCTTGCCCGTTCCCAGGCTTGCGTCTGCGTCGGCAAGGGTGATCGTGCCAGCCGTCGCGAACGTGGTTGTGCCCAGTGAGTCGGACTTTGCATTGATCACCTTATCGATGGCGATTGCTTGTCCTGCATTGGCACCGACCTGGAACAACTGGCTGGAGAACGATCCGTCAAGCAGCTTGGTGCCGTTGAAGTCAGACTGCTTGGCAACGCGGTCGATTTCGCTGACCAGCTGCGTCACTTCTGCCTGCAGCGCCTTGCGGTCGCTGGCGGAGTTGGTGGCGTTGGACGACTGCACGGCCAGTTCACGGACGCGCTGCAGGTTGTTGCCGATTTCGCTCAGCGAACCTTCGGCGACCTGGGCCAGCGAAATGCCGTCGTTGGCATTGCGGATGGCTACATCGGTACCACGGATCTGGGTGCCGAAACGCTCGGAGATCGCCAGGCCGGCGGCGTCGTCCTTTGCGCTGTTGATGCGCGAACCCGACGACAGGCGCTGGATGGTGGTGGCCAGGGAGCTGCCGCTGGTACTCAGGTTGCGCTGAGCATTCAACGACATCGTGTTGGTGTTGATGACTTGTGCCATGGTGGTTTCCTTTGGCGGTGGATCGTGAATCGATCGTTACACCTGCGGCGAATCTCTCGGCGCAGGTGTTTGGAGTGCGGCTTAGCGCAGCAGGCTGAGCACGTTCTGCGGCACCTGGTTGGCCTGGGCCAGCATGGCCGTACCGGCCTGCTGCAGGATCTGGGTGCGGGTCAGCTCTGCGGTTTCCTTGGCGAAATCCGTGTCCTTGATGCGGCTACGCGACGCGGACAGGTTTTCGGTCGAGGTCTGCAGGTTGGCCACCACCGAGGTAAAGCGGTTCTGGATGGCGCCGAGGTCAGCGCGGGTGCTGTTGATCGAGCCCAGTGCACTGTCAACGATCTCGAGAGCCTGCTGGGCACCGGCAACGGTGTCGATTTTGAGATCGGACAGGTGCGATGCGGCGGTCCCATTGGCGGCATCTGTATTCAGAGTCAGGCCGTCGGGCGTGGTGGCACCAGCTGTCACAGCGATGTCAGTCGCTTTGTTGTCCGCCTTGACTGAGGTGAGGGTAATCGACCCTGCGGTTACAGCTCCAGTTGCCTCATCAACTGTCGGCGCGGCATGCAGGCCGGTCTCACCGATTTTGCTATTGATAGCTGCCGTGATCGCCTTGACAGCGTTGGCTGCGTTCGACGCCTGGATGGTGGCATCACCGGCCGGGTCAACAAAATCGAACTTAACTTCACCAAGGTCAATCTTTCCGACCTTCATTGATGCAATCGTTCCGCTGTCCAGCGTGGCGCCGTCCACCTTAAGGGTGCCGCCGGTAGCGAAGGTCGTTCCTCCCAAAGCGTTCGCCTTGGCGTCCACCACCTTATCGATGGCAATGGCCTGACCAGCATTGGCGCCGACCTGGAACAGCTGGCTGGAGAACGAACCGTCGAGCAGCTTGGTGCCGTTGAAGTCCGACTGCTTGGCCACGCGGTCGATTTCGCTGACCAGCTGGGTGACTTCTGCCTGCAGGGCCTTGCGGTCGCTGGCGGAATTGGTGGCGTTGGACGACTGCACGGCCAGTTCACGGACGCGCTGCAGGTTGTTGCCGATTTCGCTCAGCGAACCTTCGGCGACCTGGGCCAGCGAGATGCCGTCGTTGGCATTGCGGATGGCCACATCGGTGCCGCGGATCTGGGTGCCGAAACGCTCGGAGATCGCCAGACCAGCCGCGTCGTCCTTGGCGCTGTTGATGCGCGAACCCGACGACAGGCGCTGGATGGTGGTGGCCAGGGAGCTGCCGCTGGTGCTCAGGTTACGCTGAGCATTCAACGACATCGTGTTGGTGTTGATGACTTGTGCCATGAGGAAGGGTCCTTGAGCAGTTGCACGTGAGTTGGGTTAGCCGCCCCTGACGTGCTTCAGGGGCGTCGCATGTCAGCGCTGCAACAGGCTGAGCACGTTCTGGGGAACCTGGTTGGCCTGGGCCAGCATGGCGGTGCCGGCCTGCTGCAGGATCTGGGTACGGGTCAGTTCCGCGGTTTCCTTGGCGAAATCGGTGTCGCGGATGCGGCTCCGCGAGGCCGACAGATTTTCCGAGGAGGTCTGCAGGTTGGCCACCACCGAGGTGAAGCGGTTCTGGATGGCGCCGAGGTCGGCGCGGACGCTGTTGACGGATTCCAGCGCCTTGTCGACGATTTCCAGAGCCTGCTGGGCGCCGGCAACGGTGTCGATCTTGATGTCAGAGACATGCGACGGACCGCCACCCGCGGCAGGCGTGTTCAAGGCGGCGGGAGGCGTCCCAGCGGAAGTAACGGCCACGTCGGCCACCTTGTTGTCTGCCTTGATCGAGGTCAGGGTAATGACACCAGGAGTGGCAACACCCGCCGCGTCGGTCTGTTGTGCAGCATGCAGACCGGTTTCACTCAACTTGCCGTTGATGGCCGCCATCATGGCCTTGGTGGCGTTTTCCTGATTCTTGGTCGCGGTCGCCGCTTGTTCCGCCGTGGTGCCGGCGGGGACGGTGTAGTCGAACTCGACATCGCCGATGCTGATCTCACCCACCATCACGCCTTCGATCTTTCCCGCTGCAGTGGTAACTGCTGCCGCGTTGAGCGTGATGCTGCCGGCGTCGACGAAGGTGGTGGCGCCCAAAGAGGTCGCCTTTGCATCCACGACGCTGTTGATCGCGATCGCCTGACCCGCATTCGCACCTACCTGGAACAGCTGGCTGGTGAAACTGCCGTCCAGCAGCTTGGTGCCGTTGAAGTCGGACTGCTTGGCGACGCGGTCGATTTCGCTGACCAGCTGGGTCACTTCGGCCTGCAGTGCCTTGCGGTCGCTGGCCGAGTTGGTGGCGTTGGAGGCCTGCACAGCCAGTTCACGGACGCGCTGCAGGTTGTTGCCGATCTCGCTCAGCGAACCTTCCGCGACCTGGGCCAGCGAGATGCCGTCATTGGCGTTGCGGATCGCGACATCGGTGCCGCGGATCTGGGTGCCGAAGCGCTCGGAGATTGCCAGGCCGGCGGCGTCGTCTTTTGCGCTGTTGATGCGCAGGCCCGACGACAGGCGCTGGATGGTGGTAGCGAGCGAGCTGCCGCTGGTGCTCAGGTTGCGCTGAGCGTTGAGCGACATCGTATTGGTGTTGATTACCTGTGCCATGGGTCGTCTCCCTTATTGGAATCCCGGTGGTGAATGGAACGAAGCGCCGCCGTTTTTTTGTTTTTGGCTGTGTGCTTCGCTGTTGCCAAATCAATAACGGCGCTTTGTCAACAACCTTTAGGCGGAGATTCACGCGGATCTGCAGGGGAGGCGGAGGCGGCCCGATTTCACGCCCCAAAACGAAAAAGGCCGCGATGCTCGAAGCATCGCGGCCTTGAGGCCACCCCGGGTTGCAGGGGGGTCAGCGGATCATGTTGAACAGCGACATCGACTGCATCTGCGAGAACAGCGTCTGGGCCGCCTGCAGGGCGGTCTTCTCCAGCTGGTACTGGCTCAGTGCATCGGCGTAGTCCAGGTCGCGCATCTGCGAGAGGGTGGTCTTGAGCGTGACGACGTTCGATTCCCGCATGTCCGAGGCGTTGTCCAGCGCCTTGAGCTGGGCGCCGCCGGCGGCGCGGGAGTCGATCATCCGCTCCGAGGCGCGGGCCACGTCGCGCAGGCCGCTCTGCAGCAGGTTCTGCTGGGCTGCCTGCTGGGCGGGGGTACCGGTATCCATCTTCAGTGCGCCGATCAGCGAATCCAGGGTGCCGAAGATGTCGCGGCTGGACGCGGGGCTGACCTCGACGATATCGCCCGCGGCGGGCGCACCTTCGATGTGAAGGCGCACGCCGTTGACCACCAGGTCGTCGCCGGTCTTGAGCGTGCCGCTGGACACCACGGCGCCACCGGCATCCAGCAGGTCATAGCTGTCGGCGCCAGTGAAGCGCACGCTGAAGCCTTCTCCATTCCAGCTGCCGTCGCTGTCGCGGGTGATGTTGGTCAGCACGGCGCTGCCGGTATTGCCGGGGCTGGCCTTGCCATCCACATGCCCGTCGCCGGTGACGATGCGCATGAAGATCTCGCTGCCGGGCAGGGCGTCCTTCACGTAGGTGTCCGGGCCAACCTCCACCTCGCGCTGGTTCTGGTCGCCGTTGTAGACGATGCGGCCATCCACCTGGCTGAAGGGCGGGCTGCCGTCATCCGTACCACCGAAGAGATAGCGGCCGGTACCGTCGGTACTGTTGGCCACCGCGAGCAGATTGCCGCGGATCGCCTCGATTTCCGTGACCATCGATTGCTTGTCGGCGGCGGCCAGGCCCGGGTTGTTGGCGTAGATGGTCAACTCGGTGATGCGGCCCATCATGTCGCCCACCTGGGCCAGCGCGTTTTCCTGCAGCCCCAGCCGGTTCTGCACGTTGCCGGCGTTGAGCTGCATGCGGTCCAGCGAGGCCAGGGTGCGGTCCAGGCCGACCGCGCTGCCGGCCGAGACCGGATCGTCCTTGGCCGACACGATCTTGCTGCCGGTGGCGATCTGGCGCTCCAGATGGTTCATCTTCGCCTGCGAGGCGAGCATCAGGGACACCGACTGATTGAACATCATCCCGGTGGAAATGCGGTTGTTCATCGCGAGACGGCTCCGAGGATGGTCTGGAACATGTTGTCGGCAGTGGAGATCAGCTGCGAGGCGGCCTGGTAGGCCTGCTGCAGGCGGAGCATGTCCGAGGCCTCCTCATCCAGGTTCACGCCGGAGATCGAGTCGCGCGCGGCCTGGGCCTGGTCGGTGATCACCTGTTGCGCCATCAGCGAGTACTCCGCAGAGCGTGCGGCCGCGCCGACCTGGGTGGTCAGGCCGCCGAGCGCGCCGCTGAGCGTGACCGTGCCCGCATTGAAGGTCTTGGCCTGCTCGACCTTGGCCAGCAGCAGGGCATTGCTGTTGTCCGAGGAACCGGCCGAGGTCGGCCCGATGTTGAAGGTGTCGCCGGTCTTGGGCGCGCCGTCGAGGACAAAGCTCCAGCCGTTGGCGGTGATGGTCTGGCCGGCGGTGTAGGTGCTGGGGGGGCCGCCATCGATGGTGTATTCGGTGGCACTGATGAACACGATCGCCGCCGGATTACGCAGGGCGGCGTTGTCCGGGTCGGTCACCTTGACCCCGGTGAGCTTGCCGGTGCCGGTGTTCGCCATCGCGGCGGTGCCCTTGATCGGGGCGGCGGCGGCGATGCGCGAGGTATCGGTGATCGCCACGGCCATGCTGCCGGCCACGCCTGCGGTGGGCTGCAGCAGGAAGCGGTCGTCCTTGGCCGGCGTGCCGCTCATGACCAGCGCTACGCCGTTGAGTACCAGCGGGTCGGCTGCGGTGCCGGCGCCGGTCATCGGGATGGCGGCGCCGGTGTCGGCGCGGGTGGCCTGCCACTGGGTGCCATCGAACTTCATCACGATGTTCTGGCCGTCCAGCTTGGAGAGGTCGCCGAAGCTGGCGCTCATGCTGGCGGTGCCGACGTTGGCGCTGTTGGCGGTGATGCGTGGGTTGCCGATGGTGAAGAAGTCACCGCCCATGTTGCCGTACAGATCCGCGCCCTGGCGGTGGACGTCGTTGAAGCTGCTGGCCATGCCGATCGCCAGCTTGCCCAGTTCGGCCTGGGCCGGGGTCAGCACGGTGTCGCGGAACTCCAGCAGGCCACCGATCTGGCCACCGAGCGTCTTGCCCTCGATGGTGATCTTCTGGCCCTGGCTTTCCAGCGCCAGCTGCAGCCGCTCGGGCTGATAGGGATCGGTGACGGTGGTGACCTTGGAGGCCGTGGTGCCGACCACCAGCGCCTGGCCGCCGGCGGTGTAGACGTTCATCAGCCCGCCGTCCTGCATCACCGCGGTGCCGCCGGTGTAGCCGACCAGATTGGCGATCAGCTGGTCGCGGCGGTCGAGCAGATCCGGCGCGGCGGTCGCGGCATTGCCGCCGATCGACCCATTGAGCTGGGCAATCTCCTGGGCCAACCGGTTGATCTCGGTGGCGCCGGCGATCAGGCCGTTGTTGACCTCGCCATTGAGGTTGTTGAGCTGGGTGTTGAGCTGCTGGAAGCGGTTGGCCAGGGTCTTGCCGCTGTCCAGCATGTTCTGCCGGTCGGCACTGCCGGAGGCATTGGAGGACAGCCCGCTGACCGAATCGAAGAAGTTGGACCACACCCCGGCGACGTTGGTCGCGGTGTCGGAGAACATCGCATCCACGCGATCGGCCATGGTCGAGAGCTGCTTCAGGCGCGCCAGTTCACCGCTGCCATCGAGCAGCCGCGAGATCGCCAGCTGGTCCGCCACCCGGCGGACGTCGGTGATGCGGGTGCCATTGCCCACGTCGCCGTACCCGTAGTTCTGCGGGTCGGCCGTGGCGAAGTCCACCTTCTGCCGGCTGTAGCCCGGGGTCTTGATGTTGGCGACGTTGTGGCTGGTGGTCGCCAGGGCGCGCTGGAAAGCGAGCAGGGCGCTGGTGCCGGTGGAGAGTACGCTGGACATGGATTACCTCAACGACGGATGACACCCAGCCCGGTCGGGCTGGCGGTGCTGGCAAAGGTGCGGCCCAGGCGCTCGCCGGCATCGCTCACCGCCGCGACGGCGCGCTCGATGGTCGGGCCGCCGGCGATCGCGGCGATCTTGGCCGCGTAGGTCGGGTCGGTGGCGTAGCCGGCGCGCTGCAGCCCCTGCGCGAAGCTGCGCACGTTGCTGCCGGCCTGGAGGGCGTTCTGGTAGCGCGGGCTGGTCTTCAGCAGGCGCACGTAGTCGGCGAAGCTCTCGCCGACCGAGTTGTAGGCGCGGAAGCTCGCCGTTTCGTTACGGCGCACGCCGTTGACGTATTCATGGGTGCCGCTGGTGGCACGTTCGCCCTGCCAGCCGTTGGCCTTGATCCCGAACAGATTGTGCGAGCTGTCGCCACCACTGCGCCGGACAAGCTTGCGGCCCCAGCCGGTTTCCAGCGCGGCCTGGGCGACCAGCGCCTTGGCATCCACGCCGAGCTCGCGTGCGGCCTGCTGGGCATGGCCCCAGATGCTGGCCACGAAGCCTTCCGGCGTGTGCGGGCCGAGCTCGGCGGCAGCCGTGTTGGCCGCCAGGGTATCGGCGGCGCTCGGGCCGGTGGCCGCAGTACGGTTCACGCCGGTCCAGCGGTCATCGGCCATGGCCCAGTGGGCGCTGGCCGGATCGGTATCGGCGACTGCCGCGTAGGGATCGCTGCGGCCGATCGCCTCATGCATCTGGCTGCTTTCACGGCCGGCAATCAGGTCCAGGGCACGCTCCATCGGCTGCAGCACGGCCGATGGCTCACCACCGCCGAGCTGCTGCAGCAGGTCAACCTCGCGCGGCGCGGCCGGTGCGGTGCTGGCCGGCAGCGGCATGGCGGCGGCCGGTGCATTGAGTTGATAGGCACGCAGCGCGGCGGCCGGGTTGAGCGTGGTATCGACCGGCTTGGCCGCCTCGCCCTCGGGGCCACCCAGCTGGCGCGCGATCATGCTCGACAGCCCCAGGCCACGGCCGCGGGTCATCGCATCGGCGATCTTCTGGTCGTACATTTCGCGGAACATGGTGTTTTCGCCGGGGAACAGCGAATCGCCGAAGCTCGCTTCACGCATGCTCTTGATCAGCATCTGCGCGAACTGGCCTTCCAGCTGGCGGGCGACCTTGTCGACCTTGGCCGGGCTGTTGGGCTGGGCGGGATTGAGTTCCAGGGCCGGTTGAATACGCATGTCAGATCACCTCGAGTTCGGCGCTGAGCGCGCCGGCCTGCTTGAGGGCTTCCAGGATGGCGATCAGATCGCCCGGGGCGGCGCCCACGGCATTCACCGCGTGCACGATTTCATCCAGCGTGGTGCCGCCGCTGAACTTGAACATGCGGCTGCCATCATTGGTCGCGGTGATGGTCGACTGTGGCGTGACCGCCGTCTGGCCGCCGCTGAACGCGCCCGGCTGGCTGACGTTGAGGTTCTCGTTGATGGTCACCGTCAGCGAGCCATGCGAGATCGCGGCCGCGCCGACGCGTACCTGCGAACCGATGACCACGGTGCCGGTCCGCGAATTGACCACCACCTTGGCCGGCGCACTGCCGGGAGTGAGTTCCAGGTTTTCGATACGAGCCAGCAGACCGATGCGTGCGCCCGGATCAGAGGGTGCGTTGACCGCAACGGTGACGCCATCGATCGCGCGGGCGGCGCCTTCACCGAACGCATTGTTCAATGCCGAGACCATCCGCGAGACGGTGGTGAAGTCGTTCTTGTGCAGGTTCAGGGTGATGTCGCCACCACCGCTGAACACGTCCGGCAGGGCACGTTCGACGGTCGCGCCGTTCGGAATGCGGCCGACGCTGGGCACGTTGACCGAGACGCGCGAGCCATCCTTGCCCTGCACGCCGAAGCCACCCACGATCAGGTTGCCCTGGGCAATCGCATAGACCTGCCCATCGGCACCGCGCAGCGGCGCCATCAGCAGCGAGCCGCCGCGCAGCGAGACCGCGTTGCCCACCGAGGAAACGGTGATGTCGATCGGCTGGCCGGGCTTGGCGAACGGCGGCAGTTCGGCATGGATCGCCACGGCCGCCACGTTCTTCAGCTGCGGGTTGACGTTCGCGGGCACGTTCACGCCGAGTTCGCCGAGCAGATTCTTCAGGCTCTGCACGGTGAAGGGGGCCTGGCTGGTGCGGTCGCCGCTTCCATCCAGGCCAACCACCAGGCCGTAGCCGACCAGCGCATTGCCGCGCACGCCGCCGACCTGGGCCAGGTCCTTGATGCGCTCGGCGGAAGCAGGCGCAGCCAGCGCGAACACGGCCAGCAGCGCCACGATAGCGCGTGTCGTGTAGCGCGACGCCGCGCCCCATGACCAGAGGGCGCCGGTCGGCTCGAGGCGTCGCCACGCGCCCGGATCTGACCGCGCCGCCTCTGGGCACGCTTCGGCGCTTCGCTGACGGCAAATGAGGGAGAGGAAGAAAGTCATGTCAGGCTCAGTACGGCGCCAGCGCCGAGTTGAAGAAGCGGCTCAACCAGCCCATCGCATTGGATTGGGCGATCGCACCGCGGCCGCCGTAAACGATGCGGGCATCGGCAACACGGCTGGAAGGAATGGTGTTGTCCGGGAAGATGTCCGCCGCGCGTACGATGCCCTGCACCTGCACCAGCTCATCGCCGCGGTTCAAGCGCAGGTTCTTGGCACCCTGTACCACCAGGTTGCCGTTGGGCAGGCGCTGGATCACCGTGACGGTCACGCTGCCCTGCAGGCGGTTGCTCTGCGCGCTGGTGCCCTTGCCGGTGAAATCGCGCGAGCCGGCGGCGCTGGCACTGAGGATGTCCTTGCCGCCCAGCGTGACCGGGGCGCCGAAGATCGTCGGCGTGCCGATGCTCAGCTCCGACTCTTTCGAGGTGGAGGTGTTGGCGGTGGTCTGCGCGGTGGTGCTCTCGGTCAGGGTGATCGTGAGCAGGTCACCGACATCGCGGGCGCGCCGGTCCGAGTACAGCTGAAGGCCCGGGCCGGCAGCGTAGATCGCCCCGGCGGTGGCCTGGGCCGAGGGCGGCATGATCGGTTCGACCGGCGCCATGGCCGGGTAGGGCCGGACATCGCCGGCGATCACGCAGCCACTCAGGGTGGCGACGATGACGGCGGCGGCGAGCAGGCGGAGGGTAGGAGCAAGACGCGACATGGCAGGTTTCCGGATCGACCGATCAGACGTTCTGGTTGAGGTAGCCGAGCATCGCGTCGGTGGTGGAGATCGCCTTGGCGTTCATTTCGTACGCGCGCTGGGTTTCGATCATCGAGACCAGTTCTTCCACCACGTTGACGTTGCTGCCTTCCAGCGCACCCTGCACCACGGTGCCCAGGCCGTTGAGGCCGGGGTTGCCGTTCTGCGCCGGGCCGGAGGCGGTGGTTTCCAGGAACAGGTTTTCACCGCGGGCCTGCAGGCCCGCCGGATTGACGAAGTCGGTCAGGGTCAGCGCGCCGATTTCCACCGAGGCGGCGTCGTCGGCCATCTTCACGCTGATGGTGCCGTCGGTGCCGATGGTGAGCGACTGCGCGCCTTCCGGAATCTGGATGCCCGGCTGCACCGGGTAGCCGCTGTTGGTGACCAGCTCGCCATCCTGGTTGCGCTGGAACGAGCCATCGCGGGTATAGGCCGAAGAACCATCCGGCATCTGCACTTCAAAGAAGCCGCGGCCGTTGACCATCACATCCAGCGCGCGGCCGGTCTGCTGCTGGCTGCCCTGCTCGAAGTTCTTGGAGGTGGCGACCACGCGCACACCGGTGCCCAGCTGCAGGCCCGAGGGCAACTGCGTCTGCGCCGAGGAAGCGCCGCCGGGCTGGCGGACCTGCTGGTACAGCAGATCTTCAAAGCTGGCACGGTCCTGCTTGAAACCGGTGGTGTTGGTGTTGGCGAGGTTGTTGGAAACCACCGACATGCGCGTCTGCTGCGCATCCAGTCCGGTCTTGGCGATCCACAATGCCTGGTTCATGGCGTCATTCCTGTGTTGTAGCGGATGGCCGCGTGGTGCGGCCCTTGCGAAGGGCAATGCATGGCGCGTGCCAGAACCGCGCCGGGATTACGTCACCGGCGATGGTCAGCCGCCCAGGCGCAGCAGGCTGTTGGCGCTGCGGGCGTTGTCGTCGCCGTGCTTGATCACCTTCACCTGCATTTCGTACTGGCGCTGCAGCTGGATCATCTGCACCAGCGCACCGGCGGCATCCACATTGCTGCCTTCCAGCTGGCCGCTTTCCAGCGACTTGCCCTGGGCCTGCACGAACGGCTGCTGCGGATCGGTGTTGCGCATCAGCCCGTCCAGGCCACGCTCCAGCCGTGCGTCGTCGGCCTGCACCACGCGGATGCGACCAACGTTGGCCATCGTCTGCGGGCCTTCGCCCAGCGGAATGATCGAGATCGTGCCGTCGTTGCCGATGTCCATCGCCTGGTGCGGAGGGATCGCGATCGGATTGCTGTTCTCATCCAGCACCGGATGGCCGCCGGCGGTCACCAGCTGGCCATTGGGCGTGATCGAGAGCGCCGCACCCCGGGTATACGCCTCACCGGCATTGGCGCCGGGTGCCTGCACGGCCAGCCAGTTGCCGGCCTGCAGCGACAGATCCAGCGGGTTGCCGGTGATCTGCTGGGCGCCCATGCGCCGGTTGAAGCCGGCGTCCACGTGCAGGGCATCCACGCGCGAGGCGTAGCCGGTCCCCTTGATCGGGAAGGCCTCGGTGTTGGCGAGCGCCTCCTTGAAGCCGGGGGTGTCGGTGTTGGCCAGGTTGTGCGAGAGCGTGCCCTGCGCCTGCAGGGAAGCGCGTGCACCGGTCATCGCGACGTAGAGTGCCTTGTCCATCGGTGTAATCCCGTGTTGCGGTCAGTGGCTCATCAACGCAGGTTGATGATGGTCTGGGTGATCTGGTCCTGCGTGGAGACCATCTGCGAGTTGGCCTGGAAGTTGCGCTGGGCAGTGATCATGTTGACCAGCTGCTCGGTCAGGTCGACCGTGGAGGCTTCCAGCGAACCGGCCTGGATCTTGCCCAGGTTGGAGCTGTCCGGCGAACCGGTACGCGGGGTGCCGGAGGCGAAACTCTCCACCCACAGGTTGTTGCCCTTGGCTTCCAGGCCCTGTGCGTTGTTGAAGGTGGTCAGTGCGACCTGGCCCAGCGGCTTGTCATCGCCGTTGGAGTAGCGCGCGTAGACGATGCCTTCCTCGGAGACGGTGATCTCGTTGAGCTTGCCGGCCGCGTAGCCGTCCTGCTGGGTGTTGCGCAGCGCGAACTTCTCGCCGTACTGGGTGGAGCCGCTGAGGTTCAGCGACATCGACAGCACGCCGGCGCCGGTGGTCGGGGTGAACGGATCCATGACGATCTGGCCGTTGGCCGGCTCGGTCAGCGCGCCGCTGTCGGAGAACTTCAGCAGCGTCGGCGTACCGGCGGCCTTGCCGTCCACGTAGTTGTAGACCTGCCACTCGTTCGGGTTTTCGGTCTTCACGAAGTACGAGGTCTGGGTGTGGCTCACGCCCAGCGAGTCGTACACGGTGATGCCGCCGGTGGAGTGGCTGTAGCTGTTGGAATCGGTCGGGTCGAAGGTACCAACCGTCGGTTCCTTGGCGTTGGCCGGCAGGGTGAAGCTGACATCGACCTTGCCGGTCTGTTTGGGCGGGCTGTCGGTGGTCAGCAGCTGCAGATCGGTCAGGCGGCCGGCATCGAAGTTGGTGCCGTCGGCATTGGGCGCGAACACCTGCAGGCGCGCGCCCTGCGGGTTGGTCACGTAGCCGGCCTGGTCGGTCTGGAAGTTGCCGGCGCGCGAGTACACGCGGGCACCGTTCATGGTCAGGGTGAAGAAGCCCTCGCCGGAAATGGCCATATCCAGGCTGCGCCCGGTCTGTTCGTTGTTGCCCTGCGAGAACTGCTGGGCGACGTTGGTCAGGCGCACGCCCGAGCCGACCGCGTTCTTGGACAGGCCATAGCTGGTGGCCGAGAACAGATCGGCGAACTCGGCGCGCGACTGCTTGAAGCCGGTGGTGTTGACGTTGGCGATGTTGTTCGCCGTGACGTTCAGATCGGCATTGGCTGCGTTGATGCCGGACAACGAGACGTTGAAGCCCATGGGATGCTCCTGTGGATGCGGGTAAGGCGGCTCAGCTGATGCGGAGCACGTAGTCGATCGGGGCCGTGCCCAGACCCTTGAGGTTGAGGTACAGGCCGTCCGTGCCGACCGTGACGCTCTCCACCGGGGCCTGCACGTAGGTGTTGAGCTTGGTCTTGGTGCCAGCGGTGTCGGTATGCGAGGCGGCGATGGTGTAGGTGCCTTCGGCCATGCGGTTGCCGTTGGCGTCCTTGCCGTCCCAGTCGAAGGTGACTTCGCCGGAGGCCTTGGCTTCCACGCTGATCTGGTTGACCTTGACGCCGTTGGCATCGGTGATGTCCACCGTCACGAAGCCGGCGCCGGGGGCGGCGACCATGCCGGTCACATCGCCGTCCTTCTCCAGCGCGAGCTTCTCCGACGGCACCAGCACCTCGTGGCCGACCAGGGCCGCGCCGCGCAGGATCTGGTCGCTGGACATCGAATCCTGGAAGCCCTTGACCGTGTTGTTGAGGTCGGTGATGCCCTGGACCTGCGACAGCTGCGCCATCTGCGCGACCATCTGGGTGTTGTCCATCGGCTTGAGCGGATCCTGGTGACGCAGCTGCTCGGTCATCAGGCGCATGAAATCGGCCTGGTCCAGGGTGCTCTTTTTCTTGCTGGTGTCGCTGTTGGGCGCGTTCAGGCCCAGCGCGCTGTAGATGTCGCTGCTGTTCTGGCCAACGCCGTTGGTGCTGCTCATGGGAGGGGATTCCTGCGGTAAGAGGGTCAGCGACCCATGGTCAGCGTGGCCAGCGCCAGTTCCTTGGCGGTGGTCAGCATCTCCACGCCGGCCTGGTAATTGCGCGAGGTCGAGATCAGATTGACCATCTGCGCGACCGGGTCCACGTCGGGCTGGTAGATGTAGCCATCGGCATCGGCCAGCGGGTGGCCCGGCTCGTAGCGCTGGATCGGCGCGGCGTTGCTCTGGCTGATCTCCTTGACCTGCACCGTGGTGATGTTCGGGTCGGTGCGGCTGGTCACCGACTGGAAGATCGGCTCCAGCGGCTTATAGACCGCATCGGCCGAACCGGCGACGGTGTCGGCGTTGGAGAGGTTGGAGGCGATGGCGCTCATGCGCACGGACTGCGCCTGCAGCGCGGAACCGGCGATATCGAAAATGGGCAGATTGCTCATGGCTTATTGCCCCGTGATCGCGGTGAGCATGGAGCGCACCTTGGATTCGACGAAGCTCAGCGAGGCGCGGTACTCCAGCGCGGCGCGGCCGTAGGCGGCACGCTCGGCATCCGGGTCGACGGTGTTGCCGTCGATGCTCGGCTGCACGCCTTCCTTGGCGATCTGGAACGGGTTCAACCCGCCGCCGATCTCATAGTGCTTTTCACTGGTGGTCTTCAGCAGGCCGTTGCCATCCAGCCCCTGGGCATTGCGCAGGGCGGCATCGAAGTCCAGGTCCTGGGCCTTGTACCCGGGGGTGTCGGCATTGCTCAGGTTGCTGGCGATCAGCTTCATCCGCTGCTCGCGCAACGGCATGGCCTGGGCATGGACACCCAGATAGTTCGAAATCAGATTGGGCATGACGCACTCCCACGGGACGATGCCTGGGGCAGTGCAAGCGGCGTGCCAGAGGGGCGCCAGAGGGGAGGGGCCGGTGCCCGGCGGCATCATTCACGCCGGGAAAATCCACCGACCCGCAGGGCCGGGTAGATCCACGCCATGCGTGGATGCCGTCAACCCACCGGAGGAAGGGCGCCGACACCAGGGCCGGCCGCCCCTTACGCCGCCATTGCGACCTTGCGCAGGCGGTCCAGCAGGAAGTCCGCCAGCTCATGCGGGGAGTACTTGGCCACGAAGGCGTTCGCGCCGACCCGTTCGACCATCGCGTTGTTGAACACGCCCGACAAGGACGTGTGCAGCAGCACGTACAGGCCGGCCAGACCCGGGTGACGCCGGATTTCCGTCGTCAGGGTGTAACCATCCATCGCCGGCATCTCGATATCGGAGATCACCATGGCGTAGCGCTCGGCCGGGTTTTCGCCCGAGGCGTGGATCTGCAGCAGGTGGTCCAGCGCCTGCTTGCCGTCCGAAAGCAGGGTCGCCCCGACCCCCAGCTGGTCCAGCACGCTGCGGATCTGCTGGCGGGCCACGCGCGAATCGTCCACCACCAGCACCTGCATCGGCGGGGCATCGGGAGGCAAGGCCATGGAGGGGTCCAGCACCGCTTCGCCACGGATCTCGGCGATGTCGGCCAGCACGCTTTCCACGTCGATCACCTGGATAAGCTCACCCTGGAAGCGGGTCACCGCCGTCAGATAGCTAGATTCGGCGCCCAGTTCCGGTGGCGGGTGGATGTCTTCCACCGCGATGTTGACGATGCGTTCCACACCGCTGACCAGGAAGCCCTGGATGGAGCGGTTGAACTCGGTCACCACCAGGTAGCCCGGCGCCTTGTCGGCATCGGGCTCACGCTCGGGATGGCCGATCGCCAGGCCCAGGTCCAGCACCGGCACCGAGCGGCCACGCACATCGGCCACACCGGCGAACTGGCTGGGCAGCCCGGGCACCTGGAACAGATCCGGGCGCCGCAGGACTTCCTGCACCTTGAACACATTCACGCCAAAAAGCTGACGTCCCCCCAGCCGGAACAGCAGCAGGGCCAGACGATTGTGGCCGGCCAGGCGCGTACGCTGGTCGATGCGGTTGAGCAGGTCATGAGACATGGGCTTGGTATCGGCGGGAGCGGCGGTGACTTGAGCGCCGCGTAGAGGGTAGTTCGGCATGGGGCTTGCATCGTGCTGCGCATGTTCCTTGCCCATGGAGTGCCCATGCGATCTCTTGTCTTTGCCGCGCTGCTGCTGGCGGCGCCCGCCTGGGCGGCCGGCGGTTGGCAGCCGGTGGATAGCATCCGCCAGGCCGCGCTCGGCACCTTGCCGGCCGGCAGCGAGGGCGACACCACCCTGGATTCGGCGCTGCGCCTGCCTGCCTGCGCTCAGCCGCTGGCGGCCCAGCCGACCGGCACCAGTACCGTGGAAGTCAGCTGCCCGGATGCAGGCGGCTGGCGCCTGTTCGTGCCGGTAAAGGTGCGTCGCAACCAGACTGTGCTGATCCTCAATCGGGGCGTGGCCGCTGGAGAAACCCTGTCGGCGGCCGATATCACTACTGGCCAGCGTGATGCGGCCCGGATCGCCGGCGCTGCATTGGCCGATCCGGCCGCCGCCGTCGGCCGCGTGGCGCGCAGGACCCTCAGTGCTGGCAGTCTGATCTCGGCCAATGACCTGGTCGCGCAGCGCCTGGTGCGCCGGGGCGACAGTGTCGCGCTGGTGTCGCGGCGGGGCGGGGTGGAGGTCCGGGTGGCGGGGCGCGCCATGGCCGATGCCGGCGAGAATGAGCGGGTCTCGGTTGAGAACCTGTCGTCCCGCAAGATCGTGCAAGGCACCGTCGCAGCCAGCGGTGACGTTTTAGTGACGCGCTGAACACGATTGTGAATACGGGCCACATTTCCCGTAAAACCTGCAATATTCCCCTAAAGATGGCGCCCGACCGGCCGTTATCCCTTGTGAACCGCATTCCCAGGACAACTCCATGAGCCAGAAAATCGACGGCAACCTGCAGGCCACCGCCCATCTGCGCAGCGTCGCTCCCGGCAACAAGCCGAGCGTCAGCACCGATGCCCCGGCCCGCCCGGTGGAAGCCGCTGACAGCCTGCGCCTGACCGGCGAAGCCACCAGCCTGCAGGCGATGCAGCGCGAACTGTCCACGGCCCCGGCGATCGACGCGGCCCGTGTCCAGGCCGTGCGCGACTCGCTGCAGAACGGCACCTACAAGATCAATCCCGACGCGATCGCCTCGCGCATGCTTGAGCTGGACCAGCAGCTGCAGGGATGAAGCTGGCGATGAGCGAGCCGCTGCAGCGCCTCAGCGATGCCTTGGACGTCGAACGCCAGGCATTGGTCGAGCATGACGTGCAGGCCCTGATCCGCGCGACCGGCGCCAAGCTGGAGGCGTTGCGGGCACTCGAAGCCGCGCTGCCGCTTGGCCAGGCCGAGCGTGTGCAGGAACTGGCAGAGCGCAACCGTGCCAACGGCGTACTGCTTTCACGGCGCCGCCGCGAGGTCAACTGGGCATTGCGCCAGCTCGGCCGCAGCGAAGATGCCGCGTCGTACGATGCCAAGGGCCAGTCGCACACGCTCAACACCCGGCGGCCGCTCGCGGTCGCCTGATCTCCCCATCTGGCGGCCCCAGGCTGCCGATGTGAACGTCACCGCGTATATTGAGCGCCTGTTTCCCGCCGCCTCGATGTGACCGTGACCGTAACTTCCGCCCTTGTCACCGCCCCGTTGCCCCCGCATCCGGTCCTGCTTGCCCTGTTTGAACGGATCAAGGAGGGCGTGCTGCTGTTCCGCGAGGATGGCAGCGTGGCGCTGGCCAATGCCGCCGTCAGCGAGATCCTCGGCCAGGCCGAGCGCGATGCCGAACTGACTCCAGCGCAATGGCTGCGCCAGTTGCTGCCACCGGATGCGCTGGAACAGGCGCGCCTCAACGGCCACTGGAACGGCAGCCTGCCGGTCGGCGAGCGCATGGTCATCGCCCATGTCTACCATCACGACGATGGCGGCCAGCGACACTATCTGGCCTTGTTCCGCCGCATCGAAGGCCAAGAGGATTACGAGCGCGAGCTGCAGCAGCGCCATGCCGAACTGCGCCAGGCGTACCTGCGCCTCAACGGCACCCAGGAAAAGCTGCTGCAGTCGGAGAAGATGGCCTCGATCGGCCAGCTCGCCGCTGGTGTGGCGCACGAGATCAACAACCCGATCGGTTATGTGCACTCCAACCTCGGCAGCCTGCAGGAATACCTGCGCAGCCTGTTCACCGTGATCGAAGCTTACGAGCGCGCCCTGCGCGCACCAGATCCGAAGGCGTTGATCCCGGAAATCGATGACATCCGCCAACGCTTCGACATCGATTTCATCAGCCGCGATCTGCCGCAGCTGATGGCCGAATCACGCGAGGGCATCGAGCGGGTGACCCGGATCGTACGCGATCTGAAGGACTTCTCGTATTCTGGCCGGGATGAGTCGTGGAAGCTGGTGGACCTGCACGCGGGCCTGGAATCCACGATCAACATCATCTGGAACGAGCTCAAATACAAGGTGACCCTGCACCGCGAGTTCGGCCAGCTGCCGCTGGTGGAGTGCCTGCCGTCGGAGTTGAACCAGGTGTACATGAACCTGCTGCTCAACGCCGGCCACGCCATTGCCGACCGCGGCACGATCCATGTGCGCACCGGCGTGGACGGCGACACGGTCTGGGTGGAGTTCGAAGACACCGGCGGCGGCATCTCGCCGGACCTGCGCCAGCGCATCTTCGATCCGTTCTTCACCACCAAGCCGGTCGGCAGCGGCACCGGGTTGGGGCTGTCGATCTCCTACAGCATCATCAACAAGCACCACGGCCGCATCGATCTGGAGAGCACGCCGGGTGTGGGCTCCAAGTTCCGGCTGGTGCTGCCGATCAAACAGCCGCGCTGATCCGGCAGCGGGCGCGCTGGCCGCTGGCCCGCATTGCGCGGGCTTTCAGGCAGCCTCAATCCGCGTCGACTGCCGGCAGCGCTGGCGCCGGTGCCGTGTTCGCCCGGCGCTGCTCCTCATGCGTGCGGAATGCCTGGTGGATGTGCTTGCGCAGCTCATCATCGTTCCACGGCTTGGTCAGGAACCGGTAGATCGCGCCACGGTTGATCGCGTCGGTCACGGTGTTGAGGTCGGTGTAGCCGGACAGCACCAGGCGGATCGTATCCGGGTAGAGCATCTTCACCCGGCCCAGGAACTCGGTGCCGCTCATGTCGCTCATGCGCTGATCGGACAGGATCACCTGCACGTCGTTGATGGCCAGTAGATCAAAGGCATCGCGCACGTTGCCGGCCGCCAGGATGCGGTAGCCGTCGCGGCGGAACAGGCGCACCAGCGAACGCAGCACGTTTTCTTCGTCGTCCAGCAGCAGCAGCGTGCGGTCCGGACGGGTTTCTGCGAAGGCCTCCGGGCGCAGGTACCGGCGGCGCAGGGTCATGCCAGCGGCATCGGCCGACATCGGCTCACCGAACAGATAGCCCTGGAACACATCGCAGTCGTTGCGGCGCAGGAAGCCGAGCTGGGCCTGCGATTCCACGCCGTTGGCGATCACGGTCATGCCCAACTGGTGGCCCATGGCGATGATCGCGCGGGCGATCGCGGCTTCGCGGTTGCCGGCCGGCGCGCTCTTGATGAAGCTGCGGTCGATCTTGAGCTTGTCCACCGGGTAGCGGACCAGCGCGCTGAGGCTGGAATCACCGGTGCCGAAGTTGTCCAGGCTCAGGCTGATGCCTTCGTTGCGCAGGTTGACCAGCGTCTCGTGGACGAAGTTGACGTTGTTGGTCAGCGCGCTTTCGTTGATCTCCAGCGTGAGCATGTGCGCCGGCACGCCGGCGGCCTGCAGCAGCGACATCACCTCGGCGAAGAAGTTCGGGCGCAGCAGCTGCAGCGTGGAGACGTTGACCGCGATGGTGAAATCGTCGAAGCCCTGGTCGCGCCACAGCTTGGCCTGCTTCAAGGCGCCTTCCAGCACCCACGTGCCGATCTGCACGATGATGCCCAGGCGTTCGGCGGTGCGCATGAAGCGCTCCGGCACCAGCATGCCCAGCGTGGGCGATTGCCAGCGCAGCAGTGCTTCCATGCCGACCACGTGGCCGTCGCGGGCGCTGACCAGCGGCTGGTAACGCAGCTTGAGCTCGCCATTGGGGATCGCGTCGACAATCTGGCGCGCGATGATGCTCTCGCTGTGCGCGCTGGACGGCGTATCCACGGCGTGGATGCGCACCGCATTGCCGCCTTCGCGGGCGGCCTGGTACAGCGCGTCTTCGGCGTGGTCGAGCAGACGCGAGACACCGGTGGCGTGCTCCGGGCACAGGCTCACGCCCAGCTTGCCGGTCATGAACAGCGTGTACGGCAGCACCGACAGCGGCAGCTCCAGTTGCTGGCGGATTTCCTCGGCCAGGTCCTCGGGCAGTGGCATATCGGCCGTACGCGGCACGGCCAGCAGGAATTCATCGCTGCCGTGGCGCCACAGCTTGCCGCGCCCGCGCAGGTGGTGCTGCAGGCGCTGGGCGACCAGCACCAGCGCCTGGTCGCCGACCTCCGCGCTCATGTTCTCGTTGACCGAAGCGAAGTGGTCGATATCCACGTGCATCAGCATCAGCGGCATGCCGCCGGAGGCGGCCTCGGTCACCATCGCCTGCAGTTCGGGGTTGCCGGCGCCCAGGCGGGGCGGGGCGTCCTCGATGCTGACCAGGGGCAGAGAAGGGTTCCACATGAGCTCAGTGTTCCAGGGTGTCGTGAGCCGTCGCGCCGGTGGCGCGGTACGGCAGGTAAAGGTCGATCAGGGTACCGGCGCCGTGCGCCGATTCGATACGCAATGTGCCACCCACGCTCTGCGCGCGCTCGCGCATCACGATCAGTCCCAGCCCGCGCGGGCCGTCCGGGTCGAAGCCCTCGCCGTCGTCGCGCACCTGCAGGTGCAGGCCGTGGTCGTCCACATCGCGCAGGTGCAGGTTGACCTGTCTGGCGCGTGCATGGCGCAGCACGTTGGTCAGGCTTTCCTGTGCGATGCGGAAGCACGCCTGTTCGATGTCGCCAGCCGGGCGCCGGGGCAGGGACTGGATGTCCGGCAGCAGTTCGATCGCCGCCGAGCGGAACAGCACGCCGGCCTGCCAGCGCAGCGCCGCTTCCAGACCCAGCGCATCCAGCTGCGGTGGGCGCAGCAGGGTGGAAATGTCGCGCAGCTTGCCGACGGTCGCATCGGCCAGCTGGATGATCTGCGCCAGGTCTTCATCGCGGCGGGCGGCGTCCTGCTCGTCCTGGGCGGCGTAGGCAGACAGTTTCATCGCGGTGATCGCCTGGCCGATGTCGTCGTGCAGATCGCGCGAGATCGCCCGGCGCTCGTCCTCCTGCAGCGAAAACAGCCGGCCGGCCATCGCCTGCAGCTCACGGTTGCTGGTTTCCAGCGCCTCGCGGATGCGCTCGGGCTCGCTGAGGTCGCGCACGATCAACAGCTTGCAGTTGCGCCCGCCGTAGCGCACATCGCCAACGGCAAGGCCGGCCTGGAACGCCTGGCCGTTGAAGCGGCGCATGCCGATCACTTCGCCAGCCCCCGCGCTCTGCAGGGGCAACTGGGCGAACAACTGCGCCCGCACCCGGGGCAGGTCATCGTCGGTGACGAGCGCGGCCAGCGGCTCGCCGAGCAGGGTGTTGTGGCCGTAGCCGAACTGGGTGGCCGCGCAGGCATTGGCGTACAGCACGTGCTCCTCGGACAGGATCACCACGCCATCGGGCAGCACCCGCACCAGCTCGCGGAACTGTTCTTCGCGCTCACGCAGCAGGCGCCGCGACTGCTCGCGCTCGGTGACGTCCTGCAGGGTGCCCAGCACGCGCGGGCGGCCGGCGTCGTCCTGGCCGCTCTCAGCGCGCAGGTGCACCATCAGGGCGCGCCCGTCCATCGCCAGCAGCGGCAGCAGCACATCGATCTGCACGGGCTCGCCGGAGCTCATCTCCTGCAACAGTTGTTCGCTGAGCGCCGCCGTGGCCGGATCGGCCGGCACCAGCAGCTCATCGAACCGGTGCCAGCGCCGGGCTTCGGGCGCGCGCCGCCCGAGCAGGCGATACACCTGATTGGCGTACCGGCCCAGGCCGGTGGCCGGATCGATCTCCCACGCGCCAATGCGCGCCATCTCGTGCGCTTCTTCCACCCGGGCCAGCGCCTGGTCGCGGCGCAACAGGGCCTGATCTTCGCGGGTGCGGTCGATCGCGATCAACAGACGCGCGCGGCGGCCGCCGTAATCGATGAAATTGCTGCGCATCTCCATCCGCCGCGTGCTGCCGTCACTCAGGCGCAGGTCGGCGGTGATCACGCACAATTGCTCGGGGTTGGCGCGGATGTGGTCCAGCTTGGCCTCGAGCATGGCCTCGTGCCCCGGCGGCCACAGCGCGGTGATCGGCATCGCGGTGAAGGCCTCGCGGCTGAAGCCGAAGAAGCTGGCCGCGGCCGGGTTGACGTCAAGGATGGCCAGCGATTCCAGATCGTAGACCAGGATCGGACCGGGATTGCCTTCGAACATCTGCCGGTGGCGCGTTTCCGAACTCTCCAGCCGCGCGTGGGTGTGCAGCACGTGCTGGGCCAGCGGGCGCAGCAGCAGATAGATCAGTGCGGCGCTGGCGACCACGAAGAATGTGCCCTTGAGGGTCTGCCACTGCGCGGCCGTCTGCAGATCCGAGGCCACCACCTTGACCGCCGCGTCGCTGCTCAGGATCCACACCATGGCCAGTACCAGGTAGGCCACGACCACACGCCAGCGGTCCCGGCGCAGATCGCGTGCCAGCGGGGTCTCGGCAGCGGGTTCGGAAGGGCCTGGCAGGTGGGTCGACATGGGGCAGGGCGGGGCCAATCGGACAAGGCGAGTGTCATCTTACCTGCCCCGGGCGAGGATGCAGGACGCCAGGGAACTCAATAAACCGCAATCTCCGCCGTTAACGATTGCGTTCCCCGGTTGTCGGGTGCGTTATCGGAGTTACAGGGCGTGGACCAAGGGATTATCGCGAGTCTGCTGCAGCACCCATTGGCCTCGGCGCTGGTGATCCTCGACCGTGCCGGTCGCCCGATCGCTGCCAACCCGGCCGCGCGTGAGCATGGCCTGCCTGCAACGGTCGCCGCCTACGGGGAGGTGTTGGAAGACCTGCGCCTGCTCGCCGCAGATGGCGGGCTGGTGCCCTGCCAGCTTCCCGGCGGGCGCGGTGGGCGTTTCGATGGCTGGATGCGCGCCGTGCACGATCCGGATGGGCACCTGCTTGCCTTCACCCTGAGCGTGCCCGAGCCGGTCGCCGCCTACGCGGGAAGCCGCTGGGAGGTGGCCCTGGACCATGCCGGGCACGGGCTGTGGGATTGGGACCTGCCCAGTGACAGCGTGCGCCGCTCTCGGCGCTGGGACGGTCAGCCCATCGAGGAGTCACACAGTCACGCCGAAGGTGTCAGCGCGCTGCTGGAGAACGTCCACCCGGACGATCAGCCAGCGGTGCGTGTGGCGATGGATGCCCACCTGCGCGGCGATAGCGAGGCCTATACCACCCAGTTCCGTGCCCGCCACCCCAACGGGGAGTGGCGCTGGGTGCTGGACCGCGGCCGCGTGGTCACCCGCACGGCCGACGGCCAGCCGCTGCGCATGGTCGGTACCCACACCGACATCCAGGCCCAGAAGCAGATGGAAGCCCAGCTGCGCGAGCAGCAGGTGCACCTGCGCGAAGCCCAGCGGATCGCCAGCATGGGCAGTTGGTCGTGGGATCCGGAGGCGCGCCAGTTCTGGTGGTCGCCCGAGTTCCGGGCGCTGCTGGAGACCGGTGACGCACCGCTGCACGGCCGCCGCCACTGGCTGCGTCAGCTGGAGCCGCACTCCCGCGGCCGGCTGCGTGGCGCCTGGCGCCGGATGTGGCGCGATGGCGCGGCCACCACGCTGGAGCTGGAGCTGATCCGTGACAACGGCGGCGCGCTGCACCTGCGCGTGTGGATGCAGCCGTTGATCGGGCCGGACGGGCGGATCCAGCGCCTGCTCGGCCAGGTCCAGAACATCACCGAACAACACCAGACCGATGCGCTGATCCGCTGGCGCACCGAGCTGCTCAACCGCGTCTCCGCGCTGGGCCGCATCGGCGGCTGCGAGATCGAGGTGGGCACCCGCCACATGCAGTGGACCGAGGAGTGCTACCGCATCCACGGCCTGCGCAAAGAGCCGATCAGCCTGGACCAGGCGCTGAGCCTGTACACCCAGGACTCGCGCGACGCCTTCGAGGCCGCGCTGCTGCGGATCGCCGAAGGCGGGCTGCCCGAGCAGCTGGACCTGTGTTTCTACCGGCAGTCCGGGCTGCGCATCTGGGTGCAGGTGCTGATCGAACTGGACCGCCGCGACGGCCTGCCGACCCGCTTCGTGGTGCTGTTCCGTGACATCACCCGCGAGCGCGAAGCCAACGAGCGCATCGAGCTGCTGGCGCATTACGACCTGCTCACCGGCCTGCCGAACCGGATGCTGCTGCGCGAGCAGACGGCCGACGCCATCGAGGTGGCGCGCGATCGTGGTAGCCCGCTGGCGATGCTGTTCATCGATCTGGATGGCTTCAAGACCATCAACGACACCTTCGGCCACGCCACCGGCGATGCGCTGCTCAAGGCGGCCGCCTCGCGCCTGCACCAGAGCCTGCGCAACAACGACCTGTTCGGCCGTTTCAGCGGCGACGAGTTCATCGTGGTGCTGCGCGACCTGGCCGCCCCGGAAGATGCCGGGCATGTGGCACGCAAGCTGATCGCCTCGCTGGCCGAACCACTGCACCGCGGCGAGAGCACGCTGAAGGTCGGCGCCAGCGTCGGCATCGCGATGCTCGACGACAGCCGCCAGGATTTCGAATCGCTGCTGCGCGCTGCCGATGCGGCGATGTACGCGGCCAAGGAAGCCGGGCGCAACACGTACCAGTATTACAGTCAGGACGCGCTGGCCAAGATCCAGCGCAAGCTGGAGATCGAGCACGCGCTGCTTGGCGCGATCGAACGCGAAGAGTTCACCCTGGCCTACCAGCCCCTGATGCATGCCGAGAACGACCAGCCCCCGGCGATCGAAGCGCTGCTGCGCTGGCATCGCCCCGGCATCGGCTACTGCAGCCCGGCCGAGTTCATCCCGATTGCCGAAAAGTGCGGCGAGATCGTCCGGATTGGCGACTGGGTGCTGGCCGAAGCCTGCCGCCAAGCCGCCGCGTGGGATGCTGCCGGCCTGCAGTTCGATCGCGTGGCGGTGAACGTTTCAGCCGTGCAGCTGCGCGACCGCGGTTTTGCCGAGCGCGTGATCGACATCTGCCACGCCCACGGCTGGCCGCCGCAGCGCCTCGAGCTGGAGCTGACCGAGTCCGCCCTGATCCGTGACACCGAGGTGCTGCGTCATTGCTTCGATGTGCTGGAACGGCACGGCGTGCCGCTGGCCGTGGACGATTTCGGCACCGGTTTCTCGAACCTGCATTATCTCAACCGCTTCCCGGTCGGCCGCCTCAAGATCGACCGCAGCTTCGTGCAGGGCATGCTGCACGATGCCGGCACCGCCGAAGTCACCCAGGCGATCGTGCACCTGGGCCACGCGCTGGGCATGAAGGTCGTGGCCGAAGGCGTGGAGACCGAGCAGGAAGAGGCGATGCTGCGGCGCCAGGGCTGCGATGAGATCCAGGGCTACCTGTACTCGCGGCCGCTGGCGCCGCGTGATCTGGCGCAGTGGTTGAAGCTGGGCACCCAGACGCCGCCACGCGAGAGTTATGCGGCGGTGACGCAAAGCGTTTGAGGGCGGCCGACGTCGCCCTGTGCGGGGCTGCCCGCCTGACCTGACACGGTGCGTCAGGCGGGGGTGCCAACGGCGTCGCCAGCCTCACATCCATTGAACGCGGCAAAGCGGTGGAGCGCCCACCTGCAATCGACCCTCCCCGCGGCGGGCCTTGCAGTCGATCCTCGCCACCAGCGTGTCTCACAACGGGATGGGCAGGCAGCAATAGCCGAGCGTGCGTTTACGTTCGGCTGTGCAGCATTCGATCCGGTAGTAGTCGCGCATCGGCAGGCTCACGCCAGGCAAGGCGGGAGGATATCCATGTTGAATGCCTTTCGCGGATCCGCGACGGAGCAATTGTGCGCCGGTAACTGCGTCGATACAGGCGGATCGGGGAGGCGTGGCGGATGCCGCGCCTTCAGCGCGCAGCAGCACCAAGATCATCACCGCTCAAGCCCAGATCCCACGCCAGGCCGGCGAGGGCAGGGTCGATCGCGGGTGGCAGTGCGGCAAGGGCGGGCGAGGGTCGCTTGGCCAGCTGCGCCAGCTCCTGCTGGGCAAGCTGCTCCAGCCGGGCGATCAGGGCGCGGCCCTGCAGTGGCGCTGCCGCAGCGGCAGGTGCGGCAGGTGCGGCAGCGAGCGTGACGGCGTCACTGCCCGGCACCGCCGGCTCCAGCTCGGCGGGGACAACAGATGCAACGGACAGCATGGACGCGTTCAACATCAGGTAATCATCTGCAGCCAAGGCGGGTAGTGCAAGCACAACGGCCCCGGGGTAAACCGGGGCCGCAGGGTGTGCCCGGAGGGGCACGGTGCCGCTGGATCAGAACAGCTCGACCGCGCCGGCGGCCATGCTCTGCTGGGCAACGGCCTTGTGCGGCGGGCGCTCCCACTCGGTGCGCATGTCGCGCAGGCGGGTGCCGGTGCGCTGCAGGGCGGTCACGACTTCTTCGTCGAACACGCCGCCACTGCGGTGCAGCAGTTCCTGCAGGGCCACCGCTTCGCGGTTGATCGCGGTCAGGCGATCCAGGTGGGTGTGCACGCCGCCCAGGGCCTGGGTGGCGATGTCCTCGAACTGCAGGGCACGCACGGCTTCGGCGACGCTGCTGTCGATGGCGCGGCCGCACTCGGAGATCTCGCGCATGCCGTCACCCAGCGATGCGTTGATCTGGGCCACGTTGTCCAGCATCTGCGCCGCCTCATGGCGCGCTTCGCGGGAGCGGTCCATATCGCGGGAGGCCATATGCGAGACGGTCTCGCGCACCTTGGCGATGGCGTCCTTGGAGCTGTGGGCCAGCTTGCGGATCTGCTCGTTGAAGGTGGTGGAGCGCTCGGACAGATTGCGGACTTCATCGGCGACCACCGCGAAACCGCGGCCGGCTTCACCGGCACGCGCGGCCTCGATGGCAGCGTTCAGGGCCAGCAGGTTGGTCTGGTCGGCGATCGACTTGACGTCTTCCAGCAGCGCGAAGATGCCATCCAGGTGCTGCGCCATCTGGTCGATGTGCTGCACGGTGGTGCTGCTCTGGCCGCTGACCTGCTCCAGCGCCTCGACCAGCTGCTCCATGCGGTGGCTGGCATGCTGGGCGAAACGGGCCACGTCGACGCCGGCGCCACCTTCGTCACCGGCGCGGTCGACGATGCGGGCCAGGGCCTGGCTCTGCTGGCGCGACTTGCGGTTCATGGCATCGAAGCTGCTGCCCAAGCCACCGACCGCATGACGGATCAGATCGCGGGCACGTTCGACTTCGCCACGCGAGCCCTCGATTTCGTTGCCGACAAACGAGCGCAGCTCGGTCAGCAACTGGTCCTGCTCGCGCAGGATGCGGGCCTGCTCAGGCGAACGCTGGGTCTGGGCGCGGGCGCTCCACCAGGCAAACCCGAGCCAGCTGAGCGTCATCGTGCTCAGGATCGCCCAACGCAGGGCGGCGGGCCACTCGAAGCCGATGGCAAAGGGAAGCAGAAGGGTCAGGGCCAGGGGGGCGGCCAGACGAATGAAGAGGCGTGAGTACATGGACGTTCTCGGGGAGGTGCACGGATGCTGTATCGGCCGTACCCCGGTTTGCTTTAGCCGTCCTCATGATTTTTCCGCCCGTCGATACGCACTTGCCTCGATCCAAGGGGCACAACGCTGGGCCGCCGATCCCGTCGGCGGCCCCTCCACGGCGGCTCAGCGGAGCTGGCGCGCGACCGCTTCGAGCATTGTTTTGCGGGAGAACAGGAAGTCCCAGTACTGGCCGCCGGTCTGGCGCCACAGCACCGCCGAGCGGACCGCCGCCAACAGCAGGGCGCGGATCTCGGCGACCACGCCGGCCTGGCCGAGGTAGTGCGGATTGCCCTGGACCATCACGCGCGGCTTGAGGTTGCTGATGGTGTCTGCGTACAGGCCGCCCAGCGCGGCGAGCACATCCGGGTGGGCGCTGTCGCCGAGTTCGCTGGCCTGGGCCTGGGCGCGCTCGATGCCGGTGCTGACCTTGGCCACGATCTCGTTCTCACGCACGAACCGGCGCTCCAGCTGCAGCACGGACAAGGCCAGGCGAGGCAGGTGCTCGTCCTGCCCCTGGCTGCTCAGGTAGTTGTGCAGCAGGCGCAGGCCCGGGGCGACATTGCTGGCGCTGCCGTAGATCTCCTGCGGGCTGGCCGCGTCAATGCGGAACACGCTCTCCACCGCGGTGCGGACCACGGCGGCTTCGGAGTGGCCGGTTTCGGCGATGCGGCGGACCTGCTGCAGGGCCTGGGCGATGCCGGCCAGAGCAAGAACGCGGTCGTCGACGGAAAAACTCATGCAGCAGATACCTCGAAAGGAGAAGGGGTGGCGCGAAGGCGCTGTTCCAGGGGGGCATCGGTGGCGGCGATGACGGCGCCGCCGAGGCAGACCTCATCGTCATACAACACCAACGATTGACCGGGGGTGACGGCACGCTGCGGGCGGGCGAAGCGCACCTCCAGGGTGCCATCGTCGCGCACCGTGACGGTGCACGGCTCGTCGGGCTGACGGTAGCGGGTCTGGGCGGTGCACTCGAACCGGCGCGCGGGCGGGGCGCCGGCGATCCAGTGGGCGGCCTCGGAGTGCAGCCGGGTGGACTGCAGCCACGGGCTCTCGCGGTCCTGGTCCACGTAGAGCACGTTGCTGGCGACATCCTTGCCGACCACGTACCACGGCGCCGCCGGCCGGCCTCGCACGCCGCCGATGTTCAGGCCCTCGCGCTGGCCGAGCGTGAAATAGAACACGCCGGGATGTTCGGCGATCAGGGCGCCATCCGGATCGCGGATCTCGCCCGTTTTCGCCGGCAGATAGCGGCCGAGGAACTCGCGGAAGTCGCGTTCGCCGATGAAGCAGATCCCGGTGGAATCCTTCTTGGCGTGGGTCGGCAGGCGCGCGTCGCGGGCGATCCGGCGCAGGTCGTTCTTCTGCAGATCGCCGATCGGGAACAGCGTGGCGGCCAGCTGTTGCTGGCCCAACTGGTGCAGGAAGTAGCTCTGATCCTTGCTGCGGTCGGCGCCGCGCAGCAGCGCCCAGCGGCCGCCGACCTGCGCGATGCGGGCGTAATGCCCGGTCGCGATGCGCTCGGCGCCGAGCTCACGCGCGGCATCGAGGAAATGCTTGAACTTCACTTCGCGGTTGCACAGCACGTCCGGATTGGGCGTGCGGCCGGCGGCGTACTCGGCCAGGAAGTGCTCGAACACCCCTTGCCAGTACTCGCTGGAGAAATCGCGGAAGTGGAACGGGATGCCGAGCAGGCCGCAGACGGCCACGGCATCGCGGCGGTCATCTTCGGCGCGGCAATCGCCGCTGCCGTCATCGGCCCAGTTCTGCATGAACAGCCCGGCTACGGGCTCGCCCTGCTGGACCAGCCGCCAGGCCGCGACGGAGGAGTCCACGCCGCCGGAGACGCCCACCATGATGCGCGGGGTGCTCATGCAGCCTCCTTGACGATGCAGAGCGGGTGGCGCTGGCCTGCCAGGTAATCGGCGACCACCTGCCAGACCAGCGGGCTGCGCAGGCGGCCGGGATCGGCCTTCAGCTCGGCCGGGGTCAGCCAGAGCGCGCGCAGGATGCCGTCGTCCAGCGGCCGGCCGGGATCGTGCGACACCGGTTCGGCCGCGTAGGCAAAGCGCAGGAACGGCGTGCCATCCGGGGCGGTCCACTGGTAGGTACCGATGAAGGCGCTCAGGCGCACCGTCCAGCCGGTCTCTTCCAGCGTTTCGCGTACGGCGGCCGCCGCCAGCGATTCGTCCGGCTCCAGGTGCCCAGCGGGCTGGTTCAGCACCTGGCGCCCGTCGATCGCCTCCTCGACCAGCAACAGACGCCCATCACGCACCACCACGGTGGCCACGGTGACATGGGGCGTCCAGCGCGGTTCCTGCACGGCATTCACCTCAGTATTCGTCCTGCTCGGTCAGTTCGAGCTCCATCGCATCGGCGGTGCGGACGGCCGCATCGATGGCGTCGCTGAGCTGTTCCGGGGTGGCGGTGGCATCGACCTTGACCACGAACATCGCCAGCTGGTCCTGCTTCACCCACGCACCCATCTTGGCATCCTGCGAGTCTTCGAGCAGGCGGTTGGCGACGGCGGCGGGGAACTGCTTGCCCGGCGAATTGTAGGCCGGCGACCAGATCTCACGGATCTTGTGCTTGCCGAATTCCTCGACGGTGGAGCGCACGAAGGCCAGCTGGCTGCGGCCATCATCCATGTCGAAGACCATCTTGTAGTCGCCGTCTTCGTCCACCTCGTAGGTGTACTTCAGCGTGTCCAGGGCACGCCCGACCGCCTTGTCCGGCTCGGCCGCATGGGCGCCGGTGGCAGTCACGGCCAGCAGCAGTGCGGCAGCAATCCTTTTCATGAAATCCCTGTGAAGGTCTGGTTGGAGAGTGCAGATTGTGAAGGGCGGCAGGGGGCAACGTCCAATCCGGGGGCTGGAGCCCTATAATGTGGGGATGCCCCGCGAGACTTCCCACGAAACTCATCACGACCATGGCGTGCTGCTTGAGCCTGCACGCCCTGAGGTCGCGCCGCCGCCGATGTACCAGGTGATGCTGTTGAACGACGACTACACCCCGATGGATTTCGTGGTGACGGTCCTGCAGCATTTCTTCTCGATGGATCTGGACCAGGCCACCCAGGTGATGCTCCACGTGCATACCCGCGGCCGCGGCGTGTGCGGGGTGTTCACCCGCGAGGTCGCCGAATCCAAGGTGGCCCAGGTCAACGAGTTCTCGCGCATGAACCAGCATCCGCTGCTGTGCACGATGGAAAAGGCCAACGGCTGACGTTCTGGCGGGCCTGCACTGCGTGTGCCCGCGATCCGCACTGTTCCACCCACAATGACATCCGGCCCGCAGCGGCCGGCGTGGCCCTGCGCCGGGCCTGCTGCCAAGCCCGTCCTGGCGGTCCGACCATGGCACGCGCGCCACGCCCTTCTCCGCGCCACCGGCTGTCGCTGCACCACCTTTGGCTGGCCGTGACATCGCCATCACGGTGAAGCTGCCATTTCGTGGCCGGAAGTTCGTGCATGATGGAGGCTCGTCGAATGGACGGGCGCGATCAGGCAAGTGCTAACGCCGTCTGAACGCACTGATCCGCTAGGGTGATGGAAATCGTGAAGGTTGGCCGCATATTGTTCCTAACTGCCGCCGGAGTTAATCATGTTCAGTAAAGACCTCGAACACACCATCGGACAGTGCTACAAGCGCGCCCGTGAGGCCCGGCATGAATTCATGACGGTGGAACACCTGCTGCTGGCACTGCTCGACAACCCGTCCGCCCAGGCCGTCCTCAAGGCCTGCGGCGCGGATGCCGACCGCCTGCGCCAGGAACTGGAACAGGCCATCGAGGCTTCGGTCTCGCGCCTGGCCGAAGATGATGGGCGCGATACCCAGCCGACGCTGGGCTTCCAGCGCGTGCTGCAGCGCGCGGTGTACCACGTGCAGTCCTCGGGCAAGAAGGAAGTCACCGGCGCCAACGTACTGGTGGCGATCTTCGGCGAGAAGGACTCGCATGCCGTGTACTACCTCAACCAGCAGGACGTCACCCGGCTGGATATCGTCAATTACCTTTCCCACGGCATCGCCAAGCTGGGCGAGGAGGGCGAAGTGCCCCCTGCCGCCGATGGCGAGGGCCGTACCGAGGGTGCCGAGGGCGAAGGCAAGGGCGATGCCCTGGCCGAGTTCGCCAGCAACCTCAACGAGCAGGCCCGCAACGGCAAGATCGACCCGCTGGTCGGCCGTGCCGATGAAATCGAGCGCACCATCCAGGTCCTGTGCCGGCGCCGCAAGAACAACCCGCTGTATGTGGGCGAGGCAGGCGTGGGCAAGACGGCGATCGCCGAAGGCCTGGCCAAGCGCATCGTGGAAGGCTCCGTGCCGGACGTGCTCGCCGATGCGGTGATCTATTCGCTGGACCTGGGCGCCCTGGTGGCCGGGACCAAGTACCGCGGTGATTTCGAAAAGCGCCTGAAGGGCGTGCTGACCGCGATGAAGAAGCTGCCCAACGCGGTGCTGTTCATCGATGAGATCCACACCATCATCGGCGCCGGGTCCGCCTCGGGCGGCACCATGGATGCCTCCAACCTGATCAAACCGGCCCTGGCCTCGGGCGAGCTGCGCTGCATCGGCTCGACCACCTTCCAGGAATACCGCGGGATCTTCGAGAAGGATCGGGCCCTGGCCCGCCGCTTCCAGAAGATCGACATCGTCGAGCCGACCGTGGGCGAAACCTACGAGATCCTGCAGGGCCTCAAGCCCAAGTACGAAGCGCACCACGGCGTGACCTACGCCGATGACGCGCTGCAGGCCGCGGTGGATCTGTCGGTCAAGCACATCAACGACCGCCTGCTGCCGGACAAGGCGATCGATGTGATCGACGAAGCCGGTGCCCGCCAGCGCCTGCTGCCGGACGGTGAGCGCAAGGAACTGATCGACATCGAGGAGATCGAGACCATCGTCGCCAAGATGGCCCGCATCCCGGCCAAGCAGGTCAGCGCGACCGACAAGGACGTGCTCCAGCATCTGGAGCGCAACCTGAAGATGGTGATCTTCGGCCAGGACCCGGCCATCGAGACGCTGTCCTCGGCGATCAAGCTGGCCCGCTCGGGCCTGGCCAATCCGGAAAAGCCGATCGGCAACTTCCTGTTCTCCGGCCCGACCGGCGTGGGCAAGACCGAGGTGACCAAGCAGCTCGCGCTGCAGCTGGGCATCGAGCTGGTCCGCTTCGACATGAGCGAGTACATGGAGTCACACTCGATCAGCCGCCTGATCGGTGCTCCCCCGGGCTATGTAGGGTTCGACCAAGGGGGGCTGCTGACCGAGAAGATCGTCAAGACCCCGCATTGCGTGCTGCTGCTGGACGAGGTGGAAAAAGCCCACCCGGACATCTTCAACATCCTGCTGCAGGTCATGGACCGTGGCGTGCTGACCGACACCAATGGCCGTGAGGCGAACTTCAAGAACGTGGTGCTGGTGATGACCACCAATGCCGGCGCGGCCCAGGCCTCGCGGCGTTCGATCGGCTTCACCCGCCAGGACCATGCCACCGACGCGATGGAAGTCATCCGCAAGAGTTTCACGCCGGAGTTCCGCAACCGCCTGGATGCGATCGTGCAGTTCCAGGCGCTGGGCTTCGAGCACATCCTGCGCGTGGTGGACAAGTTCCTGATCGAGCTGGAAATGCTGCTGCAGGAAAAGCACGTCAGCCTGTCGGCCACCCCGACCGCGCGCGACTGGCTGGCCCACCATGGCTTCGACCCGCTGATGGGTGCCCGCCCGATGGCGCGCGTGATCCAGGACAAGATCAAGCGTCCGCTGGCCGACGAGCTGCTGTTCGGCAAGCTGGTCAACGGTGGCAAGGTCAGCATCGACGTCCGCGACGACCAGCTGTTTGTCGAGACCGAGGCCGAACCGGAGCGTCTGTTGCCGGCCACGGTGTAATCGGGCGGCAGGTGCTGTCGAGATGAATACAAAAGCCCCCGAAAGGGGGCTTTTGTTTACGCGGGCGTGGGTGCGTGGCCGATCACTGGCGCGCGCGTGCCTTACGTGTGAATTCTTCGGCGGTGATCGGATCAATGGCACTGATCGCGCAGCTCTGTGCATTGGTACGCAGGTTGCTGGCCCCTGCGCCGCAGAGTTGCCCCCCCCGGCCAGGCGTGACGAAGGCGAGTTTCGGCGACATCGCGGCGCTGCTGCAGGAGCGTTCGAAGCGCACCAGGTAGTGCTGGGCGCCATTGCGCAGCAGCACATCGCGGTCAGCCCTGTTGCGTACCAGCTGTTGATCGGCAGAGAGCGTGATGCAGTCGCCGGGGGCGGTGGGTTCGGCGGCCTGGGCCGACGCGGCGGCCAGACAGGTGATCAGGAGCAGGGGAGACAGGTACTTCATGGCGGGGCCATCGGGTCGTGATCCGGATTGGATCGACCGCCAGCGTGGCTGCTTGCAGGCCGGAGCGAATCTGCATCAAGGCATCCTGACCGACGTCAGGGTGCACTGGGTCAGGGTGCCGCTTGGCAGGGTAAGGCCGCTGCCGGCTGAATGCCGCCCACGCGAAAAGGCCAGCACCTGGCTGGCCTTCTGGCGGGAACAACCCCCGGACCGCTTATTTCATGCGGTAGGTGATGCGACCCTTGGTCAGGTCGTACGGGGTCATTTCGACCTTGACGCGGTCGCCCGTCAGGATGCGGATGTAGTTCTTGCGCATGCGGCCGGAGATGTGGGCGATGATTTCATGCCCATTTTCCAGTCGTACGCGGAAAGTGGTGTTCGGCAGCGTCTCGCTGACGGTGCCTTCGAACTCGATGGAGTCGTCTTTCGACATGTAGTCCTGTGCAGTTCTGTAACCGGCCGAGCTGGCCTGAAGAGCGGGCATTTTACGCGCGTCGGGCGTTTGATGCAAAGTTTTGGTTAAGGCCGGTCCGGATCAGCGATGTCGGCGGCGGCCAGCGTGCCGAACATATCCCCCCAATCGCCTGCGGCGGCTGGCTGTAGGGCCTGTTCACGGACCAGCGCGAGAAAGCGCTGCCGGGGCCAGTGCTCAGCGCCCATGCGCAGCAGATGGTCATTTTCGACCTGCGCATCGATCAGCGGCCACCCCCAGCTGGCCAGCCGATGGGCCAGCCCGGCCAGGGCGACCTTGGAGCCGCCCGATGCCGCACTGAACATGCTTTCCCCGAAAAACATCCGCCCGATCGCCACCCCGTAGATGCCGCCGACCAAGGCATCGCCATCGAATACCTCCACCGAGTGCGCGAAGCCGAGCCGGTGCAGGTCGACATACGCATCCCGCATGTCACGCGTGATCCAGGTGCCGTCCTGGCCGGGGCGCGGGCTGGCTGCGCAGGCATCGATCACCTGCTCGAAACACGTATCGGCGCGCAGCGTCCAGGTGCTCTGGCGCAGGGAGCGACGAAAGCGGCTGGACAGGTGCACGCCGTCGGTGCGGAACACCATGCGCGGGTCCGGCGACCACCACAGCAGCGGTTGGCCTTCGGAGAACCACGGGAAGATGCCGCCCGCATAGGCATTGAGCAGCCGCACCGGCGAGAGGTCGCCGCCGAGGGCGAGCAGGCCGTCGGGATCGCGCAGGGCGGTCTCGGCGGGCGGGAAGGGGGCGTCCGGCGCGTCGTCCAGGCGCCAGGGCAGGCGGCGGGTCATGCCGGGTCGGCCTTGAACGGACTGTGCGACGCCAGCACACGTGCGTAGTGGGCGACCTCGGCGCGTTCCTGTGCGCACCACGCCATCAGTGCCTCGGCGAATGCAGGCTGGGCTATCCAGTGCCGGCTGCGCACCCGGTGCGGCAGGAAGCCGCGCGCCAGCTTGTGCTCACCCTGGGCGCCGGGCTCGAAGCGGGTCAGACCTTCGCGCAGGCAGTAGGCGATCCCTTGGTAATAGCAGGTCTCGAAATGCAGGCCGGGCAAGGTGGCACCGCCCCAGTAGCGCCCGTACAGGGTGTCCGCACCGCGCAGGCACAGCGCGCCGGCGACCGGCTCGCCATCGAGCACCGCCAGGAAGATCACCAGCGCGCGCGGCATCGTGCGGGCGAGATGCTGCAGGAACGGGAGCGTGAGCGCGGGCGAGTTGCCGTACTCGGCGAAGGTCTGCAGGTAGAAGCCATGCATGGCGCGCAGGTCGGCCTCGGTCGCCTCATCGCCATGCACGATGCGATACGTGACACCGCTGCGCGCGAGCTTGGCGCGTTCCTGGCGGATGTTCTTGCGGTGCTTGTGGTCCATCGCGCCGAGGAAGTCGTCGAAGGTCTCCCAGCTTCCGGGGTTGTGCCACTGGAACTGGATGTCCTCGCGCAGCAGCCAGTCCGGGCTGAAGGCCGGGTCTTCATCGGCGGGGTGGAAGTTGATGTGGGCCGAGGACCAGCCCAGGCGTGCCACTTCGCCCGCCAGCGTTGCCAGCAGCGCGCCACGATCCTCCGTGGTGCCGGCAAGTAAACGCGGGCCGGTCACCGGCGAATACGGCACCGCGCCCAGCCACTTGGGGAAGTAGTCCAGCCCGTGCTGGGCGTACGCGTGGGCCCAGGCGTGATCGAACACGAACTCGCCGTGGGAGTTGTCCTTGAGGTAGCCGGGGATCGCCGCGACCAGGGCGCCCCCGTCCCACAGGGTGAAGTGGCGCGGGCGCCAGCCCCACTCCGGGCGCAGGCAACCGTGCTCTTCCAGGCCGGCCAGGAAGGCGTGCGACAGGAACGGGTTGCGGCCGTCGTGCAGGGCGTCCCAGGCAGCGGCGGGGACATCGGACAGGCGATGCAGGAAACGTGGATCGGGCATGGACAGAGGATAGAGCAGGCGGGACGGGCGCAGGGCGTGCGGAACGTACCGGTCAGTAAAAAGGCCGGTGAATGATTCACCGGCCTTCGTGGGCTGCGCGATACGGGCGGCAGATCAGCTCGCCTGACCCTTCGCATCCAGATAGCGCTCGGCATCCAGCGCGGCCATGCAGCCGAAGCCGGCCGAGGTAATCGCCTGGCGATAGTGCTGGTCGGCCACGTCGCCGGCGGCGAACACGCCCTCCACCGACGTCTGGGTGGCGTTGCCGCCCAGGCCCGAGCGGATGTCCAGGTAGCCGTTGTTCATGGTCAGCTGGCCATCGAACAGGCTGGTGTTGGGGTGGTGGCCGATCGCCACGAAGAAGCCATGGGCCTCGATGTCACGGGTGCTGCCGTCCAGCGTGGACTTGACGCGCACACCGGTCACGCCGGCCTCGTTGCCCAGTACTTCGTCCACCTGGTGGTGCCACACGGTCTCGATCTTGCCGGCGGCGACCTTGGCGAACAGCTTGTCCTGCATGATCTTTTCCGCCTTGAGGGTGTCGCGGCGGTGGACCAGGTAGACCTTGCGGGCGATGTTGGACAGGTACAGGGCCTCTTCCACGGCGGTGTTGCCGCCGCCGACCACGACCACGTCCTGGTCACGGTAGAAGAAGCCATCGCAGGTGGCGCAGGCCGACACGCCGCGGCCCTTGAAGGCCTCTTCGCTGGGGATGCCCAGGTACTTGGCGGTGGCGCCGGTGGCGATGATCAGGGCATCGCAGGTGTACTCGGCGCTGTCACCGATCAGCTTGAACGGGCGCTGGGAGACATCGGCGGTGTGGATGTGGTCGAAGATGACCTCGGTCTCGAAGCGCTCGGCGTGCGCCTGCATGCGGGTCATCAGGTCCGGGCCCATCAGGCCGTGTGCATCTCCAGGCCAGTTGTCGACCTCGGTGGTGGTCATCAGCTGGCCGCCCTGCTGCAGGCCGGTGATCACGACGGGCTTGAGGTTGGCGCGCGCGGCGTAGACGGCGGCGGTCCAGCCGGCCGGGCCGGAACCAAGGATCAACAGGCGGGAGTGCTTGGAGTTGCTCATGTAAGCTCGCAATAGAAGGTAGGGCGGGACGCTGGCAGGGTGATTGCGCGGCGTCCGAGCGAAGTCATAGAGTGGCGGCAGGGGCGGGGCGATTCAAGGCGCGCAGTGGAACGCGGCGACCCGCAAAGCACGACGCCCATCCCGGTGCCGGAGTTTTGACGCTGACCGTGCCGGCCGACGGCCGGCACCTACCGGGGTGGGGTCCAGTCGTTTATTATCAAGCACTAACAGTGCATTCCCAAGGTGTGGTCTAAGGTGGCGAAACAGGTCCCGGAACGAGCCAAGGCGTCCGACAGCAAGGCAGCGCCGCGCAAACCGGCTGGCGAGGACAATCCGCGCCGGCAGCGCCTGTGGCGCGACCTGGGGTTGATCGCGGTCGCCCCGGCATTGCTGTATCTGGTCGCCAGTCTGTTCACCTACTCGGCCACCGACCCCGGCTGGTCGCACACCGGCAGCGTGGTCGCGCCGGTCCACAACATGGGCGGTCGCGCCGGTGCCTGGATCGCCGACGTCCTGCTGCAGCTGTTCGGCTACATGGCCTTTGTGCTGCCGATCGTGCTGGGCGCACTGGCCTGGATCGCGATGTTCGGGCTCAAGCGCGAGGCCAAGGGCGAGCATGATCTGGATCCGGCGCTGCGCCTGGTCGGCCTGGTCGGGTTCCTGATCGCCGGCACCGGCTTCCTGCACCTGCGCCTGTTCGTGGCCGATGTGGCCCATGCCGGCGGCATCCTCGGCAAGCTGGTGGGCAGCTCGCTCAGCGTCGGTTTCGGCGCATTGGGCGCCAACCTGTTCGTACTGGTCCTGCTTCTGGCTTCGATCACCCTGGCCACGGGCATTTCCTGGTTCGTGGTGATGGAGAAGATCGGCAACTGGGTGCTGGCGCTGCCGCCGCTGTTCAACAAGAAGAAAGAGCAGGCCACCGAGTGGCAGCAGACCCGCGCGATGCGCGAGGAACGCCAGGAAGTGCGCAAGGTCGACGCCGAGGTCCGCGCCAAGCGCGAGCCGGTCAAGATCGAGCCGCGCCCGGAGCCGGTGCTGGAGAAGAGTGATCGCGCCAAGCGCGAGACCCAGATTCCGATGTTCCGCGGGGTCAATGGCGATGGCTCGGATGTGCCGCCGCTGGCGCTGCTGGATGATCCCAAGCCGCAGCCCAAGGGCTACGACGAAGGCACGCTGGAGACGCTCTCGCGCCAGATCGAGTTCAAGCTCAAGGACTTCCGCATCGATGCACAGGTGGTCGGTGCCTATCCCGGCCCGGTCATCACCCGCTTCGAAATCGAGCCGGCCCCTGGCATCAAGGTCAGCCAGATCAGTTCGCTGGACAAGGACATCGCGCGCGGTCTGTCGGTGAAGTCGGTGCGCGTGGTCGATGTGATCCCGGGCAAGTCGGTGGTGGGTCTGGAGATCCCCAACGTCACCCGCGAGATGATCTATCTCTCCGAACTGCTGCGCTCCAAGGAGTACGACAAGTCCGCCAGCGTGCTGACGCTCGCGCTGGGCAAGGACATCGCCGGCCGGCCGACCGTGGCCGACCTGGCGCGCATGCCGCATCTGCTGGTGGCCGGTACCACCGGCTCGGGCAAGTCCGTGGCGGTCAATGCGATGGTGCTGAGCCTGCTGTACAAGGCCTCGCCGAAAGACCTGCGGATGCTGATGATCGACCCGAAGATGCTCGAGCTGAGCGTCTACCAGGGCATCCCGCATCTGCTGGCGCCGGTGGTCACCGACATGAAGGAGGCCGCCAACGGCCTGCGCTGGTGCGTGGCCGAAATGGAGCGGCGCTACAAGCTGATGAGCGCAGTGGGCGTGCGCAACCTGGCCGGCTTCAACAAGAAGGTCAAGGATGCCCAGGACGCCGGGCAGCCGATGATGGACCCGCTGTTCAAGCCCAACCCGGAACTCGGCGAGGCCCCGCGCCCGCTGGAGACGCTGCCCTTCATCGTCATCTTCATCGACGAATTCGCCGACATGATGATGATCGTCGGCAAGAAGGTGGAAGAGCTGATCGCGCGCCTGGCGCAGAAGGCGCGTGCGGCCGGCATCCATCTGATCCTGGCCACCCAGCGCCCCTCGGTGGACGTGATCACCGGCTTGATCAAGGCCAACATCCCGACCCGTATCGGCTTCCAGGTCAGCTCGAAGATCGATTCGCGCACCATCCTCGATCAGTCCGGCGCGGAAACGCTGCTGGGCCACGGCGACATGCTGTATCTGCCGCCGGGCACCGCGTTGCCGGACCGCGTGCATGGTGCGTTCGTCTCCGATGAGGAGGTGCACCGCGTGGTCGAACATCTCAAGGCCAGCGGCCCGACCGATTACATCACCGGCGTGCTGGACGAAGTGCAGATGATGGGCGATGGCGTCGTGGTCGGCCCCGGTGGCCTGCCCGAGGCGGGAGGCGGTGGCGGCGATGAGTCCGATCCGCTGTACGACGAGGCTCTGCGCATCGTCACCGAAACCCGTCGTGCCTCCATCTCCGGCGTGCAGCGTCGCCTGAAGATCGGCTACAACCGTGCCGCGCGCCTGATCGAAGCGATGGAGGCGGCTGGCGTGGTCAGCCCGCCCGAGCACAACGGCGACCGCAGCGTGCTGGCGCCGCCTCCGCCCAAGTAACGCCGGCCCCGGCCTGGCTGCGTAGAACCCGGGCGCGGCCCGGGTGTTGCCGAGCACAAGGAACCTGCAATGAAGCCGATGATCTGGACGATGCTGGGCGCCATGACGCTCGCGCCCGTAGTGGCGTGGGCCGATGCCCAGCCCGTGCCGGCACCCGTGACACCCGCAGCACCGACCAGCCCGGGCGGGCAGGGCGGCCCGGCCGCAGGCGCTGAAGCGCAGGCCAACAACAACTTCAGCTTCGTGCGCTATCGCGCCGACTACGTGGTGCGCCCGGATGCGGGCAATACGCAGACCGAAGCGTACGAGATCCTGCTCAAGACCACATCGGCGGTCGAGCAATTCAGCCAGGTGCGGCTGAGCTACAGCGAGAAGATGGAAACGCTGGAGGTGCTGCAGGCCTACACCCTCACCGCCGATGGTCAGCGTCGGGACGTGCCGGCCGACCGCATCTACACGCAGGAAAGCTATTCCAGCGCGGCTGCGGCGATGTACGCCGACCGCAAGGTGCGCGTGGTGGTGTTCCCGAATCTGGCGCCCGGTACGCGCGTGGTCTACCAGACCCGGCGCACCCAGAACACGCCGTACTTCCCGGGCTACTTCGGCCTGTGGGAAACCTTCAGCGCGTTCACCCAGTACGACGATGCCCGCGTGACCCTGAGCGCGCCTGCCGATCTGCCCATGCAGGTGGAGCAGCGGGGCGTGCAGGGCAGCCAGGTGCCGCGTGTGCGCAATGGCATGGCGCACTGGGAATGGACGTACCGGCGTACGGATCCGCTGAAGGCGCAGAACTGGTCCGCCGCCGCGTGGGAGTACAGCCCCACCATCATGGCCAGTACGTACCGTGACTGGTCGCAGGTGGCGCAGGCCTACCAGCTCAAGGGTGGCGAGGCCGCCGCTGTCACGCCGCAGATCCAGGCGCTGGCCGACGAGCTCACCCGTGGCATCACCGACCGTCGCGAGCAGGCCGCCGTGCTGTACCGCTGGGTGGCGCAGAACATCCGCTACGTGGCGGTGTACCTCGGCAACGGCGGGCTGGAACCCAACCCGGCGCAGAGCATCCTCGACAACCACTACGGCGACTGCAAAGACCATGTCGTGATCCTGGAGGCGTTGTTGGCTGCGCGTGGCATCCAGAGCACGCCGGTGCTGATCGGTGCCGGCGGTGGGCCGACGTTGCCGGCGATTCCGCTGCTGGGCCGTTTCGACCACGCCATCACCTACATCCCCGAGTTCGACCTGTACCTGGACTCGACCGCGTCCTATGCGCGTGTTGGCCAGCTGCCGGAGGGCGATCTTGGCGCGCCGGTGCTGCATACCCGTCAGGCCGTGGTGGCGCGCACTCCGGCCAACGATGCCTCGCGCAACGGCACCGGGATCGAGGCGGCGTTCCGGTTCGATCCGGCGGGCAATCTGTCTGGCCAGACCGTGCTGCACCCCAGTGGTGTGACCGAAATTGGCATGCGCGGAGCTTTCGCACGGCTCAACGCGCAGAACCGGGCGCGTGCCGAAGAATCGATGATGGCCGCCTCCGGCTTCGACGGAAGTGGCGCACTGACACTGCTGGGCGACCCGCAGGACCTGACCCGGCCGTTCAACTTCCGCTATGACTTCCTGGCCAGCGACTACGTCGATTTTGGCGTGGTCGGCGGAATGGTGCTGCCTGACGCCCCGGGCAGCCAATCGTTCCGTGACCTGTATGCCAGCACGTCGGCGCCGGAAAACGCCACGCCGTTCTATTGCAACGACAGTCTGCGCGATGAGCGCTACCAGCTGACGTTCCCGGCGAACGTGCCGATCGTGGCGATCCCGCGCAGCCAGCACTTCGGCAATGCGGCGGGTGAGTACCAGGTGGACTGGACGCGCGAGGGGCAGCTGATCACCGCGCACCATCGGCTGCACCAGCGGGCCGTGCGCGGGGCGGATGCGCTGTGCCAGCCGCAGGATTACGCCGCCTTCCGCGAGCTGTACCAGCAGGTCCGTCGCGGCTTCCGCGGGCAGGTGGTGTATGGGGATCTGAAGACGGTGCAGGCCGGGCCGTAAACCGCGTTAGGCAAGCGGCTTCCAGCGCATAATGTGCCCCTGATCGCCCATTCAGGATTGAATGGGCACACTGCCTTCCATCCTTCCCATTTGCCTGGATACCTCACATGCACACCACCTTCCGCCGCTCCCTGCTTGCCGCCACCCTGGTCGTGGCCAGTGTCGGCTCGGCTTCGGCCTGGGCAGGCGCCCGTGATGAGCTCAATCGCTTCACCCAGGGCCTGAAGGGCCTGGACGGGCAGTTCAGCCAGCAGGTGTTCGACAGCAAGGGCAAGGTCAAGGAGAACACCAGCGGCCGCGTTGCACTGTCCGCGCCGCGCCTGTTCCGTTGGGAGTACATCAAGCCGCACGAGCAGCTGATCGTGGCCGATGGCAAGAAGGTCTGGGTCTACGAGCCGGACCTGGAGCAGGCCAGCGTGCGCCCGCAGGGGCAGGAGGAGCAGAACAGCCCGCTGACCGCGCTGATCAATCCGGCCCTGCTGGACAAGCAATACGACGTCAGCGAAGAGGCCGCCGTGCGCGATGGCCTGCAGTGGCTGTCGCTGAGCCCGAAGCGTGAGACCGACACTGCCTTCCAGTACGCCGCGCTGGGCTTCAATGGCCAGGGCCTGGCCCGCATGGAAGTAGTAGATGCGGTGGGCCAGCGCACGGTGATCAGCTTCACCGGGTGGAAGCGCAACCCGAGCTTCGCCTCGGGCACCTTCAGCTTTACCCCGGCCAAGGGTGTGGACGTCATCGGCGAGTAAAGGCCGCGGGCGTTCGGCCGCGATAGAATAGAGACGTGGCCAGAAACCGAACGACTTTCAACGGGCCCGATCTGCTGACCGTGGATCGGGACAATATGCGCCCGCTTGCCGAGCGGATGCGCCCGCAGACGCTGGATGAGATGGTGGGCCAGAAGCGCCTGCTCGCACCGGGCAGTGCGCTGCGCCGGGCGGTCGAGTCCGGCCATGTGCACTCGATGATCCTGTGGGGCCCGCCGGGCTGCGGCAAGACCACCCTGGCGCTGCTGCTGGCGCATTACGCCGATGCCGAGTTCCGTGCGATCTCCGCCGTGCTGTCCGGCCTGCCGGAGGTGCGCCAGGTGCTGGCCGAAGCCGCGCAGCGTTTCGCCGAGGGGCGCCGCACGGTGCTGTTCGTGGACGAGGTGCACCGCTTCAACAAAGCCCAGCAGGATGCGTTCCTGCCGCATATCGAACGCGGCACCATCGTGTTCGTTGGCGCCACCACCGAAAACCCCTCGTTCGAACTGAACTCGGCGCTGCTGTCGCGCTGCCGCGTGCACGTGCTCGAATCGGTGTCGCCGGCCGACATCGTCGAGGCGCTTGAGCGTGCGCTGCACGACAGCGAGCGCGGCCTCGGCAGCGAAGACCTGCAGGTGGCTCCCGAGTCGCTGCTGGAAGTCGCGACCGCCGCTGACGGCGACGTGCGCCGGGCCTTGACCCTGCTGGAGATCGCGGCCGAGCTGGCCACTGGCGACGGCGGGCGGATCAGTCCGGAGATGCTGGTGCAGGTGCTGGCCGATCGCACCCGTCGCTTCGACAAGGGCGGCGAGCAGTTCTACGACCAGATCTCGGCGCTGCACAAATCCGTGCGCAGCTCCAACCCGGATGCCGCGCTGTACTGGCTGACGCGCATGCTCGATGGTGGCTGTGATCCGTCGTATCTGGCACGTCGCCTGACCCGGATGGCGATCGAGGATATCGGGTTGGCCGATCCGCGCGCGCAGTCGATGGCGCTGGAGGCCTGGGACATCTACGAGCGGCTGGGCAGCCCGGAGGGCGAGCTCGCGTTTGCGCAGCTGGTGCTGTATCTGGCCAGTACCGCCAAATCGAACGCCGGCTATGCCGCCTTCAACAAGGCCAAGCAGGAAGTGCGCGAGACCGGTACCCAGGAGGTGCCGCTGCACCTGCGCAACGCGCCGACCAAGCTGATGAAGGAGCTGGGCTACGGCAAGACCTATCAATACGATCACGACGCGGACGGTGGGATTGCGCTGGATCAGACCGGCTTCCCCGATGCGATGGGCGAGCGCGTGTATTACGAACCGGTGCCGCGCGGGTTGGAGATCAAGCTGAAAGAGAAGCTGGATCGCCTGCGTGCCGCACGTGCGCAGGCGCGGGCCGAGAAAGGCACTGACTGATGGAAGGCCTGGGCGTCTGGTGGCAGCAGCTCGGGCTGGTGATGGCCGGTGGCGCACTGGGCGCGGCGCTGCGTTTCATGATCGGCGATGCGATGCTGCGCCAGTTCGGCACTGGCTTCCCGTGGGGCACGCTGACGGTGAACCTGGTTGGTGCCTTTGTGGCGGGTTACGTGATGATCTGGCTGCAGAGTCGGGGCACGGCCGCGGTGTACTGGCGCGCATTCCTGATCGTGGGGATCGTAGGCGGGTTGACCACGTTTTCGTCGATGATGCTGGAGTCGCTGGTGTTCACCCGTACCGATCGAAGTCTGATGGTGCCGCTGTATCTGGGCATCAGTCTGCTCGGCGGCATGCTGCTGGTGTGGGCTGGCGCGCGCGTGGCAGAGGCGTGGCGCTGACGCGTGCGTCGCAAATGCAGAAATCCACGGAAAACGCTGGATTAAAGTGATGTATCACGATATCGTGCGCGCCCCCGTTTGCATCCTCGTCCGTCATGCGCGATGAACAAGACCCCGGAACACTGGAACTGACGCTGCCGCGCAAGCGCGGCCGTCCGCCCACGTTCGGCTACGCGATGACCGATGCACAGCGTGCGGCCCGCTACCGTGCGCGCCGTGCCGGTCAGGCCGGCCACGCCGATGTGCGCAACTGCAGCGACATGGTGCTGCTGGACAAGATCCGCGCCTCGATCACCGCCAAGGATCCGGAACTGACCGGCTTCCTGGTGCACGTGCTCTGGCAGCGCTACCCGCTGCAGCTCAAGTAAGCGCGCCCGCGCGCTCCTGATTGAGCAGCCCCGCCAGGCGCAGTGCCAGCGTCTTGACCAGCGGGTCGGCGGTGGCGCGATGGAGCAGGGCGATTTCGAACGTATCGATCGGCGGCAGGCCCTGTTCGGGGCCCAGCACGGTGTGCTCACGGCTCAGGGCGCGCGCCGGCAACAGGCTGATGCCCATGCCATCGGCCACCGCGCCCTGGATCCCGCTCAGGCTGGAACTGGTGAAGCTGATTCGCCAGCGGCGGCCGAGCGCTTCGATCGCGTCGATGATGTCGTCGCGATACAGCCCGCGCGGCGGAAAGGTGACCAGTGGCACCGGGTCCAGGCCGATGCAGCCATTGCGGGCACTGTCGATCCAGACCATGGTCTCCGGCCAGCAGGCCACGGCGGCGCGGCTGTTGCGCCGCTGCTTGACCAGGATCAGATCGAGTTCGCCGTGATCGTAGCCATTGGCCAGGTCGCGGCTGAGGCCGCTGGTCACTTCGAGCTTCACCTGGGGGTGCTCGCGGTTGAAGGCGCCGAGCAGCTGGGTGGTCGCGGCGCTGACGAAGTCCTCCGGCACGCCCAGCCGCACAGTGACGGCGACCGTGGTGCCGGCCAGCGCTTCCAGCAGCTGATCGTTGAGCGCCAGCAGTTGGCGTGCATGACCGAGCACGAGCTGCCCGGCATCGGTGGGGTGCACGTCGCGGTTGCCGCGCACCAGCAGCGGATGGCCGGCCATCTCCTCCAGCCTGCGGATTTTCTGGCTGATGGTGGATTGCGTGGAGTGCAGGCGCGCGGCGGCCGTGGTGAAGCTGGCGCAATCGGCCACCATCACCATGGCGCGCAGCAGGTCCAGATCGAACAGGGTGCGATTCGGTTTTTCACTTGCGGTCATGCCGTCATTGTGAATCGCAATGGCTGTCGGCGCCAACACCGACGCGCATGCGGTCAGGTGCTGTTGGTGCCTGCCGAGGCCTCCGACGGTTCGCTACGGGCCAGGCTGCGGCTGATCCGCTCACCTGCCTCGCGCATGGCCTGGTGCAGTGCAGGGGGTCCCAGCACCTCGAAATCCAGACCCAGCGCCAGCAACCAATACACCACCGTGCCCAAGGGGTTGGCGGCGCAGCGCAGCAGGCAGCGCCGGTCATCGACCGCCTCAAGTTCTCCGGCTGATGCCGGGATCTGCTGGCGCATGACCGACAGCGGTGCGTGCAGGATGATCCGCGCCAGGTCGTGGTGCTGGCCCAGCGAGAGCGCGCGGGCGACCCACTGGCGCAGATCGCCCTCGCCGGGCCCTGTGCGCGGCGCGAAGTGCGCACCCACCACCGGTGCGCTGGCGATCCGATCGATGCGGAAGGTGCGCCAGTCGTTGCGCCCGGTGTCCCAGGCGACCAGATACCAGCGGCGATCGGCATGCACCACGCCCTGTGGCTCGACCTGGCGTGCGCTGGAGATGCCCTCACGGTCGGTGTAGTCGAAGCGGAGTTGGACCTGGTCGCGGCAGGCGCAGGCCAGGGTGGTCAGCCGCCCGGCATCCACCTGCGGGCCGATTGGATTGGCGGGCAGAACCGCCGAACGCAGCGCGGCCAGCCGGGGGCGCAGTCGCGGTGGCATGGCCTGTTCGATCTTCACCAGCGCCGTGATCGCGGTCTGCTCGATGCCGCTGATGGTGCCGGTCACGGCGGTGCGCAGCGCAACCGCCGCCGCCAGCGCTTCCTCGTCATCCAACAACAGCGGCGGCAATGCACGCCCCGGGCGGAACGCATAGCCGCCGGCGATGCCGGTGCTGGCGTGGATGGGGTAGCCAAGCTGTCGCAGGCGATCAATGTCCCGCCGCAGCGTGCGCGGGTGGATGGCCATGCGTTCGGCCAGCTCGCCGCCGGCCCAGTGCGGGCGGGATTGCAGCAACGAAAGCAGGCTCAGCAGGCGGGCGGAGGCGGTCAGCATGCGCGGCAGCGTAGCAGTCATTGCGGGCCGATTCTGTCCGCAATGTTGCCTAGTCTTGAGCGCACGGTGCAGCACCGGTTCCGCCGCACCTTGCCACCCCTCTCAAGGAGTTCTTCGATGTCCCTCGTTTTCTATTGGCACCCCATGTCCAGCGCCACCCCGGTCGCGTGCGCCCTGGCCGAGCTGTCCGTCCCGCACGATCGGGTCAAGATCGACATCCGCAACGGCGAACAGCGCACGCCGGCGTATCTGGCGATCAATCCGAATGGCAAGGTCCCGTGCCTGGTGGTGGACGGCACGCCCCTGTTTGAAGGTCTGGCGATCCACCTGTGGTTGGGCGAGCAGTACGGGGTGGGCCAGGGCCTGTGGCCGGTGGTGGGGACCCCGGCTCGACTGGAGGCGATGTCCTGGTGCACGTGGGCGTACGTGACCTACGCAGCAGTGCTCGGGCGGGTATGGCTGGCGACCGTGGACGATGCGCTGCGCAGCGTGGAGCATGCTGCGGCGGGCATCCGTGCCGCCAACGAACTGCTGGATCTGCTGGAGGCGCGCCTGTCGCAGCAGTCGTGGATGCTTGGTGAGGCGTACTCGTTGGTGGATCTGGTGGTAGGCCAGGTGGTGGGCTACGGCACCCATCTGGGAGCGGTGGTGGATGCGCATCCGGCGGTGGCCGGCTGGCTGCAGCGGGTGCAGGCCCGCCCGGCGATGCAGGGCGAGAATTGACGCAGCCGGATCCTGCAGCGCGCAGCATCGCAATCATGCATGTGCTTCATGCTGAAATTTAACTGGTGAATGTGCCGGGCCTGACCGTAAGGTGGCCCGGTTCTCTTTTCCGGTATGCACTCCATGTCTTTGCGTCTTGCCATCCCGGTGCTGCTTGCACTGACCACCCCTTCCGCATTCGCGGCCGAGCAGGCGGATCTGATGATCCGGCATGCCACCGTGGTCGACGTCGAGCACGCCACGACGCTGGCCGACCAGACGGTCGTGGTCCGTGGTCAGGACATCGTCGCCGTCGGCACCGACCGGGCGATGCGCAAGGCATGGCGGGCCAGGCATCAGGTGGACGGCAAGGGTCGCTATCTGATCCCCGGGTTGTGGGACATGCACGTGCACTTCGGGGGTGGCCCGGATCTGATCGAAGAGAACAAGGCGCTGCTGCCGCTGTATATCGCCCATGGCATCACCACCATCCGTGATGCGTCCGGCGATCTGCCCGAGCAGGTGCTGCAGTGGCGCGGGGAGATCGCCGACGGCCGCCTGGCTGGCCCGCAGTTGTTCACCTCGGGCGCCAAGATCGAAGGCATCAAGCCGGTCTGGAAGGGCACCATTGAAGTGGGTTCGCAGGCGGACCTGGATGCGGCATTCGTGCGCCTCAAGCGCGACCGCGTCGATTTCGTCAAGATCACCGACAGCACGCTGACGCCTGGGTTGTTCCTGGCTGCCGTGCGCGGGGCGCGCGCCAATGGGCTGCGTGCCTCCGGCCACATCCCGATGGCGTTGACCGTGCAGCAGGCCGTCGATGCCGGTATCAGCTCGATCGAACACCTGGACTACGCCTACAAAGCCGGGGTCAAGGATGAGGCGGCCATCGCGGCGGACTTCGCTGCCAAGCGGATTGATCGTGCCCAGGCCAACGCACGGCTGGATGCTGGATTTGATCGTGATACCGCCATGGCCGCCTACCGCGGCTTTGCGGCGAAGGGGGTGTTCGTGACGCCGACCCTCAATGGCGGGCGCATCCTGGACTTCCTGGATCAGGACGACCATCACGACGATCCTTACCTGGCCTACATCGGCCCGAAACTCCAAGCCACCTACGCCTGGCGTGTGGAGCGCGCCGCCAAGGCAACCCCGGCGCAGATCCAGGCCCGCCATCAGCAATACCACCAGGTCGCCGCCGTACTACCGATGCTGCAGCAGGCCGGCGTCACGATCATGGCCGGCACCGATGCGGGCTTCCTCAACTCGTTCAACTATCCGGGCATCGGCCTGCATGACGAACTGTCACTGTTCGTCAAGGAAGGGCTGACCCCGGCGCAGGCACTCTCGGCGGCCACGCGCGCGGGCCCGGCCTGGTTCGGTACGCTGGACCGCTACGGCGCGGTCGCGCCGGGCAAGGCTGCCGATCTGGTGTTGCTGGAGCGCAATCCGCTGGAGGACATCGAGGCCACGCGTGGCATCCAGTACGTGGTGCTGCGCGGCCAAGGGTATGACCGCAAAGCGCTGGATGCGCTGCTGGCCCAGGCGCGCGGAAAGGTGGCAGTGTGGAAGGCCGAAACAGTGAAGGAGTGACGGGGTCGATGCCATCCCGAGGGTGGGCCAGCGAAGCTTGAACATTCCTCTATGTAAGCCGAGGTATGGCGGAGCTAGGTTGAGGTTGCCTCAACCACTCTGGATCCCGACCTATGCGCCTCGATGCCTCCTCGCTGCTGTGCTCGCGCCATCTGCTCACGTTGGCCATCAGCGCCGTACTGACCACACCCGCGGCGGCGTTCGAGGAGCGCGGTGCAGTCGTTGCTGATGGCATCGATCATGATGCGGTCTACCGCAGTTACATCACAGAGCTCGACGGTATCGATGGGCACGCGTTCCACGCGTTGAATGGCGGCACCATCTCCGCCGTGGGCGGTGCTACGTTGGTCACCCGCGGTGCGTCGGCAGCGGGTGCGCATGCGGCAAGTGGTGGCGGCATAGCATTGCATGGTGGCACGGTCAGCACGGAGGGCGTCTCGGCGTTCGGCCTGTCTGTTGCCAGTGGTGGCTGGCTGCATACGCGGCTCGATGCCAGTGGCGCGGGGGTGGCGGTGTCTACGACCGCCCTGGGCGCGCACGCCGTACAGGCTCAGCAGGGGCGCGTTGAACTGATCGGCGCGATGTTGACCACGCGTGGTGATGCCGCGCACGGGCTGCACCTGGATAATGGCGGCATCGCGCAGCTCGACGGGGGGGCGATCCGCACCATCGGTCGCAATGCCTATGGTCTGCTGGTGGCCAATGGCGAGGCAAATCTGAGCGGTACGCGCGTGCTCACCGCGGGGGCAGGCACGCAAGCGCTCATGATCCGGGCGGGCGGGCGGGTCGATGGCGATGGCCTGACACTCATCGCGCAGGGCATCGGTGCGGGGGCCACGACCACCCAGGCCGGTGGCGCGCTGAACCTGACCACTGCCTGGATCGAGACGCACGGCCGCGTGTCCTCCGCGCTGCACGGTGCCGGGGACATCACGGCACGCGATTCGGACATCCGCGTGTATGGTGAGCAGTCGCGGGGCGTGGAAATGACCGGCGGCACCCTTCGCATGGAAGGCGGTTCGATCGAGGCATTGGCGGCAGACAGTAGCGGGGTGCTGATCATGAGCGGCGTGCAGGCTGGATTCGACGGGACGCGCATCGAGGCCGACCAATATGGCCTGAACATCAACGGTCAGCGCAACACCGTGGAAGCAAACCAGATCACCATCGACACCAGGGGTGTGATTGGCAGCGGTGTATGGCTGCCCAATGCGTCGGTGCTGAGGCTGACCGACAGCGGCATCACCACGGCGGGCCAGCAGGCGCTGGGTATCGACAATCGGGCCAGTGCGGTGGTTCTGCGTGATGTGGCCGTCACCACGGGCGGCGTCTCTTCTCACGGCCTGTATGCCTCGATGGATGGACGCAGTGGCCAGCCGATTTTCGATGCGGACCGGGTGAGCGTACAGAGCGGGGGCGCCGGCAGCATCGGCGCGGTCGTGCGCCTGGGCGGTGCGATCACGCTGCGCGACAGTGAACTGGTCACGCGCGGCGCCCGCGGTTATGGGGTACTGACCGGCGGCGCCGGCACGCTCTCGCTTTACAACACCAACATCCGCACGCACGGAGCGGACGCCTGGGCGGCGGTGGTCAATGGCAATGGGTATCTGGACATGGACGGCGGTACGCTGGTCAGCCAGGCGCATGGCGCCCTGTGGGTGCGCGAGGCCCGCCACCTGGTGCTGCGCAATGGTGCACAGGTATCCGGTGGCAATGGCGTGTTGATGGCCGTGGATGCGGCGCTCAACCGGCCATTCGATATGGCGCTCGATAGCGACGCGCGGGCGCAGGGGGACGTTGTCATCACGGCCGAGGATCTGGCTGCTGGCGTCCCGGTGCGCGCGGATATCGGAGTGCGGCTTGATCGTCGCTCGCATTGGCGCGGCACTACCGGTGTCGTCAACCATTTGGGCATGGCCGGCGAGAGCCGCTGGACGATGACCGGTGACGCGCGGATCGGATCGTTGGCCCTGGACCGCAGTGCGGTCATCCTGTCCACCGCGCCCGACGTTGGTTTCCACACTCTGCAGGTAGCGGGTGATCTTGACAGCGCTGACGGACGGTTCCATTTCCGGGGCAGGCTCGGCGATGATCTGTCGCCCTTCGACCAGTTGCACATCCAGGGGGATACCCGTGGCACGGCCTACGTGCAGGTACACAATGCGGGCGGCTTGGGCGACCAGACGATCAATGGCATCCGGCTGGTACGTGTGGATGGCACCTCCGGCGCCTCATTCCAGCTGATCGGCCGGGCGGTTGCCGGCGCGTATGACTACCTGCTGTACCAGGGCGGCGTAAGCACCCCAGGCGATGGGCACTGGTATCTTCGTTCCGAACGGCCAGCGGGCCCCGGCCCCGGTACGCCCTGCGAGCTGGACCCCGCGGCGCCGGGGTGTGGTGATGTGTCGCCGCCGGTAGAGGACTGCGTAGACGAGGGCGTGTGCGATGGGGGCGAGGCGGGGCCAGGCCCTGGCCCTGGATTTCTGCCCTGCGAGGTCGACCCTGAAGCGGCCTGTACGGTCCGGCCACCGGCACTGCTGCGGCCCGAGGTCGGGGCGTATCTGGCCAATCAAGGGGCCGCCGTCAGTCTGTTCCAGCATCGGCTGCATGATCGCGGTGCAGGGCCGGGCACGCTGGGTGACGCCGCGGCATGGATGCGGGTTTCCAGCCAGAACCAGCAACTTGGGGCGAGCGACGGACTCTTGTTGGACCGGCACGCCTCGGTGCTGCAGGCCGGTGTCGACGTGCTCAGGTGGGGCAACGTGCAGCACGCCCATGTCGGGGTGATGCTGGGGGCAGGCCAGGCACGCCACGAGGCCGTTTCGCCGTTGACCGGCTATGCCGCCAAAGGCGTCGTGCGCGGGACGGCACTGGGCCTTTACGGCAGCTGGTACCAGCGGCCGCACAGTCCCGCCGGCGCCTATGTCGATGTCTGGGCGCAGCAGGGCCGCTACCGCAATTCCGTGGAAGGCACCGCACTGGCGCGCGAGCGCTATCGCTCGCGCACGCGGGCGGTGTCGTTTGAGGCCGGGTACGGCTGGGCGCTGGGCCGCAGCGATCGCCAGCTGCTGCTGCAGCCCCAGGCACAATGGATCCACACGGCGCATCGCAGTGATGGCCTGGTCGAACAGAACGGAACGCGCGTGCAGCCCGGTGCCGCCGGTGGGTTGTCCTCGCGTCTGGGGCTGCGCCTCTCCCAGGCAGTGCACGCCGCGGACCGTGTTCAACCCTTCCTTGCCGTCAACTGGCTGCGCGACCCCCGCGGCAACAGCATCCTGCTGGATGACCAGCCCGTGCGGGGTGCTGCGCCGGGCCATCGAAAGGAAGTGCGGGCCGGCGCATTGGTGTCCTGGGGCTCACATTGGTCGGGCTGGGGCGAACTGGCCCTTCAGCGTGGCAGCCAGCGCTATCGCGGTGCCGCCGCGCAATGGGGAGTCCGCGCCCACTGGTGAGGCGCCGGTGCCGGATCCTGCAGGTCAGGGTGTGTGCCGGTCGCCACCCTCGGCGGGCGAGGTGAAGCGGTGCTCCTCGCCCCCGGCCAATCGCGCGATCGCACTGCGCGGGGGCAAAGCGTGCGCATCGACCTGCTGCGGTTGATCGGAGAAATTGGCCACGATCACGCTGCCATCGGCGAACGTAGTCTGCTGCACCTGGCCGGCGGTATCGCGCCAGCGGAAGTCGACCAGCGCCTGATCGAACAGGGCCTGATGCAGTGGCCGGAAGAAGGCGTCCAGATGGCGCAGGTAGGCGATCCGTGACGCGGCGGTGGCCACGCTGAGATTGAGCAGCGGTGGTACGTTGTACAGCTGCTGTAGCAGCTCGGTGGTGCTGCGGCTCTCGCGGAACTTGAGGCTGTCCAGGGTCCAGTGATGGGTGCTGACCACGCTGTCGTGGAAGGCCGCCTGCAGCAGCGGCAGGCGTCGCGACGGGTTGAAGTAGAGCTGCTGGTAGCGCGGTTTGAGCTGGCTCTGTCTGAAGAAGAAGGCCGGCTGATGCTCGGGCGCCCACGCGCCGAGGTAGTAAGGCGACGCGCGTTCACGGCGCATCTGCGGGTCGCCCCAGCCGAAGCCGGCGGTCTGCGCACCGTGGGCAAAGGCGACGTGGCGATTGACCGTCGCTGCGCCGACTTCCGAGCCGACCACGAGCTTTTCGCTATCGGCCAGCCAGGCCAGCGCGGCACTGCGGTTCGCCGCGTCCTGCGCCTGCGAAGTGGGCTTGGCCGGGTCGCTGTCGTCAAACAGCATGCCGGTGGCAGCGACATCGAGGAACCAGCTGTTGTAGGGGGTATCAACGCGCAGGGCGCGTACGCGGCGTTCCATCAGCGGGCGGACGCAGGCGGCATTGGTGTACACCCCGCTGCCTTGGAAGCCTTTGATGCGTTGGCCGTCGGGCTTCATGATCCCGCAGCGCTCGAATGCGTCCTGCCCCAGCTGTGCTGAGAGCCAGGCGGGATTGTCGTTACCGTCGGGCAGGGCGGTGTCATAGGAATCGTAGGGTGCGACCAGATAGCCTGCCTGTATGGCCGTGTCCACCGCGCCCGGGCTAGCCCAGGCGGCGGTCCAGTCCGGCAGCCCGAGCCAGAGTCGTGGCAGACCCGCGGCCTGCAGCGCGTGGATCATCCGCGGCGATGCCGTGTCGCCGCGTGCTGCTTCCGGCTGCAGGGCCTTGCCCAGCGTCGCGTCCAGCGCGTGTCGACGCTGCTGGAGGGCATCGGCGGTCTCGCCGGGGAACTGCTCGGCCAGTGCGGCGTTGATGGTGCTGACCAGCACCTGCTGCACATAGGGGCCGCTGTGCGGGGCGGTCACTGCCTCGCGTGCCTCCTTGTCCTTGCCGACCCACGCGTGCGGCAAGAGGGCTTTCAGCTGGCGCCAGTCGCGCACGTCCTGTTCGGCCAGTACCCGGTCGCCCCAGAGGTACAGGTGGCTGGCGCCGATCAGTTTGTCGCCGTCCGGCACACGCGCCAGTTTGTCCTTGAGCGCGATGAAGCCGCCTTGCGCCTGCAGCCATTGCCGGTAACGTTTGGCTGGCGCCAGCCAATCCGGGGCATCCAGGTTGACGATCACAACATAGGGGTCGGTCTGGTTGAGGGGATGGAAGTCGTGCTCTGCGGTGAGCGCGAGGGACGCCCCATCGGCGCTGAAGCGCACGGTGTTGTTGAAGGGCGTGGCGAACAGGATCGACAGCACCCGGTCCGGCCAGGCGAGGCCGATCACGGGCAGGGTCAGGTCTTCGGTGGTATTGACCTCCCCATATGCGCTGAGCAGTTCATCGCGCCAGGCGGTGTCGCCGGCGGGAATGTAATAGCCCTCGTGCAGCGGAAGCAGCAGCGCGCCGGCACCGGTCGGCAGCGTGGGCCATGTCACCACACCGGCGGAGCTGCGCTCAAAGCGCAGCTGCAGGGCGTCCTGCTCCAGTGTGGCGTGGATGGTGGTGGCGCCGCCGCGCTGCCACTGCGCACTCACCGGTGTCTGCACCAGGTCCAGGATGGTGTCGCGCGCTGTGGCGGAGGAGATCACGGTGTCCACGCCGTCGCGGGTGGTGGCGGTGACTGCAAGCGTCGCCGGGTCGATGTCCACCTGCCAGCGTGCATTGGCCAGCGTGAGTGCGTGGGCGGCGGGTGAGGCAACCAGCAGGAAAAGGGCAAGCAGCCTGGCGGCGGGCATGGGACATCTCAGTTCAGGGTGTGGTGGCCTGCCGTCGCGTCACAGCGACCGGAGGGTGGGCCGAATCGGTGTCGAGCCTAGCGCTGATTCGGCAGCTGCCGAGCGCGGCCCATCACAGTTGCACGCACCGAAGGCCGCAGATGTGCTGGAATTGTGATCCGGTCAGGTAAAGCAGGGTGTAGAGCGATGCGCAAGCTTGCTGCTGCGGCTCCCCGTTTGAGGCGTATTCCTGTTGTTTCCGTGCTGGCGGGGATCGCGATGGCGATCACAATGCCTGCGTTCGCTGCGACGGGTGATCCTGCGCGCGCGGTGGTGGACGCGCTGTATGGGTTTCGTGCGACACACGGCCCGGCGTATCCAGATGCATTTCCGGCGTTGCGGTCGATGCTGAGCCCCGGATTGCTGGCGCGATGCGTTCGTTACCAGCGGGCGCTGGACGCGCCGGGCGCACCGACGGATCTGGTCCCGACCATCAACTACGACCCGTTGACCGGTTCACAGGAGGCGCTGTCGTCATCGTATCCCGCGGCCGAAGTGGCGCGGCGGAAGGACTGGGTCCGCTACCGTATCCGTGCGACCTACCCCGATGGCGCGGCCTGGAATGACATCGATGTGCAGGTGGTGAAGTTGAGTTCAGGGCAGTGGCGCATCAGCAACATCAATCGGCTGCGGCAGGATTGTGCGCTGGGGCCGTATCCGGATGTCCCTGGCCGATAGGAAGCAGGCCCCGCGTTTGCAGGGCCTTGTTTATTGCGCGCGCGATGCCTGGGCTTTGCAGTGGCAACGGGTCGTCTCAGTGGGCTCCCGCGCCAGGCAGGGTGGCAATGCGCTGCCCCAGCGCATGCGCCGTCTGCAGATGGGCGTGTGCATCGCCGTGGTCCGTGTCCAGCAACAGCGTGGAGGACAGCACCGGCGCGCCGCAGTAGTCGAAGATGCCGGTGTCGATCTGGGTCTTCATCGCCTCGGTATAGCCACGCTTCTGCCACGTGCGTTCGTCGGCGCCACCCAGGCCGACCAGGTGGACGGGCAGGTGCCCGAGTTTCTTGAGGACGCCCTGGCCGCTGCTGTCGTCGTAGGCCCAGCCACCGGTAAAGACCCGGTCGATCCACCCCTTCATCAGCGCCGGCATGCTCCACCAGTAGACCGGAAACACGAGGACCAGCGCGTCAGCGCGGTCCAGGCGGGCCTGTTCGGCCAGAACATCGGCGGGAAAGGGTGCCTGGCGATGATGGCCCTTCAGGTCGTTCTGGGTGAAGCGGGGGTCAAAGCGCTCTGCAGCGAGGTCGGCCAGTTCGACGGTGGCGCCGGTGGTTCCGGTGATGCCGTCGGCAATCCGGCGGGCGACGGCATGGGTCAGTGCGCCGGGATCGGGATGGGAGGTGACGATGAGGGTATGCATGAAATTCCTGGAGGCGGGGGAGGCTGTATACTTTTGGTAAGTTACGGTCCGTAAGCTACGATTGGTATATAGCGATGTCAAGTCCACACGCTCCAGCAGCGTCTGCCGCCCCTCGCCGCCGGATGAGCCGCGACGACCGCCTGCGCCAGTTGCTGGAAGTGGCCTGGCGGCTGATTCGCGAGGAGGGCACGGACGCGCTGACGTTGGGGCGCCTTGCCGAGCAGGCCGGGGTGACCAAGCCGGTGGTGTATGACCATTTCGGTACCCGGGCCGGCCTGTTGGCGGCGCTGTACCAGGATTTCGATGCGCGCCAGGGCGTGGTGATGGACGCGCGGTTTGCCGACAGCGGTTCGACGCTTGCGGAGAAAGCGCAGGTCATCGCCGATGCCTACGTGGCCTGTGTGATGAAGCAGGGGCGTGAGATTCCCGGCGTGATCGCCGCGCTGGCCGGTTCACCCGAGCTGGCGCGCATCAAGCGCGAGTACGACGTGGTGTTCCTCGAACAGTGCCGCGCGCTGCTCTCACCGTTCGCGCCGGCGGGCGCGCTGCCCTTGGCAGGCCTATGGGGCATGTTGGGCGCGGCCGAAGGGCTCTCGTCTGCGGCGACGACGGGCGACATCAGCCCTGAGCAGGCCGTGCGCGAACTGGCGGCGACGATCGTTGCGATGGTTGCGCGCGGCTGAGCGCTCTACGTCTGTTTGGCAGTGTCATGCTCGGCGCCGCGGAGGATCAGGCGCGTATGATGTCCCGCCCTGTTGGACTGGATGCCATGCGCGTTTGCCTGCCTGTTCTTGCACTTGCCGCCGCGATCGGTGCGGCGTTGCCGGCGACCGCTGCGACGGTTTCGTTGAATGCGCGCCTTGAGGCGGCCTCGAGTGTGCAGGTCAACCAGGTGCCGGCGAGCGGCGCAGCACTGGTCGGGCGTGTGCAGCAGTTCCGCAACGGCGACAGCCTGATCAGCCTCGGCGACGGTGAGGGTCAGCCGGTCGTGCTGACCCTGTGCAAGGGAAAGGCACATCTGAATCTCGAGGCGAGCTGGCCGGGTGCGCCTGCGGCGAAGACCCCGGAAGAGAAGCAGATGCGTGCGTACGGCATGTACATGGCGGTGATGGGGGGCATGGCGATGGTGCAGGGGATCACAGGTGATGCCCTGGCGCTGCCTGCCGAAGGACAGACATCGACAGCGCAGCGCGAGACGTCCTGGGCCTATGGCAAGGAGCTGTACGCGGTAGCGATCACCCATGCGGCCGGCGGCGAGATCCGGATCAAGCTGACCAAGACGGAGAACACCACCAGGACGCCGCCGTCCGGCTCGGATGACACCGTCAGCACCGACGGTGACAAGGCGGCACGCCTGGCCGAACTGGATCCGGTAGGTACATCGCGCGAACTGGCGATCGCTGCGGCGCCCATGGCGGAGAGCGTGCCGGACACGATGTCGTTGAAGGGCTGGATGTCCGCCAGTGGCAAGGGCGGCGCGACGGTAGGTGCGGCGCGCGAGGCTTCGGGCGATTGCGCGCGCTGAACCCGGTGGCGCAACGTCAGTGATACCCATTCTCATTTGAGTTACACTGGCGCGATAGCACCGTCCCTCGCTCCGGGTAGTCATGATTGTTTCGTCGTCGCTGATCTCTTCCGTATCGCCGTGGTTGCGCACGCTGGGCGTAGCGACCGCCATCGGCATGGCGGCGCTGTCGCCGGCCTCGGCGCAGCAGCGCAATCCCGAGCAGAAAGTCGGTGAGACGGTGCTGGACCAGCCGGCGCAGAGCTATCGTTTCGAACACTTCGTGCTGGACAGCCCCGATCACGCCCGCCGCTGGCGGGTGAATGTCGGCATGCCGGCGAAGGCTGCAGCCACGCCGGCGCCGGTGCTGTACATGCTCGATGGCAATGCCGCGGCGATGGTGCTCGACCAGGCGATGCTTGCCGACTTGGCCGCGCATGCCGCGCCGGTGCTGGTGTTCATCGGCTACGACAACGACCTGCGCATCGATTCCCCGGCGCGCACGCTCGACTACACCGCGTGGATCGATACCGCCGATGACGAAAACGGCACGTCGCAGTCCAGTGGCGGGGGTGCGTATGCGTTTCTCGATCTGATCGAGCGCCGGATCAAGCCGGAAGTGCAGCGCCGTGCCAGCATCGATCTGCAGCAGCAGTCGCTGTGGGGCCATTCGCTGGGCGGTTTGTTCGTGGTCAGCACGCTGTATACCCGCCCGGCCGCGTTCCAGCATTACGTGTCGGCCAGCCCGTCACTGTGGTGGAGCCAGGGCGCCCCGCTGGGCGACATGGAGCGCCAGTTCATCGCCAACGCCCAGGGCCAGCCGGCACAGGTCACGGTGATGCTCGGTGGTGATGAGCGCACCGGCAACCGCGGCGTGCGTGACATGACCAATCCGCGCGTGGTCGCGCATCTGCGCCGCATTGGTGGCGCCACCCCCGATGCAGCGCAGCAGCTGGCCACCCGCCTGGCCAAGGTGCCGGGCCTGACCGTGCAGTACCGCGAATTCCCCGGCCTCGGCCATGGGCCGATGCTGCCGGCATCGCTCAAGGCAACGCTGAGCCAGTTGTATGGCATCGCCGATCGCAGCGGCACGCCCGCGCCGGCCCCCTGATATTTTTCGTTACCCAGGCAGTTCCGTGGCCCTGTGCCACCGCCGCAACGGACCGCGGCCACGCCAAGGCAAGCACTGTGACAACGCGCCAACCGGCGCGCCCCCAACAGAAGGAGTCTGCTGATGTACACCCTGAAAACCCTCCCGCGCGTCGCCACCCTGGCCCTTGCGCTGTCGCTGGCCAGCCCGACCGTGTTCGCCCAGCCGGTGTTCGATGCGCCGGCCAACGGCTTCCGTGGTGAAGTGGTCAGCCGCGGCCAGAACGTGGTGCCGGGCAGCGATGCCGAGGTGATCGGCCGCCAGTTCGTGCCGGGCCAGCAGGTCACCCTGCTGCGCGGTGAGACGGTGCTCAATGCCACCCCGTACGTGGTCGATGCCGAGGGCAACTTCAAGGGCAAGGTCGCGATTCCGGCCGATGCCGTGCCCGGCCAGCAGCCGGTGATCGTGCGTGCCAGCCAGCCGTCCGCCGCCGCGGTGCTGTCGCTGCGCGTCTCGCCGAACCTGCCGCTGAGCGGCCAGCAGAACTTCAACCAGACCTCGGCCAAGCTGGTCCAGGGCCTGTACCAGTCCGCGTACAGCGCGGCCAGCAATGCGGTGTTCGTCACCGCTGCCGTCGGTCGCCCGCCGGTCACCCAGTCGCAGCTGCTCAAGCTGGACCCGAAGACGCTGAAGGTCACGGCCAAGATCACCCCGGCGGAAGTGCCCGGCGGCAAGGGCGGCGCGGTGTTCGCGGTCTATGGCGTGGGCGTGGATGATGCCAACGGCAACGTGTGGGTGACCAATACCCGCCAGGACACCGTGGCGGTGTATCGCCAGAAGGATCTCTCGCTGGTGCGCCAGTTCGATGTCGGTGCCGTACCGCATGCCCGCGACATCGTGGTCGATGGTCGTCATGGCAAGGTGTTCGCTTCGGCCGCCGGGGAGGATCATCTCTCGGTGTTCGATGCCCGCACCCTGCAGCCGCTGGAGCCCATCACCCTGGCCTCGGGCGTGGACGACAAGAAGTTCGTCCCGATGAGCCTGGTGCTGGATGAAGCGGCCGGCAAGCTGTTCACCGTCAGCATCGGCACGCCCGAAGCGGCCGTGATCGACACCACCACCGGCAAGGTCGAGAAGGTCATCGATCTGGGCAACGCGATCAGTGCCTCCGGCGTGGCCTATGACGCCTCGGCAGGTCGCCTGTACGTGGCCTCGCAGGGCACTGACAACCTGCTGATCGTCGATGTCGCCAGCGGCAAGGTGCTGCACGACGTGCCGGTCGGCGCGGGTGCGCTGAACGTCGCCTTCGAGCCGGTGTCCAAGCTGGCCTATGTGACCAATCGCGGTGCCGGCACGGTGACCGTGGTCGATGGCAACGGCAAGGTGGTGGGCAACCTGGATGGCGGTACCTTCCCGAACCATGTGCGTGAAGATGGCAAGGGCAACGTGTTTGCCGTCAACAAGTCGCGTGATGCCCAGGATCCCAAGGGCGACCGCATCACCCGCATCAGCACCCGCGCGAACTGAGGTTCGCGCAGTGCGTTGCACTGGCGGCGGGGCGAACAGCCCCGCCGTTCTGATGGAAGAGGAACTGCCATGAAGTTGATTGTTGTGCGCCGCAGCCTGCTGGCGCTGTCCCTGGTCGCTGTGATCGCCGGGTGCTCGAAAGAGCCTGCCGCGCCGGCTGCCGATACCGCCGCGGCCCCCGCCGTGCAGGGCGCCGAAGCACTGCCGGAGGGCTGGCAGCGCGTGGTGGGCGTGGACGTGCCGGATATCGACGGCGCCACCCAGCAGTTGCCGGCACAGGTCACCTCCGATGATGGTGTGGCCACGACGGTGACCGATACCTCCAAGATCATTGCCGGTGGCGATGACATCATCGCCGTGCTCGAAGCGCTTGGTCTGGACGACCAGGTGTACGCCGCGCCGCTGCGCTCGGCCACCGCGTCCGGCCGCAAGGCCCCCAAACAATTTCTGTTCAACCGCACCACCGGTGTGGAAGGCGTGTTGAGCCTGCAGGGCACCCTGTTCCTGGGCAACAGCCTGCGCCGCCATTCCGATCTCGCCGCCAAGCTGCGCGGTGCAGGCGAAGCGGCGGTGATCGTCGACGATCTGCAGCCGGCCGCGGACAAGGTGCGCAAGGTCGCCGCCGCCGTCGGCATGGCCGAGCAGGGTGACGCGCTGGCCACGAAAGTGCAGTCGCAGCTGGATGCGGCCAAGGCCAGTGGTGCCGCATTGGCATGGCACCCGCGCGTGATCCACGTGTCCGCGACCGGTGCCGGCGGTGCGCCGACCGTGGCAGGCTCGGACAGCGCCTCGGGCAAGCTGATCACGCTCGCCGGCGGCATCAACATCGGCGACGAAGCCGGTGTGGCCAACTATTCCGCGCTGAGCAACGAGGGCGTGGTGGCTGCGGCGCCCGATGTGATCCTGGTGACCGAAAATGATCTGGCCCTGTTTGGTGGCCAGGCCGGGCTGTGGCGCGCCTATCCGACGCTCCGGCAGACGCCGGCCGGTGCGGCCAACCGCGTGTGGGTGATGCCGGATGTGGAGTTGAAGTCCGCCAGCGTCGCCTCGGGCAGTGGTGCGGTGGCGCTGGCCGCGGCATTTGCAACCGTTCCGCGCCCGTGAGTGCTTGAGGTATGGCGGTGTTGAGTCCTGCGCGTCGCCGCGGCGCGACCGTGTTGATCTGGGCCGCGTTGGGGCTGCTGATCGCCGTCATTGCCTCGTTCGCGGTGGGCCCGTTGCGGTTGCCCCCGATGGAGGTGCTGCAGGCGATCGGCGTGAAGCTGGGGCTGGCCGATCCGGCCAGCGTCAGTACCCGCGATCTGGCCGTGGTCTGGCAGCTGCGCATTCCGCGTGCCTTGCTGGGCGCGATGGTGGGCGCCGCACTGGCGATGGCCGGCGCGAGCCTGCAGGGGTTGTTTGGTAATCCGCTGGCCGACCCCGGCATTGTCGGCGTGACCCAGGGCGCTGCGTTGGGCGCGGTCTCAGCGATCGTGCTGGGTGCCGGTGCCTTCGGTGCGTGGACGCTGCCGCTGGCGGCGTTCGCCGGTGCCGGTGGCGCGATCACCTTGACGTATCTGCTGGCGCGGCCGGGGCAGGGCACCGGCACGGCGACATTGCTGCTGGTCGGCATTGCGATCGCGGCATTCTGCTCGGCGATGATCGGGTTCCTGACCTACATCGCCAGCGAGAGCGAGCTGCAATCGCTGGTGTTCTGGCAGATGGGCTCGTTGGCCCAGGCCGACTGGATGGATGTGGTCGCGGTGGCGCCGGTGTTCGTGCTCGGCACGATCGCGCTGCTGCGTCTGGCCACCCCCTTGGACATGCTCGCGCTCGGTGAGCGCCAGGCCCAGCACCTGGGGCTGGATGTGAAGCGCACGCGGCTCAAGTTGATTGCCTTCAGCGCGCTGCTGGTCGGTGCCGCCGTCGCCTTTGCCGGCTCGATCGGCTTCGTGGGTCTGGTGGTGCCGCACGTTGTGCGTCTGCTGGTCGGCCCCGGCCATCGCTGGCTGCTGCCGGTCTCGGCCGTCGCCGGTGCGTTGCTGATCGTGGTGGCCGATACCGCCGCACGCACGCTGGATCCACCGTCGGAGATTCCGCTGGGCCTGTTCTCGGCCGCGCTGGGTGCGCCGTTCTTCCTGTGGCTGGTGATGCGTCAGCGCCACCGGAGCGGCGCATGAGCGCGCTGCTGCAGTTGCAGTCGGTGCAGTTGAGCCGCGGCGCGCGGCGCATTCTGGATGACATCACGCTGGATTTCGTCCCGGGCACGGTCACGGCGCTGGTCGGGCCGAACGGTGCGGGCAAGTCGACGTTGCTGGCGGTGGCCGCAGGCGATCTGGAAGCGGAGCAGGGCAAGGTGCTGCTGCGTGGGCAGGCGCTGGCGGACTGGAAAGCCAAGCCGCTGGCACGCGAGCGCGCGGTCATGCCGCAGGAGCACGCGGTGCGGTTCGCCTTCCGTGTGCATGAAGTGGTGGCGATGGGGCGGCTGCCGCATCCACCGGATCCGGTCAAAGATGCGGCCTGCATCGCCGATGCGCTGGCGCGGGCGGACCTGCATGCGTTGATCGAGCGGGAAGTGGAACACCTCTCCGGTGGCGAGGCGGCGCGCACGACCTTCGCTCGTGTGCTGACCCAGGACACCCCGTTGCTGCTGCTGGATGAGCCGACGGCTGCCCTGGATCTGCGTCATCAGGAGCGCACGCTGCGCGCGGTCCGCGACCTGGCCGATGCCGGCGCCTGCGTGATCGTGGTGTTGCATGATCTGAATCTGGCCGCCGCGTATGCGGACCGGATCGTGTTGCTGGAACAGGGTCGCGTGGCGGCCGATGGCACGCCGACCGAGGTGCTGACGCGCGAGCACATCGAGCGTGTCTACCAGCAGCCGGTGCTGGTGCTGCGGCATCCGCAGCGCGATGTTCCGTTGGTGGTGGTGACCGACGCGTAGCGCCGGGAGTTACCCCGGCGCCATCGCGATGTCGCCGGTGCCCGCGAGCGGCCGACACGACCAACGACGCTGATGCTCAGCGCGTCATTGCCGGTAGTCATCGCGGCTGCGAATGACGCGTGCCTCTTCTCCCACGCGGGGGCGTTCGGACACACGGGGGCGTTCGGACACATTGGCGCGTTCGGGCGCACGGGCGCGTTCGGACGCCTGGCTGCCGTGGTGCCTGCCATCATCAAAATGCGAGCAGCCGGCAAGGCTCACCAGCGCCGCTGACATGGCAAGCGTGACAACAATCGATTTCATCGCAGGTTCCTTCGGTGGGTGGGGTGTAGCCCCCGGTTGCTCGAAGGTCTGTGTTTGGCAATGAACTCCCCATTAATACCCGCTGCTGCGTGGCACGCCGATATTTAGCGTCATGGCATTGAGAAATACCGATGTAGGCGCAGAATCGAAACAGGTATTACGGACGCCCAGAAAAATGAAAGTGCCGATACCGATCTTGCTGATATATGAGCAAGAGATGTCGTAAGCAGCCCGAAACCGCGAGGCGAACTCGCACTTTACTGACCTCATGCCAGCCTGGTTCCGTTGGGGGTGGTGACCGGCGCGCTGACGGTGTGACGGGGCCGGCCAGTGGCCGGCCCCGTCGATGAAGGATTACCAGCCGAAGCGCGCGGTCGCCATCACGGTGCGGCCGCTGCCGTAGTAGCACGACGACACGCCGGTGCAGGTCGATACGAAACGCTTGTCAGCCAGGTTGCTGGCGTTGAGTGCCAGCTGCACTTGGGTGCTGCCGATCTGGCCCACGTCATAGCGGATCGCCGCATCGAACAGCGTGTAGGACGGGATCCGGTACAGGTTGGCGCTGTCGCCGTAGCTGACGCCGTTGTAGCGCGCGCCCGCGGCCAGGCTCAGGCCCTGCAGCGCGCCGGCCTGGAAGGTGTAGTCCGCCCAGAACGAGGCGCTGTAGTCGGGCACCATTGCCAGTTCCTTGCCCTGGTAGGGCGCCGAACGCGTCATCTCCGAGTCCATTCGGGACGCGGCGCCGATCAGGCTGAAGCCCTCGATCGGCGTGATCCGGCCTTCCAGTTCAATGCCGCGCACGCGGCCCTCGTCGCCTTGGATCGAGCAGGTGGCGGTGCCGGTCGCGCCGCAGTTGCGATGCGACGCCACTGGATCATCCACGATCATGTTCTGCTGGCGCAGGTCGTACACCGACAACGTCACCAGCCCATCCACCGAGGCGGGCTGATACTTCAGGCCGGCTTCCCACTGCGAGCCGGTCACCGGCTCGAATGCGGTCTGGGTGAAGCTGTCCAACGGCGATTTGGTCGACGGCTGGAACGACTCGGCGTAGCTCACATACGGGGTCAGACCGTTCTCGAATACATACAGCACGCCCGCGCGACCGGTGAAGGCCTCGCTCTTGATCACATTGCGCCCGCCCGGCGTGGAGATGCCGGTGGCGATATTGCGGTTGGCGCTGCTGCTGTCGTCCTTGGTCCAGTCGTAGCGGCCGCCGAACGTCATCCGCCAGTTGCCGAGCGCCAGCTGGTCCTGCAGATACACGCCGCTCTGCCGGTTGATGCCGGCGGTCGGGGTTTCCGTGCTCACCGTCGGGCGGTAGGTCGAATACACCGGGTTGAAGATGTCGATCGGGCGCGGGCTGCTCATGGCACTGCGCACGCCCTCCCAGTCCGCACGCTGCCAGTCCCAGCCGAGCAGCACGGTGTGATCCACCGCGCCGGTGCTGAAACGCGCCTGCAGGCGGGTATCGAAGGTATCGCCATCGGAGTCGCCGGTGCCCATCACGCCGCGACGGTTCTGGGTACGGCCATCGGCATTGAGTGCGCCGAAGGTGACCACGCTGCGGAACAGCGAATCGACATGCGTGCGGCGCGCGCTCTGGGTCAGCGTGAGGTGGTCGTTGAACTGGTGCTCGAACATCCAGCCGGCCGTCCACAGCGTGCGGCTGAAGGTGTTCCAGTCCGGCTCACCGATGAAGGTGCTGTTCTTCATGTAGCCCGACGTCGTCGGATGGAGCGTGCCGGCGGCCGGCAGGAACTGGTAGGTCGAGCCGCCATCGTCCTTCTGGTACAGGCCCAGCAGGGTCAGACGGCTGCGCTCGGCGAGCTGCCAGGTGTAGCTGGGGGCAAGGAACCAATGCTCCTGCGCGGTGTGCTTGATCTGGGTCTGGCCATCGCGATAGAGGCCGACCAGGCGGAACAGGTGATCATCACCGGCCGTGCCGGCGCCCACGTCAAAGGCCGCGCTGTACTGGCCATTCGCATCGACCCCCAGGCGCAACTGCTGCACCTGGTCGGGGGTGGGGGTCTTGCTGACCTGGTTGACCATGCCGCCCGGGGCCACCTGGCCATACATCACGGCGGACGGCCCCTTGAGCACTTCCACCCGCTCCAGGTTCCAGCTGTCGAACATGCTGCGGTTCCACTGGCTGCCCTGCGGTGCGCGCATGCCATCCAGGGTGACGTTGTTGGACCAGCTGCCGGCATCGAACCCGCGGATGCGGAAATCGTCCACGCGGTTGTCGATGCCCGAGCTTTCCAGGCTGACGCCGGCGACATAGCGCATCGCATCGTTGAGCGACTGCACGCCACGAGCATCCAGTTCGGCGCGCTCGATCACCGAGACCGACTGCGAGGTTTCGGCAAGCGCGGTGCTGGTCTTGGTCGCGCCGCTGGTGCTGTTGGCCGCCCGGTAGGCATTGACGCGTACGGCGTCCAGATCGGTGGCGGTCTGGGCGTGGGCGGTGGGAACGATCGCAGCGGCCAGACAGGCCAGGGCCAGCAGGTTGGGGCGCAACCGGCGCGGATACAGGGTCAGGGAGCAGGGCATGGGCAACAACTCGACAACGCGGAGGAAGGGGGCGCGGGCGCTGGCTCGGCTTCCGGGGTCGGGTGGCGCCAGCCTCGCGGGCGTCGTCAAGGCGACGCATATGGCCCCATTTTAAGGATTGTCGCCCCATTCGCAATTGCGACACATTCGCACATGCGGGGTGGGCCGACCCAGAATCCCCCGCCATGAATGGTGTAAATGTGTGTAAATGACGATCAGTGTTGCAATGGTGGTGCTAATTGGGGCTTGTTGCCGGCCATCAGAGGTCTACAATGCCGGCTACACCCCAGGTGACCCTCATGACTTCGATGCCGCTTCTGACGTTTTTTACCCTGACCCGCGATGTCGCGGCACGGGCGCGTCTGCCAATCGGAGTGCGAGGCTGCTGACCGGAATACCGGTCACCCTGGACCCCACGCAGAGCGCCCACCGGGCGCTCTTTTCGTTTCCACGCAGCAGAACTGTTTGAAGGAGAACGTGCCATGCACCAGATCGCCGAGCCCCAAACCTGGCCGCACGCCCGTTAGCCAACGGCGGCGTGCGGCTCCCCGATGTTGGCAGCGAGACCTATCCCATGAACACCCATACCCAGACCCTTACCCTCCGGCGCAACCTCGGCATCATTGCCCACATCGACGCCGGCAAGACCACGCTCACCGAGCGACTGCTGTGGAAAACCGGCGAGATCCATCGCGTCGGTGAGGTGCACGACGGCGCGGCGACCACCGATTTCTCGGCGATCGAGCGCGAGCGTGGCATCACCATCGGCGCGGCCGCCGTGCAGGCCCATTGGGCCCCGCGCGACCAGCCCATCCATCACCTGACCCTGATCGACACCCCCGGCCACATCGATTTCGCGATCGAAGTGGAGCGCTCCCTGCGCGTGCTGGATGGTGCGGTCGCCGTGTTCTCCGCGGTGGACGGCGTGCAGCCCCAGTCCGAATCGGTCTGGCGCCAGGCGCGTCGCCACGGGGTGCCGCTGATTGCCTTCGCCAACAAGATGGACCGCACCGGGGCGTCCTTCGAACGCGTGCTGACCCAACTGCGCGAGAAACTGCGTGCGACGCCGTGGGCGCTGGGCGTGCCGATCGGGACCGAAAGCCAGTTCAATGGCTGGGTGGACCTGGTCGACCGCAGCACCGTGCATTGGGATGACAAGGGCACCGCCCTGCGTCATGCCTGGACGACCGATGAGGCTGCCCAGTGGCTGCCGCAGCGCGAGGCGCTGATCGAGGCCGTGGCCGATGCCGACGACGTGCTGGCACAGGCGTGGCTGGAAGGCGTGGTGATCGACAACGCACAGCTGCGCGCGGCGATCCGTCGCGGCACCCTGGCCGGTGCGGGCGTCCCGGTGCTGGCCGGCGCCGCGTTCAAGAGCAAGGGGGTGGAGACGCTGCTGGATGCGGTGGTCGACTATCTGCCCTCGCCACTGGATCGGCCGGCAGTGGTCGCCACCGAGAACGGCAGCGAGGTGCTGCTGCCACCGGATCCGGAGGGCCCGCTTGCGGCGCTGCTGTTCAAGATCACGCACCAGAACCACGGTGCGCTGAGCTTCGTGCGGGTGTACTCGGGCACGCTGAAGGTGGGCGATCCACTGGCCAGTTCGCAGCATCCGCAAGGGCGACGCGTCAGCCGCCTGGTGCGGGTGCAGGCCGACCAGACCCACGACATCAAGCAGGCCGTGGCCGGTGACATCGTCGCGGTGCTGGGCTGGAAGGATGCGGTCAGCGGTGAAACGCTGAGTGCACCCTCGCGCCCGCTGCTGCTCGATACGATCCAGGCGCAGCATGCGGTGCTGGCATGGAGGTTGACGGCGGAGAAGGCCTCGGACCTGATCCGCATCAGCCAAGGATTGGCCAGCCTGGCGCAGGAGGATCCGTCGTTCCGTGTCGAGACCGATGCGGACAGCGGTGAAACCCTGATCTGGGGCATGGGCGAGCTGCATCTGGAGGTGATGGTCGAGCGCCTGCGCACGGAGTGGGGCGTCACCATCCGCACCGGCGAGCCGCGCGTGGCCTATCAGGAAACGCCGAAGCGTGCGGTGCAGCGGGTGGAAGGCAAGGTCGCCAAGCAGACCGGCGGCCAAGGCCAGTTCGCCCAGGTGCTGATCGATGTGATGCCGCGCGAGGATGGCGAGGTGACCTTCGTCGACCGCACCGTCGGCGGTGCGATCCCGCGCGGGTTCGTCAACGCGGTGGAGAAGGGCGTTCGCGCTGCACTCGGTGAAGGCCCGCTGGGCTATCCGGTGGTGGGTATCGAGGTGACGCTGGTCGACGGGCAGACCCACGTCAAGGACTCCTCGGACATGGCCTTCCATCGCGCCGGCAGCGAGGCGGTGAAAGCGGCGCTGGCCCAAGCGGGCACGCAGCTGCTGGAGCCGGTGATGGAGATCGCCATCCACGCGCCGTCGGGCAATGTCGGCGATGTGGTGGGTGACCTCAACCGTCGCAGCGGACGGGTGGCCTCGATCGAGGACCAGGATGGGCAGGCGGAAGTGCTCGGCTATGCACCGCTGGCGCGACTGGGTGGCTATACCACCTCGCTGCGTTCGCTGACCCAGGGGCGCGCGTCCAGCGACATGCGCTTGAATGGGTATGAGGCGGCGCAGACGGCCTGACCGTCGATGTGGAACGAGAAGAGGGCCGGGCAACCGGTCCTCTTTCTCCGTGTCAGCGTTGGTAGTCCGCACAGCGCCGGATGCCCGCCCGCAGCTAGAATGTCTGCCGCAATGTCGCACGCAGCCAACGGCCGCAGCGACCGGATTTCTCCTTGGAGTACGGCCATGAGCAACACGCATTTTTATCCGATCGGCACCCCCGGCCAGCCGTGGGGCGATGCCGAACGGGCCCAGTGGCGCGCCAATCAGCAGCGCCAGCGCAGCTACCACGACGATGTGGTAGCTGCGCTCGAGCGCCTGGGCGAGCGTTTCGATGTGGTGCAGTACGGCCAGCTGGACTACGCGCCGGATCATTACCCGCTGTTTGCGGTGGTCAGCCATGCGTGGGATCCGGCACTGCCGACCGCGCTGGTGACCGGCGGCGTGCATGGCTATGAAACCAGCGGCGTGCATGGCGCGCTGCAGTTCCTGGATCAGCGTGCCGAGGCGTATGCGGGCCGTATCAATCTGATCGTCGCGCCCTGCGTCAGCCCGTGGGGCTATGAGCGCATCCAGCGCTGGAATCCCGATGCGATCGATCCCAACCGCAGCTTCCGCGGTGAGGGCCAGATCGAAGAAGCGGCCTCGTTGATGCGCTGGATGGCCGCGCGTGGCGATGATCTGCTGGTGCACCTGGACCTGCATGAAACGACCGACAGCGATCTGCATGAGTTCGATCCGGCGCGCTGCGCCCGCGATGGCATCGCCCTGGTGCCGGACATCATTCCCGATGGCTTCTACGTGATCGGCAACAGCGAAGATCCGCAGCCGGCGTTCCAGCAGGCGTTGATCGCCGCGGTGGAGAAGATCACGCACATCGCCCCCGCCGACGCCAATGGCGAGCTGATCGGCATGCCGCTGCAGTCACCGGGCGTGGTCTGGGGCGAATCGCGTTCGATCGGCGCCTGCGCCGGGTTCACCGACGCGCTGTACGCCACCACCACCGAGGTGTACCCGGACAGCCCGCGGACCTCGCCGCAGGAATGCAACGATGCACAGGTCGCGGCGGTATGCGCTGGCCTGGACTTCGCCCTGGCCCATCCGCGCGCCTGATCGCCCCCCGTTCCCGCCCCCCGCCGGCGCGCTGGTGCCAAGGCGCCCGTGCGCTATCATCGGCCATCAGGGACGGGGGCGTCTGGCCGGAGAGGCTGGCGTCTTGGGAGCGGGGATGATGAGTGGCGATGTCACGCAGTGGCTGCACCGGTGGCGGCGCGGGGATCCGCAGGCGCAGGCGCATCTGTTTGATCTGATCTATCCCGCGCTGCGCGAGATGGCAGCAGCCCGTATCGGCCAGCGCCATGCCGACGTGACCCTGCGGCCGACCGCGTTGATGCATGAAGCGCTGTTGCGGGTGATGGGCTCGGACGTGGAGTTCGTGGATCGCGCGCACTTCCTCGCGCTGGCGGCCTTGAAGATGCGCGCGGTGCTGGTGGATTTTGCGCGCAGTGGCGCGGCAGCCAAGCGCGGGGCCGGGGCGTGGAACCTGACCTTGTCGCATGCTGATCAGGACGTGCCCTATGCGCCGACCTGCGACTACGAGGTCCTGGCGCTGCACCAGGCGTTGATCCAGCTCGCCGGGCACGATGAGCGCGCCGCACGTGCGGTGGAATACATGTATTTCGGCGGGATGGACCGCCAGGAAATCGCGGTCGTGCTGGAGGTGTCGGTGCCGACGGTCGACCGCGATCTGCGCTTTGCGAAGGCTTGGCTCAATCAGCGCCTGGCCTAATCGGGGGCGTTATCGTGACAGGGGGATGGGGCAATGACGGATGACCGCTGGCAGCAGCTGCGCACGATGTTCGATGCGGCGTGCGAACTGCCGCCGACCGCGTGGCGCACCGAGCTGGGGCGGATGACCAACGATCCGGCCCTGCTGGATGAGGTGATCGAGCTGCTGGAAGCGCAGACCATGGCGCTGGACAGCGCGCAGCGCCCCCTGCGCGAGTTGATTGTCCAGCTTGCCGAGCCGGATGTGCAGGTAAGTGAACGGATCGGTCCTTGGCGGCTCACCCGGCGCGTGGCCAGTGGCGGCATGGGAGCGGTGTTCCTCGCCGAGCGCGCTGACGAGACCTACCAGCAACGGGTGGCGATCAAGTTGCTTCGCGGCTTGGCGACGACCGAGATCAGCCAGCGCCTGGCCGCCGAGCGGCAGATGCTGGCCGGGCTGGAGCACCCCAACATCGCCCGGTTGTACGACGGTGGCAGCACCCCTTCCGGCCAACCCTATCTGGTGATGGAGTACGTGGACGGCGAGCCACTGGACCGCGCCTGCTGTGACCGTCCGCTCGATCTTTCCCAGCGCCTGCAGCTGTTCGTTCGGATCTGCCGTACGGTGCAGGCCGCGCACGCACGCCTGGTCGTGCACTGCGATCTCAAGCCCAGCAATATCCTGGTGCGCGCGGACAACGAGCCGGTGCTGCTGGATTTCGGCATCGCACGCTGGCTGGACAGCGCAGCCGAGTCCCGCGCCGACCGTTTCTACACGCCGGTCTACGCCAGCCCTGAACTGATTGCGGGCGAGCCGGTGGGTGTCACCACCGACGTGTACAGCCTCGGTGTGATCCTGGTCGAGATGCTGGCCGATCGCCGGCTTGGCCATGATGGGCAGCCGGCGGGTGCCGCGGTTCCGTTGCCCAGCCGCTGGGCGCGGCCATCGTGCGCGTGGCGAAAGCACCTGGAGGGAGACCTCGATGCGATCGCGGCCAAGGCCAGCGCACGTGACCCCGCCCAGCGCTATGGCTCGGTGGAGGCGCTGGCGGATGACATCGAGCGCTGGCGGACGCATCACCCGGTGCGGGCGCGAGGCGGGCGAGCGGGCTACCGCACGCACCGGTGGCTGCGTCGGCACTGGCAGGCGGCCGGCGTGGCCGTCGCGGTGACGGCCATGGCGGGCGGCTTCGTCTGGCGATTGAGCGAATCCAGTGCGCGCGCTCAGGAAGAAGCGGCGATCGCCGAGCAGGTCAGCGAGTTCCTGGTCGCCGCCTTCGATGCCGCCGATCCGCGCGAGCGCGGTGCACGCGGCACCGAAGATGTCAGTGCACGCGCAGTGCTCGATGCCAGCGCGGCGCAGGTCGATGCGGAGCTGGCCGATTCGCCGGCGTTGCGGGCGCGCCTGCAGAGCGTGCTGGGGCGCGCGTACCAGAACATCGGCCTGCCCAAGCAGGCCGAGACGCTGCTGCGCAGCGCGGCTGAAGGCCTGGCATCGCCGTCGGTCGATCGCGCGCGCCTGGCGGCGCAGACCTACAGCGATCTGTCGGTGGAGATGAGCAACGGCAAGCGGGGCGAAGAAGGCCTGAAGTACGCCGAACGTGCGCTGCAGCTGCTTGATCGCGAAGACGATGCACGCACGCGCGCACATGTGCTGAACTCGCTGGGCCTGGCCTACAGCCAGCTGGAACGCTATCCCCAGAGCGAGGCGGCGTTCCAGCAGTCGCTGGCAATGCGCAGCACCGTCCGCGAGCCGGGCACGGAAGGCGGCACCGCCACGGTGATGCAGAACATGGGGCTGATGTACCGCAACCGCGGTGAGCTGGACAAGTCCGAGCAGCTGCTGCGCGACTCGCTGGAGATCAAACGGCGCCGCAGTGAGACCAGTGCCGATTACCAGCACGGACTGCACGCACTGGCCATGACCCTGCAGGAAGGCGGCAAGCCGAACGAGGCTGCACCGCTGCTGCTGCAGTCGCGCGATCTCAGCCTGCAGCTGTATGGACAGGACAGTTCCCGCACGGCCCTGGCGTACTGCGAGTTGGCCTTGCTGCACATGGATCTCGGTCGTTACACGGAGAGTGCGGAGGGCTTTGATACCTGTCTGCGCATCAGTGCGCTCACCAGTGGCGAAGACAGCATCGACCACGCGATCAACCTCAACAACTACGCCAACCTGGAAGAAGCCCGCGGCGATATGGGCAAGGCGGAGCAGCTGTACCGGCGCTCGCTGGCGATCCGCCGCCAGGTCCTGGGGCCGGACAAGCCTTCCAGCCTGCGGGCAGAGATGAACCTGGCGCGGCTGCTGATGCGCAGCGGTCGTGCCGACCAGGCCGGCCCGCTGATCCAGCGCGTGTTGCCGATCTGGCAGCGGATCAGCCCGGCCGACGCGCCGGATCTGCGCATTTCGCACCTGGGCGAGATCGAGTGGATGATCCACCGCGGGCAATCGGCGCAGGCAGAGCAGGCGCTGCTGGCGATGGCGCCGATCGTACCGTCGATGTCGCCGCCGTTGCAGCTGCGCTACCAGCAGATGCAGGCCGAAGCGGCGCTGCGTGCCGGGCAGGCCGCCTTGGCGGCGACCCGCTGGCGCGCGGTGCTGGAGGGCAATGTTGCGTTGTTCGGGGCAGAAGCGCCGTCCGTGGCACGCTACCGCGTACCGCTGGCCGAGGCGCTGCAGGCCAACGGCGAGCGGGAGGCTGCGCGCCGGCAGATCGCGCAGGCCAAGCCACTGCTGGAGGCAGAGCTGGTGCCCGGCGCACCCTATCTGCAGCGACTGCATGCGCTGGAGGAGCGCCTCAAGGGTTAGGCGACGCCCCGCATCAGCTTTTCAGCCACCCCTGGCAGCCCGCACTGCCGTCGTCCGAGGTGGCCGCCTTTGCGCACGTTGCGGTCATCCGCGCCTGCAGCCGGCTGAGGCTCTCCGCGCCGTGATGCTCGCGGCTCCACGCCTGCAATGCGGTACCGAGCCGTTCGAAGCGCTGGCGGGTACGCTGGTGGTAGCCGGCCGGCTGCACGGCGAGATCGGCGATCACCTCGCCCGTGGCGGTCTCGATCGCCGCCGCATCATCCGGGCTCAGGCGCAGCAGGCCCTCCACGTACAGCACGCCCCACTGCACGCGGGTTGCCGGCCCCTGTGCGCCCTGGTAGGCCTTGTGCAGCCAGGCGATGGCCGAAGCCTTGTCGCCGCGTTCTTCGGCAAGGTCGGCCAATTCAGGCATGTAGTAGTACGGCGTCTCACTCCGATCAAGCTCGGCGAGCAGCAGTTTCTCTGCCGCAGCGTCGTCGTTGATCTGGCGCAGCACGTACACCGCGGTGCTGATCGTCGCTTGGCGCTCGTGCAGCGTGGTCGCGGCCGCATCGGCGGCCGCGACGCGTTGCGTCGCCCTTGTCTTCAGCGCGGCCGGAATGGCCTGGTCGGGGTGCTGCTGGCGCTGCAGGGCGAGTTCGGTGATCACCGTGCCCAGCCGCGCATCGGCCTTGTCGCCGAGTGCGTGGTCGGCGGCATCCAGCGCCTTGAGCAGCTGCACTCCCAGCTGCTGCGCCTGTTCCGGCGTGGCACTGGCCAGCGCCACCAGGGCAGGGCCTTGGTAGCCGAGCAGGTCACGATTGGCCCGGACCTCCGCGGGTGCTGCAAGAACGGCATCGAGCAGGGTGCGGGTGCGGGTGCGTTGCGCCGGTGTGGGTGTCTTGTCCGGCTTGCCGGCGCCGAGCGCCAGTAACGCGAACCGCCGCTGCAGCGCAGGCTCGGGCGCCGCCTTGGCCAGTTGCTGCAGCAATGACGCTGCATCACGATCACCGGCGAGGCGATTGGCATCCACTTCCCAGCCGTAATCGCCGAGCACGCGCCAGTCGTCGGCGCTGACGTCCCCGGGTGTGCTCAGGGCGTGCTGCAGCACCTCGCTGACGGCCGTGCGGCGGCCGGCGGCCAGGGTGAGTGCGCGGGTCAGCGCTTCACTGTCGTTGCCACCGGCCAGGCGGGTGAGCTCGTTGCGCTCGGGGTCGAGCACGATCAGCGTCGGGTAGCCGCGCACGCCGAAGCGCTCGCCCCAGGCCTGCGCGCCTTCTTCGTCGCCATCCAGATAGACGGGCACGTACTGCCGGGTCAGCGCGATGAAGGCCGGATCCTTGAACAGCGTGGCCTTGAGCTGGTTGCAGGGCGGGCACCACACCGCGCCCCAGTACAGCAGCACCGGTTTGCCGCTGTCGCGCGCCTCGGCGAAGGCGTCGTCCACGTCGCCGTGGCGCCAGGCAATTTCCGCAGGCGCCTGCCCGGTCGCAGCAGGCGTGGCGGTGGCAGCGGGGGCGGGGGCAGGGGTGCAGGCAGGTAGCAGGGTGACCACACCCAGCAGACCAAGGGACAGAGCAAGGCGCATTGAGGAATCCAGAAGGGGAGGCAGGGCAGGAGGCGTGCCTGATTGTAGGAAGCGTGGGCAGCTCCGGCCGCATCCCCTTGATTCGGATTGCTCATGACGGCAGGCCTTGCCGTGATAAGGCGCGTGCAGCCAGCCTGCGCGCTTCGCCTGCGTAGCGTTGCCATGGCGCTCGCGCGGTGACGAATGTCATGGTTGGGTCGCACGCGATATCGCCATCGGCGAACACGACATAACGCCTGCGCATTTCTGCATTGGGGCAGGAGCGGGATTAATGAAATCGCTTCCCCCACTACCGATTGCCCCACGATGACAATAGCTCGTTCTTCCCTGCGCCCGCACCTGCTGGCAGTGGCGGTGTTGCTCGCCACCGCATCTCCCTTGGTACATGCACAGTCCACCACCGGCGCGATCGCCGGTCAGGCGCCTGCATCGGCGCAGCGCATGTTCGTTCGCAGCGACACCGGCCTTACCCGTGAAGTGACGGTGGACGCGCGCGGTCGTTACACCATCCCCCAGCTGCCGCTTGGTCGTTACTCGGTGGAGGCGCGTGATGCCGACGGCAACGTGCTGCAGACCCGGCAGAACGTCGCGCTCACCGTCGGCACCAGCACCGAGGTCTCCTTCGCCGAGGTCACCCGGCTGGATGGCGTCCAGGTCAGCGCCGACCGCGCCGCGGCGGCCATCGATGTCAGCAGCGTGGATTCGCGCACCGTGATCACGGCCGAGCAGCTGCAACGGCTGCCGCTGGGCCGCTCGGCCGAGGCCATTGCCCAGCTCGCGCCCGGCGTGATCGGCAACAGCGGCAACGGCACGTATGCCGGCCCGACCGGCGCCCAGCTGGTGAGCTTCGGCGGTTCGTCTGCCGCAGAGAACGCGTACTACATCAACGGCTTCAACAGCACCGACCCACTGCGCGGCCTGGGCGGCCTGACATTGCCCTACGGCAGCATCGACCAGCAGGAAATCTATACCGGCGGCTACAGCGCCAAGTACGGCCGCTCCGATGGCGGCGTGATCAATGCGGTCGGCAAGCGCGGCACCAACGCGTGGCACTTCGGTGGCCAGGCGACCTGGGAACCGGCGTCAGCGCGTTCGGACAAAGATGACGTGCGGTATCCGGGTGACGGTGCGCTGTATGCGCCGGAGAGCAAGGACCGCGAGTGGGTCAGCACGCAGAGCATCTACGCTGGAGGCCCGCTGATCGAAGACCGGCTGTTCTTCTTTGGCTCCTACGAGCTGGAGCGCCGCGAGGGCACCGACGTCAAGAATGTCGAGGCCACCAATGCGTATTCCAATTACGAGTACGAGCGCCCGCGCTGGTACGCCAAGGTGGATTGGAACATCACCGACAACCACCTGCTCGAAGTGACCGGCGCCTCCAGTCGCAACGCCTTCCGGGGCGACATCTTCGCCTACGACTACGACACGCTCACCCGTGGCGCCCAGCGCGGCAAGGAAGACACCACCAAGACCGGTGGCGACCTGTGGACGGCCAAGTACACCGGGTACCTCACCGATCGGCTCACTGTCAGCGCGCAGTACGGCGAAATGCGCACGGATGACTACATCGGCAACCCGGCCTACGACGGCAGCCTGACGTACATCAACAGCCCCACGCTGCAGAACCCGGCCCTGACCGGTGGTGTGCCGATCACCAATGCGCAGACCACCTCGCTGCTGGTCAACCCGGACCGGGGCAACCGCAGCAACAACCTGCGGCTGGATGCCAACTACGTGTGGGGCGACCACAGCATCACCGTCGGCATCGACAACCAGAACGCCCGTGCCTTGAACCGTGGCTCGGTCGCCTCGGCCGATGGCTACTACTGGATCTACGGGCAGTCCAACCCGAACGTGCCGATCAACACCGGCCTGGGCGTGCCGGCCACCGGCGGCATCCGCAATGGCGAAGACGGCTACTACGTGCGGCAGTACATCTACAGTGCGCTGGCCTCGGTGCGTGCGTCGCAGCGGGCGCAGTACATCGAAGACAACTGGCAGGTGACCGATCGCCTGCTGCTCAACCTCGGCCTGCGCCTGGATCAGTTCACCAACTTCAACCGCGATGGCGATGCCTACATCAAGCAGACCAGCGGTCAGTGGGCGCCACGTCTTGGGTTCAGCTGGGACGTCGATGGCGATGGGCGGTTCAAGGTGTTCGGCAACGTGGGGCGCTACTACCTCGCACTGCCGCTGAACCCGGCCTTCAATGCGGCGGGTGCGACGCTTGCCACCTCGACGTACTACACCTACGGCGGCATCGACAGCAACGGCTACCCGACCGACCTCACCCAGTTCTCCGGCGCGGTGTCGGCCAACAACAACTACGGCCTGCTGCCGGATGCGAAGACGGTGGCCACCTCCGGCATCGAGCCGTCCTACCAGGACGAGTTCATCCTCGGCTTCAGCAAGGCATTGGGGCAGAACTGGGTGTACGGGGCCAAGGCGACCTACCGCGTGCTGCGCAGCGGTGTGGACGACTACTGCGATATCGATGCGGTGCTCGGCAAGGCCAGCAGCCTGGGCTACAACGTGACCAAGGACAGCAACCCGGTCAGCTGCTGGCTGATCAACCCCGGGCGCGCCAACACCTTCAATCTGGTCGACACCGGCGGCAATTACGTGACCGTCCCGCTGAGCAACGCGGAAATGGGCTTCCCGCGGTTCAAGCGCAACTACTACGCGGTGAACCTCTCGCTGGAACATCCGTTTGATGGCCGCTGGTATGCCCGCGGCGACTACACCTGGTCGCGCAGCTACGGCACCACCGAAGGGCAGCTGCTCTCCGGCATCGGCCAGACCGCCGTGTCCACGACCCAGGCGTGGGATTACGCCCAGCTGATGGAGCACACCAACGGTCCGCAGAGCAACGATCACACCCATCAGTTCAAGCTGCACGGCTATTACCAGCTGACGCCGGAGTGGCTGGTCTCGGCCAATCTCAAGGTGCTCTCCGGCTCGCCGTTCAGTGCACTGGGCTCGTATGGACCGGACTTCGAAGACCCTTCCGGCTATGGCATCGCGTATCACTTCTACAACGGGCAGCCGGCGCCTCCGGGCAGCCAGGGGCGCCTGCCGTGGCTGAAGCAGCTGGACCTGGGGGTGTCCTACCGCCCCGCGGTGGCCGAGGGGCGGCTGGGCTTCAATCTGGACGTCTTCAACGTGTTCAACCGCCAGGTGGCGCTGTGGAAGTCGCCGTACTCCGAGCTGGATCCGGGCCAGCCCGATCCGCTGTATGGCGCAGCGACCATTCGGCAGGCACCGCGATCGCTGCGGGTCAGCGTGAGCTATGACTACTGAGGGAGCAGGGCGGGGCGGGCGGGGGAGGGACTCCCTGCCCGCCGGCGCTGGCGCGGGCGCCTTTCACGGAGAACGTGGCGCGCCGTTAACGGTGGGCGATGCAGTCTGGGACCATTGCCAGTGGAGCCCCTCATGCAGAACCAGATCCGAATCAAGGCAGGGTTGGCCGCGGTCGGTTTGACGATGCTGCTCTGCGCCTGTTCGCCGCAGGGTCAGGGGGATGCCGCCCCGATCGTGTCGCCCAGCGGCGCGGACCCGGGGGCGGCGAAAGCCGCCGATCCCGGGGGCGCCGTGAGCACGGCCGGGCGGCCAGCACCGGTCTATCAGGAGGGCGCTTCGGGCGTTGCGGTAGGTCCGGTCGCGGGGACGCGGGTGGCGCACGATTTCCAGCGCGACTACCTTGCCTCGCCGACGTGGAAGCTGTTCGCACCGCCGGACAGCGTGGGCACACCGCTGGTGGCGTTGGTACTGGACGGCTCGGATCGGTTGACCGCCGGTGAGCTCCGGATCGGGCGAGGCGAAGATGCCGCGGCAATCAAGACCTGCCTGGAGATGCCTGCCGAAGCGACCGGTCCTGCGGTGGCGGCCACGGTCGATATCGGCGGCGTGCCGTTCACCCACTTCACCGTCGGCGATGCCGCGATGAGTCATTACGTCAACGCGGAGAGCTACCGCGCGGTCCATGACGGCGGCTGCTACGCGATCGATCTGGTCGTGGCGGGAACGCGCCCGGAGGTCTACGATCCGCCGCGCACGCCGCCGTTCGCGCAGGAGGAGGCGGCATCGCGATTGGCGGAGGCGTTGAAGACGGTGTACTGGGTGGAATGAGGGGCGTTCTTCCTGCGCTCGACTCTGGCGCTATGATCTGGTCTTGGCATGGAGACCTCAAGGATAAGGAATGGATGCCACGGCGGAATCACGAACATCTGGACAGCGGGATGCTGGGCTCGCGCTGAGTTTTTCCTGGCTGCACGATAAAGTGGCAGCGTACGTTGCTCATAGTCGCTATCCGAAGCCATCCCGCGTGGAGCGTGCGTCGGTCTGGGTCGGGGTAGGTGCCGCTGGCGTGGGGTTGCTCGTTGCCGCTCTGTCGCCGCGTGTCATTGCCCCACAGCTGGCAGCAGGGGTTCTGTCCGCCTGTCTGGCGGTGGAGCTTGCCGGGTTCGCGACCCACCTGATTCTCATGGCAAAGCGTGAACTGCCTCAGCTGCTCAAGCCGCGATTGGCGCATGCTGCCGAGATGGACTTCGATTTTGCGTACTGGCGCGAGCTCGTTGCAGAGCTGAGTGGGTTTCCGCTTGCGCAGCGGGAGGAGATGCTGAGATTCGCCAGCGCATTGCGCGATCGCATGAATGAGCGGATGGGCCTTGTTTACGGCGGCTTTCAGCGCCTGGGTATTTTCCCGGTGCTGGTCGCGCTCTATCTTCAGTTCCGCAACTGGAAATGGGGCGATTGGGCGTCGGCGTTCGATGTGAACTTAGTGGCTGGCCTGCTCATCTGGATGATGGTGCTTCTGTATGCGGCGGGCTGGCTGCTGATCGGGTTGCGCACCCGAGTAGACACTTACGTCAATCTGCTTGAGTCGGCCCTTCAGGGCGAACGCGCTCCCGGCAAGTAACAAGAACCCCTTGCGCAGTTGGCGTGGGGGTTTGGACAGGCAATGTGGCCGTACCAGACTGAGTTCCCTAACCTGATGAACGATATGACCTCAGCTGAGCAGTTGGATACCTGCGAACACCTCATTCTTGCCGAGATCGGAGAGCCCGAAGAGAATGCGCTTCGCATCGTAGTTGATGAAGCGCTCGTGCTGGATCGGACGGAGTCAATTGAAATCAACGGCGTCTCGCTCAGCGGTATCCGGCCGATCGAGGTGACCACGGATTCTCGTCGTTTCGAGTTGATCTGGGGAACCTACGTAAGCTAAGCGGTTCGAGATGAATCTTACTGCCGCTGGGATGACACAGAGGAATGGCAGGGCGAGCAACTGCGAATCTACTCCAAATCAACATTTTTGGACTTTGTCGCGGCTGGTACCTTCGCTGACGACGAGTACCCAGGACCGTTCAAGCACTACGCAGTGCACTGTGGTAACCACATCGTAGACGTGGCGTCGGAATCGGCGCCAATAGTACGCTGTACGACTCGGCAGCATGTTGGCGGTAACCTGGGTGAAGGCTCGCATCAATTGGTATGGCCTGCTGCTGGAGCAGGTAGAACCACGAAGGCGTTGATGGACTACTTGAAGCGCTCTGCGCTTGCCGCATTCGGCGCTTTCCTGATTCTTGTGCTCTACACGTTGGCGGCGCAACCGCTATCGATGTGGGAATCAAGCTCGCTTCTTCTACTTTTGCTTGTCGGCGCGGCCTGCGCCGTTGTGGCGGGTGTGATCGCAGCGGCACTCGTACGCAAACACCCGGTCGCCATGGTCCTGCTTGCCCAGGTGCTGATCATTCTTATCGTCGGATTCATCTGGCAGCAGTAGATCCCGCAGTCATGCAATGATGTTGCTGCTGGCCACTTTCGATAGCAATGGTCATCACGCACCTGGCTCTCTCGGCGGCACGCTGTCATCACGCTCGTGCCACGCCGGAATCTCCAGGGCATGCTCTTTGAGCATGGCTTGAATGCACGCGCACGCGTGGTCTCTCTCTGCCTGCGCGCATTGATCCAGAATCTCTCCAGCGAGCACCTCGAACTGGGGCCAGAACTGCGCTGGATGGCGCAGTTGCGCCATCCAGTGGACCAGCATCCCGGCCAGCGCATCGAGCTGCACCTGTATGTCGGGACGCACGTTCATCCCGGCGGTGCATCCAGATCAAGCGCGACACGGTAGTAATGGCCGTCGTCGCGGAGCAGGACGCTGAGGTCCGGCTGCAGGACGTCATCCACATGCAGCGTCGGCCGACCCTGCGCCGTGCGGGTCACCACGAACTCATACAGGCTGCGCCCGAAGCGGTAGCTCAGTTCGAAGGACGGCCAATGATCGGGCAGGCAAGGTTCGAGCGAAAGACGATCACCGTCGCGACGGATGCCGAGCAGGGATTCCACCAGCAGGCGATACATCCAGCCGGCCGACCCGGTGTACCACGTCCAGCCACCTCGCCCGACGTGCGGCGACACGGCATAGACATCGGCCGCCAACACATAGGGTTCGACGCGGTAGGTCTGGACCGCCTCGGCGTCCAGTGTGTGGTTGAGGGGGTTGATCATGCCGGCCAGCTCCCAGGCACGCACTGCATCGCCCTGCTGTGCGAATGCCATTGCCGCCCACACCGCCGCGTGGGTGTACTGGCCGCCATTCTCGCGCACGCCCGGTACGTAACCCCGAATGTAGCCGGGGTCCTCCGTGGTCTGGTCGAACGGCGGATCGAGGAGCTGGATCAGCTTGGCGTCCTTTCGCACCAGATGCGTGTACAGCGAATCCAGGGCCTGCGTGGCACGCTCAGGCGCGGCCACGCCTGACAGCACCGACCAGCTCTGGGAGATCGAATCGATGCGGCACTCCTGATTCTGTGACGAGCCCAACATGGCGCCGTTGTCGAACCAGGCGCGGCGATACCACGCCCCATCCCACGCATGGTGTTCCAGGTTCTGGCGCAGGCGTTCGGCCTGTTCTTCGCACCATTGTGCACGCGGGGCATCGCCACGCGCGTTGGCCAGCCCGATGAAGCGGCGAAGCGTGTCGTGCAGGAAGAACCCGAGCCACACACTTTCACCGCGCTGCTGGTCGCCGACGCGGTTCATGCCATCGTTCCAATCGCCGCTGCCCATCAAGGGAAGCCCACGCTCGCCGAGCAACCGGCACCCGCGTTCCAGCGCGACGACGCAGTGCGCATACAGGGTGCCGCGCTGCGCCGAAAGGGTGGGCATGTCGTAGTAGCCTTCCTCTTCCGGTGTCACCGCGCGCCCCTCGATGTAGCCGACCACTTCGTTCAGCACGCTGGCGTCGCCGGTGACCTCCAGGTAGCGGCATGCGCCCTGGGGCAACCACAGATAATCGTCCGAGCAACGGGTGCGCACGCCGCGGCCTTGCGGCGGGTGCCACCAGTGCATCACATCGCCTTCGGTGAACTGGTGTGCCGCGCAGAGCAGCAGGTGTTCGCGGGTCAGGTCCGGGCGCGCGTGTACGAGGGCGAGCGCGTCCTGCAGCTGGTCGCGGAAGCCGAATGCGCCGCCTGACTGGTAGTAGCCACTGCGTGCCAGGTAGCGGCAGCCCAGGGTCTGGTAGACCAGCCAGCCATTGGCCAGTGCGTCGAAGGCCGGGTCCGGCGTGCGCACCTGCACCGTGGCCAGCACATTGCGCCAGTGGATGCGCACGGCGTCCAGTGCATCGATGGCTTCCTGATTGCCTTGGCGGCTTCGTGCCAACGCCAGCGTTTCCTCGCGGTCGCGCCCCGCGCCAAGGCGGAACGTGGTTTCACTGCGATCGCCCGGCGCCAGCTCCAGCGGCACCTGGATCGCCGCGCAGGGATCCAGCCCCGCACCCGCCCGTGCATCCAGACGTTCGCGCCGCAACGCCGCCGGTGCGTGCAGGCCGCCATTGCGACCGATGAACTCCAGGCGGTCACAGGTCCAGCCGCAGCCTTCGGCATCGGTGTCGAAGAAGGCCATCCGGCCGCCGAACTCGGTGCTGTAACTGTTGCGCGCCATCAGCGCCCCGGTCTGCGGGTCGCGTTCGGTGACCACGTGCATACGCGACTTCGGGCGCAGGTCACCCATGACCCATTCCACGTAGCCGATGGCCGACAGCCGCCGTGGCCTGCCCGAGAGGTTGTGCAACCGCAGGACCGAGAACTTCAGCGGGGCGGTGACGTCGACGAAGACCCACAACTCGCTGACGATGCCGTCTTCGATGTGTTCGTAGACGGTGTAGCCGAAGCCATGGCGGGTACGGTACGCGCCGGTACCCCGGCACGGCAGCGGCATCGGCGACCAGACACGGCCGGTGTCCTCGTCGCGCACGTAGAAGGCTTCGCCGCCCGTATCAGACACCGGATCGTTGAGCCAAGGCGTCAAGCGGAATTCGTGTGCATTCTCGAACCAGGTGTAGCCCGGTGCGCTCTCGCTGACGACCGTGCCCAGACGGGCGTTCGCGATCACGTTCGCCCAAGGCGCCGGGGTCGGGGCACCTTCGCGCACCACCACCACATATTCGCGGCCGTCCTCGCTGAAACTGCCGGTGCCGTTGTCGAACAGGCCGGCGCCGCGGTACGGAAGGAACGGCCACGGGTCGTCCACCTCTTCGTCGTGCTCAACGCCCGGGGGCAGTCCGGGTTCGGGCCCGGGGTCGGCGACGATGGCCAGCCCGGGCGTCTCTTCCATCGCCAGGACGAGCTCCTGCTGCTCCGCCTGCGGCACCAGGGCCGGAATGCGTCTCACGGGCAGGGGCTGACGCCCCACCTGGGCGGCCAGCGTGCCGTCCTCGTCGCTGAGCACCACCCTCGCAACCGCCTGCAACAGAATGCGGTCCTCGTGGCTCATGTTCTGCACCGGCCGCACGAAAATGCCGCCGGGGCGATCGAGCAGGCCCGTCTCCGAACTGGCGGCGACCATCCCCAGAATCTGGTCCTGCAGTTCCTGTCGATACCCGGCCTTGCTGTCGTTCCAGATGACCAGATCGGTGTTGAGTCCCTTCTGGCGCCAATACGCATGCGCCTGCACCAGTTGCCTGACCAGTTCCACGTTCTCCGCGTCGGTGACTTTGAGCAGGACGATGGGCAGGTCGCCCGAGATGGCATGGCCCCACAGCCCGGATTGCCCTCGCTGGTTCTGCTGCAGGACGGCGTCGCCCGCGCGCAGCAGCGGATTGGCATACAACACGTGGCTGGCCAGGCGCTCGTACAGCGACGCCTCGGCCTGGCTGGCGTTGATCTGCCGGCGCACCACCTGGCTGTGTGTCCAGGACAGGTCGAAGACGCGGTCTGCCAGGCGGCGATCACGGTATTTGTCGACCATCGCCTCGCACCCGGAGCGGTCCGCGCCGATGCCATACACCATGTCCAGCTGCACGGTCTGCTCGGGCTCCAGCACCACCCGCACGCGGATGGCCACGATCGGGTCGAGCACCGAGCCGTCCGTGCCGGAGAGGTCGGTATCGGTGGTCAACGCCTGCGGCGTCCGCGGCGTGTTGCCACGGCCCAGGAAGCGCGCACGGTCGGTTTCGTACGAGATCGATACCACCTCGGCGTCATGCACGGCGACCAGATGGAACATCCACGGTGGCACTTCGTCGTGCGAACGTGGCCGGCGCGTGCAGAGCACGGCCTGCTTGGCTGCCAGGATCTCGCTCTGCACGAAGAGGTTGCTGAAGGCCGGGTGCGCATCGTCGGAGGCTGCGGGCGCCAGCACCACTTCGGCATAGGTGGTGATCTCCACCGTGCGCTGGCGACGGCCGCGGTTGGTCAGGCGCAGGCGCCTGAGCTCGATGTCGTCCTCGGCGGAAATGGCGACCTGCAGATGACTCTCGCAGCCGCGGCGGGCACCACGGAACTCTGCCTTGGCGTCGGAGAAGATCGCCTCGTAATGGTCCAGCGCCACGCAGGTGGGCTGGTAGGCGGCAGACCAGAACTCGCCGCTGTCCACGTCGCGCAGGTAGCAGAACGTGCCCCAGGCATCGGTGGTGCCGTCTTCGCGCCAGCGGGTGAGTGACAGGTCGCCGTGGCGGCTGTAGCCGCCGCCGGCATGGGTCAGCATGCCGTGGTAGCGCCCGTTGGAGAGCAGCTGCACTTCCGGGCGCGGGCCAGCCGGGTCGCGCAGGACGCGTAGGGAGGTCTCGTGCTCGGCCATGGCCGAGTGCTCGCCGAGGGCTTCGACCTCATGCGGATGGAACACGCCGATGCGCGGAATGCGTTCCTGCAGCAGCAGCAAGGTGGCCTGGAACTCGGTATCGGCAACGAAACGGCGCTGCATCGGCTGGTCGCGCAACAGGTAATCCAGCGACAGCAGGCCCATACCCTGGTGGTGGGCCATGAACGAGCGCAGCAGCACGTGATCCTGCCCCGGCGGTAGCCGGGCGGGGGTGTAGTCGATCGCCTCGTACATACCGAAGCGCCCGGAGAACCCCAGCCCTTCGAGTGCCTGGAGGTTCTGGCACGCCGCCTCCGGCGCCACCATCAGCGCCATCATGCTGGCATAGGGCGCAATCACCCGATCCTGGCCCAGGCCGCGCTTGAGCCCCAACCCGGGCACGCCGAACGCGCGGTACTGGTAGTTCAGGCGCGCATCCACAGCGTTATAGCCCGACTCGGACACGCCCCACGGCAGATTCAAGGTGCGGCCGTAGACGATCTGCGCCTCCACCGCATGCCGCGCGGTCTGGTCGAGCAGCGTGTCGGGATAGCTGGGCATCACCAGCTGCGGCATGAGGTACTCGAACATCGAGCCACTCCACGACAACAGCGTCGGTGTGCCGTTGACCTCGGTGAGCATCCGCCCGAGCGCGAACCAGCTTTCCTGCGACAACTGGCCCTGGGCGATGGCGACGAAGGCGCACAGCCGCGCTTCGGAAGCCAGCAGGTCGTAGAAGCTGTTGTCGAGGCGATGGTCGTCGACGTTGTAGCCGATCGAGAGCAGGTTCCGAGTGCGGTAGAACAGGAACCCGTACTCCATCAGCGAGAACTGCCCGGCACGATGCGCCAGCGCCTGCAGCTGCTCGATGCGCGCGCGCGCGTCCGCACCGACGGAGCCGGGCAGGGCGGCCAACTCGCGCAGGCTCGGTACTTGCGCCTCGTCGTCGGCGCCGGCATCGGCAGGGAGGTCGGCGAGTGTTGCATGGGCGGCATGGCATTCGGCAGCGAACAGGGCCGGCCAGTGCAGCGCACCTTCCTCGGGCGACTCCGGTGCCGGCCATTGCGCCAGTACGGCGTCGGCCAGACCGGCCAGCTCCTGCAACCGGGCGAGCAGCTGCGCCGTGCCACCGGGTGGATCGGTACGCGTTGAGGCCAGGCGCTGGCGAAGGTGGTTGAGCGCCTCGCCCAGTGGTGCGTCAGCGGGGCGATGGCGCTGCCGTTCCTCTTCCAGTACGCCGAGCGTATCGGCCAGGCCGTCGAAGGTGTGTGGCGCCAGCACCGGCGCGTCCACCAGCGCGAGCAGGCCTTGGCGCAGCGTCAGCAGGTGGCCGGCCAGGTTGCCGCTGTCCACGGTGGAGACGTAGCGCGGCTGCAGCGGCGCCAGGGTTTCGGTGTCGTACCAGTTCAGGAAGTGGCCGCGATGGCGCGGCAGCTGGTCCAGCGTATCGAAGGTGAGGGCGGTACGTTCCGCGACCGCGCCCAGCTGGAGCCAGCCGAAATCCCACGCCGACAGATTGGCCAGCAGGGACAAGCCGATGTTGGTCGGCGAGGTGCGCCGCGCCACCACCAGGGTTGGATGCTCCTGGATGTTATCCGGCGGCAGCCAATGATCCTGCTCGCGCACCCACGCCTGGAAGAACGACCAGGTGCGCCGTGCCAGCCGGCCCAGGAATGCCCGCTGTGTCACCGAAAGTTCGGCCACGCTTGCAGCCGGCGGCCGGCCGAGCCACGCCATCAACGCGGGCGCGAAGGTCCACGCCAACAGCAGGGGCAGGGCGACAGGCAGCGCCTGCGGAGCCACGCTGGCCACCACTGCCGCCAGCGCAATTGCCAGCAACGATGCCGGCGCCATCACCCGCCATTCCGCGCCGCGGTCGCTGCCGAGGCGGCGCTCGACTTCGCTGGAGGGGTTCCATTGCAGCAGATGGCGGCGGGTGACGGTCATGCGCCAGAGCGTGCGCAGCACCGCGCCACCGGCAAGCAACGCTTCGTAGGGCAGACACGCGACCTGGGTGGCCGCGCGCAGCAACGACTGCAGCGTGCCGCGCCCGACCATGATGTAGTGCGCTTCCAGCGGGGTGTCGTCCGGAACGCTCAGCGCATCGCGCAGCATGCCGATCAGCGGCGGCGCGAACCACAGTGCCAGCACCCATGCCGTCCACGCAGCCGGGCTTTCGGCATACAGCCAGCCCGCCACGAGCAAGGCCAAGGCAGCGATCGGCACCAGGCTCCGGCGCAGGTTGTCCAGCAGCTTGCCGCGCGACAGCAGGCTGAGCCGGTTGCGTTCCCAGCCCGATCCCGGGCGCGGTGTCCACGGCATCAACCAGGGCAACAGCTGCCAGTCGCCGCGGATCCAGCGCGCACGGCGCTTGGCATCGGCGGCGTAGCGTTCGGGATAGTCCTCGTACAGGCGCACATCGCTGACCAGGCCGGCACGTGCATAGCAGCCTTCCAGCAGATCATGGCTGAGGATACGGTTCTCGGGCAGGCGGCCCTCGAGCGCATGCTCGAACGCTTCGACGTCATAAATGCCCTTGCCGACGAACGAGCCTTCGTCGAACAGGTCCTGGTAGACATCCGAGACCATGCGCGAGTACGGATCGATGCCGGGTTCGCTGCCGAACATCCGCGCAAACCGCGAGGTGCGGCGCGTGCCAAGACTGGTGCCGACGCTGGGCTGCAGGATGCCGTAGCCCTCCACCACGCGTTGCAGGGCCGGATCGAAGCGCGGGCGGTTGAGCGGGTGCGCCAGGGTGGCGACGAAGGCGCGTGCGGCATCCCGCGGAAGCTGCGTGTCCGAATCCAGGGTGATGACGTAGCGGACGCCGATCAGGGCCGCCGTGTCACCGACAGTGCGCATGAACGCGACCGCATCGCCCTGGCGGAGCAGGGCATTGAGCGCTGCCAGCTTGCCGCGCTTGCGCTCGTGCCCCATCCACACCCCTTCACCCGGGTTCCATTGCCTGGGGCGGTGCAGCAGGTAGAAGCGATCGCCGCGCTCGGCCGCATAGCGACTGTTCAATTCCTCGATGCGCTCCACGGCGTGCGCGAGCAGGGTGTCGTCCGTCGGCGTCTCGGCGGCCGCAGCGTCGAGGAAGTCCGTCAGCAGCACGAAGCGCAGCTGAGGGTCGCGATTGGCCAGGAAGCGGACCTCCAGCGCTTCGGTCAGGACATCGATGCCGTCGATGCTGGACAACATCGAGGGGACCGCGACCACGGTGGAGCAGGCCGCAGGGATGCCTTCGCTGAAATCGAGCTTGGGAAGCGGCCTGGGCGTGACCAGTACCGTCGCCGTCCAGTTCACCAGGACGATGCCCAGCTCGCTGAACACCAGGAGCCCGAACAGCGCGGCCAGCCACACGGGCACCGAACCACTGCCCGAGGCCAGCAGGCCAGCGGTGGCCACTACCGCCAGCAGGACGATCGGCAGCAGGTACAGCGAAAGGGGCACGCGGTGCGCCAGCCGCCGTGCCTTGCGGTGGCGGGGTGCCGCCTCGGCCACCGCGGCCACGGTGGCGTCCACGCCTTCGCCCACGAGCCAATAGCCCACGTGCGTACGTGGCCCATCGTGCGGCGCAGCCGCGCGTGCTAGATCCAGCGCGATGGTCGCAACGCGTTCTTCCGCGACGCGGCTGCCGCGCGCGATCTTCTCTACAACATGGCGATAGGCATCGCGGGTGCCGAAATCCATCTGCGGATAGACGGCCATCGGGTCTTCCCGCAGCCGCTGCTCGACCACACTCATGTCTTCGACAAAGGTGCGCCAATCCATGGTGGAGAGGAAGCGCAGGCTGCCGATGCTGTTGCCGATGGAGACCTGGTCAGCCGCCTGCTGCTGCCCCTCGGCGGCGACCAGTTCGTCGATGCGCTGCCCAGCCGCGGCGGCCCACTGTTCCAGCCAGGCGACGGGCATGGCCCACGCGCCGCCGCGCCCCTGCAGCGACCGGGTCAGCTCGGCGATGAAGGCGCCAGTCAAGGGTGGCTCGGAGCGTGCCATGTCCGCCACCACGAGCACGACATCGGTCGGGGTGTCGGACGCCGCGCGGTTGAGACTGTCCGCCCATTGGGCAGCCAGGCCACGGTCCGTCCCGTCGCGCATCACCCGCGCCGCCATGCGCCGCAGATTCTCCAGCAGGGCCAGGCGCAGCATGATCGGAACGGCCCACAGTTCGCCCAGGCTCAGCGGCGCCAGCGACTGGTACGAGGCGATGAAGCGGCCCAGCGTATCGCCATCAATGCGGCCATCGCCGTGCGCGATCGCCTGCATCGACAGCTCATACACGCGCGGCAACCCGGCCGAGGGGCCGGCGACCAGCGAAGGCAACTGCCGGCTGTAGCCGCGCGGCAGGTGGCGTCGCGCGGTCTGGATCTGTTCTTCGATCAGGTAGTAGTTGTCGAGCAGCCATTCCCCGGCCGGGGTCACCGGCCGCTGTTCGCGCACTACGTTGCTCAGCAGCGTGTTGGCATCTTCCAGGACACGTTCGTTGGCCTGCAGGCGATCGAGCAGGCGCTCTGCGCCAGGTCGCATCCGCACCCGGTGCTGGCGCGCGAGTGCGCGGCCGTACACCTCCATCTGTTCAACGCTGTACAGCGCCGCACGCAGGGGAACCTCGGTGGCTTCGATGGCCGGAACCGAGGCCTGGCGCTCCCGCCAACGCCAACGGACAAGACGACGCAGGCGGAGCCAACGACCAAAAAGACGACGAAAGTGGGGCATGGTTTACCGAGGGGGGCAGGTCGCGGCCTTCATAGTTGCATTCGGGGTGGCGTGGTAGCTGTGAAGGCGGGGAGAGATCGAGCAGCCCGGGTGGCCGTGGCGCAACCTCAGGCCGTCGGTACAGTGCGGCCGTCAATCGTCAGCGGCCTCTAGGTTCGAGGGCAGGGCAGTGCCGACTACCCACCACAACGAGGGGCGTGAATGGGATTACGCTGTATCCAAGGACTTCAACTGGTCAGTCAACAGGCGAGTCAGACTACGGCGCGCAAAGTACCCCTGCAGCTGGCGTGCTTTGATGGTTCTTGCTCTCAGTCGAGCGTTGCCACCGGCGCGTTGCTCGATGCGGTAGCAGCGCGAAGCGCCACACAGCTCTGCCTGGCTCGCCGTGACCGTCACCACGGTGACTTCCAGACTGGTGAAGGCGTTCTCGGCGGCGATGTCGGGGTTCTCCATGCTGGCGCGCTCGATCAAGGTCCGGAATCGGCCCAGGTCTCGTTCGCCGCCGCTGCTGAGCGCACCCACGTTGGTCGCACGGCGGACATCGTCGTCGTCGCCGGGAATCGCTTGGCTCCAACGCTCTGTGCGTTCGGGAATGATCGCGCGGACCACCTTCCCAGTAGGCTCAATCAGGTCGATGACCACATCGAGCAGGTAGACCGGTTCAAGTCCCAGATTGGTCACGAAGCAGTGCGCATCCAAGTCCTTGCCCGCGCCCGACGTGATCAGGATGGAAGGACGCTGCTGGCGGCGGTAGCTGCGCAGGAAGAAATTCAGGTAGACGACCCAGATCAACGCCGTCACGCAGGTCATGGCTGCGGTTATCAGTGGGGCGAAATGAAGCAGGTTCTGAAGCACGTTGAGGCTGATCCGGTCGAGTCGACGCATGTAATCACGCTGATACTCATCATCGCCCTTGAACCGCTTGCGTCCTGTGAAGCGCCTGGCAGCAGCCTTGCAGCTCGGTTCGATGTGACCGGTCACGGCCGCGGGAGCTATGATGTCCTCAGCTATAGGGGGCTACATGGACGTGAGAGCTATTCTGTTGCTGGCGGCTATGGCTGCCGGCTCGGCATCTGCACAGCAGGTGCATAAGTGCGTTGAAGGTGGGAAGACCAGTTACCAATCTGCACCGTGCGCCAACAGCGCGCCCCAAAAGACGTGGGATGCCACGCCGCAATACGACACATACGAAAACCAGCTGCGCCTGGAGCGTATACGGCAGGACATGCGTCAGCGTGATCAACGGCAGTCTTACCAGGCATCGTCTGGTGGTGGTGTCAGGGGTGTCGTGGTAAGCCAGTACAAAGAGCCTGATCGCTGCCAAGCGGCCAAAGATCATCGGGACGCGGTTTACCGTGCAGCTGGCATCAAGCGTTCGTTTGAGCTTAGTCGGCAGATGGACGACAAGGTGTACGCCGCCTGCAAGTAACGGCGTGTAGGGGTGACGCCTATGGCGATCAAGGTGGGGCCGGTCAGGTCGTGGACCGTGCATCAATGCTGGTTTTTCCGTGGAGCCTCGATGAGGCTAGAGCGACGCCAGTAGTAGCTTGAGCAGGCCCACGAGGTACCTCACTATGGCCGCCAGCGTCTTTACATAATATACATTATGCGAAATAGGATAACGAGGCGTCTGGTGTGGATCTGGATCTGGATCAAGTCTTGCCTCCCTGCCCGGGAGCCCAACAAGGACGAGATCGCAGCATGACCACGATGGACCCGCACGACCGCATCGACATGACCGGCCCTTGGGCCGGTTTCGGTTTTCAGGGGGGCCATATGTTCACCCCTGAGGGCCACAGCCTTGAACCCTGCGACATGACCTGGTGGTCACTGACCTGCAACATCGCAAGGGAATGGCGGCTGATGATGGAGGAAGCCCGGCCGCGGCCCACGCGATCGGCAGCATCTGGAAAGCGCTGCACCACAATGGATTCCAGCGTCGTATACCTGCGCGAGTACGTCAGAACTCGCAGAGAACGGCGGTTGGGCATGGGTGATCCCGGTACCGGCGCCGAACCTTCCAACGTGGTCCATATGTCACGTGGGCCACGAGGACCCAAGCGCGGATAAAGCGTTGCCCGTAGGGGCGCTGCCCCTACACCCCGGACCGACGATCCCGGCGACGGCGAAAGTAGGCCTCAGCTTCACCCCATGCCAGCCCTATGAGGACCGGAATCACCGTGATGCAGAACAGCAGTATCGCGCCGTCGTCAGTCATAAGGCCTCCTTGTCAGCGGCCAGAGTAGCGGTTCTGGACCGATTCGGGGAACGTGCCTACCGGGCGCGTACCGACGCTGACCAGCGTTCCGCCGATGGCACCATGCGCGACGGTGCCAGCACCGCTCCCACTCGCTGCGCTCGCAGTCGCAGTGCCGGAACCGTCGCTTGAGAGGTTGTACAGGCGCGCATCCTTCTCGCGAATAGGCGCGTTGTACGGCCATGCCGTAGCAACCGCCACATGGCTACCGGCCGACAGGCGAAGGCCATACGACTCCACGGCGACTTGATAGCCCAGTGCCCGAAGCTGGCTCATGTCCAGCTGCTCAATGACCTCGTTGGTGTCGTTGGCGATCCACTGCACCCATGCTCGATCTTCGCCCGCGACCTGGGCGAGCATCGCCAGACGGATACGGCCCCTTTCGCCAAGCTCCACGATGTACCGCTGCTCTGTGGTCAGGTCGGCAAGCGGGTCGGGTTCCGGCTCAGGATGCGCCTGTTCGCCCTGTATGCCCCGCCCCTGCTCTGCGCCCTGCCCCACGGGCTGAGAACGCGCCTGCGCGGGCTGAGAGGCGGTAGAGCGTGCCGGGGCCGTCTTGGGCTTGTCCGTGCGGAAGAACCCGACCAAGAAGTACAGGCCGACAGCGCCAAGCACCAGCATGAAAACGGCCTTTAAGGCCAATGCGGCCCATACGGTCTTTCCGCCTTCCTCGTAAACCTCGGTGTTGTCCGCGCCCGGCGCATAGCCGTCATACAGCGGAAAAATGGCCGGGTCGTACTTCTGCGTCTGGCCGCCGACCTTCTCGAACTTGCCCGGCGACGTCGTGTGAAAAAACGTCACGCGATAGCGCGATTTTGCGCCCAGCGCGGTCAGCTTCTGAAACGTGTTCTTGCGCTCAATGCGCGCCTTGACCGCAGGGTGAAGGCGGTTGATCCACTGCGTCATGATGACGCCGTCACCACCGTTCTGACCGAGCAGCGCCCAGAAATTCTCTACAGCCGGTTCCAGCGGCTTGCGCTCGTTGACATAGAACTCGTGCACCTCATCGATCACCACCAACGCATCTTTGAAGTGATCCGGGATGCACCACTTGCCGGTGTCGTCCTGGCTGCAGGCGAACATGGTCAACACCTCTTTGGTGTCCACCAAGATGAGCAGCGCCAGAACGTCACTTTCAGCCATGCCCAAGTGCGCTGCGATCTTGTCGTGGCGCAGGCCGTTCAATCGGGCATAAACACGACGGCCCTTCTTCAGGGCCGGGAGGATGTGATTCTTTACAGCGTCATAGCTCTTGCCCGCACGCGGGACACCTTCATTGAATACGAGCATTACCAGATTCCCAGCGTAAGTACGCGGCGGAGCAGATAGAACACGATGGCGACGCCGATCATGGCGAGAGACGGGCCAATCTGGAACAGCTGCACAAACCACATGACGGTGTTGCCACCCTTCGACAAGATGTCGCCGATGCTGGTGTTCTGCATGAATTCCGGCAAGGGCAGCTTCGCCAGCACGTACAAGATCAGTTCCGTGAGCATCTTGAAGGTGCGAACAATCGACGCGATAACCATGTCCCACAACGTGTCAAACATCTTCAACACGAGGTTCCATAGCCACTGTTTGAAATCGTCAATCCAGCCAGCAAGCATTGGAGTTCCTCAGGTTAGAGAGATGCGGACAGCGGCATATGCGGCGAACGCGAAGATCACGAATCCGCACAGCTGCAACATCGCCAAGAAGTCGCCCGAGCAGTGAGCGTTGTAGGTCATAGAACGCCAGAACATGGACGCTGGCAAAGTGAAGGTCGGGCAAGATCCGCCGCCCGATACCTTTAGGAAATTCGTGATGCCATCGACCGCCTTGGTCTTCTTGGCCTTGTCATAGAAATCATCGAACACGCTCTGCACCGTGTCCTTGGGGGCCTTCCACATTTCGCCTTCGGGAAGCGTTGAGCCGTCGCCATCGCCTTCGCCATCGCCGGGGCCGGGGCCGGTGCCTGGGCCGCTGCCATTGCCATCACCGTCGCCATCACCGTCACCGTCACCGTCACCATCGCCGTTCCCGCCGCCGCCATCACCACCGCCGCCGCCCGGATCTCCACCGCCGTCGCCGCCACCACCATCACCGTCGCCGGGAATTTCGCCACCACCGCCACCATCGCCATCGCCGTCACCCGGATCAGGTGTCTCAGGTGAGGGAAGATCGCTGTTCTTGCAGGTCTGGCCGTTAGCGGTGAACAGTCGGCCAGTCGGGGACCCTGCATAGACAGAGCCCTCGTATGCGCAACCGTTGTGGCAGACCGAGCCAGTGCCCGCAGCACCGCTACCCTTCCAGCCGGTTTCCTCTGGACGCTTGGCACACGTAGATTGAAACTCAAAGATATAGCCGCCGTAAGCGCCGACTTCATTGCCGTCGGCGTTGAGCCCCCAATAAACCATCGTGTAACGACCTTTGCCGCTAGCATCGAGACCTTCCATGTCACACCTGCGCCTAGAAACGGAGACGATGGCGTTGTTCACGGGCGTGTAGGTCTGGCACTCCTGAAACGCCTCGCCTTGGTCAACGGCGAACGCGGAAGGTGCGGCGAAGCCGCAAGCAACGATCAGCGCCAGCAGCCATATCGTGCGTTTCAACTGAAGGACGGTGAACGAACGCAAGAGGCTCACGCGTCCATTCCCTTGACACCGGCCATACCGCAGCATGCGCCGATGAATCCACACAACACCAAAACGATCATGTCCTGGACTCCCTTCGATCCCCACATAGAGCAAGGGCGATGTCGAAACACCGCCCCGCCCTGCCCTGCATCAGCCGAAGAGGCCGGCCACCTTCTTACCCGCCCACTTGGTGAAGCCCACCAGCGCGATCAGTGCGCAGGCACCGGTGAGAGCGATGGTGGCGGGGCCGACGTCCAGACCAGCGAGAATCTGTTCCATGGTGTATCTCCTTGCATGAGTTGATTGATTGGTTTTTGCCGGTTATCTGTCAAAAATCGTGGCGACGCTACCGGCGATGCGCCCCACAACGAACCACAGGAGAACTGCGCCACAACAGGTCGTTGACCACAAAAGGGCCTCTTCCGGTGTGGGCATCGAAAATGCTTGCTGTACTACCGCGTACACGCCGTGTTCCGACGCACTGACAAGTACGTAGCCCGCACACTCCGTGACCGACTGTCCGGTGGGCAGGAGAGTGCCGTCAGGCTGCAGGGCTACGCACAGAGCCATGGTTTACGCCTTGACCGGCGTCGGGCCGGGCGCAGGTGACGGGGTCAGCAGCTTGATACGGCGACCGAATTCCAGACCGCCGAACTTGCCGCTCTGGAGCGACGTGGGGCACAGCTCATAGGTGCCTGCCTTGTACGGCTGCTGGCCCTCATCAAGGCCGATGGTGAACGGGAGCGGGAAGTCGCCGTCACGAATGACAGCGGCCTTCTGTTCGGTGAAGTTGACAGCGGCTTTGCCGTCGCGTGCAGGGAAGCTGCGGACGGAGACGGACTCAGTGAGAATCTGGACTTTCATAGTGGGATTACCTTCCAAGCGATGGTCCGGCCGAATGCAAAAGCGACTCTCCATGGGGACGACCAGAACTCCCCGGTGAGCTTGTCGAAATAGCCGCCCTGGCATTTGCGAATGTCGGCTTCGCCGCCGAGCGCTTCACGGGCCGATACAGGGGCTTTCCACCACCGCAGTTCGCGGCGGGATTCTGTGTCGAGGCCACCGCAGCCATGCGTGCGAAACCCCTTGGGGAACGCTCCAGCAATGACACTGGTGAACTTCGATGCGTACTTTGCGAGGTAGCCAACAGCGTTGCGGGCTTTCTCGATCTGGCTACTGCCGTGAGGCCACCAGCCGCGACGATCAACCTTGCCGAAGTAGATGCCCTTGGGCACCCAGATCAGGAGGTGGTAGTGGGGGCGGCCGCGCTGGGTAAGCTCGCCGACCCATAAATAACGGAACACCTCACCCGCGAACCGTCGGGCCCGAGAGACAATTCCATTGAAGTGCCCCCGCATGCGCTTAAGTAGCTCGCTAACGTCACGAGGGCCGCTATTGCTTCCGTCTCGGTAGGTGAGCGTGAGCATGTACCACGCGCCACGGCGCGATCCTTTCTTCGCTTCTTGGTCATGAAGTCGTGCACTCGTAATGACGGACTTGCGCAGCCGTTGCGCCCGCGCCAGCAGCGGGTCTATCTCGATTGACAGACGGCCGTGCTTCGGCGCGTTGTCACTTGTTTTGTAATGGACAAGCCCAAGGGCCAGCGCTTCGCGCTGGCCCTCCGGGGTCAACGCGATCGGAGCCGCTGCGAGGTACGACTTAAGAGAAGCGCCGGAAGCGCGCTTATTGCGTTGCATTGCCTCTGAGGCCATTTCGGTGCGACGTGCGGAGGCGTGCATCACACCGATGGCGTCATCAAACGCGGCAAGCTCTGCGCGCGGCGCAGGCGTCATGCCATCGAGCTTGATCCGTGCGTTCTTACCCGTGCAGGCAGCACAGATGCCTCCAGCAAAAAAATAGACGGTCGGTTCGCCGCAGAAGTTGCAGTGGCCGGAGCGATCACTCATCGCCACGCCTCCACTTGAAGTACCAGAGCGCGCCGCGAATCAGACCGAACACGACGAGCGTCAGCAGGTTGAGATAGACGTAATCGTCAGTGGTCATGACGCGCCCCGGCGGCATGGCGGATCTGACTCGGTGTCGGCAGGAATTCCGCGCGTGCCTGGGCCACTCGCATGGCGTCACGGATTGCCTTGGCCCCCTGCTCTTCCTTGCGGTCGATACCCCACGCAACGAGTCGAGCAATTCCGATCACAACCACAAGCGCTGCTGCGGCCACGATGGCGAACATGTATCCGTGCATCCCCTACCCCTGCCCCCAGCCCCTAGATTCCCGCCAGCGGCCTAGGGGGACCGGCTGGCGGGTGTCCACCGCCGGTGGACAGGCGGGAAAGTACACTGGGGGTGGACAACATGTCAACGACGGGTGGACAAATGAATTTCGAGGAGATCCTCAACCGCGCAGTTGAGGCAAGCGGTGCTGCGTCTGACAGCGACCTTTCCCGGAAGCTGGGCGTGTCCCGTCAGGCCGTGAGCAACTGGCGCGGCGGCAAGAAGTTTCCGGATACGGTGACGTGCGCAACTATCGCGGGGATTACGGGAATTCCCCTTGCACAGGTGCTTGGCGTGGTCGGAGAGGCGCGGGCTATTAGTCGCGAGGAGAAGGCCGTGTGGCGGCGACTTGCGGCAACCGCTATGGCCCTAACGCTAGGGGTCGGCCTCGCCTCTCCCGGCGACGCACAGGCGGCTGTGGGGCATTCCGCGAGCGACTCTGTATACATTATGCGAAATGAACTTTGGCAGGCTGAAACTGGTCTGGCTGTGGATCAAGTCTTTCCTCCCTGCTGACGGGACAACTAAATTTGTACTTTTGCGCCAACTATATTTGTACTTTGTCCGGCGTAAGTACGTTTTTTGACGCCACAGATCGCTCAGGGGTCAAGCCGACGATGCGGATCGTACTCACGCCTCGACAAGGTCTCCTCCCGGCGCAATAGATCTGACTCCCACGCAGTGATGTAATGACCCACCGGCTTCTGACCCGGCCCTGCAGTTTTTTTGCGATCAGGTCCTTCAGTGCCGCGTTATCCAGCGCCATTTCCGCATACATGCGTTTGAGCTTGGCGTTCTCAGCTTCGAGGTCCTTGACTCGACGAAGCTCGGACGCCTCAAGCCCGCCGTACTTGCTCTTCCACTGGTAATACGTCGCCGTGCTGATGCCGGCCTGGCGACATAGATCCTTCACCGCAAGCCCGGCATCGCCCTGCTTAAGGATCGTGATGATCTGCGTCTCGGTGAATTTTGATGTGCGCATGCAACCTCCTGGCTGGTTAAAGATGCCAAAAAGTTCTACTTATCGGGTGTCTGGCTGCCGGGGGAGCTTACGAGTGGTCATAGCGAATGGACAAGGATCCTGGTAACAGATCAACGCTGCTGAAGTGAGCAGTAGCAGCCAGGGCACGGATCATCTGACGCCAGTACGGTCAGCCGATCCACTCGTTGAGCTAGGTCAGCCCGATCTTCCCCAGAGCCGAGGGGACCCCAAACCAGACTTGAAGAACTATGCCAGTCTGGCACAGTAGTTAGGACCGATGACGGTCTACTGTGCTTCTTGATCAACGGTCGGAAACTGGGAGAGTGATATGAAAGACGTCATCCGTCAGGTTGGTATCCTCCTTGACGAGATTGGAGGCGGCTGATCGGAAGGCCATCATTTGTCCATTAGCGGAAATGGCGGGCTGGAAACTGTTTCCATTCCCTGGCAACGCATCATGCCCGCGGCTGACCAGGATGGTGTCGCCGGTGCTTAGGTCGTGACGATATATCTGGCGTTTACCGTTTGATCGCTTCCCGGCGAGCACGGAAGACGGACTCAGGAATGCAACATACCTGCCATCGGCCGATATCCGCGGCTGCCCCGAGAAGGTCTCTGCTGCCTTACCCTTGCTAGACACACTGGCGAGCCGCGTTGTGGAATTGCTGAGATCACGTACAAACACCGCGTATTCGCCGTTCATAGCACGGCGATCTAGGTTTCCAGCTCGGGACAGGAATGCGATGTTCGTTCCATCCCCCGAGATGGAAGGGTCACTACTCTCCCCTTCGGCCTGGGCACCATCGGCACCCACGCTGACCCGCCGCAATGTTGCTTCACCCACACTGTAAACGAACACATCATCAACGCCGTTGGTATCACCAGCCACCAAATTAGTCGCTGCGGACCGGAAGGCAACAAACATCCCATCGGCCGATATCACGGGCTGAAGGCTTGCCCCGTCGGCAGGCTGGCCGTCCTTGCCAACACTGAGGCAACGTGTGGTACCGGTGGCGCGGTCGCGCAGGTAGATGGCCGAGAACCGTTCGCTGCAGCCCGGCGCCAGATTTTCGGCAACTGCCACAAAGGCGACGCGGCGGCCATTAAACGACAAAGACGGGGTGACACTCTGTCCTGTTGACACGTCGCCGTCATCGTTGCGGCTCACAACATCTCTCTCATCGCCTTCTACTAGGACTATCTGGCGCGCCGACGTGTGGAACCCGATGCCCACCGTCGACGCCAGCGCCACCACCTTCCCGTTGCCGGAAATGGTCGGATCCGTGTCAACCGCACCAATTGCTCCAGCGTCACGATAAGCGAGACGCGTGGTCTCAAGACCTACGTCACGAACGTAGATATTCAAGCCTGGGCGCGCGTCCGTCACAAGGTTGCTTGCCATCGAGATGAACGCCACTACTTGGCCGTCAGCCGAGATCTCCGGGCGCACACTGAACGCGTTCCCCTGCCTGCCATCGTCCCCCAGACTCAACAGCGATGGGCTTGGCTGGCGGTTGGCCGGGGCTGCGCTGACGGAAATGGCCACCATCAGGATGACCCAGGGAATGAGAGGGCTGCTGAAAGGAACTCGCCTGTTTCGCCTCTTCATGCTGTTATCTGCCCACTTTCGGTGGCGACAACGTCCATGTCGCCAATAGTTATCACGACATCTGCGTCGTCAATGACTTGCTGACGATGCGCTGCATGGACGACAGTGATGCCCATGGAGCGGATCTGACGGAGAATCCTGGCCTCGGTGGCGGCATCGAGGTTTGCCGTTCCCTCGTCCATGATAAGCAAACTAGGCCGCCTATAGAGCGCCCGCGCAATCAGCAGGCGTTGCATCTGGCCGCCTGAAAGGCCGCCTCCACGATCGCCCAATGCCGTTTCGTACCCCATAGGCAGCGCCTGAATCTCTCCATCGATGCATCCCGCGCGCGCCGCCTCTCGGACCCGGTCATCTGCGATAGAGGAACTCCCAAACGCAATGTTTTCGCGAATGCTACCGCTGAAGAGACCGTCCCCCTGAAGCACCACGCCAATGTGGAATAGCCACTTCTCTCGTGGGACCGTTCTGAGATCGGTGCTTCCCAGCCAGAGCGACCCCTCTTGAGGATCGGCAATACGAAGCAGTAGCTTCAACAACGTTGACTTTCCGACACCGGAATTGCCTCTGATCACATACCGTCTTCCCGCTTGGAGGCACGTGGAAAGGCCCCGAAGAATAGGCTGATCGGAGCCTGGGTAGGAGAATGTGATGCCTTTCAGGTGGATAGGCTGAGAAAAGTCCAGCTCGTGCGCGTCGCTGTGATCCGGTTTCAAGGGGACAGGCTGCCTTGGTGCTAGATCGATGAGATTATCAAGGTGAATACGCACAGCACGGATGCGGAAAGAAACTTCTACCAAGCCCATGGCGCTGACGGTGAACAGGCGCTTGTAGGTGAGGAATGCGATGAGCATGCCAAGCGTCATTGAGCCATCCATCACCATCATCAACGCGAGGTAGCCGATGACAAGCGTGTCAATGCCGGCAATGCTGTCACCGTTGCGCCACGTCATTCGGCATAGGTGTAGCGTCTGCGACGCTGCTGGATGGACCCGCGCCAACCTCCTTAAGCAATTTGGAGACGATCGCAGGGTCCGGCGAAAAAAGCTTAACCACACCATTGTAGTGCTGTGCCTCAAGCGTGCCGTCCCCTGTTCGTGCAGAGGATACTTCCGTGTATTCCATCCCCATCCCCTCCTTTTTTCCCCGGATTGATTGATATCACCAGCGTAACTTTAGTGTCAATGTTCTGTGAGGCCCATCGGCTGCGATGGGGCTCCTTGTTGGCGGAATCGAGGTGCGCCGGCGCGTGGCTATGGAACTTTTGAGACCTGTGTCCCAATACGCGCCCGGCCGAGTGCTTTGCTCGCGCAACGCGCCCAGGGATTCCCGCCTATGCAGAGATTGGTCTGCGCCGCCAAATGGCCGAGATCGGCCAGCAGTAAAGTAGGACGTCCACTTACGGAGGGCGCGAGGGCGGCCGGGTGGCGCCTCCGAGCGTTCCCGGCCAGTCATGAGCCTAATCAGATTGCGCCAAGATCATGCGGAGCCAAGCGATTCAGTGTGGTCGATATGACCCGTGGTCCGAGGTTGCGCCGGTGCGTGTAAGGCGCTTCCATAGGAAGCGCCCCCCTACCCCCGGCTACTGCTCCCGGCAACGCTGCCAGCCACCTGCCTGAGCATGGATTTGCTCCCACCCATTCGGTAATTTTCGGAACGCTTGACCGCCGATACAAGCCATTCCCGAACGCTTCGAGGCGCCTGACCCCAAGGGAGGCAGGTTGATAACGTTGTCCGAAGGGCCGGGACGCCCGGCGCGTTGGGCCTCAGCTGACAGAGTACGGGCCTCAACGCGATCGCAGTACGCCTTCATACTCGGGTGAGGGTGATTCGGCCATGCCAATTCCTGGCAGTTGAAGGGCGTTGTGCTCTTCGACATCGAGTTGTGGGCAGCCTTGGGGGTCGGAGGCAACGGCTTGGGTCTAGGGCCCGTTGCAGACTGCAATTGAGCGTGCGAAGAGCACGCAAGCGAAAAAAGCAGCAATCCTGCTGAAATCCTTTTGAGCATAAGCTTCCCCTTGTAGCTCGGGGAAGCTTACCGTCTCAAACCTGCAACTGGCGAGAGTCGGCCAGGCTTTATATTGGTGATGATGTCTAATGGCCATCGATGCCCTATCCATCCGCGGCCAGGCCACTGTGCTGAAATCAAGCCGACGCCGCAGCCGCAATCTTGATCGACTTGACGTTCACAAACTCCTTCAGACCTTCCGGACCGTGCTCGCGACCATAGCCCGACGCCTTCACCCCACCGAACGGAAGCGTTGGCGATGCCACGTCGAAGGTGTTGATGAAGATCATGCCGGTGTCGAAGTACTTGCTGGCCAGCTCCCGGGCGCGCTGCACGTCACGGCTGAAGATGCCCCCGCCCAGGCCGTAGCGGCTGTCGTTGGCGATGCGCATGGCATCCTCATCGTCCTCGGCGCGGATGATGGCCGCTGCAGGACCGAACAGCTCATCTTCGTAGGCCACCTGCCCCGGCGCCACATCCGCCAGCACCGTGGCCGGGTAGAACCAGCCGGTGCGGTCCGGGACTTCACCGCCCACCAGAAGACGGGCCCCTTGCGAGACGCTCTTGGTCACCTGTTCGTGCAGCTTGTCGCGCTGCGCCTTGGAGACCATGGGGCCGAGCTGGGTGTCGTCGGCATTCGGGTCGCCCATCCGGATCGCTTCGAACGCCTTTGCATAGCCGCTGACGAAGGCGTCATAGTTCTTCTTTGTCACGATGAAGCGCTTGGCGTTGACGCAGGTCTGGCCGTTGTTGAACAGGCGGCCCTTGACGCAGGTCGCCACCGCCAGATCCAGGTCGGCATCGTCCAGCACCAGATAGGCGTCGTTGGAGCCCAGTTCAAGCACGGTCTTCTTGAGGGCCGCACCGGCCTTGGCTGCCACGGTGCGCCCTGCCGTCTCGCTCCCGGTCAGTGTCACCGCGCGTACCAGATCGTTTTCCACGATGTCATTGGATTGATCGTGGCTGATCAACAGCACCCCGAACAGCCCCTTGGGCAGCCCGGCACTTTCGTAGATGTCACGCAAAAGCAGCCCACTGCCGGTGCAGCTCTCGGCATGCTTGAGCAGTACGCCATTGCCTGCCATCAGGCTGGCGATGGAATAGCGGATCGCCTGGTAGGCCGGGAAGTTCCACGGCTGAATGCCGTAAACCACGCCGATGGGCGCGTGGGTCACGATGCCTGTGGCACCGTCCACATCGCGCTCCTCATCGGCCAGCACGACCGGCCCCTGCTTGGCGGTGTAGTCACAGATACCGGCACACAGCTCGATCTCGGTGCGGCTGTCTTCAATGAGCTTGCCGACCTCGTCGGTCATCAGCTGTGCGAACTCTTCCTTACGCTCGCGGAGTCCTTTTGCGATGCCAGCGATCACGGTTGCGCGCTCATCCAGGCTGCGCAGACGCCATTGCAGAAACGCTTCATGACTTGCCTTCACGACGGCGGCGGCTTCGGCATCGGACATGTAGGAATAGGTGGCGACCACTTCCTCGGTCAGCGGATTGATCGTGGTGAGTTGCTTGTTGGGCATGGAAAGAGACTCTTCGGTTCAAAAGCAGGTCCGTAGAGGGTCGCCGCCGTGCAGTTCCTCTGCCGTGAATTCTTCGGCGCTGCGCATCACTGGAGGTTCACTGGACCCCATTGCTACAGTGCGCCTTCGGCTTGCGCTGACGAACTCCCTACATGCGCTCCTGGTTGCGAACGGTCTCCATCACCCTGACTGCCTCCTTGGCTACCGCCGCTGTGGCCAGCCTGATGCAGACCCAGATCAATCTGCATGCGCTTACCCAGCTGGGCCTTGAGGTCAGCTGGCAGGCCCGGGCTGCCGTTACCGTGGAGGATCTGGCCCGGTTCGGACCTGTGATGGTTGGTTTTTCGCTGGCCGGCGGCGTCCTCGCGCTAGGTCTGCAGGCGGGCCTGCGGCGGTTGGGGTTGAGCGCCCTGCCCTGCGCGCTGCTCGCCAGTCTGGTTGGGTTGGCCATCGTGCTGGCGCTGCTGCGCAGCGTGATCCCGATGCCGGCGATCGCTGCGATCCGGGAGATGCCAGGCTTGGCCGTGCTCAGCTTGTGTGGGCTGGTGGGAGGATATGTGAGCCACACGCTGACGGCGCGTGCCGTGCGCGGGCCACGTCTGCACCGTGGCCTTGCTTACCTGCTGTCTGCCTGCCTGGTGTTGCTGCCGCTTGCGTCGTTCCTGTTGATGCACCCGAAGCCGGAACGGTCACAGCCGCCTGCGGCGTCGGGATACCAAGCGACCATCGTCGCCGACGGCCTCCAATGGCCCTGGTCGTTGGCGGAACTGCCGGACGGAAGACTGCTCGTCACCGAAATGGCTGGCCAGCTTAAGGTGATTGACCGGGCCGGCGAACGTGTGGACGTCAACCTTTCCAAGATACCCGCCGGAGATCAGCAGGAGCGCGTGATCGGTCTGATGGACATCGCCCTTTCACCCGATTTCGAGAAGGACCACCGCATCTATCTGACGCAGGGCTACCGTGATCCTCGCGGCGTGGGCGTCCGTTTGATACGTAGTGCGCTCAACTTCGCCGGCGGTGAGTGGTCGATAGATCAGGTGGAGGTTCTATTCGAATCCACGCCAAAGCCCAGCGACGGCAACAACGGCGGGCGCTTGGCGTTTCTCGACACGCACACCCTGCTGATGACGGTGGGCGATGGGAGTGCACGCCGGGAGGAAGCCCAGAACCAAAGCAACTCGCTGGGCAAAGTGATGCGCATTTCGCTCGCCCCGAGTGCAAAAGGCGCGGCCATATACACCTCAGGGCACCGCAATCCGCAAGGGATCGTGCGTGACCCCGTCACCGGCGCCATTTATGTCAGCGAACACGGGCCGCGCGGCGGCGATGAACTCAACCGGCTTCGACCGGGCGGCAATTACGGCTGGCCTCTGGTCAGTCACGGAATCGATTACCCGTTTGCCCGGGTGAGCCCGTTTACGCATCACCAGGGGTTCGAGGACCCGGAGGTGATCTGGTCGCCGTCGATCGCACCCTCTGGCTTGGCCGTCTATCACGGCACCCTTTTCCAGCGGTGGCAGGGCGACTTCCTGGTGCCGGCATTGCGTGAGCGGAGCGTCCGCCGCCTTGTTCGCGACGGTGACCGTGTAGTGCGCCAAGAACTGTTGCTCGGTGAACGCGGCGAACGTATTCGTGACGTCAAGGTCGCTGGAGATGGTTCCATCTACGCGCTCACCGACGGGGTGGACGGGAAGCTGCTGCGGATGGTGCCAAGGGACCCCTTGAGCACGCCGCTCAAGTGACGCCGGCCGCGACGCTTGCGGTGTCGCGAGCGCTAGAACTATCGGGAATTCATGCCCACTAGCTGCCGTGATCGGCCAACGCATCGTGAAAGTCGAGCTCGTGGACGATGACAACCCGAGATCCTGCTTTACGCAGCTTAATGGCCTTCTCGACCTTGCGTCCGTAGCACGCAAACGCCCAGCACGGATTCCCTTCTGCACCAATGACCAGGTAGTGGACTTTCTTTGAAGGCGATGAATGGGCCGATCCCCCAAGCCTCTTAACGACGCCTTCGAATTCGGCGCGGGTGAAGCGCGACGATGCGCCTGTAAAGCAGAAGCCCCTTTCCATGAAGCTGATCTCTGGATCCACCGCGCATAAGCCAACGATCTGCCGCCCTTCCAACACGCGCGGACTGGTGATTGTGCGGTCGTCAAGCAAGGGCGTGAACTCTGCGAAGAAAGCTTGGAGCATCGCGTGTTCCTTCGCGTCTATCTGCTTGTCGGCAAGCACCCCTGTGATCAGGCTGCCCACCTCGTCGAAGGGCCAGCATGTTTTCAGGTGCTCGTGATCTGCCATCCAATCGGACAGGGCGCGCAGCTCTTCCACGGAGATATGCGTGTCCGCGACGATGCCCCCCATGATGGCGTGCAACCGCTGCAGGTCGGCAGTCACGTCGTCGTAGAACTCAGTCGAGCGCAGGCGTTCACACAGCCACACGATGTCTGCGTGTTCTTCCTCGGTCAGGATGCCGTCGGCTACCGCGGCAGTGACAACCGGCACGAGCTCGTTGAAGGGGTGCTGGTCACGCACGGCGTCGTGCTCGGCCAGCCACAGATTGAGGTAGTCGAGCTCAAGGGCGTTGATCTGGCCGTCGATCACGATACCTTCGACGATGCCGATGAGCGCGTTGACGGACTTGTCCAGCCGGGCTTTCGAGGTGAACTTGAAATAGTTGCGGTGATCCGAGTGCATTGCGTTACGTCCCTGTTCAACGCCGTCCAGTGGCGTGTTGTGGAAACTTACCGCCTTATCGCCATCAGGCGCTAGAGCCGAGATTACACCCGCCCGGGACCGGTCACGGGCATTCTGGCAGCGTGCCCGCGCGTCCACGCGCTATGTGCAGGTTCTTGGGGGGTACCGGCTGGTAGAGGCAATGTCGCGTTTCGCTCCATCCCATGCTGCGCTGTCCCGCGTCATTCCGCGCGTGGGGTAGTTACATTGCCCCAACGCAGCTCGAACCTCAGTTCCAGCGTCTGCCCCGACTCCAGCCGCTTCGGCGCCAGCGTGAACCCATCAGGCGGCCCAGTCTGAGGCTCCACACAGGTCGCGTGCGCAGTCCCGTCATACACCACCCAGTGATCCGAGTCCGCCCGCAGCTCCAGCCGCTGCGCCCCAGACACCAGCACCACCTCAGCCTGGTTGATGAAGCAGTCATCCCAAGGCCCGGTCGCGGGCGCGGGAGTAACACGGGGCAATGTAGCGATGCCCTCCCCGTCCCGTGGATACATCGCACTGGGCGAGAACAGCAGCTGATCCGGCTTCCGGAACCAGGGGTGCCAGCCGAGTACCGCCGGCATCGCCTGGTCGCCGGCTTGCACCGCCAGCCGAAGCTCCAGACGGTCGGGCAGCACATGGATCGCCTGCGTCGCACGCCCCCCGAAAGGCCAATGCCCATCCTCAGGCAGCGCCAGTGACAGCGTCGCGGTATCCGCCCCAAGATTCTCAATCCGCCACGGCCGTGAGAACCCTACGCCATGGATGGCATGCGCCCCAAGGTTCGGTGGGAGCTCAAACGCCTTGCCATCAAACACAAAGCGCCCCTGCCGAATCCGGCCCGCCCAAGGCACCATCGGATAGCACCCCCATCCAATGGCGGCCGCCCCACCCTCGTCCTCGCCCACCAGCCAGTCCACACCGTCGTACCGCATCTGGGCGATACGGCCACCGGCGTCCGGTGCAAGCGCGACCTCCAGCCTGCCCGCGCGCAACCAGTACAGGCGCCCACCATGCAGGGGCGCCTGCGCATCATCCTTGGGTGACGCCGCTTCAAACGCCATACGGATCGATCGTCCGGATGCTGCCGTCCGCCTCCATGTGCAGCGGCGCGCACTTGACTGAGCGCAGATGGGTCACGCCGCCGGACAACAAGGCGTCGTGATAGAAGAGATACCACTGGCCCTCGAACGCGCAGATGGAGTGGTGCGTGGTCCAGCCCACCACGGGCTTCAGGATCACGCCGCCATAGGTGAACGGTCCGTACGGACTGTCGCCGATGGCGTAACACAGCAGGTGCGTATCACCGGTCGAGTACGACAGGTAATACCGCCCATCGTACTTGTGCAGCCACGGCCCTTCGAAGAACCGGCGCGCGTGGTCATCAGCCCGCAGCGGCTGTCCGTGCTCGTCCAGGATGACGATCTCGCGCGTGGGCTCCGCCAGTCGGGTCATGCCCGCGTCCAGCCGCCCTACACGCGGACCGAGTGCCGGTGCGTCGCCTGTGGGCTCCTCATGTTCCGCGTTAAAGCGGTTGTCACGGTACTTCTGCAGCTGGCCGCCCCATATGCCGCCGAAGTAGAGGTAATGCGTGCCGTCGTCGTCCTCGTACACGGCCGGGTCGATGGAGTACGTGCCCTCGATCGGCTCGGGCTCGGCGGTGAACGGGCCCTCGGGACGATCCGCCACGGCGACGCCGATCCGGAACATGCCCTGCCCGTCCTTGGCCGGGAAATAGAGGTAGTAGCGGCCGTCGCGGTGGGCCGCATCCGGCGCCCACATCTGCTGCGCGGCCCAGGGCACGTCGCGCAGATGCAGCGCTAGGCCGCAGTCGGTGGCCTCACCTTCGGGGGAGTCCATCCGCAGCACGTGGTAATCCTCCATGCGGAAGTGGCCACCCTCGTCGTCGAAGGACGCGCCGCCGTCGATATCGTGCGACGGATAGATGTACAGGTGCCCTTCGAACACATGGGCCGAGGGGTCAGCCGTGTAGATGTGGGTCACCAGCGGCGGGGAGATCGCATGCGCCGTGAGTTGATCAAGGGTGTTTCCCTGCCGGCGCAGATGGAGGTCCTGCTCGATGCGCGTCTCCATGCGCTTGTCGATCTTGTAGAAGAAGAGCAGCACGACCGCGACCAGAAATGGGAGGGAGCAGTAGACGCTTACCGTCAGCCGGATGCCGTCCACCACCGCCTGCGGCTGTTGTTCCGCGCCGGCCTGATAGCCGTGGTGCGCAAGAATGCCGGCGACCAGCGCACCGCCGATGCTGAGCCCGATCTTCAACCCGCATAGCATCGCGGAGAAGATGATCGCGGTGGCGCGGCGATGGTTCTTCCATTCGGAGTAATCGGCCACATCGGCGATCATCGCCCACAGCAGCGGGATGGTGATGCCGTAGCAGAACCCGTGCAGCATGAAGGCGCCGAAGGCCACGCCGACCGCCGTGGGCGGAAACAAGTAGAACACCAGCAGGAACACGGTGGATACCAGGAGTGCGCCACCGAACACGTCACGCTTGCCGAAGCGGTCGGCCAGGCGCCGGGACACCCCGATCCCCAGGATCATGCACAGGATGCCGCACGCGTTGAACAGGCTGAATGCCGAGGTCGCCGGATCCTCGGGCCAGGTGAAGCCGGAGAGGCCCCACCCATTGAGCGTGGCGTTCAATCCCCCGATGAAGCGGTTGAAGCCGGAGGTGTCGAGGAAGCCCGCCAGTGCGGCCTCGCTCATGTAGTACTGGAAGTAGTAAATGTAGGTGCCGCCCTTCAGGGCCAGGTTGATGAAGACCAGCACCGTCAGGGCCAGCATCACCTTCCACGGCCGGTTGTGCAGCAGGTCGGACAGGTCCTGCATCACCCCGCCGGTCTGTTCCTTGGCCGGCACGATGCGCTCGCGCGTGGTGGCGAAGGTGACCAGGAAGAACAGCGTGCCCACCACCGCGAACACCGTCATCACCCGCTCGAAGCCCTGCACCCGATCCCCGTCGCCCAGGATCAGCACCAGCGGCAACAGCAGGACCTGGATGATGAACTGCGCGATCATCACCGCCACGAAGCGGTAGGCAGAGAGGCTGTTGCGCTGGGCCATGCTGCCGGTGAGCACGCCGCTGAGCGCGGAGTACGGCAGGTTGTTGGCCGCGTACACGAACATCAGCAGGCCATAGGTCACCAGCGCATAGAGAACCTTGCCCTGCGCACCCAGGTCCGGCGTGCTGAAGGCGAGCAGCGACAGCACGCCGAACGGGATCGCCGTCCACAGGATCCAGGGCCGGAACTTTCCCCACCGGCTGACGGTGCGGTCGGCGGCAATGCCGATCAGCGGGGTGAACACGAAGGCACCCAGCAGGCCGATCACGAAGATGATCGTGGCCGCCGTGGCGGGCGGCAACCGGTACACATCGGTATAGAAGAACGCCAGATAGGTGATCAGCGTCTGGAAGATCAGGTTGGCCGCAAGGTCGCCGAGGCTGTAGCCCAGCTTCTCCCGGACCGACAGCGTGTGCTCGGGGGTATCGCCGTGGCGGGCATCAGTCACGATTCGCCTCCACCGTGAAGCGGCTCCGCACGCGGGCATCGGCGCTTGAGCCGCCTATCCGCACCTCATACGCCCCGGCCGGAACGACATAGGCGCCGCGCGCGTCGTCGTACTCGCGCAGTGCCTGTTGCGCGTCCAGATCGAAGGTCACGGTGCGCCGCTCGCCCGCAGCCAAGTGAACACGTTGGAAGCCGCGCAGCGTCTGCTGCGCATCGCCTGCCCCAGCCGCCAGCCGCCGCACGTACAGCTGCACCACTTCATCGCCCGCGCGTTTGCCGGCGTTCGCCACCTCCACCTGCACCTTGAGCGTGCCGTGGTCGGCGATGCGGGGCGCGTCGAGGCTTGGCTTGCCGTAGTCGAACCGGGTATAGGAGAGCCCGTAGCCGAAGGGATACAGCGGGGTGCCGTGGAAATAGCGGTAGGTGCGGCCTTCCATCGCGTAATCATCGAACGCGGGCATTGCCTGGTCTGCGCGGTAGAACGTTACCGGCAGCCGGCCGGCCGGATTGACGTCGCCAAACAGCGCCTCGCCCACGGCGGTGCCGCCGCGTTGCCCGGGATACCAGCTCATCAGGATCGCGGAGAGGTTCGTCTGGGCCCACTCCACCGCCAGCGCCGACCCTCCGGTCAGCACCATCACCACCGGCTTGCCCGTGGCGTGCAGCGCTTCCAGCAGGGCGCGCTGGGTAGCGGGCAGACGCAGGTCGGTGCGGTCGCCGCCGGCGAAGCCCGGATAGTTGACCGTCATCTCTTCGCCCTCGACATCACCAGTCAGGCCGCCGACGAACACCACCACGTCCGCACTCCGGGCGGCATCGACGGCTTCTTCGAACGGCGGCTTCGCCCCGGGCATGCGCCAGCCCAGCCGCACGCCGGCGTCGCGCTCGGCATCGTAGTACTCCAGCGTCAGCGCATAGGCACGTCCCGCCTGCAGGTCCAGATCGACACCGTCGCTGCGCAGGCGATCACTGTTGGCCCAGTGGTCCAGCACCCGCTTGCCATCCACGTAGAGGCGGAAGCCGTCGTCGGCCGCCGCCTCGATCCGGTAGCGGCCCGATACCGGCGGCAGCAGCTGGCCACGCCAGCGGATGCTGAAGCCATCGTTGGGAATGCCCTGCCCTGGCGCCGCTTCGCCGCGGGCCAGCAGGTTGTCGGTCGGCGAGCCGCGGTCCCAGCGGAACCCGATCTGGGCATCGGTGCGCACCAGCGCCGGCGTCCCTGACAGATCCGGCGTACGGAAGTACTCACCGCGCAGGCCACGTTCCGGGGAGTCGGCCGAGGGCCGCAGATACGCCGCCTCGATCAGCGGCGTCGCGCTGGGATCGTCGCGCCCTTCGACCAGGTCCACACCACGCCCATAGCGCACCTCGATGCCCTTCGCCGCATCGCGGATGCCCTGCAGGATTGTCACCGGTGCCGCCGGTGTGCCGAAGTAGTTGCCGAGCAATGCCATGGTGTCATCGGCGGTCGGGCCGACCACGGCGATGCGCTTGAGGTTGCGTGGCAGCGGCAGCACGCCATCGTTCTTCAGCAGCACCAGCGATGCCTGTGCGGCCTTCAGGGCCAGCGCATCGTGCGCCGGGGCCTGGTTCACCGAGGCCGGAATCTGCGCCCAGCGCACGCGCTCGGGCGGATCGAACATGCCCAGCCGCATCCGTGCGGTGAACAGGCGCGTCACCGCATCGTCGATCTCGGCTTCGCTGATCAGGCCTTGGCGCACCGCGGCCGGCAGCGTGGCGTACTCCTGGCCGCACTCCAGTTCGGTGCCGTTCTTGACCGCCAGTGCCGCCGCAGCCTCGCGGGTGGGGACGATGTTGTGATGCTTCCAGATATCCACGATCGCCCAGCAGTCCGACACCACGTAGCCCTTGAACCCCCACTCACGGCGCAACACGTCGCGCAGCAGGAAATGGCTGGCGCTGGCGGATTCGCCGTAGACCCGGTTGTAGGCCCCCATCACCGCATCCACCTGGCCCTCCTTCACCAACGCCTCGAACGCCGGCAGATAGGTGTCGTACAGATCACGCTTGCTGGGGCGGGCGTCGAAATGGTGGCGGTCGGCCTCGGGGCCGCTGTGCACGGCCAGGTGCTTGGCCGTGGCGTCCAGCTTGCGGTACACCGGGTCGTCGCCCTGCAGTCCCTGCACGAAGGCGACGCCCATGCGCGCGGTGAGGTACGGGTCCTCGCCGTAGGTTTCCTGGCCCCGCCCCCAGCGCGGGTCGCGGAAGATGTTGATGTTCGGCGACCAGTAGGTCAGCCCCTGATAGCGGCCATGCGACCCCTCGCGCACGAACTGGTGATGCTTGGCTCGCGCCTCGTCGCTGATGGTGGTGGCCACCTGCCCCATCAACGGCACGTCGAACGTGGCGGCCAGCCCGATGGCCTGCGGGAACACTGTGGCCTGCCCTGCCCGCGCGACGCCATGCAGGCCTTCGTTCCACCAGTCGTAGGCCGGAACGCCCAGGCGCTCGATGGCGGGCGCGGCGTTCTGCATCTGCGCGGCCTTTTCTTCCAAGGTCATCTGTCCCACCAGCGCGGCGGCGCGGGTTTCAAAGCTCGCCGATGTATCCAGCCACGGCTGGGTCTCGGCGGCGTGACCGGTGCTCGCCACTGTCATGGCAGCGCACAGCGCCAGCGTGCGGAAGATGGGGCCGCGACGGCCGCTGTGGAGGGAAGACGTACGCGTCATCAGTTGCTCCTCAAAGCGCGCTCGTCGCGCGCGAATGGTCCCAGCAGGGCGCCGACGAAGCCGCCTGCGCGATCCGTACTCAATACCGTTCCGTCCACGTCGGCGGCGAGGGTCTGCCAGCCACGCCTTTCGTCCGTATCGAACGCGAAGGCATAGCGCCCCTCGTCACCGGCGATCTTCAAGCGCAACGACGTGGCTGCGGTCACCTCACGCGTGGCCAACGTGCGGGTCACGCCGCTGCCGTCGCGCGCTTCAAGGAAGATCGCCACGCGGTCCCCGCCGAGGCTGCGCACGCCAAGGAAGTACCAGTACGCCTCGTTCTGGAAGGCGGCAAGGCCTGCCGCCACACCCGCGGCCGGCCGCGTCATGTCGGTGCTGGCCTCGAAGCGCAGGTGCTGCTGGCGGCGGCCAAGGAAGGCGGGATTGCGCAGCGTGTCCAGGTTCTCCGTCAGCGGATGCACGGCCAGTGCGCCCGGACGCAGGCTGAGGTCTGCCCACGCCTGTTTGGGGACGCGCACCTGCACCCATCCGGTGCCAAGCGTGGGTGCATCGAAGCTGTCGCGATCGATGAAGTTGCCGGTCGACGGTGCCTGCGCGGCATCGCCCTGCATCCATGACGGTGCCTTGACCGCATACGGAATGGTCTGCCCGGCCGGCAGGATCACCGGCCAGCCGTCACGCCATTGCACGGGCAGCAGATACGTCTCCCGCCCCGTGTTGTAGTGCCGTGTCTGGTAGTTGCGGCTGGCCAGAAACACGGCCCACCAGGTGCCGTCCGGACCTTCCACGAGGTCGGCGTGCCCGGCATTGGTGATCGGCAGCGGCCGGTCGTCCGGCAGGTCGCGCTGGGTGAGAATCGGATTGCCCGCATAGGGCAGGTACGGCCCCCACACCTGGCGGCTGCGCAGAACCACCTGGGAATGCTGCGGGCCGGTACCGCCCTCCGCGTCGGAGAGGTAGTACCAGCCGTCGTGCTTGTAGACGTGCGGCCCCTCGATCCAGATCGGATTCTTCGCCGGCTCCACACCTCCGTCGATCAGTACCTTGCGCGGCCCGACCGGTGTGAACGCGGCCAGATCGAGCTGCTGCATCCAGATCGCGCGGTGACCCTCATAGCGTGGCGGACCGGGCGGAACATCATTGTTCACCAGGTAGACGGCACCGTCGTCGTCGAAGAACAGGGACGGGTCGATGCCCTCGATGCTGGGCAGCCAGTGCGGATCAGACCAGGGGCCGGCCGGATCGCGCGCGGTCGCGATGAAGTTGCCACCGCTGTCGACCGCCGTGGTGACCACATAGAACACGCCGTCGTGGTATTCGATGGCTGGGGCGAAGATGCCGCGGGAGACGCTCAGGCCATCGAAGTCCAGCTGCGTGGGGCGGTCGATTACGTTGCCGATCTGTTTCCAGTGCACCAGATCAACGCTTTCGAACACTGGAATGCCCGGAAAGTAGGTGAAGCTGGAATTGACCAGATAGAACCGTCCGTTGGCGCGGACGATGCTCGGGTCCGCATGGAAGCCGGCAAGAATCGGGTTGCGGTAGTGACCGGCGGGCAGCGGCGTCTCGAAGGCCGCGTCGTGACCGGCATATTCGAACCAATCGAAGTACACCGGTGGCGCGGGCGTGGCACCGAGCGATGGCGCAGCAGGCAGCAGCAGGAGCAGCGTGGCAATCAGCAGGCGCATCAGGGGACCTCCGCGGCGGTGAGGGAAATCTCGAAGGGGCCGGCCGGCGCACCGCTGCTGTCGCGCAGTGTGCAGATCGGGCCGTCCGCCCAGCAATAGCGCACACGCAACGCGCCGCTCCGGTAGTGCCGGCCGCTGGCCGGCTCCACGCAATCCATGCAATCCAACACAACCTCACGCCCCTCCAGCACGGCCTCGGCATAGTCGCAATGCCGCGCATCGGCATCACAGAGCTCGAATCCTATGGGGCCGTTCGCACCGGTCGTGGCCAGGGTGCCGGTGACGTTGTCGAACGCGAGCCTTGTTTCGCCCTGCGCGCGCGACGCCGTGCGAACCGTCGGGCCGGAAGGTGCCAGCGCCCGTTCGCCGTAGACCACGTGACGCGCCACCCGGGCGAGGCGCCGGCCCAGCTCCTGTTTGTTGGGCGGGTGGATGTCGTACGCGTCGCCGATGTCGATCGCCACCGCGAGCCCGGTATGCGGGTCTTCCGCCGCGACGCGGCGCTGCGCCTCGCGCACCTGTGCCCAGCCACTCTCGCCCGGGGCTTGAGGCGGCTGCCCATAGCCGGCCAACTGCACCACCAGCAGCGGCATCCGCGCACCGAACCGGCTGCGCCAGTCATCGCGCAGGCTGCGCAGCCGGTTGGCATAAGCGGCGCCGTCATCCGTGTTGGACTCGCCTTGGTACCAGAGCATTCCACGCAGGCCATAGCCGCCGAGCGGCGCGATCATGCCGTTGTACAGCGTCGACAGACCCGTGGCGGCATGCCAGGGCGCCAGCGGCGGTGCCTGTGCACCGGCCGCCACCCGGTAGTGCCACGGCGCGTCCAGGACGATGCGCGTGCCGTCGTCCAGCTCCACCGCATGGGCGTCGGCCGGTCCCGACAGCCCACCCTCGCCGTAGGTATCCAGCACGTTGATCACCACCGTGTTCTCGCCGGCGTTCAAGAGACCGGCGGGAAGGGTATAACGCCGCGCCTCCGCTGCACCGTACTGGCTGCCCACCGCCACGCCGTTGACCCAGGTCATGTCCGTCTCATCGACGGCGCCCAGCGCAAGCCGTGCGCCCTGCGCCGCCTGCGCGGCGGTCAGCGTGACCTGGGTGCGGTACCAGACCATGCCGTTGTAGTCGGCAAGCGCCGGCACGCCCCAGCGCTCCCATGCGCCCAGCCCGGCGGGGGCCGTGTGCCATGCCGTGTTGTCTTCGCCCGGCTGCCAGGGAGTGTCGCCTTGCAAGGCTCCGTCGCGCATCGACCACCACTGCTGCCATACCTCGCCCCAGCCCGCGGTTGCCGCCGCAGGGTTGCTTGCGTAGACCGTGAGCAGGTCAAGCGCGGGGTCCATGCCGCCCTGCATACGCAGCGCGTCGGCGCTGGTCCACGCCTCGATCCGCGAGCCGCCCCACGCCGCCTGGATCAGCCCCATCGGGACGTCGACGGTCTTCTGCAGTTCACGCGCGAAGTAGAAGCAGGCGGCGGAAAAGTCGCGCACCGCGGCTGGCGACGCCGGCTTCCACGCGGTCGGCGCCGGGAACGTGCTCTGCGGCGTAACGGCTGCGGCCTTGGGCACGGTGAACAGGCGGATCGTCGGGTGCGTGGCGGAGGCGATCTCACTGTCTGCGTCGAGCGCGCGCCACACCGGCAGTTCCATGTTCGACTGCCCGGAACACAACCAGACATCGCCCATCTGTACGTCATGCACGTTCTGGGTGGCCGTCCCTGCGCGGACGGTCATGTCGTGAGGGCCGCCGGCGGGAATGGGTTTCAGCGTTGCATGCCACTGGCCGCCGGCGTCCGCGCGCGTGGTGACGGTTTGTCGCGCGAAGACCACGGAGACCGGGGTGCCGGGCGCAGCATGGCCCCAGACCGGAATCGGCTGGTCGCGCTGCAGCACGGCGTGATCCTGGAACAGCGGATGCAGCAGCGGTGTTGCCGGTTCCTGTGCCACGGCCGTCATGGCAGCGCATGCCACGGCGGTCGCCAGCATCCAGACGATCACCCGTGTCCGACTCATCGCCCATCTCCCGGCGCGGAAGGAAACTGCAGGCGCTGGTACCACGCCAGCGTGTGTGGCGGCGCGGTTTCGCCCGCAGGCAAGGGCCTGCCGCTGACCGACTGGAAGTACGCGACACTGGCATCGCGCCACCACTGCGCTTCGCGCCGCTGGATGCCGAGGAAGGCGGCGACCTGCGCATGCCGCTGCGCATCCACCCTGCCCTGCAGGCCTGCCCAGGTGGCCTTCATGCCCTCTACCTGGCGTACACCCAGGGAGTAACGCCCCACCAGTTCGTCCCACAGCGGTCGTCCTGAGGCCATGCGGTGATCCCACGGGACATGGTGGAACCACAACAGCAGCGGCTCCGGCACCCGTGCCAGGTCGCCGTACACGGCGGCCACCTCGGGGGAGTACTGGGCCACCGCGTTGCTGCCGCGCGCGGTGCGATCGAAGCCGATGCCATCGCGGTCGGCGCGGTGGTAGTACACGGCGGTCCAGTCCGCGCGCGGACCGCCGTCCACCCAGGGGCCCGGCCCGTAATGGTGCCCGCGCGCCATCAGGTGGTGCAGGCCCAGCGGCGTCATGTAGTTCACCGCGGTCTCGCGCGAGGCCATCATCATGTCGACGATGGGCGCCACCACCTCGGGATCCGGCGTGAACGTCATCGCCGCCCAGTCCGCCGCGATCTTGCGGCTGGAGCGCTGGGGATTCCAGGCGAGACGACCGAAGGCGTACCAGTTGGCCTGGTCGAAGTGCGACCCACTCCAGGTGCGATCGCTGCCGATGTTGGCAACGCCGGCGATCCCGGTCAGGAGCTGCGCGACCGTGGCGCCCGCGCTGCCTGCATGGGTATCGGACTGCAGCACCTCCTCGTACAGCGGCCCCAGGTACACCAGATGTGTGGCGAAGCCGAGATACTCCTTGGTGATCTGGACCTCCATCATCAGCGGCGTGCGTGGCATGGCCCCGAACAGGGGATGAAACGGCTCCCGCGGCTGGAAGTCGATGGGCCCGTTCTTTACTTGCACGATCACGTTCGGGCGGAAGTCACCGTCCAGGCCGGCAAATTCGGTGTAGGCCTGCGTGGCGCGGTCCTCGGGCACCTCATGCGCGTAGACGAAGGCGCGCCACATCACCACGCCGCCATGCGGTGCCAGCGCGTCAGCCAGCAGATTGGCGCCGTCCGCATGCGAGCGGCCATAGTCCTGCGGTCCGGGCTGTCCTTCCGAATTGGCCCTGACCAGGAAGCCGCCGAAATCCGGAATGCGCGCGTAGATCTCGTCAGCCTTGTCGCGCCACCAACGTCGCACGTCCGGGTCGAGCGGATCGGCGGTTTTCAGCCCGCCCAGCTCGATGGGGGCGCTGAAGCGCGCGCTCAGGTACACGCGGATGCCGTACGGCCGGAACATGTCCGCCAGCGCGGCCGCTTTGATGAGATATGCCGGCGCAAGGCTCTGCGCGCTCGCGTTTACATTGTTCAGTACGGTGCCGTTGATGCCGAGCGAGGCGTTGGCACGCGCATAGTCCGTATAGCGTGGGTCCCGCCACTCCGGCAGGGTCTGCCAGTCCCACAGCGAGCGGCCCGCATAGCCGCGCTCCACGTAGCCGTCCAGGTTGTCCCAGTGGTCGAGCACGCGCAGCCCGAGCCGTGGCGATTCGCGAACCTCGAGGTCATCGAGTGACGCACCGGTCTGCAGCAGTCGTAGCAGATGGAACACGCCATACAGCACCCCGATATCCTGGCGTGCGGCCACCAGCAGCACCTCGCGCCCGCCGATGTGCGCACGCCTGAGGAGGTAGCCGTCGTCGCCGAGTGATTCCATCTCCTTGCGGAGCGGCGCGATCACGGCCGACGAATCGGGGGTGCCCAGCACCACGCTGGCCTCCGCGCTGGGCGCGATCTGCATCCGCGGCGCGCGACCCAGCAGGCCGGTGAGGCCACGCACAAGCTCCTCGCGCGCGGCACGCTGCGTCGGGGTCTGATCGGGGGCCACGACCCCGCCCAGCCGTGTCCGGTAGTCGGTCGCGAGGGCAGGTTCCAGCGGTGCGTAGCGCAGCCAGAGGGCGTAGCCATCCTCTGCGCGCACGCTGCCCGCGCAGGCGAAAAGTGCCAGGGCGACACCCAACATCCAGTGACACCGCTCGACATTCCGGCGGAGCAGCAGCGTTGCCAGCAAACCTTGTAAGCTGCGGACGTGCCCGCCTTGCGGCAGCGTCACAAAGAAGAAAGGCAACGCGTATTGGACAAGCCGAAGAAATCGGTCCGCCGCAAAACCAGCGGTGTGACGATCGACGAGGTGGCGGCGCTGGCCGGGGTATCGCCGATGACCGTGTCGCGCGCGATCAACCAGGGCAAGGTGCGCGATGTCACCCGCGAGCGCGTGATGCGCGCGGTGCGCGAGCTGGGTTATACGCCCAACCTGGCGGCGAGTTCGCTGGCCGCCGCGCAGCACACGCGCATTGCGCTGATCTACACCAATCCCAGCGGTGCCTACCTGCGGGAGCTGTTGGTCGGCCTGCTGCGGGTTGCCTCCAACGCCGCCATCCAGCTGGTCATCCACTACTGGGACAACTTCGATCCCGACGCCGAGCGCAAGGCCGCACGTGCATTGGGCGGGCGCGTGGATGGCGTCATCCTGCCGCCGCCGTTGTGCGAATCGCAGGCTGCCGTGACCGAGCTGGTCAAGGCGGGCATCCCGGTGGTCGCGATCGCATCGGGTCACCTCAGCAACGATATTTCCTGCGTGCGCATCGACGATTTCCACGCGGGCAAGCAGATGGCCGAGCACCTCATCCAGCACGGTCACAGCCGTATCGGTTTCATCTGTGGCCGCACCGATCTCAGCGCGAGCGCGCGGCGCTACGATGGGTTTGTCAGCGCCCTGCATGACGCAGGCCTGCAGGTGGAACCCGGCCTCATCCAGCAGGGGGACTACACCTACCGTTCGGGGCTTGCCGCGACCGAAAAGTTGCTGTCCCACCGCCGGCCGCCGACCGCGATCTTCGCCAGCAACGACGACATGGGCGCGGCGGTGATCTCCGTCGCACACCGGCGCGGCCTGGAGGTGCCGCGCGACCTGTCGGTGGTGGGCTTCGATGACACCTCGGCCGCAACCACCGTCTGGCCGGAACTCACCACCATTCATCAGCCGATCGCCTCGATGGCCGATGCTGCCATCGATATCCTGCTGCGCACCATCCGCCGCAGGACGGACGATAGCCGCGTGTTGACCGACCACGTCGTGCCACACCGGCTGGTGATGCGCGATTCGGTCGCGAGCCCACCCGAGTGCCGATGACGCAGGGCGCATTGTCACGCGCCCGGGCATGCGATGGTGGTCTCGGCTTCATTCAAGGCACCCAGCGCGACGCGTGACACCGAGACGGTCATGGTTCCCGACGTTGCCAGCGACCAGGGGCGATCCAGCTTGCCGACCTCCGCGCCGGCCGCCGCCAGGCATTTCAACGGCACTCCCACGCGCGTCCATTTGCCTGCGGGCAGGCTCGCCAGGGCCGGTCCGATCGCAATGCGCGCCGAGCAGCCCGTGCCGCAACCGACCGCCAACCAGGCCTCGCCATGCGGGGCGGCGTCAACGCGCAGCGTGGTCAACAGCATCAGATCGCCGTTGCTCTCGCGCTGCAGGTCCAGCGGCGTGTGCGATTGCAGCGCGACGATCGCCTCCCCCTTGCCCGACCACGCAAGCCGACGGCCATCTTCCTGCGCCAGGTGATCCACGCCGGTGACTTTCAGCAGATCGCCCTCGAGCGATTCGGGCACCTGGGTGACGGTCACCCCCTGCCCTGTGCTGTCCTCCAGCCGCAGGGCCATGCCGGAGCCGGCATCCCCGCGCGCAAAGAACACACCGGCCGCCCCTTCGTTGCCGGTGACGCCCGACGCTTCCGGCAGCGCGGCCAGATCGCCATTGTCGGCATAGGTCAGGCCGAAGCCGAAGGCGAACTGCGGGTTGTAGTCCTTCTGCCCGACATTGTTGGCGTACTGCGTTGCCGTGCGCGGCCAGCTGAAGCTCAGCGTTCCCTTGAAGTCGTGCTGCACGCTGCCGTCCGGTCTGCGCAGCAGCACATCGGCAATACCGGCGCCTTCCGAGCCGGGCAGCCATGCCGCCACGAAGGCATCGGCAGCGTTGATCTCACGGTTCACCCACAATGGCCGCCCGCTAAGGAACACCGCCACCACCGGAATGCCGTCGGCCTTGAGCCGCTTGAGCAGCGCAAGATCCGTGTCATCTCCCGGCTTGTACGCCAGCGTGGGCAGATCGCCTTGGAACTCGGCATAGGGGTTCTCGCCGAACACCACCACGGCCACATCCGGCTTCGTCGTGTATCTGCCATCCACCGCAAACAGCGCCTCGCCGCCGGCGCCCTTCGCCTGCTGTGCAATGCCTTCGTAAATCGTATCGGCATTCGGGAAGTCGTTGCGGGTGGTGCCGGTGCCCTGCCAGTTCAGCGTCCAGCCGCCGGACTGCTTGCCGACATCGTTGGCGCCATCGCCGGCCACCAGGATGCGTTGCTTCGGCGACAGCGGCAGTACGCCGCCCTGGTTTTTCAGCAGTACCAGCGATTCGCGCACCGCCTGGCGTGCAACCTCGCGATGCGCCGGCGCACCGATCAGCGCGAACTGGCCGCCGACCGCGCGCGACGACAGTTTGCCCGCTTCGAACAAGCCGAGTCTCATCTTGACCCGCAGGATCCGGCGCACGGCGTCATCCAGGCGCTCCTGGGTGATGGTGCCGGCCTTGACCGCCGCCAGTGTGGTTTCGTAGAAGCCCTTCCAGCTGTCCGACGCCATGGCCATGTCCAGGCCGGCGTTGATGGTGGCCGGGCAATCGGTGGTGGTGCAGCCTTTGACCTGCCCGTGGCCATTCCAGTCGCCCACCACGAAACCACCGAAATTCATGCGGCCCTTCAGCGCGTCCGTCAGGTACCCGGTGTGCCCGTGCATCTTTTCGCCGTTGACGCTGTTGAACGAGGCCATGACCGTCTGTGCGCCAGCCGCGATCGCTGGCGGGTAGCCGGCGGCATGGATGCGGACCAGCTCGGCCTCGCTGATCCGGGTATCGCCCTGGTCCTTGCCATCGGTGGTGCCGCCGTCACCGAGGAAGTGTTTGACCGAGGCGATGACATGACGGCCGTCAAGGAAGGCTGGCGAGCCCACCTTGCCCTGCAGGCCCTCGACCATCGCACCGGCATAGCTGGCCACCACCTCGGGCGATTCGGAATACCCTTCGTAGGTACGTCCCCAGCGATCGTCCTGCGGTACCGCCACGGTGGGCGCGAACGCCCACTCCATCCCGGTCGCGCGGGTTTCCAGGGCGGTGATCTCACCGATGCGGCGCAGCAGTTCCGGGTTGCGGGTCGCGCCCAGGCCGATGTTGTGCGGGAACAGGGTCGCGCCGATGATGTTGCTCTGGCCGTGCACCGCGTCGATACCGAACAGCACCGGAATCGCCTTGCCGCCGTGCGAGGTATCCATCGAAGCGGCATGGAACGCATCGGCCAGCGCCAGCCATTCGGCAGGCGAGGCATCGTAGCGGCCGCCGGGGTCGGAGTTGCCCCCGGCCAGGACCGAGCCCAGCCGGTACCGGCGCAGGTCCTCCGGCGTGATGCTGGCAATATCCCCCTGCACCAGCTGGCCCACCTTATCCTCCACCGTCATGGTGGCCATGAGGTCGGTGATCCGCCTTTCCAGTGCGGCATCGGGCGGCAGCGGCCAGGTCACCGCCGGCCATGGGTTGGCCGGGGCCTGGGCCTGGGGAGGTGCCGCGGCCTTGTCCTCGCCCTTGCAGGCGGCAAGCGCAAGCAGCAGCACCGACACCAGAAAACCGGTGCGGCACGTGGGGTGGTGGTGGGTCATGGTGCTCTCCTTGCCGCCGCGCTCAGCGCAGCAGGTACTGGTTGATCAGGTTTTCGTAGCGTTCCTGCTTGCCGCTGATCTGCCGGGGCTCGCCACCCTTGGCACCCAGCGCGGCCAGATCGATGAGGCTGAGCCCGCCGCGCTCAAACTCCTTGCCGGCACCGCTGTCGAAGCTGGCATAACGTTCCTTGCGCCACTGCTCCCACGGCGATTCATGCAGCAGGGCGTGGGCGACTTCCAGCCCGCGGGCGAACGCATCCATGCCGCCGATATGGGCAATGAACAGATCGTCCAGGTCGGTCGATTCACGGCGGACCTTGGCGTCAAAGTTCAATCCGCCCTCCAGCCCACCCTGCCGCAGCACCACCAGCATGGCGCCCACGGTGTCGTACAGGTCGCTCGGGAACTGGTCGGTATCCCAGCCGTTCTCGGCATTGCCGCGGTTGGCGTCGATGCTGCCCAGCAGGCCGCTGTCCGAGGCGACCTGCAGATCGTGTTCGAAGGTGTGGCCGGAGAGCGTGGCGTGGTTCGCCTCGATGTTGAGCTTGAAGTCCTTGTCCAGGCCATGCGTCTTGAGGAAGCCCGCCACGGTCGCACTGTCGAAATCGTACTGGTGCTTCATCGGCTCCATCGGCTTGGGCTCGATCAGGAAGTTCCCCTTCAGGCCGATGCTGCGGCCGTAGTCCCGCGCCATGGTGAGGAACCGTGCGAGGTGGTCGACCTCGCGCTTCATCTGCGTGTTCACGAGCGAGGCGTAGCCTTCGCGGCCACCCCAGAACACGTAATGCTCGCCACCCAGTTCAACCGTTGCCTCCAGGGCCGCCTTCACCTGCACCGCCGCCCGCGCCACCACCGCGAAATCGGGATTGGTCGAGGCACCGTTCATGTAGCGCGGGTGCGAGAACAGATTGGCGGTGCCCCACAGCAGTTTCATTCCAGTGGCGTCCTGGCGCGCTTTGGCCAGGCCCACCATGTGCTTGAGGTTCTTTTCGTACACGCCGACATCGTCGGCATCCGGCGCCAGGTCGATATCGTGGAAGCACCAGTACGGCACGCCCAGCTTGGTGAAGAACTCGAAGGCCGCATCCACCTTGGCCTCGGCGGTCGCCATCGGCGAGCTGGCTTCCCAAGGGAAATGGCGGGTGCCTGGACCAAACGGATCATGCCCGGCGTTGCAGAAGGTGTGCCAGTAGCAGACCGCAAAGCGCAGGTGCTCCTGCATGGTCTTGCCGCCGATGATCTTGTGGGCGTCATAGACCTTGAAGGCGAGCGGGTTGTCCGAGTCCCGGCCTTCGAAGGGGATGCGGCCGATGCCGGGGAAGTATTCCTTGGCGCCGATGAAGGGCTGCGTGCTCATGGTGGCTCGTCCTGTCGTTGTGCGAGGGGTCGCGGAAAGGGGGATCAGCCGCGATACAGCGGCGTGAGGGCGTCGAGATGACGCAGGAAACGTGCATACGCGGTGGCATAGGCCTGGGCGCGCGCCGGATCCGGGCGCGCGGACAGCTGCGGCGCGAGCGCGACATGCTGGTCAGCGATAGCGGCGATGGAGGTGGCATCACCGCGTGCCTTGCCGAAGGCCCACAGGGCCTGCAATGCGGCGCCGAACGCCGCGCCTTCGGCGTGGATCGGCACATCCACCGGCAGGCCGAATACATCGGCCACCAGTTGCCGCCACTCGGTGCTGTTGCTGCCACCGCCGGTCAGCACGATGCGCTCGAACGACATGCCGGCGCCCACGAAGGCATCGAAGCCGTACTTCAGGCTGTACGTCGCCCCTTCCATGGCCGCGCGATAGAAATGCGCCGGGGTCATGTTGGTGGTGTCCAGCCCCGCCAGCACGCCCTTGCCGAGCGGCAGATCCGGCGTGCGCTCGCCGTTGAGGAACGGCAGCATCACCAGGCCGTCGGCGCCGGGCGACGTGGCGCGCAGGTGGCCATCGCCGTAGCGGGTGCTGAAGCCGAAGGCGTCGGCGACCTGTTCGGTCACCACCGTGCAGTTCATCGTGCAGATCAGGGGCAGCCAGCCGCCGGTGGAGGAGCAGAACGCGGCCCACGCCCCGTCGGGATCGACCACGGGCGTGTCGGAGTAGGCAAACAGGGTGCCCGAGGTGCCCAGGCTCATCGCCAGGCGGCCCGGTGCAACGCAGCCGGTACCGATGGCCGCCATCATGTTGTCACCGCCCCCAACGGCAACCTTCACGGTGTTAGGCAGCCCCAGTCTGGCCGCCGCGGCCGGATCGATGTCGAACAGCTCGTCGGGTGCGGCGATGCGCGGCAGGCAGAGCGCAAGGTCACGCTCCGGATCGGTCGCACGCAGCAACTCGGCCGACCACGTGCGGGTGCGCACGTCCAGCCAGCCCGTGCCCGACGCATCCCCGTATTCGCAGAAGCGCTGGCCGGTCAGCACGAGGTTGAGATAGTCGTGCGGCAGCAGGATCGTTGCGAGCCTGGCGTAGGCCTCGGGCCGGTGCGTCTTCGTCCAGGGCAGTTTGGACGCGGTGTAACCGGTAAGGACGGGGTTGCCGGCGAGCGCGATGGTGCGCGCTGTTCCGCCGACCGCCTCCATGATCTGCACGCACTCGGCCGAGGTGCTGGTGTCGCACCACAGTTTGGCCGGTGCCAGGACCTGCCCGGCGACGTCGACGGGTACGAAGCCGTGCTGTTGGCCCGAGACCGCCAGCGCGCAGATGCGGGACCTGATCTTGGAATCGATCGCACGGAAGCAGGCCTGAAGGGCTGCGACCCATGCTGCCGGGTCCTGTTCACGGCTGCCATCGGCAGTGGAGGTCAGTTCCAGGGGCGCGCTGGCGCTGGCAATGAGATGCCGCCCGGCAGGGTCGTACACCACGACTTTCAGACTCTGCGTACCTGCATCGATTCCGGCAACCAGATCCATGTAGTCCATCCCGTGGGTGTTTGAAGGTAGCGCTACCATTTCCGGGCAACAGCGTGCGTCTGTGCTATGCCAAGGCGGAGGCCCGCGGCCATACGTCCTGCGCCGCTTTGCAGTAGCGTTCGATGAACGCTGCCTGCGACGGCATCGTCGCGAGCGCCTGCTCCACCGGCTGGCGGATCCGCATCAACAGCGTGCGCAGGTCCGCGTCCCCGATGGCGGCTGCAAGCGGATGCGCAGGTCCCGGCTGGATCCCCTGCCCCATCAGCACGCTCGTCCAGGAGTCGACCCGGAACAGCTCGCCGGGGTCCTGCCAGGCATGCGCACGTTCGCGCCAGGCACGCAGCCGGACCGCAAGCGATTCGGGCAGTTCCATCTCACGACAGGCCTTCCACATCGGCTCGTCGCGCTGGTTGGCGTGGTAGTGCAGGATGATGAAGTCGCGCACGTGCTCCATCTCCTGCCGGCTGACCTCGTTGTACAAGTCCACCAGCGCCGGGCTGATGCCGTCGGACGGGAACAGCTGGATCAGGCGTACCACCGCGCTGATGGTCAGGTGGATGCTGGTCGATTCCAGCGGCTCGATGAAACCACTGGCAAGCCCGAGTGCCACCACGTTCTTGTTCCAGGCCTTCAACCGCCTTCCGCTGCGGAACGGCACCAGCCAGGGGTCGCGCAGGGGCGGGCCGTCAACGTCGCGCAGCAGCTTGGCGTGCGCCTCGTCATCGGACATGTGGCGGCTGGAGAACACCAGCCCGCAGCCGACCCGGTGCTGAAGCGCGATGTGCCACCGCCACCCGGCTTCGTGTGCGATGGCGCGGGTGTACGGAACCGGCGATCCGACCGACGCGGTCTGCACCGCAACGGCACGATCACTGGGCAACCATTCGTGCCAGTCCTCATAGCCGGTATGCAGGGTCTGCTCGGTCAACAGGCCGCGGAAGCCCGTGCAGTCGATGAACAGGTCGCCCTCGATGACCTGTCCGTCTTCCAGCACCAGCGATTGAACGGCGCCGTCGTGGGCATGTTGGCGGACCTCGCGGATCTTGCCTTCCACCCGTCGCAGCCCGTGGCCTTCGGCTTTGCGGCGCAGGAATTTCGCGTAGAGCCCGGCGTCGAAGTGATAGGCGTAGTTGACCTGGGGCTGGGTCTGCAGCGAGAACCGGTCTTGCCGCGAGGCCGCGCTTTCCAGACAGAAATCGCCCAGGTCCGATGGCATCCCGCGGCGCAGGCTGTCCAGCCAGAAATGGTGGAACGGCGTGGCCCAGGTCCCCTGCCCGATCGTGCCGAACGGATGGATGAAACGCTCCCCGGGGCGACGCCAGTTCTCGAACGAGATCGAGAGCTTGAACGTGCCGGCGACGGCCTGCAGGAACTCCTGCTCATCGATCTGCAGAAAACGGTGGAACGTGCGGATGGGGGGCACGGTCGACTCGCCGACACCCACCGTACCGATCTGCTCGGACTCCACCAGGGTGATGTCCAGCTGGTCGCGGAACTGGTGCGCCAGCGCACAGCCGGCCAGCCAGCCAGCGGTGCCGCCACCGGCGATGACGATCTTGCGGATCCGTCCCTGCGTTGTGTTCGCCACGTTCAATGCGGTGCTCCCATCAGCGGTTGAGTCGAGCCAGCAGCTGCGCGCGCATGTGGCGCGCCTGCGTCTCGTCGAACGGTGCCAGCGCGCCCCGGGCGGCGTCGGGCAGGTGTTGCCCTGCACGCTCACCCGGGCCGAAGACGTAGTACTCGAAGATCGTTGCCCAGGCCTGCTTCTCGCGCGGGGGCAGATCGCGCACCGCCCACATCGCGTGATGGAGTGCCGGCAGCGGCGAGGACAGGAAGGCCGGCGAACTGCGCCACCAGTAGTTCACCAGCACATTGAACGGGGCGAGGCTGCGCACGTGGTGCCACCACAGGCTCGGAATGAAGATCGCATCACCCGGTTCCAGCACGGCGGTCTGTGCGCTTGCCAATGCATCACGGAACCGGGGGTGGCGCGCGAAGTCCGGGCGGTCGATATCCACCACGCTGACCACCTGCCCCCCCGGCGTGGGGTCCAGCGGGCCCGGGTACAGGTTGTCGATCTGCTCCGGCGGAAACAACGTGAACCGGCGCCGGCCCACGGCGCAGCACGCCAGGTTGTCGGGCGTGTCGAAATGGCAGGAAGCGGTTACCCGGTTGCCGATCCAGATGCTCGCTGAAGCGTCGATGCCCTGCCCGGCCAGGCCGGCATCGTTGTGCTGCGCGAAGCCCGGCAGTGCCCGCTCGATCAGCAGGGAGGCGACATAGTAGGTGGGCGGCCGCGGTGCCTCGAGGGTGGCTTCAATGTCGTCCAGCACCTGCGTCAACAATCCACGCCGGACCTCGACGTTCAACCGGGTGAAATCCTCGTTATAGAACGGGCGCCCCTCGATCTCCGGCCCGCCGAAGGAATACGTGACCGGCACACCTGCCTCGAAGCCGCGCAGATAGCCCAGTGCCGCCTGCGTGGAGCGCAATCCTGCCTGCACCATCGGCCAGTCGCGCGCGATGCCGCGCAGCACCACCGGCTCGCCGGCATCCACCAGCGCCTCCAGCGGAAGCGCGCCAGGCGCGAGGCCTTCCAGTGTCCGCATGGCAGTGACGTCCAGCACCGGTCAGTTCCTGCCCGCCGCCGCGGCGGCATCCTGCAGACGCAGACGTTTCTGTTTCTCTGCGATCAGGCGACGCATGTTGTGCAGCGACGCCAGCATCAGGTACGCACCTTCCAGGTAGCCGGCGCGATTGAGTTCGGCCAGCGCCGGACCGTCCAGCTGGGCAAGCCGGTCACGGTCGATGGCGTGCAGGCCGTTGACACCGACCCGATGCTCCTGGGCAATCTGCACGTCGAGCGTGATCGGTTGAATGAGGTCTTTCGCATCCAGCTCGGCAAACATCGCCGCCCCGAAGGCGTGTCCCTCGTGGATACCACGCAGCACGCCTGCGATGTGGTCCAGATAAGGTGTGTTGCCCCCCTGCGGCAGGAATACCGGCTCGCCCTGCATCGCCGTCACGCGCGGGTGATCCAGATCCACGTGCAGCACCGCTTCCTGGGTGAGCGTGCCATCGATCTGGTTCTCCTGGAAGCCGATCAGGAACGGCCCCTTGGCCGCCGCCCCGGGCAGGTAGGACGCATTCCATCGGCCGTCCTGCAGGTAAAGATTCTCGTGCTGCTCGAACCCGAGCAGGACCACGGACTGCCACTGGCCCGTGGCGGCGTCCTTGCGAAGGAAAATGGGATATTCCCGCTGCAGTTCGGCGAACTCGCTCGGGTAGGCCGGCACCATGCCGACCGCATCGCCGAACGCGGGCCCGAAATCGGTGGCCACGCGCAGATCGCGGTGGGCGATGTTGTTGAGCATTTCGTAACGCGGCATGGTGTTCTTCCCACCCCATCAGGACCCTTGAACGGGTGCCGCTGCCAGGGCAGCGGCACCCCCACACGTCAGAACCTGTAACGAACGCCGAGCATGTAACGCGGGCTCTGGTCAGCCAGCTTCACGATCATCTGCGAGGTGCGCGAGCGCCAACGGACGTCCTCACCGGTCAGGTTGATCGCTTCCAGGCCGAACGACCAGTGATCGTCCAGCGTGTAGTTCACGCTGAGATCCCACTGTTCGTACGCCTCCACGTAGTACGGATTCCGGCTGGCCCCCTGGTTGGCCAGAATCAGATACTGGTCACGCCAGTTCCACGCCAAGCGGACCGACCAACCGTATTTTTCGTACATTAGCACGGCGTTTGCGGTGTCACTGAGGCCGGTCAAGGCGAACTGGTCGATGGCCGGGTCGCCCCCGTTGTTGTAGCCGACATCGCCGTTCACGAGGGTGTAGTTGGCGAGGACGCCAAAGCCGGTATCGCCGAAGAAGTACTGGCCACCCAGCTCCCAGCCATGCAGCTTGGCCTGGTTCTGGTTGATGGGTCGGTTGACGTTGAACGCATAGAGCGGGTCATCACCCTCCCCGTACAGATCGTAGGCCGCTTCGGTGGCCAGCACCTGCGCGTCGGTTCCGTTATAGGCGCCCAGGCCGGCCGGGTTGTTGCGCAACAGGGCCAGCGCGGTGAACAGGGCCGTATCGTTGGCCGAGCAGGCCGCCGCATTGGCCGCACCGACCTGGGTGATGCAGGCGCCGCTGTTGAGGAAGGCCAACGCGGCTTGCGCATCCGGACCGGCGGTGGGATCCCTCAGCCCATACAGATTCTCCTGCACGATCGTGTTGCCGATGAAGTTGTTGACGGACTTGTTCCAGTAGGTCAACGACACGTAGCTCGCATCGGCGAAGTACCACTCCAGTGCCAGGTCGAGGTTGTCGGACTCCAGCGGCTTCAGCTGCGGGTTCTGTGCGGTGCCGCTGGCCCGCGAAGACGGATCGATGAGCACCGAGCCAAACGGCTGCTGTGCGGTCGGGCCTGCATAGAGGTTGCCGATCGGCGCGCGCGCGATGCTCTTGCCGAACGAGACACGCCCCTTCAGGTTGTCCATGAGGTCGATGCTGAAATCGAGGTTGGGCAGGATGTAGCTGTAGCTGTTCTTCTCGGTGAACGGCTGTTGCTCATCGGACAGCACCACGCGGAAGTCGTTGTTGGACTGCCACTCGATGGCCTCCGGGATGGCGATGACCGACGTGGACACCACATCGGTGGTTTCATAGCGCACGCCCAGGCGGGTATTGGTGCGCAGGCCGCCCAGCTCGCCATCCAGCTCGACCTGGAAATAGGCCGATTTCGTCTTCTCCTCCACCAGGTTGTCGGCGGCCCGCTGCGGGCTCACGCCAAGACTGGCGCCATAGTTGTCCGCCGCCCATTGCGCGAGGCGGCCCGCATCGCCGCGCCAGGCGGTGAAGCTGTTGGCATTGAAGTCGTTGAACAACCCGACGATGTTGACCGGCTGCAGCAGGTCCATCAGCCCATTGGCCACATCCCCGTCGACGTTGGCCACGCCCCAGTCGCCCAGCGTGCTGTAGTTTTCCGCGGCCTGGATGCGGTGGGTGGTCTGCTTGCTCGAGTCCACGCCAAACTGGAAGCGCCCCTTGTCGAAGCTCCACTCACCGTCGATGCGCCCCTGCTTGATCTCGCTGACCTGGGTCTGCGAATTGATGCGCAGCACCTGCGAGCCGATCTCGCCCGGCACGAAGCCCGGGTTGACCACGCCATTGGCTTTGGCGATGGCATCGGCCGTGCTCGGGTACCAGACCTGGGTGCCCACCGGCAAGCCGTTGTTGAAGTTCATTTCCTGCACCCACGACCCACCGCAATGCGGCCCGGTGGTGCAGTTGTTGGTGCCGGCGATGCTGCTGAAGATGGAGCCGCCCCCGGTGAGCGGATCGTTCGGCCGGCTTTCGTTCTTGGAATCGTGCGCGTCGAAGGTCAGCTTGAACCGGTCGGTGACGTTCCACAGGGCGTTGAAACCGAGCGATCCCAGCTTGTATTTCTGCATGCTGCGCTGCTGCTCAAGCCCGAAATCCTTGGTGCCCGCGATTTCACGGATATAGACCGGCGTCGCGACCGCACCGCTGGTGTCGAACGTGACATCGGTGTAGTTGCTGTTCTGCAACCACATGCCCTGTTCGCCACGATTCTCGGTGATCTCGTTGGTCGAATAGGTGTAGTCCAGGGTCAGGGTCACCGCGTCGGTCGGTGCGAACTGCAGCATCGCCTGACCATTGATGCGCTCACGCTCGAACTCGGAGAACGCATAGCGAAGGTCGTTCGGGCGACCGTACAGTGCGCCCACCGCCGGGGCATTGACCACGGTCGGGTTGCCGGGCATCGTGCCGGTCCACGGCTGGATGTTCCAGTAGTTGTTGGTGGCCTGCACCGAGCCACCCTTGCGCTTCTGGTAGCTCGCACTCACGCCGACGCCGAAGGTCTTTTCCGGGTTGCTGTAGCTGAAAATGCCGGACAGTTCGGGCGTCAGGTCGTTGTCGAACGGCTGGCTCTGGTCGGAGACGACCTTCGCACCGGCACTGGCGACGGTGCCGTCATGATCGAACGGGCGTCCGGTCAGGATGTTGATGGTGGCGCCGATCCCACCGCTGGGGACATTGGCCTGGCTGGTCTTGTAGACCTCGATGCCATTGATGGATTCGGCGGCCAGCTGGGCGAAGTTGAAGGCACGGGTACCTCCGTCCACGCCGCCGATGGCGACCTGCCCGGACGCGCCGAACGCATCCGCGCCCGGCATCTGCCGCCCGTTGAGCGTGACCATGTTGAACTGCGGGCCAAAGCCACGCGCGGTGACCTGTGCACCTTCACCATCACGACGTTCGATGGAGATGCCGCTGATGCGTTGCAGCGATTCGGCCAGGTTGGTATCCGGGAACTTGCCGATATCCTCGGCACTGATGGCATCCACCACGCCGGCCGAGTCGCGTTTGATGTCCATCGCCTGGCTGAGGCTGTTGCGGATGCCGGTGACCTGCACGGTGTCCAGCTGGGTCGGGCTGGGCTGGGCCTGCGGCTGGGCGACGGCCGCCGGCGTTGGCGCGTCCTGTGCAAATGCAGGATTGATGACCAGGACGCCACCGACAAACGTGAACATGGCCCTGGAGGTGAACTTCGCCAGCGTGCGGCTCATGAACGAGCCCCCCGGCCTTGGGTACGACGGAACGTAGAAGCGCTCATGACTCTCCCCTCTGACATAACGATCGAATGGATGTACCGCCCCTCCTGGGGGCACGTACGGGCGATGCCCGTCTTCCACACCGAACATCGCAGCGCGCTGTGCGCTTGCTGCGACTCACACTCGCTTTCAGGCTTGCCAGAACAGCCGCGTGGTAAAGGGGGGGTACCCGTTGGCCCTTACCCCGGCCAAGTGGTAGCGCTACCATCACGTCACGGCCGCAGACTAATCATCCGGGGTCGCGCTTGTCATCATGCAGCGCAGCAAAGGAGCGTGTGTCCTGAAAAACAGCCAGAAAGTCGTGCGTCGGAAAGCCAGCGCCATCACCATCGACGACGTCGCAGCGCACGCCGGCGTGTCCGCCATGACGGTGTCGCGCGTCATCAATGGCCATGCGGGCGTGCGTGACGGTAACCGCGAGCGCGTCATGCGCAGCGTGCTGGCACTGGACTACCGCCCCAATCTTGCGGCGAGCACACTGGCCGCGGCGCAGCACACCTGCATCGCACTGATCTATACCAACCCCAGCTCCAGCTACCTGCGCGAACTGCTGGTGGGCGCACTGCGCGGCTCCACCCGGGCAGCGGCACAGCTGGTGATCGCCACCTGGGATGAACTGGGCACCCAGCAACGTCGCGAGGCAGCACGGCAATTGTCCAACAGCGTGGCGGGCGTGATTCTTCCGCCGCCGCTGTGCGAATCACAGGACATCGTCGACACCTTCGTGACCGCCGGCATTCCCGTCGTCGCCATCGCATCCAGCCAGTTCAGCGACAGGCTCTCGTGCGTGCGCATTGATGATCGCCAGGCAAGCCACGACATGGTGTCGCATCTGATCGCTTACGGGCATGCCCGCATTGGCTACATCACCGGCGATCCGAATCAGACCGCCAGCGCGCACCGCTGGCAGGGCTACCGGGACGCCTTGGCTGACGCCGGCATCGGCTACGACGACACCCTCGTCCAGCCGGGGTATTTCACCTACCGCTCCGGGCTGGAGGCGGCCGAACGGTTGTTGACGCTGCCCCAGCCGCCCAGCGCGATCTTCGCCAGCAACGATGACATGGCGTCGGCCGTGGTTTCCGTAGCGCATCGCCGCGGGTTGGAGGTGCCAGGGGATCTTTCGGTGGTGGGTTTCGACGACACCTCCGCGGCGACGATGGTGTGGCCGGAACTGACCACCCTCCATCAGCCGGTGGCCGAGATGGCGGACACCGCCGTCGATATCCTGCTGCGCGCGATCCGGCATCCCGCGTCCTCGGCGCGCGCGACCGTGGACCATGTGCTGCCCCACCAGCTGGTCACACGGGCGTCTGTCTCGAGGCCTTTGCTGGCCCTTTAGCCAGCGGCTGCCTCACAAGCGGCGGCCAAGCACCTGGCCCGGCCAACCTTCCATGTTGAAGGTCGACAGCCGCTCGTATCCGCACGATTCGTAAAAACGCACCAGGTCGCCACTGCCCCCGGCATAGCAATCCACGCGCACGTAAGCGACACCCGCGGCACGTGCCTGCTCGTCGGCGAACGCCATCAGCCGGCGGCCGATACCGCGCACGCGCGGATCGCGCGAAGCAATCAGCACGCGCACGTAGAGCTCTGGCTCGACCGCCGCGGGCACGTAAGGCATGGCGTCCCCCAACGCCAGGAACGCACGCACCTCGCCCTGTGAGGTTTCAGCCACCCACGCACCCGGGAGCGCGCAGGCGTCGGTCACCTGGGTGATACGGCGCGGAATCGATGACCACGCTTGGCTACCCCACTGCTGCGGGTTGCCGATGGCCACGAACCAGGCAATCACCTCATCGAACAAGCGCAGTACAGCGGGCGCATCGGCCACACTGGCGCGACGCATCGCCAGCGCTTCTTTTGCAGCATCCGTCACGCATACCTCTCCTGCCTGGTGGCGATATGCCACGTCCAGAAGCAGTGTGCCGCCATCGGGGGCAGACACCAAGCCTCTCGCCAGATCGACGTCGGCATCACAGAGCCGGGGCATACCCCAGGTGGCCTCAGCCCGCCGCTTCCAGCGCCGAGGGCGGCGTGGCAAGCCGCGAGGCACGCAGGTATCGCAGGTACTTCCCGATGAAGACGCCGGTGAATCCGCCCGACAGCAACAGATAGGCGGCGCGGAAGCCGACATCGAAGGTGAGCGAAGGGGAAACGGAGAGTGCGACCTCGAAGCCGTACTTCACCACAAACGTGAGCAGCAGCAGCGGCAGCAGGCTGTAGTCCGCACGCCGCCACAACCTCCCCGTGGACATGTTGACGGTGAGCGTTGCCCGTCGCAGCAGCATCCACCCAAGGCCCATGCCCGCACCGATGCCGACCAGCCATTCCGCCCACGCCTCCCAGGAGCTACCGAAGCGGTGGCCCAGCGACCAGACTCCCCAAGCGGTGAAGAGGACCGGCACGATCGCCAGCTTCGTGAGCGAGGTTTCACCGGGTTTCATGGCGCTGACGCCACGGGTGACCAGAAAGACCAGAAGCGCCCAGACCCACACAGGGGTACTCGAGATGAGGCTCAGCAGCATGTTCACAGGACGTCCTTGATGTGGGTGGGTGCCGGCGATGCAACGCCGCGCGGGAATGGGTCCATTCTCGCTTTGCACCGACCCATCACAAGTGACAGGTGTCAGGCATCAGGAAGTACTCAGCTCCTCCGCATAAGAATCATCTTTTCCTGCGACATGTCCCGCATCGTGTACGGAATCCCGCCCGTGCCATAACCCGATTCGCGGCGGCCGGCGAAAGGCATCCAGTCCGTGCGGAATGCAGTCGGATCATTGATCATCACGGCCGAGGCATCCAAGCGGTTGGCAGCGCGCATGGCGATATCGATATCCTGCGCGAACACGCTGGCCTGGAAGGCGGTGGGCAAGTCGTTGGCGCGAGCAATCGCCTCGTCGAGGTCCGCGAAGCGATACACCGCCACCACCGGCCCGAACACTTCCAGCGTGGTTACCCGAGCGTCGCTGGCTGGATCGAGCAATACGGTGGGCTGCAACATCGTCTCGGAGAGGCGCTTGCCGCCGGTGGCAAGCTGCGCGCCGCCACGAACGGCCTCATCAATCCACTCGGCCACGCGGTCGGCCTCGCGCGGCTGGATCAGCGGGCCCACCTCGGTGTCCTTCAGGGTGGGGTCGCCGGTACGCAGCTGCTCGACCCGGGCGACGAGGGCCTGGGTGAAGTCGTCGGCAATGTCGTTGTGGACGAAGATGCGCTGTGTGGACACGCAGACCTGGCCGGCATGGTAGTAGCCGCCCTTGACGATCGGCTCGATGATCCTGGCCAGGTCAGCGCTGCGATCGACGAGGGCGGGCGCAGCCCCGCCATGTTCCAGCGCCGAACGTGCGCCATGTGCCAGCTTGGCGTGCAGCGACCACCCTACCCTCGCCGAACCGATGAAGCTCAGGAAGGCAATGCGTCTGTCGGTCGCCAGCGCCTCGGCCAGGTCGTTGCCGTCCGGGAGGAAACTCTGGCACCACGGTTCGGGCAGCCCGGCCTCATGCACCATTGCCACGAATTCCAGGCAGGACAGCGGCGTTGCCGAGGCGGGCTTGATGATGACCGGACAACCCACCGCGATGGCCGGCGCGACCTGATGGACGATCAGGTTGAGCGGGTGATTGAACGCCGAGATGGCCGCCACGATGCCGATGGGCTCCCGGGTCGTGAACGCCCAGCGGCCCTCGGACGCTGCCGAAAGACCCATCGGGATTTCGCGGCCGGCAAAGTTGCGCAGCTCGTCGGCCGCGTTGTGGACGCCATCAATCGCACGTGTGGTCTCGATGATCGCATCCGGGAGCGGTTTGCCGCCCTCGCGTGCAATCTGCAGGGCGAGGTGATCGCGCTTGGCGTCCATCAGGGCGGCAAGCCTGCGCAGGATGGCGATGCGCTGGTGCGGGGCGAGCCAGCCGTCGCGGTCCTTGAAGACCCGCTCGGCGGCGTCGAGCTTGCGCTCCAGCGCTGCGGCAGTGTCGAACCCGATCTCGGCGATGGGCGCGCGGTCAAAGGCCTGTAAGACGGTCAACATCTTGAGCTCCTCTGGGAAGGATCAGCAGTGGCGATCATGCGCAGCCCACATCCGGCGCGCGGTTGCGCAGCTCATCCACCAGCACGCGGGTGTTCTCGGCATAGTCGATCGGCACATCCAGCACGTGGACGCCGCCGCCAGCGAAGGCGCCTTCGATCATGGGCACCAGGTCGCTTACCGCGGTCACCCGGCTCCCTTTGGCGCCATAGGCCTCGGCATACTTCACGAAATCCGGATTGCCAAAGCGCATCCCAAAATCCTCGAAGCCATCCACGGCCTGCTTCCAGCGGATCATGCCGTAGGCGCTGTCGTTGAGGATCACCACCACCAGGTTGAGTCCCAGCCGCACGGCGGTTTCCATCTCCTGCGAATTCATCATGAAGCCGCCGTCACCGCACACGGCCATGACGCGGCGTTTCGGGTACAGCATCGCGGCCATCATGGCCGACGGCAGCCCAGCGCCCATCGTGGCGAGCGCGTTGTCGAGCAGCAATGTATTGGCGACATGCGTGCGGTAGTTCCGCGCGAACCAGATCTTGTACATGCCGTTGTCGAGACAGACGATGCCATCCTCCGGCATGGCCTCGCGCACGTCATGCACGACCCGTTGCGGCGTGATCGGGAAGCGGTCCTCCTCGGCACGGTCATTGAGGCGGGCCAGGATCTTCTGGCGCAGCTCGATCATGCCTTCGTCAGTCGCCAAGCGGCCTTCCAGCCGCCCGGCCAGGGCATCCACCGAGGCACCGATGTCGCCCAGAACCTCGATATCGGGGTGATACACCTGCTCCACCGTGGCGGACTGGAAGCTGATATGGATGACCTTGGGCCCGCCGCCGCTCTTCATCAGGAAGGGTGGCTTTTCGACCGTGTCATGGCCGATGGCGATGATCAGATCGGCGCGGGCAACCGCTTCGTGGACATAGTCGCCCTCGGAGAGCGCGGCCGTTCCCATGTACAGGTTGGAGCCGCCGGTGACGGCGCCCTTGCCCATCTGCGTGTTGAAGAACGGCAGGCCGGTCCGCGCGACGAACGCGGAAAGCGCCTCGGCGAGCCACGGGCGGCTTCCTGCCGCACCGATCATCACCAGCGGCCGTTTGGCGGCCAGGATGGCCGCCTCTGCGCGGTCGAGCGCGGCAGACGGTGCGATCGGACGCTCCAGTGGATGGGCCGGGATGACGGGAATATCCTCCACCTCCTCGCCGGCGACATCTTCCGGGAGCTCCAGATGCACTGGCCCGGGGCGCTCTTCCATGGCCACGCGGAAGGCATCGCGCACCGTGGCCGGAATCGCGGCCGGGCTGACGATCTGACGCGTCATTTTCGTGAGCGGCTTCATCGAGGCCACGATATCCACGATCTGGAACCGTGCCTGCTTGGCGCTCATCACCGGCTTCTGCCCCGTGATGAGAATCATCGGCCACGCGCCGAGGTGGGCATAGGCGGCGCCGGTGGAGAAATTCAGCGCGCCCGGGCCGAGCGTGGCCAGACAGACCCCGGGCCTGCCAGTGAGCCGGCCGTGGGTGGCGGCCATGAACGCGGCCGCCTGCTCGTGGCGGGTAAGCACCAGCTCGATATGCGAGGTCCGGAGCGACTCGAGGAAGTCCAGATTCTCCTCGCCCGGGACACCAAAGATGCGGTCGACGCCTTCGTTCTCCAGCGCCTTGACCAGTAGATCCGAGCCCTTCTGCATTGCTTCGATCCTTGCGGTGAAGTCAGGATCACTATACCCGGGCGGATGTCAGCGCTGCGTCGCCTGTCTGCGGGATGCTGTGCCCCGCGGGTGCCGGTAGTTTTACTGCCCTCATCCCGCATGTATTGCGGTTGAGCGGGTAGAGCGCTGTTGCCAGACTCGAGTGACACCCGGTGCCCGCCATGCGTGGCGCCACCAGGTCGCGTCCCGGCAGGCTGCCCTCGCAGGTAAGGTCCCATGACCACACAACGTGACACGCTTCAGCGTGTGGAGTCCCGCATAGGGACCCTGCAGTTCACTCACGATTTCGCCAACGGCTATCCCACCGAAGACACGCTGGAGACCCTGTTCAACGCGCGCGATTTCCAGCGCGCCTGCCAAGCGTATCTCTGGGCCCTGCCCGCCGCTTCGTTCGTGGCATGGCAGGAGGGTGTGCTCGGGTTGGGAGCCGGCAATGGGCAGATCGCCGCGTTCCTCACCTACGAGGCGCGCAAGGGCATCCTGACCGCCAACGCCACCACGCCCTACTACATCGGATTTGCGGATCTGTCCGATGGGCCGCTGATCATGGAGATGCCCGATGGCGTGCGTGGCGGCATCATCGATGCCTGGCAGCGCAGCCTGCCCGGCACGGAAAAGGCGGGGCGCTACCTGTTGGTCGCGCCTGGCGCCGGCACGCCAGAAGAAACGGGGGGGCTGGAGGTGCGGGTATCGCCGACCATGAACATCATGATCGGGGTTCGTCTCACCACCACCGATCCAGCCAAGATGAGCGCCGCCCTTGCCGCGATCAAGGTCTATCCCTACGCCCAGCGCAATGCCCCGCCCGCGTCCACGATATTCGATGCCGGCGATACAGCGTGGAGCGCGACGCCGTCGCGTGGCATGGGGTACTGGGCACTGGTCAACAAGGTATTGCAGCGCGAGCCGGCGCAGGAGCGGGATACCTTCTTCTGGGCGATGCTGCGCCCGCTGGGATTCGAACGGGGCGCGCCATTTGCGCCGGATGAACGCCAGGCCCAGCTGCTTACCGAGGCTGCACTGGTGGGCGAAGCCATGGCCAAGGCCAATACGGCCGATCGCCGCTTCGCCGACGTGAAGTACCGGCCGGGCGTGCGGTGGGATTTCGCACTGCAGTTGGATGCCGACAATCCCGATGCGTTCTGGAACCTGCTCGACGAGCGTGCGGCCTGGTTCTACGAGGCCGTCAGCGCCGGGCCGGACATGGCTCCGAAGCGCCCTGGCCCCTCGTCGGCTTACCTGGGCGCCTACCGTGACAGCACCGGCGAATGGCTGGATGGCGGGCGATCATATCGGCTGCGGGTGCCGCCGGATCCGCCGGTGGGCCTGTTCTGGTCGGTGACGGTGTACGACGTGGATACCCGCGCGCTCATTCTCAATGAGGCGAAGGTTGCCGACCGTTCGTCACGGATGCCGCTGAAGACGAATGCCGATGGATCGGTCGATATCTTCTGCGGGCCGCACGCGCCTGCCGGCTTCGAACAGAACTGGATTCCTACCGTGGCTGGCCGGAACTGGTTCGCCTACTTCCGGCTTTACGAGCCGCAGCAGCCCTACTTCGACCGCACCTGGCCGCTCCCGGACTTTGAACCGGTGGCCTGAGCTGCGCCGTGGCGAGCACCCCCCCTTGCAGAGGATCCACCATGCGTGAGCAGCCCCGGCTTTTCGGCATCGCACTAATCTGCATGCTCATCGCATCGTGCAGCCGTACACCTACTGCGCCCGAGCCCGGCACCGTCGCGGCGCCGGCGCCCACGAGCGCGATCGAGCCTGCAGATGCGCCCCCCACCCCGTCGGCCTCACAGTGGGTTGAGCATCGCGCGGCCGAGGCCGTGATCTGGGGGATGCCGGCGGTCAACTACGACCTGATGCGCCAGCAGATGCTGGACAAGACGCCAGGCAAGGTGAACCAGGTGATCTACTGGGGGCGTCCTCTCGACTGGCACAACCAGACGCTCACGCCCAATCCGGACACCATCTATTTCATGGCCTTCCTCGATACCAAGGAGGAAGGCCCCATGGTGCTGGATATCCCGCCAGCAGGTCCGGCGGGGTCGATCAACGCCAATATCGTCAATGCCTGGCAGGTTCCGCTGGAAGACGCCGGTGCGCATGGCATCGATGAAGGCAAAGGCATTCGCTTCGTCATTGTTCCGCCAGGCCACACCGGGAAAGTGCCTCCGGGCTTCCAGGTGCTGGAGCCGGGCACGTTCGGCAGTTATGCACTGATCCGCTCGACGCTGACCAGCCATTCCGATACGGATGTGGCCAGCTCCGTGTCGTATGGAAAGCAGGTCCGCGTCTACCCGCTTTCGCAGGCTGCGAACGCACCCGCCACTGTGTTCACCGATGTGGCCGGCATCGACTTCGATTCCACCATCCGCTACGACGAGACCTTCTTCCAGAATCTGGATCGCATCGTGCAGGAAGAGCCGTGGCTGCCCCGCGACAGCCTGATGATCGATCAACTACGGAGCCTGGGCATCGAGAAAGGTAGACCCCAGGCACCCAGCCCCGAGATACGCCCCGCGCTGGTAGCCGGTATCAAGCAGGCGCAGCAACGGCTGGCGGCCACCTATGACAAGGGGTTTCCAGCGTTCTATGAGGGCACCCACTGGACGCTGCCCGCATATCCACTGCTGATCAAATCCGCACAGGCCGGGTTCACCGAGCCTGACGCCTATCCCGTGGACGCTCGCGGCCTTGCCTACACCTACGCCTACATCGGCATCAAACGCATGGGCGCGGGGCAGTTCTACATGATCGCGCTCAAAGACAGCACGGGAGCCGCACTGGATGGGAGCCGCACCTATCGCCTGCACGTACCGGCAAACGTGCCAGTGGAACAGTACTGGTCCGTAACTGCCTACGACCGGCAGACGCATGCGCTGATACGGGAGATGCCGCGCGCCAGTCGCGCCTCCAACATCGCGGACCTGGCCAGGAATCCGGATGGTTCGGTGGATCTGTACTTCGGGCCCGTCGCCCCCCAGGGCAAGGACGCCAACTGGATTCCTACAGCGCCGCAGCGCGGCTTCGAAGTCATGTTCCGCGCGTATGGACCGACAAAACAATTCATGGATAAAACGTGGAAACTTCCCGATCTGGTCGCCGAGCAGCATCCGGCGTGACGTGTGCGGGTACGTTCGTGTCACCGCAATCTATCCGCGGCAGCCTGCTCGTGGTCGGTCTGGCGGCCGCGGCGCCCTGGTCCGCACTGGCGCAGAGCGTGGACGCCGCCAGCTGCATTACGGTGCCGGCCACCGTACCCGCCCAGCAGGTCCGTGCGAACGGTACGGTCCAGACCGTCGCAAGCGGCACGTACGCGCCGACCACCGCCGGTGCACCGGCCTTCTATGCCGCCAATGCCGGCGTGATCAACGCTACCGGCGCGGTGGCGTTGATCACCAGTGCCGCCAACACGGCCACGGTCTGCTCGACCAACGCGGGCGCGGTCAACTTCCTGGCGGCTGGCTCCACCGTCAGCCGACTGGGCGCCGGAGGGCCTGCTGCCCGCCTGGAGGCAGGCACCACGCTGACCTCGAACGGCACGCGCTTCTACACGTCCCTGGCCAACAGCGAAGGCCTCCAGGTAGCGGGCGGCAGTTTCGCCGGCAGCGGCGATGTCATTGCCACCGGAATACTGCTCGGGACGCAACCCGGCAACCCCGCCACCTACGGCCTGCCGGTGGATGCCAGCGGCAATCTCCTCACCGATCCCAGCGCTTACGTGGGCAAGGCCGCAACGGCGGCCCACGGCATCAGTGCCATTGACGGCACCGTCCGGTTGAATGTGGACAGCGCCGGCATTCCCACGGGTGGCACCACATCGATCCATATCCTGGGCGCCGGCGCCGGTGCAACCAATGGCAGCCACGGGTTGCTCGGCGCCAGCGGCGCGCAGTTCGACGTGCACGCGGTGAACATCCTCACCCGAGGCAACAACAACAGTGGTGGACGCTTTGCCACCGGTTCGCGCCTCCAGGCATCCCAGCTGTCCATCGATACCACCGGCACCGGCGCGACCGGCCTGGTGTTCGCTGATGCGCAAGGCATCATGTCCGGGCTGACCATCAACGCCACCGGCACCACCGCACACGGGCTGTCGGCCGCTGGCGCCTCCCAGGTGCAGGTTGATGGGCTGGACATCCGCGTGGCCGGGCAGAATGCGCACGGCGTGCTGGCCGGGGGCGGCAGCACGGTCACACTGGCAGGTGCGCCGGGTATCGTCATTGCTGCGGGACAGACCGGCAATGCGCTGCGCGCCGAAGGCAGTGGCAGCGCGCTCACGGCAAACGGGCTGCGCCTCTCAACGCTGCTCAACGGCGCCATCGGTGCCCATGCGCTGACCTCAGCCACGCTCACGCTCAGCGGCAGTGCGATCTACACCTCCGGCATTGCCGGTGGCAATGCGGCGGTTGGTCTGCAGGCGGCCAGCGGCGGCACGGTGCTCAGCCAAGGCAATGTCCTGCTCACGGGCGTACAGCTCGGTACGGATCCTTCCGCGGCCAGCTATGGCCTGCCGGTGGATGCCGGTGGCACTGTCACGACCGATCCGGCCGCCTATGTGGCCACCGGCACCACCGGCGCAAATGGTGCGCAGGTGTCGTCCAGCGGCGGCACGCTGCGCCTGGACGTGGCCGCCGACGGCTCGCCGCTGGCCACCGCCACGCGCATCGAAACGTTTGGCAACAACAGCACCGGCGTACTCGTGGCCCAGGCCGCCTCGGCGACATCGCGGCTGCAGGCGGCCAACACGGTGATCACCACGCACGGCATCAATGCCAATGCCGTACTGGTCCAGGGCACGGCCGGCACCACCGGACCGCAGGCCACGTTGCTGCGCCTGGATACACGCACCACGGATCTCAATGCCAACGGCGTGTATGGCCAGGCTGGCGCGCAGATCAACGTGACCGACAGTACCCTGACCACCTCGGGAGGCGGCGGCGGCATCCGTGCCGATGGCGCGGCAACCCGCATCACCGCGCGCAATCTCTATATTGGCGGCGGTGGCGCGGGTGGCATCGGCCTGAACGCGACGGGCGGCACCATCGACAGCGCCGGCTCCACCATCATCAATGCCGGCCGCCCCGGGATGACACTCAACGCCAGCGGTGGCACGGCTGGCACGCTGATCTCCAGCGGCGACACCCTCCACACGGGCGTGCTGCTGGGAACGGATCTGGCGCTGCCGACGTTTGGGCGGCCGGTGGATGCCGGCGGCAATGCGGTGACCGATCCCGCCGGATTCGTCCCCTCGGGCATCTCCGGGCATGGGGTATACGTGGGCACGGCCGGCGGCCGGGTCTGGATGAACGTCACTCCGGTGACGGGTCAGGCCGACGGCGCACGCAGCAGCATCACCACGCTGGGCAACGCCAGCGAAGGCTTCAACATCCAGGGCGTGGATACGATCGCGACCCTGGCCAATGTGAGTGTCTCCACACGCGGCACCGATTCCATCGGCGCACGCGCGGCGGGGGCCGGGCAGATCCGTACGAGCGGCATGACCGTCACCACCAGCGGGTTGCATGGCTACGGGCTGGCTGCGTATGCCGACAGTCTGCTGACCGCGACGGCAAGCACCATCGTCACCACCGGCGTGCAGGCACACGGACTGATTGCCTGGGCCGACAATGGGCGCCTGCTGCTGGGCGGCGGCAGCCGCGTGACGACCCGTGGTGCGCTGGCCCACGCTGCGGTGGCATGGAACGGCGGGCGGTTGGACGTAGCGGATACCACGCTGGCCACGACCGGTCCCGGCGCGGCGGCGTTGCTGGTCCGCGGCGATCCCGCCCCCGCGTCGGCCTTCGTTACGCAGTCCACGCTCTCCGGGGCGGACGGCCCCGGCGTGGGCGCCATTGGCGCGGCGCAGATCGGCCTGACCGGCGCGACGGTAGGCGGGCGCGATCTATGGCTGAAGGTCGGTGCCATCGCCGATTTCGATGGGCTCGATGCGGCGGTCCCGGTGCTCCCGCCAGACCTGCCGCCGGATGATCCGGCAGCGCCCTTGGCGATGGCGATGGCGGTGCCGATGCAGATGCCGCTGTTGCCGGCCGCCGACACCCCGACCATTGCCAGCATCGCCGCGACCGCCAGCGTGCTCACCGGCGCCGCGATCACCCTGCCCGGCAGCCTCTCCAATGTGGCGCTGCACGACACGCTGTGGAATCTGACCGGCAGCTCCACGCTCACCACGCTGCTCAATGATCGCAGCCGGATCGCGTTCGCGGTGCCTGGCGGAGATCCCGCCCAAGGGGCCAGCTACAAAACCCTGACCGTGTCGCGCTACAGCGGCAATGGCACGCTCGCGCTGAACACCTGGCTGGGTGACGATGCCTCCCCTTCGGATCAGCTGGTCGTGGTGGACGGCAGCAGCAGCGGCCCCGGCGCATTGGAGATCCGCAACAGTGGCGGCCGGGGCGACCTTACGCTGGCCGATGGCATCGGCGTGGTGCAGACAATCAACGCCACCAGCACGGCGGACAATTTTGCGTTGTCCGCGCCGGTCGTGGCCGGCCCCTACGAGTATTTCCTGTACCGCGGCGGTGCAGCCACGCTCTCCGGCCCGGACGTGGAGAACAGCTGGTACCTGCGCTCGGTGATCGATTGCGCCAGCCCGGGCGCACCGGCACCCGCCTGCCCCAGCCCGCCGCCCGAGCCGCCCCAGCCACCACCGGAGCCACCGCCCACACCGCCCACACCGCCTACACCGCCTACACCGCCCACCCCGGCGCCGCCCCCGGCCTATCGCCAGGAGGTGTCGCTGATCGCAGCCGCACCCGCGATGGCCCAGGTGTACGGCCGCACCCTGATCGATACCCTGCACGAACGGGTCGGCGACGAGCAGCTGCTGCACCAGCGCGGCGACCTGGAGACCGGACGCAGTGGATTCAATGGCGCGTGGATGCGCTATCTCGGCCACGACGGCGAACATGATGGTGGCCGACGCGGCGTCTATGGCGATCGCGGCCCCGACTTCGACTACCGCTTCGATGCGTTGCAGATCGGCACCGACCTCTACCGGCGCGTGGATGCCGATGACCTGCGCCGCCGCCATGCCGGTTTCTACCTCGCCTATGGCAAAGGCAAGGGCGAGGTGCGGCACAACCTCCTGGATTACCGCTTCCATGCCGGCACGAACCGGTTCAAGGCCGGCTCGGTCGGCGGCTACTGGACAGCGTTCTCCGCCAAAGGCGCCTATATCGACGCCGTGGCCCAGTACACGTGGTATGACATGCGCCTGCAGTCCCCGCGCACGTCCGACAGTTTTGTCGACGCCGATGGGCTGGCGCTGTCGCTGGAAGGCGGCTGGCCGTTCATCCTCAACGAGGGCGACGGGTCCTCCGGAGAGGATGGGCGTTGGCGTCTGGAGCCGCAGGCGCAGGTGATCTGGCAGCAGATCGACGTCGACGACCTCGATGATCACACCGCGCAGGTGCACTTCAGCGACGGCGACTCGCTGGTGGGGCGCATCGGCGCGCGATTGAATCGCACCGGGCAGCACGAGACCGCGCAGGGTGAGGCCCGCAGCAGCAATGCCTGGCTGCGCGCCAACGTGTGGCATGAGTTCCGGGGCACGCCCCGCGCCGCGTTCGCCACCAACAGCGGCTACGTGCCGTTCGCCGTCGACATGGGCGGCTCATGGGGCGAAGTGGGCATCGGCGGGACCTGGCAGGTCACCCAGACCGGCTACCTGTATGCCGATATCGACTACAGCTGGAGTTTCAACGGCGACGAGACCGCGTGGAACGGCAAGCTGGGCATGCGCTGGAACTGGTAGAAGCGGTGATTCCCACCGGGCAGCTGCAATCCTCTCGTCGCCATTTCTCGGACATCAAGGATGGGCGCGCCAGTACACCTTATGAGTGTCTGCGGCGAGCAAGGCGATACAACACGGTGCCCGCCAGTACCGCGGCCACGGCCCCTGTCAGCGGTACCGATGCCAACGTTGCATAGCTGATCGTAAGGCTGCCCATGGCGCCCCCAAGCGCGGTGCCCAGGTTGAAGGAGGCGATGTTCAACCCCGCCGCCACCGGGCTGTAGGCGGGAATCAAGCGCTGCGCCTGCTTGAGCAGACGCAGTGTCAGCAGGGTCACGATGCAGAAGAAACAGATGCCCAGCGTACCGATCAGCAGCATCATCATGGCCGGCGTGCTGGCGAACACGTAGAGCCCGAGCAGATTCAACGCCAACGCGACCAGCGCCACCTGAAGGCTGCGCTCCCCGTCCATCGCATCGCCCAGCGCGCCCCCGAGCAGATTGCCTGCGATCGCACAGACGCCGAACAACAGCATGCCCAGGCTCAGCCACTGCACGCCCACACCGGTGATCTGCTGCAGGTACGGCGAGACGAAGGTGAAGAACGAGAACGTCGCGACGCTCACCAGCGCGCCGATCCCGGCCGTCGCCAGCAGCTGGGGATGGATGATGGCCTGGATGCCCTTCCATGCGCCGCCGCGGGACGAGGCCGAGCGGGCAGCCCCCCTCGGCATGCACAACGCCAGGCCCAGCATGCCGACCACGCTGAGGACGCCGATGGGCAGGAAGACCACGCGCCACGACCAGAGACTGCCCAGGTACGTGCCGATCGGAACGCCGAACGCCAGCGCGAGGGTCAACCCGATCCACACAACCGACAGCGCCCGGCCGGATCGCTGCGGGTCCACGAGCCGGGTCGCCGCGTCGGAGGCGACCGCCATGAAGACCCCGTGGCCGAGGCCGACCACGAAGCGGATGGCCAGCAGTGTGATCAGATTGGGCGAGGCGCTCATCAGCAGGCTGCCCAGCCCGAGCAATGCCGTGGCCAGCAGCAGGATCTGCCGGTCCCGCCAGTGCGCGACCAGGGCGGTGATGAACGGTGCGCCGATGGCCGCGCCCAGTGCATAGGCGGCAATGGCCGTGCCGACGAGGGATATCCGCGCCCCCAGGTCATCGGCAATCGTGGTCAGCAATCCGGCAACCACGAACTCGGAGAGCCCGAACGCGAACGCGCACAGGGAAAACACATAGATAGCAGCAGGCATCGCAGGTCCTATACAGCAGAGCTGCGCAAGCCTAGTGCCTCGCCCTGTGCGGGTGAAGGACGGTTTACATACCGCAGCAAGACGCCGCGCGTCCTGTCACCTCAAGGCAGAGTAAGGGTCTGCAGGACTGCCTGTATCAACCGGTCGCGGATCGCTGAGGTCCGGGTCTCGTTCCACGCCATGAACAGGTCCAGCCGTGACACGTCCTCGGCCGCATCCACCTGGAGCGGCCGGAACACAACGTCCTCGCGCGTTTCCGTCGCCAGCGAAGCGGGCAGCAGCGCGATACCGAACCCCGCAGCCACCAATGCAATCAAGGTCTGCATCTGCCGGCCGTGCTGCACGATGTCGGGCACGAACCCGGCTGTCTGGCACAGGCCGATCAGCTGGTCATGAAATCCTTTGCCGAGTGTCCGGGGCGAGGCGACGAACGCTTCGTTGCTGAGCAATGCCAGGTCGATGCGCGCCTTCGCCGCCAGCGGATGACCGGCCGGCAGCGCGACGCAGATCCGTTCGCTCAGCAGCCTTTGCATGCGCAGGTGCGGCGTCGTGGTGCCCGGTGTCCGCATGAAGCCGATATCCACCTCTCCCTGCTCCAGGGCGTTGACCTGCTCCTGGGTGGTGGCCTCCCGCATCGTGAAGGCGATGCCCGGGTTGCGCTCTCGAAAGTGGCGCAGCGCCTGCAGCAACGAGGCATATGGGGCGATGTTGATGAAAGCCAGGGTCAGATGGCCCTCCATGCCCTGGGCCACGCGGCGCGTCTGCGCTACGCCCTCCTCCAGCGACTGCACGGTACGGCGCGCGGTTTCAAGAAAGGCAGCGCCCGCCGGTGTCAACGCGACGCTGCGAGGGGTGCGCTCGAACAACGGCGCTCCGACGGCGGCCTCCAGCTTGCGGATGGCCTGGCTCAGCGGCGGCTGCGCCATGTGCAGCCGCTCGGCGGCGCGATTGAAGTGCAGCTCCTCGGCCACGGCAATGAACTGTTGGAGCAGGCGGGTCTCTATCACTGAAACACCAGACCTCTTGAATACCGGGATTGAGGGTGTTCAACATACCAAATCGCTACATTGGCCAGAACGCGCCTGCGGGAGGGGCTGGTCATGATGCTGCTGCTCGTCAGCCATCATCGACGAGGGCCGGACAGCGTTACTTCGGGGCGTCGCGCTCCGTCGCGTCCGCTTCGATCAGCTCCCGGCGCTGGGCCTCGATCCAGGCATCCCCGGCGGCACGTGCCTGGGCATCCCGTTCCTTGTTCTGCCGCTCGATTTCCTGATACTCCGCCCATACCTCGGGCGTGATCGTGTCGAGTCGATGGTCCGAACGCAGCGCGATCGAGGGAGAGGCGCCCGTGGAGACCGTGAAGTTGTCGAACAGCCATTGCCGTCGCTGCTCGGGCGGGGCATGCAGCAGGTCGGGTTCCGCATAGGTCTGCATCGGCAGGGTCTGCTCGGCGAGCGGGGTATCCGAAGAAATCCGTGCCAGCCTGACGACGAGGCGCTCATGGTCCCGGTCCTTCCGGTACAGGGCAACGGTGTCGCCGTCGATCCACAGCGCGTACCAGTACCCCGCGATGGGACGGACCTGGAAGGGCCGCTCACGGACCAGGATCAGATCGCCGGGATCTCTGTAAAGCGCCCGCCAGCCCGGCGCTGCCGGGCGGAGGCTGCAGTCGGCGGTCCCTTTCATGATCGTGTCCAGCGTCGGCGTGCCATTGCGTGCGACGAGCCGCGTCGCCCAGCAGCGTGACCCGTCACGGTTATGCGAGGCGATCAGCACCGCGTCTTCGTCCAGCACCACGGCATCGGTATGCACGAACTGATCGCCCGCCGCTTCAGGATCCTGCAGGAGCGCCGAGAATCCTTGGTCGGACAGCCTGTTGCCGTCTACGTACAGCACGTACGTCGTGTAGTGCTGATACTTGCTGACGTTGATGTCCAGTCGGCTTTCGGTCACGGCCACGACCTTCAGCGTGTCCGAGGAAAGCACGGTTTCCCTGTTGGTCCGGGCACATGCCGTCAACAGCGGCGCCGCACACACCAGCAGTGCGGCGGAACGCAGGAGGGAATCCAGTCTGAAACGCATCGCGCTGCGGCCTGCGGGTGTGGGGCGGACCCGTGCAAGCATATCTGCTTCGGCGACGCGTATCGGCCCGCGTTGCAGGCCTTCGTAGCGTTGTCGGCCAGCGCGGCACCGGGAAGGTGCCGCGCCGCCCTGCCCCGCTCGATCAGAAGCTGTAATCGAGCGACACACCCACGGTCCGCGGCTGCATCATCACCGCATTCCAGCGGCGGTACTGCTGCGCGCCGGCGGCAGGAATCGTCCTGCCGGCCGCCACGTAGATGTCCTTGTTGGTGAGGTTGGTGACGAAGAAGCGCACCGTCGTGTTCTGGCTGCTCACTTCGGCAGTCAGGTCAACGGTGGTGTAGCTGGGCAGGTCGAAGGACTGCGTCGCCGCCACCGATGCCGCACGCTCGCCGTAATAGCGCAGCGCGCCACCGACGCTCCAGCCCCATTCGCCGCTCGTCGGGAACTGGTAGTCGGCCTGCAGGCTGCCGGCCCACTCGGGCACCTGCGGCAGCTGGGCACCGGATTCGGCCTGGTTCGGGCCGCCCGGGCGCGCCGGGGGAATCGGCGCGGTCAGCTTCGCGTCGGTGTAGGTCAGGCTGCCGCTCAGGCGCAGGCCGTCGACGGGCATCAGCGCGCCGGTGAATTCAACGCCCTGGCTGCGTGCTTCGCCGCCATTGACGCCATAGGAGATGCCCTGCGCCGTGAGCAGGTTCAAGCGGATGTCATCCCAGTCGATCCGGAAGGCCGCCACTTCCACCAGTGCACGACGATCCCAGAAGTGGCTCTTCAGGCCGGCTTCGTAGTTGATCAGCGTGTCCGACTTGACCTGCGACGGCACCTCCGGGGCGGCCGGCAGGATGGGATTCGGGCTGCCGGCGCGGTAGCCGGTGGCCACGCGCACGTAGGCCATGGTGTCTTCGCCCAGGAACAGGCGCGGGCTGGCGCTCCAGGTGGTCACGCTTTCCGAGGAGTCGGTGATCCGCTGCACCCCGTCACCGCCCAGCGGACCGCCGAGGGTCTGGCGGAATTGCTGGTCATTGCGCGCATGGCGCACGCCCAGGGCCAGATCGAAGCGGTCGGTGAACTTCCAGGTGGCATTGCCGAACAGCGCCTTCTCTTTATACGTGGTCAGCACCGAGGCGGTGAACAGATCAAGCACCGGATTGAACGCCGGGCTCAATGCACTGCCGCGCTCGATGTAGGCGGCATCTTCATCGGTATAGAACGCGCCAAGCTGCCATTGCAGGCGACTGTCGCCCTTGGAGGTCAGGCGGAATTCCTGGGTCCACTTCTTCAGTTCGATATCCGTGTCCAGGCCGGCGTATGCCATCACCGGGCCCACGCCGGGCTTCTGGCCCAGCAACGGGATGTACTCCACCGACTGGTCCTGCAGGCGCCAGGAGTTGGATTTCATCCAGCTGCTGGCGGAAGTGAAGTCGGCCCAGCCCAGATCCCAGTCCACCGTCAGGCCGTACACGTCGTACTTGATCGTGCTCGGCTGCAGGAACAGATACTCGTTCGAGTAACCGGGCAGCTTCGGCTTGAAGGTGGCCGGGTCGAGCGCGACCGTCGCGAAATTGTCGCCCTTGTTTTCCTGGCGCATCGCGGTGAGCAGCACGTCCACCGTATCGGAGGCCTTCCACAGCAGCGAAAGGCGGCCGGCGTTCTGGTACACATCGTTGGTGTCGCGGCGATGCAGGACGCTGTTGTCGATCCAGCCCGGACTGGTCTGCTCGGCGTAGCTGGCGCGCAGGGCCAGCTGACCCTTCACCAGCGGCACATTGACGGCGGCGCGCTCGGAATGGCCCACCCGGCCGCCATCGTCGACAACGCGCATCGTGGCACCGGCGCGGCCCGAGAAGTACTCCAGGTCCGGCCGTTTGGTCACGTACTTGACCACGCCGCCCAGTGCACTGGCACCGTACAGCGTGCCCTGCGGGCCGCGCAGCACTTCCACGTTCTGCACGTCGTACGGCAACAGGTCGAACATGCCGGAGGTCGCACCGGACAGTGAGCCATTGGCGGTCAGCGGCACGTCGTCGACGTAGATCGAGGTCGCGGCGGTGTTGCCCATCGGGGTGATGCCGCGGATCGAGATCGTCGAGCGGCCCGGCGCACCGAGGCTGGTGATCTGCAGGCCGGGAACCAGCCCGGCCAGGTCATTCATGTTGTTGACCTGGAGGCGGTCGAGCTGCTCTTCGCTGATGACGCTGATCGACATCGGGATATCGGTGACCACCTCCACGCGTTTCTGCGCGGTCGCGGTCACGGTGCCCAACGTATGTACGTCGTCGCGGTTGGGGTTCTCGGCGGCGACCTGTGCCAGTGCCGTGGCGCTGCAGCCCAGGGCCAGGATGCCTGCAGTGCAGGCCAGCGACAACGCGTTCATTCGGAGCGAACAGTGACTCATGTGATGAGACCTCGGTAGCGAAGCTGGACGCCCACGGCAATGGGCACGGAATGCGGCAGTCAGGGCACCCCGTCGTGCTGGGGTGGGGGCCGGCCTGGCAGTGACGCTCCTGGGATGAATGGCTATGTGTAAGCCCATGTAGGACACAATAGTCCTGTTCAGAGAACTGTCAATCCTGCGTCGCAGCATTGACATGAATTCATGCGCCAGGTGCGCCCCGAACCTCAGCGTCCAGCGCCCCAGACCGCTTCGTCACACCAGATCGTGCCGTCGCGATAGAGCACCCCGGGGGTGCGGTCCTGCTTGAGGAACGTGGGCCCGTCCAAGTCGACGAGATCGCACAACTGCCCGACCACGAAGCCCGGCGCAGCGCCCAGGCTGCTGCAGACCATGCAGCCGACCATGACGCCCAGCTCGGCCTCGCGTGCCGCGGCGGCGATCAGCAGCGCCTCGGTCAGGCCGCCGCATTTGTCGAGCTTGATATTGAATACGTTGAAGCGACCCTTCAGGCCGTCGACATCGGCCAGGGTGAGCGCGCTTTCATCGGCGGCCAGAGGAATCGGCGACACGAATCCATCCAGATCGGCCTCGCGCCCGCGGGCCAGTGGCTGTTCGATCAGCGCCACATCGGCGTCCACCATCGCAGCCACCAGCCGCTCGAGATCGCCAACCTGGTAACCCTGATTGGCATCGACCCCCAGCCATACCTCGGGGCGCACCGCACGGATCGCTGCGACGCGTGCGATGTCCAGGTCGAGATCACCGGTCAATTTGACCTTGATCGAACGCGCCTGGCGATACGCGACGGCGGCGGCCGCCATGGCCGCGGGCTCATCGGCGCCGACCGTGAAGGTCGTGGGGAGCGGCCGCGGCGGGGGCAGCCCGGCAAGCGCCCAGACGGGCTTGCCCGCCTGCTTGGACTCCAGCTCCCAGAGGGCGGCATCCACCGCGTTGCGTGCGCCACCGGCTGGCAGGATCGTGCGCAGTTCCTCGCGCGTGGGGTGTGCCTCGATGGCATCACGCACCGCTTCTAGCTGGATGCGCATGGTCTCGATGTCTTGAGGGTCGGCAGGGAATCGTTACGTACAGGGCCAAAAGCTGCCTAAGCAATTGAAACGAAATGATAATTGCCTTATCCCGATAGCGGATCTCCCCGTCTATGGGGCCTGTTCAAGGACTTTCGCTGTATAGCTCAGCGGCGCCACTTCCCTATCAAGGTCGAGATGGTAGTCGCCGAAGCGATTGATGTGGCTGGTCCGATACGGCGACAGGCCGGCCAGGATCTCGGGGGTCAGTTCAATCCCCTCCTTCCGCATCTCAGCCAAGGTCCGGCTCATGCCTTCTACGTTGTGGAGGATGATCATGTTGGCGACCAGCTGGCTGTACTTGATGATCTTGCGCTGCTCGTGTTGGACGTTCTCAGCAATGATCCCCTGGCTGCCAAAGAACACCCATTTTACGAAGCCGTTGTACTCCTCGCTCTTGTTGGTCGCAGCATGGATCGTTTTCCGAATCTCGTTGTCGTCGATGTAGCGCAGCAAGAACAGCGTTCGGACGGCCTTGCCAACTTCCCGGAAGGCGAAGTACAGCTTGTTCTTCCGGCTGTAGGTGCCCAGCCGGCGCAGGATCGAGGACGCGGTGATCTTCCCCAATCGGATTGAGATCACCACCCGCAGCATGTCGTGGAGATGGGTCGCGATCAGTTGCCAGTCGATGCTGTCTCCGAACAGTGCCTGGATGTTCTTATAGGTCCTACCAGGTTCGGGCCGGAAGAATGTCAGATCCTTGATGTTTCGTATCCTGGGCATCAGCTGGATGCCCAGCATGTGGGCCAAACCGAAGACCGGATAGCTTTGGGCCTGCGTGTCGCCATGGACGATCTCGGGCTGGATGTCGGACGTGTTGGCCAGCAGGCCATCGAGGATGTAGATGCCCTCGTGCACGCCACAGGGAATGAAGTGGCTGAACAGCGCCACGTATTTGTCGGACACATGGTAGTAGCCGATGCCGCCGTAGCCGCCGTAGCGGATGTGGTACTCCGACAGCAGGTTGTCCTCGTACACGCTCCACTTGGTGCCATCTGCTGACGCGCTCTTGCCGCTGCCCCAATAGCCCGGCAGGTCAAATTTGTTGTAGGTATTGATGACCTCCACGATGGCCTTCTCAAGGACATCTTCGGTCACGTATTTGAGGTTGAGCCAAGCGACCTGGCGACGGCTGAAGCCCTTGATCGACCGCGCCGTCTGCGTCGGACCCAAGTTGCAGCCATAGCAAAACAGCGTGGTGATCACCCGTCGAGGGAGATCTTCAACCTGGCTCTCGGTGCCGGCGATCGGACGGAAGAATCGGTGCAGATCCAGCCATTGGCTGGCGTCGATCAGGACATCGACGATGCTGGACTCCGGGAGCCGTTCGGCGATGAGGCGGTCCACGGTGGCAATGGCGCTTGAGACCTCGGCGCGTTGCCCCTTCCGCAGTACCAGGCGTCCTTCCAGAATGTCCGCATGAACATTCTCGGGGAAACGCTCGTCAACTTCGTCGGCCAAGTCGGTCAGTTGTGCGCGCAACCCGGCCACGAAAGTCGCAGCGTCGGTGGGCAAGCCTGACACCTGGCCATAGGCTTCCAGTTCCTGGGCCAAGGTGGCTTCATCGACCAGCTGCTCGCGGTAGTCGTCAAATCGTTCGCTGCTCGGGATGAAGAGATCTCCCGACTTCAGTTCGTCCTTGACCTGCACCAGCACGGCCAGCTCGAAGTACTTACGGTGCATCCAGCCGGCGCCTGCCGCGCTGGCCCGCTTGCCAAACACGTGCTGACGCCAGAGCTTGGACATCCAATCGAAGTCCTTTTCCGGGTCCAGGCCGAGGGATGCGACCTCGATCAGCTCACGGCGTTGGTTGCGCAGCGACAGCACCGCTGCAATCAACGGCTCCATGCCGGCATCGTGGCTGGTTGCCCGCAAGTTCATCAGCTCCAGCCCATTGAACAGCAGCGGCCTGACCGCGCCGTAGGGTTGCAGCATGAAAGGCAGATAGTTCTTTCCTGCGTATGCCATATGTTCTTCGCATTCGGCCAACAAGGTCGACACTTCCGCTTCCAGACTGTTATCGATGGCATCCACGCGCTGACTATCGCTGCCGTCGAGCTGATAGGCCTGCAGGATTTCCTTGAGCTGGCCGATCAGGAAGTCGGCCCGCTTGGCATGTTCGAGCTGGTAGGCCAGCAGCTTTTGCTGGGCCGTGTTCTCCAGCCCGCGCACCTGCTTGATGAACAGCTCGGCTGCGTCATCCAGCGTCTTGGCATGCTGGGCGCGAATGAAGATGGTGGCCAACGCATAGCGCTTGTCCGGAGCCAGTTCGGCTAACTCGCTGGCGTCATAGGCGCGAGCCATTGCACGGAATTGCTTGAGCTTGGGCACCGGCACATCGATGGGAGGCAGCTGCTCGGCCAACTGCTGCAGCATGCGGATGTGCTGCAGATAGAACCGGACCTCCTTGTTGGTCGGTCGGCCAGGCTCGCGCTTGAGCGATTGCCAGCCAGTAAATCTGGAGCCTTCCGGTGCGCGCAGCAATTCGTCAATGAGCGTGCGCGTGGCAGGCGTCAGCGCGTGACTGATGCTGCGGTAGTAGCCCAGATTGACCCGCTCACGTGCGCCGATGGCGGCCAGCTCCAGGGTGCGGAAGCCTGGCAGTTCGTAGCGGTGGTGCACCAGCTCTTCGAGCAGGACGTTCACGATGTCCGGGATGGTGTGCTTGGTCTGGGCTGCTCCGGTGGCCACCGTGTCCAGCCAGGCCAAGCCTGATTTGTCCAGGGGATGTACCCCGATGAACTGCCGAAGCTGCGGCATATGGCGGCGCTGGCTACCGGAAGCGTCGTAACGTTCGAGCTGGTCGGTGTCCAATACGCGCCCGAGTCGGGCGGCCTTGGCGATGTGCTTCCGGATCCGCTCGGGCACTTCGGCTAACACCGTGAAGTAACCCAGGCGCTGGAAGAGCTTGAGATGAATCAGTACCGCCAGCTGCGGTCCCGGCTGGGTGGTCAGCTGCTTGGCGAATGCAATCTCAGCGGCGGTGGGGGTATAGATCTCCTCCAGTTCCTTGGCGGTGGGATCAGGCTTCAGTCGCGGGTAGGCGGTCTCGTGAAGGGTAGCCATTGGATCCGGAGGTTATGAGGGGATCAATCCCAGTGCCGGCCGTCGTCTGTATTGAGAGACGCTTCCAGGAAACACTGGTGCGTATCGGCCATGCGGTGCATGTCATCGAGCAACGTGGCCAGGATTTCATCCAGATCCCGGTCGGGATCGGTGGGAACAGTCAACTGGTACTCGCTGCTGGCAGTGTTCAGGCGCACAGCCTGGAACGGGGCCAAGCAGATCTCTTCGATCCGGCCTCGGGCCTTGGCCGCGCCGCGGCCCGTGCGGGCAAACGGGGTCAGCACCATGCGCAGGCGCAGCTGCAAGGCCGGTTTGCCCTCGGGCGCCGGCAGTGCCATCGCCGGTACCGGCGCGGTTGGACTGGGCAGGCTTGCTTCAATGCGGTCACGGGCAAAGGGGTCACGCCCGTCGAGATAGCGCATGGCCGACTGCACATCGCGCCAGCCCACGTACTCCATCAGCGCCTTCATGTCCCAGCCTTGGTCGTTGGCCCAGCTGGCAAAGCCGCGGCGCAACGAATGGCTGCTGTGGAGCCCCGCATCGGCAAAGCCGGCACTGGTCAGCAACTCGCGTAGCAGGCGCACCAAGCTGTTGGGATGCAGGCCCTCGGCGCTCACCTGGCCCCATTGGTTAACCGCCCGAAACACCGGCCCTTCGTGCAGGTCGGCCGCCTGCAGCCACACCTGGGTCGCCTCCACCGGGCACAACCGCGACAACGCCGGCACCTTGTAGGTGACGCCGGCGGCCTGGCGGTCGCCCTTGCTGCGCGGCAGGAAACAGGTCATCCCCTGTCCCGGCACCAGCGTGAGATGGGCCACGTCCAGACGCAGCAGTTCATCGCCACGGAAGCCCCGCCAGAATCCGAGCAGCACCAACGCTCGGTCGCGTTGATGGCGCAGCGCCGCCGCTCCGTCGCCCCGGGCATGCGCCGCCGCGATCGCGGCAGCCAACCAGTCATCGAGCTCGACCAGCCGCCGAATCTGCAGCGGCGCGGCTTGCTTGACCTGGCCCGGGTGCAGGGTCTGGATGCCTTTGAGCACCTTGCGCACCAGCGGCGACCGGGTCGGGTCGACAAAGCCGTGGTCGCGGTGCCAAGAGGCAATGGCGGCCAGCCGGTGGCGAAGCGTGCTGGCGGCTAGGGTCTGCGCATACGCGGCCAGGTACCGCGCCACGCTGTCCGGTGTCGCTGGGAGGTGGCCTTGCCATTCAACCTCGAAGTGCCGCAGCGCCGACGCATAGCTGCGCACCGTGTTCTGGCGCGTGGCTGCATCGAGGTAGCGGTCCAGTTCGGTCACTGGCGCGTGGCCTCCACAGCGACCGGCTGCCGCAGGGTCGACAGGATGGTGCATTCAGCCCGCTGCCCACCGTGGCAACTGGCAATCACCCGTTCCAACTCGGTGGCCATGCGCTCCAGGTCGGCCATGCGCGCCCGCACGTCGGTCAGATGGCTGCGTGCCAGCCGGTCCACGTCCCCGCACGAAAGCTCCTCATCGCCGGCCAGCTGCAGCAGGCTGCGGACCTCCTCCAGGCTGAAGCCTAGGTCCCGGCCGCGCGCAATGAAGCGCAGCCGCTCGATGTCGGCCGGGCCATAGACCCGGTAGCCATTGCCCGAGCGCCCCGGGCGCGGCAACAGGCCGATCCGCTCGTAATAGCGGATCGTCTCCAGGTGGCATCCACTGGCGTCGGCAGCCTCACTGATTTTCATTCGTAGTACGCTTGACTCCGTAGTAGCTACGGACTTTACACTCACCTGCTGTGTCATGCCAGCGACCCGCCCGGGCCCGGCTTCCCTGCGACTGGAGATGTTCCGATGAGTGATTGCGGCTGCCACCACGAGGCCAAGAATGCGCAGGAGCGGCGCGTCCTCTGGATCGCCCTAGCGTTGAACGCGGCGATGGCCGTGATCGGCGGCATCGCCGGCTGGATTGCCCATTCCACTGGCCTGCTGGCCGACGCTCTGGACATGCTGTCCGATGCCACCGCCTATGCCATTGGCCTGGTCGCTATCGGGCGCACGGCGCGCTTCAAGGCCAATGCCGCTTGGGTCAGCGGCAGCGTGCTGCTTGTGCTGGGTGTGGGCGTGTTGGTTGAGGTGGGCCGCCGGGTGATGTACGGCGCCGAGCCGGTCAGCGGCTGGATGATTGGCACCGCCCTGCTGTCGCTGGCGGTCAATATGGCGGTGCTGCGCATGCTGGCACCGCTAAAGTCCGGCGAAGTGCATCTGCGAGCGACGTGGCTGTTCACGCGGGCCGATGTGGTCGCCAATGTTGGGGTGATCCTGGCCGGTCTGTTGGTGTGGTGGCTGGCCAGCCCGTACCCGGATTTCGTGATCGGCGCCCTGATCGGCCTGTATGTGATCAAGGAAGCCTTCGAGATTTTAGGTGATGCCCGCCGGGCAGGTGCCGACGCGCGCAAGACGGCTGCATGACCAGGCTTGGCCGACTGAGCTCGGACTCTGGCGGCTGCGCTTGAACCCGGCACTGTCACGTGGCGCAGCTGGCCCCCGACCTAATCCGTCGCAGCTCAATCTGCGTGACCGTGCGGAAGCTCAGGCAAAACGTTAACTTTCTGTTCTTCGGATGCCGGATTCCGTCAATTTCCCGCGCCAGCTTTTGCCTGGCCACCTGACTCGCAGAGGCCACTCGAGCCCGCGAGATTGATGAATAAGCGTCAGCTTGCTGATGAGCGGTACCCAAGGTATCTTTCCGGCCTCAAATGTATCAGTCCTAGCCACACGTGCCTTCCATTGTCATCCATGCCAAGCGCTACGCTCTGGCACTGCTGCTCGCAGTGATGATCATCGTGCCTGTCGTTGATGCTTCGGTCTGCTTCTCTGAGGAGCAGTCACACCAGGAAGTGGCAGGGCCAGGCGATGGCCACCCCGATAAGGCGCATGCCGCTTGTGGTCACGGTCACTGCCACCACAGCAGCACTTTTGTGGCGTCCAACGGTTTCACCAGTGCCGAAGCCGCAAGAAATGAAGGCGGGCACACGTTCTACGAACAGCCCATGACGTCCCACATCCCGGACACGCTGATTAGACCTCCCAGGCTTTGATCGCATAAAAGGCGCAACGCGCCTGTCAGTCCTTCTGCGATCACCTTTGTGTAGGTCTTTCCATGAACACATCTTGTTGCTGGGCGCTCCGTGCGCTCGGCCGACGCGTGGCTGCACGTGCAGTCGCCGGCCAGTACTGCGCCGCCTTGAAGAAGGCGACCTGAATGCCCTTCTCAACATCTACCAATCTCCGAACTGCACGCGATCGAGCGGCACTACTGATGGCAACCTCCGTGCTTGCCATCGGCGCATCTCTTGGTGTGCGCGATTTTGGGCCTGTCGACGAACCGAGATTTGCCTTGGTTGCCACCCAAATGGTGGCAACCGGAAGCTCGCTGTTCCCGCGTCGGGGAGCGGAGCTGCACCCAGACAAGCGTCTCTTCATGTGGATCTCGGCTGCACTGCTGTCACTGACCCAAAACCTGCGGACCGCGGTCCTGGCCCCTTCGCTGGTGTCAGGCGTTGCATATGTGTGGATGGCTTTCCATCTAGGAACGCGCAATGGCGGCCGTGTGCGCTAGGGGCGCGCGCGGTGGTCAATAAAAAGGAATCACCAATGCATTACGTGAAAACAGAATTCAACCGAGGCAGTTCGCGCGGGGGCCTAGGCTCAGATCCACTGGGCCGTCTTGGCAAGCCCATCTGCGGCCCGCAGCTGGGCGTCAACACGTTGATTATCATCGTGGCGATGTACTTCACGTTCTTTCTCAACAGCGCGTTCTTCGCAGAAGTAATTGCGAAGAGTGGTGCGGACGGAGCAGCTCGTGCGCTACTTGTTATCTCTACGGGAGCGATCCTCACTGCCTTGAATGTGCTCATTCTCGGATTGCTATGCGTTCGATGGACGGTGAAGCCGGTTCTTGCATTGCTTCTCGTCGTGTCCGCTACTGCTGCCTACTATTCAGACAATTACAGCGTCTACTTCGACGCCAGCATGGTACGAAATGTGCTGAAGACCGACGGCGCTGAAGCCGGAGAGTTGCTGACCTGGGGCTTCTTTCTTGCGGTACTAATTAAAGGCGTCGTGCCAGCTATCGCGGTATGCATGGTAAGGCTCCAACGTTCTTCCAATGTGACGCGGGCGATACTTGCAAGAGTGCTTCTACTTGGCATGGCGGTTGTTGTAATCGTTGGCGCGGCAATTGCGTCATTCGACGACCTCTCATCACTCATACGCAATCACAAGCAAGTCAGATACCTTGCAAACCCTGGAAACTACATCGCTTCCATTGCGAAGGTTGTGCGAGAAGACACCCGTGCGGAGCGCGGTCCGATCCAAGTGGTTGGCCCCGATGCCATGATGACGCCTCATCCGCCAGGCGCGAAGCCCCACTTCTTGGTCATCGTTGTAGGTGAGACGGTTCGTGCGCAGAACTGGGGTTTGAATGGATACGGCAGACAGACAACGCCACAGTTGGCAGCGTTGGACGTCGTCAACTTCTCGGACGTGACTGCCTGCGGGTCAAATACTGAAGTTTCCGTGCCTTGTATGTTCTCGGTGTATGGAAGGCGAGACTACGATCGAGACAAGATCAGGGGCTCAGAGTCGCTGCTCCATGTGCTTGAGCGAGCTGGCATCAAGACGTTATGGCGGGACAACCAGACAGGTTGCAAGGGGGTTTGCGCGGACCTGGCGTTTGAGTCCTTCCGCGTGCCTACCAAGGATGGGTTGTGCGATGACCAAGCGTGTCGCGATGAGATCATGTTGCGGGGATTGCATGACGCTATCGATGACAATCCGGGTGATGTTGTGGTCGTTCTGCATCAGCTGGGGAACCACGGGCCGAGCTACTACAAGCGATATCCCGAGGATCTGAGGAAGTTCACGCCTGACTGCCGCAATGCAGATCTGGGCAAGTGCACGCGCCAGCAGATCGTCAATGCGTATGACAACGCAGTCCTTGCGACAGATGACTTCCTTGGAAAGACCATCCGGATGCTTGAGCAGGATCAGAGCCATGACACTGGATTGATCTACGTTTCCGACCACGGTGAGTCACTGGGAGAGGCGAACGTCTATCTCCACGGTCTCCCCTATGCCATTGCTCCCGACACTCAGATCAAAGTGCCCATGGTCATGTGGATGTCCGAGGGCATGAAGAGCAGCAACAACCTGGACCTTCAATGTGTCCGGGACCGATCAAACCGCCCGGCCAGCCACGACAACCTCTTCCATTCTGTACTCGGCCTCATGAACGTCCGGACGAAGTCGTTGGACGAAAGCCTGAATCTTTTCTCCGGTTGTTCCATCAACGCCGGGTCCACTTCATAACGGGCGACAACGAGCACGCTGCTGGAAGCGCCCAGCAGCGGCTCTTGGGGTCCTAAATTAAGGAAGCAACACAGTGGCAGATATGTACGGTCATCGTCCGCGGAGCATTGCCCGCGTTTTCAAGGCGCTCCGCTGGTCCCTCCAAGGACTACGATCAGCTTGGCTGCATGAATCCTCGTTTCGACTCGAGGTTGTCGCGGCCGTGGTGGCACTACCGGCAGCGATTCTGCTGGGCCACTCAGCGGTTGAGCGAGCACTTCTAATGGGGAGCGTGCTGGCTGTTCTGGCCTTGGAGCTGCTGAACTCCGCCATCGAAGCGGTTATCGAACGGTATGGCCCAGAGATCCATGAGCTGGCGGGTCGCGCTAAAGATATGGGTTCGGCCGCTGTGTTCGTGGCTCTTTGCAATGTCGCCCTCACATGGGCCGTTATCCTTGTGGGTTGATTCCCTGGGTCCCGACCTGAACGGGGCTAGGGTGCGTTCAAGCACAGCCACCGTAGTGTTTTTATGTAATTGTATCCGTCCAAAAGAGGTTGCTAACCTTTCCCAATGCGTCGCTCTCTGCCTGCTATTCGTATATACCTGATGCTGCTGCTTTTGGCGGCGTTCGTGGTCGTGCCTGTGGCCGAGGCATTGGCGTGCGCGCAAGAAGCGACGGTCAGCGTGGGCGATGTGCACGCCTTGCAAAGTGATTCAGACTCCGAGTCGAGCAAGAGCAAGGATTCGTCCAGTGCCGATGCCTGTGGCCATGGGCATTGCCACCATTCAACGGCAAGCCTCCCAGCTGCCGGTCACGACGATCTGTTCGCCGATGGCCGGATCTCGCTGCACAGTACCGAGCACGTGGACGTCTACGCGCTACGACTCGACGGTCCCATGCGCCCCCCCCGTATCTGATCTGGCTCTGCCTCGCACTTGCGGGTCGTTCGCTCAGATAATTTACGGGAGTTTTTATGTCGATTTTGCCAGGCCGGTCGCTTTCAGCGACCGGGTTGACTGTCGCTATTCTGTTGGCGTTGGTGCCAATCGGACATGTAGCTGCTCAAACTGCACCATCTTACGAATCGTTGCTTTCTCGCTTGAACCAGATGCCTGCGACGGTCCAAGGCGTCGCGCTGGCTGAGGCAGCCGAGGCGCGGGTACAACAGGCTCGGGCACTGCCCAATCCGACGGTCTCCATCGAAGCGGAGAACGCCTACGGCACTGGTCCCTACAAAGGTTTCTCAAACGCTGACAGCATTGTCACCCTCTCCCAGCCGCTGGAGATTTGGGGTCAACGAGGGGCCCGAGTGCGCGCCGCGCGTGCGGAGGCTGGGGCTGCAGGCTTGCGGGGTGATCTGATGCGCAGTGACGCAGCGGGTCGCCTGGCGGCGACATACGCCGAAGCAGAGGCTGCGCTGCGCCGATATGAGTTGGCCAGCGAGGCATTGGCCTTGATTGAACAGGACGCCAAGGCGGTAGCTGCGATGGTCAGCGAGGGACGTGAGCCCAACCTGCGCGGTGTGCAGGCACGGAGCGAGGTCGCCAATGCAAAGGCAAGCCTGGATGAGGCCGAGGCCTACCGGGATGCGGCGCTTGCTCGCCTGGCCGGCGTGTCCTTGGTGGACAGCCCCCTGACCGACATCGGTGAAAGCCTGCTTGACCGCGTGCCCTCTCACCCAGTCGCTATTGAGGTCGCCCCGCTTGCCGTTCGCATTGCCCAAGCTGAAGCGGAAGCCTCCGGCCGCCTTATCGATGTCGAGCGCAAGCGTGCGTTGCCACAACTGAGTGCATCCGTGGCTCAGACGCGCTTCCGCCAAGCGGGCGACCAAGCTTACAACGTGGGCATCAGCCTTTCGATCCCCCTATTCGATCGTAACCGCGGTGCGATCCAGGCGGCCTATGCGGAACAACGTGCTGCCGAAGCGGTTCTGGAGGCTCAGAGGCGTGACAGTGAGGCGGCCCGTTTGGGAGCGGTAGCGAGTCTCAAGGCATCCAACAGCCGCGTACGAGCAGCGGATGAAAGCGTACAGGCCGCAGATGAAGCCTATCGGCTGGCCCGCATCGGATTCGAGGCAGGTCGTATATCGCAATTGGAGCTGCGCAGCACGCGATCAACCCTGATCGCTGCGCGTGGCAGTGCTGTGGATGCCCGTCTTAGCCGGGTGGCAGCAGAAATCGACCTCGCCCGCCTTGAAGGGCGCGCACCGTTTGTGGAGGCAAAATGAACAAGTACGGAAACAAGACGCTCATCGGAGCGACGCTGCTGGCTACCTTGATGATGACCGGCGCGCTGACCTCATGCAGTGGCGGGGCGCAGGAGGATGCCAAATCCACCGGTACGGAGGCAGAAAAGCCGGCTGGAAAGGATGATGGTCACGACGATCACGCAGCTGACGCAAAGCCGGGCTCCGCCGAGGCGCACAGTGAAGGTGATGGTGATGGCGAACATGGCGAAGAGGAGTCCGAGGAAGGTGTAGTCAAGCTGACGCCTGACCAGATCAAGGCATCTGGCATCGGCGTGGTGGCTGTCGGCCGCGGCGGTGGCGCATCGACCCGCCTTGCAGGTCGCGTCGAGCCGGCCATCGGGGGGCGTGCTGCCATCGCCTCAACGGTCACCGGCCGCGTTGAGCGCGTGCTTGTTGCGCCGGGTACAGCCGTCAAGAGCAACCAGCCCCTGGTGATCATTGTCAGTGGAGAAGCTGCGACCTTCAAAGCCGCCGCCACTGCCGCTGCGGCGGAGGCCGAAGCCATCCGCCTGGCCTACGGCCGCGACAAGTCTCTTGTCGAGCAGGGCGTAGTGGCTCGCCAGGAGCTGGAGGCCTCGCGCGCGCGCTCTTTGGCCGCTGATGCCGCCGCTAGTGCTGCACGTGCACAGGTAGCGGCCAGTGGATCTCCGGACAGTTCCGGCCGGGTGACAATCTCCAGTCCTGTCGCTGGCGTGGTTGGCAACGTCCAAGTGACGCCCGGTGGTGTCGTCTCAGCTGGAACGCTTGTTGCGGAGGTTTCCAATCCGGACATGAATGAACTCGTATTCACTGCACCGCCAGCACTGGCCACTCTCGCGGTGCCCGGAATGAAGCTGGAAGTGACTGGCCCGGGCGGAAGCTTCGAAGCTGAGGTGATTGCCGCCGCTGCGAATGTGATGCAGCAGGGAGGCACCGCGACCATTCGCGCCAAACCAATTTCGGAGAAGTTGCCACCGGCCGGCTCCCCCGTTTCGGCCGTCATCATCGCCGATGGCGCAGCTGAAGGCATGAGCGTCCCGGCGGATGCGGTCCAAAGCGTTGATGGCAGAAGTGTTGTGTTCGTTGCTGTCGAGGGAGGCTTTAAGGCAACGCCGGTACTCGCTGGCCGTCGTGCAGGTAATCGAATCGAAATCCTTAACGGTCTGACAGGTAGTGAGCGCCTCGTAGGCGCCAATGCCTTCCTGCTCAAGGCCGAACTGGCCAAGGGCGAAGCCGAGCACGGCCACTAAGGGAACTCATACACCATGTTCAAGATCATCATTGAAGCAGCGGTCAAGTTCCGTTGGCTCGTGGTGTTTCTGGCTGCTTCGATTGCCTGCTTTGGCTTGTTCCAACTGAGCAAGCTGCCAGTCGATGCTGTACCAGATATCACCAACCGCCAGGTTCAGATCAATACCATCGCACCTGCCCTTACTCCGGAGCAGATTGAACGCCAGGTCACCTATCCTCTGGAGACGGCCTTGGCCGGCATCCCAGGTCTGAACACCACTCGCTCCCTATCACGCAATGGCTTCTCTCAGGTCACCGCGATCTTCACTGATCAGACCGACATCTATTTCGCCCGCCAGCAGGTGGCAGAGCGGATGCGGGAGGCTGCCGGAGATCTGCCCGAGGGCGTGTCCCCCATGCTCTCCCCGGTTACAACCGGGCTGGGCGAGGTTCTCATGTGGACGGTGGACTTCAAGCCATTCGACCCCAAGAAGCTGGCCAAGCCCGGCCAGGCTGGCTGGCAAGAGGGTGAGGTCTACCTGACACCAGAGGGCGATCGTCTTGGAACCGCCCAGGAGCGCGCAACGTACCTGCGTACTGTCCAGGACTGGATCATCGCACCACAGATGCGCTCCAGCCCCGGCCTGGCCGGTGTTGATACGGTGGGTGGGTACGTCAAGGAATACGGCATCTACCCCGACAGCGCTCGACTGGCGGCATACAACTTGGGTCTGGCCGATCTGGTCCAAGCACTGGAACGCTCCAACGTCCAGGCTGGCGCCGGATTCGTCCAGCGTGCGGGCGAAGGCCTGGTCGTTCGGGCCGACGGCCTTGCCCTTACGACCGACGACTTGGCTCAGTCGCCCGTTGCCACCAAGGACGGTGTGGTCATCCGGGTGGCCGATGTTGCCGAGGTCGGTATGGGGCGCGCCCCACGGCTTGGTGCAGCTAGCCGAAATGGTCATGAGGCGGTACTGGGCACGGCGCTCATGATCGCCGGCGGCAACAGCCGCACCGTCGCTCAAGCTGCAGCTGAGCGCCTGGCACAGGTCAATGAATCTCTGCCCGCCGATATCTTCGCAGAGCCAGTGCTGGACCGTAGTGTGCTGGTTAACTCCACTGTCAAGACTGTCGCCAAGAACCTGACCGAAGGTGCCCTGCTGGTCGTAGTTGTGCTGTTCCTGCTCCTGGGCAACCTGCGTGCGGCAGCCATCACCGCATTGGTCATTCCGCTGTCGTTCCTGTTCGCTGTTATCGGCATGAACAAGTTCGGTATCAGCGGCAACCTGATGAGCTTGGGTGCGCTGGACTTCGGAATCCTTGTAGATGGCGCGGTAATTGTGATCGAGTCCACCCTGCTGATGCTTGGCAAGCGGCGTGCCGAACTTGGCCGACCCCTCAATGCCATGGAGCGACTGCGTGTAGCCGCCGACTCGGCGAGGAAGATGGCGCGTCCTGCAGCCTTCGGTCAGGTGATCATCCTGTTGGTGTTCGCACCGATCCTTACCTTGGAAGGTGTGGAAGGCAAGACGTTCCACCCGATGGCCGCCACCTTCATGCTCGCCCTCGTTGGCGCATTCATCTTCTCCTTTACCTTCGTACCGGCGATGGCTGCCCTGCTGGTCAGGGAGCCCAAGCTCCACGCGAAGAAGGAAGGACACGAGGGCGACCAGGACGAAGAACATGAGACAGCCATCATCCGCGTCCTGCGCGGCCGCATCGAACCGGTGATCCAAGCGGCGATTCGTAGGCCCAAGGCAGTGTTCGCTGGCGCCCTCGTGATGCTCGCAATGGGCGTGGTCGGCTTTACGATGCTGGGTCGAGAGTTCATGCCAACGCTTGATGAGGGAAATCTCGCTATGCAAGCGTTGCGTGTGCCATCTACGTCGCTTGAGCAATCGTTGGCTATGCAATTGGCGCTGGAGAAGGCCATTGCTGCTGAACCAGAGGTTGTGACGGTCTTCTCGCGGACCGGTACTGCAGAAGCAGCTATCGACCCCATGCCGACCAACATCTCCGACAGTGTGATCGTACTTAAACCGAGAAAGGAGTGGCCAGACTCTTCCCTGAGCAAGGAGGATCTGATTGCAAGGTTTGAGAAGATCGCCGCCTCGCAGATAGGCAACAGCTTTGAATTCAGCCAGCCCATCGAGCTGCGCTTCAATGAGCTGATCTCAGGCGTGCGTACGGACCTGGCCGTCATGATCTACGGCGACAACTTCGAGCAACTGCAAGCTGTTGCCGATCAGGTCGCGCTGAAGCTGAGGAATGTCCAGGGCTCAGCGGATGTCCGTGTTGAACAGATTTCCGGCCTGCCCACGCTCAATGTGGCAATCGATCATCTTGCAGCTGCGCAGTATGGCCTCACGGCAGCGGACGTGAGCGACGCGCTTTCAACCGGTATTGGCGGCGCTGCGGCAGGCAAGATCTTCGAGGGCGACCGCCGGTTCGATGTTGTTGTGCGCCTCGGCGACGATGCACGCAATGACCCCGATCAGCTCGCGTCACTGCCGATTGCAACTCCAACTGGGGGCATCGTGCCGCTCTCCTCTGTCGCACGCATTGAGATCAGCGAGGGGCCGAACCAGATCAGTCGAAACAATGGAAGCCGTCGTGTGGTGGTGCAGGCAAATGTTCGCGGTCGTGACTTGGGCGGGTTTGTTGGAGAGGCCCAGGCGGCGGTGAAGGACGTACAGCTTCCGCCGGGCGCCCACATGACGTGGGGAGGTCAGTTCGAGAACTTGCAGCGGGCTGAAAAGCGACTCATGACAGTTGTTCCGATTGTCTTCCTATTGATCGGCAGCCTGCTGTTCATGGCATTGGGCAGCGCAAAGGAGGCGGGCCTGGTGTTCACCTGCGTCCCACTGGCCCTGGTTGGCGGAATTCTCGCGTTGCTGGTGCGTGGTATGCCGTTCTCGGTATCTGCCGCCGTCGGATTCATCGCGGTATCGGGTGTTGCGACCCTGAATGGATTGGTGCTCATGCAAGCCATCAGAGAGAGGCTTGATGCAGGTGACAGTCCATTGATCGCTGCAATGAACGGTGCCGGCAGCCGAATTCGCGCGGTGGTGACCACCGCGCTGGTGGCGATCGTTGGCTTCATTCCAATGGCTATTGCGAGTGGATCTGGTGCTGAGGTGCAGAAGCCTCTCGCCACGGTGGTCATTGGCGGCCTGTTGACCGCAACAGTACTGACACTTCTTGTGCTGCCGACATTTGCGGGGCGCTTGGCCAAGGCAGGCCCGAAAGGGCAACCGGAAACTGTCCACTGAATGATGGAGTGTTTGGGCCCGGCAGAGCATCTGCCTGCCGGACTTCCCGTTCCATTTTTATGACGTTGGAGGGAACAAATGAACCTGACCACAGAACTCGAACTGCCAGTAATACTCCCAGGTGTCTCTCGGGACGACAGCTGCGTCCAGAGGCTGGTCGCTGGTCTTCAGGACATGGAGGGAGTATCGCGCGTGCACATTCGCGAGGGTAGCGACGAAGCTCTCGGAACGCTCTGCATTCATTACGACCCCGAGATCGTCTCGCTTCAGCGAGTGCGAGAGGTGGCGGCATCCGTGGGCATTGAGTTGGGTGATCGGTATGGCCACCTTTTCTTGGAGCTTGGTTCGGCCGTTCACGCACGAAAGGCAAGGACAATTGCGGCGCAAGTGCAGGCCGTACCAGGCGTCATTGAAGCCACCACCAGCCCAGCTGGTGGCATAAGCATCGAGTACGAGAGAGCCAAGACAGGCGAGGCGGAGCTGAGAGCGAAGCTTGAGGCGCTGGGTGTAGCGCAAGAGCCACCGAGTCCGAGGGGAGATTTGAAGGATCAGCACGAAGGACACGATCACAAGGACCGACAGGACCCCGGTCATTCCCACGGGGGCACGCTAGGTGGCAATAGTGAGCTGATCTTCTCACTTGCTTGCGGCCTGCTCCTGATCGTGGGATTTGCGATTGAAAAGCTTGGGTTGACCCAAACGCCCTGGATCCCCACAGCGTTTTACGTAGCAGCCTACGTCTTTGGCGGCTGGTTCACGCTTGGCGAGGCGATCGGGAACATCAAGCTGAAGCGCTTTGAGATCGATACGCTGATGCTGGTTGCAGCGGCAGGCGCAGCCGCGCTCGGCGCATGGGCCGAAGGCGCCTTGCTTCTGTTCCTCTTCAGTCTCGGTCACGCCCTTGAACACTACGCGATGGGCCGGGCTAAACGTGCGATAGAAGCTCTCGCCAAGCTTGCCCCAGAAACTGCCAGGGTGCTGAGGAATGGGCAGGTCGTGGAAGTCCAGGTTGAATCGTTGATACCTGGAGATGTGGTGGTCGTACGTCCCAATGACCGGATGCCGGCGGACGGATTCGTTATCAAAGGGGCTAGCAGCGTTGACCAAGCCCCTGTCACCGGGGAAAGCATCCCGGTTGATAAGCTGGCAGTCAATGACGCTGCTCTAGCACGGGATCGACCTGATTCGGTGGTAATGGAGTCACGTGTTTTCGCCGGCACTATCAATGGCTCCGGCGCCCTGGAGGTTGAAGTCACGCGTCGATCAGGCGAATCGGCACTGGCCCGCGTCGTCAAGATGGTAAGTGAGGCTGAGACTAGGAAGTCGCCCACGCAGCGCTTCACGGACAAGTTCGAGAGAGTATTCGTTCCCGCGGTGTTGATTCTGGCTGTGCTCCTCCTTTTCTCCTGGGTTGTGGTTGATGAGCCATTCCGTGACAGCTTCTATCGTGCTATGGCAGTTTTGGTGGCAGCGAGCCCCTGTGCACTGGCCATAGCCACGCCAAGTGCTGTTCTGGCGGGCATCGCAAGAGCGGCACGTGGTGGTGTGCTCATCAAAGGTGGGGCGCCACTCGAAGAGCTAGGAATGATCCGCGCCATCGCGTTCGACAAGACTGGAACGCTCACTGAAGGCAAGCCGCGAATTACCGACATCAAAGTGATGCAGGGAACGACAGAGCAGGAACTGCTTCACGTTGCCGTCGCCGTCGAGGCTTTAAGTGACCACCCTTTGGCCGCAGCTATCGTTCGAGATGGTAATACTCGCCTGGGCGATGGACCGGTCATGGTAGCGACAGACCTCGCTAACTTCGCTGGAAGAGGCGTTCAGGCGAAGGTGAACGGCATTGACGTGTGGATAGGAAAGGCAGAAATGTTCGGTAACGACGGCATTGGCGCTCTATCCGCGGGTGCGGAGTCTGCCATTGAGGAGCTCCGTAACGCCGGCAGAACCACGATGGCCGTTCGCCTAGGTGATCGCGACCTAGGTGTCATCGGCCTTATGGATACGCCCCGGCCAGAGGCGCGTGAAGCCCTGGACAAGCTAAGGCGCTTGGGCATCCAACGAATGATCATGATCTCTGGCGACCACCAGACTGTAGCTCAAGCCGTGGCAACGGACGTGGGTCTAAACGAGGCATGGGGAAATCTCATGCCTGACGACAAGGTGAAGGCAATACGTCAGTTGAAGGAGACGGAGCGAGTGGCAATGGTCGGCGACGGTGTGAATGACGCACCCGCAATGGCTAGTGCCAGCGTCGGAATTGCAATGGGTGCCGCCTCTTCGGACGTAGCGCTGGAGACTGCCGACGTCGCGCTTATGTCTGAGGATTTGAGACAGGTTGCATTCTCTGTAGCGCTTAGTCGACGCACGAAACGGGTGATCCGTCAGAACGTGTATGTGAGCCTGGGCGTCGTAGCGTTGTTGGTTCCTGCGACCATCCTAGGTCTTGGCATTGGACCGGCTGTGGCAGTGCATGAAGGTTCAACCTTGTTGGTTGTATTCAATGCGCTGAGGCTCCTTGGCTTCCGTCAGTCGTGACATGCGAATTCTAGTGATTGAGCGCGATCGAGAAGTCGCTTTGAAGATTCTGGCCTACTTCGAGGCCCGAGGGCATCAGCTTGATACCATCGGGGACGGCATCGCCGGCCTTCACTTTGCGGCGTCCAATGGTTACGACGCAGTCATTCTTGATTGGATGCTTCCTCGCATGGAAGGCCCGGAGGTTCTGAGAAGGCTGCGGTTGAATCACGGTGTTTCAGTTCCTGTTGTGATGTTGGCTGCAAAGGTTGCGCTCTCGGACAAAATCATCGCTTTCCGCTCCGGTGCAGATGACTATGTGACCAAGCCTTTTGAGCTCCCGGAGCTCGAAGTTCGCCTAGAGGCGTTGGTTTCCCGTACGGAGGGACGCGTAACAAGGAGGCGGCTGCTGATCGGAGAGCTCACGTTGGACCTGAGAACGTTGGAGGCCACACGGGCTGGAAAACGACTGCATCTGTACCCAGCTTGCAGGAAGCTCCTTGAAGCGCTGATGCGGGCAAGTCCTGCCGCTGTGACCAGGCGGCAGCTTGAGCACACTCTCTGGGGTGACGACCTGCCCGACGGGGATCTTCTGCGATCACAGATGTCCAGCCTGCGGCGAAGCATTGATGGTCCGTTTGAGGAAAAGATGATCCAGACGCTGCCGCGGGTTGGGTATCGACTGATACCGCCATCAAGGCCTATGCCCCCCCCCCGGGGAAGGGAGGCCCTATGACGGTGAGGCGTAGACATGGCTGCAGAGCCGTCAGTGCAGACCTTGAGCGCCTGACTATTTGGCCACGTATTCTGATCAGAGTATGACCATGTGGAAGCCAGCCGCACTCCCAATTGGCGCGTTCTTGGCCGCAGCGATTTGGGGCGCAGCGGCCATGGTGCCCTTCGCGCCGGCATCAGAAGAGATGATGTTTTGGATACCGGTGTCGATTGCGCTAACGAGTGCGGCTGCTGCATTGGTAGTTGCGATGATGCAAGACATCATTCTGGTCGCGGTAAAGAGATGGCCACTGTTCGTGAAATTCTATCCAACCCTCTGCTTGGAGCCACTCCCCTTTGCATTCCTTCCAATCGTGCTGTCACTCGCCGGAATTGCGGAGTTCGGTCCAGCGATGCTGAGTGCAGCTCTATTGCTGATCGGCTTCTCGTTTGCGGAGACTCTCTTCGCCGCCGCCCTCCACAGAGCCCGGGCGACGCCGACCGCGGTTGTGATCTCGATGCAGTGCGCTGCTCTGGTGTTTGCAGTTTACATGTACAAGAAAGGCATCCAAGCGAACGTCAGTGACATCAGTTGGCCGTGGTTCGCATCGTCTGTCACTGCCATGAGTCTATTCTCCTTCCTAGTCGGAAGGTATTGGGCCAACCTGCTTCGTGATGCTGAGGTGGGGTTCTCTCCCTTACTGAAGTGGGTTCTGGTCACCTTCATAGCTGAAGGATCTACTAGTGAATGGAGCCGGTGGAGATTGAAGCAACCTATTAAGCAACGCAGACCACCGGGGCTTCGGTCCAAGCCTCGCAGGAAATAGGATCCGATCAACCAATCCAAATCATGGAGGCTAATTCTTGACAACTGCGAGCGCGACAAATATGACGCAAGGGCGGATGGGACCACCCGTCGTCAGTCTCGCTCTGTGAGAGGTGGCGCATCGAGATCACGTTTGTGGAGGTCTTCTACCGGCCGGAAGCAATACCCCGAGGTAGGTCCGTGGTGGCGACTTCTGGTTTCAATGCGCCCGAAGCCCACCGGAGCCTCAAAGATGCGCGCTCAGGGTTGCAGCGGTCGCTGGCGACAGTCGTCATCGGCCGGAGCCTGTCCCCCGCCTACCAACCTTGCTGGCAAGGCCGGTGTTTTTTGATTGCAAGATTCAGACCTATCCCGCCTGACAATCACATTCCCTGGAGTCACCGCCAACATGAATGAAGCCGAGCTGGAACAAGTGCGTACGGCGATGTTTACCGACCCCGGCGTGAAAGCGGTGGATGACCTGCGCCTAGTCCCCGCCAAAGAGCGCGGTCGTGCGATCGCGGCCACCATCACCGTCGCTGCGCCCTCGGTCGACCTGGACCTGGTGCATGCGGTGATCGCCCGCGTGCTGGCCGATCAATTTGACATCGATCAGGTCATGCTGTGCTTCAACGACCCGGGTCCGGTGCCACCACAGCCCACCGCGGCGCCCTTGAAGAAAATGTGATCGCCCGTGGCTCTATGCGTCTGCGTTGGCGGGCGCATAGAGCTGATAACCCGGCAACGCGCACGCGCCGGCATACACAAAGGCCACGCTTTGCCGCGCCCGGGTGAAGGCCACGTAGTACTTTGGTGGGGCGGTGATACGCGCTGCATCTGCCGTGCGCAGGTACTGTGTCAGCGGGCCGTTCGGAAAGATGAGGACCCGGCTGTAGGTGCGGCCCTTGCACTGCCCAAAGTTCACGGCCGGTAGTCCGTCGCACGCTTGCCGCCGGTCATGCCGGAGCACGGTGGGCGCAAACTCCTGCATGTACGCTTCAACATCCGCTGGAGCGACGAGGTAGATGCCATCGTGCCCGGTGACCTCGCCATTGCCTGATTGGGTTCGCGGCATCTGCGGATAGAGCGTGTCCGCCATATCGCACAGGGCCTGGACGCAGCGAAGGCTGATGAGGCGGTGATCCAGCTGGCATAAGCCGTCCGCCTCCCAAATCTGAAACAGCGCTGCCAGATTGGGTCCACGATACTGGCTGTGCCTTTGAGCATAGTTGGTGGCATACGTCGCCTGCCGCGTATCACCCACCAACGTGATGGCAATGCCGCTCTTCAACAGCCGCTCGACCAGATCCAGATCAAAGCCGGCGAGGTCCTGAACTTCGTCGATGTAGAGCTCGTCGTACATGGCCGCCAGGCGTGCCATGACCTGACCTTGGGTGAGCTCATCGCAGCGCACAGCGAAATCGGCCGCCCGGTCCGAATACATCCGGTTGCCTGCCAAGTAGTGGCGCGCCACCTGGGTGCGTGGGGCCCTGTTATTGGTGACACCTTCTACGAACAGGATGGTCTCGATGCGAGGCTCAGGGCAAAGCGCTGCCTGGTACGGGCGGATGCACTGGCACAGCAGGAAGCCATACCAGCTGTGCAAAGTGACATGCACGGGGACCGCACCGGCGTGGACCTCAAACGAGCGCCGGATCTCTTCTAGATTCTCCAGCGTGTAGGTGACAATCGCGATGCGACGCCCAGGCCGCTCCAGGGCCTGCCGGACCAGCAAGGTGGTCTTGCCCGAGCCGGCCGCCGAAAGCAGGACCCGGTTAGGTGATGGCGCGCTGGACATAGTCCGGGAACCTGATCGAGTGCGGGCTGTTGAAGATCGCCAGGGCCGTATCGGTCTTATGGCCCTTCATGTACTTGAGCAGCGCCACCTCATCGGCAAACGTCTTGCCCAGCACGGTATTGAGTTCGGCCAGCGAGTTGGCTTTGATCAGCTGCTCTTCCAGCGATGGGGCGCTTTCGTCGGAATCGTAATAGATCGCGTTGATGTGTTCGGCATAGCGCTCCTGCACAACGGCGATATCGCCATCATTGTCGGTGATCACCTTGGCCTGGATTTTCAGCCGATCTGCAATCTGCAAGAAGCGCTTGAATGCCAGCGACTTGACCGAAATGATGTCTACGCCGCGAGCCATCGGCGCCACGCCATGGTGGTCGCTGTAGGCGCGCTGCACGATCAGCTCGTCGGAAGGGCCTTCCACCAGGATCGCCTGCTTGGCCAGGATCAATCGCAGCGTGTCGTGGCCCGGCAGCTTCATGAAATAGTCATGGGTATCGCTCGGCAGCTGGTCCAGCTTCATCTGGCCCTGCGCGCTGAACAGGATCACGTTGTCCACGCCCAGCTTATTCAACACGAAGCTGCTGTGGGTGGCGATGATCACCTGCTGGGCGGTGGAGAGGGCCGCAATCTTGTCGATCAGCTGGGTCATGCTGGAATAGGACAGATGGTTCTCCGGCTCCTCGATCAGCAGCACGTGGGCAGCGCCGGCCGCGTGCATCGCCAGCTTCATCTTCACCGCGCTTTGCTCACCCTTGCCGGCCTGGGTGAACGGGAGCTCATCCAGGTAAGGTGACAAGCTGGTTTCCCATGTTGAGCGCGGCGATGTGTCCACACCCACCGTCAGCGCCCGGTGGCTGATGTCCCCGGTGTGCTCGGTCAGGTACGCATTGATGGCCGCCACGTCCGCCTCTTCGGAAAAACTCTGCCGCATGCGGCGGAAGCTCAACGACAGCGAGACGCGCTGCGCAGGCGTCAGTGCCTGATCGATGATGCCGGCGATATAGCGATCGGCACCGGACAAGGTCTTGATGCCGTGAGTGTCGATGATGGTCGAATCGAACGGAATGCTGCGAGCGGTGACGCCATTGTTGGCGAAGGAATACCAGCGCACCGTGTAGTACTCCACCGGCAGGCTGACCGCACCCTGGTGCTGCTGCAGGTAGGCGTTGAACTCCTCGCGGTAGTCGTCGTTGAGCTCGACCAGCAGCCGGATGCCGGCGGTATCCAAGCGCAGGGAGTTGTTGGTGCCGCGCAACGACGCCAGCGCGACATCTGCGCCCAGATAGGCTTCGATGGAGATCCGTGGCGGCGAAGCCGGCGTGCCTGCAGCAAGGGTCGCCAGATATTCCTGCACCGCGGGCTGGTGGAACAGGTAGGGCGTGAGCTCGTAGGCGAGATTGCGCCCATGCAGTTGCCCGGTGACCACCACGTGGATGGCCTCCAGCAGGGTGGACTTACCGACCTCGTTGTCGCCCACCACCAGGTTCATGTGGGCGTTGAGGGGCAGGTCCAGATGGCGAAACGACTTGAAATTGTCGATGACGATACGTTCGATCGGCATGCACAGTCCTTTGATGGCCAACGAGTTCGGTGGCGGCGCCTGCTTGCACCCCGGCTGGCCTCCTTTCCGCTCTGGGCCATACTACCCAGGGATCGCCAGCCTTGGGCGGTTTCGTACTGTTTTGACGACTTGAAATGGCCGAAACGCTGGTTACGCGGGATAATTCCACATTATCCCGCCTTTAGATACGACCCGTACTCGGCGAGTAGTGTAACTTGATTGGTATGTAATTACGTGGTATGTAATACATTACGAAATAGTCGGAGAGTGCGATGGCACGCGGCGGCTTGTACAAGAGCGACATCCAGAAGGCCCGCGATGCGCTGCGGGCACAGGGCAAACACCCGTCGGTGGACGCGGTGCGGGTGGCGCTGGGCAACACCGGCTCCAAGACAACCATTCACCGCTACCTGAAGGAGCTGGAAGAAGATGAAGGGCAAGGCCTTGGCGCCAAGGTCGCGGTCAGCGACGCGCTACAGGACCTGGTCGGTCGGCTTGCCGGTCGCCTACACGAGGAGGCCGAGGCTGTAATCGCCGAGGCCCGGCAGCGCTTCGAAGCGCACTTGCAGGAGCGTAGCGAGGCGCTGGAACGCACCCAGCAGGAGGCGTCCACGCTGAGCGCGCAGCTTCAGCGCATTGAAACTGCCTTACGCGAAGAAAAGACGACCCACGCCGCAGCCCAGCAGGCCTTGGCCGAACGGGTCACCGAGGTCGCGCAGCTCGGCGAACGGATCGCGGGACTGACCGCGCGGCTGGCGGAGCACGAGGCGCATGCCCAGTCGCTGGAGCAGAAGCACCAGCATGCTCGCGAGGCGTTGGAGCACTACCGCACCTCGGTCAAGGACCAACGCGAACAGGAACAGCGCCGCCACGAGCACCAGGTGCAGGAACTGCAGGTCGCGCTGCGCCAGGCCAACGAGGCGCTGACCGCCAAGAACCACGAACTGGTTCAGCTCAACCGCGACAACGGGCAGTGGCTGGAACGCCACAGCCGCCTAGAGAGGGAACTGGCGCAGGTGCGGCAAGCTGCGGACGACCAGCGGAAGGAGCTGGACGCGCTGCGGCTTACGGCTGCGGAGTACCAGGCCTTGCTGGCACGCTGGACCCAGGACGCCCAAGCGTTGGAGAGCGCACGGGTCAAGCTGGCCAATGCTCACGCCGACTTGGCCAAGGAGCGAGAACGGCGTGAACAAGCCGAGGCCGAAGCGTTGCGTGCCGGTGTGCGCCAGGACACCTTGGAGCAGTTGCTGGCGCAGTTGCGGCCCGATCGCGCCGACAGTTCAGGTACCAACAAAAATCCGGCAACCAAATGATTTCACGGAAGAAAAAAAAATTCTGGGGGGCATTTTTGCACGTATCTCGGCTTAACCCCACATCCGCCATCCTTATGGGGTTTCCATGGGGGGTGCGCGTGACTTTGTCCGTCGACTCAACACCGACCTTCGCTCGACGCCTCCAACAAGCCCGCCTGCACACGGGTTTGTCGCAGAAGGAGTTGGGCATCCGGGCCGGTCTGGATCCTTACGTGGCCAGCCCCCGAGTCAACCAGTACGAACGTGGCAAGCACGAGCCCAAGCTGGAGACTGCTAAGCGGTTGGCCCAAGCGTTGGGGATCCCCGCCGCCTTCCTTTACACCGACGATGATCTGCTGGCCAAGTTGCTCCTGCGCTGGGGCTCGCTAAGCAAGCAGCAGAAGCGGGAGTTGGTGAAGCTGATCGAGGCCACACCCGAGAAGTAAACCGAACAAGCGCTAGCCCTATGGGCAACCCTTCGCCTCAACCCGCCCATTGGGCGCTCCTGGAGGGAGCTGCAGTGGCCGTGACTAGTGCGACTGACAAGTGGCGGCATCTCAGGCCTACTTGAGATTTTGTTCACGACCGATACACACGCGCCTTGTCTAAAGTGATTTACAATGTCGCCCGTGTCAGCCTCCTCACTTCTACTGCGACTGCTCCTGATCGTCATGCTCGTGCTTAACGGCGCGTGGTCGGCATTTGCGTCGATCAGTATGAACCCGGCCATGGAAGCGCAGGCCAGCGAAGTGGCTGCCGCGGTGCAAGGCGACGAAGACTGCGTCGCCCATCACAGTGCTGAGAATCATCCCGATGCCACCTCGATTGAAAGGGCTGGCACTGGGCATGGCGACCATGCCGGTCCCGACTGTTGCAAGTCTTCTGCGTGCCGGTGCGCCTGCGTACACGCGTGCGCGAGCGCACTTCCGGCGCGCCTGCATGTTTCGGTGCAACTGGCCTTGGGCCTGGATGTCATGCCGCTGCCCCTAGGGCATGCGGCACCTGCCTTGCCTCATCTGATCCGACCACCGATCGGCTAAGCGTCCCTAAGCGCCGCAATGGCGCCGTTGGTGTGGCTTGCATGCCTATTTATAGGCCAGCCGCCCGCTCTGTACCACCGCCCGCCGGTGGCAACACGACGCTTGGAGCATTTTCATGTCGCATGATGATTTTCGTGGTCCACACGGTGGACCGCCGCTGCTACCTTCGCGGCGGCGATTTGTCCAGGGCTTGGCCTTGGGAGGCGCAGTCGCAGGATTAGGTTTCTGGCCCAAAGCCAGTTGGGCGCTCAAGGGCCCGGGACAACCCAACGTACTATCGGGCACCGAGTTTGACCTAACCATCGGCGAGACGCCGATGAACTTCACCGGCAAGACCCGCACCGCGATCACCGTCAATGGGTCCGTTCCGGCGCCGTTGCTGCGTTGGCGGGAAGGCACCACGGTCAACCTGCGTGTCTCCAATGCATTGCCCGCTAACTCCCTCCATGGCGCGGACACCTCCATCCATTGGCACGGCATCATTTTGCCGGCCAACATGGACGGCGTGCCGGGCCTGAGCTTTGACGGTATCGGACGTGGTGAGACCTACCACTACCGGTTCACCCTGCATCAGGGCGGCACCTACTGGTACCACAGCCACTCGGGGTTCCAGGAACAAGCCGGGCTCTATGGCCCGATCATCATCGACCCATTGGAGCCGGAGCCCTTCAGCTTCGATCGCGACTACGTCGTGATGCTGAGCGATTGGACAGACCTGGACCCGACGGCCCTGTTCGATCGTTTGAAGAAGATGCCGGGCCATGACAATTACTACAAGCGCACGGTCGGCGATTTTGCGCGCGATGTGAAGCGCAACGGCCTGTCGGCCACGTTGGAAGATCGCAAGATGTGGGGCGTGATGCGGATGACGCCCACGGATCTGTCCGACGTCAACGCCAACACCTACACCTACCTGATGAACGGCACGACCTCGCTGGGCAACTGGACCGGTTTGTTCCGCAGTGGCGAGAAGGTGCGCCTGCGTTTCATCAATGGCTCTGCCATGACGTACTTCGATGTGCGTATTCCGGGGCTAAAGATGACCGTGGTGGCAGCAGATGGCTTGTATGTCCATCCGGTTTCCGTCGACGAGTTCCGCATCGCGGTAGCAGAAACCTTCGATGTGATCGTGGAGCCCTCCGGGCAGGACGCATTCACCATCTTTGCCCAAGACTCCGGTCGCACCGGCTACGTCAGCGGCACGCTCGCCGTGCGCGAAGGATTACGCGCGCCCGTTCCGTCTGTGGATCCCCGGCCGCTGCTGACGATGGCAGACATGGGCATGGATCATGGATCGATGGATATGTCTGGCGGCAGCAAGGGCATGGAAGGCGGCTGTGGTGCGGCCATGGGCATGCCTGGCATGACCCCACCTGCCAGCGGTAACGCGACCTCGGCCCATGCAGGCCATGCGATGCCCGCCGCCGGCGATGGTGCCATGGCAGGCATGCAGCACGGGGGCATGCAATCACACCCTGCCAGCGAGACCAACAATCCCCTGTTGGACAACCAGGCCATGAGCGTGAGTTCGCGCTTGGATGATCCGGGTAATGGCCTGCGCGATAACGGCCGTCATGTACTGACGTATTCCATGCTCAAGAGCACCTTTGAAGACCCTGACGGACGCGACCCCGGTCGCGAGATCGAGCTGCATCTGACCGGACATATGGAGAAATTCTCCTGGGGCTTCAACGGTCAGAAGTTCTCCGATGTCAAGCCGCTGCGGCTGAACTACGGCGAGCGTATGCGCATCGTATTGGTTAACGACACGATGATGACCCATCCCATCCATTTGCACGGCATGTGGAGTGACGTGGAGGACGACAACGGCAACTTCATGGTGCGCAAGCACACGGTGGATATGCCGCCGGGTAGCCGACGCACGTATCGCGTGCGTGCCGATGCGTTGGGCAGCTGGGCGTTCCATTGCCACCTGCTTTATCACATGGAAGCCGGAATGATGCGCACGGTGAGGGTCGACGAATGAACATCAATAGACGCGATACCACCCTGACTGCGCTGACGCTGGCTATCTCGCTGGCCCTGGCCAATGCGGCCAGCGCCCAATCCATGCAGCACGGCTCCATGCCGATGGAGCAGGGCGCGCAGACCCAGACTCAGGATCACTCTGCACAACAGGCGCCGACATCAAAACCTGCGCCAGCCCAAAAGCCTGCAACACCGGCCAAGCCGAGCGAAGCGACGATCGATCATGCGACGATGGGCCACGCCGCGCCGCAGGCTAAAGCAGCCGAGCCTGCCATGCAGGGCATGGACCATTCGCAAATGGGGCACGTCTCGCCCGCGAGCACACCTGCGGCGCCCACAGCACAGGCGCAGTCGATGCAGGGCATGGATCACAGTCAGATGGCACAACCCGCTGCAGCCGACACCTCTAGTACGGCCACGCCTGCGATGCAGGGGATGGACCATTCCAAGATGGGGCACGGCGCGCCTCCGAGCACGCCCGCAACGCCCAAAGCGCAGACACAGTCGATGCAGGGCATGGACCACAGTCAGATGGGACACGGGCCTGCAGTGCCAACGCAGCCGCGCACCCCGATACCCGCGGTGACGGACGCGGATCGCAAGGCGGCCATCGCGCCGGAACACGCGCATCCGGTGCATGACAACTCGATCAAGAGCTACGTGCTGCTCAATCGCCTGGAAGCCTGGGATGCCGATCCGGGCACCGGGCTGGGCTGGGAGGGCCAGGCTTGGATCGGTACGGACCTCAATCGCGTCTGGCTCCGCAGTGAAGGCGAACGCACGGATGGTCAGACCGAGTCGGCTGATCTGGAAGTGCTCTACGGCCGCAGTATCTCCACGTGGTGGGATGTGGTGGCCGGTGTGCGTCATGACTTCAAGCCTGGGGCATCTCAAAACTTCGCCGCTATCGGTGTACAGGGCTTGGCGCCGATGAAGTTCGAAGTGTCCGCCACAGCCTATCTCGGCGAAGGGGGCCAGACTGCCGCCAATGTCGAGGCCGAGTACGAATTGCTGCTAACCAACCGGCTGATCTTGCAGCCGCTGGTGGAAGTCACCGCCTATGGCAAGAACGATCCATTGCGCGGGATAGGTTCGGGTCTGAGTACCGCTGAGGCGGGGCTACGACTTCGTTATGAGTTCACCCGAAAGTTCGCTCCCTACATCGGCGTGGTGTACGAGCGCGCGTTTGGCAATACCGCAGACATGCGACGCGAGCATGGCGAGTCCTTTGAAGACACGCGCTTGGTCATCGGCCTTCGTACCTGGTTCTAAGGGGAACTGACAATGAAATCCAACAAAAGGATGTGGGTATGGCTCGGTGCCGGCGTGGGATTGGTTGCGGTCGCGGCAACTGCCACGGTCTCTCTGGGCGTGTACAACGTGGCCGCCGACGATCCGCATAGTCGCCCGGTGTATGCGCTACTTGAAACGGCGCGCGAGCGTTCCATTGAGGTGCGCGCCGCCAAGCTTCAGGTGCCCACGAACCTGGATGATCCTGAGCGTATCCGCCAGGGTGCGGGCAACTACAACGCCATGTGCGTGACCTGCCATCTTTCGCCAGAGGCGGCGGCCACCGAGATGAGCAAGGGCCTGTACCCCGCGCCACCGAACCTAAGCAAACAGTCGGTCGCTCCAGCTGAGGCGTTCTGGGTGATCAAGCACGGCATCAAGGCCAGCGGCATGCCCGCGTGGGGCGGCAGCATGGACGATGAGTTCATCTGGAACATGTCGGCCTTCCTGCAGAAGCTGCCCACGCTGGACAAGGCCGGTTACCAGGCGTTGGTGGCCAGCAGTGATGGTCATTCGCATGGCGGCGGCGAGACGCAAGGCCACCATGACGACGAAAAGGCCGAGGATCACCCTGCCCTATTCGAGCCGGGCAACAACTCCATGCCGCATGCGCACCCGCCGGGCGTGGACGACGATCACCACGGCCCGACACCCAGCGACACGGAAGTCGGGTTGGTGAGCCACGGCCATCCCGACGGCAAGGTGGAGTCGCACCCTGCACCACACACGCCCGTGGCCGATGACGGCCATGCGCACACCCATTGATCTCCTTGGAGCCCACGCAATGAACGCAACAGCAATCTCGTTCACCCTCGCACTGGCACTGGCCGTCGTGTCCCCCGCAATGGCGCAGGCGACACAGCCGCACGCACATCACCCCGCTGCCGCGGCATCTGCGGACGTCGACGTCCCAGTCACTGCAGAGGCCGCGGTCGCCGTAGCGGAGCGTTTCAACAGGGCCCTGTCTAGCGGCGATCTGGCCACGGTCGAAGCCCTGCTCGCTGCCGACGTCCTCATCCTCGAGTCCGGGGGTGCCGAGCGCAGCCGCGAGGAATATCTGGGTCATCACGCAGTCAGCGATGCGGCATTCCTCAAGGGCGCCCATCGCCAGCTGCTCCGTCAGCGTGCACGCACCGCTGGTGAGTTCGCATGGGTCGGAACCGAAAGCGAGCTGCACGCCCAGAAAGACGGTAAGCCACTGACCGTCCAGAGCACCGAGACCATGGTGCTGAAGCAGACCACCGACGGTTGGCGGATCGCCCACATCCACTGGTCTTCGCGGACCAAGCGCTAAGCGGAGAACCAGAAATGAAAACCTGCAGATTGAACCGACTGGCGTGGGCGGCTTTTGCGGTCGCCGGCCTGGGTGCCTGCACCCAAGCGGCTACACCCGCGCAATCCACCATCGCGCCCACTGCACAGGTCGTCCCGGAAACAGCCGACGCGACTCCAGCCGCCCTGCCACGCATGACCGTCCACAAGACCCCGACCTGCGGGTGCTGCGGTAGCTGGATCGACCACGTGAAGAAGGCGGGGTTCACCGTGGATGTGCATGACATGGATGACCTGGGTCCGGTCAAGGAGCGCCTGGGTGTCCCCTATGCAAAGGGCTCCTGCCACACGGCCGAGGTCGACGGATACGTCATCGAAGGCCATGTCCCGGCCGAGGACATCAAGCGCCTCCTCGAAGAAAAGCCGGACGCACGCGGCCTGGTCCTGCCCGGAATGCCGCTCGGTTCGCCGGGCATGGAGGTCCCGGAAGGACGCCAGCAGCCGTATACGGTCGAGCTGGTCCATCACGACGGAACCACCGAACCCTTCGCACAGCATTGATCCGCAAGAGCAACAGGGGGCGGTGTTGCGGGCGCGCCGATTCTCGTCCGCGATGAAGCAGGAGATCCACATGACTCACCATTCCGAAGACCACCGGTCTCAGGCCATGAACGAGTGCATCGACAACTGCACGCAATGCCACGCGATTTGCCTTGAGACCATCAACTATTGCCTGAGCAAAGGAGGTGCCCACGCAGCCCCGGAGCACATCGCCCTGCTGGCGACGTGTGCCGATATCTGCGCCACCAGCGCCGACGCCATGTTGCGTGGCGCCAGCGCTCACTCGGTGGTTTGCAGTGCCTGCGCGGAGATCTGCCGCCAGTGCGCCGAAGCATGCGACGCCATGAACGACCCGGAGATGGCGCGCTGCGCCGAAGTTTGTCGCCGTTGCGCGGAAAGCTGCAGCGCCATGGCGGCTTGACGCGTCGAGGATCCCGCCTGAGCGGCGGGATCCTCATCTCAAATATCAAAAGCCGACCAACCGTGGTTTCGGTGACAGCCCGACACCTAACGCTTGTCGGATCCAACACAGCACGGCGCCGAACGGGGCTTTGCATCACATTCGCAATGAGGATTTATCCCTATGAAATCATCAAACGTCCTTCGCTCCTTCGCGCTCGTCCTCGCGATTGCGGCTGGGCAGTTCTCCCTGCAGATCGCGCACGCCCACGCCGCGCTGCAGCAGTCCACACCGGCGGCAAATGCGGTGGTGGCTTCGCCGGGCCAGATCGATCTCGTGTTCAACGAAACATTGATTCCGCGGGCGTCGCGTCTCAAGTTGCTCATGAAGCACGGCAGTTCCACCATGCCGATCGAGAATTTCACGACCGAGATCGTCAACAACGGTAAGACCCTGCGTGCCAAGTTGCCCCAGCCGCTGACTCCGGGCGTCTATACCGTGGAATACCGCGCCGTCGGTGGTGACAACCACCCCATGCCGGGCAGCTTCAGCTTCACGGTGCGCTGAGGAGTCGCGAATGTTCGACCTGTCGGCTTATGCACTGAGATTCCTGGAATACCTTGTCATCATGGTTCTTTTCGGGGTTCCACTCTTCGGTTGGTACGGGTCGCGTCGATCGGCACTCGCCGACGCCTTGGCCGGGTGGTCACTCATGGGCGTTCTATTGGCGGGTGCCGTAGCCGGTCTCGTGCTCACCGGGCTCGATGTCGTCTTCAAGACCGCGGGCATCATGGGAATGCCGCTTGCCGAGGTTGATCGCGCATCGCTTGGCTGGTATCTGCTCGAGACGTCCGCGGGCCGGGCAGCCATGGCGAGAGGCGCGCTGCTGGTCGCCCTGATGTTCGTGCTCGGATGGCATCGTCGCCGCGGGAAGGTGGAGACCGCCTTCCCGCTGGGGGCGATGCTGGCGGGCGGCGCACTCGCTTCGCTGGCATGGAACGGCCACGCCGCCGCTGGCGAGGGCTTGGCAGGCGCGGTCCGGCTTGCTGCAGGCATCGTCCATCTTCTCGCGGCAGGCGGCTGGATCGCAGCGGTCCTGATGTTCCTTGCCATGCTGCTGCGCGGCAAAGAGACGAACGGCAGCGGGCGTCTGCGATCAACGCATGACTTTCTGCATGGTTTTTCGACGCTGGGAACGATCTTCGTTGGTGCGCTCATCGTGTCCGGCATCGCGCACTACGGGGATCTCACCGCGTGGTCGTTTTCGGCCCTGTTCCAGAGCACCTACGGGAAGTTGCTGCTGTTCAAACTGGCCCTGTTCGCTGGAATGCTGGGTTTGGGAGCGCTGCACCGATGGACGCTGGTGCCGCGCTTGGAACGAGCGCTGACCAGCGGAGATCCCGCGCAGGAGGTGCGGGCTTTGCGGCAGAGTGTTACGGCTGAGGCCGCGCTGGCCATCTTGATCCTGATTGTTGTTTCAGTGCTCGGGACGCTCAGCCCCGAATAGCTGTGTAACCCGCAATGGCACACTGCCTTGGCAGTCCATCCCCACTAAAGCGAGCATCGGCATGAACTCACCGTCGTCCCATGACCATCACCATTCTGCAGGCGCAGCCCCTGTCGAGGCTGCGGATGGACGGGTCACCGATCCGGTCTGTGGCATGCAGGTCGAGCCCGCCACGACGCAGCATCATGCGACCCACGCCGACACACCTTTCCACTTCTGCTCGGAGCGATGCCGCGCGAAGTTCGTGGCCGATCCGGAGCGCTATCTGACGCCCCAGGACGAACCCGAGGTGGCACAGCCCGGCGCCATCTACACCTGCCCGATGCACCCGGAAGTCCGGCAACAAGGTCCAGGCAACTGTCCCTTCTGCGGCATGGCGCTGGAGCCGGAAATGCCGAGCCTGGAGGACGATGACAATCCGGAACTTCGCGACTTCTCGCGCCGGTTCTGGTGGACGCTTCCGCTGACTGTGGTGACGCTCGTGCTGGCCATGTTCGGCCAGTACCTCCCGCGTGTCGTGCTGGGCGACGTGCAGATCCTGCCGTTGTCGATCGACGTGCAGACCTGGGTCGAGCTGGTCTTGACCACACCAGTCGTGCTGTGGGCCGGCTGGCCGTTCTTCGAGCGCTGCGTGCAGTCGATCCGCAACCGCAGCCCGAACATGTTCACCCTCATCGGGATTGGCGTTGCGGCCGCCTTTGGCTACAGCCTGGTCGCCACGCTGGCACCCGGCTTGTTCCCACCGTCGTTTACCGAACATGGGCGCGTCGGGGTGTACTACGAGGCGGCGGCGGTGATCGTTTCGCTGACCCTGCTCGGCCAGATGCTGGAACTGCGGGCGCGCTCGAAAACGTCCGCGGCGATCAAGGGCCTGCTTGGCCTGGCGCCGAAGGAAGCCCGGCGGGTCAACGCCGACGGCACCGAGGAAGACATCCCGCTGACCCACGTCCACGTCGGCGACCACCTGCGCGTGCGTCCCGGCGAGAAGGTGCCGGTGGATGGCGAAGTGGTGGAAGGCCGCTCCAGCGTCGACGAGTCGATGCTCACGGGTGAACCGATTCCGGTCGAGAAGACCGCAGGCGACCAGGTCATCGGCGCGACCCAGAACGGCACCGGCGCGCTGGTGATCCGCGCCGCCAAGGTGGGCTCCGACACCGTGCTGTCGCAGATCGTGCAGCTGGTCGCGCAGGCGCAGCGCTCCCGCGCGCCGATGCAGCGGATGGCCGATATCGCGGCCTACTGGTTCGTGCTCGCGGTGCTGGCGATCGCGGTGGCCACCTTCTTTATCTGGGGCTCCTTCGGTCCGGAGCCGGCCTGGACCTTTGCGGTGCTCAACGCGGTCTCGGTACTGATCATCGCCTGCCCCTGCGCGCTGGGCCTGGCGACGCCGATGTCGATCATGGTCGCCACGGGCAAGGCGGCGCAGGTGGGCGTGCTGTTCCGCGACGCCGAGGCCATCGAGCACATGCGCCGCATCGACACCCTGATCGTCGACAAGACCGGCACCCTCACCGAGGGGCGCCCCGCCTTCAAGGAAGTCGTGGCCTTCGAGGGCTTCGACGCCGACCGGGTCTTGCACCTGGCCGCCAGCCTGGACCAGGGCAGCGAGCACCCGCTGGCCGACGCCATCGTCGCCGAGGCTCGACGCCGGAACTTCGAGTTCGACCGCGTGGAGGACTTCGACTCGGTGACCGGCATGGGTGTGCGCGGGTCCGTGGCCGGCCATGCGCTTGCGCTGGGCAATACCGCGCTCATGGACGACCTGGGCGCCAATCCCGCTGCGCACGTCGACGTGGCCGAGCGGATGCGCCGCGAGGGCGCGAGCGCCATGTTCCTGGCCGTGGACGGGCGCCTGGCGGGGCTGGTCGCGGTTGCCGACCCGATCAAGGCGTCGGCCGCGGCGGCCATCAACGAGCTCCACGCCGCCGGGCTGCGCATCATCATGGCCACCGGCGACGGGCTCACCACCGCACGGGCCGTGGCCACCGAGCTGGGCCTGGACGAGGTGCATGGCGAAGTCCGCCCCGAGGACAAGGCCGAGCTGGTGCAGCGCCTCAAGCGCGAAGGCCGGCGGGTGGCGATGGCGGGCGACGGCATCAACGACGCCCCGGCGCTCGCCGCGGCCGACGTCGGCATCGCCATGGGCACGGGCACCGACGTCGCGATGTCCAGTGCCCAGATCACCCTGGTCAAGGGCGACCTGCGGGGCATCCTGCGCGCCCGGAAGATCTCCCAGGCCACCGTGGCCAACATGAAGCAGAACCTCACCTTCGCGTTCCTCTACAACGCGCTGGGGGTGCCGGTCGCGGCCGGGGTGCTCTACCCCGCATTCGGGATCTTGCTGAGCCCGATGGTCGCGGCGCTTGCGATGAGCTTGAGCTCGGTGTCGGTGGTGGCCAACGCCCTTCGCCTTGCCAAGTCGGCCGCCGTACCGTCCTCGCCGACCACATCTGTGCCGCGCCAGCCCCTGGGCCTGGCCAAGGATTGACTTGGATCAATTGCATCGGTTCCAGTAAGAGGTAAGCTCACGCCATGGTCCACATCCGCCATCGGAACTTGTTCCAGCGCACCGCCCTCCTCGCGATGGTGGCCCTGCTCTGGTCCCAGTTCGCGCTCGCAGGCCATGGCGATTGCCTGGATCTCCCAGTCACGCCGGCGGCGTTTGTCGCTGCCGCCACCGACACCCGACACGACCATGGCCACGGCTGCGATGCCGAGCTCCCCTCAGCGAGCAAGGCAGTGTGCGACGCGCACTGCACCGAGGGTGACATCTCGGCGGACAGTGGGCGCATCCCTTCGATTCCGCCGCTGCTGGCCGAAGCCTGGTTCTCCTGGCTTGCGATCGCCGCGATTGCGGATGCTGCGCCAGGTGTCACGGCTACATGGGTGGATTCGCCGCCCAGACCCGCCTGGCACCGACCTACCGCCCATCCAGCGGCACTCCTGCTGATCTGATGCCTGGACGCTGACTGCTCCGCACGTCTGTGCGGCGCAGTCCTGTGCGTTCGCGCCGTGGCTGCGTCACGGCATGTGTTCCTGCCCTCGTCCGAGCGACCTGCGTCGCGTCGGCCCAAGGACACTGATATGGCATCCCCGTTCGACCGACTGCCGGCCAGGCGCCTGCACCCTCGCCCTCTGTCCCGCCGTCTGCCACCGCTCCGGCACCTTCTTGCCGGCGTGCTTGCCGGCGCCTTGTGGGCCCTGGCGCTGCCGGTGACCGCCACCGAACCCGTCCCGGGGCACAGCCTCGAGTCGATCCGCGCCTGGGTTCTGGAACACAACCCGGAATTGCGGGCCATGGACTTCGAGGCCCAGGCCGCCGAAGCACGGATCCAGCCAGCGGGCGCCCTACCCGACCCGACGGCTTCCCTTGGATTCCGCGGCCTCGATCCGGACAAGCCCTGGCGCTCCGCCGGTGCCGAGCGCGAGGTCAACTACGCGCTGCGCCAGCGCCTCCCGCTTTGGGGCAAGCGCGCCCTGGCGCGGACCGCGGCCAGCCAGGACGCGGTCGCGGTCGGACTCGATCGCCTCACCACTGCGCGCGACTTGCTGGCCGACGCCGAGGCGGCCTACGCACGCTACTGGCATGCCGACCAGGCCGTGGCCGTGCTTGATCGCCGCATCGCCCTGCTCCGCCAGGTGGAAGAGATGGCCGGCGTGCGCTACGCCCTGGGTCGCGCGGCGCAGCAGGATGCCATCCGCGCCCAGGTCGAGCAGACCAGCCTCCAGCGCGAGCGGATCGAACGCCTCGCGACCAAGCAGGAGGCGGCCGCCACCTTGAACGCGGTGCTGGGGCGCCGGTCCGATGCACCGCTGGCGACTCCCGACGAGGCGCCGCGCCTCGCCGTCCACAGCGCCTCGCTTGCCGAGGCACTGGATGACGCCGATGCGCATCCCGCGGTGCGCTCGCAGCAGGCTCGCGCCGAGGCGGCGCGCACGAACGTGGTACTGCAGCGTCGCAACCGCTTTCCCGACATCACCCTGGGCGTGGGTGCGATGCAGTTCGGCAACGGCATCGAGAGCACCGAGCTGATGTTCGAGGTCGAGATCCCGTTCCAGCAGCGTGCCCGCCGCGAGCGCGAGCGCGAATCGCGCCTGCTCGAAGACGCAGCGCTTGCCCGCAGGGACGCCACGCTGCGGGCCGTCGAGGAACGCGGCGCTTCCGCCTGGTCGCAGTGGACCAACGCGCGCGAGCGTCGCGGACTGATCGAGAACACGCTGCTGCCGCAGGCCGACGCCACCTGGCAGTCCGCCCTGGCCAGCTACCAGGTCGGTGAAGTCGACTTCGGGACGCTGCTGGAAGCACTCAATGAATGGCAGGGCGCCGACCTCGCACGGGTCGATGCACTGCGTGACGAACTGTTGGGCGCCGCCGCCGTGCGCGCCATCGAAGGAGAGATCCGATGACCCGTGTCCAGACCCTGTCGCTCGCCATCGGCGTTGCACTCGCCGCCCTCGCCGTCGGCTGGATTGCCGGCCGCGCCACGAACGACTCCCCGACCGCGGGCACGTCGATCGACGGCCCGGCCGCAGAACGCAAGGTGCTCTATTACCGCAATCCCATGGGCTTGGCGGACACGTCGCCGGTGCCGAAGAAGGATTCGATGGGTATGGACTACGTCCCGGTCTATGCCGACGACGCACCGCCGGCGGCACCGGGCACGGTGGTGCTGCCGCCGGACAAGGTGCAGGCGCTGGGCGTGCGCACCGAAGCGGTCAAGCGCGGAGCCCTGTCCGCTACCGTGCGCACCAGCGGCACGGTCGAGGTCGACGAGACCCGGCAGTACGCGATCGCCCCGCGCTTCGAAGGCTGGGTGGAGCGGCTGTACGCGAACCAGACCGGCATGCGGGTCAGCGCCGGGCAGCCGCTGCTCTCCGTCTACAGCCCGCAGCTGGCCGCGGCGCAGCAGGAATACCGGCTGGCCGACGAGACCGCCCGCAGGCTGGCCGGGTCCGATCCCGCGAGCGCGGCGTCGATGGTCCGCCTGCGCGATGCCGCCCGCACCCGCCTGCGCAACTGGGAAATCAGTGACGCGCAGATGGGCAAGACGGGCCTGGTGCTCACCGCGCCCGCGGACGCGGTCGTGATCGAGAAGCCGGTGGTCCAGGGCGCGCGTTTCGAGCCCGGCGAAACCATCCTGCGCCTGGCGGACCTGTCGAAGGTGTGGGTGATCGCCAAGGTGCCGGCGGCGCAGGCCGCGGGTATCCAGCCCGGCCAAACGGCCCGCTTTGAAACCGTGGCCCTGCCGGGCCAGGTGGCCGAGGGCGAGGTCACCTTCGTGCAGCCCGTCATCGATGCGATGACGCGCACCGTGGATGTGCGCATCGCCCTGCCCAACCCCGCTGGCGACCTGCGGCCCGGGCTGTATGGGACGGTGGTGCTGGAGGAGCCGGGGGCTGGACCGGTCCTGACCGTTCCGCGCTCGGCCGTGCTCGACAGCGGCACGCGCCAGGTGGTGCTGGTCGAGACCGGCCCTGGCCGCTTCGCACCGCGCGATGTCAGCCTGGGGCGGCGCGGCGGCGATCGCATCGAGATCCTCGACGGCCTGACCGAGGGCGAGCAGGTCGTGGTCTCCGCCAACTTCCTGATCGACGCCGAAAGCAACCTGCAGTCGGCACTCCAGGGTCTTGAGGGTCACACAGGACACGGCGCGCCTTCGGGCACCGCTGAGGATCCACACGCCGGGCACGGCGAGGACGCCGCCGACCCGCACGCAGGTCATGGTGACGAGGCCTCTGATCCGCACGCCGGTCATTCCATGCCGGCTACCCCGGAAGAGACTCCGCCCGCCCCCACCGGCCACGAGGGGCACTGACATGCTTGGCCGTCTCGTTGAATGGTCGGTGCGCAACGTCTTCCTGGTGCTGCTGATGGCGCTGGCGATTGTCGCCGGTGGCATCTACGCACTGATGAACACGCCGCTGGACGCACAACCGGATCTGTCGGACGTGCAGGTGATCGTGTTCACGGAGTACCCGGGGCAGGCGCCCCAGGTGGTCGAGGACCAGGTCACCTATCCGCTGACCAGCGCCCTGCTCGCGACGCCGAAGTCGAAGGACGTCCGCGGCTTCTCGTTCTTCGGCGCCTCCTTCATCTACGTCATCTTCGAAGAAGGCACGGACCTGTACTGGGCGCGCTCGCGCGTGCTCGAGAACCTCAACGTCGCGTCGAAAAACCTGCCGGCTGGCGTGGCACCGGCACTGGGACCCGACGCGTCCGGCGTGGGCTGGGTCTACCAGTACGTGCTGCAGAGCGACCGCCACTCGCTGGACGAGCTGCGCGCGATGCAGGACTGGTACCTGCGTTACCAGCTCACCACCGCGCCCGGCGTGGCCGAGGTCGCCAGCGTCGGCGGCTTCGTGCGCCAGTACTCGATCACCGTCGATCCGGTCCGGCTGCGCGAGTTCGACATCCCGATTTCACGCGTGTCCGAGGTGATCGCCGAGAGCAACCGCGACGTCGGCGGCCGCGTGATCGAGATGGCCGAGACCGAGTACATGGTGCGGGGCCGCGGCTACCTGCGCGGTATCGAGGATATCGAGAGCCTGGTTCTGCGCGCCGAAGGGGGCGCACCGGTGCTGATCGGCGACGTCGCCCGGGTCGAACTGGTACCCGATGAGCGCCGTGGCATCGTCGACCTGGACGGCGAAGGCGACGTTGTGGGCGGGATCGTCATTGCGCGCTTCGGCGAAAACGCCCTGGCCGTGATCGGGGGGGTGAAGGACAAGATCGCCCAGCTTGCGAGTGGACTCCCCGAGGGCGTCAGCGTCCAGGCGGTCTACGACCGCTCCGATCTCATCGTGCGCGCGATCAAGACGCTACGCACGACGCTGCTCGAGGAGAGCCTGATCGTCGCACTGGTGTGCCTGGTATTCCTGTTCCATGCGCGCAGCGCGCTGGTCGCGATCGTCATGCTGCCCGTCGGCGTGCTGATCGCGGTGATCGCGATGCGCATGCTGGGCATGAACTCCAACATCATGAGCCTGGGCGGCATCGCGATCTCGATTGGCGTGATGGTCGACGCGGCGATCGTGATGATCGAGAACGCGCACAAGCACATCGAGCGCTCCGACGGCTCCCGCAGCCGGACCCAGCTGATCATCGATGCCTGTCGCGAGGTCGGGCCGGCGCTGTTCTTCAGCCTGATGATCATCACCGTCTCGTTCCTGCCCGTGTTCGCCCTGGAGGCTCAGGAAGGTCGCCTGTTCAAGCCGCTGGCCTTCACCAAGACCTTCGCGATGGCCGGTGGCGCGCTGTTGTCGATCACGCTGGTACCGGTACTCATGCTGCTGTTCGTGCGCGGCAAGATCGTGCCCGAGCACAAGAATCCGGTGAACCGGTTCCTGGTTGCGGCCTATCGGCCGGTGATCAACGTCGTTCTGCGGCATCGCATGGCCACAATCATGTTTGCGTTGGCCGCCCTGTTTGCAAGCCTGTGGCCTGCATCGCGGCTGGGCAGCGAGTTCATGCCAACCCTCAACGAAGGCACGCTGCTGTACATGCCCGCGTCGCTTCCGGGCATGTCGGTGACCAAGGCCTCGGAGCTGCTGCAGCAGCAGGACCGGATCATCAAGGGCTTCCCGGAAGTGGAGTCGGTGTTCGGCAAGGCGGGCCGTGCCCTGACGGCCACCGATCCCGCACCGCTGGAGATGTTCGAGACCGTCATCAACCTCAAGCCCGAGGACGAATGGCGGGACGGCATGACCACCGACAAGCTCATCGCCGAGATGGACGCGGCGCTGAAGTTCCCGGGCGTCGCCAACTCCTGGACGATGCCGATCAAGGCGCGCACCGACATGCTGGCCACCGGCATCCGCACGCCCGTGGGCATCAAACTCTTCGGCACGGACCTTGAGCAACTCGACGCGCTGGCCACCGAGATCGAAGCCGTGGTGCGCGAAGTGCCGGGCACGACCAGCGCGTTCGCCGAACGCCTGACCGGCGCCTACTACCTCGACATCACCCCCGACCTTGGCAGCCTGGCCCAGTACGGCGTCACCCTGGGCGAGGTGCAGAACGTGGTGGCCGCCGCGCTGGGCGGCGAGATCGTCACCACCATCCTCCAGGGCCGCGAACGCTTCAGCGCGATCGTGCGCTATCCCCGCGAACTCCGCGACGATCCGCACCGGATAGGCAGCCAAGTCCTTGTGCCGGTGCCCGGCGGCGCCCAGGTGCCGCTGGGCGAACTGGCGCGGATTGAGGTCAGGAAGGGTGCGCCGAGCATCCGCACCGAGAACGCGATGCTGGCGGCGTACATCTACGTCGACACCCGAGAGAGCGATCTCGGCCGCTACGTGAAGGCTGCGCAGGAAGCGGTCACCGAGCAGGTGCAGTTCCCGCCTGGCTACTACGTGACCTGGAGTGGACAGTACGAATACATGCAACGTGCCGCGGAGAAGATGCGTGTCGTCGTTCCGGTGACGCTGGCGCTGATTTTCCTGCTGCTGTACCTCAACTTCCGCCGTGTCACCGAGTCGCTGATCGTGATGCTGTCGGTGCCCTTCGCACTGGTCGGTGGCATCTGGCTGATGTGGATGCTCGACTACAACACCAGCGTCGCGGTGATCGTGGGCTTCATCGCGCTGGCCGGCGTCGCCGCGGAAACCGGCGTGGTGATGCTGATCTACCTCGACCACGCACTTGAAGCGCGTGCCGCGCAGAGGCAGGCCGAAGGCCGGGCACTGGATTCACGGGACCTGCGCGAGGCCATCATCGAAGGCGCGGTCGACCGCGTGCGCCCGAAGATGATGACCGTGGTCGCGATCATGGCGGGCCTGCTGCCCATCATGTGGAGCAGCGGTACTGGCTCGGAAGTCATGCGCCGAATCGCTGCGCCGATGGTAGGTGGCATGGTGTCTTCGACCATCCTCACCCTGGTCGTGATCCCGGCGCTGTACTCGCTGATCAAGCAGCGGCAGCTGGCCAGGAAGCCGCACCCCTCCTCCGCACTACCCAAGGAGAAGTAGTGATGGGGCCGTTCAACGCAGGCAGGGACCGACGGCTCATGCAACTGTGGCCGCGAACATCCGTCCGTCCACGGCCAATTCGCGCGTTACTGGCTTCGCCCACCGCAAGGCCGGTTGACCTGTGTGCGAGACACAGGTCTAGCCTGATCAACACCTCGCCGGGAGCAAGCCGATGACGACCAAGGAAGAAGTGACGCTGCCGCTGATGACGGTCCGCCAGCTGGCACGGCAGGGCGATGTCACGGTGCATGTGGTGCGCAACTACCTGCGGCGCGGTCTGTTGCAAGCGGCCACGCATACCGAGGGCGGCTACCAGTTGTTCTCCACCTCGGAGCTCCTTCGCCTGCACTTCATTCGCACGGCGCAACACCTTGGCTTCACGCTGGGGGAAATCGAGGAAATCATCCACCACAGCCTGCTGCGACATAGTCCCTGTCCGCTTGTGCGGGACATCATTCGGCGCAGGCTCGACGACACCCGCCAACAACTGGACAGGCTGCTCGCCATGCACGGACGAATGGAGCGTGCCATCCACGCCTGGGCGGAGCTTCCGGACTCCATTCCGACTGGCGATGACGTCTGCGCATTGATCGAATCTGTTGCCGCTGCTGAAGGCGGCGGGTTCGTCAAGTCCACCCCCCGGCGACTTCTTGGACGCCGCCCCACAGAGGAGAATTTGCCATGACAGCCTCCAGTCCTGCCCCCTCAGGCTCCCGACGCTGGGTCTTCTGGATCTTCCTGGCGCTGGCCGTGTTCTATCTCGCCGTCGAGCACGGCGCCCACCTTGGGGGGACGCTTCGCTGGTTGCCCCTGGCCATCCTGCTGCTATGTCCCTTGATGCATGTGTTCATGCACAAGGGGCATGGCGGTCATGGAGGTTCCGGAAGTCATGGGCGCGACGGCAATGCCGACGACACACCCCATGGCCAGCATGAGAGCCGTAGCAAGCGGGCACTGAACGACGAAACGTCCGACACCTCGAACGGAGGGCACTGACATGCAGGCACCCGACTCCGGCTACGGTCTTTGGCTCCTCGCCGCCATCAACGCCGCGTTCTTCATCTTCTTCGCCTGGAGCTTCTACAAACCGCTGACCCGTTGGGACTGGCGTGGGTTCGGTATGTTCTCCGCCTTCGTCGTGGCCCTGTTCGCGGAAATGTATGGCTTCCCGCTGACGCTGTACGTCCTGGGCGGCTGGCTCAGCGCCAACTATCCGCAGGTGGACTGGCTGAGCCATGACGCGGGCCATCTGCTCGAGATGTGGTTCGGCTGGCGCGCCAACCCGCATTTCGGCCCATTCCACATCGCAAGCTTCGTCCTGATCGGCGGCGGCTTCTGGCTGCTGTCGGCCGCCTGGCCGGTGCTGTATCGGGCACAGCGTGAAGGCCGGCTCGCCCGCGAGGGCGTGTATGCGCGCATGCGTCACCCGCAGTACGTCGCCTTCCTGCTCGTGCTGACCGGTTTCCTGCTGCAGTGGCCCACGCTGCTCACGCTCGCCAGCTATCCAGTGCTCGTGTGGGCCTATGCCCGCCTGGCGCGTCGTGAGGAAAAAGACTGCTTGAGCCGCTTCGGCGACGACTACGTCCGCTACATGCAGGAAGTGCCGGCCTTCATCCCGCGACGCCGGCGCGGCCCCGCTCCATCCCAAGGAGAAACCCGATGACGCACGTCCACAAACCCACTGTGCGCACGCGCACCTGGCCCATCGGCGACATGGTGAGTGCCGGCTGCGCGCGCACGCTGGAGAAGGCCGTGGCCGCGCTGCCTGGAGTCAACGCCACCAGCGCGAATTTCGCTACCGCGACCCTGCAGGTGTCCTACGACCCGGCCCGCCTGTCGGCGGGCGCGGTCGCCACCGCGATCCGCGACTGCGGCTTCCAATGCAACGCGCCGATGCCCGATGCCGACCCCGCCGCAGGCGCGCACGCCCATGCTGCGCATGCCGGGCACGGACAGGAATTGGCCGCAGAGCGCCCCGCTGACGCCCACGCCGGCCACGGCGATGACGCCACGGATGCCGGGGGCCACGACGCCCATGCGGGCATGAACCACGGCAGCGATCTGCACGCCGCGGCGCGCGACATGGGCCGCCGCTTCCTGGTCGCCCTCGCCTTCGCGATCCCGGTATTCGTGTGGTCGCCCATGGGCGGGCTGATAGAGCCGCCGCCGGTGCCGTTCGGACTGCGCGAGAACGTCTGGTTGTTCCTGCTGGCGACCGGCGCCGTGCTGTATCCGGGCTGGCCATTCTTCAGCGCCGCGATCCGGTCCCTGCGACGGGGTGTGCTGGACATGGCGGTCCTGGTGCTCCTGAGCGTGGGCACAGGTTACGGTTTCAGCATCGCGTCGACGTTCTTCTTCGACGGGCCGAACTTCTACGAGGCCTCGGCCGTCCTGCTGACCTTCGTCCTGCTTGGCCACTGGCTCGAGATGCGGGCTCGCGCCGGCGCCTCGGACGCCATGAAAGCGCTGCTGAAGCTGTCCCCACCCCGCGCGGTCGTCCGGCGCGAGGGGCAGGAGCTCGACATTCCCACCGCTGAAGTGCTGGTCGGCGAGACCGTGATCGTGCGGCCCGGGGCGAAGATCCCGGTCGATGGCATCGTGACGGAAGGCAGCTCTCAGGTCGACGAATCCATGCTGACCGGCGAGTCGATGCCGGTGCGCAAGGATCCCGGAGAGTCCGTCGTCGGCGGATCGATCAACAAGAGCGGCGCATTCGCCTACACCGCCACCAAGATCGGCAGCGACACGGCACTGGCGCAGATCATCAAGCTGGTCCAGACCGCGCAGAACTCCAAGGCGCCCGCGCAGCTGCTCGCCGACCGCGCCTCGCAATGGCTGGTGCTGGCTGCGATCGTGATCGGGCTGCTGACCTTCGCGGTCTGGTTCTGGTGGCTGGGACAGCCGCTGCTGTTCGCGCTCACGCTGACGATCACCGTCTTCGTCATCGCCTGCCCCGATGCACTCGGTTTGGCCACGCCGATGGCGATCATGATCGGCACTGGCCTGGGGGCACGACACGGCATCCTCTTCAAGCATGCCGAATCGATTGAGAAGAGCGCACGCCTGGACGTGGTGATCTTCGACAAGACCGGCACCCTGACGGTCGGCGCCCCCGAGGTGGTCGACATGGCGGTCGCGCCGGGCTGGACGCAGGAGCGGTTGCTGGCCGCGGCCGCCGCGGTCGAGGCGCACTCCGAGCACCCGCTGGCGCAGGCCATCCTGAAGCGTGCCGGTCCGGTAGCCGAGCGCGCTACCGCGTTCACCAACATCGATGGCCAGGGCGCTACCGGCGTGGTTGACGGGGTGCAGGTGGTGCTGGGCAACCGGATCCTGATGGTCGAGCACGGCATCGACCTCTCGGTATTGGAAGCGGAGGCTGCGCGCCTCACCGGTGCCGGTCGCACGGTGATCTATGCCGGGGTGGGTGACCGGCTCGCAGGCTTCTTCGCGATTGCCGACGCGATCCGGGAGACCTCGCGCGCGGCCATCGACGAATTGCACCGGCGCAACATCAAGGTGGCGATGATCACCGGCGACAACCGCCCCACGGCCGAGCGCGTGGCACAGGACCTGGGAATCGACATCGTGCTGGCCGACGTGCTGCCGGGCGGCAAGGCCGATGAGGTCATCAAGCTGCAGTCGCAGGGCCTCAAGGTCGGCATGGTGGGCGACGGCATCAACGACGCACCGGCGCTCACCCAAGCCGACGTTGGGTTCGCGATCGGCGCCGGCACCGACGTCGCCATCGAGAGTGCCGACATCGTGCTCATGCACAGCGACCCTTATGACGTCGTTCGCGCGACCACCATCGCCCACGCCACTCTGCGCAAGATGCATCAGAATCTGGGCTGGGCCGTGGGCTACAACGTGCTGGCCTTTCCGCTGGCGGCCGGTGTGCTCTATCCGTTCGTGCTGTCGCCAGAAATCGCCGCGCTGTCGATGTCGGGCAGTTCGGTGATCGTCGCCCTCAACGCGTTGCTGCTCAAACGCCTTCCACTGGCGGATGCCGCCACCCCTCGCAGCCCATCTAAGGAGTCCACACCATGAATACGGTCACACACGTCGCCCATTCCAGACCCCGAGGTACCAATCGCAGCCATTGGGTCGCCGCACTGGCCCTCGCGCTCGCGTTCGCATTGCCGGGGGTCGTCTCCGCGAACGAGGGTGGGTTCCGCCACAACGTGTTGATGCGCGGCCAGGTGCTGGAAAAGCAGGACGGAACGCTTGTGGTCTGTGTCGGGCAGGCCGACGGTGCCCAGGTCGGGCAGGTGCTGGACGTGATCCGGCACAAGCGCCGTATCCGGCATTCGCGGGCCGGCGGTCCACGCTACCGCCGCGAGAACGTTGGCCAAGTGCGCATCGTCGAACTGTTCGACAGCCACTACGCGGAGGCTGAAGTGATCTCCGGGAGCCCCAAGGTCAACGACACAGTGGAGCTGATCCGCCCCTGACAGGCGCGCGGGCGATGCAGATGCGCCTCGGCCCTCGCCATGCCCTCCGCAATCACTTCCCTTCCAGGACAGGAGCCACACCATGACAGCGTCTTCCAACCCCACCCTGCAATTCCTCGGTGCCGCGGGCACCGTGACCGGCTCGCGCTACCTGGTCGAGGCCAACGGTCAGCGCGTGCTCGTGGACTGCGGCCTGTTCCAGGGCTACAAGCAATTGCGCGAGCGCAACTGGGCTCCGTTTCCCGTCGAGGCGTCATCAATCGACGCGGTGGTCCTGACCCACGCCCACCTGGACCATTCGGGCTACTTGCCCGCACTGGTCAAACAAGGGTTCCGCGGCCGGATCCACTGCACCCATGGCAGCGTGGCCCTGTGCGGCCTGCTGCTTCCCGACAGCGGACACCTGCTCGAAGAGGAGGCCAAGTACGCGGCCCGCAAGGGGTACTCCAAGCACAAGGAACCACGGCCGCTTTATACCGAGGATGACGCCCGCCGCAGCCTGAAGCAGCTCAAGGGGCATGACTATGGTCGCGACATCGAGGTCGCATCAGGCGTCACGATCCGCTTCCATCCTGCCGGCCACATCCTGGGCGCTGCCCATGTCAGCCTTGACGTCCAGGGCCAGCGCCTGCACTTCAGTGGCGACCTGGGACGGCAGCAGGAGTCGCTGATGAATCCGCCGACGCCCCTGCCCGCCTGTGACGTCCTGGTCTGCGAATCCACATATGGCAATCGGGAACACATTCCGATCGACCAAGAAGCCGAGCTGGCACCGATCATCCGCCGCGTTGCCGCCCGCGGGGGCGTGATCGTCATTCCCGCCTTTGCCATCGGCCGCGCCCAGGCGCTCATGCTGCATATCGCCCGGCTGCGTGAGCGCAAGGACATCCCTCGCGTGCCGGTCTACCTCAACAGCCCGATGGCGATCAACGCGACCCGGCACTACCACGACCACCACTCCGAGCACCACGTGTCCGACGAGGACTGCCAGCGGATGTTCGACGTGGCCACCTTCGTCAACACTGTAGAAGAGTCGAAGGCACTCAACCGCCAGCGCGGGCCGATGATCATCATCTCGGCCAGCGGCATGATCACCGGCGGGCGCGTGCTGCACCACATCGAGGCGTTCGGCCCCGATGACCGCAACGCGATCCTGCTCGCGGGCTACCAGGCCGGAGGAACACGCGGTGCCGCGCTGGCGGCAGGCAAGCGCACGTTGCGCATGTTCGGCCGCGAGGTCCCCATCCGCGCCGAGGTGGTGCAGCTGGAGGGCTTCTCCGGCCACGCCGACGCCGGGGAGCTGCTGGACTGGATGCGCACCGCGCCGTCCGCGCCGCGCATGGTCTACCTCACCCACGGCGAGCCCGACGCTGCAGACACGCTGCGCGGGCGCGTGCAGCGTGAACTGGGCTGGCGTGCGCGCGTGCCGGGGCACCTGGAGCAAGTCGGATTGGAGGATGCGAGATGACCACGCAGGCCCCGGGCCACACCCGCCTGCGCGTCACCCGTGCCGGCATCGACACCTACCAGCAGCCGGTGGTCTATATGCACCGCGACTGCGAGGTCTGTCGCTCGGAAGGCTTTGCCGCGATGACGCGCGTCAGGCTGGACGTGGACGCCCGCACGCTGGTGGCGACGCTGAACGTGGTCATCGACGATCGGCTCGGCCTGGACGAGGTGGCGTTGTCGGAGGCCGCGTGGACGCTCCTCGATCCCGCGCCCGACGCCCTCGCCGGCGTCAGGCACGCGGAACCCGCGGCGTCGGCGGGCGCGCTCCGTGCCAAGGTGTTCGGCGCCCGGTTGGACGACGCGCAGTACTTCGCCCTGGTGCAGGACGTGATGGAAAGCAGGTTGTCGGACCTGGAGCTTGCAGCTTTCGTCACTGCCAGCGCGGGTGACCGCCTGGACCATGCGGAGACGACCGCGCTGACGCGAGCCATGATCTCCGTGGGCCAGCGCCTGGACTGGGGCGAAGGGCCGGTGCTGGACAAACACTGCGTAGGTGGCCTGCCGGGCAATCGCACCACCCCGATCGTGGTGGCCATCGTGGCTGCGCTGGGCTACCGCATCCCGAAGACCTCGTCGCGCGCGATCACGTCGCCCGCGGGCACCGCCGACACCATGGAAGTGATGGCGCCGGTGGCGCTCGACCTGGCGGCGATGCGCCGGGTGGTGGAGCGCGAGGGCGGCTGCATCGTGTGGGGTGGCAACGTGCGCCTGAGCCCGGCCGACGACATCCTGATCCGGGTCCAGCGCCCGCTGGATTTCGACAGCGACGGCCAACTGGTCGCCAGCGTGCTGTCGAAGAAGATAGCCGCGGGCTCCACCCACGTCCTGATCGACATGCCGGTGGGTCCGACGGCCAAGGTGCGAGGTGAGGCCGCGGCCCACAGCCTCGGCACGCGGCTTGCCCACACCGCGGGCGCGCTGGGATTGCAGTTGGGCATCCATCGCTCCGACGGCACCCAGCCGGTGGGTCGGGGAATCGGCCCGGCGCTCGAGGCGCACGACGTGCTCAAGGTGCTGCGCAACGCGGCCGATGCACCCGCCGACCTTCGCGAACGCGCACTTGCGCTGTCCGCGGCGCTGCTGGACATGGCAGCGGGCAGCAACGCCGGCACCGGACTGGAGCGCGCGCGCGGCGTGCTGGATTCCGGGGCGGCGCTGGCCAAGTTCCTGGCGATCTGCGAGGCCCAGGGAGGCTTCCGCGAACCGCCACGGGCGGCGTTCACCGCCGACGTCCCGGCGCCTGCATCGGGCCGCATCGCGGCGATCGACAACCGCAGGCTGGCCAAACTGGCCAAGCTGGCCGGCGCCCCGACATCCCCCACCGCCGGCCTCGAAACCGGTCTGCGGATCGGCGATACGGTCGAGCGCGGACAGCCCATGATGACCCTGCATGCGGAGTCGCCGGGAGAACTGGCCTACGCCCTGGAGCACGCCGCGACGCTGCAACCCTTTGTGCTTGGAGAGGTTCCATGACCCGTGTGCTGATGCCCTTCCCGGCCGATGCAGTGTTGGCCGGCACCATCAACCAGCCCCTGCAGGCGCGCATTGCACCCGTGGCCTGGCGGCACTTCCCCGATGGCGAGTCGCTGGTCACCCTGGACGACGCACTGGACGGCGCCGATGTGGCGATCCTGGCCAGCCTGCGCAACGCCGATGCCCTGGCCCTCCCGCTGCGCTTCGCCGCCCGGACCGCGCGCGAGTTCGGGGCTCGTTCGGTCGGCCTCATCGCACCCTACCTGGGGTATATGCGCCAGGACACCCGCTTCCATCGCGGCGAGGCGGTCAGTACACCGCTGTTTGCGCAATTCCTCGAAGAGGCTTTCGACTGGCTGGTGACCGTGGACCCGCACCTGCACCGCGTCGAGCGCCTGCAGTCGCTCTACCGCATTCCGACGGTCCACGTATCGGCGACGCCGGCCGTGGCCCGCTGGATCGCTGAGACCGTCCCCGACGCTGTGCTGATCGGCCCTGACAGCGAGAGCGAGCAGTGGGTAGCGGACATCGCCGCCCTGTCCGGCATGCCCTACCAGGTGCTGGCCAAGGAGCGGCACGGCGACTACGACGTGCGCGTCAGCCTGCCCGACCCGCAGGCCGTGGCGGGCCGGACCCCGGTCCTGATCGACGACATCGTGTCGTCCGGCCACACCATCCTGGAGACCCTCGCACACCTGCGCCGGTTGTCGTTGCCGCCGCCACTGCTGGTCGCCATCCATCCGGTGTTCGCCGGCGATGCCTATGCCCGCCTGCAGGAAGCAGGTCTGGCCCGCATCGTCAGTACCGACACCATTGCCCACCCGTCGAACGCGATCGCGCTCGGCGCGGACCTCGCTGACGCGGCATCGACCCTGATGTCCGCTTCGGCCGACTCCCCGGAGGACCCATGAACCTGCATCTCAACTGCTGCACCGCCGACCAGCTGTCGGCCGCCGAGCGCCAGCGGACCCTTGAACTCGCCGACGCCCACCGGCGGGCCGATCCCGCGTTTGACCATTGGGCGGCCGGCTACGGCGTGATCCGACATGACCCGCTCACCCAGCTCCGGGTCCGCCAGATGGTGCACGAGCTGGTGGCCTTGGGCCGCACGCCCGATGCCGGCACCGCCTGGCAGCGGCTCGCCGCGGCCGATCGCGTCACCAGCGCCGGCATGTGGCTGGTGGCCCACATGACCTACAGCCAGCGGGTCCGCACCGACGGCGCGGCCCTCGAGGCCGATGACTTCAAGGCCACGCCCGAAGGCCACACTGGCGGGTCCCTCAACATGGTGCCGGCCTACGCCGGCTACCTGCTGATGGACGCCCTGGATGGCGTCACCCGCGCATGGATGATGGGCCAGGGGCACTGCGTGGCCGCCATCGACGCGCTGAACGTGCTGGTTGGCAACATGACCGCCCGGCACGCCGAACGTTACGACCGCTCCGACGCGGGGCTGAGCCGGTTCGTCGGCGACTTCTATGCCTACACCCTCAATCCGGACGGAACACCGGCGTCGCCCCTGGGCTCCCACGTCAATGCGCACACCGCCGGGGGCGTGATGGAAGGCGGCTATCTCGGCTTTGCCGAACTGCAGTACGTGCATGCACCGCTCAAGGACGAACGCCTGGTGGCGTTCCTCAGCGACGGTGCGTTCGAGGAACAGCGCGGCAGCGACTGGGCGCCGCGCTGGTGGCGTGCCGAGGACAGCGGGCTGGTCAGCCCGATCATCATCCTCAACGGGCGGCGCATCGAACAGCGCAGCCAGATCGCCCAGCAGGGCGGCGAGCGGTGGCTGGACCGGCACCTGCGATTGAACGGCTTTGATCCGATCGCGCTGGACGGGCGCGATCCGGCCAGCATCGCGTGGGGTATCCATGTGATGGAGTCGCGCCTGCAAGCGGGCGCCGCCGTTCCCGATGCCGACGTGCGGCTGCCCTATGGCATTGCCGAAACCGTGAAGGGCTTCGGATTCCCCGGCGCCGGGACCAACGCCTCGCACAACCTGCCCCTGCCCGGGAATCCGTCGAAGGAGGCCGAGGCACGCGCGCTCTTCAATCAAGGCGCCGCGGCGCTGTTCGTGGCCGCGTCCGAGCTCGAGGAGGCTGTTGCCGCACTCAACAGCCACGACCTCCAGCAGCGCGTGCGCGAGCGCGACCATGCGCTGGCCGATCGCCAGGTGGAACCGCCCCGCGTCCCGGCGATCGCCGACCGCGGCGCCGGCGGCGAGAGCTCGCCGATGACCGCGCTCGACGAGCAGTTCGTCGCCATCGCCGAAGCGAACCCGGGGCTGCGCGTGCGCGTGGGCAATCCTGACGAGCTGCGCAGCAACAAGCTCGATCGCACCCTGGACGCAATGAAGCACCGGGTGCACGAGCCCGAGCCCGGTGTCGCGGAATCGACCACTGGCGCGGTCATCACCGCGCTTAATGAGGAAGCCGTGGTATGCGCCGCGCTCGGCAACAAGGGCGGGCTGAACCTGGTGGTCACCTACGAGGCGTTCGCACCGAAGATGCTTGGCGCCGTGCGCCAGGAATTGATCTTCGCGCGTCACCAGGCACAGGCGGGGCGACCGCCCGGCTGGCTGGGCGTGCCTCTCGTGCTGACCTCGCACACGTGGGAGAACGCGAAGAACGAGCAGTCCCATCAGGATTCGACCATGGCCGAGGCGCTCCTGGGCGAAATGGCCGACATATCGCGCGTGGTGTTTCCCCCGGACGCCAACGGCGCCGCCGCGGCCCTCGCCCACGCCTACGCGCAACGCGGCACGGTCACCACCCTGGTCGTCCCCAAGCGACCGGTGCCGCACGAGCTGACACCGACGCAGGCGCAGGCGCTGGCCACCCAAGGTGCGCTGTGCCTGGCCGGCAACCCGGCGACAGCGGCGATCCTGCTGGTCGCCACCGGTGCTTACCAATTGCAGGAAGTGCGCCACGCGCAGGTGCGCCTCGTTGAACGTGGCGTGTCGGCCGCGATCGTCTATCTCGGCGAGCCCGGCCGGTTCCGCACGCCGCGCGATCCGGACGAGGCGCGGTACGTGCACTCCGACAGCGAGGTCCATGCACTGTTCCCGGCGGAACGGCCGCGCATATTCGTCACGCATACGCGGCCCGAGCCCTTCCTGGGCGCGCTGCGCCGGCTCGACACTGGCCCGGCCACGACCGCGGCGCTCGGCTTCGTCAACCGCGGCGGCACGCTGGACGTGCCGGGACTGCTGTTCGCCAACCGCAGCACCTGGGCGCACGTGGTCGATGCGGCCGCGGGCGTCCTCGGCCAGTCCCGGGGCGGCCTGTTGTCGGAAGCGGAGCTGGCGGCAGTGGATGGTCGGGGCGATCCGGCCACGATCCTGCGTCCTGCAAGTGGGTCGACGCCATGAGTTGTCCAACCGGGAGCGCGCGTTGATGGCGGGCACGGTGCGGCGCGGAGGCCAGATTGCCTGGGCGGGACTCAAGCTCGGCGTCGCCGTGCTGCGCCTGCGCCGACGTGCACCCGACCTGCTTCCGGCATACGTCAGCACCACACTGGTGGGGTTGGGCACCACCTTCGTCAAGCTGGGCCAGGGCTTGAGCCTGCGCTGGGACCTGCTGCCGGCGCCCTATCGCGAGGCGCTGTCGCGATTGCACAGCGATGTGCCCCCCTTCCCGGCGGAGGAGGCCATGCGTATCGTCGAACAGGCGTTTGGCGCGCCGGTCGGCGAACTTTTCGCCAGCTTCGATGACAAGCCCCTGGCCGCGGCTTCAGTGGCCCAGATCCATCCAGCGCGCATGCATGATGGTCGCGATGTGGTCGTCAAGATCACCCGCCCCGGGATCCATGCCCAGGTGCAGGCGGATCTGCTGCTCCTGCGGCGCACGATGCGCGTCGCCCAGTGGATCTGGCCGCCACTGAAACGCCACCGGCCGCTCGAACTGGTGGACGAACTAGGCGCATTCCTGCGTGACGAGATCGACATGCGTCACGAGGCGCAGAACATGCGGCGCATGGCCAAGGTGCTGGATGCCCTGCCCGGCATCACCCAGCCGCACGTCGTCGAGCCGTATGCCACCCGCAACGTGCTTGTGCAGGATCGAAGCCACGGGACCCGTCTGGAGGCCGCGTACGGCACAGCGGCCGCTCCCGCACTGGCAAGGGCGCTGCTCGGTGCCTACGTGCATCAGCTCTTCGGCGCCGGCGTCTTCCATGCCGACCCGCACCCGGGGAATCTGTTCTTCTTTGACGACGGTCGCCTGTGCCTGCATGACTTTGGATCGATCGGCGTGCTCGACCCTGCATCCCGGCTCGCGCTCGGCGGCATGGTCGAGGCCATTGCGGCCGACGACGCCGAGGGCGTGCTGGATGCAGCGATCGCCATGGGCTTCTTCCCGTCGCAGGTCGACCGCCGCTCGCATGTGCGCGAGATCCACCTGATCCTGGCCGAGATGGCCAGCCGTCCGCTGGCGCAGTGGTCCATTGCCGAGGCAATCTGGCGCGTGGCACGCATTGGGCAGGGCGCTGGCTTCCGGCTTCCGGCCCACCTGCTGTCCCTGATCCGGACGCTGTTCCTGGTCGAGAACACGCTGCGGGCGCTGGATCCGAATCTGGACCTGCTGGGGACGCTGTCCGCGCAGGCGGCCGCGATCGCCGACATTGCCGAAGCCAGCCGCCCCAGCGGCAACAGGCCGCTTGCCATGCGGCTGGCCCGCACTGCGCGCCAACTGCCACAGATCGCCACCGACCTGTTGCGGCAGGCGCAACTGAGCGACGGACGACCCGCCTTCTCCGTACACCACCATGGCCTGAGTTCCACGCAGGAGGCAATCGCGCGCACGGGCAACCGGCTGGCGTTGGCCCTGGTCACCTTGGGCCTGTACGTAAGCGGTGCGCTGTTGAGCCTGCATTCCGACGGCCCGCAAGTGTTCGGTCACATGCCTTTCCTGGCTATGGTGGCTTTCGCTGCTGCGGGATTGCTCTCACTGCGGCTGGTGATGGCCATCGCCAGATCGGGACACTTGTAACAGAACACTGATCTATCTCCCCGCTGGTGCCCGGCGCATCAGTGCATCCAGGAAGGCAGACCCATGACGCAACACAATCATCATCATCAAGATCATCAGGCGCACGGCGAGCAACCGCCGCATCCCCGCACGGGTGCTGAAGGTGACGTCCATGCCGGGCACGACAAGCATGCCGGCCACAGCGTGGCGAGCTTCCGCGACAAGTTCTGGCTCACGCTGCTGCTGACCATCCCCACTCTGATCTGGAGCGGGATGATCCAGCATTGGTTCGACTACACCGCACCACAGTTCCCGGGGTCGGCGTACATCCCGGCGGTGTTCGGCACGATCGTGTACTTCTACGGCGGCTCGCCGTTCCTCCGCGGCGGATACCACGAGCTGAGAAATCGCCTGCCGGGCATGATGACGCTGATCTCGCTTGCGATCACCGTCGCCTTCCTTTACAGCGCGTTGGTCACGCTCGGCGTTGTCGAGGGCTTGGACCTGTGGTGGGAGCTGGCGACGCTGGTGGCGATCATGTTGCTCGGCCACTGGATCGAGATGCGTTCGATCAACCAGGCACAGGGCGCTCTCAAGGAACTCGCGAAGCTGCTGCCTGATATGGCGGTGCGGTTGGATGAGGCCGGTACCGCGAAGGAAGTCCCTGTCGCGGAACTGAAGCGCGGCGACCTGCTGCTCATCAGGCCCGGCGCGAGCATTCCCGCCGACGGCGTCGTGAAGGAAGGGACCAGCGCCGTCAACGAAGCGATGATCACCGGCGAGTCCAAGCCGATGGACAAGTCGACGGGCGACCGGGTGATCGCCGGCACCGTCAACGGACAGGGCTCGTTGCGTGTCGAGGTGACGGGAACCGGCGACGAGACCGCGCTCGCGGGTATCATGCGGCTCGTCGAGCAGGCCCAGACGTCGCGCTCGCGCGCCCAGGCCCTGGCGGACCGGGCGGCGTTCTACCTCACGATCATCGCCATCGTCTCCGCCGCGGTTACCGCCATTGTCTGGCCACTCCTCGGTCGACCGTGGAGCTTCACGATCGAGCGCGTAGTGACCGTGCTCGTGATCGCCTGTCCCCATGCGCTGGGTTTGGCCATCCCGCTGGTGACCGCCATCTCGACCACGATTGGCGCACGGAACGGCCTGCTCGTGCGCGATCGACGCGGCCTGGAAGAGGCCCGTTTGCTGAACACGGTCGTGTTCGACAAGACAGGCACGCTCACGCTCGGTTCGCACCGCGTCGTGAAGACCACTGCCGCCGATGGACTCACCGACGACGAGGTGCTTCGCGTGGCCGCGTCGGTCCAGCGCGACGCTGAACATCCGATCGCGCAGGCGCTGATGACCAGCGCCAAGGAACATGGCATCGACGTTCCGATGTCGCAGGACTTCGAGTCCATGCCGGGACGCGGCGTGCGCGCAGTCGTCGAGGAGCGCTCGCTTCACGTTGGCGGGCCGGGTCTGTTGAGAATGCTCGCGGTCGAACCGCCGGAGACGCTTCGGCGGGCTGCCGAATCAGCGGCAGCCGATGGTCAATCTGCAACCTACCTGGTGGAAGGCGACCGGGTGCTCGCCGTATTTGCGATCGCGGATGCCATCCGTCCCGAATCGTTCGACGCGGTCAAGCGGCTGCACGACGAAGGACTGGAGGTTGTCCTGCTGACGGGTGATTCCACGGCGGTCGCAAACGCGGTCGCGAAGGAACTCAACATCGACACCGTCTTCGCCGAGGTATTGCCCGAGGACAAGGTGGCAAAGATCGAGGAGCTGCAGGCCCAGGGCAAGCGCGTCGCGATGGTGGGTGACGGTGTCAATGACGCTCCGGCGCTGCTCACGTCCGACGTCGGCATCGCCATCGGCACAGGGACGGACGTCGCGGTCGAGGCCGGCGACGTCGTACTCGTGCGCAGCGACCCGCGCGACGTGCCAGCGATCATCGAATTGAGCAAGGCCACCTATCGCAAGATGATCCAGAACCTGTGGTGGGCCGCCGGCTACAACATCGTCGCCATCCCTCTCGCCGCTGGCGTTCTCGCCGCATGGGGGATCCTGCTGCAACCTGCGCTTGGGGCAGTGCTCATGTCGCTGAGCACCGTCGTTGTGGCAATCAATGCGCAGTTGTTGCGCCGGGCGGTGCGGTCCCCATGAACATGATTCGGGGACACCTGTGACCACGCGCCGGCTTCTTGCACTCAACGTTGGCTCGTCCACCCTCAAGGGCGCGTCCTATCTGTTCAACACTGAGGGACACGGCGCGCAGTCTCGTCTGCTCGAGCGCTCCCGGGCCGAAATTCCAGTCGGCGTGGATGCGCAGGAGCGCCTTGCCACCCTGCTCGAGGCATTGTCGGAGCCGTGGCCCAGCCCCGACGTGGTGGTGCACCGAATCGTACATGGCGGTGACCTGCACGACGCCCGCGAGCTCGACGAAACCGTGCTCGCGAAACTGGATGCATTGGTGCCGTTCGCACCCTTGCACCAGCCGGTAGCCCTCGCTTTCGCGCGTGCCGCGCGCATGCGTTGGCCGCACGCGCGCCAAGGCGTGGCCTTCGACACCGACTTCCACGCGTCGCTCGCGCCCTGGAGCCGGCGCTTGCCTGTCCCTGAAGCATGGGATGCGCTGGGCATCCGCCGCTACGGTTTCCATGGACTCGCCTTTGCCTCCGCGCTCCGCATAGTGGCCAGCCACGACGCTGGAATCCTGAAGGGCCGCGCTGTCTTCGCGCATCTGGGGGGTGGCTGCAGCGTCTGCGCCGTCGAGGGCGGCCGCAGCCGCGACACCACCATGGCGCTCACTCCGCTGGGTGGAATCCCGAGCCCTACCCGCTCCGGAGATCTCGATCCCGGCGCGTTGCTGTATCTGCTGAGGCATGAACGCCTGGATGCGCAGGCGCTTGAAAACGGCCTGTACCGCAGTGCAGGCCTTGCCGGAATCGCCGGCCATGGCGACATGCGCGTGTTGCTGACGGATCCCGGCCCGCAGGCCCAGCTTGCCGTGGAGCTCTTTGCAGTCCGGATTGCGCAGTCCATCGCGGCCATGGCCACGGCAATTGGCGGTCTCGACCATGTCGTCTTTTCCGGCGGCATCGGCCATCGCGCGCCGGTTTTGCGGGCTCGCATCGTCGCGCGACTGGCCTGGCTCGGCCTGGCGCTGGCACCTGACGTCAACGATGCTGGAGCCACGCGGATCGACCGCGGGGGCGGGCCGAGCATATGGAACGTCGCGATCGATGAGGAGCGCGAACTGGCTGAATCGGCACTCGCCTGGCTGTAGCCACGACACGCCCCAAGGGTCGGCTCCGGTGGGGAATCACTCCTCGATCCGTGACGACGTGAGCACCGCTGCGAATCCACCACCGGGGGTGCGCATGTTCGTGGTCTGGCCCTGGTACAGCCTGGCCGCGAACAACAGGACACCCGCCTCGGACGCGAAGCAGCGCACATCCGCCTTGAGGGACTGGCCCCCATGCACGATCCGCATGCTCGGTGGCGCGAAGGCCTGTGCGATGTAGGTCGCCGACGCCATAGACGCCCAAGTCCGCCGGGTCAACTTGTCGCCCCGATAACTCCCACGGCTGCCAAACCCTGCTGCAGGCTTGAAGAAATATCCGTTGCGCACTGCCCACAACGCATCCCGGTTCGCGGGCACGAGTTCGACCGTGGGCGGGATCACCTGGCCCAGCAGTGCCGTCGAACCCGCATCGACCCCGAACCCGCCGAGCAGAGCCGGGTCCCCGAGCACCGCAAGGTTGCGCTTGTCGGCAAACAGCGCGTGTGCTCGGGGATGCGGCATCAGCGCGACGTCCCCTGCCAGGTAAGCCTCACGAATGTCTGCATGCGAGGCATCCTCGAGCGCGAAATCGGTCAACCGGTTGTAGACAGTGTCGATTCGACCGTGGGCATCCTCAAGCCCGTCCGAACCAAACGACAAATCCTCGGGAGCGCTGATCACGCAGTCCACGCCATGGTCCCGAAACGCGTTCGCGTACAGCACAAACTCGGGGTAAAGGAACTGCGCTCGCGGAGTGCTGTCCACGATGGCCAGGCGCGACGGCGTGCGCCCGGATTGCTGCCGAGCATCCTCCATCCAGGCCGTGACGGCCGCATCACGCGCTTGGGCCGCGTTGGTCCAGGTGGCCCATGCTGGCGGCGCGCAAGACCGCACGGCATCGAGCAACAAGGCATTGAGGAGCAGACCGCCTGGATTGGTGTTGACCTCGATCAGCCGCGGGCCATCGACCGTCAGGTGAAAGTCCAGACCCAGGACGCCCCCCGCCGAACCCGGATCATGGGTTGCAATGTCAGGGGCCCATTGCAGGACCCGTTGGCTATATCCCGGGTTTCCTGCGACGTCGAAGACCGCCGCCGCGACTCGTCCCATGGCCTCCAACGCGGGCCGATCAACGAACAAGGCATAGGGTGAAAATAAGTGCGCGTGTACGGCGGGATCAGTCGTGAACTCCGGAAAGGCACCCCGGATCGACTCGTGCAGACGGAGGATGTCGACCACTTCGCATGCACACCGCTGGTTGAGCGGCGCGCTTTCCAGGGTGGCACAGTCGATCTCGCAGCCTGTCTGTCCAACTATTATCGGAGTCCGCGGTTCAACCACAACAGGGATTGTTCTGTTGGATCGGTGGACATGGCACTGTTCCGAACGAGCAGAACACACAGCAGTCGCCTTGATGCGGACGCAAAACCGCTCCACAGCCCGTGCACTCATAGAAGAATTGACACGCTGTGATGGGCATTGTCTCGGTCGCCCGATGGCCGCACTCCGGGCAGGTCAAGATGCTTTCCAGCTTGACGTCACTCACCGCCAGTCCGCACCTTGGCCGGGAAGCCTGCTTCCGTGACTGCACGCGCGATTCCGGCTGCATCCGTCTGGCTCGATTCGAACGTCACCGTGACTGTTTCAGCCCGGGTGTCCACCTTCACATCGGCCACGCCCGGCACCTTCTCCAGCGCCTTCCTGATGGTGATGCCGCAGGCGGGACAGGTCATGTTCTCAGCATCGAGCATCACTACGGTTGCGGGCGTCGCAAGAGCGGCACCGACCGACAGAGCAGCCACCAGGGCCAGTATCCACTTGTGCATCGCGCCTCCTACAGAATCCAGACGATGTAATAGGGAAACAGCAGCAACAGGACGATGAGGGCTGTCGCCAACCAGAGCCAACGTCGCCTGCGTCGCAGAGCGTCCGGGGCGATGCAACTGCCATCCACACCGCACCGTGCCGCCGGTCGATACAGCATCCAAAACGCCACGGCCAAGGACAGTACGGCGGCGGCGCTGAACCAGGGCCTCAAGGGATCGAGAGCTGTCAGGGTGCCGATCCAGGCGCCACTGATGCCCAGCAGGACCAGCACCAGCGGCACGACGCAGCAGACCGATGCGCCAATGGCGGCGATGCTCGCGCCAACGATGGCTGGAACAGACGATTTGGCCGGGGTTGTTTGCATCAGAGCATACTAGCCTCTGTACCTAGGTACGGAGTCAAGCCGTGCGTCCGAACACGTTTACGATCAGCCGGCTGGCGGCGGCGGCCGATGTGCACGTCGAAACCGTGCGCTACTACCAGCGGCGTAGGCTGCTGCGTCAACCCGAGCGACCCATAGGAGGCGTGCGTCGTTACGACGAAAACGATGTCAATCGGCTTCAGTTCATCCGGCGCGCTCAGATGATGGGATTCAGCCTCGACGAGATCGCTGGCCTGCTAGAGATCACAGGCGAAGGTTCTTGCGAGCAGACCCGTCAGCTGACCGAGCGAAAGCTCGTCGATGTCCGTCTACGAATCCGCGAGCTGCGACAGCTGGAGAGGGATCTCGAACAGAAAATAGCGCGGTGCGCCCAAGTGCCGGCGGGAGAGTGCTGCCCAACCCTCGATTTTCTGGAGCGGCCAATAAAGCCAGCTGCGACAGGCAGTTAGCTCACTTTCGGCCCGTTTTTACACGAATCCCTGCCGACCCTCGTCTTCGCCCAGGTAATAGACGCCGGTCGCCTCACCGCGGCCGATGTGCGTGCCGTCATCCAGGGTGACAAGGCAGGCCAGCCGGCTGTCGAAGACGTGGCTGGCGATGCGGAACGGCGCGGCCAGGCGCAGCGCGTCGACCGCGATGCCGAGGGTGAGGCGGGCCATCAGGCGTTCACTCCGGATGCGGCCACGTCACGCGCCACAGCGGGCGTTGCCAACAGCTTGATCGAGTACATCTGGTTTCCCTGCCTCAAGGTGAGTAATTCTCACATTGAGACATTAGTTCTCCGGAAAGAGAACTGTCAATGGGCGCCGTGTCCGGCGCCCCCTCCCTCGTGACGCGTTACGGATTACTTCGCAGGTACCGGGGCCGGTGCAAGTGCGGCCGCGATCTGCGACAGATACTTGTTCCAGTCGAACTTCTGCCCTTCCGGCGTCCAGCCCAGACGCACGATCACCGCATCCTGCGAAGGAATCACCGCCATGATCTGATGGTTGTGGCCCATCGCCATGAAGGCATCGGGTGGCACGTCCTGCAGCACCTTTCGACCTTCTTCTGCAGCCGCGGGCCGGTTCAACCACAGCTGCGCGCCGTAGGAGGGGCGCGTTGATGCCGGCGTGGGCGTCACCGCGAACTGGAGCCATTCCGGCGACAGCAGCCGCTTGCCACCGGCCTCGCCGTGGTTCAGATGCAGCAGCCCATAGCGTGCCCAATCCCGCGCCGTTGCATATCCATAGGAGCTGCCGACCAGCACACCGGACTCATCCGGCTCGATCAGCGCGCTGCGCATGCCGGCCGGCTCGAACAACCGTGTCTGTGCAAATCGGGTCATGCCCTCCAGAGTGCCGCCGGTGGCCTCGAAGACGATCCGCGACAGGATGTTGGTCGTGCCCGAGGAATAGCTCCAGTGCGTGCCTGGCGCATGTTCAAGCGGCATCGCGGCGGCCAGCGCGCCCATGTCACCGGCTTCGAACAGCATCTTGATCGATTCGTTGCCGGGCTTGTAGCTCTCGACGAAGGCCAACCCGCTCGACATCGTCAGCAACTGGCGCAGTGTGATCGCGCCACGTGGATCGGCTTCGCCCTTCCATTCCGGCACCGGAGCGGGGTCATCCAGCTTGAGCACGCCGTCATCCACCAGCAGGCCAACCAGCGTGCCCATGATGCTTTTGGTGGCCGACCAGCCCAGCATGCGGGTGTTCTGGTTGAAGCCGGGCGCGTAACGCTCGGCAACGATCGCCCCACCCTGCACCACTACGATCGCACGGGTGTCCGGGTAACCGCCCACGTTCTGCTCATCGAAGGCCGCACTCACGGCCGCGTCCAGTGCGGCACGGTCGAGCTTCGCTTCTGCGGCGGCCTGCAGCGCCGGCACCGGGCGGTCGCCCTGCGGCCACGGCCGCGCCGCCAGTGGCGATAGTGGCGTGAGCTGGGCCGCCTGGGCCTTGAGCGCGGTGAGCGGCACGTCGCCCGCGGTCAGCGTGCAGCCGACCGCCGGGCGATGCAACGCCGTCCGGGTGGCCGTACCAGGCGCGGAGGCGGTGACCGTGCCTGCCTTGCGATCGACCGCCAGCGCCACCGTCCTGGTGAACGGCGCCAGTGCGTGGATGTCATCGCGCAGCACGTCGGCCTCAGCGCGGTTGGCCACGAAAATGCCGGCGCAGGCGATCTGTGCCGAGACCGCGGTGCCCAGATCCTCCGCGCTGGTGATCGGTGGTGCGGCGGCCAGTGCCGGCGCGGAGGCGGCGAGCGCCAGAGAGAGAAGACTCCAGCCGGAGGCGTGTCGGATCATGAGGTGTGTCCTGTGTCTGTTGAGGCGCGCACGTGGATCACCGCGCGCGGCATGGGTGGCGCAGCGCAGAGCCCGCCCGGGCGCCGGTGTGCTTGCCGCCCTCGAAGCTCACCACACCGTTGACGATCACGGTTTCGATGCCGGTCGGCGCGCCGGCGGGCGCATCCCAGCTCGCCACATCGTCCAGCGTGTCCAGATCGAACAGCACGATATCGGCGCGCATGCCCTCGCGGATCAACCCGCGATCGCTCAACCCCATCCGCTGTGCGGGCCAGCTGGTCATCTTGCGGACCGCGTCTTCCAGCGTCAGCACATGGCGCCGCTTGACGTACTCGGCGAGGATGCGTGGGAAAGTGCCGTACGCGCGCGGGTGCGGCAGGCCGATGGCACCGTCGCTGCCGTAGTTCACCGCCGCGGCGGCATCACTGCCGATGCTGACCCAGGGTTGGCGCAGCGCGAGCTGCACATCCTCTTCGCTGATCATGAAATACAGCGCGACCGCCCGATTGGGCAGCCCTTCAAGCGCGATGTCCCAGGCCGCATCGGCCGGATCCAGATTCAGCTCGGCACCGATCTCGGCCAGCGTCTTGCCATGGAAGCGACGGTACTTGTCACTGAAGCTGTTGGCCAGGCGCACGTTCTGGAAGCCACCCGATGCATGCACCAGGTTCGACCAGCCCGGCATCGAACCGGCGGCGACCTCCTTCTTCATGCGCTCGCGCACCTTGGGATCGCGCACGCGCTCGATACCTTTCTCAAGCCCGTCGGCCCAGACCCAGCTCGGTGCGATGATTTCCAGCCCGGTGCCGCCGGCGGTGTACGGATACAGATCGGCGGCTACATCGACGCCACGGTCCCGCGCGGCATTGATCGTCGCCAATGCCTGCGGCATCAGCTTGCCCCACTCCGGCGCATAGGCAGCCTTCAAGTGGAAGATCTCCACCTTGACCCCGCCCTTCTCACCAATCTCGATCGCTTCCTCGATCGCCTTGACCACGCCCTCGCTCTCATCACGCATATGCGTGGCGTAGAAGCCGTCGCATTGCGCGGCCACCTTGGCCAGCGAGACCAGGTCCGAGGTGCTCTGAAAGCTGCTGGGTGCATAGATCAAGGCGCTGGAGATACCGAACGCGCCGGCCTCCATCGCGATCTTCACCTGCTCGCCCATGGCATCCAGCTGCTTGCTGGTCGGCGCACCGGCGGCATCGCCCATGACATGCACGCGGGCCTGGGTGGAGGAGTAGTACGTGCCGAAGTTGACCGCGATACCCTGGGTTTCAAGCTGCTTGAAGTAGCCCGGCATGCCCGCCGCAGGCACCGGCGGTCCGCCCTCGCCGCCGATCAGCGTGGTCACGCCCATCCGCAGCTTGTTCTCCGCCGCGCCATCCTTGAGCAGCGCCGCGCCGGATTGATCCATCATGTCGATGAAGCCGGGCGACACATAGCGCCCCGTCGCGTCGATCTCGCGGGTGCCCTGCCCGGGGACCTGACCCACCCGGACCACGCGCCCCTCCTTGACCGCCACATCGGCACGGACCCACGGATTGCCGGCGCCGTCGAGGACGCGTCCACCGCGGATCACCAGGTCATAGTCGGCGGCGGCCGCATTGGCGGCGAACAGCATCGATACGCCCGCCCAGAGCAGGGTGCGCTTCATCATTGCATCTCCTTGTCGGTGCGCGCCTGCGCACGCACGTCATCCACGACCTCGCGAACCGCATCCACGACGCGGTCAGGCTGATCGATCTGGATGTAGTGACCGGAATCGCTCACGATCTGTTGCTGCCCACGGCTGGACAGGGCTGCCTGCTCGGCATGCAGGGTGCGCCATTCCTGCTTGAACCGCGCGCCCTCCTCCGCCGTCAGGCCCATCTTCTTCAGCTCGTCGGGCTTGAACGGTTTCAACGCGGTCAGCACGATCACCGGGCGGTCGCCAAACGACGTGACCGCGCGGGCATCGTCCATGGTGCTGTCGAAGCCGTCGAGTTCAGCGGTCGCGCCCGTGACCGAGGCACTGGAGAAGGCAGTGATCTCCGCGGCCTCATCCTTCGGGCGTGGGCCATGATCGGCGCGCGAGAACAGGAAGCGCACCAGGCCGGTCCGCGATAGTGTGGTGGCCGTATGCATCAACAGCGACACCTTCTTCGGGTGGACATCGATGCTCACCACGCTGCCGAGCCGGGCGATCTGATCCGGGTGCGAGGGGTCGACCATCACCAGCCCGGCAACCTGCTCGCCGTAGCGCCCCACATAGGTGCGGGTGTACGGCCCGCCGATGGAGTGGCCGACCAGCACCAGCGGATCGGTGATGCCCGCCCCTTTCAACAGGGCATGCAGGTCATCGGCCACGGCCGACGCACGCTGCGGGGTGTCCTTCGCATCGCTGCGCATGATGCCGGCGCGGTCGTAGGCACAGGCGCGGGTGAAGCCGGCGATCCGGTCGTGCACCCGGGTCCAGTCCATCGTGCCGCCCGTGCCGAGGCCGGACTCGAAGATCACGGTCGGGGTGCCACTGCCGCGACACTCGATATGCATCTGGCGTCCGCCGATATCGACCATCTGGCCGCGCAGCGGGTGGTCCACCTCTGCATTGCGGCGCGCCAGCGCCTCGTACACCACCCCGACCAGGGTGAGAAGGATCACGAGCGCGAGCAGACCCAGCAGGATCCACTTCACCCATCGCCAAAACCGCCGCCAACCCTTTACTGCTGTCATGTCGTGCTCTCTTGAATGGCGTACTGAAGCGCGTGCCGCCCCGCGGATCCGGCCCGGGGAGCGTTCAAGGGAGGACTGACCCATGCGGCAGGCAATCATCCCGAATGGGATATAAACGTCCTGATGGGAGAATTGTCAATGTGCGGTGCGCCACCCCGCTGTCGTTTGGGGCGAGGCTGAGCGCGCAGATCGCACGGGGGCAACGACGATGGCGGTATCAATGCCGGGCTGATCGCCTTATTCGGCGGGCGGAATCGCCGGGATGTGCATGGTGTCGACGGGCCTCTGCCGCCCGCCGATCTCGAACTTCACCGGCATCCGGATACGACCGGCCACCGGCATCCGCACGCGTTGGCGTTCTCCGCTTTGCAATGCAGTCTAGCCAGGCTGACCCGGGCATTGGCCACGGTGCAGCTCTCGTCCAACATGGGCTGTGCCGATGCAGTTGTGGCGGCGAGGTAGATAATGACGGCCAACGTGCCTGCAGTGATGTAGCGCTTGTCCACGGTCAGTCCATTGATGGGCAAAGACAACAAGGGTACCGACATGTGTGAAGACCCGCACTTCACGCGGCGCACACTACCCTCTTGCCGTCACACCCCCATGGAGCTGCCCCCTCGTGAGCCGGCAATGGCCGCCAACGCGCGCGTTAAAAGGACTTACCAGTCTCCCCCTGATCCTCTGCAGTGCGTTTGCAGCCGCCCAGGTCGCGCCCGACGGCGCTGCAATCCCGGCATTGGACTGGCAACAGTCGCACCAGCGGCTGGAGCAGGTCTCCGATGCCTTGGCCGCCGCGGACGCGTCGGTGCGCAACAAGCAGGACCTGCAGGACGCCACCCGGCTGCTGCGCCTGCCGGAGATCACCGGTGAAGTGCGCCGCCTGCAGTTCCAGAAGACGCTGACCCTGCCCCTCGGTTCGCTGGCCCCGGTGGCCGAGGCGTTCGGTATCGACTCGCCGCTGCAGTTCACCGAGCGCGATTGGCGCACCCGCCCGGTGGTCACTGCGGTGTTGCCGCTGTACACCGGTGGGTTGATCCCTGCCGCCCAGCAGGCCGCGGCAGGCGCGACCGACCAGGCCAGCGCCGAGCGCGAATCGCAGCGCCAGTCGCTGAGCGTGCAGCTGGTCCAGGCCTATTTCGGCCAGCGTCTTGCCGAGCAGGCCGTAGACGTGCGCCGCGAGGTGCGCGATGGGCTGCAGCGTCACCTTGATGATGCGATGAAGCTGGAACGCGAGGGCTTCGCCACCCGCGCCCAGCGGCTGCAGGCCAACGTGGCCCGCGACAAGGCCGAGCGCGAGTATCAGAAATCGCTGAATGATCTGCAGACCCTGAAAGCGGCACTGGCCACGCTGTTGCGCAGCGGCGGTGAAGTCCGGCCGCTGTCGCCTCTGTTCGTGCATCGCGCGCCGATCGGTGCGCTGCCCACCTTCGAACGCGATGCACAGGCCCGGCAGCCGCAGATTGCCCGGCTGCGGGCCGTGGTGGCGCAGGCCGAACAAGGCGTGCGTGTGCAGCAGGCCAAGCTCAAGCCAACCATCTTCCTGTTCGGCCAGTACGATTTCCGCCGCCGCGACGAGATGCTCACCGACCCGGACTGGGCATTCGGCATCGGCTTGAAGTACACCTTCCTCTCCCCCACCTCGCGCCCCGCCCAGATCAGCGCCGCCCGCGCGCAGCAGGATCAGGCCGAAGCCGGCCTGCGCGAGGCCGAGAACCAGGTGACGCTGGGCGTGCGCAAGGCCTGGTACGAACTGGATACCGCCCGCCAGCAGTACCTGCTGCTGGACAGCAGCATCGAACAGAACCGCGAAAACCTGCGCCTGCAGGAGCTGGCCTTCCGCGAGGGCCAGGCCACCTCGCTGGATGTGATCGATGCACGCCTGGGGCTGGGCGGCGCGCAGGTGGAACGCGCACAGGCTGCCTATCAATATGACGTGGCGCTGGCCCAGCTGTTGGAGATCAGTGGACAGATGGACCGATATGAAGAATTCCGCCGCCGGGGCGACGAGGTGATCACGCATGAATGACACATTGCAGGCACCGGCCGACGCGCCGCCGCCGAAAAAACGCAAGGTCGGCCTCCTCATCGGGCTGGTGCTGGCGATCGTGGTGGTGGTCGGGCTGTGGCTGGCCTGGCGCACCCCGGCCGAACAGTTGCAGGGCATGGCCGACGCCGACACCATCAACGTGGCCGCGAAGATCACCGCGCGGCTGGCCGAGCTGAAGGTACGCGAGGGTGACCGGGTCGCCGCCGGTCAGGTGCTGTTCGTGCTGGACAGCCCGGAAGTCGCTGCCAAGGAGGAACAGGCGCACGGTGCACTCGAAGCGGCGCGTGCGGTGGCCGACAAAGCCGATGAAGGCGCGCGCAGCGAGGACATCCGCGCCGCGCAGGCCAACTGGAAACGTGCCGAGGCCGGTGCCACCCTGGCCGATGCGACCTATCAGCGCGTGCAGAACCTCTTCAACGAAGGGGTGATGACCCGCCAGAAACGTGACGAAGCACTGGCCCAGGCGCGCAGCTCGCGCGAGCTGGCCAATGCCGCACGCGCCCAGTACGACCAGGCACTGGCGGGCGCACGCGACCAGGACAAGCGCGCCGCACAGGGTCAGGTTCGCCAGGCGCAGGGCGCGGTTGCCGAAGTGAACGCCGCCCGCGAGGAGGTCAATGGCCGCGCGCCCGTGGCCGGCGAGATCAACAAGCGCATGTCGGATATCGGCGAGCTGGTGCCGGCCGGCTACCCGGTCTTCACGCTGGTCGACATCGACCGCATGTGGGTCTCGGTGAACCTGCGCGAATCGCAGATGCGGGGCCTGAAGGTCGGCGCCCGTCTGCGTGGCACGGTGCCCGCGCTGGATCGTGATGCGGAATTCGAGGTGTATTTCATCAATCCCGCCGGTGACTACGCCACGTGGCGTGCCACCCGGCAGTCCTCCGGGTATGACGTGCGCAGCTTCGAAATCCGGCTGCGCCCAGTCGCCCCGGTGGAAGGCTTCCGCCCCGGGATGAGCGTGTTGTTCGGGTGGCCGCAGGGATGACCCGGCCGGTGTGGGCGAGCGCTGCGGCGTCGTTCCAGCGCGAGCTTCAGCACCTGCGCCGCGATCGTGCCGATCTGCTGCTGATCACCCTGCTGCCGGCGCTGATGCTGGGCGTGATGGCCTGGCTGTTTGCCGCCTCGGTGATGCGCGATATCCCCATCGCCATCGTCGACCTGGACCGCAGCGCGGAAAGCAGACAGCTGGCCCGCATGCTCGATGCCAGTCCCGGCGTCAGCGTGGCCAGCCAGCCGTCCAGCCTGGCCGAGGCGCAATCGCAGCTGCGCCGGTTGGACGTCTTTGCAGTCGTACTGGTGCCGCGCGATGCCACGCGGCAGGCACTGCGCGGCGAACAGGGCACGGTGTTCGCGTACTACAACGCCACCTACCTCACCACCGGCCAATCGGCCGTGCGCGATATCGTCGAAGCGGTCAGCGCCTGGAATGCGCGGCTGCTGGGCGAGCGCATCGGCAAGCAGGTGGGCCCGGGCAAGCTGCGCGCGCCGCCGATCGCGGTGCAGTCGGACATCCTGCACAACCCGGCGCGCAGCTATGAGTTGTTCCTGCTGCCCTTGCTGTTCCCGGCCGTGCTGTCGCTGGGGCTGGCATTGACGGTCGCGGCCAGTCTGGGGCGCGAAGTGCGTGACGGGCACCTGCGCGAATGGCTCGGCGATGCCCCATGGTCGGCGATCGCCGGCAAGGTCGTGCCGTACGTGCTGCTGTTCTCGGTCTACGGTGCGCTCGGGGTGCTTTACCTTGCCCTGCTCCGTGGCGACGGCATCGCCGGCAGTGCCCTGCTGCTGATGTTGGGGCAACCGCTGTTCTACCTGGCCTGCGCGGCGGTGGCCCTGCTGTTCGTCGGGCTCACCCGGGACATGGGCACGTCACTGTCGGCGATCGGCTTGAGCATCGGTACCGCGCTGGCGTTTTCCGGGGCCACCTTCCCGGTGGTCGATGCGCCGCTGTTCACCCGGGTCTGGAATCTCCTGCTGCCGCTGACCGCCTACGTAAAGCTGCAGACCCAGCAGCAGTTCGTCGGCGCGCCGTGGAGTGTCTCGCTGTGGCCGCTGGGCACGCTGCTGCTGATGGTGCTGGTGGCCGGTGGCATCGGTGGCTGGCGATTGATGGCGGCCGCGCGCAACGCCGATCCGGTGCTGCCGGGTGCACCGCGCGAGACCCGCGCATGAACCGCTTCGTCGACAGCCTGCGCCTGACCCTGCGCACGGTGCTTACCGATCGCTATGCCGTCGTGCTCATGGTCGGCGCGGTAGTGCTGTACTCGTTCTTCTACCCGGCCGCCTACCGCCACCAGGTGGCCAGCAACCTGCCCATCGTGGTGGTCGACCATGATCAGAGCGCCACCAGTCGGGAATTGCTGCGCCGGGTGGACGCGCTGCACACGGTACGCATCGTGGATCAGCCGGCCAGCATCGACCAGGCCCGCGACGAGATGGAGGCCGGCAGGGCCGAGGGCATTCTGCTGATTCCGGCCAACCTTGAACGGGACGTCCTGCGCGGCGGCCACGGCTATCTGGTGTTGATGGGCAACGGTGCCTACCTTGGCCGCGCCAGTTGGGTGCTCGGCGGCGTGGCCGAGGCCCTGACCGCGTTCGCGCGCGAGGCGGCCGTGTCCCAGGCGGCGTTCATGGGGGCACCCCAGGCACCGCCGATCACGTTGGTGCAGCGGCCGCTCTTCAACACGCAGGAAGGGTACGGCAGCGCCATCGTGCCCGGCGTGGCCGAGCTGATCGTGCATCAGACGCTGCTGATGGGCATCGGCGTGCTGCTTGGCGCCCGGCGGTTGGCGCTGGGTCGGCGCCTGCGTTTCGATCTGCCCACATTGGCCGGCATGGCGGTGGGCTTCGGTGCCATCGGCCTGCTCGGGCTGCTCTATTACGCCGGTTTCACCGCGTGGGTGCAGGATTACCCGCGCGGTGGTAATCCACTCGGGCAGCTGCTGGGCGGCACCTTGTTCATCGCCGCCACGGTGGCATTCGGTTTGTTCGTCGGCAGTTTCTTCGCTACCCGCGAGCGTGCGTTCCAGGTCGTGATCGCCTGCTCGATACCGTTGTTCTTCCTGGCCAACCTGTCCTGGCCGGCGGTCACTTCGCCGCCGGCGCTGGTCGCGCTGGCGCACCTGCTGCCCACCACCCCCGGCATCAACCTGATGGTGCGGTTGAATCAGATGGATGCCCGCCTGGGTGAAGTCAGCCACGAGCTCTGGACATTGCTCGCGCTGCTGGTGCTGTACGGGGGTCTGGCGATATGGCGGCTGGGTGCCCGCAGGTCGAACTGATCCTGGGCCTCGCTGGAGGCCTCGCGCTGCTAGATGAGCACCTGCCGGGTGCTGCGCAGGAAGTGATGGATCTCTTTCTCCACCGATTCATCCAGCATGTAGACCGGCCGCTGGCCGTTGGGGCAGCGCAGGCTCGGAGTCGTCCCGAACATGCGGCAGATCAAGGGACGTTCTTCGTAGACCTCACAGCCCTGCTTGCCCAGATAGGGACAGCTCAGGTCCGCCAGCGCGGCAGCGTGCTCGGCATCGCTCTTGACCGGCAGCCGCGCCACTTCTTCGCTGGAGGCGGTGACCGGGCCACAACAGTCCGTACACCCCACGATGCAGCGGAAGGTGGGGATCTGGTCGCGCAGACGCTGGATCGCGTCGCGGGTGGCGTAAGGCATTGCGATGGGCCTTGGAACGGCGTCGGCGGTGGGCCATTTTAACGCGTTGGCAAACGCGACGTATCCAGGGTGCTTCATCTGGGCGCGCAGGCGTGATCCCCTCGTCCGCTGGGTATGATGTCGCGTTCGCCAAGCTGTGTGCCCAAGCAACCCCTCCATGCACGTCCCCACACCCTCCCTGATCATCTGGATAGTGACCGCCGTTGCCACCAGCGGCGTCATCTTCCGTCCCTGGCGGATCCCCGAGTATGTCTGGGCACTGGGCGCTGCCGTGCTGCTGGTCGCGACCGGGCTGGTGCCCATCCCCACGGCCATCGCGGCGGTCGCTGAAGGCGGCGATGTCTACCTGTTCCTGATCGGCATGATGGTGCTGGCCGAGCTGGCGCGTCACGAAGGCCTGTTCGACTGGCTGGCCATGTATGCCGTCCAGCATGCCAAGGGGTCTGGACGGCGCCTGTTTGACCTGGTCTTCCTGGTCGGCACGCTGGTGACCATTTTCCTGTCCAACGACGCCACCGCCGTGGTGCTCACACCGGCGGTTTACGCGGCCTGCAAAGCGGCCCGCGCCAATCCCCTGCCCTACCTGTTCGTCTGCGCGTTCATCGCCAACGCAGCCAGCTTCGTGCTGCCGATCTCCAACCCCGCCAACCTGGTGGTGTTCGGCAGCCACATGCCCTCGCTGCCGGAGTGGCTGCGGCAGTTCAGCCTGCCGTCGCTGGCCGCGATCGCGATGACGTACCTGGTGCTGCGCCTGGCTCAGCGCCGTGAGATCGCGCACCCGCTGGCGGAGCGGATCGAGCACCGCGCCCTGTCCGAGGGCGGTCGCCTGTGCGCCATCGGTGTCGGGCTCACCGGCATCGTGCTGCTGGCGACCTCGGCGATGAACGGCCCGCTCGGCTTGACCACCTTCTGCGCCGGTGCGCTCACGTTGGCGGCGGTTCGCCTGCGCCAGCGTCGCAGTGCCATGCCGATACTGCGGCACGTCGCCTGGGGGGTGCTCCCGCTGGTGGCAGGCTTGTTCGTGCTGGTGGAAGCCGTCGCGCAGACCGGCGTGATCCGCACGGCCGCGCACACATTGGAAGCACTCGCACGAACCTCGCCGAGCGAGGCCGGCTGGGCTGCGGGCATTGCCGCCGCCATGGCGAGCAATCTGGCCAACAACCTGCCCATCGGGCTGGTCGCCGGATCACTGGGGCAGATGGCTGATTTGCCGGCGCAGACGCGCGCGGCGCTGCTGATCGGCGTGGATCTCGGGCCGAACCTGTCGATCACCGGCTCGCTCGCCACGATGCTGTGGCTGGTCGCGCTGCGGCGGGAGGGCGAGAACGTCAGCGCCCTGCAGTTCTTCAAACTGGGGGTACTGGTGATGCCGCCGGCGCTGATCGCGGCGTTGCTGCTGCTGTAGCGATGCTGATGCGCTAACGGTGCAACCGTGTCGTCGGGCTGCCGTGACGCTACATCCGTCTCAGGCGGCGTTCGGCGTCCACTGGCGCAGGGTGGCGGCTTTCAGCGACTGCTCGCCGCAGCCGGTGGGGCAACGCAGTACCCGCGCGGCCGCGTTGCTGACAAAACCAGCGCCTTCCTGCGCCTTGAAGATCACCTCACACGACAGGCAGCGCGCCACCATCGAATACAGGTGAACGATGCGGCCGCTGCAGGGATCCTGCAGCGCGCTCACATCCAGCAGGTCGAAGTGGCAGCTGTCGGGCATCGCGCGGCGGGGAAACGGTGGGGAAACGGTCGTCTGCGGATTCACGCGTGCCAGCCTCGATGGTGTGGGCATCACTTTAGGCACCCGGATGTGGAGCGTGCGTGCATTGGACGACCGTCCCGCGTGATCACAACGTCGCCTGCGCCTGCAGCGTGAACACCCAGCTGTCCGGCCGGCTCTCATACGCCCCCGGCCGGGCCACATACTGCACCGCAGGCCGCATGATCAGCCACGGGGTCACCTGCACACCGTAATTGAGCTCCACGAACTGCTCGTTGCTCTGCACGTCCTTGCCGGTGATGCGCTGGTACTGGGCAAGGCGGTCGGAGATGTCCAGCCGGGTCCACGCCAGGCTGAGCACATCATCCTCGCGTGAGGCCACCACACCGCGCCAACTCAGGCCGGCTTCCCACGAATACCGCATGAGTCCGGTCTTGGCATCGGCACGCGTGGCCACGCCGAATACCGACAGGCCGCGCACGGTGTCGCCTTCGGGCTTCAGCACGCGCTGCGCCAGCTGGATGTACGAACCGCTGCGATGCGAAGCGCGCGGCGCGGCCGGATTGCCGATGTCGTCGGCGTTGGAGGTATCCAGGTAGTAGCCGGCCTTGTAGGCACCGCCGTAATGCTCGCCGGTGTTGCCGTGGCTGTAGCCCACTTCCACGGGCAGGAACAGGCCGGTCTTGCCGCGGTCGGACACGCGGAAGCCACTGCCCTCCTGCTTTCGCATCGGCACGACATCGTAAATGCCGGTCTGTGCGTACCAGCCTGAGGGATCGGCCCACTTCACCCGCATGCCCCACTGGCCGGTCGGGTTGTCCAGCCAGCCGGAACTGTAGATCGGCCCCAGCGGATGCCCGCACTGGCCGTTGTTGTTGAAATTGCAGGTGTACGGCAAGCCGCCGAAGTCGTTGCCCATCGAGTAGAAGCCGCCCTTCAGGCTCAGCCGCTTGTCCAGCAGCCAGCGCTCGTAGGAGAGTTCGTTGAAGCGCAGGTTCTGCCCTTGGCCATAGAACGCCTGGTTCTGCACGTAGGAACCGGTCGAGCGGTCATTGACCGCATTGCCGAAGCGGTCGGAGAACACCACCCGCATCGTGCCGTCGAAGCCGAAGGCCTTGCCGGTATCGATCATGGCACCGAAATCAACGTGCTCGGCGGTGGACCAGCCGGTGCCCTTGTAGCCGTCGCTGTTGACGCCCGTGGCAATCACGATGCGGGCGCTCGGCGTCACGCCCCGGTCCTGCAGCCAGATCCGGGCCGCCCAGTCCGCGCTGAGCGGGGTCTGGGCAATGGTGTCCACCGGTTTGGGCGTGGGCGCATCGCTGGCGGCGGCCCAGGCCGGTAGGCTGGCGGCGATCGCCATCAGCCCGAGGCTGATCAGATAAGGGGTGTGTTTCATGTCGAGGCCCTCCGCAGCCTGCGTTTCTTCCAGGCGCGTCGCACCATCAGGATCACCACCACGAACGCCGCAAGCCCGAGGATGAGCAGCGGCAGCCACAGGCGCGCGATCTTGGCCAGCAGCGGTTTCTCACCGCCATCGCGGATCAGCGCGACCTGGGCTTCCGTGACCTGGTCACCGGGCCCAAAGCTGGTCCGCACATAGCTCGCGACCGCCGCGACATCGGCATCGCTCAGCGCCTGCACGTACGAGCCTTCCGAAAAGTGCGGCATCACTACGTGCTGGCCGTCCACCTCGCGGTCGATGCCGCCGATGATGGTGGCCACCAGATTCTGCGGCCGGGTCATGCCGACGGTGCTGTTGTGCACCAGCGAGGGGTAATAGCCGTCCTTGCTGCCCTCCCCTTTGGGGCCATGGCAGCTTGCGCACAGCCCGGAATACAGCACTGCACCGGAAGCCAGGGGTGCATCGGTGCCACGCACCGGTTGTTCGCCCGGCGCCGCGGTGGGGTCACCCCAGGCAAAGGCCGCACGCGTGGCGTCCTTGTCGGCCACGGCAGGCACGGTGCGCAGGTAAGTCACGATGGCACGGATGTCTTCATCGCGCAGTTTGGAGAGGCTGTTCGTCACCGCTTCGGCCATACCGCCACCGGCCTGCCCCTTGCCCTCAACCCGACCGGTCTTCAGGTACTGGGCCAGTTCGTCATCGGTCCACCCGCCGATCCCGCTGATCGGGTGCGAAGTGATGTTGGGCGCATACCAATCGCCCAGCGAACCACCGGCGAAGGCTTTACCGCCCACCTCCTGCATCATCAACCCGCGTGGACTGTGGCAGCTGGAGCAGTGCGCCAACCCTTCCACCAGGTAGGCACCCCGATTCCACTGCGCGCTCTGTGCCGGATCCGGTTTGAACGGGGTCTTGTCCAGGAACAGCAGATTCCACACCGCCATGGACGAGCGCACGCTGAAGGGGAATGGCAGTTCGGTGGCACGTGCTTCCTCATCGACCGGTGCGACCGCCTGCATGAAATAGACGTACAGCGCGTGGATGTCCTCGTCGGTCAGCTTGGCGTAGGAGGTGTACGGCATCGCCGGATAGAGGTGGGCGCCGTCCTTGCGTACACCTTCGCGTACGGCCTGGGCGAAATCGGCCTCCGTGTAGTTGCCGATGCCGTGGGACTTGGACGGAGTGATGTTGCTCGCCCAGATCTCACCCAGCGGCGAGGCGATCGCGTAACCGCCGGCGTAGGGCTTGCCCTGCTTCGGGCTGGTGTGGCACGCCACGCAGTCCGCGGCCACGGACAGGTAGCGCCCACGTTCGATGGTGTCATCGGCGCGCGCAGTGTGGCTGACGCCAGCCAACAGGCCCAATGCGATGAGCAGAAAGGCCTTCATACGGCACGCTCGATGGCATCGGCCGCACGCAGGGCCAGCGCGGCCATGGTCAGGGTGCTGTTGACGACGCTGGCCGACACCATCGCGCTGCCACCTGGGAGCCACAGGTTTGGGTGATCATGCGCGCGGCAATCGCCGTCGACCACGGAATCGCGCGGATCCGCGCCCATGATGGTCGAGCCCATGATGTGGTTGTTGGCATTGAGCGCCGTGGTGATCACGAACTCTTCGGCGTTGAACAGCGTGCCGATGTGCCGCAGCTGCTCGCAGGATTTGTCGTAGCCTTTGCGCGCGTAGTCGCCCAGCGAGTAATGGATGTCCGGGCAGGCCAGGCCATGGCCATCGACGCGGGTCGTGGACAGCGTCAGCCGGTTGCTCGGGTCGGGCAGCGGCTCCAGGCTGATCGACAGATCCACCCCGTAGATCGCGCGGCGTCGGATTTCCGCGTCCAGCGCCTCACCGGCGAGCCCCATTTTCAGTGCCTGGTCGGTGGCGATCGCCACCCGGCTGATGTTGTTGAGGATGATCTTGGTCGCAGAGTATTCCGACCGGAACGCGCCGTCACGCGGCCCGACCATGCAGCTGGACTGCGCCGGGCCACGCCCCAGCCAGATCGGGCGGTCGGCAATGAAGGAGCAGTGGAAGCCGGAGTGGTCCAGCATGTTGCGGCCGACCTGATCGGACGAATTGGCGATGCCGTTCGGGTTCTGCTCATTGGCGGCCAGCAGCAGCAGACGCGGCGTCTCCAGCGCATTGCAGGCGATCACGAAACTGCGGCCGGTGGCCTTGTGGCTGACCTTGTCGCTGTCATACCAGTGGATGGCGGTGACACGGTTCTGCGCATCGGTGTCGATCTTGTACGCCACCGCTTCGGCCAGCACCTTGGCGCCCAGCGCTTCGGCGGCCTGCACGGTATGGACGCCGTTGTACATCGCCCCGATCGGGCAGATCGGCTGGCAGTTGTTGTTGCCACAGCACGCGGGGCGATCGTTCCAGGGCTTGATCATGCGCCCCTGCGGAATCGGCACCAGGTTGTAGCCGTGCGGATTGACCACCTCGGCGAATACCTTATCGCCGTTGCCCCACGGAATCATGTCGGCCAGGTACGGCTTGGAGCGCTCCGAAGGGCTCTGCTGCGCGGGATCGTTCGGCCCGGAGACGCCCATGGCTTCCTCCGCGCGGCAGTAATACGGCTCGATGTCCTCGTAGCTGATCGGCCAATCGCGCCCGACCCCGTAGGCGGACTGCATTTTGAAATCGACCGGAAGATGGCGCCAGCAGGAGGCAGCCCAGTGCCAGGTCGTGCCACCAACCGCCTTGATGAAGCCCTGGTGGAAGCTGCTGGCATCGGGGCCGGTCAGGCCGACGTAATCGTTGGCGGGGAAATACAGTGGCGCCGTCGCGAATTTCGATTGCGGGAACGGGCCTTGGAAATCGCTGCCGATGCGTCGTTCGAAGCTGACGTTGCGCCAGTTTTCGACCACGTCGGCGCGATTCAGGCGCGGCCCGGCCTCGAGCACAAGCACGGATTTACCGGCGCGCACCAGCTGGTGGGCGATCAATGCACCGACGACGCCCGAACCGACGATCACGACGTCGGCATCGGCATCGCCATCACGGAAAACCGGAGCTTTCATGAGAGGAATCCAGATCTAGAACAGAAGAAAGATGGCCGCGCGGACTTAGGCGCGTGCTCGAATCGGGGCCGGCGGCTCAGCGGTCCACCAGGCGGGGCCGCCTTGGACGTAGGTCGGTGGTGAAAGACCGTCATCCACGCAGCGCTGCATCAGCGCATCGCGGTAGGACACGGTCACGGCGTGCACGCCTTTGCCCACGGTGCCGGTGTACCACGCGGTGATGATGGCCAACGCCGCCGGCTTGGCATCGCCGGCGGCCGCGACCAGCGCCTGCGCACCACTGACCTGCCCTGCCAGGGTGACCAGGGTGGGGAACTGCGCATGCAGCTCGGGCTGAAGTTGGGCGAACGCCTGCTCGATCCGGTCGGCCGTGGCCGGGTCCAGATCGGTCTTACCGGTCAGCGCGTAAGAGAGCTCGAGGAAGGCGGTGTCGGTCTTGGCCGCGGGCGCTGTTGCGGCCGGCCCTGCAACGGCAGGCGCTTTGTCACGGCAGGCTGCGAGCAGTGAAACCGAACCGACCGCAAGAAGGAAGCCTCGTCGTGTGAGGCCTTGCCCCCGACGATGCTCGTCCAATCCCTCGGGAATACTCATGATGTGAACTCTGCTCCGTAACACGCCGGCTCCCCGCCCGTAGACCACGGAACGGCTAAGCTTCGACGGCGACAAGGCTACTCCCCCTGTCTGTCATCACGGAGTGATAAGTGATGACTCACGCACCGCGCACGGAATCAGCGCTACAACGCGGGCTAGTCTCAGTTCCGGAGAGTTGCCATGCGAACCCTGTTGTTCAGTGCCCTCGCGGCGATGGCGTTGTCGGCCTGCAATCAGGCCGAGCCTACCGATCAGGGCAAGCACGCCGATACCATCGAGCAGCCTGCCCCGGCGGCAGGCAGTGAGCCCGCCCGTAACGTGCCCGGGGGCGGCAGTGGTACAGCCGCCTCCGAACAGCAGGACTCCGGGCATGGCACCGGGACCGGTGCGGAGCCGAAGCGCGAATCGCCGCCGAAGCCGTAGCACGTCATGACGCCACTCGATAAACCACTCCGCCGGGAAGTCCAGATCGACGACGAGGTCTATACGTTGACCCTTGATCCGGAGGGCCTGAAGCTGGTGCCCAAGGGCAAGCGGAACGGTGTGACCCTGAAATGGGCCCGCACACGCTTTCTCCATTCAGGTTGATGGCGACGGGAAAGCAAGCAGACTCAGGATCAGGGACAATAGCCACCCACCGTATGCCCCGGGCTGCTGGCGGATGCCCCCATCAGGGGCCGTCGCGCGGCGGCCCATGCCTGTCTTCCTGCTGCTTTCCGGATCCGAATTGAATACCACCGCCCTGCCCCTTGCCGACGACGACCTGCCCCTGACCGACCGCCTGCGCACCGCGCTGGACCTGCTGGAGGCCATCGAAGCCGACCGCAGCGTGCTCGATACGCTGCCCGAAGCAGACCGCGTGCGCCTGCACCAGGTGGTGGCCAAGGTGTATCACCCCGAGCCCAAGGCCCGCCGGGCCAAGCTGAAGCAGCAGGCCAAGGCGCGGCACCAGGAAAAGGTGGCCAAGTCCGAGGCGCTGCTGGCGCAGACCGGTATCCGCGCCCTGCGCCGCAAGCCGGTGTTCAGCACCCCGAACTATTTCCCGCCGCACGCGGCCGGCCTGCATGACGCCTCCAACGGCCAGAATGCGGCGGCCACGCCGGAACCGGTGCATTCCCCGGAACTGCGCCATTGCTATGTCTGCAAGCAGAAGTTCACCCAGCTGCACCACTTCTATGACCAGATGTGCCCGGCCTGCGCCGAGCTGAACTTCGTCAAGCGCACCGAGACGGCGGACCTCACCGGGCGCGTCGCGCTGCTGACCGGCGGCCGGGTCAAGATCGGCTACCAGGCCGGCCTGAAGCTGCTGCGGGCCGGTGCCGAGCTGATCGTGACCACGCGCTTCCCGCGGGATTCGGCCGCGCGCTACGCCGAAGAGCCGGACTTCGGCGTCTGGGGCCACCGCCTGCAGGTGTACGGCCTGGACCTGCGCCATACCCCGAGCGTGGAGGCCTTCTGCAACGAGCTGCTGGCCACCCGTTCGCGTCTGGATTTCATCATCAACAACGCCTGCCAGACCGTGCGCCGCCCGCCGCAGTTCTATGCGCACATGATGGCCGGCGAAACCGCCGCGCTGCATGAGGTGCCCGAGACGCTGCGCAAGCTGATCGGCGATTACGAGGGCCTGCGCAGTGCCGAACTGCTCGGCACCACCGCCTCGGCCGCGCTGCCGGTGGTCCAGGGGCGTGATTTCAATGCCGCCAATGGTCTGACCCGTGCCGCCGAGCTGTCGCAGGTCCCGCTGCTGGAGGATGAGCTGGTCGCCCAGCAGCATCTGTTCCCGGATGGCCGGTTGGATCAGGACCTGCAGCAGGTGGATCTGCGCGGTCGCAACTCCTGGCGCATGCTGATGGCCGAAGTGCCGTCGGTGGAACTGCTGGAAACCCAGCTGGTCAATGCCATCGCGCCGTTCATCATCAATGCGCGCCTGAAGCCGCTGATGCTGCGCACGCCTGAGCGTGACAAGCACATCGTCAACGTCTCGGCGATGGAGGGGCAGTTCTACCGCAACTTCAAGACCACCCGCCATCCGCACACCAACATGGCCAAGGCCGCGTTGAACATGATGACGCGCACCTCGGCCGCCGATTACCAGAACGACGGCATCCACATGAACAGTGTGGACACCGGCTGGGTGACCGACGAGGATCCGGCGGACATCGCGGCCAAGAAGGTGAAGGAAGAGCGCTTCCATCCGCCGCTGGATATCGTCGACGGCGCTGCGCGCATCGTTGATCCGATCATCCACGGGTTCAACACCGGCGAACATGTCTGGGGCCAGTTCCTGAAGGACTACGCGCCGACCGACTGGTAAGCGCATCCAGGGGCGTGTTTCGTCCGTATAGCGTGGAATGACTCCCCCCACCTCACAACGCGACGAACGCAGCGCGGTCCTCAGTGCCATGCAGCTCGATGGCCTGGCATCCGTGCCTGCGCTGGACCGGCTTACGGCACTTGCCGGGTACACCTTCGATGCCCCGGTGGCGTTCGTCTCCATCCTCGGGGATGTGGAGCAGCGCTTCCTTTCCCGGATCGGCCTGCCCATGGCGCAGACCGACATCCGCGCCTCGATCTGCGCCCACGCCGTCACCTCCGAGGGCGTGCTGGTGGTGCCCGATCTCCAGCAGGACCCCCGCTTCCGGGACAACCCGCTGGTCACCCACAGCCCGCATCTGCGCTTCTACGCCGGCGCCCCCCTGGTGGCCAAGAACGGCGTGCCCATCGGGGCCTTGTGCATCATGGACACGCGCCCGCGCACGTTCGATCAGGGGGATCAGGAGCAACTGAGCACCCTGGCCGAACTGGTGGTCGCGCAGCTGGAGCTGCGGGCGATGTCCGGTCGGCTGGATCCGGTCAGCGGCCTGCCAAGCCGGCACCAGTTCCATGCGGATCTGCCCGGCATCCTCGCGCGTTGCGCCCAAGGAACGGCCTATGCCGTTGCGGTGGACATCCTCGACATTCCGCAGGCCAACCAGGTGGGCCAGGTGCTGGGCCTGCGCCCGCTGGAGGCCCTGATCCGGCGCGCCGGTGTCCGCCTGCGCGCCGCGCTGGAGGGCGTGGCGACGGTCTACCACGTGGGGGTGACGCGGTTCGCCTTCGTGGTCGAGATGCCTGCCGCGGCACAGGTCGAGGCGCTGATCCTGGAGTTGAGAACGCGCATGCTGCGTCCGCTGATGGCCGCTGCGGTCCCGATGTCACCCCGCTTCCATGCCGGCATCTGTGCCGTCGATCCGGACGAAGAGGACAGCCACGACCTGCTGCGACGGCTGCTGGTCAGCACGCAGGGTGCGTTCGATGCCCGACAGCCGTTCTGCTGGTACTCCGAACAGCGCGACGACACGATGCACCGTGCCTACCGCCTGGCCTCGGATGCCGAACGCGGGCTGCAGGCCGGTGACTTCCACCTGGACTACCAGCCGCGCTTCACCCTGGACGGTCGGCGCCCGGTCTCGGCCGAAGCGTTGATCCGGTGGACCCACCCTACCCTGGGGCCGATCAGCCCGGGCGAGTTCATTCCGGTCTTCGAGCGGACGGCGCTGATGGACGAGGTCACCCACTGGGTCCTGGACACCGCGCTGGATCAGGTCCAGGCGTGGCGCGCCCAAGGACAGGACATTCCGGTCTCGATCAACCTGTCCAGCAGCTATCTGTCCAATGCCTCGGCCTGGCAGGACATCCGCAGCAAGCTGGAGCACAGGGCGCTGCCGTTCTCGATGATCGAACTGGAGATCACCGAAGGCGAATGGCTGCGCCCGGGATCGCCGGCCATCGGCCACATCGCGGCGATGGCACAGGCCGGCATCACGGTGGCGATCGATGACTTCGGCAGTGGCTACAGCAATTTCAGCTACCTGTCCGACCTTCCCATCCACACGGTCAAGCTGGACAAGTCACTGATCGACGGCATCGCCAGCAGTTCGCGCGCGCGCGCCAAAGTTTCGGCCATCCATCATCTGGCCCACGAGCTGGGCTACCTCACCGTGGCCGAGGGGGTCGAGCATCAGGCGCAGGTGGATTTATTGGCCGCGATGGGGGTCGATGAAGTGCAGGGCTACCTGCTTGCCCGGCCCATGGCGCCGGCCGCGGTGATGCAGGTGTTCGAACAGGCCGCGATCACACCGCGCCCCGTCAGAGTTTGAACACCTGCTGCAGCTTGCGCGCGAACCACCCGCTGAAGACCAGCGGCGCATCCAGCGCTGACACACAGATGCACGCCACACCGGGGGTGGTCACGGGCTGATGCTCGACGTCGCTGTCCAGATCGGCCACATCGCCGGGAGCGAAATGCCCCAGGGAATCGTCATAAGCGCCGCGGAGAATCTGGGTCAGCTCGCTGTTGCCATGGCTGTGCATGGGCAGGCATTTGCCAGGGGCGATCTTGAGCATGATCAACGACGGGTGCGCCGGTGCACGTATGCAGTGGACACCCGGCGCCATCCAGCGCCATTTCAGCGAGCGGTAGGAGCTGCCGAAATGCGGCTCAAGCGCGGCCGGCATCCGATCCGGATCGTGCGCGCCCGCGGTGCCATGCTCCACGTCGTCCCGTCGCAGCGTTGGTGGCCCAGCGGAGGGTGTGGCCTCCAGCCTACCCAGCATCGCCTCACGCAACGCGGCCTGCCGATGTTCGTCGGCGGGCGGCGACAACTGCTGCTCCAGCAACACGCCCCCCAAACGCTCGGCCGAACGCAGCTGCTCCCGGCAGTGGGCGCACCCTTCCAGATGGGCAGCGGCGACCACGGACATCTCCGGGGCCAACGTACTGGTCGCAAACCCCAGCACGGTGGCCGGATCCAGATGGTGCCGAGGATTCATCGCTGCTCTCCCATCAACGCCTGCAGTTGCAGGAAGGCCCGCCGGATATGTGATTTCACCGTGCCCAGCGGCATGTTCAACTCGTTGGCGATCTCGGCATGGGTCTTTGCTTCGAAATAGGACATCCGGATCAACCGTGCCTGGGTGGCGGACAGTTCATCCAGCCGTTGCTTGAGCCGGACATGCTCGGTGTGCAGCTCGGCCAGAGAGCCGCGCCCGTCGTCCTGCTCTGCCGCCTGCTCCACCACGTCATGGGCATGCACCCAGATGTGCTCGCGCCGCACGCGATCGATATGGAGGTTGCGGGCCACCCGGTACAGCCAGGTGCCCAGGCTGCTCCGCATCGGATCGTAGAGATCGGCGCGGTTCCACAACTTGAGCAGGACCTCCTGGGCCAGGTCCTCGGCCACGCCGTGGGGCGCGCCCAGCCCGTTCAGATATCGGCACAGGCGCGGCATGAAGTGATCGTAGATCCGCATGAAACACTCACGATCCCGCGTACTGGCGATCGCCGCCACGTCCGCAGCCCAGGCTTTCAGCTCCACCGGGTGTTGAGCAGGCGCGGCAGTCATCCGGGCAGCCTCGAAGGGCGTCATCCTTGCAGCAGGCAGGTCAGCGTCCATCGTAGGCCACTTCCGGGCGATCGGCGAGTTGGGGTTCATGGGCGGTCTACGGGCGGCGGAGCCGTTTGGATGCAGCCGCTACCTGACCGGCACCGCGGCCGGATCAGGGCGCCACTGCCGGCGCACTGGCTGCTGATATAGTCAGACGAGCATGGCGGGCACGGTGCCCGTCCACGAATCTCAGGGAGTGGGTCATGGGTCTTCGTCAGGCAGTGGCAGGGGCAGTCGGTGGCGTTCTGGCCGACCAGTGGAAGGATTTCTACACCGTGCCGACGGGCCTGCCCTCCACGGCAGCGCTGTTCGCGGCGGTGCCGCGTGGCACCAATGCCGGGCGCGGCTCCAACACCAGCGCCTCCTCCAACATCATCACCAACGGCTCGAAGATCGTCGTGCCCGAAGGGTACGGCCTGCTGCTGTTCCAGGACGGCGCGATCACCGGCTTCGTTGCCGAACCGGGTGGCTATGAATGGCGCTCGGACGATACCAATTCGCAGTCGATCTTCGCCGGCGACGGGTTCGTCAGCCCGCTGATCAAGCAGAGCTGGGAGCGCTTCAAGTTCGGCGGCCAGCCAGGGTCGCAGCAGGCGGCGTTCTTCGTCTCACTGAAGGAACTGCCGGACAACCGTTTCGGCACGCAGTCCGAAATCTACTGGGATGACGGTTTCCTCGGCACGCAGGTCGGCGCGGTCACGCGCGGCTCGTACACGCTGAAGATCGTCGATCCGATCCTGTTCGTGAAGAATTTCGTGCCGGCCAGCTACCTCCAGCCCGGCCAGGTGTTCGATTTCACCGATCTGGATAACGCCGCCGCCAGCCAGCTGTTCAATGAAGTGGTGGGCTCGCTCGCGCCAGCCTTCAGCCTGTATACGAACGATCCCGGCAAGGGCAACCGCATCACCAAGCTGCAGCAGGATTCGCTCGGCTTTGCGCAGAGCCTGTCCGCTGCCGTCGAGCAGGGTTACCAATGGAAGTCCGACCGTGGCCTGGCCATCGTCAAGACCGCCATTGTCTCGATCGAGTACGACGCCAACACCCGCGAGCTGCTCAAGACCGTGCAGCGCGCCGATGCCCTGGCCGGCTCGCGTGGCAATTCCAACCTGCAGGCCAGTGTGGCCCAGGGCATCCAGTCGGCGGGCGAGAACGGCGGCGCGGCCGGCCTGGTCGGCGTGGGCATGGCCTCGGGCATGCTCGGGGTCGGCGGCATGCAGCAGCCGGTTGCCCCGGCGGCGGACGATCCGGTCGCCAAGCTCAAGAAGGCCAAAGAGATGCTGGACCTCGGCCTGATCACCCAGGACGACTACGACAAGCTCAAGGCCAAGGCGCTGGGGCTGTAAGACACCGAGCGCACCGACACCATGTCCGACCCCAAGATTCCACCGCCGATCCCGGCGGTTCCGCCGCCGTTGCCGCCTTCCCCGGTGGCCCCGGTCACTGGCCCGGGCTCGCCCCGAGAGGTGCCGCCGTTGCCGGGCAGTTTCCCGGTGGATCCAGCCACCCTGCCCCAGCCCATCCGCGATGAGGTGCAGGCCCCGGATCCGGTCGCGCTGGACACCGCCGCGGCCGAGCTGAAGGACGGTCTCAACCGCTGCCCGAAGTGCGGCTCCAGCGATATACGGCTCAAGCTGGGCACCGATGTGCTGGTCTGCCAGTTCTGCCGGCACGAATGGCACGGTGAGCGCGTTGAGGAGGCCTTTGGCTTTGGTGAAGGCATCGGTGAGCTGCGCGGCACGGTCATCGCCTCGGGCGCACGCGACATCGAAGCCGATACCGCCAGCCTGATGAGTTTCAAGTGCACTGGCTGCGGTGCCGAAGTCACGATCAACACCGAAAGCACCATGACCGCACGCTGCCACTGGTGCCGCCATGTGTTCGGGGTCAACGAGCAGATCTCCAATGGCGCGGTGCCCGATGCGGTGCTGCCGTTCCATATCAGCAAGGACGATGCGGTCGCGCGGATCCGCCAGTTCGTGGACAAGCGCCGCCTGTTCGCACTGAAGGCGTTCAAGGATCAGTTCACGCCCGAGAATGTCTCCGGCGTTTACCTGCCCTACATGGTGGTGGACAGCAATGTCAGCGCCAGCGTATCGGGCAAGGGCGAGATCCAGACCCGGCAGTACACGCGCGGCACCGAGAAGAACAAGAAAACGTATTACGACGCCGACGTTTACCAGGTGGATCGCCAGGTGGATTTCACCGTGGACGATCTCACCATGGAATCCTCGGCCGAGCGTGGCAACCTCGATACGCAGACCAACACCAACAACATCATCAACGCGATCCTTCCGTTCGACACCAAGAACGCCCTGAAGTGGAACGCCTCCTATCTGGCCGGCTTCACCTCGGAAAAGCGCAACCTCGACGTGGAAAAGCTGCGCCCACGGCTGGAAGACCAGCTGCTGTCGATCGCCCGCGCCCAGGTGGAAGGCTCGGTGCGCCGCTACGATCGTGGCGTGCGCTGGGAACGCGAGCGCGTGGATGTGCACGGCACGCGCTGGGTATCGATGTACCTGCCGGTGTGGCTGTACTCGTACCACCAGCCGGGCCGCAATGGCGGCATGCTGCACTACATCGCGGTGAATGGCCGCACCGGTGAAACCATGGGCAGCGTGCCGGTGCAGCAGTGGAAGCTGCTGCTGGCCGCGCTGACCACCGGCACCATCATTGAAGCCCTCGTTCTCTTCTTCCTGGTAGCTGCCTCATGAGCGATGACAGTGGACTCTGGCTGCTTGCCGCCGGCCCCGCCGGTGCCACGGCGTTGTACTGGGCGTTGTACCGGTACTACCGCAACACCGACAAATCGCATGCGTTCGAGCGTGATACCGCGATCGATGCCAAGCCGGTGACCGGCGCGGACCGCAAGGTCGATACGGTGATCGGCACGCAGGAGCGACGCATCCGCGGTGACAACGTGGCGGCGTATCGGACGCGGGTGCAGCGCGACAGGGACAGCGCGCCGCCATTGTGACGCGTCACGGACGCGGCTCGACGAACCCGGGCGGTATCATGGGGCGTCAGTTTTCCGTAGGACGCCCACCATGCGCACGCTTTATCCCGCGATCACACCCTTCCGCACCCATCAGGTGGCGGTCGATGACCTGCACACCTTGTTCGTCGAGGAGTGCGGCGCTGCGGACGGCATCCCGGTGGTGTTCCTGCATGGCGGGCCGGGTGCCGGCGTATCGCCCACCCACCGGCGCTTTTTTGACCCGTCACGGTATCGCATCGTCCTGATCGACCAGCGCGGCAGCGGCCGCTCCACCCCGTTCGGTGAGCTGCGGGACAACACGACGCAGCACCTGGTCGCCGACGTGGAGATCATCCGCGCGCGGCTGGGCATCGAGCGCTGGCTGGTGTTCGGCGGGTCCTGGGGCTCCACGCTGGCACTCGCCTACGCCCAGGCCCATCCGGAACGCGCCACCGGCCTCATTCTTCGAGGGGTCTATCTGGGCCGTGCCGAAGAGAATCGCTGGTTTGCCGAAGCCGATGGCGGTGCGCGCTGGGTGTTCCCGGAGCGCTGGGCGGCCTACGAGGCGCATATCCCTGAAGACGAACGCGGCGACATGATCGCCGCATACTGGCGTCGCCTGGACAGTCCGGACCAAGCGACCCGCATCGCCGCCGCGCAGGCCTGGCTGGGGTGGGAAGATCACGCTGCCACGCTGGAACACGACGTCGACGCGGTGTCCGGTGACGATCCGCTGCACACCCTGGCCAAGGCGCGCATCGAAGCGCATTACTTCCGCAACCATGCCTTCCTCGATCATGCGCAGCTGCTTCGCGATATCGACCGCATCCGGCATCTGCCGGGCGTGATCGTGCAGGGCCGCTACGACATCATCTGCCCGGCCCGCAGTGCGTGGGACCTGGCCTGTGTCTGGCCCGAGGCCTCGCTGCAGATGGTGGTGTCCGGTCACAGCGCAACGGAACCGGCGACCGCCGATGCCCTGGTGCGCGCGACGGATGCGTTCGCGGACGCGCAGTAAGGAGTCGTCGTGGATTCGATCTACCTGGTGGTGGCGTTGGGCGCCATCGTGGCGGGCTTTGTGCAGGGGCTGTCGGGCTTCGCGTTCGGGCTGGTGGCGCTCTCCTTCTGGGCGTGGGTGCTGGATCCCAGGCTGGCGGCCACCCTCTCGGTGTTCGGTGCCCTGACCGGCCAGCTGCTGGCGGCGTTCACCGTGCGCCGCGGCTTCAATCTGAAGACCCTGCTGCCTTTCGTGCTGGGCGGGTTGGCCGGCATTCCGCTGGGCGTCTACCTGCTGCCCCTGCTCGACATGCACTGGCTCAAGGCGATCCTGGGCACCTTGCTGGTGCTGTGGTGCCCGGCGATGCTGCTGTCCCGCCAGCTGCCGCGGGTCACGGCGGGCGGGCGGGCGGCCGATGGTGTGGTGGGATTTGCCGGCGGCATCATGGGCGGCCTGGGCGGCTTCACCGGCACCCTGCCGACGCTGTGGTGCACGCTGCGCGGTTATGAGCGTGACGTGCAGCGCTCCGTGGTCCAGAACTTCAACCTGTCCATGCTGCTGGTGACTATGGGCACCTATGTCGGCACCGGCATCGTCACCCGCGAAATGCTGCCGATGTTTGCCATCGTGGCGCCAGCCATGTTGATCCCGACCCTGCTCGGCACCCGCCTGTACATCGGCATCAGCGACCTGCGGTTCCGGCAGATCGTGCTCAGCCTGCTCACCGTGTCCGGGATCGCGTTGCTGGCCTCGTCGTTGCCGGCGCTGCTGGGCTGGCGCTGAGGCCGCGCTGCGGCAGCGGCAGACGGTTGCCGACGAAGTTGACCACGTTCTCCATCGCATCGGGATCGACATTGCTCAGCCCGATCACCACGTAGCCGTTGCTGGGCAGCACGATGAGCGCGGCATTCGCACCGGGCGCCCCACCCTCGTGGCCATACTGGCGCTGCTCTCCCTCACCGCTCACCATGAAGCCGTAGCCGTACCAGCCCTTGGTATTCTGCGGTGAGGTGGCCGCGTCCAATGCCGCGGCCGGGATCAGCCGGCCACTGCGCAACGCCTCGGCGAACCGGAGCAGATCCTGGGCGGTGCTGTAACCGCCGCCCGCCGATGTACCGCGCAACGGCAGGCTCTTGGTCTCGCGCACCCAATGGCCCTCGCTCAGCGTGTAGGGCACCGCGCGGCCTGGCACCAGGGTCGCCTCGGGCGCCGCTCCCGTGGAAGTCATGCCCGCCGGCGCAAAGATGTGCTGTTCGACGTAGGCATCGTAAGACTGTCCCGATGCCGCCTCGATGATCGAGCCAAGCAGGATGTAGCCGTAGTTGGAATACTGGTCCTGGGTGCCGGGTTTGAAGGCCGGGGCCGCAGCGCCATAGACGGGCCAATAGTCGGCCAGCGTTTTGAGCGATGTCTTCCGCGCCTCGAATGCCTCGTCGAAGATCTCTCCAAGGCCGCTGGTGTGGTTGAGCAGCTGCCGGATCGTGACACCGGTGGCGACGGCCGGATTGGGGTAATGCTTCAGATGCTGGGCAATCCTATCGTCCAGTGTCAGCTTGCCCGCCTCGGCCAACTGCAGGATCGCCACCGCGGTGAACATCTTGTTCAACGAGGCGAGCCTGAATGTCGTGGTGCTATCCACCGGAATACCCTGCTCCCGGTCGGCCAGCCCGCCCTGCCACGCCATCAGCACCTTGCCGTCCTGCGCCAGCAGAAAGGTGCCGGAGAGCTTGTCCTGTGCTGCCAGCGCATCCAGACGGGCAGGGCTCTGCGCGATGAGCGCGGGCATCTCAAGCCGCGCGGGCCGGAAGGCGACGGGTATCTCCACGCCTTCCAGCTGCAAGGTCTTGAGCCGCGGTCTGTTGGCAGGATCGATGGCCACGGTGATCAGCACCCCGCGATCGCTGGTTGTGCCGCGCACGATGGCCGCGACGGTATCGGGTGTCTCCACGGTTCTGGTCAGCACCTCGAACGGGCCGAAGGTCTCGCGGATATCCAGATACCGCTGCGCGGTGTGGTCGATGCCGTAGGTCGACAGCACGGTCCGCAGTGTGTCCGGATCGCCGACGTTGTAGGCCGCGAGCCAGCGATTGAAGATCTGTTGGGCCGAAACAGGGGCCGCCGGTGTGGCGGCCCAGACGCTGGCGCTGACGAACAGCAGCGCAAAGGTGAGCAATCTGATCAACACCATCCGGTCCTCGCGTGCACGGGGCTTCGGCCCGGCCGTGAGATGGATTATGCATGCGCTCCTCAACCGCGCTGCATGCGCATCCACAGGGCAGCCCTGCCGATCCAGACGCTGCTCACCTGCTGGTGCTTTGCGTACTGCCGCTGCTTACCAGCGTGCGTTGAGGCCCAGCTGCGCACTCACACTGCGATACCCAGCATCGCCACGCTGCAGGCCGAGGTCGCCCCACGCCGACCAGCGCGTCCCCAACTGCAGCATCGCACCGCCGCGCACTTCGTAACGGTTCTTCGGCACCGCACCCTCGATCAGCGCATCGTCCATCCAGATCCGGTTTCCGCCACCCTCGTGAAGCCAGTGCGCAGCAACGAACGGCTGCACGCGGCGCTCCTCGGTGCGCACGTCACCACTCAGGCGCACGCCCAATCGAGAGGAAAGCCCCCCCGCGGCACCGACGGCGACCTGGGTGCCGTTGTGTTCGGTGATCCGGTCGGCACGATAGTCGGTGTAGGTGAGCTGCAGCTGCGGCTGCACCATCAGTTGGGTCCCGCTGCGCATCCGCATGGCCCACGCGTAGCCGGTCTCAACCGAGGCGGCCTGCGTCTGCGCGTCCTGACGCTCCTTCGCCAGACCGATGCCCTGCACGGTGTTGCGGTAGCGGCCATGCTGGACCCAGCCATCGGCATACGCGCCCGTTCCTTCGCCCGGACGCTGCAGCCACGTCGCATAGATGCCCAGCGCACCGCCCTTTACCGTGCCCGTCGCCGCATAACCGCTCAGCCGCGAACGCACGTCGGTCGAGGCCTGCCCGGCCGCCAGCAGCACACCGGCGCTGCCCTGGCTGGCCCCGCCCCAATGCAACACATCCAGGCCGCCCATCAGCACCGTTGCACGGCCTGTCAGTGCCAGCTGCCCGGCGACGTCCTGCCGGGTCTGGCTGCTGCTGACACGCAGCCAACCGGCACCGCGCACCTCGCCCATGCCGTCAGCACCATTACGGTCCTGCAGCCGATGCTGGAACAGGGACACGGCGGCCGCCTGGTTGGCCAGATAGGCCCCCGCTTCGGGCCGCACGATCTGCGGCGGCGGCGGGCGATCGCAGGCGGTGTCGCCTTCCGCGGCTTCGCAGGGATCCGGCGGTACGATGCCGCAGCCGGGGCCAGTGGGGTCGGCCTCACACGGTTCCGGCGGCGGTACGATGCCGCAGCCAGGGCCGGCGGGGTCGGCCTCACACGGTTCCGGCGGCGGTACGATGACGCAGCCGGGGCCGGTCGGGTCGGCCTCACACGGTTCCGGCGTCGGTACGATGACGCAGCCTGGGCCAGTGGGGTCGAGATCGCACGGTTCCGGCGGCGGCACGATGACACAGCCTGGGCCAGTGGGGTCGAGATCGCAGGGGTCCGGCGGCGGTACGGTGACGCAGCCGGGGCCAGTCGGGTCGAGATCGCACGGGTCCGGCGGGGTCGGGGTCAGCGCAGAGCGCAGGTACCAACCCCCATCGCCGGGCGTGGTGACGCCGCCCTTGTGCAGGAAATAGTCATAGCTGCCTGCCACGGCCCGCCCGTTCAAGGTGTAAGCCGCATCGGACCGGCCATCGACCTGGATCAGCTGGATGCCGTTGCTCGTCTGCGCGCCCAGGCCGTGCACATTGTTGACCTGGATGCCCGCGCTGCCGCGGGTGTCGCCGCGCACGTGCAGGAAGTCGATCAGCGAGGTGTCATCGCCCAGCGCGCCGTTGAAGATCAGCAGCGCATTGTTCGCCTCGACGTCGCCGGACACGGTGAGCCGGTTGAAGCTCGTGCTGCCCGCTGCCGACAGGGCCAGGGTACTGTCCTGCAGGTTCAGCTGGCCGACGCTGGCGTCCCCCGTGAGGGTCCAGCGGCTGTTGTCGGACAGCGCCACCTGGTTGACCGCGGTAGTGGCGCCCACCCAGTGCGAACGGCCGTTGAGGCGTACGCGGATGTCGGCCAGTACCGGTACGCCGGCGGCAATGTCCTCCGGGGTGATTGCGATGTCGCCCTGCGCGTAGACATCCTGGTCCAGGTGGAGCTCGAACGGGCTCGAGAAAGCAGCATCCACATCCATCAACGTCCCATTGCCGCCGATCAGCTGGGCGCCGTTGCGTGCTGCCACCTCACGCGCGGTACGCACCCACAATGCAGCATGGCGCTCACTGATCAGCGAGCCGCCATCGATATCCAGCCGGCCGTTGGCATTGACCACGCCTGCATAGGCCTCCAGGCCCTGGGTGCGCACGTGCGTGTCGCGCAGCGTCAGCTCCCCCGGGCCACCGCTGAGCACGCCGTAGCCCTTGGCGCCAGTGGTCAGCAGGGTGCTGTCGCGCAGATGCACGATGCCGCCAAGACGTGCGACCGCACCAATGCTGCCTGCGCCGGTGGTGGTGACGTCGACGCCATCGGCTTCGAAGAGCGGCTGCCGCCCACCCGTGTCGTAGGACGCATACAGACCATGCGCCGAGGCGCCACCGGTGTGCATCGTCACCCCATCCAGCGTTGCAACGCCTTGGCGATTGTCGATGCCCACCCCACCATCGCCGCTGGTGGTGATGCTGCCGCGAAGCATGGTCAAAGCAGACGCTCTGGGCATCCAGATGCCGCTGCGCCGGTTTGCGGTGATCTCCACATCGCTCAGCCGCACATCGCTGCCGTCGCCGTTGATGTTGATCCCGTAGCCCCCGGCCGTGATCGTCGTCCCGATGATGTCGGCCCGGCTGTTCGCCCTGAGGTAAACACCATCGCCACGCTCGTGGTCCGAGCGCAGTGCACTGTTCTCGATGCGCAAGGTGCCACCGCTGAGTTCAACGCCCATGGCGTATTCGCCGGCGACGTGGAGATCGGAATTGATCAGCGACAGCGTAGCGCCCCCCGCCACCCGCGCCCCGGCGCTGCCATCGGCTGCGGTGCTGACCTGCACGTTGTCGCCCTCGATGCGTCCACCATTGAGCGCATACAGGCCGTCAGAGTAGCTGGCACCGGTCTGGATCCGTGCATCGCGCAGCGTCACCACCGCGTTGTCTGCCATCACGGCGTGGGACCGGTCACCGCTGGTCTGGATCCGGCCTCCCACCATCTCCACCTGCGCAGTGCCGGTGGCCACCAGCCCGTGCGACCCGCTACCGGTGGTTTCCAGCGTCGCATTGCCCATCACCAGCGTGCCCGAATCGACCTGCGCCGCCGTGCTGCCCCGGCCACTCGTGGCGACCCTGGTGCCCTGTCCGCCAGCATCGGCCTGCAGCTCGATGCGGCCGCCCGTGGCGACAGAAAGCCCAACCGCACTGGCCCCCGAGGTGGTGATGTCGCCCGCAGCGAAGATGAGCGTGCCAGCACTTTCGGCGCGGGCGGCGGCCGTATTGGCACCGCTGGCGGTAAGCGATACGGGCCCGCCGGAGCCGATACTGCCGCCATTGAGCGCGTGGAAGACATACCCGGCGGCTCCGTCATCGGCGGACGCATAGCTGCCCGAGATGACGTCGAGCGGGTGACCATCGGCGACGACCGGCCCCAGGCTCTGGGCCAGGACGGGCCCGCTGCACGCGCAGGTCGCGGCAATGGCGAGCGAAAGCGGGCGCAGACGGTTCAGGCGACTGAGGGTGCGAGTGGTCATGTCGGGATAGCCGGTCGTTATGAAGCCGACGACTTTAGGAGCGCTGCCCTCTTGAAGATATGCAATTAGTTGTAATGTCACAGACGCCGGCATGTCCTTAACGCGACGATATCCGCCCAGATCGCGAGAGACGCGGTGCCATACACGGCTTACGCTTGCCCCGTCGATGCCCATGGCTCCATCCGCTCCTGATCCTGCCCCCATGACCACTGAAACCGCTGCCCCGCCCGTCCTCCCCACCGAACCCCTCACCCCCGCCCCCAACCAGGGCTTTGCGATCCGCATCGTCGGTGCCGCAGCGTTCGCGCACCTGCTCAATGACATGATCCAGGCGGTGCTGCCGGCGGTGTACCCGATGTTCAAGAGCGAGTTCTCGCTCACCTTTGGCCAGATCGGCATCATCGGCCTGGTGTACCAGGTCACGGCCTCGCTGCTGCAGCCGTGGGTGGGCATGTACACCGACAAGCGGCCGCTGCCGTATCTGCTGCCCTCGGGGATGATCGCCACGTTCGTCGGCATCGCGCTGATGGCGATGGCCACGAGTTACGAAATGCTGCTCATCGCCGCGGCCATCGTTGGCATCGGGTCGGCCACCTTCCATCCGGAAGCCTCGCGCGTAGCGCGGATGGCCTCGGGCGGTCGCTTCGGTACCGCGCAATCCACGTTCCAGGTCGGTGGCAATACCGGCTCGGCGATCGGGCCGCTGCTCGCCGCCGTCATCGTGATTCCGCATGGGCAGCGTGCGATCGCCTGGTTCATGCTGGCGGCCGCATTGGCCATCACCGTGCTGTTCCGCCTCACCGGTTGGACCGTGCAGCATGGTCAGGCCAAGATGAAGAGCCTGGCCAAGAGCCATGGCGTCGGGCTGAGCCGTGGCAAGGTGATCCAGGCCATCGCGGTGATCGCGGTGCTGATGTTCGCCAAGTTCGTGTACATCGCCTCGTTCACCAACTACTTCACCTTCTACCTGATCGAACGCTTCGGCCTGAGCGTGCAGCAGAGCCAGATGTACCTCTTCATCTTCCTGGCTTCGGTCGCGCTGGGCACCTTCATTGGCGGCCCGGTCGGTGACCGGATCGGTCGCAAGGCGGTGATCTGGATTTCCTTCCTGGGCGTGGCGCCGTTCGCGCTCGCCCTGCCCTACGCCAACCTCATGGGCACCGCCGTGCTGGCAGTGGCCGTCGGGCTGATCATGTCCTCGGCATTCGCCGCACTGGTGGTGTATGCGCAGGAAGCGGTGCCGGGCCGCGTGGGCATGGTGTCGGGCCTGATGTTCGGCCTGATGTTCGGCATCGGCGGTATCGGTGCAGCCGGGCTGGGCAACCTGGCCGACGTGCATGGCATCGTATGGGTCTACCACTTCACCTCGTACCTGCCACTGCTCGGGCTGGCGACGGCGTTCCTGCCGAAGACGACGATGCACTGAGGCGTTTGCCTCAGTGGAAGAACTGACTCGGCAGTTGGCCGAAGCGCTTTTTGAACATCGCGGTGAAGGCGCTCGGACTGGCATAGCCCAGCGCGAGCGCCACGTCGATCACCTTTTCGCCGTGCGCCAACTGTTCCAGTGCACGCAGCAGGCGCGCCTGTTGCCGCCATTGCCCGAAGGTCATGCCCAGCTCGCGTGCGCACAGGCGCTGGATGGTTTTGACATCCACGCCGAGGCGGCCGGCCCAGTCCTGCAGGGTGGACGGATCGTCGGGCATGGATTCCAGCTGCCGGCCGATCGCCTGCAAACGTGGATCGGCGGGCTGCGGCAGGTGCAACGGCAGTACCGGCAGCATCTGCAGCTCATCCAGAATCAACTGCATCAGCCGCCCGTCGCGCGAATCCGGCCGGTACGCTGGCGGCACCTCCATCGCGGCATGGATCAACGCCGCCAGCAACGGCGTCACCGATACGGTTGACGCGCTGGCCGGCGGGTGGGCGATCGCCTGCGGCAGGATGTACAGGCTGCGCATGCCGACCGCGCCGATGCAGCTGACCTTGTGGCCCATGCCGGCCGGGATCCAGATCGCGCGCGTGCTGGGCACTACCCAGCGCCCTGCCCCGGCCTGAACCACCAGCACGCCGGTTTCGGCGTAGACCAGTTGATGGCGGTCCGGATGGTGATGCAGCGCGATGATCGTGCCGGCAGGATACTCGCGCGCCCGGCAGAACACGGGCGTTTCCGGGCCGGCCGGCAGGCGTTTACCTTCGCCGACGCTTGGGGCGATGTCCCTTTTCCGATATGGCATGGCAATACCCTCGCAAACGACCTGCCGGAGGACTGTAGCGTGTCCAGCGTGTTTTCGATATCGGGCCGGTGCGGCTATCGGGGCTTGGGTGGCGCCACGATTTCGATCCAGGTCGGTGCATGGTCGCTGGGCTTTTCCAGCGCCCGCACCCAGCGGTCCACGCCCGCGTCCTTGAGGCGAGGCGCAAGCACCGGATTGAGCAGCAGATGATCGATGCGCAGCCCTCGGTCGCGGGCGAAGTGTTGGCGGAAGTAATCCCAGAACGTGAAGATCTGCGTGTCACCGTGCACCGCACGCAGGCTGTCGGTCCAGCCCTGCCCGAGCAGCGCCTGATACGCATCGCGCACCTCGGGCTGCAGCAGCGCGTCTTTGCGCCACGATTTGGGGTCGTAGATATCCGCATCCGTGGGCACGACGTTGAAGTCGCCAATCAACGCGACCGGGTGCGGCAGCGTGACCAGGCTGTTCGCGTGCCGATGCAGGCGTTGCATCCACGTCAGCTTGTAGTCGAACTTGGGCCCCGGCTGCGGATTGCCGTTGGGCAGGTACAGGCCGCCCACGATCACACCATGCGCAGCCGCTTCCAAATAGCGGCTCTGGTCGTCTTTCGGATCGCCAGGCAGGCCACGCCGGCTCTCGATCGGGTCCTGGCCGCGCGCCAGCAGCGCGACGCCATTCCATGAGCGCTGTCCCTGCCAGATGCACCCGTAGCCTGCATCGCGGATGGCGGCCTCCGGGAAGGCCTCCTGGGTCGCCTTGAGTTCCTGCAGGGCAACGATATCCGGTTGTTCGCGCGCCAGCCACGCGAGCAGATGCGGCAGCCGGGTCAGCACGCCGTTGACGTTGAAGGTCGCGATTTTCAGGCGCTTTCTGGCAGGCATGGTACGTGCTGCATGGCGGCGGAGACAGGCCTCGAGGATTGCCCTGCGCCAATCAACCTGCCGCGAATGCCAGGCGAGCATGGCGTGACGATGCCGGCGCCTTGATCGTGCATTGACCCTCGCCGCGTCACAGTAAGCGCTGGTTCCAGGCTGACAAGGTGCAACCATTGCGCGGAAGGTCATGAAGACGTGGAAGGTTCTACCGCGGCGCTTCTACCAGCGCCACCCGGCCGAGGTGGCGCCCGAGCTGCTGAACAAGCTGCTGGTGCGCGATGACGGTCGCGCGGGGCGCATCGTGGAAGTGGAAGCGTACGCAGGGGACCAGGACCCGGCGGCGCATTCGTATCGCGGCATGACCGCGCGCACCGCCACGATGTTCGGTGAAGCGGGTCATCTGTACGTATATTTCAGCTATGGCATGCACTGGGGCTCGAACGCGGTGTGTGGCGAGATCGGCCAAGGCTGGGGCGTGCTGCTGCGGGCGCTGGAGCCGGTGGCGGGACTGGCGTTGATCCAGGAGGCGCGGCCGGCGATCAAGCGCGCGCGCGATCTGGCCAGTGGCCCGGGCCGGCTGTCGCAGGCGATGGGCATCACCAACGCCCTGGACGGCGCGGATCTGGTGCGCAATGACCGTGGCATCCGGATCGTGTCCGATGGGATGGCGCCACCGCAGGCCCCGGTGGTCGGGCCGCGGATCGGCATCAGCAAGGCGATCGAGTTTCCGTGGCGCTGGCATGTACCGGCGCATCTGCATGTGTCGGGACGCACGGCGGCGAAGAAGAGGGGCGGGACCACATCGTGAGTGCCTCATCGTCCGCCACCTCCCCCGCCCGCCGCGTACGACGCTGGCTCGTACGGGTGTTCGTGCTTGTCGTCTGCATCGTGGTGGCCGGGGTGGTGTGGAACAGCCCCATCGCCGAATCGCCCCGGGCGCTGTGGCGCCTCTCGCAGATGCCCGCCCCCACTGCCCTGCCTGTGCCGGTAGCCGGCGTTGCCGCACGCCAGGTGGCCGATACGTTCGGTGCACCTCGCGGGCGCGACCGTACGCATGCCGGCGTGGATATCTTCGCCAAGCGGGGCACCGAGGTGCGCAGCGCCACCCCGGGGATCGTTGCCGATATCCGCGAGAGCGGCCTGGGCGGGCGTCAGGTCTGGGTAATGGGGCCGGCGCGCGAGCGCTATTACTACGCCCATCTGGATGACTGGCGCGAAGACCTGGCGCGTGGCGACATCATCGCGCAGGGCGACGTGCTGGGCTACGTCGGTGACACCGGCAATGCCAAGGGCACGCCGCCGCATCTGCACTGGGGCATCTATGGAGCCGACGGCGCCTACGATCCGCTGCCTTTGCTGAAAGCGTGGCCAGACGCGCCCTGAGCGCGTGCAGAGCCCCTTCACAACAAAGTGCACCGGACTAACACCCACGCGCCTAGCGTCGGACGCTCAAACCCACCGGCAGCACCTCCATGGCGATCAAGACCGCAGAAGACCTGTTCATCCACGAACTTTCGGATATCTACAGTGCAGAAAAGCAGCTGACCAAGGCGCTGCCCAGGATGGCGCGCGCCGCCTCCAACCCGGACTTGGCCGCCGCCTTCACCCTGCACCTGGACGAAACGCAGGGGCAGATCGAGCGCATCGATCAGGTCGTCGAACTGCTGGGCATCCGGCTCAAGCGGATCAAGTGCGCTGCGATGGAAGGCCTTGTCGAGGAAGGCAAGGAGGCCATCGACAGCATCGAAGAAGGCCCGGTGCGTGATGCCGCACTGATCGGCGGTGCGCAGAAGGTCGAGCATTACGAAATCGCCTCGTACGGCACCATCGCCGCATTGGCCAAGCAATTGGGCTACAAGGCGGCGGTGCCACTGCTGCTGGAAACGCTCAAGGAAGAGAAAGACACCGACGAGAAGCTGACCCTGCTGGCCTTGGCCGGCGGGGGCAATGCCAAGGCCGCTGCGGCCTGATCGCCACCACAAAGGAGCCTTGCATGTCGCTGCGCCCACCCGTTCTCTACCACGCCTCGCTCGAATACGCCGACGCGGACGAAGCCACGCACATCCGCGAGCTGACCGAGGTATTCGCGCGCATGGCGTTGACCGTGGCCGAGCAGGAAGGCCATGCGCATCGTGCGGTCCATGCCAAGGGCCAGGGGTTGTTGAAGGGGCGGCTGCGCGTGCTGGATGGATTGCCAGCGGAGCTGCGCCACGGCCTGTTCGCGCGGCCGGGAAGCTACGACGCACGGGTGCGCCTTTCCTCCCCGCCGGCCGAGCAGCTCCCCGATGCCGTGTCCACTCCACGCGCGATGGCGCTGAAGGTCATCGGCGTGGAAGGCCCACGTGCCGAGGGTGCCGAAGAACAGCACACGCAGGATTTCCTGATGGTCAACGGCCCGGCCTTCAACACACCCGGCGTGGCCGGTTTCCTGCGCGCGGCCAAACTGCTGGCCGCCACCACCGAGCGGATGCCCCGCACCAAACGCATGATCTCGGCGACATTGCGCAGTGCGGAGGCGGCGCTTGAAGCGCTCGGCGGGCAAAGCGCCACGTTGAAGGGCATGGGCGGCGAGCCGCAGCATCACCCGCTGGGGGAGACCTTCTTCAGCCAGGTGCCCTTCCTCTACGGCCCGTACATGGCCAAGTTCTCATTGGCCCCTGTCTCGCCTGCCCTGCTCGCACTGACCGGTGACAAGATCGGCTCGGACGAAGATGCACAGCGCGAGGCGGTGGTGGCCTTCTTTACCGACCTCCCCAATCCGGTGGAGTGGGAGCTGCGGGTGCAGCTGTGCCGGGACGTGGAGCGCATGCCGATCGAGGATGCATCGGTCGCCTGGCCCGAGGCCGACAGCCCGTTTTTCCCGGTGGCGCGCCTGAGCGTGGCGCAGCAGCAGGCGTGGCAGCCCGACACCTCGCCCGGCATCGAGGATGCACTGGCGTTCGCGCCGTGGCACGCGCTGGCCGAGCATCGTCCACTCGGCGGCTTGAATCGCGCTCGCCGCGTGGTGATGGCCGCCTCGCGTCAGTTCCGCTCGCGGTTCAATGGGTGTCCGATCCACGAGCCGGTGGGCTGAGGCCAGCTTCGGGCGCAGGCGCGAGGTGCGCCTCAGCGGATGTCGTGCAGTTCCATGGCGCGCATCACGATCGGCTTGGCCCAGTCCGGGGTCTGCAGCAGCTCGATCGCCGAGGCCGGATAGTGCAGCCCGTTGCGGTCCAACTGCAGCACCGGCAGCGGTTCGGCGCCATCGGCATCGGCCGGGGCACTGTTGTCGTAGACGTGCAGCTCAGCCAGGTGCGGCAGCAGGGCCAGCAGGTTCTCGCGCGATGAATCGTAGCGGGCGCGGATCTTGTCGGCGGGAATATCATGCCCGCCGCGGCTGACCCGTGCGGCCACGCGTTCGATGTGCAGCGCCACGCTCTGCAGGCCGCAGAACCAGATCGCCACATCGTGGCGGTCGCAGGCCTCGCGTAGCAGGCGCGGGATGGTATTGCCGCCCAGCGTGGTTTCGAACGCGAAGTCGGTGCCTTCGTCGATCGCCTGCCGCAGCCGGCGCGCGCCTTCGTTCCACGCCGCGGCATTGGCCTCGCCCAGCGACCAGCCCGTCTCCACCAGGCGGCGGGTGAACGTATCCGGGTTGAACCAGGTCAGGCCTTCTTCTTCCAGCCACATGCCCAGCAGCGAACTCTTGCCGGCGCCATTGACGCCGGCCAGCACCAGAATGCGTCCCATCGGTCAGAGCGGACTGCCGAGGGCAACCTTGCGGCCGCGGCGGATCGGCTGCCCCAGTACCTTGCCCAACCCGCCATCGCGGCCAAGGCTGGCCAGCGTGGTATCGAAGGCGTCGCGCAGACGTTCCAGCTCGCCCAGGCGCTCGTCGGCATCGCCGCCGGCGGCCTTGGCCAGCAGTTCCTGGTAGGTCTTGATGTCCACGATCACCGCTTCGGGGTGATTGTGGTTGGTGATCACCAGTGCCTGCTTCTCGCGGACGGTGCGCATCAGGCTGGGCCAGCCGCGGGTTTTCACCGACGAGGCCGTGGCCTTCTCAAGGCCGGGCAGATCCAGTGGCAGGGTCATGGCACGCTCCAGGACGGGATGTGCCCACTATACCCCTTCTGGCCAAATTGGACATAAATCCCATTTTGGCCAGAGGGGGGGGGCGGCTGCCGGTCAGTGGGACATCGAGTACGGCTGCTCGGCGCCCTGCCCCGGCCAGGCCTTGTTGGGCTCGGCCTGCAGGGTGAAGCGCAGCTCCCCGCCGGCCAGGATCTCGTCGTGGCGCAGGAAGGTGCGCTGCAGCGGCTGGCCATTGAGGGTCACCGAACCGACATAGTCGTGGCCCTTGCCCAGCCCGTCGGTGACGATGGTGAAGGTCCTGCCGTTGGGCAGGTGCAGCGCCGCCCTGGGCAGGAACGGACGGCCGATGATGTACTCGCCGCTGCCCGGCGCCACCGGGTAGAAGCCCAGCGCGGTGAACACGTACCACGCCGACATCTGGCCCAGGTCGTCATTGCCGGCCAGGCCATCGGGACGGTCGGCGTACTGGGTATCCATGATCTGCTTCAGCCGGGCCTGGGTGCGCCACGGCTGGCCGGCATGGGCATACAGGTAGGCCACGTGGTGGCTGGGCTCGTTGCCGTGCGCGTACCAGCCGATCAGGCCGGTGATGTCTTCCATGTGCTCGAAGATGGACGGGTCGACCTTGGCCTCGAACACCTGGTCCAGACGGGCCAGCAGCGCGTCGCTGCCACCGTGCGCGGCGGCCAGGCCGGCCACGTCGTGCGGCACATACCAGGAGTACTGCCAGGCGTTGCCTTCGGTGTAATCCGTGCCGTAGCCGCTGGCGCTCGGATCGAACGGCGTGCGGAAGCTGCCATCGCGCTTGCGCGCCCGCATGAAACCGGTGTCCTTGTCATAGGCATTGCGCCAGTTCGTGGCGCGCTTCTCGAACTCGCTGGCGACCTGGGTGTTGCCCATCGCCTTGGCCATGCGCGCGATGGTCCAGTCGTCGAACGCATATTCCAGTGTCTTGCTGGCGGCCTCGCCTTCTTCATCGATCGGCACCCAGCCCAGCTCGCGGTACTGCGCGATGCCGTCGTACGGGCCGTAATTCGCGGTGGCCACCATCGCCGCCAACGCCTTGCTCTCATCGAACCCGCGGATGCCTTTGAGGTAGGCATCGGCGATCACCGGCACGGCGTGGTAGCCGATCATGCACCAGGTTTCCTGACCGTGGAACGCCCAGACCGGCAGCATCCCGTAGGCGCTGTTGTGCTGGTGCGCGAGCAGTGAATTGATGAAATCGCTGTTGCGCTTCTCAGGCTGCACCAGGGTCAGCAGCGGATGCAGGGCGCGGTAGGTGTCCCACAGCGAGAACGTCGAGTAGTTGGTATAGCCCTCGGCGCGGTGCACGGCATTGTCCGAGCCGCGGTACTGGCCATCGCTGTCCATGAACACGGTCGGCCCGAGCAGGCTGTGGTACAGCGCGGTGTAGGCGCTGCGACGGTCGTGCTCGGGGCCGTCGATATCCAGCACCGACAGTGCCTGCGTCCATTGCGTTTTCGCCTCGGCACGGACACGGTCGAAATCGAAGCCCGGTACTTCACTCTCCAGGTTGGCGATCGCACCGGCCTCGCTGACCGACGAGATCGCCACCGTCACCACCAGCGGCGTGTCCAGCGTGCCGAAATCGAAGGTGCCGACCAGCTGGCGGCCTTCGATCTGCGCACGCTGGGCCGGGCTCTGATGCCCCGGCGGCGGGAAGCCTTTGTAGGCGATGTCGGTTTCGGTGTTGTGGAAGGCGTGACCGGTCAGCGGCCGCGAGAAGCGCATCGCGAAATACAGCTGGCGCCCCGGTGCCCAGCCGCGGGTCTCGCGGAAGCCGGTGATGGTGCCGTCCTCACGGGCGCGCAGGCGCGACCACATGATCTTGCCGGGGTAGTCGTAGAGGCTGGTGCGCAGGTCCAGCAGCACGCGTGCGGGCTGGTTGGCCGGATAGGTATAGCGATGCACGCCGACGCGGGTGCTGGTGGTCAGCTCGGCGCGCACCTTCGGATCATCCAGGGTGACGGCGTAGTAGCCTGGTTCGGCGCGCTCGTCGTCGTGGCGGAAGCGCGAGGTATAGCCGCTGCCGGGTTTGTCCGGATCGCCCCGCTCCAGGCTGGCATCGGTGCGCACCGGCATCAGCAGCACATCGCCCAGATCGGAATGGCCGCTGCCGGAGAAGTGCGTGTGCGAGAAGCCGACGATGCTGGTGTCGTCATGCCGGTAGCCCGCCGCCCAGCCATACGCCTTCTCGCACGGCTGGATGCGGGTGTCCGGGCTGAGCTGCACCATCCCGAACGGAACGGTCGCGCCGGGATAGGTGTGCCCCTCCCCGGCCGTGCCGATGAACGGATCGACCGCCGCATAGGCGCGTTCGCCGAGCTTCGCCGGTGCCGCCGTGGCCGTGCCGGCCACCAACATCGCGCCTACCGCGAGCCCCAACCACCGCACCGTCCCCGTTTTTATCATGGCGTTGAATTTAGATCGATTCAGGTGAGGTTGATCCTAGCACTGGCCGATCGAGCTGACATGTTGCGGTGCGGGTGTTGCCGGCGCCGGGCCGAGCGGACGGCGCCTACGCGGGACGCGCATCCTCCGGCACCGCAGCCACCGGCAGCGTCGGCTGGGTCGCATCCACCGTGACCGGCTCGTCGCTGTGCATCAGCGCACGGGCTTCGGCCTCGCTGGCTACCGCCGGCGGCGAACCACGCAGCGGCATCCCGGCCGTCTCACGCACGAACAGCATGGTGATCACGCCGATCACCGCCGCGCCCATCAGGTAGTACGCCGGCACCAGCGGATCGCCGGTGCGCTCCACCAGCCAGGCGGTCACCAACGGCGTGGTGCCACCGAACAGCGAAACCGAGACATTGAAGGCGATCGACAGCGCGCTGTAGCGCACCGGCGTATAGAACAGCGCCGGCAGCGTGGACGGCATCGAGCTGGTGAAGCACACCAGCGCCACGCCGAGCAGCATCAGCCCGAGGAAGATCAGCCAGTCATTGCCACTGCCAACCAGCTTCAGGCACGGGATCGCCAGCAGGAACAGCGCGATGCAGGCACCAATGATCATCGGGCGGCGGCCCAGGCGATCGCTGAACAACCCGCCCAGCACATTGAGCGGCATCATCACCAGCATCACGATGATGATCAGCAGCAGGCCTTTGCTTTCGGCATAGCCCATCGTGACGCTGAGGTAGCTGGGCATGTACGTCAGCAGCATGTAATCGGTGACGTTGAACACCAGCACCAGGCCGACACAGATCAGCAACTGTGCCCAATGCACGCGGAACAACGCGCCCAGGCCGGGGCGTTCGTGGTCGCGCTTCTCGGCCTCTTCGGCATACGCGCGGAAGGCCGGGGTTTCTTCCAGCTTCATGCGCATGTACAGGCCGAGCAGACCCAGCGGGCCGGCGACGAGGAACGGAATGCGCCAGCCCCAGTCCAGCATCTGGGTGCTGGTCAGGGCCATGTGCAGCGCGGTGACCGTGCCGGCACCGGCGATGTAGCCGCCCAGCGTGCCGAACTCCAGCCAGCTGCCCATCAGGCCGCGGTTGCGGTCGGTCGAATACTCGGCGATGAAGGTTGCCGCGCCCCCGTACTCACCGCCGGTGGAGAACCCCTGCACGATGCGGGCAAGCAGCAGCAGTGCCGGCGCCCAGATGCCGATACGGTCGTACGAGGGAATCAGGCCGATGCTGAAGGTGCCGGCGGCCATCAGGATCATGGTGGCCGCGAGCACCTTCTGCCGCCCGTACTTGTCACCCAGCGGGCCGAACACCAGGCCGCCCAGCGGGCGCACCAGGAAGGCGACGGTGAAGGTGGCAAACGTGGCGATCAGCTGTGCGGTCGGGCTGCTGTCGGGGAAGAACACGTGGCCGAGGGTGACGGCGAGGTAGCCGTAGACACCGAAATCGAACCACTCCATCGCATTGCCGAGCGCGGCGGCGCCAACGGCCTTCTTCAACATGGGGCGATCAACGACGGTGACTTCGTCGACATGCATCTGGCGGCGGCGTTTGAACCAGCCGAAATGAGCGTGTGCGGCAGGCAGGTCCTGCATCTGCGTTCTCCTGGAAGCAGGCCATCGCGGCGCCCGAGGTCCCGCGCACGGCACAGGAAATACCGCCTCTGATGACACAGCGCGACGCGCGAAGAGGGGTTGCAACAGACGATCCCGGACGGCCGCGTGGACTCAGCGACGCTGCGGGATGGATGACCAGGAAGCGGGCAATGGCCCGGGGGTGATCAAGCGGACCATATTACTACACTTGGCGCACTCGATCCCCTCCATGCGTGTCTGCGGCGCATGGAACAGCGTGTTTCAAGCTGTTTCCCTGGCGCTACTGGCCGCGTTCCAGCGCGTCGATCAGCGGCGCCAGATCCTCGCGCTCATGCGGCCGCACCGCCCGCGCGATTTCCTGGCCATCGCGAAACAGGATAACGGTCGGCCACAGCTTCACGGCAAAGGAGCGGCCCAATGGCCGCCCCTTCCCATCCTCGACCTTCAGGTGCGTCGCATCGTAGCCGCCAAGGAACTTCTGCAACAGGGGCTGGGCGGCACTGCAATGGCCGCACCAGCCGGTGCCGAATTCCAGCAGCACCCATCCGCTGCCCGCATCGATCTCGGCGCGGGTGATGTCCGATGGGCTGTACTCACGCACGAAGGCCATGGGCGGTCCTCAGGACAGTGCGCGCTGGATATCCTCCAGCGGCGCGTTGGTGAAGTCCTTGGCGAGATCCTTGATCAGGCGCTCCTGCGTTTCCTTGTGCAGCAGTGGGCGGATACGGCCCAGTGTCTGCGGATCGGCGATCAGGATCAGATGTGCGTAGCGGTTCTTCAACGCGTCTTCGTTCAACTGCGCCGCAACCTGCTTGGCAAACGTCGCCTCGTTGAGCTGGGAAATCGTCATTTCCTGCGGCACCGAGCCGGACGGGCCCTGCCCGGACGCGCCGGTTTCGCTGACGGCCTGCAGCTGCAGTTCCCCCTCCTGCTTGAGTTGCAGCTTATGCGACGTGCCGACGTTGGTGAACACGCGGGCCGAGCCGCCATCGGCGACAACAACGAGGGTACCTTCGGGGATCTGCTGACTCATCATCTACTCCTTATGGGGAAAGCCGAGCGCGGTTGCACTCTGACTCTGGGTCCACCGTAGGCAACCGAGTGTGTGCGCAGTGCATAGGGATGTATGCATCCTGTATGCAGCCCCGCAGGCACGCATCGTTCGCCGCCGCAAGAACGCCGATGCAGGTCGATCCGCCAGCCGTGGCGGTGGTTTGGATTCCGTTTATTGACGCATTTGCCTCTACTGTTCGGATGCCCGGCCTTTCTAGACTGCGCACACGCCTTTTGCCCCCCGCGAAGCGCGTCGCGACAGACAGCACAACGCGCAAGCGAGCGCATCGACGGCGGACGCTGCATCGACAACCCTGCTTCAGGCACATGCGCCATGCACCCCAGATCGACGCCGTTCATCATGCTGGGCACGCTGCTCACCGCCGCGGGCTATGGCGCCACCTTCCTCATCTCGCTATGGTTCCGCGCGCACGGCGGAACCGATATCGATGCTGGCAGCACCCTTGGCATGGCCTTGATCGGCACCCTGATCGGTGTTCCTGCGGTTGGCTGGAGCGCTGGCCGGATCGATGCGGCGCGTCTGGCGGCCCTGGGCGCGTTCACCCTCGCCTGCGGCTATGCCCTGCTGGCCAGTCTCCGCGGATTGGAACCGGCTCACCTGCCTGGGCTGGCTGCGCTGCTGATTGGCTTGGGCTGGGGAATGTTCTATCTAGGTGCGCCTCTCGCCTTGTCCGAGCGGCTGACCGATAGCGCCCGGGGCACTGCCTTCACCCGCTTCAGCGCGTTCCAGATGACGGGTATCTGCGGAAGCCCGATCCTGCTCGCGCTGGCAGTGACACACGGCGGGTTTCCGTTGAGTACTGCATTCATCGGCGTAGCCGTGGGCGGACTGGTGGCCTCACTGCTGCTGGCCGTATTCGCTCTGCGTGAACCGCGTTGCCCACGCGAGGGCGCGCTGCGACCGTGGGTGCGCAGCATCGCCACGCTCGGCAGAAGCGCCGCCATTCGTCCGATTGTGATGGCCGGATTCGGTGGCGCCGTCTTCTCCGGCATGATGGCCTTCCAGGGATCGCTGAGCGAAGGTACACGGGCGAGTGCCACCACCTTTTTTGCGGTTCACGCCGGCACCGCCGTGATAGCACGCTTGTTGCTGGCACGTCTTCTGCCCACATGGTCGCGGACCCCGTTGATCAGCTGTCTGTTGGGCTGCCTGATTGCAGGGCTGGCGTGCCTGCTCTGGGTGCCGGTGCATCCGGCGTTCCAGATTGCCGCCGCTGTCCTCACCGGCGCCGGTTACGGCCTGCTCTATCCGGTGATTCAGACCTGGGCGGTCCACGGAGCGCGCCAGGAAGACCGCCACGCAGCACTGACCTGGTTTGTCGTCGCCTATTTCATCGGCATCTTCGGATTCCCGCCCTTCGGCGGTTGGCTGCTGGTCACCGCCGGCAAGGCCGTGTTCATCTGGGCATTGGTTGCCTTGGCCGCCCTTGAGCTGGCCGTAGCCGTGTTGAAGAGACGCACCTGACTACAACTTCCGGCACCTGCATTCGGCTCTGCACCCTGCCACCCTGTGAAACACAACGTGTGCACAGGAGCCGTAATGAACAGGATGTTGGTCGTGGGTGTGGTGTTGGCAATGCTATCGCTGCCGGCAAGGGGCGCTCCGCCTGAAGCGGCAACCCAGGTGATCGTGCTGGGCGTGGATCATGCCGCACAACTGGTGGCGCGCGAGGATCGGCCGGCGGTGCTGGCGGCGTTCCTGGATCGCGCTGCACCCGATGCGATCTGCATAGAGCGATCGCCGGAGGCATTTGCGCGTAACGATTTCTATGAGTTCACCTACGAAGTGCAGGACGTGGTGGTGCCGTTCGCCCGGGAGCGCAACATCGACGTGTGCCCCTTCGACTGGCATCCCTCGACGGAAGACGCGCAACTGGGCTTCGGCATGGACCTGGAGGCGATCCCTGAGATCCGGCCGATCCGGGGCTTCCAACAGTTCCTCACCTTTCCCGAACCGGCGCAATTGCACCGGACCCTTTTCCACGCCGACGATCCGCAGAACGTGGCGCGCTCCACGCAATGGAGCCTCACCCCAGCGACACGTACCGCGCAGGACCTGCCGCGTCGCCTGTTCCTGTATCGCACCTTTTTGCAGGCCAAGCGCATCGCGGCGGCCGCGCGGGCGCATCCAGGCGGCACCGTGGTCGTGGTGGTCGGTGAGTTCCACAAGCGCGACATCGATGCTGTGCTGGCCGATGAGCCCGGCATCGTGGTGGTGCAGCCGTCGAGCCTGGGTGCCCCGAGCGATGCGGATATCCAGCGGCAGGAACTGCCGGCGTACCGCTTCGCGGTCGCCAGCTTCAACCTGCTCGGCAGACAGGCACAGACCGGCAACCGCGACGATGCCTTCCTGCGCGAAACGGTGGACGCCCTCTCCGGCAGCAGCGCTACCGCTGAGCTGCAGTTGCTGGCGACGCGGCTGGACCTGCTGTAGGGCCGCATCAGTCGCGCCGAGGCGATCGGGCGTTACAAACAGATTGCGGCGGCCGCCGGCGAGGCACGATTCACCTGGACCGGGGTGAAGGATGTGCGCCGTCTGGATTCCTGGTTCGACCCCTTCGGTAATCTCAGCGTGCGCCAACGCGCCCGCCTGGAACTGGCGCGCGAATCGATCCTGGCCGGCCGGCCCGCTGAAGCGGACCGGCTCAGGACCGCACTGGGCCGTGAGCTCACCGCCCGCCAGCGCCGGCAACTGGACGGCTATTGGCCCCTGCTGGCGAAGTGAGGGCCCGCCGAGGCTGAACCCCGGGGCCGGGCGGCCACCGGTCATTACGGTGTAAAATTCATCGTTTTAACCGGAACAATGGCCAAAACCGCGCAACGGACGCCTGTCCCGGGCCCGGCCTTCATCCGGCTGCTGGCCCGCCTCGCTGAGAGCAACCTGTCTTCGACGGGCCCTGCCCTGTCAGACCGGCTCAGCGAGTGGGTGGACTGGAAGCGGGCGGTGACGTTGTCCAAGGCGCTCGATGGCCGGCTGCCGGCCGCGGTCGAGGGGCCGGACTTCGATGCAGACGAGGACGCGGAATGCCAGCGGATCCGCGCGGCGCTGGAGGCGAGTATTGTTCAGGAACCTGAGCCCACCAAACCGCCTCGCCGGGTGGTTGACGCCGACGGTGCCGACGCCCCCATCGAATACACCGTGTACGGCGAGCGCTATCTCAGCCTGCAGCGCGCCATGCTCAGCGCCACCAGCCGTCTGCGGGGGCGCCTGCGCGACATGCTGACCCGCAGCTCGCCCGAGATGGCGCGCCTGGCCGAGGTGGATGCGCTGATGGAGCAGACCCTGAGTGCGCGGGAGTACAGCCTGCTGGCCAAGGTGCCGGTGCTGCTGAGGGTGCATTTCGAACGCCTGCGCGATAACGGCACCGATGATGCCTGGCTCGAGGTGTTCCGCCGCGACATGCAGAGCCTGCTGCTGGCCGAGCTGGATATCCGTTTTCAACCGATCGAAGGCCTGCTTGCAGCGCTTCGCACCCACTAACCGGGACGTCATGTTCAGAACCAGTCTTCACTACGTTGTTTTCCTGCTTGGCCTTGTTGCGGTGTGCTGGATCGGCGCGGGCTATGCCAGCACCAATCCGGTCGGTTTCGCGGTCGCCCTGCTGATCGCTATCTGCTACCTCGCCGGTGGCCTCGAGCTGTATCGCTACCGGCAGGCGACCGCCTCGCTCACGGCAGCCAGCACCAGTGCGGGCACCGCCAGCGCCGGGCTCGCCACCTGGCTGGGCCAGCTGCATCCCAGCCTGCGCAACGCGGTGCGCCTGCGCGTGGAAGGCGAGCGCGTTGCCCTGCCCGGCCCGGTCCTGACCCCGTACCTGGTCGGGCTGCTGGTGCTGCTGGGCATGCTCGGCACCCTGCTCGGCATGATGGCGACGCTGCGCGGCACCGGACTGGCGCTGGAAAGCGCGACCGACCTGCAGGCCATCCGCGGCTCGCTGGGTGCGCCGGTGGAGGGCCTTGCGGTCGCCTTCGGCACCTCGATCGCCGGTGTCGCCACCTCCGCGATGCTGGGCCTGCTCTCGGCCCTGTGCCGGCGTGAACGTCTGGAAGCGGTGCAGCGGCTGGACGTGGAGATCGCCACTACCCTGCACACGCATTCGCAATCCTGGCAGCGCAATGAAGCCTTCCGTTTGCTGCAGCAACAGGCCGAACTGATGCCGGCGCTGGTGGATCGGCTGCAGGCCATGACCACCGCGATCGAGCAGCAAAGCAGCGCCTCGGGTGACCGCCTGCTGGCTAACCAGCAGCGTTTCCATGCCAAGGCGGACGAGGAATATGCCCGCCTGACTGCGGCCATCGAACAATCGCTCAAGGCCAGCGTCGCCGAGAGCGCACGTGCGGTCGGTGCGGCCTTGCAGCCGGTGATGGACACCACGCTCGCCGGCATCGCGCGTGCCAACGCCACCATGCACGAAACGGTGACCGATGCGGTGCAGCGCCAGTTGGCCGGTTTGACTCAGGGTTTCGATGCCAGCCGTGCCGCCACCGCCGCGTCCTGGCAAGCCGCGCTGGACAGCCAGCAGCAAACCAATACCGCCCTGACCACCGACCTGCGCGCCGCGCTGGACGGGTTCACCGCGCAGCATGATCAACGCGCACTTGGCCTGCTCGATGCGGTCTCCGCGAAGCTGGTCAGCACCGCTGACGGTTGGCAGGCGGCACAGTCCGAACAGCAGCAGACCAATGAAGCCATGGCGACCGAGCTGCGCAGTGCACTGGCCCAGTTCGCCGAGCAGCATGGCGAGCGCTCCAGCGCGTTGCTTGAAGCCGTCTCGACCGAGCTCAACGCGACCGCGCAGCGCTGGCAGGAGGCTCAGGCTGCGCAGCAGCAGACCCATGCCGCGCTGACTGCCGATCTGCGCAGCGCACTGTCCAGCTTCACCGACACACATGACGCCCGGGCCACCGGCCTGATCGACGCGGTCGGCAGCCGCATGGAGGCCACCACCGCGCAGATCGCCGAGGCATGGCAGCACGCCCTCGCGCGCCAGGATGCCGCTGCGACCGCACTGAGCGAGCGCCATCAGCACGCGCTGGATGCCGCCGCCGCGACGCTGCAGGCGCAGGCGGTCTCGCTCGGCGAGGCGATGCAGCACTCACATACCCAGCTGCAGGACGCACTGGAAGCGCGCGATCAACAGCGCCTGAGCGTGTGGACCGATGCCTTCACCGGCATGAGCGCCAGCCTCGGCGAACGCTGGGAGCAGACCGGCGCCAGCGTGGCCAGCCGTCAGCAGGAGATCTGCGACACCCTCGCCCGCACCGCCAACGACATCACCCAGCAGGCCCAGGCGCACGCCAGCGAGACGATCAGCGAAATCTCGCGGCTGGTGCAGGCCGCTTCGGAAGCGCCCAAGGCCGCGGCCGATGTCGTGGCCGAACTGCGCAGCAAACTTTCCGACAGCCTGGTCCGCGACACCGCCACGCTGGAAGAACGCAGCCGCCTGCTGGCCACCGTGGAGACCCTGCTGGATGCGGTCAACCACGCCGCCAACGAACAGCGCGTCGCCGTCGATGCACTGGTCTCGACCTCCGCCGAGCTGCTGGACCGCGTCGGCACCCGCTTTACCGACCACATCGAAGCCGAGACCGGCAAACTGGGCAGCGTGGCCGTGCAGGTCACCGGCAGTGCGGTGGAAGTCGCGAGCCTGGCCGATGCGCTCGGCAGCGCCGTGCAGTCCTTCGGGACGGCCAGCGACGGTCTCAACGAGCGTCTGGCCCAGATCGCCGCCTCGCTGGATGGTTCGCTGGCCCGCAGTGACGAGCAGCTGGCCTATTACGTGGCCCAGGCGCGCGAAGTCATCGACCTCAGCGTGCTCTCGCAGAAGCAGATCATCGATGAGCTGCAGCAGCTGGCCGGCCGCCGCAGCAGCAAGGCCGGAGCCGCCTCGGCATGAGCGACGAGATCGAAGTCGAGGCCGACGGAGGCGCCCCGATCTGGGCCGCCTTCGGCGACCTGATGTCGGTGCTGCTCGGTGCGTTCGTGCTGATCCTGGTCGGGGTGGTCGCACTGCAGCTGGAGCTGACCCACCGGCTGGATGAAGAGGTCAAGCAGCGCCAGGCCGAAGTGCAGCGTCGGCAGACGCTGGAGCAGGCCCTCGCCGGCCCGCTCGCGGCCGGACGCGTGACCCTGGTGGATGGCCGCATCGGGATCCGCGGCAACGTGCTGTTCGCGTTGAACTCCGATCAGCTGCAACCGGAAGGTGCCGACGTCCTCAAGAGTCTTGCCGGGCCGTTGAAAGGCTACCTGGCCTCGCGCGAGGAGATCCTGATGGTCAGTGGCTTCACCGACGACCAGCAGGTGCGCGACGGCAACTGGCGTTTCGCCGACAACTGGGAACTCTCTGCCGAGCGCGCATTGACCGTGACCCGTACCCTCATCGCCGAGGGCGTGCCCTCAGATGCGGTCTTCGCGGCAGCATTCGGTTCCGAGCAGCCGGTGAGCTCCAACGCCGACGAGGAGGGCCGCGCGAAGAACCGCCGCGTGGAGATCGCCCCGATCCCGAAACCCAAGGCGAGCAAGGCCGCGGATGCCCCGTAACCCAGTCGCAACCGCTGAGATTCTCCAACGTTGGCGGGCGGACAAGCTCGACGGGCTGGACCGCACGCGCTTTGCGGTGATCGAGGCACTGCATGCCCGCGCACAGATGCATGACGGTGAGGTGCGGGCGCTGTTGCAACGGAAGCTGGACGCGTTGGTCGCAGGTTACGCTGAGCGGGTTGCCAATGCGTCGGCATCGGTAGTGACCGCGCCGGGCCCGTCAGCCGGGCGCATCGGCCTGCAGGCGCTGGTCACGGAATTGACCGGGCAGCACAGTGCTGCGTATCCGGAATTGCCGGTGCTGGGCGAGGTCCGTGCGACGTGGGCCAGGCTTCGCAATGCCAGCCAGCTCAAGGAATCACTGGCCCAGATGCCCACCAATGGTGGGCCGTTGAACTCCGGTGTACTCGTTCATCGCGCGCTGACGCTGATGAAAGAGACCTCGCCCGGCTACCTGACGCATTTCATGGCGTACCTGGACGCGCTGTCGGGCATGGAACACCTGCATCAGTGGGGCGTGCTCGTGGCAACCCCGAAGGTGGTGCCGCGGGGGGCGAAGCCGCGGCGGCCGCGTGCGGGCAAGGCGCCTAGCTGATCGTCAGGGTCACGCGACAGACCCGCATCACGCGCCACTTTACTCATGCCTTGCGCGCGCGATCTCCCCAAGCGCCTTGGCGATGAACGCCGCATCGCCGTCACTTTCGATGATGCAAGCATCGAGATACGCCGCCATCTCGTCGGGTGTTCGCAGGTGCTCGGCCACATCAAATGTCTCCAAGCGCGTTTTCTTGTTCATTGCCATGGCATCTGTACTCCGAACCATTCGGGGCTATTGTCTTTTGTAGCCCACCGGCTCCAACTCGTCCAAGCGCCCTGGGCAGGGTCCGCGCGGGCGCTCGGTCAACACGCATTTTGAACGAGGCAGGCATTCAACGCTGCAAACATGAATACGCCGTTCCAGCAATCTCATTCCAGCCCCCTTGCCCCCGCCAATCTTGGATGGTAGTTTCGTAATTACAGCGTAATTATGTAGAGGCAGCAGATGGCTCGAGACTGGAACACGCTTGCGGATCGCCGCCAGGCACGGCTGCAGCGGGCCACCGATGCCGGCCTTGGGCGCCTGGTGCCGTATGCGGAGGTCCCACAGCTCCTGCACACCGTGCTGGAACCCGGCGACCGGGTCTGCCTGGAGGGCAACAACCAGAAGCAGGCCGATTTCCTGGCCGAGTGCCTGGCCCAGCTCGATCCGGCGCAGGTCCACGGCCTGCACATGGTCCAGTCCGTGCTGTCCCTGCCCTCGCACCTGGATGTCTTCGAGCGCGGCATTGCCCAGCGCCTGGACTTCTCGTTCTCCGGCCCGCAGAGCGGCCGGCTCGCCAATCTGGTTGCCGAAGGCCGGATCGAGATCGGGGCGATCCACACCTATCTCGAACTGTTCGGCCGCTACTTCATCGATCTGACCCCGCAGGTCGCGCTGATCGCCGCCCAGGCCGCCGACCGCCACGGCAATCTCTACACCGGCCCCAACACCGAAGACACCCCCGTGATTGTCGAGGCCACCGCGTTCCGTGGCGGCATCGTGATCGCGCAGGTCAACGAAATCGTCGACACCCTCCCCCGCGTCGATATCCCGGCCGATTGGGTCAACTTCGTCACCGAGGCGCCTCGCCCGAACTACATCGAGCCGCTGTTCACCCGCGACCCGGCACAGATCTCCGAGATCCAGGTGCTGATGGCGATGATGGCCATCAAGGGCATCTACGCCGAGTACGGTGTGCAGCGCCTCAACCACGGCATCGGCTTCGATACCGCCGCGATCGAGCTGCTGCTGCCGACCTATGCCGAATCGCTGGGCCTGAAGGGCAAGATCGGCACGCACTGGGCGCTCAATCCGCACCCCGCGCTGATCCCGGCGATCGAATCCGGCTTCGTGCAGTCGGTGCACTCGTTCGGCTCGGAGCTGGGCATGGAGCGCTACATCGAGGCGCGCTCGGATGTCTTCTTCACCGGCAGCGACGGCAGCATGCGCTCCAACCGCGCGTTCTCGCAGACCGCCGGGCTGTACGCCTGCGACATGTTCATCGGCTCCACCCTGCAGATCGATCTGCAGGGCAATAGTTCCACCGCCACCCGTGATCGCATCGCCGGCTTCGGCGGCGCGCCCAACATGGGCTCGGATGCCCGCGGCCGCCGCCATGCCAGCCCGGCCTGGCTGAAGGCGGGCCAGGAAGCGGCCCTGCCCGGGCAGATGCCGCGCGGGCGCAAGCTGGTCGTGCAGATGGTGGAAACCTTCCGCGAGCACATGGCGCCGGCCTTCGTGGAGCGTCTGGATGCATGGGACCTGGCCGAGCGCGCCAAGATGCCGCTGCCGCCGGTGATGATCTACGGCGATGACGTCACCCACGTGCTGACCGAAGAAGGCATCGCCAATCTGCTGCTGTGTCGCAGCCCTGAGGAACGCGAACAGGCGATCCGCGGCGTGGCCGGCTACACCGCGGTCGGCCTGGGCCGTGACCGCGCGATGGTCGAGAACCTGCGCGACCGCGGCATCATCCGCCGCCCCGAAGACCTCGGCATCCGCACCCGCGATGCCAGCCGCGATCTGCTCGCCGCGCGCTCGGTCAAGGATCTCGTGCGTTGGTCCGGTGGGTTGTACAACCCGCCCAAACGCTTCCGCAACTGGTAAGGGGCACGCCATGGAAACCCTGCGTTATCGCTTCCCCGGGCAGCACGATCTCACCGAGCGCGATCACCACGCGCTGGTCGGCGTGGTCGCCTCGGGCAATCTGGAAGTGCTGATCGAACCCACCCCACTGGACGGCGCAATGGAGATCGAGGTGATCACCTCGGCCACCGGCTTCGACACCATCTGGCAGGCCGTGCTGGCCGATTTTGCCGCCCGCCACCCGCTGCGCAATGTGCGGTTGTCGATCAACGATGCCGGTGCGACCCCGGCGGTGGTCAGCCTGCGGTTGCAGCAGGCGCTGGAAACTCTGCAGGAAGGAGACGCCGCGTGAGCAGTCACAGCTTTTACGAGGCCGATGCCCGCGAGCGTATCCACGGCCTGCTCGATGCCGGCAGCTTCAGCGAGTTCGTCGGCCCGGCCCGCCGCATCATCAGCCCGCACCTGGCCCAGCTGGATCAGCCGGGCGCGTTCGATGACGGCATCGTGGTCGGCACGGGCAGTTTGGACGGTCGCAGCGTGCTGATCGCCGCGCAGCAGGGCCAATTCATGGGCGGCGGCGTGGGCGAAGTGCACGGCGCCAAGCTCACCGGCCTGCTGGAGCGTGCCGTTGCGGTGCGTCCAGAGGCGGTGCTGCTGCTGCTCGACAGTGGTGGCGTGCGCCTGCATGAGGCCAACGCCGGCCTGATCGCCATTTCCGAAATCATGCGTGCGGTGCTGGCCACGCGCGCCGCCGGGATTCCGGTGTTCGCGCTGATCGGCAGCGGCAACGGTGCGTTCGGTGGCATGGGTATCGTCGCCCGCTGCTGCACGGCGGTGGTGATGTCCGAAGAAGGCCGTCTCTCGCTGTCCGGCCCGGAAGTGATCGAGACCGTGCGCGGTGTGGAAGAGTTCGACTCGCGCGACCGTGCCCTGGTGTGGCGCGTGACCGGCGGCAAACACCGCTATCTGATCGGCGATGCCGTGCAGCTCGTGCCGGATCGCATCGAGGCTTTTGCCGATGCCGCCACGGCGCTGATGACCGCACATGCCGAGCCGCAGGATCCGCTGGGCGCGCTGGAACAGGCGCAGGCCCAGCTGGGTGCGCGGATCAACGCCTATGGCGGCTGCCGCGATGGCCTGGAGGTCTGGCGCCTGCAGGGCATTGCCGATGCCGATGCAGGGCATTGCCGATGCCGAGCAGCTGCCGCTGCTGGAGACCGCTGACTTCCTTGACGCCGTCAAGGACCGGAGCCTGCCATGGAACTGACTTCCCTGCTCGATGCCCTGTTCCCGCTCGGCCACGCGGTCACCCGCAAGGACGATGTGCTGGGCGGCACCGCCACCACCGCCGCCGGCGAGGTCACTGTGATCGGCACCGCCAACAAGCTGGAGGTGGGCGTCGATCACGCACTGGCGCTGGCCGCCACCGTGCTGGCCAGCACCCGCGCATATCCGCAGCGGCCGATCGTGATGCTGGTGGACACCGCCGGTCAGCGCCTGGCGCGCCGCGATGAAATGCTCGGCATCAACAGTTACTTCGCGCACCTGGCGCGCACGTTGGATCTGGCCCGCCGCCGCGGCGCGCCACTGGTCAGCCTGGTGTATGGCGAGTCCGTGAGCGGCGGCTTCCTCTCGTTCGGGCTGATGGCTGATCGCATCTTCGCCCTGCCCGAAGCGCAGGTGCGGGTGATGGATCTGCGCGCGATGGCCCGCGTCACCAAACAACCGCTGGAAAAACTGCAGGCACTGAGCCAAAGCTCGCCGGTGTTCGCGCCGGGGGTGGAGAACTACGTCAGCATGGGCGCCGTGGAGGCCATCTGGGAGGGCGACCTCGCGCAGGCGCTGGTGGATGCGCTGCAGGCGCAGGTCATCGGCGATCAACGCCGCGAACGGGGCGCCGAGCGCGGTGGCCGCCGGTTGGCACGCGATGTCGCCGCTGCCGTGGCCGCAGGGGAGGCCTGAACCATGCGCCGCCACGACCTGGTCTGGCTTGCTCCGCAGGCACCGTGGCAGGTGCTGACCCCGGGCGCGGATGCGCGCCTGCGGGCGTGGGCCGAAGCACGCCTGCCCTTCGTCGTGGCGCGACGCGATCCGGTCACTGATGGCGATCAGCTGCGGCTGGGTGTGCCGTTGCCCTTGGCCGAGCAGCGCCAGCGGCTGTCGCTGCGGATCGAACGCACCCACGTGCAGCGCACCGCGCCGCCGCCGTTGCTGCCCGAGGTCGCCGAAGCACTGGCCGCCCCCTGGCGCGATGCGCTGCCTCCCTTGCTGGCCGACCTGCCCGAGCCCACCCCACCGCCCCGCGTGTTCGGCAGCTTCGCCTGGCAAAGCCTGACCGGCCTGCCGTATCTGCACGCCGGCTCCGATCTGGACCTGCTGTGGCAGATCACCGAGCACACGCACGCCGCGGCGCTCACCGAACGCATGCGCCGCTGGGAACGCGAGCACGGCCTGCGCATCGATGGCGAGCTGCGTTTCCCCGGCGGGCAATGCGTAAGCTGGCGCGAGTACGCCGGCGGTGCCGCCCGCCTCCTCGTCAAATCGGATGACGCCTGCTGGTTGTCCACACGCGATGCCCTGCTCACGCAGCCGGTGGCCGCATGAACGCCGTGCCGCGCCCCGCCCCGTTGCCACCGCCCTCCCCCACGGCGGCTGCGCATCGGCTGGCCCGGATGGCGATCACCAGCCTGCATGCCGAACTGGCCTGCGCCCCCAAACCCGGGTTGGTCACACCGTGGAGCCGCGGCAGCCACGATGACATGGACGCGGCCACCTTCCTGCGCAGCCTGTTCGCGCTGCGTGGCTATTTCGTGGCGGTCGCCGCCGCCGGTGCGCACAACGTGCCGTTCGATGATCTGCGCATGCTCGGCATCGAGGCGGAAGCCTCAATGCTGCGGGCGACGGGTGGCATCAACACCCATCGCGGCGCGATCTTCAGTCTCGGCCTGCTGGTCGCCGCGTCCGCACGTCTGCGTCATGTCGAACATGCTGCGCCCCAAGGCACTGCGGTCTGTCATGCGGTGCGCGGGCACTGGGCGTCCGCGCTGCTCGCCGCACCGTTGAACAGCACCAGCCCTGGCCAGCGCGCCCGCCAGCGGCATGGCGTGCCCGGCGTGCGCGAACAGGCGGCGCAGGGATTCCCGCTGCTGCGCGAGGTGGCCCTGCCCACCCTGCAGGCCACCCTGCGCGCCACCGGTGACCGGCAGACCGCGATGGTGCAGACACTGATGTCGCTCGTCGCGGTCACTACCGATCTCAACCTCCTGCATCGCGGCGGCGAACGCGGGCTGGCTTTTGCACAGCAGCAGGCACGTCGCTTCCTTGCCGAGGGCGGCGCGCTCGAGTCCGGCTGGCGGGCACGGCTCGGGGCGGTGTGCGACGCGTTCGAAGCGCGTCGACTCAGCCCGGGCGGCAGCGCCGATCTGCTGGCCTGCGCGTGGTTCCTGCACCTGCAGGAGCGCGCATGAGCCTGGTCCTGCTCTGCCCCGGTCAAGGCGGCCAGCATCCGGATATGTTCAAGCGGGTGCGCGCGAATGCGCAGGCGCAGCCGGTGCTCGATCTGGCCAGCACGCTGCTCGGCGCACCCGTCGCACAGATGGCGGCCGATGCGTCGCGCTTCCACAACGCAGTGGCCCAGCCGCTGGTCTGCGCCGCGGCGCTGGCACATTGGGCGGCGTTGCAGACGCAGCTGCCGGCCATCACCGCCGTCGCCGGCTACAGCGCCGGCGAGCTGGCCGCGCACGCGGTGGCGGGCAGCTTCGACACGGCCGCCTGTCTGGCGCTGTCGCGCGAGCGCGCCCGGTTGATGGACGCTGCAGCGCCGGTCGATGCCGGGTTGCTGGCGGTGATCGGGCTGGACGAGGCTCACATCGCACATCTGTGCGCGACGCACGGGGTGTTCCTGGCCATCGTCAATGGGCCCGACCACGTGGTCGTTGGCGGCCTGCGGCCTGGGCTGGAGGCCGTCGCCGCCGACGTGGCTGCCCACGGTGCCCGCACCGTCCCGCTGCCAGTGGATGTGCCCGCGCATACCCCGTTGCTGGCCGCAGCGGCGCAGGGCTTTGAGAAGCCGTTGCGCGCACTGCCACTGCACGCCCCCCATCTGCGCCTGCTGGCCGGCATCGACGGCCGCCTGGTCAGCGATGTTGGGCGTGTCGTGAGCACCTTGTCGGCGCAGATCGCCCAGTCCGTGCAGTGGCAGACCGTGCTGCAGCAGGCGGTCGAGCGCGGTGGGCGCGTATTTCTGGAACTGGGCCCGGGCGCGGCGTTGAGCCGTCGTGCACGCGAGCTGCATCCGCAGCTCGAGGCGCGTTCCGTGGAGGATTTCCAGACGCTGGAGGGCGTTCTGGAGTGGGTGGACGGTGCATGCGCACGCGCATGAAGGTCTGCCGGTAACCGCAGCACCACGTAACCCCGGATGGCGGGTCGCCATCATGCTGCACGCGTATCAAGTGTCTCGGGAGGGCGCATGAGTCCGCAAATCGCAACGATCATCGGCTTGGTGATCATGTTCATCGTGGCCACCGCGCTGCCCATCAACATGGGTGCGGTGGCCTTCGCGCTGGCCTTCATCATCGGCGGCCTGTTCGTCGGGATGGAGGGCAAGGAGGTGTTGGCCGGCTTCCCGGGCGACCTGTTCCTGACCCTGGTCGGCATCACCTACCTGTTCGCCATCGCACAGAAGAACGGCACCATCGATCTGCTCGTGCATTGGGCAGTCAAGGCCGTGCGCGGGCACATCGTGGCCATCCCGTGGGTGATGTTCGTGGTCACCGCGGTGCTGACCGCCTTCGGCGCGCTCGGCCCGGCCGCGGTGGCGATCATCGGTCCGGTCGCGCTGCGCTTTGCCAAGCAGTACAAGATCAACCCGCTGATGATGGGCCTGCTGGTGATCCATGGCGCGCAGGCCGGTGGCTTCTCGCCGATCAGCGTGTATGGCGGCATCACCAACCAAGTGGTGCAGAAGGCCGGCCTGGAAGTCACGGAAATGGCCGTGTTCCTGACCAGCCTGGGCTTCAACCTGCTGATGGGCATCATCTGCTTCTTCGCCTTTGGCGGGCTGGCCCTGATGCGTCGCGCACCGACCGCGACCGAGCCGTTGATCGCCGGCAGCCAGGCCTCCTCGCGCCAGTTTGCGATCGAAGGGCACGGCGCCCTGGTCTCGGCCGGTGGTGGCACGCTCTCCAATGATCCGGACGCGCTGGATGACGTGCGCATCAACCGTGAGCGCGTGTTCACCCTGATCGGCCTGCTGGGCCTGGGCATCGCCGCACTGGTCTACAACCTCAACGTTGGCCTGGTCTCGATCACCGTCGCGGTGGTGCTGGCCCTGCTCTCGCCGAACTCACAGAAGGGCGCGGTGGATGGCATCAGCTGGTCGACCGTGCTGCTGATCAGCGGCGTGGTCACCTACGTGGCCGTGCTGCAGCAGGCCGGCGCGGTGGATTACATCGGGCATGGCGTGGGGGCGATCGGCATCCCCCTGCTGGGTGCGCTGCTGGTCTGCTATGTCGGCGGCATCGTGTCGGCGTTCGCGTCCTCGGCGGCGGTGCTGGGCGCCACGATTCCCCTGGCCGTGCCGTTCCTGATGCAGGGGCATCTGAGCGCTGCGGGGGTGATCTGCGCCTTGGCGATCTCCTCCACCGTAGTGGACGTGAGCCCGTTCTCCACCAACGGTGCGCTGGTCGTGGCCTCGGCCGCGAAGGAAGAGCGCGAAGCGCTGTTCCGCCGCTTCCTGGTCTACAGCGGGCTGGTGGTGGCGTTCGGCCCGCTGCTGGCGTGGCTGCTGTTCGTGGTACCGGGCTGGATGTGACCCCATGGCGGGCCTGCTCCGGCAGGCCCGCCCTGACCCGTTAGAATGCTGCACACCTGCCCATGAAGCCCTGCTATGCCCCTGGCCCCTGGTCCCCGCCTGTCGAAGAAACGCGTGCCGCTCTATGAAGAGGTGGCCGAGCAGCTGCGCCAGAAGATCTACGACTACGAACTGCCGCCGGGTGAATGGATCGATGAGCCGATGCTCGCCGAGGAACTGGGCATCAGCCGTACCCCGTTGCGCGAGAGCCTGAAACTGCTGGCCGCCGAAGGGCTGGTCCAGCTCGATGCCGGCCGCGGCAGCCGCGTCACCCGGCTCACCCTGGAAGACCTCAACCAGCTGTTTCCGGTGATGGCGATGCTGGAAGGCCGTTGCGTGCATGAAGCGGTCAAGCGTATCGATGCGGACGGCGTGGCGCAGCTGCAGGCCCTGCATGACGCGATGGAGGTCGCCGCCGCCGCGGGCGATCTTGCCGAGTACTACCGCAACAATTACCTGATCCATGAAAGCCTGCAGAACCACGCGGGCAACCCGTGGTTGATCCGGGTGACGCACGATCTGCATCGCATCCTCAAGATGCACCGCGGCCGGCAACTGCTGACCCCGGGCCGCATGGCCCAGTCACTGGCCGAGCATCGCGCACTGATGGAATGCATCCGCAACCGCGATGCCGAAGCCGCCGAGCAGAGGATGAACCGGCATCTGCTCAGCCAGGGCGAAGCGCTGGCGGCCTATGTCGCCGCGGGCGGCCAGTTTTGAACGTGCCTGCGCCGTTGCCGCGCCACGGCGGAATCTGAGGCGCCGCCTAGGCGAGCTCCACGGTCAATCGGGTCAAGGATTGCCCCAGCAGATGCAGCCGGATCTGATCCAGGCTGGTGAAGTAGCAGACGGTCTCCGTCCCGGCCAGGCGATAGATGCCGCGCTTGCCGCCGAGCAACACGAACTTTTCCTGGTCCACCAGGTACTGGGCGACCGGCGGCACGCCCTGTGCCTTGAGTCCATCGATATCGATGGGTTCAAGTGCGTCGAGATCCTGCAGTGCTGTGGTCATGGGTGGGGGAAGCGTCTTGATGGGAGCTCCAGCTTAGGAGGCGGGTAAGCAGCAGCGCGTGGAATCATCGTGAGGATGATGCGAGTGCGTTGCGGCGGCGTCATGGCTCGGATAGGTCCACTCGCTGTCAGGTCACATCACGCCCCCCACTACGGATAGTCCATCGTCAACGTCACCGCGCTGCCGATCGTGCCCGGGGTCAATGCGCCCGTGCGGATGTAGCGCACGGCAAACTCCAACGGCGCGGTTACGTTGGCGGCCGTCTTGGCCTGCGTCCAGCTCGATCCCATGTTCTGCACCACGTAGGTGCCCGAGGCATTCTTCCGCAACAGCTGAAGCTGCAGCCCTTTGCTGGTGGTGCTGCCCGGGATCGCCGCCAGCAGGTTGCTCGTGCTTCCCGTGGTGTGGGCATCACGCAGGGTAAAGCGCACATTGGTGGTCATGGTGACCGCCCCCGTGCAGGTCAGCGGCATGATGAACCCCGCATTGGCAGTGACCGTACTGTTCACTGCCCCCAGGTCCGTCGCGCGCACGTCCGCCAAAGGCGGAGCATGATTGGCCAGGCGGCAGAACCCCGGCAGCATGCCGAAGGTAAAGTCGGTCCGGAACGTCCTGCTGTCTACGCTGGGGCAGCCCGAATACGCATTGACCTCGCAGATCCACACCCAGATGGTGGGCGCTCCAGAGCCGTGAGTAAACGTGGTGCCATTACGTCGGATGACCTCGAATGCCACCGAATAGGTCCCTGACGAGGGTGCGCTCATGATGTCTGTGGTGCCCAGAGGCCTGAGGACGCCGTTCACCCGAACCCGCACGCCGAATACATTGGCACTGTATGTATTGTAATGGGCCAGGGTGGCCGCATCCGTGGACCCGCTCGACATCGTGAGGTGAATACGGATCCCCTTGGAGCACCCTGAGAACGTAAAACTGGTGCCGTTGCTGGTCGATACCGTCTGGCCAATCGCCGGTAAAGGCACGTTGGTGGGCGCGGCGAGCGCTCTTACCCCGGGGTTGCTCGCATTGCAATCCGCCCACGCTGGCACGCTCAGCACCAGCAGCACACTGGCGGCCAGCCAGCTGCGCCATCGCAGGCCTGCCGCGGCCCACCTGCTCACTGCGCCAGCGCCGCCGACGCGCTCAGGTGCCCACCAAAATCGTCGATCCAGTCGAACTGCACGGGCTGCCCTGCGCCCGGCGCCTTGTCCAGCGCCATGCGCAGCGAACTGCCCGGCGCAATCATGCCCGGCTCAGTCACGCTGGCACCGCCCACCGAGGCCGTCGCAAGCGAGACGTGATAGCGGCTGGGGTTGTGCACCTCAAGGTACTCCCCATCGGCATCGCGCCCTCTGCTCCACCGCAGGTTGGCGGCCGCCTCGCGCGGCTTGCCCTCCAGGCCCACGGGGCGATAGAACAGTTTGATCCGGCTGCGCACGGCCAGCTGCAGCAGATTCTCATCCGGCGCGGCCTCGCGGCGCGGGGGAATCTCCAGCACGTTGAAATAGAACACCGACTCACGGTCCGTCGGCAGCTCCGGCATTGCCTGCGGGGTGTGCAGCAGCCGCAGCGACTGGCCCTGCCGCGGCTCTATGCGCGCCAGCGGCGGGGTCAGGACGAACGGCACCCGGATCTCGCTGGCCTTGGCGTCGGCGTCGCCCGCATCGATCCACGCCTGGATCATTGCCGGTGCATCGTCCTGGTTGTTGAGCTGGATGGTGCGGTCTTTATCGTTGGCATCAAAGATGATGCGGGTGCCGACAATCACCACGCCGGCATGGGCGTGGGGAACGATGGCCATGGATGCGCCGGCCATCAAGGCAGCGGCCAACAGCGGGCGGAAAGAAAAGCGATGCATGAGGAAACTCCAGTCAGGCCCGGCCTGGCCGGGCGCCCGCCTCGCCGGAGCCGCAGCTGCGGCCCCGGGCTGCGTGGGATCAGGGATAGGCAACCGTGAAGGTGGCATTGGATTTGGCGGTGCCCGCACCGGCCGCGCCGCCAACGGCAACGTAGACCGCGGTGTAGTCCAGCTTCACCGCACCGGTGGTGATCGGCACGAACGAATCGGCGGTCGGCAGGCCATTGATGATCTGGCGGGTGCCGGCGGCGTTGTCGATACCGATCTGCACATTTTTGGCGGTGCTGGCGGCAGTCAGGCGCAGGTTGCCGGTGGCGTTGTCCCCAAGCGTGGGGCTCTCAAAGCGCACCGCCACCGTGCCGGTGGGCGCTGCGCCCGGGCAGGTGAGCGTGATCGGCATCGAGGCGCGGCCGGTCTCATTGCCGGCGGCCGACAGCGCCGATACATCCAGCTTGCCGAACTTGACGTCCACCTTCGCCGCCGCCGTGACGGTGCAGGTACTGGCCACCAGCTCGCCGTCGAAATCGATGGTGTTGGCCGAGGCCAGCGCGGGCAGCAGCAGGGCGGCGAACAGCAGGGCGGTCATGGGTCGTTTCATGGGAAATTCCTTTGAAGTGGGCTTGAGGGATATGCAGTGGTCCGGCCTGCTCAAGCGACAGATCGGCGCGTAGGTTTCAGTCGTAGGTCACCACGACCGTGGCGGCGCTTTTGAAGCTGCCGTGCTGGAGGGGGCTGCCGTTGTGCCGATAGAAGTAGCTGCGGCCCTGATATGTCGCCGCGCCGCTGGCCACCGCCAGGCTGGCGTGGTGACCGGCGGCCGGCATCACGGCCTCCGAGCCCTGCTCCACCAGGTGCAGACTCACGCCGGTGGCAGTACCGTGGTTGGCGTATTGCGGCTGACCGGCGGCATGCGGGGGGCCGGCAAACACCAGCGCGACCCGGCGCACGCCGCGGCAATTGACCAGGCGAAACTCCCAGTCCAGTGCCGTGGCGGCCACCACCCCGGTAGCCGCCCCGATCACGTGCAACTGCACCCTGGGCAGGTCCACCCGTTTGGCCTGGTCCTCGGTGTGTACCTCACACGTGCCGGGACGCACGCTGCCGGCCAGATCGACCACCCCATCGGCCAACGCAGGCCGCGGCCACGGCAGGAGGATCATGCACAGCGCGATCGCCCTGCCGCGCTGCGGTGCTGCACTGGCGCGCGTGCGACTCATTGGTAATCGACAGTCACGGTGAAGGTACTGCTGATGTCACCCGCAGTGACCTCACCCGTGCCGACCTTGGTGTACTGCGCGCACAACGCTTCGGTATGGGTACCGGTGAAGGTGCGGGTGAGCGTGCTGCCCGGCGCCACGGTGGTACCGGTGGCCGAGCACGCGCCCTGCTGCAGCCAGATGCCGGTATTGGGGGCAGCGCCGGTGGTCAGTTTGTTGCGGAAGATCGTGGCACTCGGTGCAGGTGCTGCATCGGCGGCGGCGCCGAAGGTGAGGCGCGCACCTTTGACGCCGCTGCAGGCCGTCAGCGCCAGCGAGAACGGCGTGTAGCTGTCCGCCACCCCACCGCCGGCCGTGGCCGGAAACTTGTCGGCACTGACCGCGGGCATGGTGTGGGTGGGATTGTTGAGGGTGCAGGTACCCGGGCGAACGGTCCCGGTCAGGCTGACGTTCTGTGCGTGCACGGGAGCCAGCAGGAGCCCGGACGCCATGATCGCAATGCAGGCAGGAAATCGCATAATGGAAGGCCTCAGCGGTAAGTGATGGTGACGGTGAAATTGGTGGACAGCGGGCCCATCGTCACCAGGCCGCCGGCGATCTTCACGTACTGGGCGCACAGATAGAGCTGGTACGTGGCAGTCGTGAAGTTCTTGGTGATGGATGCGCCCGGGGCGACGGTGGCGCCCGCCGTACAACGGCCGGTGCCCTCCTTGATCCAGTAGCCGGTGAACGGCGCGCCATTGGTGGCCTTGTTCCGGAACACATTGGCCTGGGTGCTGGCATCGGCCACCGCCCCCACCTGGAACGTGGCTCCGGTAACGCCGGAGCAACCGGTCAAGGCGATCTCGAAATCCGTGTAGCTGGCCGGGGCCGAGCCGGTGTTGCCTGCCACCTGGGGGAAGACATTGGCACCCACCGCGGGGATGGACTTGCTCACGGCAGCCACCGAGCAGGTGCCGGCATCGATGCTGCCGTTGAGATCGACGCGGGCACTGTTCTGGGCCGCTGCATCGGCGCCGCAGGCGAGCATCCCAACCAGCGCCAGCAAGGAAAGCAGATGCGTGCTCATCGGTACGTCACCGTGACGGTGAAGGTGGTGGTCAGCGGCCCCATCGAGACCAGGCCGCCGGCGAATTTGTAGTACTGGGCGCACATCGGAAGCGTGTACGTTGCCGTGGCAAAGGTCTTGCTCAGGGTCGCTCCCGGGCGCACGGTGGCGCCGGTGCTGCACGCCGCCGTCTCCCGCACCCAGATGGCGGTGAAGGGCGCACCATTGGTGGCCTTGTTGCGGAAGCTGTCGGTCTGCTGGGGCTCGGCATCGGCAGCCGCGCCGAACACGAAGTTCGCGCCGGTCACGCCGGAACACCCGGTCAATGCGACGTCGAATGGGGTGTAGCTGGCCGCCACCCCCGCTTTGCCGGCAGCGGTCTGCGGGAACGCACTGGCCTTGACGGCGGGCATTGTCTTGGTTACCGCAGCCGTTGTGCAGGTACCCGCCTGGATGCTTCCATTGAGATCAACGCGCACGGTGCTCTGCGCCGCAGCCAACGGGCAGGCGCACAGGGCCAGTAGCGGAAGGCAGTTGAGAAGGTTCATCCCGGTCTCATTGATAGGTGATCGTGACGATGAAGCTGGTGCTGGCCGGGCCCTGCGTGACCAGGCCACCAGCGGACTTGTAGTACTGAGCGCACAGCGGAAACGAATAGGTTGCTGTGGTGAAGGTCTTCGTGACGGCTTGCGCAGGCTGATAGGTCGGCCCCGCGCTGCAGCTGCCGCGCAACCAGATGGCGATGTAGGGCGATCCACCAGCGCCTTTATTGCGGAAGCTGTCGCGCTCGGTGGCGTGACGGTCCGCATCGGTGCCGAAGACGAACGTCGCGCCGGTGACGGACGAGCAGGCCGTCAGATTGATCGTGAAATCGGTATAGCTGGCCGCGGCCCCCCCCTTGCCGGCGGCGGTCTGCGGGAAAGCATTCACGCCCACGGCGGGCATGTTCTTCGACACGGCCGTCGCGGTGCACGTACCGGCCAGGAGCGTGCCGTTGAGATCGATGCGCGCTCTCGAAATCTCCTGTGCCGCCGCCGGCAGCGGCGCCGCGAGCAGCACGGTGACCAGCGCCTTGGCGAGGGTCATGCGCGCCCTCATTGGTAGGTGATCGTGACGGTGAAGCGGGTGCTGATCGCACCCCGCGTGACCACGCCGCCGGCAAGCTTGACGTACAGCGCGCACAGCGGCACCTCGTGGGTCGACCCACTGATGGTTTCGTTGCGCGTACTGGCGGGCGCGATGGTTCCGCCAGTGGCACAATCGGTGGTGGGCCGCAGCCAGATAGCCGCGTACGGTGCGGCATCCGCCGTAGCCTTGTTCCGGAACATCGACGCGCGGGATGGCTCTGCATCTGCGGCTGTCCCGAACACCAGCGTTGCGCCGGTCACTCCTGCACAACCGGTCAATGTGAGATTGAACGGTAGCCAGCTGGCGGCATTGCTGTTCTCGCTTGCGGGATTGTTGTTGAACGTGTTCGCCATGACGGTTGGAAAGCGTTCATTGACCGCCGCCACCGTGCAGGTGCCCGGCTGGATCCGGCCCGTAAGCGCGACGTTGGATGTGCCGGTGCTCTGCGCACGCGCAGGCAGCCCGCACACCAGCACCAGTAATGGCAGGACGAACACTATGCGCATCATGACCCTCATCGGTAGGTAATCGTCACGGTGAAATCGGTGCTGATGCCGCCCTGGGTCACCAGGCCGCCGCGGTGTTTGTGGTACTGCGCGCACAGCGCGAGGTCGTACTCCGGTGTTGAGAAGTCGCGCGAAAACGCCTTCCCCGGTGTGATCGTGGCGGACGATGTGCAGGTGCCGGCCTTCAGCCAGATCGACGTGAACGGCGCCGCATCCGCGGCTTTGTTCCGAAATGCATTGGTATGCGTGGGCTCGGCATCGGCATGGGTGCCCATCACGAACTCCGCACCCAGCACGCCGGCACAGCGCGTAAGAGCAAGTACGAAGGAGGTGTAGCTGGAGGGAACACCGGCACTGCCGGCGGCGTTCTGCGAGAAGAAATCGGCCGTCACCTCAGGCATTGTCCTGCTCACCGAGCCCACCGCGCAGGTGCCGGCCTCGATCTGCCCGCCCATGGCGAAGCCTGCCGTGGACCCCGCCTGGGCCACGGCAATACCGGGCAGCACCAGGCCGAGCAGCAGCAGCGGTGGATGCAGGCTTGCCATGGCTCAGAGGAACGTCACGGTGAGGGTGAACGCTGTGCTGATCGAACCCTTGGTGACCAGACCGCCCGCGAGCTTGTAGTACTGCGCGCACAACGGCACGTTGTGGGTGGCGGTGGCGAAAGTGCGGTTCAAGGTCTTGCCCGGCGTGACGGTTGCGCCGGTGGCGCAGTTGGTCTCCTTCAACAGCAGGCCGGTATACGGCGCCGGGTTGGTCGCTGCCTTGTTCTTGAACGCGTCGGCCTGGCCATCGGCTGCATCGGCGGCCGCACCAAAGGTGATCGTGGCACCGGTCACGCCGCTGCAGCCGGTCAGCGCAAGATTGAACGTATCAAAGCTGGGTGTCGCACCGCCGGCGGTGGCCGCGACATTGGGAAAGTCGCTGGCCGAGGCGGTGGGCATGGTGCGGTTGACTGCGCCAATGGCGCAGGTGCCGGCCTCGATCTGGCCAGTCAATGCGAAGTTGGCGGTGGCGCGACTCTGTGCAGCCGCCGGAAAGGCGGTGAGCGCCAGGGCGATGAGCGCGGTACCCGCCCGGGCCGCGCATGCGAAGGTGGTGGTCATGGAGAACCTATCGAAGTAAGAGGAGAGGTGAGATCAGCCGCGGAGGCGGCCTGCTCGATGAGGGGTGTTACGGGTGGTGCTGGTGCAGCAGGGGGCTGGTGGTCGTCACCGGCCGTGGTCGCGCTGTCCTGGCAGACCGATTCGGCCCAGCGCTGGCCGCGCTCCCTGCGCACCTCCGCCTGGCTGAACTGCATCGCACAGTGCACCGTGGTGCCGGTGCCCACGGTCAGCCAACCGTTGATCGGCGCATGGAGGTGGACAATGCCGCCCTGCCCCACCACGCCGACCACGGCGCCTTCGCTGTCGTATACCTGGCTGCCGAAGTGGGTCAGCGCGCTGCCGTCGGGGTGGGTCACGTAGGCGAACGCGGCGTGCCGCTGCTGCGTTTCGAACGAGAGCGCCACCGCTGCTCCCGCCGTGGGGGCCACCCGGCGGCTGTTCTGCAGCAGCGTCAGGTCCAGTGACAGGCCGTCCGAGGCGATGGTCACCTCGTTCCAGCGGTACGGGCTCAGGCCGGGCAACAGGGCATAGCCGTTGCGGCCCACTCTGGCGCCGTTGATGCCGACGCGGGCCCCCTTGCCACCGTCCACGCGGACGATGCCGAACGTGTTGCCCAGCGATGGCCCCAGATTGAGGCCGCCCGGATGCCATACCACCGCACCGGATGCACCGGCGGTGATCCGCTGATCGTGCTCGCTGTACATGTAGCCGGCACTGACGCGCGCCAGCGGTGTCTGCAGCTGCGCGCTGAGATTGGCGCTGTTGCTGCCATCGGGCGAGCGCGACAGGCCCGCGCCGTAGTCAACCGGCAGCGAGCCGGGGGCCCGGCCACTGACATTGACATACTGGCTGGTGCCTCCCTGCTGCTGCGCCAGTGACAGGCTGACCGAGGCCGGGCGCTCGGCGCCCCCCAGCGGCACCTCGAACTGTGCCTGGACCTGGTCATCACGGCGGCCGGTGCTCGAGCGCACGCGCATCGCACTCAGGCTCCAGCTGACACGCCGCCAACGGCTCTGCAGGCCGATCTGGTAGTCGGTCTGTGCCTGGGCTGCGCCCCAGTAGCTGACATGGCTGGCACGCACGAAGGCAGACGAGCGCGTGCCCAGTTGCTGCGAGAAATCCAGCTGGATGCGGCGCTTGGCGCGCTGCAGGATGGCCTGGCCGGACGCGTCGCCCGGCTTGGCGCGCCACTGCATCGCCTCTTCCAGGGTGACGAAGTCGCCACTGCTGTAGCGATAGGTGGCCAAGCCGATGTTGGTGCCGGTACTGGCCATGTGCCGCTGGTAGTTGACGCGCACGCTGTTGCCCCGGCGCACGCCATGGCCGTTGAGCGTTACCTGCGAGTGCGTCAGGTCTGCGCCGAACGCGCCAATGGACGTGTTGATTGCCGCGCCAGCCAATGCGGCGTGGTAGCCCTGCGTGGCCTGCGTACCGGCGAGCAGGGTGAGCCAGTTGTTCATGCCCCTGCCCCAGGTGCCCTGGAAGAACACCGGGTCGGACAGCCCATCGTGCTCACCGGAGGTGCGTCGACGCCCCCCCGCCAGGCTGTAGCGCCAGGCACCTTGCCGCAGTGCCTGCGGCACCGCGGCGAAGTTCACCGAGAAGCGCTGCTCGCTGCCATCGGCCTCGGTGACCACCACGTCAAGATCGCCGCCGTAATTGGAGGGGTACAGGTCATCGATCAGGAACGGCCCGGCTGCCACCCGGATCTCATGGATCACATAACCACTCTGGCGCACGGTGACGGTAGCCGCCGAGCGCGCCATGCCGCGGATCAGGGGCGCATAACCGCGCAGGGCATCGGGCAGCATCTGCTCATCGGTGGACAGCTGCGCCCCGGTAAAGGCAATGCTGTCGAACAGTTCGCCGGTGGTCATGGATTGCCCCACCAGCAACTGGCTGCGCCAGCGCACCACATCCCGCTGCAGATACGTATGCCCGGCCTGGTAGCCGCTGTCGCCCTCGTGCCGCCGCCATGTGCCCCGATGGCGCAGCCGCCACGGCCCGTGGTTGAAGCCGAAGGAAAGGCCTGCGTACGCTGCCACACCGCTGTCATTGCGCTGCGCGTTGAAGTCGTAATCCAGCATGCCGACGGTGACACCAGGGTCCCACTGCCCCGGGTTGACCGTGCCACGCGCCTGGGTCTCCAACGCCTGCTGCGGTACGCTCAGGTTCAAGCGCAGCGCGTGGGTATCGAAATGCGCCTGGGCGTGTTCAACGCGGCCGACCAGCGGCACGCAACCGCGCACGTCCTCCTGCAGGTGCTCGGCTTTGACGCCGCCGTCTTCCAGCAGCGTGCGCGGCAGGCAGGCCTCGGCACGCAGAGGATCGGCGCCGGGATGGAACGTGATGCCGTGACGGCCCAGGAAGCTGTCATTGAGGTGGACGTCCAGATCGTATTCGCCCGCTTCAACCGGATTACCGTGGCGGAAGCGCTCCAGATCGGCATCGCTGGCGCCGTCCATGAGGAAATCGGCATTGAATGCCAGCTCCACCGGTGCCCCATTGCCACTGGCCATGGCCAGACCATGCCAGCAGCCGGCCAGCGCCGCCGCCAGTGTGCTGACACGCGCGCCTCCCCGACGCTGCCGATGCGGCGCGCGATGGGAAAGCGATGGGCTCATGCGTATCGGCACGGGGTGTTGCCCGCTCAAAGCGGGACCAGGTCAGCGGAAGTGCGGCGAGAGTGGCAGCGGCCTGCGGGCAGGTACATGCAAGAACTTGCAAAACACAGCGGCGTCACTGCAATTGTTCAGCCTGGCGCCGTTTCCATTCAGTCAGCGATCTGTTGGATGCGCACGCAGTAAATCGAAAAGCTCTCTGTCATTGGCAGCGCCTAACTTACGCATCCCCGTGCGCTTCTGCCGACTCACCGTGCTGACGGTTTTGGCCTGACATCCGGCGATCTCGCTGACCGAGTTGCCCTTGGCGATCAGCGCCAATACCTGCCGCTCGCATCGCGACAACGCCGACAAAGGGGGTTGCCGCGGTGCGTCCTGTTCCAAGGTGCGTTCCGCCCAGCCGTCATGCACATAGCGGCGCCCGGCAATGACGGATGTCATTGCGTCCAGATAAACCGCCAGCGGCGCGCGGCGCTGCACGATGGCCGATGCCCCGGCGTCCAGCAGGTTCGCCAACCCGTCGGCGTGGGCGCTGTCGGTCAACACCATGACCGCCGCGCTGGTCTGCCCACGCACAGCACCGATCATATCCACTGCCTCCGCACCCTGACGGATGCAGGCAGGCAGATCGAGGATCACCAACTCGGGCTCATCCTCCCCGACCCGCTCGCGGAATGCCGACCAGCTGCCGGCATCGTCGACCACCCGGCACGCCGGCACGCTGCCGAGCAGGCAACAAAGGGAAAACACAGTGAGCGGGTGGTCACTGATGACCACAATGCGTGTTGCCATGGAGTGTCCATTCCCTCTGGGCGCTGACGCCAGCCCCGTCCTTCGATCACCATGACGAATCGGGAACCGCATCGCCATGCAAGCACTATGAAAACCGGGTTCATATGAACGCCGGGAGGCGACGGGTATGGCTTTGTGACGCGGCCTGCGGAGACGCCATGCTGGGTGGAACTTTCGTACTTGTTGCATACCCCGCCGTGCGATGCCGGCGTATCTGTGGGGGATATTTTTGTCGGATGACTGGTGCATGGACCCGCGTGCTTCCTCCCCTTTGCGCACCACCGGCCGGCGACAAAGCCCGTGGCGCGTGGCATGGCTCACGGCCACCTTCGCTATCGCCGGCAGCCTGCTCTGGCTGGTCCTGTCCTCCCCGACGGCACAGCGCACGCCCTTCAGCCTGGCCATCGGCCCGCAGATGGCCAGCCAGCACGGCCTGGCCGGGGATGCCGCGCAAGGCGGGCCCGGTGCCTATCTGGAGGCAGTCGAGGCGCTGTCCGGGCTCACGCTGAAGCTGGTCACCGCGCCCTCCATCGAGCGTGCAGTCCTGCTGCTGCACAACGGGCAGGTGGACGGAATGGCCTTCTCCCTGCCCTCCACCGCCAAGATGCTGCCCGACACCGCCGCGGTCTCGCCCTCCTTCTACAGCGGCACCACGGTCATGGTGACGCGCCCGACAGCGGCCTTTCGCGCGCTGTCGGCGATGAGCGGGATGCGCGTGGGCGTGATCGGCCATGGGGAGTATCGCGGCTATCTGGCTGAGCACTTCCCCGGTATCGACGTGTATCCCCTGCCCAGCGTCGATGCGATGCTCGAGGCGGTGGACAGCGGTGGCATCGACGCCGCGCTCGGTGTGGATGCCGTGCTGGCGCCGCTGGCGCGCAAGCGCTTCGGCGAGCGGCTGGAGGTGCATCTGGTTTCGGATGGCCCACCGGTGGAGATGCGGGTGGCCTCGCTGCCGCAGCGCGCCGGCGAGATTGCCATGGCGCACCAGACCTTCCTGTCGCTGCCGTTGGATACCCGCCAGGACATCCTGGAGCGCTGGTTGAACACGCTGTACCGCTCTCCACCCACACTGCGGGCGGTGCTGTCCCACTACCGCGTGCCTATCACACTACTCGGCCTGTTCCTGCTGGCGTTCCTGCTGGCCGTCGCCCAGTCGCAGCGCAATGCGCGCTCACTGGCCTCACGCCAGGCCAGTGCAGCGCGCATCCTGACCCTGGTCAATCATGAAGTCCGCAACGGCGCGGCCTCGGTCATTTCAGCCATCGATCTGCTGGAGGCCGAGGCGGACCCGGACGAACGCAACCGGCTGTTCCAATCGGCCCGGTCGGCTGCCGATGCGCTGAAGCACACCCTGACCAACGCGTTGGAGTTCATGTTCCGTGATGCGCCCGAGCATGCCGATGCCGCTTTCCTGCACAACGCCCACGGCATCGTGGCCGAATGCCTCTCGGCGATGCGGCCGCTGGCCCGCTGCAAGGGGCTTCACCTGGTGCTGCAGATGGACGGTGAGGCTACGCTGCAGGCGCGTTGCGATGCGCGCGCCCTGCACCATATCGCCAGCAACCTGATTTCCAACGCCATCAAGTTCAGTGACCACGGCGAGGTGACGATCGGGCTCTGCTTCTTGCCTGGCGTCGGTAACACCGGAACGGTCGTGCTTCGCGTGACCGATGTCGGCCCCGGGATTCCAGCCCACGACATGGCACGCATCTTCGAGCCTTTCAGCGCCACCCGCACCGGCCAGCTCAAACACGGCGCCGGCATCGGACTCTCCCTGTGCCGACGTATCGCGCGCGCGCACGGGGGGAACGTGACCGTCTCCAGCCGGCCAGGATCGGGTGCGACCTTCGTGGCCACGCTACGCGGGCAACTCGGCGATACCGCGCCGGAGATGACCTCGCCCCTTCTCCGGGCCTCTGCACCCCAGGTGGCCTGCGCACTGGTGATCGAGGATCAACCCGCGATCGCCAACATCATGGTCCGCCGGCTGCGCGGGCTGGGGTTCGAGACGGTCATCGCCAGCTCCGGTGCCGCGGCGATCCGCCTCATGAATCAAGAGGGGCCGTTCGGCATCATCACCGTGGATGGCGACCTGATGGACGCCGATGGCAGCGATATCGCCCAGGAGATCCGCGCGATCGAACGCCGCCACGATTGGCCGCCCGCAAGGCTGCTGTCTGTCTCCGCCGCCACCGACGTGATGGACCGCGCGGCCTACCGCCGCGCCGGGGTCGATGTCTATCTTGGCAAGCCCATCGACTGGGTCGCCTTCGATGCCGCCAGCGGCGCACCGGTGCGTGATGCGAAGGCGCCCGTCGTGCCCGTACAGCAAGGCGTGAGCGTGATGGAAATCTACCATCACCAGATGCAGCTCGACCGGACCGGGCTGGAGGTTTCGATCCGTGTGCAGAACTGGCGCGGTGCGCTGGCCATGGCGCACCGCATGCAGGGCGCGGCCTCGATGGTGGGCGACGTGGACACCGTGCCCACCCTGTGCGAACTGCAGCGCTGCCTGAAAGCGCATGCCATCAACGGCGACCCCGCCGATGCGCAGGTCTGGGCACTGGTGGCCAGTCTCAGCCCGGCCCCGGCCGATGGCGTGGACGGCGTGCCTCCGAGCAGCAACTGAAGCACGGTCACGAAACGGTGCTCGCGCTCAAAGGCCTCGGTCATCTCGGCATGGATATCCACGATCTCCCACAGCGCGGTGCTGTAGTGATTGACGTCGGCGAAGCCGCCGCCCTCGCCTTGCAGCGCGAGCAGTGATTCCTCGGCGGTTGTAGGTATTCAGGCCGGCGGTGTTCATCGCACCGGCTCACTGCCGCGGCCTTCCAGGGTGTCGATCTGGCCCTGCAGGTTCTTCTGCACTTCCTACAGCTGGGCGACGGTTATCGCCTCCCACGCGCTTATCACCGGCGTGCCCTCTTCAACAGGATGCTGCCGTGCGCAGGACGCGCCTGGCGCTGGCTTGCGTTGCTCGGCACCGCTAACCTGTCTGTCACGTCCAGCCGTGGCAGCCCAAGGAAGAGGGATGAACACACCATTGCCGCTCGCGGCACCATCAGCAGGCACTCATCGCCCGCAAATGCGTGCGTTGTATGATCAACTAGCCACGCATCTTGGCTTCCCGGCTGAAAAACTGCCCACGCTCGTGTTCGACCGGCCAGGCCTGGCTTCTGCGAAAGCAACCTTCAACATGCAGGCCCGCAGGATCACCATCGGCCAAGCCTGTGAACGCGAGTTCGTCCAGTGGGGAGCATACCCGTTCCAGCTGACAGTGGCCCACGAGCTCACCCATGCCGTTCTCTACGAGGCCGGCTATGGCGCCACTGGACATGCGGACGCATTCCTCGCTGTTTATGGGCTCGTGCTGGGCAAGATGGACATCAACCTTGTTGAACTCGAGATGGAACGCTGTGCCACGCAGAATTGGCCGGCTGACGTACCACCTTCGTTGCGCCGTTTGCATCTCAGACGTGCACGCCACGTACTGAGCCATCTAGAAACGTACGGCCAGCAGCAGTCGCCCTGGCCGTTGCTGTCGGAAGCAAAGGACGCCTTGGCCTATGCCCGGCAGCATTTTTACGGGGGCAGCGTCTGGTGGACTGACCGCTGGACTGACTATCTAACCGACCACGGAAAGCGTGGCGCAGCAAATCTGATCCCCGCCGTAAAAAGGGGCGCCGGCGGTGTCGTCTTGGTACTGGCCGTCTGGTTGTTCCGGTATCCGCTGATGAACCGAAGAGGTCCAATGCGATCGCGATATGACACTTGCCTGATGAGTCTGACGCGGCCAAGCCGCCGATAGCTCACCCTTCGCGCCTCTCGAGGCGCATGCCCTGCCACGCATACACAAAAGGCAGACGGGCACCGGGACCCCTTTGGCTATCAGAACAGGCGGCGCTGCAGCAGTTGCAGCACGGCCACTGCCCGGTGCTGGTGATAGTAGCGGCTGGAAAGATCGGCATGGATGCCGACGATGTCCCACAGCGTATCGCGGTACGCATGCACGTCCTGGATGTGGCACACCTCATGGCCATGCGGACCGCCCCAGTCTGGCTGGGCCGCGCTGCGCCACACCGCATCGGTACTGTGCTCGCGCACCGCCCCCAGCATCGCAACATACGCATCCACCTCACGGCAGTGCAGCTCGCCGCATTCGTCCAGCGCCAGGATCAGGGCTGCGATGTCCTGCAGCAGTCTCTGCTGGTAGCGCAACGCGGCCGGCTCCAGCAGCACACCACGGACCTGCTGTATTCGGTGAGCCCCGGGGCCCGCGCCCTCCGCGGTGCCTGGCCTCGCGACGCGCTGGTGAAAGCGGAGCACCTCCGGCCCTTCGTAACTTGCCTGCGCGCGCTTGCGGATGCGGTCGTCCAGCGCCAGCATCCAGACGTGCGCGGCCTCGGGAGTCACCTGCAGCCTGGGGGCGGACAGCAGTGTCCAACCGGCCCATGCACCGGCAAGGGCGATGGCGAACGACACCACACGCAGTGCGACACGGTGGGCCACTCTCCCGCCCCCGGAGCCGGGCCGCCCAGCCCCGGCCAAGGCGCGTCCAGACGCCTGCGAAGCGATCATAGGCCGGCCTCCCCAACGGTTGCCACGGCCACTCCCCGGGTGCGATCACTCATTCACGCGCCTCCAGCGCAAGGGGCATCGCGCGGACTGCGCGCGCCTCACCATCACGCTAATGGCACCCCTCACCCGACTTCCATACAACACCAATGAAAAATGGCCGCGCCACGCCGCATGAAAAAGGCGCGGCCCGCCAGAAGCGAACCGCGCCAGATCAAGCGCCCTTACCGGCTGCCCAGTCATACCGACCCGGGCAGCCTATACAAGCCGCAGGGCTACGTGCCGCTTACCAGCCGATACCCACGCCCACACCGACGGTCTTCTCACCGCTGTTGGTGAAGGCGCCATTGAGGCTGAAGGTGGCCGAGCCACGTTCGTTCATCACCCGCTGGTAGCCCACCGCCAGAGCCGATTCGCCATCGGAATGGCCCACACCCGCGCCGAGGCGGTTGTAGGTATTCAGGCCGGCGGTGTTCATCGCCATCGCACTCTGTGCACTGCTCATCGCCGCCATCCGGTTGAAGCGCTTGTCCATGCCATCCAGGCGCTTGTTCAAGCCTTCCACCGCCAGATCGGTGTACTCGTTGGACTGCGTGAGCACATCATTGAGCTGGCGGACATTGACCGCATCGGTATCGGCGGTGCCCTTGGCCACGTGGCGGATGCTGCGCTCCTTGCCTTCACTGCCCACGGCGACAGCGTTGTCCCCATCGGCCTTGACCACCGGCTCGGGCGTGTCGACCTTGGCGACCGGGGTGTCCACCGGCGTTTCCACCGGCGTACCCATCCGGGCCATCATCGCGACCGGCTCACTGCCGCGGCCTTCCAGCGTATCGATCTGGCCCTGCAGGTTCTTCTGCACCTCATACAGCTGGCCACCGTTGACCGCATCGCGGCTGCCAGAGGCGATCAGACCGTTGGCCACATTGCCCAGCACCATGCCGTGGGCACCGCCCAGGTTCAGGCGGCCGGGGCCGTCGGTGCGGGTGCTGGTCTCCTCCTGGAACAGGCGGTTGACCTGGCTGCCCAGGGCATCCATATCGGCCTGCGTGGTGACAACGGCGGCGTCCAATGCAAGCAATGCCGTACCGACGTTGTCGTAGGTGCCACCGCTCAGGACATACTCGGGGGCCGTGATCGCGCCGGTGGCGTCAACGCTGGCGCCGCCGCCGAGACCATCCAGCGCACCGTTGAGCTGGGCGACGGTTGTCGCGTTATCGTCGGCGATGCCAGCGCCGAGGTTGACGATCCGGCGCTTGAGGTTGGAGTTGCCGATTGACAGGCTATTGGATTCGGTCGCAATGGACGCATAACCGAGCGCCACACTACTTTGAGCCCCAACTCGGACTTCACTTGCGGTCCCCAATGCGACACCATTTTGTACGGCAACCTGAGAAAGAGTACCCAGCGCGAAGCCGCCAGCAGATCCAGCATGTACGTGTGCAGCACGCCCGAGCGCAACTGAATTGTCACCAGCGGCTTTTGCAAAGCTCCCCAAAGCGGTTGCGCCCTCGCCATCAACCGCTGCCTCGGTTCCAGTGCCGATTGCAACACCGCCCCAACCAGCGCGGGCCGCTTCGCTGTATTCGTCTGAACCCACCGCTACGTAGCGTTGCTGGTCCTCAAGATAACCAACACGTGCATTGGTGGCAAACAACTGCCCCCCGTTCACCGCTTCCCTGCTGTCGGCCCGGCCGATGTCCCCCGCCGCCAGGCCGCTGATCCGGGCGTTACCCAGATCCACCACGGTGCGCTCTTTGTTGAACATCACCGCGTAGTCCAGATCTGCCGTCGCTGCATCAAGGTCGGTGCGCAGCGTGGCGATGCTGCTGCGGTTATCGCCGATAAGCCGGGTGTTGCCGGCCACCACCTCCTGCTGGTTCTTGACCACTTCATTGGTGGCGAACAGCTGGCTACCGGTCACAGCGTCCGTGCTGGTGGCGCTAAGCGCACCATCGGTCACACCGGACACCGTGCGGGTCAGGTCGCCCTGGTTACGCACATCCAGCGTACGGCCGGTGTTCTGCGCACCCAAGCGGACATTGCCCGCAGCCGAGGCCTGGCTGACAAGGCTGTTGGCCAGGTCCGCACCGGTCTGCGCCTTGCTGGCAGCCGTGGCCGCGGCGGTCGCCGTGGTCTGCGCCGCGGTGGCCTTGTTGTCGGCAGCGGTCACGTTGGTGTTGGTGGTATGCAGCTGTTTGCCGGTCACCGCTTCCGTGCTGGTGGCGCTCAGCGCACCGTCGCTCACGCCCGTCAGCGTGCGGCTCTGATTGTCCTTGTTCCGTACATCCAGGCGTACGCCTTCGTTACCGATACCCAAGCGCACCGTACCGGTAGACGATGCCTCGGTAATAAGGCTCTGGACCTTTGCCGCGTTGGTGGAGATGGTCTGATTGGTCGCGTTCAACTGCTTGCCGGTCACCGCCTCGGTGCTGGTGGCGCTCAGTGCACCATCGGTCACACCGGACACCGTGCGGGTCAGGTCGCCCTGGTTACGCACATCCAGCGTACGGCCGGTGTTTTGCGCGCCCAAGCGCACATTGCCCGTGCCCGAGACCTGGCTGACCAGGCTGTTGGCCAGGTCCGCACCGGTCTGCGCCTTGCTGGCCGCCGTGGCCGCGGCGGTGGCGGTGGTTTGCGCTGCAACGGCCTTGTTGTCCGCGGCGGTCACCTTGCCGTCGGTGGCGTGCAGCTGCTTGCCGGTCACCGCTTCCGTGCTGGTAGCGCTCAGCGCACCGTCAGTTACACCCGACACCGTGCGGGTCAGGCCGCCCTGGTTACGCACATCCAGCGTACGGCCGGTGTTCTGCGCACCCAAGCGCACATTGCCCGTGGCCGAGACCTGGCTGACCAGGCTGTTGGCCAGGTCCGCACCGGTCTGCGCCTTGTTGGCCGCCGTGGCAGCCGCGGTGGCGGTGGTCTGCGCCGCAACGGCCTTGTTGTCTGCGGCGGTTACGTTGGTGTTGGTGGCACTGAGCTGATTGCCGGTCACCGCCTCACTACTGCCGGCCGCCACCAGGCCGTCGCCCACGTTGACGATCTTGCGCTTCAGGGTCGCGTTGCCAACCGAGATCGCATTGGCCACGGTGGCTACCGATTCAGTACCCAGCGCAACGGCCTTGCTCGCGTTCTCGTCCACCTTCGCACCGCGGCCCAAGGCCATGCCCGCTGCGGAGGTGGCAGCAACCGATGCACGGTCGCCGAACGCCAGCGAGTGTTGCGCCGCAGCGCTGGAGACAGAGCCGATGGCTACCGCGCTTGAGCCACTGGCCGCGGCCTGATAGCCGACCGCAGTGGCGTAGCTATTGGTCGAAGAGGCCTGTGCTCCCATGGCCATTGCATTGGCCTGTGAGGCACTGGCTGCCTGTCCCAGCGCCACGGCGCCGGAGGTCATGGCCTTGGTGCCCGCGCCGAGAGCAACCGCCGAGGAGCCAGCACCTTCAGCGCCGGTGCCCAGTGCAGTGGCATTGGCCCCGGAGGCCTTTGCGTGGATGCCTACGCCAGTGGCATTGAGACCGGTGGCGACAGCGTCCTTGCCCAAGGCAGTCTGCGCGCTGGTCAGCTTGGCAACGGCGTTGTTGGCCGTGGTGCTTGCCGTCGTGGCGGTGGTCTGCGCTGCGGTGGCCTTGTTGTCGGCGGCGGCAACCCTGCCGTCTGTGGCGTGCAGCTGCTTGCCGGTCACCGCCTCGGTGCTGGCTGCACTGAGCACGCCATCGGCCACATTGACGATCTTGCGTTGCTGGCTCGCGCTACCAACCGACACCGTGTTGGCTACCGTAGCAACGGAACCGTGACCCAATGCGATCGCGCTGGCACCGCTTGCCTTGGCATTATGGCCCAGCGCCACGGTGTAGTCAGCGCTGCCGGTGGCGGACCGGCCAATGGCTGTCACGCCAGCCCCGGAGGCCAGCGCTTCATACCCGATCGCGGTGGATGTGTTGCCGGTGACCTTGGCGCGGTGCCCAATGGCAACGGCGTATTGGTGATCGGCGTGTGATTCAGTGCCGATTGCCACCGACGAGGCATCGCCGCTGGCCTTGGCATCCGTACCGAGTGCAATGGCGTTCAGACGCCCGCTGGCAGCGCTACGTGTGCCGATGGCCGTGCCGCGGGTGCCGGTCGCGGCGGCGCCCTCGCCCAGCTCGACTCTCGTGCTGGCCAGCTTTGCCAAGGCTGTATTGGCGGTGGTGGTGGCCAAGTCCGCACCGGTCTGCGCCTTGTTGGCGGCCGTGGCCGCGGCGGTGGCGGTGGTCTGCGCCGCAACGGCCTTGTTGTCGACGGCGGTCACCTTGCCGTCTGTGGCGTGCAGCTGCTTGCCGGTCACCGCTTCCGTGCTGGTGGCGCTCAGCGCACCGTCGCTCACGCCCGTCAGCGTGCGGCTCTGATTGTCCTTGTTCCGTACATCCAGGCGTACGCCTTCGTTACCGATACCTACGCGCACCGTGCCGGTAGACGATGCCTCGGTAATAAGGCTCTGGACCTTGGCCGCGTTGGTGGAGATGGTTTGATTGGTCGCGTTCAACTGTTTGCCAGTGACAGCCTCGGTGCTGCTGGCAGTCAGCGCGCCATCGGCCACATTGACGATCTTGCGCTTCAGCGTCGCGTTGCCGACCGACACTGTGTTGGCCGCCGTAGCGCTCGAGGTACTCCCCAAAGCCACCGAATTTGTCGCCGCGGCTGCGACCTCGGCGCGGTTGCCGAGGCTGACGGCACTGCTGGCTGCCCCTTTGGCGAGGGTGCCGATGGCCACGCTGTTCGCGCCTGTGGCGGTCGCCGAGTAACCCATGGCGTTGCTGTACGTGCCGGATGCTACAGCTTTATTACCAATCGCCACGTCGGCAGTGCCCGTGGCGGAGGCCGAGTAGCCAACCGCCAACGCAAAGTGGGACGCCCGCGCCTTCGCACCCAACGCAGTGGCCCCTATACCATCGGCATTGGCACCGAAACCAAAGGCACTGCCATCGGGCCCGTTCACCACCACCTGGTTCCCGTATGCCGTCGAATAGCCGCCGCTCACCGCGGAGCGCGAGCCGAGCACGATGGAATGATCGCCGCTCAGCGTCGCGTTTTTGTAGGAAGAATCGGAGGTGAGCGCAGTCTGATTGTGGACATTGAGGATGCCCGCGACGGCTCGTGGTGCGACGCCCTGCGCTGCGAACGGCGACATCACGGCTTCCGGCACCACGGTGAACCGCAGCTGCTCTTCGGCATCGTCCGCAGCAACATCGTTCGCAGCCATGACCGGAAGCGAAAGCACCAGCGCAACGGCGGCGGTTGCCACGGCGCGTGCGCCGCTGGCGCGCTTGCCGCGGCCCTTGGTGTGCTCGCTGGCGACCATCCAGCAGCCAAGGGCTGTGTTCCAGATGAGGCGGTAAATGTGGTTCACGCTGAAGTACTCCATGGGTCAAGAAAAGAAAAAGGCAAAGCGTTGCCGTCCACGGCGGTGCCGCGGTAGCAGAAGGGAAGCGAGCAGATACCCGGCCGCGCCGTTTGCGGCGGCGACCGGAATACAGCGCGGCCGTCTTAGGGCGTGAGCACCTGGTGGTGGTCCCGATACCCCTGGTAGCTCAGGCGATAGGACACGGTGATCTGCGAGGTGCCAGCGGGATCGAACGGCAGCGCCATGCGCGCACCCGGATACACGCTGCGTTCCACGGCGTGCTCGGTGCATTGCGTCGCGGCCGTACACGCCCGGATGCTGGTCACGCCCAGGCGGACGTTGCCGACGTTGTGCAGTTCGCCCCCATCAATACGCATGTCCGGTACGGGCTGGGCCGGGATGACGTGGACCAGTGCGCCCCAGACCAGGCTGACGCCGACGTTGGCGACCGGGTTGTCCGGCTCTTGCTCGGCACTCTCTTCGCGCGGCGGCGGGACACCCTCGAAATACACCCGGTACGGCGTTTCCTGCTGGACCGATGCCAACGGAATGACCCGGACCAGCCGGTTGCCGCCCCCGGCGAGCACGAACTTGCCGGGGGTGACCGCCACGCCATCGCGGTGGCCGGGTGCAAGTTCGACCTCGGTTTCTTCTTCGGTGCCCGGATGCTCGAGGCGCAGCACCCGGGTCTGCACGTACTGGGTGCGGCTGGTCTGCGAATGCGCCCGGATCTGCCCGGTATGGCCATCGTGCACCGGCAGGCGCATGGGGTGCACGCTCAGGTTGGCATTTGCGGGCGCGGCCAATGCGGCCGCCGCCAGGAAAAGGAGGGCCTGCAGGCGAGCGATGGGGCTGTTCATTACGGTGTCTCGTTGGGGGGCCATCAGGGCGTGCCCGTGGGAACGTTCAGGACGATGGTCAAATTGCCTTGGTAGTAGCCTTCGGTTTTGGACGAGGCATCCACGCGCGGCACCTCCAGGGTCAGCGGCGTGGGCACGCAGTACACCGGCAGCGCCATGCCCGGCAGCACTACCAGGCGCAGCTCCGCACTATCGATGCCATTCAAGGGCTCCAGCCGTCCGTTCTGCATCTGGATCGGCACGCCGGCATGGCGCAGGGTGACGGTGTAATCCAGCCGGTCGCGTTCGTCGCTGCCGATGGCCGCCGCATTCCAGACCGAGAACCGTTCGGGCGGGCGCCCGGGCGCGGGCCGGCCCGTATCGGTGACGCTTATTTCCAGGTACGGGCTTTGTGAGCCGAGGCCGTCGTAAAGGCACATATCCAGATCGCGCCGACCGGACAACGAGGGCGTGCTGACGGGGTTGTACTTCACGTTGAGCCCGACATGCGGGGTGGCCTGGTCGTACTGGGGGAAGTAGATGCTGACGCGGTCGTGGTCGGTGATGGTGAGATCGAAGGTGAAGGTATAGCTTGCCAAGCGCCCGCCCTCTCTCTGCAGCGTGAGCTCAAGCGTGGCGTCCCACCGGCCCGCTACAAGCTTGGCAAACTCGCTCGAAGGAAGCGTGATTTCTGCGCCTGTTCCAACTGGCTTATCGACGACGCACACCGCCGACGTTGACGAGGACAAGGGGTAGCGTGCCGGTTGCCACCAGTCGCGAAAGCAGTTTTGTGTGCGTTCGATGCGAGACAAATGGCCACGTACCGAAAGCTCAACGGTCAAACCACTCCGACGCTCCCGGAAGCGGAGCGGAATCTCACTGCCACTTCCCACCGGCTCGCCCGTGTCCGCCGTGGGGCATCGGCCGTGACTTGGGTCAGAATTGGATCTACAGACCATGTACACGCCGCCGTACCCATCGCCTTCCGCATAGCTGTGCGCAAGGATCGTTCGGGCCGGAAAGAGAATCTGATCCCCTGGCATCACGCTCCGGTCGTAAGTGAGTGCGATGCGCTCATGCTTGTCCGATGGGCTGACTTCCGGCGGGCGCTGCGCTTTTGCCGGCAGTGCTGTGCCAACCAGAATGCTCAGCGCCATGATCCAATCCAGCGCCCTCATGGCTGCGCCCCCGCCACCGAAGGCAGCTGCTCGCCCAGCGCCTGCTCGCGCAGCAACCGCTGCACCCGCGCCTGCTGCTGGATCTTCGACGGTAGCCGGTCAACGGCCAATGGCTGGCAGCGCACCGCGCCCACCATGAACACCACGCTGCGGCGCTCACGTACCTGCAGGGGGCACTCCATCAGGCGGTTTTCCTGCAGCAGATACAGGGTCTTTTCGCGCTGCGGGAAATCGGCGATGAAGCCGCCGTCATTTCCCAGCGAAGGCAACGGCGCGTTGAGGATGCGTGCGCCGTGGAGGGCGACGCCCTCATCGTCGTGGGCGCTGCCGATGAAGGTGTAGGTCAGGTCAAGTTCGATGGGCATCATCCAGAGTTTTCCAGGTGGCAGGAACAGGGACTGGCCACTGCCCTGCCCCTCCACGCGCACGGCGGCGGCAACGTCGTGCGCGCTGACGTCCTGCACTTCGGCACGGGTGAGGGTGTAGCTGCTCAGCGGCAGCAGGCGGCGCTGGCCGAAGCGCAGCGTCTGGCGGCGTGCACCGGCCACGCGCACCTCGGCCGCGTGGCCGTTGAGTTCGATGTCTTCGGGGTTGTCCACCTGCACGGCGACCCCTGCACCGCTGCCGTACTCACTGCCCCAGAACAGCCCGCCCCGGCTCAACGCGAAGGAGGAGGTATGTGTGGCGGTGTAGCTGGTTTCCCCTTGGTCGCGGCTGCGGTAGTGCGAGGCGGTGGCGGCGGTGGCGCCGTAATCATCCTGCTGGCGCACGCTGGCGCTGGCACTGTTCTGTCCGTTGCTGCGGCCATTGAACTCGCCGCCCAGCTCGCGGTAACCGGTGCCCCACTCCCAGCGGCGGGTACGGCCGATGCGATAGCCGGTGCGCGGTTGCTCCTCGCGGCCGTGCTGCAGGTCCAGCCCAACGCGGTCCTGGCGGGTGGTCATCGGTGTGCGGACCACGCGGGATACGGCCAGGTTGACGTACACCCCGTTGTCGCGGCGGGGGCCCTGGCTGGCGCCGGTGTGCTGGGTGAATGCGCCGGTGCGCGTGGCCAGGCTCATGCCCCGCCACTGGAAGCTGCGGCTGTAGTTGGCCTGCAGCGTGCGGGTGAGCTGGCCTTCGCGGTCTCCCGGGCGCCACGGCGCACCGGGCGGCAGGCCGCCCTCGAACCACGGCAGCAGGTTCTGCTCGCGGCCCAGCGTGTAGGTGGTACGGCGGGTATAGCCGAAATAGAGGTTGCCGCCCGCCAACGGGGTGGACAGCGAGGCACTGAGCGCATCGCTGCAGCCCAGGGATTCGGGGTTGATGTAGTTGCCATTGCAGGCCCCACCACGCATGCGCTGGTGATAGACCGTGCCCGACACACGATGGCGGTACGTTGCCTGCTGCTGCAGGCCGCGGCTGCCGTCATCGCCGCGCAGCATCGCGCTGCTGCCGGTGAATTCATGGGTGCCCAACGCCTTGCGGCCCTCCAGGCGGAGCTCGCCGTAGGCGATGTTGTCAACGATGGCCGAGCCCACGGTCATGGCCAGGTTGGGGTGCAGCGGCAGGCGCAGGCCGGCCTGCAGCGCGCCGCGGTGATCGCGCTCATCGTGCGTGATCAGCCGCCCGCCCTGCACGAACCATTGCCTGCTGTCCTCATCCCAGGTGGCACCGGATTTACTGAACGGCGCGTCTTCGGTGCGCACCAGTACGCCATCTTCAAAGATGCGCAGGTTGACCAGATAGCTGCCGGTCGGAAACCGCGTGGTGTCCAGATCATTGATGCCGCTGTCCAGGTAGAAGCTCTGCAGCAGGCGCTGCCCATCGTAGGCATCCACGCGTGCGTTGCGGCTGAGCAGCACGGTCAGCGGGCTGCCCTGCCCGATCACCGCCCGGTCCAGATAGGCTTGGGTGGTGCCGAAGCGGACCCCCTCGAAGCGGTCCAGCGGCAGCATGCTGAAAGCGAAATTGCCGCCCTCGGCGCTGGAGAGGTTGCGGCGGTCCATGCGGCCCACCTGCACATAGTGCTTGCGCGCCAGATCATTGCGCAGGTACAGGTCATTGAAGGACAACGTATCGCGGCTGCCACGGCCGCGCTGCTGCTGCCGGTTGTAGGTCCAGTCCACGCCGATGTGTCCGTCGCGGAACACCCCCAGCATGCCGGTGCCCATCGCCGAGAGGCTCATGTAGCCGCTGCCACCACTGATGTTGAACATCTGCTGGTGCAGCAGGGCGTTCTGCGCGGCCTCGTTGGGGCGGTGGTAGCGGTCACGCACCGGGCTTGCCGACGGCAGCCACTGGCGTGCCGGGAAGAGATTCAGTACGCCTTCGTTTTCATCGTGGATCACCCCGATGCTGGTCGGGTCATCGGTGGGCGCCAGGTAGCCGCAGCCACTGTCCGGCGCCACGTTGTCGCAGGCGAGGTGACCATTGCGCGGCAGCGTGGCCGACAGTGCCGGCACGAGTGCGGCCTTGGCCTCCTCACTGAGCTCCAGCGCGGTCAGCACCGGCTCCGGATCCAGCAGGCGCACGCCGTCGGGCGTGACGAACACCGGCCAGACGCCTGCCGAGCGCCCCATCAAACGGACGTCGAGCTGTTCGGTCTGGCCGGCCACAAGGTCCTCGAATCCGGCGGGCACCGGGCGCGCGCCCGCAGCGGCGCAGGCGAGCACGGCAGCCATGGCCATGGCGAGGCGGGAACAGGATAGGTAAGGAGTGTGCATGGCAGGTAGCCCACAGCGCAGCCGCCCGGTCAGGCGGCGGCTGCACTGCACAGGCGTTTGTTACGACTTCTGCACCATGACGAGGCTGACGATGCCTTCATAGCGGCCGGCAACGGCGATCGGGCCTGCGGTGGTCTGCGAGATCGTCAGCGGCAGCACGATCGAGGCGCCCGGATAGTTGGAACCCGGGAACAGCGAGGCGGCAGTGAAATCCACGCCGGCGGCGGTCAGCGCGACCGAGTTCAGATGGACCGACAGCGGCACGGCCGTTGCGGTCGGGCCTGCCATCGTCGGGATGAGGCTGGGTGCCGAACCGAGGCGCACGGTGATGTCCTTGGTGATGTCGTTGGAGAACACACGCACCTGGTCGGTCCACGGCACCAGGCCGGCAGTGGTGCCGCTACCCGCACGGTAACCCAGCTCGACCACATCGCTCAGCGGGGTGCCATCGGCCTTGAGCAGCGCAAGCGTCGGGTCGATATCGGCCCAGACGGTGATGTCGGCCTGTACCGCATGGGCGGACATCGACGCGGTTGCCAGGGCAGCGGCAGCGAACAGCTTGGTGATCAGGTTCATCGGGTTCTTTCCTTGGTGTTGTAGTTGGGGAGGCTGGCCGGGAAACGTGGGGAGCGCTGCGCGCCCTTCCCGACCAGCACCTCACAGTAGGCAGCCGCGTTGCGCGGCACCATGCAACAACTTGATAAAATTCCGTTACTTTCGAGAAGGGCGGACCTGTTCGCACTCTGCGCGGCTCAACTTCCGCTGGGCGACAGGCCGATGGACTTGGCATAGAGCATGAGCTCGTAGTCGGATTTCAGATTGAGCCGCTTCATCGCCGCGCCTTTCTGCCTGCTGATGGTGCTGACCGTCCGCCGATGGATGTCGGCGATCTGCTTGATGCTCAGGCCGTGTGCCATCAGCCGCACCACCTCGCTTTCCTTGGCGCTCAGCGCACGCGTGCCGGTGGCGGACGCCTTGAGCCGCTGGGCCAGATCGCCGGAGTAGAAGCGGCCGCCCGCCAGGACCGTGCTGACGGCCTCGGTGAGTACCGCCAATGCGCAGGTTTTCTCAAGGATGCCTTCAACCCCCAGCCGCGCCACCGCGCGCAGCACGACAAGATTGCTGAAGGAGGTCACCACGAGCAGGCGCACCCGTGGATGATTGCGGCGGATATCGGCCAGCATCCGAATGCCGTCCGGCCGTTGCCCGAAGGGCATGGAGAGATCGGTGATGACCAGTTCGCAGCGGTGCAGGAGCAGGAGATCCTCCAGCTGCGCGGCGTCGGCCGCCTCACCGACGATCGCCCACTCCGGTACGTGAGCAAGAACCGAGCGGAGACCGGTGCGGACGACGGGATGGTCGTCCGCCAGCAGGATGCGTTTCATGGCAAAGACCTCGTCGTTGGAATCGGTGCGCGCGCATTGATTGCTCACGCCGCGTCCTGCGGCGGCAACTGCGGTGTGGGTCAAGCGGGCGACCTTGTCGCGGGGCGCTCAACGACGCAGCAGGCAGCGCGTTCCCCGAGGACCGGGGACACCTTGAGGATAGGAGAAGTCGCTGCCCGGCCTCTATGACTCGAGTTGCATAATTCGCGTTCTGCAGTGGCTATCACTATTGCCAGCCACGATCAGCGCTACGGTCTGCGCCTGAACGCCCTGCCTCGGGAAGGAGGACGGCGGCTGCCGGTCACCCGCGCAGCGTCGCGCCGCCGTCCACGTAGAGATCGCTCATGGCGATATGCCCGGCCTGGTCGGAGAGCAGGAACATCACCGATTGGGCAATGTCGTCCGGGGTGGCCAGCTTGCGCAGTGGAATGCCGGCCTTGTAAGTCTCCAGCGAGCCGGCGATGACCCGCTCCGCGCCGTGGTCGTCGGCCCACATGCCGGTCTGCATGGGGGTGAGCGTGGAACCCGGGGCGACGATGTTGCAGCGGATGCCCAGCGGTGCCAGTTCCAGCCCCAGGCAGCGGGTGAACATGGTCGCGGCGGCCTTGGAGGCGGCGTAGGCGGCCATGCCGTGGCGCGGGACGCCTGCGGCGTTGGAGCTGACGGTGACGATGGCACCGGCCCGGCGTGGGCTCATTACCCGGGCCAGTGCCCGGCAGACGTGGAAGACGCCATCGGTGTTGACCGCGAAGACCTGCCGCCACTGCGCATCATCGATGCCGGTGACGGTGCCGACCTGCAGTACGCCGGCCACGTTGACGCCGAAGCCGATCGGGCCGATCTCGCGTTCGATCCACTCGACCAGCGCCTCCACCGCGCCGGAATCGGTGACATCCAGTGCGCGGGCGTGGAGGGGCGGCTGCCCTGCCCGCTGCTCGAGCACGGGCGCGGTGATATCGGTGGCGACCACGATGCTGCCGCTGTCACGCAACAAGGTGACCAGGGCCGCGCCGATGCCGCCGCTGGCGCCGGTGACCAGGGCGATGGTGCCGTCGAATCCGGTGAGTTTCATGCCGATGTCCTGAGTGCGTCGTGCCGCTGAAGGTGCGCATCGAGCCACGGCGCGATCTGCGCCACGGCATCGCGCCCGGTGAGCTCGGCGTGCAGATAAGGGAGTTCGATCGCCTCCACCTGCGCTGCATGGGCCTGCCACAGGGCAGACTGCAACTGCGGGCGGTTGAGGTGGTCGCGGCCGGCCCGGACGTGCAGCAGCGGACCCTCGTAGTGCGTGTGGTGATGGGCGCGGATCAGGCGGTTGGTGCCGGTGACGGCCCGGACCACGCCATCGAGAACGATATCCGGCAGGTTGCCCAGCGCGCTGTCGCCGCGGCGCAGGAAGGCCAGGATGCGCGCGCGGGTGTCCAGCTCGGGGTGTGCATCCGGATCGTGGCCGGCGATGGCGAGCAAGGCGCGCAGCGCGGCTATCGGGTCCGGCTCGGGCTCGGCCCGCCAGCACTCGCTGGGGTAGGCATCGAGCAGCGCCAGCACGCCCACCTCATGGCCGAGGCCGCGCAGGTGTACCGCCATCGCCTGGGCGAGGATGCCGCCGACCGACCAGCCCAGCAGATGCACCGGGCCGGGCCGACCCAACGCGAGAATGCGCGCTGCATAGTCCGCGGCCAGGGCCTCGATGCTGGTGGGCAGCGGCGGGTCGGGATCGAGCACGGGCGACTGCAGGCCCTGCACCTCGCGCGTGGGCGACAGCGCCCGGGCCAGGTCACGATAGTTCCAGGCGATGCCGCCTGCGGGATGGACCACAAACAGCGGCGCAAGCGCGGCATCGCCCGTGGCCAGCCGGATCATCGGCGCGAGGCCATGATCGGTGGCCGCCGGCGGTGCATCGATGCGCGCGGCGAGTCCGGCCACCGTCGGGGCGGCGAACACCGCGCCCAGGCCGAGATCGCAACGCCACTGCTGCTGGATGGCCAGCAACAGGTGCACGGCACTGAGCGAGTCACCGCCCAATGCGAAGAAATCGGCGTCGGCGCTCACCGGCGCGCTCAGCGAGAGGGTCTGTGCGAACAGCGTCGCCAACGCCTGCTCAGTTGCAGTGACCGGCGCCACGCCCGTGGAGACTGCCTGGGTGGGCGCGGGCAACGCGGCGCGATCCAGCTTGCCGTTGGCGGTGACCGGCCAGTGTTCCACTGCCACGAAGGCGCTGGGCACCATGTAGTCCGGCAGGCGCGCGGCCAGATGCGTGCGCAGCGTTTCCTGCTCCGGGCCACCAGCATTGAGGTAGGCCACCAGCCGCGCCTCGCCCGGGCGATCTTCGCGCAGCAGCACCTCGGCACGGGTGATGCCGGGTGCAGAGCGCAGTGCCGCATCGATCTCGCCGAGTTCGATACGCAGGCCGCGCAGCTTGATCTGGTGATCGTTGCGACCGAGGTACTCCACGGCCCCATCCTCGCGCCAACGCGCCACATCACCCGTGCGGTACAGGCGGCCCCCGGGCACGAACGGATCGGCCAGGAAGCGCTCGGCGGTGAGGTCGGCGCGGCCGAGATAGCCACGTGCCAGCTGCACCCCGCCGAGATACAGGTCGCCGGCCACGCCGGGCGGCAGCGGCTGCATCCGGGCATCGAGCACATACAGGCGGGTATTCCAGACCGGATGACCGATCGGCACCAGCGCGGACGTGTCGTCGCGGCTGGCCGGCCAGAAGCTGACATCCACGGCCGCCTCGGTGGGGCCATAGAGATTGTGCAGTTCGGCGTGGACGGTGGCATGGAAGCGGTCACGCAACGCGGCATCGAGTGCTTCGCCACTGGTGAACACGCGTCGCAGTTGCAGCCCACGTGCGGCAGGGGCCGCCAGGAACGCGGCCAGCATGGCCGGCACGAAATGCAGGGTGGTGATGGCGTGCTCGCGAATCAATGCGGCCAGCGCCAGGGGATCGCGATGCGCCTCAGGCGGTGCCACCACCAGCGTCGCGCCGCTGATCAGCGGCAGGAAGAACTCCCAGACCGAGACATCGAAGGTGGCCGGGGTCTTCTGCAGGATGCGGTCGTCCGGTTGGAAGGCATAGTGCTCGCGCATCCACTCCAGGCGGTTGACGATGGCGCGGTGCTCGATCAACACGCCCTTGGGCTCGCCGGTGGAGCCGGAGGTATAGATGACGTAGGCCGCGTCTGCGGGCGCCGGTGCGGTGCCGAGTGCCGCGTCGCTGGCGTGCTGCCATTGCGAGGGGGGGAGCACGGCGGTGCCCGGGAAGCGGACGCGGTCCTGCTCCAGGGCCAGGACGCACGCCGGTTCGGCCGAGCGCAGGATCCGAGCGAGGCGCTCGTCCGGGTGGGCCAGATCCACCGGGAGGTAAGCACCCCCGGCCCGCAGCACCGCGACCAGGGCGATGATCAGCTCCAGCGAGCGCGGCAGCGCGACCACCACCCTCGCCTCGCGGCCGACGCCTTGCGCCTGCAGCTGCAGCGCCAAGGCACGGCTGCGCTGCTCCAGTGCAGCGTAGGTGAGCTGCTGCGTGCCGAAGACCACGGCGACGGCCTCGGGCGTTCGGTGCATGCGCGCGGTGATCAGTGCGGCGAGGCTGACCTCGGGCACGGGGTGCGCGGTGGCGTTGATGTCATATAGATAGCGCTGCGCTTCTTCTGGCGTGCACAGCGGCACCGCTGCAATCTCGCCCCCATCGGCCTGCACCTGCAGCGCGGCCGACACGAAATGCAGCAGCCGTGCGGCGTGCGCCTGCACCTGCGCGGCGGTATACAGCGCAGGATTGGCCTCGATCTCCAGATCGAGCACGGCGCTGCCATCGCCACGGAAGCCAAGCGTCACATCATCGACAGGACCGGTGGACAGCACCTCCAGCGTGGCGTGGACGCCGGCCAGCTGCAGCGGCCGATAGAACGGCTGCACGTTGACCAGCGGGCCATGCAGGCGACGCTGGCCACCGATCAGGCCGAGATCGCGACGCAGTTGCTCGCCGCGGTAACGCCCGTGGCGGCGGCCGCGCATCAGGCGCAGGGCGACCTCACGCACGAAGGCATCCACGCTGCCCTCGCCGGCCGTGACCCGCAGCGGCAATACGTTCATCACCATCGCCGGCACACGGGCGGAAACGCTGCCGAGCCGGCCCATGAACGGCACGCCGATGATGGCCTCGGCTTCGCCGCTGATCCGGCGGCAGTAGTCGGCACCGAGCGCGGTCAACAGGTCCGGCCAGGGCTGGCCGATCGCGGCGGCGGCACGGTGCAGGCGCTCGCGCAGGGCCGGCGCCATCGGCTGTACGTGGCGCAGTGCATCCGGTGCGGCGGCAGCAAGCCCGGCCTGCAGACCGGTGGCGCCCGGCGCATCGGCCATGAGCTCGCGCCAGTAGGTGGCATCGCGCGTGCGGCGCTCGCTGGCACGGTACGCGGCGTCTTCCTCCAACGCGGGGGCCAGTGGCGCCAGTGCGGCGTGTGATGCGTTGCCCGCATACAGCGCGCAGACCCGCTCGGTGAGCAGGCCCATGCCATAGCCATCGGTGGCGAGGTGGTGCACGCGCAGATACCAGACGCTGCGTGCCGGCCCAAGCAGGAACAGACGCTGCTGGCTGAGCCGGTCGCGGGCCGGATCGACCGGGTTGAGGCGGTCGCGCTGCATCGCCTCGCGCGCCGCCGCGGCCGGGTCCGGCTGATCGGACAGATCCATCACCTGCAGCGCCGGCGTGTGCTGTGGATCGACCCACTGCACGGGCAAGCCCTCTGCGCTCTCGACCATGCGCAGCGCCAGTGCCTCGGCCTCCTGCGCGGCCTGGTCGGCGGCGCGCACGAAGGCCGCGACGTCCAGCGCCCCTTCGATCCATACCGCATGGGCGGTGTTGAAGGCCGGGTTGTCCGGCGCCAGGCGCTGCGCGTACCACAGGCCAGCCTGCGCCTCGCTCAGCCCGCGAACGATGGGCTCGGCCGCACCCGGCACCGCACGGGCCTTCATGCGCTGGCCGCCGCCTGTGCCTGCAGGCGCTGCACCACCGTCCACCAGCCGCCGAGCGTGGCGTGCTCGGCCAGATGGCTGAACTCCAGCGCGATCCCGGTGTTGCCCCAGGCCAGCACCAGCCCCAGCACACGCATCGAATCCAGGCCGAGGTCCATCAGGTTCTCCTCGGTGCTGATGTCCTCGGGCGCTTCGCCGAGCATCTCGGCGACATCGGCGCGCATGCGCGCCAGGGTGAGTGCGGTCATGCGAGGGTCTCCAGCAGGTGATCGGTGGTCATCGGCACGCCACAGGTACGGGCGATCCAGTGCAGGGCGAAGTCATGATCGGCGCGCGAGAAATCGGCGACGGCATCGGCAGCGATGAAGCTCTCGATGTCACGCTGGAAGCCCTCGGCGACGGTGGCGGTGCAGCCGATGTGCGCGTACACGCCGGTGACCAGCAGCTGATCGCGGCCTCGCGCACGCATCATCGTCTCCAGATTGCTGCGCTGGAACGCGCTGTAGCGGTGCTTGACCAACACGTGATCGCCCGGCGCCGGGGCCACGGCCTCGACGATGGCTTCGTGTTCTTCGGTGGCGGACATGCCCGGGCCCCACAGGTCGGCCTGCAGGCCCCGGTCGCAGCGATCCTGGTTGCCCCGCTGGGCGGTGTAGAACACCGGGATGCCACGGGCGCGGCAATGCGCGAGCAGGCGGGCGATGTTGGCCACGGCCGGTGCCAGCGGCGCCGCATCCGGCGCGAACGCGGCCAGGAAATAACGCTGCATGTCGTGCACCAGCAGCGCCAGGCGCTCGGTCTGCGGCTGCCACGCGCCGCGCGGGGTGGGCAGTTCGGCCTGGGTCGGCAGGGGGTACGGTTGGATCTTGGGCAGCGCCATCAGCGCGTTTCTCCTGTCTGTTGCATGAAACGTTCGCGCAGCTGGGCACGCAGCTCGCGGCGGCTGATCTTGCCGACAGCGGTGGTGCCGAAGGCATCGACGAACACGATCTGGTCCGGCACTTTGAACGCCGCCAGGCCACGGCTGCGCACCCAGGCCTTGAGGCTGGCGGCCTTGGTCGGCTCGCCCTGGGCAATGATGAAAGCGCAGCTGCGTTCACCAAGGTAGGCATCGGGAATGGAGACCACCGCCGCATCGAACACGCTCGGGTGTGCCAGCAGATGGTCTTCGATCTCTTCGGCGGAGATCTTCTCACCGGCGCGGTTGATGTGATCGGTGGCCCTGCCCTGCACCACCAGATAGCCGCCCGGCAGGCGCTGCACCCTGTCGCCGGTGCGGTAGAAGCCGTCCTCGGTGAAGGCGCGTGCGTTGGCGGCGGGATCGTTGTGATAGCTGCGGATGGTGTACGGGCCGCGGGTAAGCAGATGGCCGGTCTCACCGTCTGCAACCGGGTTGCCGTGGTCGTCGACCACCAGCACCTCGTCGTCTTCGCTGATCGGGCGGCCCTGGGTGGAAACGATGATGTCTTCGCTGTCGTGCAGGCGGGTGTAGTTGACCAGGCCCTCGGCCATGCCGAACACCTGCTGCAGGGTGCAGCCCAGCCCCGCGATCACCCGGCGCGCGGCTTCCGGCACCAGCTTGGCGCCGCCGACCTGCACCACCTGCAGGCTGGAGAGATCGTGCGTGGTCGTTGCGGCCGCCTGCGCCCACAGCAGCGCCAGCGGCGGCACCAGGCCGACACAGGTCACCCGCTCGCGCGCGATCAGGACGAACGCGGTCTCCGGGCCCGCGCCCGGGCTCAGCACCACACGGCCACCGGCGTACAGCGTGCCGAAGAACCCAGGCGAGCTCATCGGGAAGTTGTGCGCGGCCGGCAGCGCGACCAGATAGACGCTGTCCTGGGTGATGCCACAGATCTGGTTGCTGGCGCGGAAGGAATACAGGTAGTCGTCGTGCGTGCGCGGGATCAGCTTGGACAGGCCGGTGCTGCCCCCGGAGATCTGCAGGAACGCAACCGCTTGCGGGTCGGGATCGGGCGGCAGCTGATCAAGATCGCCTGCCAGCGATGCCAGCGCGGTGAACCCGGCCGCGTCACCGGCGATGATGACGTGCTGCACCTCGGGTACCTGCGCCTGCAGTTCGCGCGCAAGGGTGCGGTAATCGAACCCCTCGTAGCTGGAGGCAGCGATATAGGCATTGGCCTCGGCCTTGCGGGCGAAATGCACGACCTCGGTGATGCGGTGCGCGGGCAATGCATACACGGGAATCAAACCAGCGCGGAACAACCCGCAGACCACGGTCACGAATTCCGGCACGTTGCCAAGCTGCACCACCACCCGGTCACCCGGGATCAAGCCCTGCGCGAGCAGGCCGGCGCCGATGCGGCCGGCCTCCTGCCACAGCTGGGCATAGGTGAGGCGCGTATCACCGCCGACCACTGCGATATCACCGGCGAAGCGCTCGGCGCGTTCGCGCAGGAAGCCCGGAAAGGTCTCGCCGCGCCAATGGCCGGCCGCGCGATAGCGCGCGACCAGGGCCGGCGGCCAGACCTGGCGCAGCGGCACCCGGGCGGAAGAGAAGGATGCGTTCATGGACAGCTCCCGCACATCAGAAAGGACGAACGTCATGGACGCCGAGCGCGGTCAGCAGGGCCATGAACTTGGCAGCCGTTTCGGCCACCTCGAGATCGGGTTGGGACTCGGCGACGATGCCGGCACCGGCATACAGGCGCACTTCGGTGCCCTGCACGCGTGCGCAGCGGATCGCCACATACCAATCGCCATCGCCCTGCGCATCGGTCCAGCCGACGGCGCCGGCATAGAAGCCCCGTGCGACCGGTTCAGCCTGACGGATCAGTTCAAGTGCCGGCTGGCGCGGCGTGCCGCACACCGCGGGGGTGGGATGCAGCAGTGCGACCAACGCGGCCGAGGACACCGAAGGATCCTTCAGCGTGCCGTGGATGCGGGTACCGAGATGCCACATGGTGGCGGTGGCGTGCAGTGACGGCCGCGGCTGTGCCTCGACGTGATGGCACAGCGGTGCCAACGCGGCCACGATGGCCTCGACCACGTGGCGATGCTCGTCATGGTCCTTGGCCGAGGCCAGCAGCGTCTCCGCGGCGCGTGCATCCTCGGCCGGATCGGCCGAACGACGGGCCGAGCCGGCCAGCGGATGCGAGAGCACACGGTCACCGCGTCGGGAGACCAGCAGCTCCGGGGTGGCGCCGACCAGCCAGGCCGCGTCGCCCGCACTTGCTGCGGGTACCGGGACCACGTAGGTCGCCACGCTGGGGTCTTTGCCCAGGCGTGCGGCCAGCACGCGCGGATGCAGCGGCTGCGCGGTGGTGACCCGCAGGCTGCGCGCGAGCACGACTTTTTCCAATGGGCAGTCGGTGCGCTGCAGTTCCGTGACGGCAGCCGCCACCGCCTGCGCATACGCATCGGCAGACGGTTCGGCGAGCACATCGCCAACGAGGGTCGGCGTTTCCACGCGGACCACCGTGGGCTGGCCAGACACCTGATCCGGCTGATACAGCGCATCGCCCTGCTCGGGATCAAAGGGTACCGCCCCCACCAGCAGGCGCGGGCCGGAGCGCGGCGCGGCAAAGAACGCGGCGACGCGCCCGGCCAAGGTGGCGGTGGCACCGGACGGCAGCCGCGCGCGCACACCGTGCGCTTCCATCGCCTGCTGCGGGCTGCGCAGCAGGAAGTACGGGGCGTCGGCCGCATCAGCGGTGGCTGTGTCGGTCATCTCATCGGCCACGCCGCTGGCGAGCATCTCGTTCATGCCGCACCCCGCGCACGATGCAGGGCGGCAGAGCCCGCCAGGATCAGCAGCACCACGCCCACCAGCAGGTACGGCGCGCTCGGCGACCACCGATACAACAGTGTGCCGATCATCGGCCCGACCACCATGCCCATGCCCTGCACCGACGCTACCGTACCTGCCGCAGCGCCCTGCTCATGCGCCTCCACCGAATCGGCCGCCAGCGCCTGGAAATTGGGGAACACGAACCCCATGCCGAACGCGGCGATCGCATAACTGGCCAGCAGCTGCCACGGCACACTGACCAGCGCGACCGACGCAAAGCCCAGCCCGGAGATCAGCGCCCCGACCAGGATCCAGCGCGTCGGGCGGATGTCCTTGAGCTTCATCACCAGCCCCTGGGCGAAGATCAGGCCGACACCGACCGCGGTCAGGGCCAGCCCGGCCATGCGCGCGCCGTCTGCCGGGGAGAGCTGCAGCCGATCAATCGCGAAGAAGCCGACCGTCACCTGCGCGACGGTGACCGAGATCATCGCGGCGAACACCGCCAGCAATGGCAGGCGCAGGCGCGCATCGCCCAGGCCGAGCGTTGGTTTCGGGCCGGTGTGCGTCGGCGCGACGGGCGGCGTATTCGGCAGGCGCCACCAGATCATCAGCAGCGACAACAACGGCAACAACGCGGCCACATACAGGGTAAGCGAGAGATTCTGGTAGGCGATCCAACCGGCGGCGGCCGGGCCCAGCACCATGCCCAGCGCATTGGCGGTGCCAAGCTTGGCCATCACGCTGCCGCGCTGCCCCGGGGCGGCCTGGTCGGCGATGATGGCCGCGGCGGTCGGCGGCACGGCGGCGTAGAACAGCCCGACCAGGGCACGCGTGCCGACCAGGACCAGCACGGAGAGCCAGATCGCTGGCGGTGAGGTCAGCGCCACATCCACGAACACCGCCAGCGCCACGTAGATCACCGCGTAGGCTGCCAATGCGATCAGCAGCACGCGCTTGCGCCCGATGCGATCACTGAGTGCACCCCAGCGGCGCGCCGACAGCATCCACAACACACCGGCCGCGGTGACCGACAGGCCGGCATGCCACTCGGCCAGGCCCAACACCCGCACCACCGGGCCGATCACGGATACGAACGCCATCATCGCCATGGTGCCGAGCAACGCGGCGGAAACGAGGGCGGGCAAACCGGAAACGACAGGACGTGAAGACATTGAACACCACAGCCAATAAGAAGTTGAACCACGCGGTGCGCCGACGCGCGCGCGGTTCTGCCATCCGGTTGCGAACGCATCACCGCCCTGTGATCCATCAAATGATAACGGCTCGCATTTGCGTTTGATAGTGCAATCTGTATCGCATGTTCAGGTGCGCAGGCGACACCCCCTGCGACAAAAAGACACTACATATACGGTTGACGAGCCCCCACTACCCCACTATGTTGTGTCCATCGGCTCCCCGCTTCCGCCAGGCCCGGTGCACCGTTGCAACGCCGCGTTGCTGTTGAACGCCCCGTTGCGCCCACCTGACCGGCGCCTGGAAGCATGGCCCGTCGCCACCGATGTGAGCCTGCGGCGACGTATTCCTGCACACGCAGGGCCTGCCCACCAATCACGCCCTCTGTCCGGCTGCCGCACGGCTCTGCCGCGCCGCCTGCTGGGCTCTGCGCCATGCATGGAGAACGCATGAACACCGACGACACCGTCGCTTCGACCCTCACCCCGCCCACGGACACCCCCGTTGATGCGGCCACCTGCAGTGAGACGCTGTGGATCACCAAGGAGGGCGGCAACCGACGCATGCCGTTCGACCAGGCGCGGCTGGAGCGCACCGTGCACAGCGTGCATGGCGAGTTCCCGCAGCTGGACGTGGCCGATTACCTGCGCAGCGTGCTGGGGCAGATCGCACGCCGACAGCAGCTCAGCGCCGATGAAATGGTGGACCTGCTGATCCGCGAGGCGGAATCGCGCATCGACCTGACCGCGCCGGACTGGGAGCACTTCGCCGCCCGCCTCTATCTGCGCCGCCTGTACAAGCGCGCCAGCAAGAACCGTTTCTACGATGCCACGCTGAAGTACGGCTCGTATGTGGGTCTGCAGGAAAGCCTGGCGGACCGCAACGTGTATTCGATCGACATCCTCAAGGCCTATTCCAAGGACGAACTGGAGGAAGCCGGGCAGATGATCGAGCCCGAGCGCGACACCTTGTTCGCCTACAACGGCCTGTACCTGCTGGCCACCCGCTACCTCGCCACCGACCACTCGCGCGCCGTCTACGAGTTGCCGCAGGAGCGCTGGCTGACCATCGCGCTGTACCTGATGCAGCACGAACACGAGCACGGCGAGCGCTCACGGCGGCGGCGCATGCTGCTGGTGCGTGAGGCCTACTGGGCGCTGTCCAACCTGTACATGACGGTGGCGACGCCGACGCTTGCCAATGCCGGCAAAGTGGGCGGCCAGCTGTCGTCGTGCTTCATCGACACGGTGGACGACAGCCTGCAGGGCATCTACGACTCCAACACCGACGTGGCGCGAGTCTCCAAGCACGGCGGCGGCGTGGGCGCCTATCTGGGCTATGTACGCTCTGCGGGCTCCTCGATCCGCGGCGTGGCCAATTCCTCCGGCGGTGTGGTGCCGTGGATCAAGCAGCTCAACAACACCGCGGTGAGCGTAGATCAACTCGGCCAGCGCAAAGGCGCGATCGCGGTGTATCTGGATGTCTGGCACCGCGACATCGAGGCGTTTCTCGATCTGCGCCTGAACAACGGCGACCAGCGCCTGCGCGCGCACGATGTGTTCACCTCGGTGTGCCTGCCGGACCTGTTCATGGAAGCGGTGGAGCGGCGCGGCGACTGGTACCTGTTCGACCCGTATGAGGTGAAGCGGATCAAGGGCTGGTACCTGCAGGACTTCCACGATGAGCAGCGCGGCCAGGGCAGCTTCCGCGCGAAGTACGAGGAGGTCGTCGCCGACGAGCGCATCAGCCGGCGCACCCTCAAGGCCATCGAGCTGTTCAAGCGGATCATGGTCAGCCAGCTGGAGACCGGCAACCCCTTCATGTTCTACCGGGACGAAGTGAACCGGATGAACCCGAACAAGCATGCCGGCAGCATCTACTCCAGCAACCTGTGCACGGAGATCCTGCAGAACATGAGCCCCACCCGCATGATCCAGGAGATGATCAGCGGCGACCAGATCGTGACGACCAAACAGGCCGGCGACTTCGTGGTGTGCAACCTGTCTTCGATCAACCTGGGCCGCGCGGTGACGGCCGCCCCGGACCTGCTGAGCAGCGATGTACTTGAGCGGCTGGTGCCAATCCAGGTGCGGATGCTGGACAACGTGATCGACCTCAATCAGCTGCCGGTGCCACAGGCCACCATCACCAACCGCAAGTACCGCGCGATCGGGCTGGGCACCTTCGGCTGGCATCACCTGCTGGCCCTGCAGCAGATCGAATGGAACTCCGCCCAGGCCGAGGACTACGCCGACAGCCTGTACGAGCGCATCAACTACCTGACCATCCAGGCCAGCATGACCCTGGCCAAGGAAAAGGGGCGCTACAGCGCGTTCGTCGGCAGCGACTGGCAGAACGGTGAGTACTTCCGCGCCCGTGGCTATGACAGCCCGGCCTGGCGGGAACTGGCGGCGCAGGTGGGCGTCAACGGGCTGCGCAACGGCTGGCTGATGGCGGTGGCACCGAACATGAGCACCGCCCAGATCGCCGGCTCCACGGCCTCGATCGATCCGGTGTACGGCGCGTTCTACTACGAAGAAAAGAAGGATTTCCGCCGCCCGGTCGCCGCACCGGGGCTGTCGCTGGAGACCTACCCGTACTACGAGAAAGGCGCCTACCGGGTGGACCAGTTCGCCAGCATCCGCCAGAACGCCCGCCGCCAGCGCCACGTGGACCAGTCGATCAGCTTCAACCTGTATGTGCCGAGCACCATCCGCGCCAGCACCCTGCTCGCGCTGCACATGAGTGCCTGGCGCGAAGGGCTGAAGACGACCTACTACGTGCGCTCCAACGACATAGACATTTCTGAGTGCGAATGGTGCAGCAGCTGACGTACGTCAGCCCGGTAGCTGACGACCGTTGGTCGTCAGCGCACTGACCGGTAGTGCCGGCCGCTGGCCGGCAACCCCACACATGCCCCGGTAGTGCCGGCCGCTGGCCGGCAACTCGCACTGCCAGAAGAGAAACTAGGACACACCCCGATGGCCATCCCCCTCGAACGCATCAAGATCCTCGAACCGCGCCACCCCAACCGCTCCACCGGCATCATCAACGGCCGCACCAGCGGCATCCTCAACTGGAACGATATCCCCTACCCGTCCTTCTACCGCGCGTACAAGGAGCTTTCGACCAACTTCTGGATTCCCGACGAAGTCGACATGAAGGGCGACGCGCGCCAGTACGGCGAGCTCAATGCGCGCGAGAAGAACGCCTACGACTCGATCATCGGCCTGCTGGCCACGCTGGACTCGCCGCAGACGCGCTTCATCTACAACGTTGCCGAGTACATCACCGATCCCGCCGCGCACGCCAATGCCGCGATCATCGGCCAGCAGGAAGTGATCCACAACGAGAGCTACAGCTACGTACTCGCCTCGATCGCCGGGCTGGCCGACCAGAACCGCGTGTTCGAGATCGCCCGTACCCACCCGACCATCCTGGCCCGCAACGCGCCGATCATGCAGTCCTACGATGACTTCATGCGCGAGAAGACCGCCGAGACGCTGATCCGCGCATTGATCCAGTCCTCGATCCTGGAAGGCATCAACTTCTACTCCGGCTTCGCGTTCTTCTACAACCTGGTCCGCCAGAACCGCATGACCGGTACCGGCAAGATCATCAGCTTCATCAACCGCGACGAGCTGGCCCACACCAAGTTCATCAGCGAACTGATCCGCGCCATCATCGGCGAGAATCCGGCGCTGCAGGGCGAGCAGCTGACCGCCTACGTGCATGAGGCCTTCGAGCACGCCATCCAGCTGGAAACGCGCTGGACCGGCGAGGTGCTGGACGGCATCGACGGCATCGACGTGGACGAGATGATCCGCTACGTGAAGTACCGCGCCAACAAGATGGCCGGCATGCTGGGCATCGAGAAGCTGTACAGCGAGACCAATGTCAACGTGATGCCGTGGATCAAGGCCTACGCCGACAACTTCACCGAGACCAAGACCGACTTCTTCGAAATGCGCAACGCCAGTTACAAGAAGACCAACGCGGACAACGGGTTTGACGACCTGTAAGGAGGCATGGCGATGCACATCCTGCTGGCCTTCGCCTCGCTGAGCGGCAACACCCGCGAGGTGGCCACGTTGATCCGGGCGCGCTGCGAGGCACTGGGGCACCGGGTGGACTGGGTCGACGTGGATGCCGTTGACGCGGCCGTGGCGCTGGCGGGAGAGCCGCCTGCCCTGTGCCTGGTCGGTTCCTGGACGGACAACGCCGGGCGTACCCCGGCGGAGATGAAGGACTGCGTGGCCGCGCTGCGTGATCGCTTCGGGCTGCCACTGCCGTTCCCGGTGGCGGTATTCGGTACCGGCGAGACCCAATGGGGCGAGGAGTACTACTGCGGCGCCGCCCACCGGCTGGCGCGGTTCTTCGGCGCCCCGTACCCGGTGCTGGAGATCGAGCAGATGCCGCACGGCGCCGAAGACACCCACACCATCCACCACTGGACCGACACCGTGTTGGCCCATACCCAGAGCCCTACGACATGCTGACCCTGCACGCCCAGACCGCTGAGGATTACCACGCCGCCCTGCGCGAGCACCCGGCCCTGCTGGTGGATTTCCACAAGGACGACTGCCCGGGGTGCCGGATGCTGGAGATGTCGTTGGCCAGTGTCGCTGGCGCGATTGAAGACGCTGGCATGACCCTGCTGAAGGTCAGACTCGAGACGGTTGGAGAGGGATTGTTCCGCGAGCTCGGGTTGCGCCAGACCCCCACGTTGCTGGTGGTCCGCGACGGTCACGAAACCGCGCGGCTGGCGGGATTCCAGTCGCCGAAGCAGATTCTTGGCGTGCTGGGCGCTGGATGACGCATATGTGCACGTTTGGACTCGCTAATGCGGCGCGACTGCCGCTGGCTGGCGCCTCGCCAGTGCGCCACGTCGCCGTGACAAACTGGGCCTATCGGCATATACGGATTGCAGCCTCTTAAACGCACTGAGTCGATTAGATCTTTCGATCCAAACTCACATTGGGCGTTGCGTTGCAAAAATCGAAATGCTCTGCATCCACTATCAGCGTGCCTGAATGATCAGGCCCATGACGGAGAGATATCATGCAGATGGTCAGATTATTGTCCGCAGCTATCATCTCGGGGGTCGCCGTATTCACAGCATACGTGGCGGAAGGCGCACCTCCGTTCTGTGAAAAGCAATGCGACTATGGTTACAAGGCCTGCCTGAGGATAGGGGAGGAGCCGGTAAAGTGTAGGGAGGAGTATGCGAACTGCATGCAAGCTTGCAGAGACCACTCGGAACTAGCTACAGACATTCTGAGGTAGGGGGAGATCGCCACGTGGAATCGTCGCAGGCCAACCTTGGTCTGCGACTACTTCGGGTGCCTATCAATATTGAATCGCAATCGAACTCCCTAGCTCATCGGCAAGCTCTACGTCCAAACCACTCCGATAATAAACCCGCGACCGGGACACATCACTTCAATTGAAGCGCTATCTGCAATTGCAGACAGCACTCCATTCTTTACTTCATATGGCCAGCGAACATAGAGGCCCGATGCTGTCGTCAGCCATTCCGTGTAATCGGCGCCAACAAGAGCCCACGACTCTTGAACCACCACTCCAACGGCAGCGTCACCAGCGGCGGCACCGCAGCAGCCAATGCCAGCAGCGCGGCCCACCACGGCCAACGCAGGCGGATCGCGGCGAGCACCGATACAACCACGTAGACCATGAAGGCCACACCGTGCACCGGGCCGAAGATCTTGACCCCGACCGGGGTCGGATCGGCTGCCTGGTACTTGAAGTACATGCCGATCAACAGGCCGGCCCAGGTCAGGGCTTCAACGAAAGCGACCGTGGCGAACACGCGGCCCATGGGGCTGATTGGCAAGGCACGCTTCAAGATGGGCTCGGGGTCGTAACGGAAAGGACCCGCATCATAGCCAGCGAACGGTTTTGATGCGAATCATTCTCAGCATGCGGCGCCGGCCCTGCCGATCACCAGCGTGCACTGATGCGGAAGTCGGCGCGCATGCTGTCATCGTCCTGCAGCACTTTGTCCAGTGGGTGGCCCAGGTCAAGGCTGTAGCTGTAGCGCTTGGCGAGCTGTCCATTCAGGCCGACGCCGACGCTGCTGATGCTGGCCGAGGTGGGGTAGTCGCCACGTACCTCGCCATGATCGAAGAACACGTAGACATCGTGCGCCTGCCGATAGGGCCGGTGCAGTTCGACGCTGCCGAAGTAGCCTTTCACCCCGGAAAGGGTGCCGCGAACATAGCCACGCACGCTGCCGATGCCGCCCACCTGGAACAGGTTGCTTGAGGGCAGGAAGTCGCCGTTGCTGAACTGCCAACCCAGCTGTGCGCGGTACAGCAGGCCGCTGCTGCCGATGCGCTGGGTCCAGCTGGTGGATCCGTTGGCGGTCGTGAAGGCACGCCCTTCGGCCAGCGTCTCATCGGTGCGGATGCGCGAGACGCCCTGATAGAACGTCCAGTCGTAGCCGTCATTGCGATAGCCGGTGCTGACACCCAGGGTCACCGTGGTCGAATCGACCTCCGACACCCGCACATCACCGATATCGGACACGGAGTTGCTGCGCGAGACGTTGGCGATGGTGGACAGCAGCCAGTTCGGCGTGGCCACCCACGGCTGGGTGAAATCCAGACCATAGCTGGTCGACTCGCCAGTGATGTCCAGGGCGCGGTAGGCACCGTCGATGATGTTGATCTGGCTGCGCGACACGCTGGCGCCGACACGGCCGTTGCGCGTGTTGACGATACCGGAGTAGCCGATGCGCCCTTCCAGGCCACCGCGCGACCACGCCACCGAGCCGGCCAGCAGGTCACTGATCCCCGCCAGACCCCAGAACTGGCCATGCGCACCGTAGCGCTCGCGGCCGGTGGTCTCTACGCCGGAATTATCGACGAATACGCCCCAGTTGCTTCGGTCCGGCACCTCCGCCAGCAGCACGATATCGGTCTGGCCGGCGGCCTGGCCGGGCCGCATCAGTGCACGCACCTGCAGATCGGTGGTGCGGTTGAGGTAGATCAGCTCATCGCGCAGGTGATCGCTGCGCACCACCTCCCCTACCGGCTGCCGCACCCGCCGCTCCACAAAGCGCACCGGCACCTTGCCCTCCCCGGTCACCTCCAGCGTACCCAGCGTGCCTTCCAGCAGGGTGACGTCAACGCGCCCTTCGTTGATCGACTGCTCGCGCAGAAGCGCGCGTGCCGTACTGATCCCGGCTGCCTCGTAAGCTGCATTGACGTCGGCCACCAGTGTCTCCAGCTCGGCCAAGTGGACCTCGCGCCCCTGGTAGCAGGCGGCGATCGCATCGAGCGTGGCCTTCGGCAGCAGCGCCGATGGACTGAAACGCACCTCGTTGAGCACGAAGCTGCCACGGACATCGGCCAGCCCGCGTTGCCCGGCCGGCGGAGGCGCCGGCTGCACCGGGTCCACCACCGGGCGCTCCGGCTGCAGCGGCTGGCGCTGCTCGTAGTAGCCGTCAATGCGCTGTGCGGTGTCCTTCCCCGCGGTGCCACTACTGTTCTGCGCATGTGCAAGACAGGGCAGCAGCGCGCTGCCGATCAGGAACATCCCTCGGTACATGGTGTGTTTTCCGTCGTTCATCAGTTGGGCGCCCCTAGGTTGACCGCGCCGCCCGGGGCCGGAGCCACCACATCGCGGGCGTTTGCTTCATCACCTTCCGCGGGCGCACGGGCGGGTACCGCCATCTCCGGCGAGCGGAGATTGAGCATGCGGCCCAGGTAGCGCACCGCGCTTTCGCCCAGGTAGGCCGGCCCGGCCTCGAGGTGGTCGCGGTTGTAGTTCGGGCTGCTCACCCCGACCCCATCGTTGAACCGCAGCACATAGGCGTCGGTATCCAGCAGGCGGCCATCGGTCGCCAGGTGGAAGCGGCGGTTCAACTGCAGCAGCTGCGCGTCCGCCGGGCGCAGCGCCGGGCTGGTGTTGTCCATCAGCACGTGCAGCGCCGGGGTGGTCAGGGTCATGGTGCGTTCCACATGGCCATCGGCGATGGCGACCTTCGCAGAGGAGGACGTCAGCTCTGCCTCCATTGCCCGCAGCGCATCGATCAGCCAGGCATCACGCGGCTGCACGTCCACCACGATCCGGCGGGCGACACCATTGCGGTAGCCGGTCAGCGTGGTCGTCAGCAGGCCTGGGCCAGCATCGGACTGACTTACCTGCGCCTGCAGCTCATCGGCGGCCAGGTTCAGACGGGTATCGACCATCGCCTGTGCCAACGACAAGGTGTCACGTGCGGCCAGCTGTGCAGACGCCGCCTGCAACTGCCCACCGGCCAGCGAACCTGCCTGGGCGTCCATGTAGGCCGTGGTGCCTGCGCTGGCCCGCTCGAAGCCGATGCTGCCACCCGCAATGATCGACTGTGCGCCACCGCTGCGACCGTCACCGAAATGGATATCCCGACCCGCCTGCAGCGCTGCATCGCCGCCGGCCTGGTACACACCCCATTGCTGGGTGCCGCCGCTGGTGGCCACTAGGTCGCTGCCGGCGCTGGCCGCTTCGATCCGGATATCGCCCGCAGCCTGCACCTGCAGTGCCCTTCCCGCGTCCACCTGCCGGCCCAGGACATCCGAGCCGCGCGATGCCAGCGCGATGCCGCCGGCCGCCTGCAGGGCGTCGAACCGCAGCGCCTCGCTGGACGACAGCCCCAGATTGCAGCCCACGTTGAGCGTGCCGATGACCAGTGCGACACCGGCATCGCCGCGGAAGTTGCAACCCACACTTACCTCATCGGCGGAAAGGTTGGTGCCTGCGAGCCAGTCACCATCCACACCGATCACGGCCGTGCCCACATCGATGGACTGGCCGGCGCGCAGCGTCATCGAGCCGTCGACCGCCGCGCTGCCGAGGGTGATGGCGCCGTCAGCATTCGCCACCAGATCGCCGCGGCCATCGAAACGCTGGACGTGGGTGTCGCCACCGCTGCCCACCTGGGCATTGCCGCCGATGCGTGCGTTACCGACATCGACGTGACCCGCAGCGTTGATCACCAGTGACTGCGCGACCGTTGCATTGCCAAGCTGCACATCCGTGCCGCCATCCACACTTGCCTGCCCCCCCACGGCGGCATCGTCGATGGCCAGCAGACCTCCAGCGTTCGCAGCGAGGTCGCCGTTGCTGGTCAGCTGCTGGATCTGCAGCGCACCGGCCGCCTCCAGCTGCATCGCCGCACCGGAAGACAGTGTCTGCGCCACCAGCGTGGCACCAGTGGTTCCGTTCAGCGCCCCCTGCGCCTGCAGCGTGCCAATGCCCAGCGCCCCGCCACTGCGAAGCTGCGCACCGCCGCCGACGGTGGCGGTACGCATGTCCAGCCTGCCAGCCGCAGCAACGTTCAGCGACTGCCCGATCACCGCCTGGGCCAGGCGTACATCCGCGTCGCCTTCAAGGCGCGCATCGCCATCGGCCACCAGGTCGCCGATGGCGAGCAGCCCACCTGCCGTGGCGGCCAGATCGCCCCCGCTGCGCAGCTGCTGCACATCCAACGCATCGGATGCCTCCAGCTGCATCCCCGCCCCGGAGGACAGCGTCTGCGCTACCAGCGTGGCACCAGTGATTCCGCTCAGCGCCCCCTGCGCCTGCAGTTCGCCAATGCCCATCGCCCCGCCGCTGCGAAGCTGCGCATCGCCGCCGACCGTGGCAGTACGCATGTCCAGCGCCCCGGCCGCCGCAATGTCCAGCGACTGCCCGACCACCGCCTGGGCCAGGCGTACATCCCCGTCGCCTTCAAGGCGCGCATCGCCATCGGCCATCAGGTCGCCCACGGCGAGCAGCCCACCTGCCGTGGCGGCCAGATCGCCCCCGCTGCGCAGCTGCTGCACATCCAACGCATCGGATGCCTCCAGCTGCATCGCCGCACCGGAAGACAGTGTCTGCGCCACCAGCGCGGCACCGGTAGCCGCGCTCATTGCGCCCTGCGCCTGCAGCTCGCCAATGCCCATCGCCCCGCCGCTGCGAAGCTGCGCATCGCCACCGACCTTGCCGGTACGCATATCCAGCGTGCCGGCCGCCGCAACGTCCAGCGACTGCCCGATCACCGCCTGGGCCAGGCGTACATCCGCGTCGCCTTCAAGGCGCGAATCGCCATCGGCCACCAGGTCGCCGATGGCGAACAGCCCACCTGCCGTGGCGGCCAGATCGCCCCCGCTGCGCAGCTGCTGCACATCCAACGCATCGGATGCCTCGAGCTGCATCCCCGCCCCGGAGGACAGCGTCTGCGCTACCAGCGTGGCACCAGTGATTCCGCTCAGCGCCCCCTGCGCCTGCAGTTCGCCAATGCCCATCGCCCCGCCGCTGCGAAGCTGCGCATCGCCGCCGACCGTGGCAGTACGCATGTCCAGCGTGCCGGCCGCCGCAACGTCCAGCGACTGCCCGATCACCGCCTGGGCCAGCTGCACATCGCCGTCACCGTCGAGGCGTGCCTCCCCAACGGTCACCAGATCGCCGATGGCGAGCGGCCCACCTGCCGTGGCGGCCAGATCGCCCCCGCTGCGCAGCTGCTGAACATCCAACGCACCCGACACCTCCAACTGCATCGCCGCGCCGGAAGACAGTGTCTGCGCCACCAGCGCGGCACCGGTAGCCGCGCTCATTGCGCCCTGCGCCTGCAGCTCGCCAATGCCCATCGCCCCGCCGCTGCGAAGCTGCGCATCGCCGCCGACCGTGGCAGTACGCATATCCAGCGCCCCGGCCGCCGCCACGTTCAGCGACTGCCCGATCACCGCCTGGGCCAGGCGTACATCCGCGTCGCCTTCAAGGCGCGCATCGCCATCGGCCACCAGATCGCCGATGGCGAGCAGCCCACCTGCCGTGGCGGCCAGATCGCCCCCGCTGCGCAGCTGCTGCACATCCATCGCACCCGACGCCTCCAACTGCATCGCCGCGCCGGAAGACAGTGTCTGCGCTACCAGCGCAGCACCGCTAGCCGCGTTTATTGCGCCCTGCGCCTGCAGTTCACCAATGCCCATCGCCCCGGTACTGCGAAGCTGCGCATCGCCACCGATCCTGCCTTGGCCCAGGGTAAGTCCGCCGGCGCTGGTCACGACGGCATCCGCGCCAGCCTCCAGGTAACCGATGTCGGCGGAGGCCGTCGCCAGCCGGACATCGGTTGCCGCATCCAGCAGATCCGCCTGCAGGTGCGCGTCACTGTGCAGCAACAGCGCACCCGATGCGGCAACCACGTCACCCACAGCACCCCCGTTGGGGAGGCGCAGGTGGATGTCACCGTGATCGCTGCGTGCCAGGACAAGCCGGCCGACATCGACCGTGAGGGCCTGCGCGTCACTGCCGATTCCGTCGCCCGCCTGCAGGCTGGCCAGCACGTGACTGCCGCCACCGACATTGACCGCGGCATCCCCATTGGAGTGGATACGACCGTCCGCCTCGAGCATCACGTTGCCGGTGGCCGCGGTACCGGTCACGGCCATCTGGCCCACGCTGATATCCGCGCTGGAACGCACCGCGACCACCCGGCCAGCACTCAACTGGCTTCCGGCGCCCATCGCGAAGCCACCCGCGTCGATCTGCACGCTGTCGCCGGCGCTGACCTGCGCGCCTGCCGCCAGCGATGTGGCCTGCAGCGAGAGCAGCTGCAGGACCTGGTCAATGGCGGCATCCCCCAACTGCAGGCCGCCACCGGCGGCGACATTGGCGGAGGCAGCGCGCAGGTTGCCGATGCGGACATCCCCCATCGGGGCGCTGACAATCGCGTCGCCCGCCGCCTGCACCGAACCCAGGTCGGCACCGTTGTACCCGGTGGCGCCCAGATCGCCACCGGCCTGCAAACGCACTGCGCTCAGCTTGCCCGCCGTGCTCAAAAGCTGCAGGTCGCCCCCTGCGGTAAGCGTGCCGATCGGCATATCCACGTCGCTGGAAAGACGCACCTCGCCCCCTGCCGCGCCATCCAGCCGACCGCCGGCAACGATGCGCAAGGCCAGCGAACCGCCGTCCTCGTCGCGGATGTCGTCGCGCACGGCGAGCTGGATGTCGCGCCCGGTCAGCGTGCTCACGCCCTTCAGGTACGACAGCAGGCTGCCACCGCCGACGTCCAGTACAACGTCCTGGTTCGCCCTCACCAGGCCGATACGCAGGTTTCCGTTCTGCTGCGCCAAGCGCACGTGTTCACCGGCGTTGGCAAGCAGCAGCCGGCCGTTGATCTGCACGCGCAGCGGTTGACCATCGTGGCCCATGATGCTGCGCAGGGCGCTCAAGCTGAGGTCCTTGCCGACCCTCAGGGTCGCACCGGCCGCACTGCCACCGCTATCGGTGATATCGCCGTCACTGCCGATACGTACATCGCCACCGGCGTCGAAGCTGTTCAGCGCCAGTGACGTGCTGCCATGCAGGTAGGCATCGCCCCCCACATCGGCCTCGATCCCGCCCGTGGCTGCCAGCACCACCGGAGCCGTGCTGCGGATGCGCAGCGAGACCACCACGGCACCGCCGCGCACCTGATCGGGCGTGAGCACATTGCCGGCCGCGTCGAGCATCTGCACATCGCCCGGCGTGGTCGCAAGCCGCATGGCCAGCATCGCCTCGGCACTGAGGTTGCCGCTGTTCACGTCGGCCAGGCTGACCGTGTATTCCTTGTCCAGGCGGCCCAGGTCATCGCGGGCATGCAGGCTGACATTGCGCCCGATGATCACCGGTTCGGCATTCAGGGCTGAACCGGTGGAGGGTTCCAGCGCATTGGCGTTGAACACGTAGCGCAGTTGGTCCTGGCTCCAATGAGAGTCAGCCGTCATGCCATCAAGAAGTGCCGCCTTGCGTGCCGCGACCATCGCGCTGTCGCCACCGCTGGCAGCCAGCTCATAGCGGTACCCCGCGTTGAAGGACGCGAAGATCGCTTCCTGCTGCCAGCCGCTGCCGAAGGCGTCGGTGAACACCGTCCCCAGACGGTTGAAGCGCTCGGCGAGGTAGTCACTTACCCCTGCATCGTCCAGGCTGCCGCCCCGCGCGGCTTCTGCCATGGAGCGGAACAGGTTGATGGCAGTGCCACCGGCCAGATAGCGCCCATCGACGACACTGCCCAGCGCGTGGAGCTGGAAGTACTCGGCGTAGCTGGCGTCGACCTGGCTCTGGTAGCTGACGATCGACTGCTGGCCGCCGCCCTGGAACAGCTTGAGGTTGTCGCGCAGGCTGGCCAGCTGTGCTTCGTTGAGGAAGCTGGACGAGGCGCGCTGGGCGCCGCTGTAGATCGAGCCCGAGGGGGCCTCGATCAGCACGTCACCGGCCAGCGACTCGATGCGCTGTACCCAGAAGTCGCCGCCGAGGTCGCGCAGCGCGATGTCACCGGTCGCCCGCGCCGAGATGAGCCCACCCTCCAGCACGCCGTCGCTGCGGGTACGCTCGCCGGCATCGACCACCAAGGGCCGGGAGAGCGAGCCGATGGCACCGTAGACGCTGTCCAGGGTGATGTCGGCACCGATGATCGACGCAGCATTGCCGGTGGCCGCACCTTCAATGTCGTACTTGGCGCGCAGCCACACATCGCCACGGCCGGTGCCACTGCCGGCGTTGATCAGCACCTTGGCCGCCGAATCCACGTCCAGCGCGATGTCACCGCCCGCACGGGCCACCAGGTTGCCGGCGGCCACGGTGGCGCCGTTGGCGTTGGTGTAGGACACCATCTGGACATCCAGCGGATTGGCGGCCTCGCCGACCTGGGCGCCGACAATGCTGCCGATGCTGCCGGCCGCGTCGAGGGTCAACTGGTTCGTGATGATCCTGGCGTCACGTGATGCGCTGACGATGCTGCCGTTCTCGCTGGTCAGGAAGGTCCGGCCATCGGTGTTCTTCAGAACACCATTGATACGGATGGTCTGGCCGGAGTCGACGTCGAGCAGGCCTGCATCGTTGGCGCTGAAGTTGATGCCGATCCGGTTGTCGGCCTTGGCCGTGTTGGTGACGACCAGCGTGCCAGTGCGCGGGGCACGCTGGTACCAGCTCGTGCGCCACGTGCCGCCGTCATCGAACTCATTACTGCCGGGGAAGCCGTAGTTGTAGCGGCAGCCACTTTCGTTCTTCTTTTCGCAGCGGTAGTTGACGCGTGAATTGAGGTTGCTGCCGAAGTCGCCGGTCAGCTGCGACTCGAACACCGGCACGCCGCCTGCCTTGTTGCCGTACGTGACGCCGGAGGTTTCCCACTGCTGGCCGTTGAAGACGGTGTTGTTGTCCCTGTCCACCCAGCGCCAGTTCTCGGCAGTAAGCACGCCGTTGTCGGACTGGATGTTGCGCGCGATGCGGGCCGTCTGTGTCCAACTCGCAAACATGCCGGCGCGCGGGTCATACGCGGTCGTGTTGCTGATGGCCGATACCCCCGGGGCATCCCAGTTCAGGGCATTCACTCCGCCCTGATAGCCCTTCACGTTGCCGTTGCCGTCGCGCAGATACCACGACGCGGTGTTGAGCTCACGGTCGCGGATGGTGATCTGCCCGGGCGCCCCGTTGCCGACCAGGATGTTGCCAAGCTGCAGGCCCACATCGGCCAGGCCATTGTTGATGACCACCGAGCCCTTGCCACTGACCACATTGAGCGAGCCGGCGGTGGATGTGCTGACGATGCGGCCATCGAGGTAGATCGAACCGCCCCCGTTGGCCGAAATGTCCGGCACGATGAACTGGCGGTTGAGCGAATCGTACTTCAGGGCGATGCGGGAAGAATCTGCGCCGGACTTCGCCACGAACATGGCAGGCACATCGAAGATGCCCTTGCTGGCCTGGTTGTCCTTGCCGTCGATCCAGGCGCGCAACGCGCTGCTTTCGACCAGGATCGCCGAGTAGTCGACCGGCCGGCCCGCCTTCAGCGCGACGTTGACGTCGATGTAGTTGGCCGTGATCTTGATGCCACTGCCGGCGTTCACACCGCTGCCCGTGCTGGGCACCTGGCCAAGGCTGGCGTTGCTGACGTCGTCGGGCTGCGTGGTGAGCAGGGTGCGCAGATTCCGGGCATTCACCTTTGGCAGGTAATTGGTGTCCTTGTGGCTGTACCGCGATACCACGCCACCGTCGTAATACTGCCCGCCCAGCGCTGAAGCGGTGCAGTCCTTGTCGCCGATGCGATAGCGGCATGCACCAAACACCAGGATGCTGGGGTTGTTGACGTCGTTACCGGTGCCATACAGCAGATAGTCGGTCAAGCTCATGCCGGCCGCGGCGGCCGCGGCGCCGTACTTCGCGTTGGCGATGTACGCCGCGGCGTCGTCGGCATCGGTGATGCCCGATGCCACGCTGTGGCGTGCCCACAGCGCGCTCACCACACTGCCGTACCAGTTTTCCGAGCCCCGGTTGTAGCCGACCTCACCGTTGGGCGCATTGATCGTCACGCTTTCGGCGAGCTGTTCGCCCCAGCTCTGGATGTTGCCGAGCGCGTTGTACATGTCCAGCTCGCCGCCCGTGACCGAGATCAGCCCGCCCGCACCGATCGCAGCGGTGCCGGTGGTCGCCTCGTTGCGGATGCTCACCAGCGCATTGCTCTGCCCCGGGTTCTGGCTGACGCCGATGCCCACGGCCTGGTTGCTGTTGCCGGTGAACAGCACATTGCCGCCGCTGTACTCCGGTACCAGGATATCGCCGGCCAGCAGCAGGTTGTCGGTACTGCGGTTGGTGATGGTGATCTTCGGCGCGCCCTTGGCGGTGACCGAGCCGCCACCGCGGATGTTGCGGCCATACAGGATCACATCGCCGCCGGCCGCATACAGGTCGCCGATGGTGTGGGTGTAGAGCGCGTTGCCGGCGATCGCATCGAAATCGTGGATGCCCGACACGTTCAGTCGCGCCTTCAGCGCGCTGCTGAGCTCGCGCTGGGTATCGAACGGCAGCACATCGCCGCCCGCGCCGCTGCTGGTCAGCTTGCCATTGGCATCGATCAGGATATCCAGCACGTTGTAGCGCCCGGCAACGACGCGGCCATCGATCAGCACATCACCGCGGGTGCTGCCACCACTGCGGCTGTCGCGCACGGTGACCGGAATGAACCCCAACTGGTAGCCGGTGGCGGCGCCATCGGCGTTGCGGAAAACATTTTCACCGTAGGCACCGAGCGATACGAATGCGCCGCTGAGCAGCTCGCTGCCTGCCGCCAGAGCGGTGCTCGCATTGCTGTCCACGGTGGAGGACGCCGAGGAGTCCGGCACCGCGATCAGCCCGCGGCTGTACCCCTGCGAGACCGCATTGGCGGCCAGGCGTGAGGTCCAGCCATTCATGCCGTCCTGGCCGGCGGAGACGAAAGCGTTGTGCAGCGATTCCAGCTTCGCGCCGCGGCCGACATTGACCTGCTGGTCCATTGCCAGCGCCACGTCCGCGTCGGAGATGCCGACTGCGGCCAGCACACCCCAGGTGTTCACCAGCGCGGTGGCGCCGATGTCGGTCGCGGCGTAGGTGCCGACGTTGAGCATGTAGCTGCTCTGCAGGCGCGCATCATCGCCGATGTTCACGCGGTTGCCGAGCACCGCATTGGTGCGTGCTTTGACCACGGCGGCATTGATCGCCCCGCCGGTGGTCAGCCCCGCCCGGTCATCGGTGTTCGCACGGGTGTTTGCCACGATGTCCAGCGCGCCACCATCGCCCGGCGTCGGTGCAACACCGGCGCGCAGCAGGGCGCCCTTGCCGATATCGATGGTGCTGCTGCCATCCAGCCGGGTGACCACCTGTGCGGCACTGCCACTGAGGACACCGCCGCCGGCCGCGCTGGCGGCAAGCTCGCTGCCCAGCGTGCCGGTGTAGTTGTTGTCGGTGCGCAGCACCAGCGATCCGGCCGAGACAATCTGGGCATCCTCGTCCACCAGCAGCCCGACGGTCGCGTCCGCACGGTTGTTCACGTTGGCGCCACTGGCGTTGAGGACGCCTGCGCTGGTGCTGTTCGCGCTGCCCGCGTAGTTGCTGTCGTGCAGCGCCCGGGCGTCAAGGCGGCTGACATCCAGCACGGCGTTGCGGCCGATGGTCAATTGCGTGGTGCTGTCGGTGTGCGTCGCTGCCAGCGCGGCGTTGCCCGCAATGAGCCCGCCGGTGCCCGCCGTGGCGTTGGCGCGATTCTCGTCCTTGCCGCTGGCGGCGAGCGTGGTGTTGCCTGCGTACAGCAGGCTCCCGGCCCCCACGGTGACGCCGGTGGTCGCCGAGGACCGCGCGTTGGCATCGACGACGCCAGCGGCCAGCAGCCCCGCCACGCTCAGCCCGGTGGCATCGGCATGCTGATTGCTGTTGTTGACTGCGCGCATCGCGATCGTGCCGCCGCGCGCATAGTCGATGATGTTGTTGGTGGAATAGGCCTCACCCTGCACCACCACGTTGGACCCCAGCGCTGCCTGCACCGCGTTGGTACTGGCAGCGGTGGCGAAGGCGCCGGCGCCGGCCAGATACAGGCCACCGGAACCGGCGACCGCGCGTGCCTCCACGCTCCCGCCGTGGACGCTGGCCAGGATGTCCAGCCCACCGCGGTTGGACAGCACCACACCATTGCCTACATGGGCGTCCACCTTGGCACGGGAGGTGGCATCAGCGACCGCCGCACCGACCGCCAGCCCGCCGGCCAGTGCAGCACCGAAGGCCTCGGCCGAGACCTGCGGGGTGGCCTCGGCATGCACCTCAATGCTGCCGCCCACCCCGGATACGCGTGTCCGCTCGCCCAGCCAGGCGCGCACGTCGGAGCCATCGTCGGCCAGTGCGACGGCGGCACTGACGCCGGCCAACACGCCACCGGCCGCACCCCACGCGCCTGCATGCGCGCCGCCCAGCGAGCTGGCGGCGAAGGTCACGTTGCCAAAGCCGGCCAAGGTACTGTCGTTGTGCAACCACGCCTGGACGTTGGCGTTGCGTGCCGCGGTTGCAACGACCGCACCGGCCGCGAGTGCACCGGCCGCCATGCCGGTGGCTGTCACATCCAGCGTGCTGGCATCGCTGGCACGGACCGCAAGACCCTGGCCCTGGCTGCCTGCCTGCAGGTCACCGGCCACCGTGGCCGATACCGTCTGTTCCAGGCGCGCCAAGCCGATGGCCGCACCGACGCCCACCAGGCCGGCACCGCCGGCATAGACGTCCAGACCTGCGGCCTTGCCTGCGCTGCCGTCGCCGGCGTTGGCGAGCACCGCGATGGAACCGGCCCGCGTGGTGTTCGCCGCCAGCACTGCCTCGGTGCTGCCATACAGGCCGGTCATGCCGAATGCGCCGCCCACGCCGAGGCCACCGGCGCCGAGGCCACCGACCGTGTTGCTGCTGCTCATCAGGGTCTGTGCGCTCACCTCAAGCGCGCGTGCCTGCACGCTGCCGCCACGGATGCTGGCGCTCACCAGGTCCCCACGCCCCTGCAGACTGCCGATATCCACCTGGGCGCGGCTGTTCAGCGCGCCGGCGCCCTGCGCCCCCAGGGTGCCGTCCAGCGCGGCGGCGTCGATCTTCTGGCCATTGCCCAGCTGCTTCAGGCTGGCAAAGGTGCCCCCCAGTTCCGTATCACTGTCACCGCGGTCGCCGATGCCGGCCAGCAGCAGCCCGGCAGCGCCGCCGATGCCGGTGGTGGCGCCCACGCCAGCCGTCACGGTGACCATGTCCACCGCGCGATCGGAGAAGGCATTCACATCAATGCTCCCCGTGGTCGACAGCGTGCTGTCTTCCACGGTGGCCTTGACGGTGCTGCCAAGAATGGCCACCGAGGCGCCGGCACCTACACCGCTGCCGGCGATGCCCACGCCCACCGCACCGGAGTACGCGGACAGCAGCAGGATATCCTCGGCCACCACCGCCATATCGGTGGCATCCACCGAGGCCTGGGTGACCAGCGCACGGGTGTCGTTCTGCAGCAGGTGCACCTGTGCCATGCCGGCGATGCCGGCGGCGCCGGCACCCGCGCCGCTCACCGCCACGCCGTTGAAATCGGAGCGGCTGCGCGCGTTCACGTCGAGGTCGCGTGACACGAAAATGTTGGTCGCGCGCCCACGTTCGCCCACCTGCGCCAGCGTGGTTGCGGTGCCCATGTTGACCAGCGCGGTGCCGGCCACCGCCGCGCCACCCCCGACGGCGCCTGCGCCGCCCACCAGCGAGGCGGCGTTGTCGCTGTTGGCGTTGACCGCCAGGGAGCCCGCCCGCAGGGTGCCGCCCAGCACGCTTGCGCGGGTATCGGTGGTGAAATTGTTGACCACGCCGGTGGCGGCGCCGCCGGTCAGGCCTGCGGCCGCGCCGACCACGATCGCCAGCGCGTTCTGGCTTGCATTGGCCTCCACGGTCACCGCGTCGGCGGCCGACAGGGTGGCGCCCTCGATGCTGGCGCTGGCATGGCTGTCGAACAGGTTGGTCGAGAGCGCCCCTGCGCCCGAGAATACGCCCGCGCTGGCAGCGATGCCGGCCACATAATTGGCCGAGGCCACGTGATGGCTGGCGCGCACATCCACGCTCTGCTCCGCCGCGGCGAGACCTGCGCTGTCCTGGTCGGGGTCGCTGCTGGTGCCCAGCCCATGCTGGTTGATCCGTGCGTCCTTGATGATCGCGGTGGTACTGCCGGCGATGTCGTTGACGGCCGCCATCACCGCCACCGCACCACTGGCGATCGGGGTGGTACCCAGCGCGCCACTGACGCCGATGGTCCTGACCTGCTGGCGCGTGGCCGCATTGACCGCGATGCCATGCACGTCGATATGGCCGGTGCCCAGGTCCACGGTATCGAAGGCCATGCCGGCGGCGTCGGTACGGGTGCTGTGGGTATTGCCCGCCATGCGCCGGCCACTGTCCACGCCTGCCAGCGCATCTCCCAGGCCCAGCGCGGTCACGGCAGTTCCGGCACCGGTGATCGCCGCCTCGGTACTGCCATCCACCAGGTTGACGACGGTACCCAGGCCGATGCCCGCGTTGACGCCCCCGCCGATGCTGCCGGCGTACACGTCAATCTGCTGCGCCTGCGCGGCGAGCACGCCGACGTTGTCCTGTGCCAGGACATTGGCGCCTGCTTCAATCCGTGCCGAGACGGCGCCCTTCATCCGGTTGACCGCCACCGAGGCTGCGCCACCGACCGCGCCGCCGCCGCCCAGGCCAGCGGCCACGGTGCGGATGCGGTTGCCCTGTCCGCCGGCCTTTCCGGAGGCATCGGCCTGCACCAGCAGATTGCGGACATCCAGCTCCAGCGCACTGCCGGCCACCACCGCCGAGGTAGTGCCGCCGATATCGTTGTAGGCCACTGCCGCGCCCACCCCCACGCTGCCGCCGACCGCTGCGCCACCCGCCAGCGAATCGATGCTGCGCTCGTCACGGGCGCTCACCTTCACATCGGCCAACGCGTTGTGCAGGCTGCTGTCAGTAAGGCTGGCCTGGGTATCGGAATGGATCAGGTTGGTGGTGACACTGCCGGCCACCGCAGCCGTGCCCGCCCCCGCACCGGACACGGCCGCGGTACGCACCAGGCTGCGGTTGGCCGCATCGATGCTCAGCGCACTGGCGCCGCCCAGCGTGGCATTGTCCACCACGGCACGGGTACGGCCGCCGATGTCGTTGACGCTGCTGGCTGCGCCGATGCCTGCCGTCCCACCGGCCGACAGCGCGCCCCCCAACGAATAGGCCGCACCCGAGGTGTCGGCGCTGACGGACACCGCACCGGTGATGCCACTGCCCTGCCCGGTGACACCCCGCAGGCGGGCCTCGGTGAGGGTGTCGATCAGGTTGGTGGTGTTGCTGCCGGCAATGGACGCGGTGCCCCCCAGCGCACCGGCAATGGCCAGTGTCTTGGTGGTGGCGGCCGACGCCGCACTGACATCCAGCGCAGTACTCACCTCCAGCGCGGTTCCATCCACCTCGCCCAGCGTGGTATCGCCGATGGTGGCCACGTTGATCGCCGCGCCGATGGCGGCGGTGCCGCTGCCGGCGACCGCACCGGCCAGTGTGTGGATACGCGATTCGCTGCTGGCTGCCACCTGCACGATGCCTGCCTGCACGCTGCCTTCCCGCAATGCGGCCTCGGCATGGTTGTCGATCATGCTCCAGCCCACCGAGCCTTGAATGGCGACGTTGTTGGCTGCGCCTGCGGCAACCGCACCGGACAGGATCCTGGCGGCATTGGCGGCCTCGACATCGACCCGGCCGGTGCCGGCGGTCAGCTGCGCATCATCGACCAGCGCCAGCGTGGTGTTGCCGATGTCATTGATGGTCAGCGCCGCACCCACAGCCACCTTGGAGCCCAGCGTTGCCGCCCCCGCCAACGAGCCGATGAACGATTCATCGCGCGCCTGCAGCTGGATGCTGCCTGCGTTGAATTGTGCGCCATCGCGCGGGGCCTGGCCCTGCGCGTCCGCCATGCCACGGCCGACCAGCACCGAGGTGGTGTTGCCGATGGCGTTGTAGGACGCACTGCCCACCCCGGTGAAGTTGCCGGTGCTGCCGCCGATGCCGGCACTCACTGCCAGGATGTCGGACTGGTCGGTGGCCGTGAGCGCAATGCGCCCGGCATTGAGCGTGGCATCGTTGACCGAGACGGTGTGCATGTTGTTGATGGTGTTGTAGGCGAAGGCCACGCCGGCATTGTTGCCACCCACCTGGACCATGCCGGCAACGGCGATGATCGAGCTGCGGGCATTGTTGCGACCCGCCGCATCCACCCGCGTATCCTCAGTGCTGGCGGTATCGGCATTGGCATCCACCTCGATGGGGCCGATCCCGGCGCCACAGTAATCGACCGCAAAGCCCGAGCCGCAGCCGTCACCGGTGCCACGCACGTCGTCGATCGTCGCCGTCCCGGCGAAGGCTTCGATGTCACCACTGGCAGTGATGCGGCTGCCGCCGTCAATGCTGGCGGCGGTCTGGCTGGCGATCTGGTTGACCAGCACCGAACCGGCGATCGCCACGCCGTCGCTGCGCGTGGACGCGCCCCCACTGGCAGCCGCCGCCACGATCCGCGATGCATCGGCAGCACGCACGCGCACGTCCTGTACGCCTTCGATGTCGGCGCCACTGACTGACGCGCGGGTGCTGTCGCCCACTTCGGCATACGTCACTGCCGCCCCCAGGCCGGCCTTGCCACCCGCATACAGTGCACCACCCCCGTTGGCGATCTTGGAGGCGTTCACGGCCTTGACATCGACATCGGCGTCCGCGCCGCTCATGCCGCGGAGGCTGCCCCCGACGATGCTGGCGGCCGTATCGTTGTGGGACATCGCCACGGTCGCCGAGATCGCGCCGGCACCGGCCGAGCTCTGGTTGGAGGAGGCATTCACGCCCACGCTCAGCCCGACGTTGACCTGTTCGCTTTCGTTGCGTGCGGTCACCGTGATGGTGCCGGCATCCTCCACCATACTGTCGCGCAACTGCGCGGTGGTCGTGTTCTGGATGTCACCGTAGGCCACGCCACCGGCCAGCGATGCGCTGCCCTGAGTGTTGTCCGACCCGGCCGCGGCCACCGACAACGCGCCGCTGACGCTGACCAGCAGCGTCTGGTTGGTCGCGGCAAGATCCAGCTTCAGGCCCTTGCCGCTGTTGTCCTTGATCACGGCCGAGCTGATGTCCGCCTTGGTGTTCTGCCGGGCACGATTCACCGTCGCACTGCCGGACAGGGCGATGCCGAACTTGGGTTGTGGCGTCTGCGCGCCCTGCCCCTGCCCCGGTGCTGCATTCCCACTACCCAGCAGGCCCTTGGCCTTGTCGAAGTACGCGGTCAGCCCGGCGCTGCCGTTGCTGTCTGCCTTGTTGGCCATGCCTTCCAGCGCGGTGACCTTGCCGAGCGCACGGGTCTTGAGTGAATCCAGGAAGCCAGGATTCTCCGCATTCTGCTTCGCCGCCAGCTCGTCCTGGGCCTTCTGCAGCTGCTCGGACGAACTCTTGGCGACTGCGCCGGCTGCGGCCACCGCACCGGCCAGCCCGCCGCTGGTGGCGTTGACCGCCAGCTCACCCGTGGTGATCGCGCCAGCCGGCGCCGTGCTGTTGCCGGTGGCGAAGGCTGCAGGCACCGCACCGATGAAGGCGCGGGTATCGGTGTCCAGCTGCTGGTAGGCGACGCTGGCCCCCACCGACACACTGTCGCTCATCGCAACCGCGCCGGCCACGGACCACACGAACAGGTCTTCATCGGCACGCACGCCAACCGCGGCGGCACGGATGTCGGCACGGTTGCTGATACCGGCCAGCGTGGTGCTGTCCAGGTCGAGCGCGGTGGCGGTTCCGCTGACACCGATGCTGCCGCCCTGGCCGGACTGCAGCGCCAACGCCACCACGGTTTCCTTGTTGTCGGCCTGCACTGCCAGGCTGCCTGCACCGGCGTCGACGCGGACGCCATCATGGATGATCGCTGCCGCCGTGTTCTGGTAGTCGATATAGCCGACGCTGCCGCCCAGGGCAGTTCCACCCTTGCCGACGTTGCTGTCCTTGAGGTTCTTCAGGGCAAGATCACCGGCCGCGTGCAGACCGGTGACATCGGTGTTGGCACGCACGGTGGTGGTGGCGTCAAACGTCCGGCTGCGCGCAGCGCCGGCATGGTCCTCACCCTCCAGCGCGGCGCTCCACGCCGCGGTGCTGGTGTCGCGGGTGGTCAGCGAGGCACCAGCGGCGACATCGGTACGTGCGCTGTTGGTGGCCTTGAACCAGCTGACCGCGCCCCCGATGGCCACTTCCTCGGCCGAGCCCCGCGCCGCCGCGTACGAGGCGAACAGCTCCGATGGATCGGTGATCAGGTCCTTGGCGGCGGAGATCGAGGCCTTGAACGCGTCGAAGCTGCTGAAATCCGGGACGGCACCGGTGAGCGCGCTGAAGTCACGCGGCAGGCGCACATCCGACGACAACCCGATGCGTTGCGCCGAGAGCTCGGCCGAACTGCCCACCAGGGTCCGTGCCTCATGGGTGAGGTTGGCGATATTGACCGCCCCGGACAACGCGAACGCTGAACCATCCGCGCTCTTGCCCTTGGCCAGCACATTGCTCATCGCATGGTTGCCGATCTGTGCATCGGTTACCTGGCTGTCGACCACGATCGCGCCGGCGCTGTCGACCTTGGTGCCCGCGCCGATGCTGGCGGTGGCCGCATGGTCGCCGTCGACAACGCTGATCGCCCCGCCGAGGCGGAAGGGCGACGCCGTGGTCGGGGTCGTCGCCGGCGGCGTGCTGCCGCCTTCCTGGCTGCCGGTCAGTTTGGCGATGGCGCCACCGATGCCGGCGCCGGCAAGCGACTGCGCCACACTCATCAGCCCATCGCTGCCGCTGCTGATCGCTTCCACCTGCTCCTGGCCCGGCAGCGGTTCGCTCTTCGGGCCGGTAATCAGCGTGCTGGTCTTGTTGAGGCGGGTGATGCTGGCCGCCTGCACGGTGACGTCGCCCGCCGTGGTGCGGGTATCACGGTCCAGGCGTGCTTCGGCCGCGATATCCTGCAGACTGATCGCGCCGGCCAGGCCGACCGCGCCATTCTTGTCGGCGCGCGCCGTGGCGGAGGTGTCCAGAGAGACCGCGTTGACCGCCGAAACGTTGACACTGCCGGCCTGCAGCAGTGGCCCACCGGCTTCAATCACCGCGCGGGTGTCAACGTTGACGTTGCTGATCGCCGCCGTGAACGCAGCGGTCGTGTTGTTCACCGCGAACGATTCGGCCGCAAGCTTCAGCGTCGTATCGGCATCGGCCTTCACCGCCACATCGCCGCCCGCCACCAGCGTTGCGCCCGAGCGCACGATGGCTTCCGTGGTGGCGTTGATCTGCCCGTATGCCGCGCCCAGGCTGAGCAGGTGCTTTTTCGGAATGGGGTTGCCATTGGCATCCTTCACCGGGTCGCCGTTGGCATCGGTCACCACATCGCCCTTCTCGTACGTCTTTCCGGCGGCCGAATTGTCGATGGCCTGCCGGGTGCTGGCGTGCAGCGTGATGTCATCGCGCGCGGTCAGCGCCGCGCTGTCCTTCACTTCCACCCGCGCCGTGGTGGCGCCGTGCAGGAACGAGATCTGTTCCCCCAGCAGCTTGTCCGCCCCCAGGTTCACCAGCGCATCGCCGAGGTCCGTGAGGTTGCTGGAGTCGGTGACGCTGTTGACGAGGTCGGCCTTGATCTCGTCGAATACCGCACCGTCCTTGTCGTAGCCGGAATCAATGACCGCAAGCGTGGTCAACTCGATATCGTCCGCCTCCAGACGTGCGTTGCCGCCCACCGTCACCGAAGCATCGGCACTGCGCACGCCCAGCCCGGTATCGGAGATCGCCGCCGCGCGCAGCTGAATCCGGCCGCCCTCGTTGACCAGGACCAGCGGCTGCGAGGCGCCGGTATTGACGGCCGCCCCGATGCCCTGCAGATCGCCATCGGCATCGCGCGGGCCGGCCGGCACGTACAGCGTACCGGTGACATCAATGGCCCTGGCCTGTACGCGGATGCCGTTGCGTGCGTTCACCGTCCCGTGCAGCTCCACCGTCTTGTCGGTGAGCTGTCCCGGCGTCAGCGTGCCGTACATCAGGGCATCCAGGCTCTCTCCGGCGCCGAGGATGTCGCTGGCCGTGGCGCGGTTGGCCGTGGCCACCGACAGCGAGCCGACATTGAGCACGCCACCGTTGCCGACCACCAGGCCATCCGGGGCGACGAAGAACACTTTGCCGCCCACCGCATTGGTCGATTCCAGCACGCTGTTGAGGTTGCCGTTGATGTACGCACGCGCGTCGGTGACCAGGTTGACCAGGTTGTGCACCTGTTGCTGACCCTGGGTGGGTAGCACAAGATCAACGGTCTGGCCGAGTTCCACGCCGAACTGCCGGAAGGAGTTGAAGGCGACCTGGTTGCCGGCCGCGCCCTTCACTGTGCCGGTGGTCACCTGCCAGTGCGGATCGTTGCCCTGCCGCGTCACGTGGGTGTCGGTGCGGCCATCGGTGACCATCGCGCTGCCGTCATCGCCGGCGATCACACTGCCTGGCAACGCCAGCCCCAGCACGGAGCCGATGGCCACGGCCAGTCCGGCAGGGCGCAGGCGATGGGGACCCAGCTGCGCGTTACGCACGGCGGAAGACGGGCAGGACGAAGGGTCGCGATGGTTCATGGCAGGCTCCGGGCAGTGGCTGGCGGGGCAACCGCGGGCCAGCAAGGGTCGCGGCAAGGCATGCGTGCCTTGCCGCTCGGTGGCGTTACTGGGAAGGGATCAGTGCGCTGCGGCAGCGGCTGGACGGCTGTCCAGCGCGCGGCTGAGCAGCTCGACATTGCCCAGCGAAAGCAGATGGGCGTAGATCAGCCCAAGATCGCCCGAACGCGCCAGATCCTGGAGCGCCTTGCCCTTCAATTCGCGCAGCTTCTGCTCATCGACCACAAAGAAGCCATCCAGCGAGAAGCCCTCGCCCAGCGCGGTCTGCACGTTCACCTGCCGCGGCACCAGCAGCCCATGGCTGGCCAGCGCCGCACTGAAGGCACGCGTACGCGCCAGGTGTACCTGGTATTCCTGCAGGAAGTGCAGTGCGTTGCTCAGCAGCGGGCTGTCCTTGCCCTCGTCATCGAACAGCGGCGCACCTTCCTCACCACCTTCGCGGATACCCGCATAGGCCTCATCCAGGCACACGGTGAAGTCGCTGCCCTTCTCATCGCGTTCGGCAAGCACGAAGGGATAGCGGCGCAGGAACGCCGGGACATAGGCCCCTTCGGCCCAGCTGCCCTGCGCATCGACCATCAGGTTCTGGCCGGCGCGCAGGCCCAGCAGTGCGGCAGGTACCACCGCGTCGGCGCTGTTGCCGGCGAACAGGATCGGGTATTCGCGGGCGACCGGCGCGAATTCCACGCAGGCCAGCGGCACGGAGTTGAGCGCCGCGGCGAAGGCGAAATCGCCCGGAGTGGCCACCACCCGGTGGTGGCGATGGGCGACGCGGTTGAGCTGGATCGGACGTTCGTAGATGAGCAGCTGCTTCATGGTGGTTCCCCCTGGAGTGCAAAAAGTGCCCCTTTGCCTAACAACCGTGGAAAGCAGCGCCGTCCCATCAGTCAGCAGGCAATTCGTCACACTTTTTTAATGAACGCGTTCACAAACCGCCAGCGCCACGCGCCATCGGACCTGTACGCCTTCCCGCTCCATGAGACCCATCCCCATCCCCATCCATCGCAGCGCGCGCCGTCGTGGCGCGCGCCTTCTTCCGGCCCGCCGCTGCCGGCACGGCCATTGCGCGTCATCCTGGTGATGCGCCCTCAGACGAACATGCCGCCCGACGCCTCCACCCGCTGCGCATTGATCCATGCCGTCTGCGGCGACAGCAGCGCCACCGCCACCGGGCCGATGTCATCGGGCTTGCCGGGACGGCCCATCGCGGTCACCGAGGACACCATCGCGTTGACCTGCGCATCGTCGCGCACCCGGCCGCCGCCGAAGTCGGTCTCGATCGCGCCCGGGGCCAGCGTGTTGGCACTGATGCCACGTGTGCCCAGCTCCTTGGCCAGGTAACGGGTAAACACTTCGATGCCACCTTTCATCATCGCGTAGGCCGAACTGCCCGGCAGCGAGAACCGCGCCAGCCCGCTGGACACGTTGAGGATGCGACCGCCGTCGGCGATCAGCGGCAGCACCGCCTGGGTCAGGAAGTAGGGCCCCTTCAGATGCACGGCGACCAGTGCATCGAACTGCGCGACCGTGGTGTCGGCGATCATCGCGTGCAGGCCTTCGCCGGCGTTGTTGAGCAGCCCCTGCAGATGGGACTCGCCCCAGCCCTCCAGCACGCTGCGAACCTGGCCGGCGAAGGCACCGAAGCCGGCGCTGTCGGCCATGTCCAACGGAATCGCGGCGGCACGGCGCCCCAACGCGTTGATGCGGGCGACCGCCTCCTGAGCGGCCTCGGCCTGGCTGCGGTAGGTGAGGATGATGTCGGCGCCATCGGCCGCCAGTGCGAGGGCGGCGTTGCGGCCGAGGCCACGGCTGCCGCCGGTGATCAGAACGACTCGGGTTGTCTTGCTCATGTCAGTGCACCTGCCTGGGGAATGGGAGACCAGCGTATTGGTGTTGCAGGGCTGCATAAATCGGCGGATGCTGATTTGACTGTCCATACATCACGAACAATCAATGGATCGCCTCGATCAACTGCGCTGCTTCCTGCGGGTCGCCGAACTGGGCTCGTTCACCGGCGCGGCCGACAGCCTCGGCCTGCCCAAGGCCAGCGTATCGCTGGCGGTGCAACGTCTGGAGGCGGAGGTCGGCGTACAGCTGCTGCACCGGACCACGCGCCGGGTGCAGCTCACCGCCGATGGTGCCCAGTTCCAGACCCGCGCCCACGATCTGCTGCATGACATGGACGACCTGCAGGGCATGTTCCGGGTCGATACCAGCCAGTTGAAGGGCCGCCTGCGGGTGGACATGTCCAGTGGGCTGGCCCGGCAGCTGGTGATCCCACAGCTGCCGGGCTTCCTCGCGCAGCATCCGGGGGTGGAGATCGAGCTGAGCGGTACCGACCGCCGGGTCGATCTGATCCGCGAGGGGTTCGACTGTGTGCTGCGGGTCGGGCCGCTGGATGACAACACGCTGGTGGCCCGCCCGCTGGGACGGCTGCTGATCGTCAACTGCGCCAGTCCCGCGTACCTGGCCGCGCGCGGTATACCGGTCACGCTGGATGATCTGGCCGGCCATGCCCTGGTGCACTACGTGGGCACACTAGGCCAGCGCTCGCCCGGCTTCGAGTACCACGATGGCGAGGGCTATCGCAGCCTGCCGATGCGCGGCGCGGTAACGGTCAACAGTGGCGACGGATATACCGCTGCGGCGCTGGCCGGGCTGGGGATCATCCAGGTCCCCCGGCTGGGCGTCCGACGCGCGCTGGCGGACGGCACGCTGGTGGAGATCCTGCCGGACTGTCTGGCCGAGCCGATGCCGGTCTCCCTTCTGTACGCCCAGCGCCGCCATCTGCCGCGCCGGGTCGCGGCGTTCATGGAATGGGCGGCCACAGTGATCCGGCCGGAGCTGCTGCCGCAGGCGTGAGAGCGTGGTGCGCGCCCGATCTGAATGAACCCGCGCATTCGCGCACCTTCGTGCACACATGCGCACGCGAATCGTCGTTTCATGCTAAGGTTCGCTCCAGATACAGGCGCATACGTGCACTTTCGTGCATGTTCAGGCAAGCCGCCGCCGCGCCTCCGCCCTGACCCGAGGTTACCCATGACTACCCAGGACGCCCTGCCGGGCGAGCGCCAACAGACCATCCTGCGCCTGCTGCGCGAACACGGCCGCGTGATGTCCGCCCAGCTGGCCGTCGAACTGCAGGTCTCGGAGGATTCGATCCGCCGTGACCTGCGTGAGCTGGCCGCGCAGGGTCTGTGCCGCAAGGTGCACGGCGGCGCACTGCCGGCAGCTCCGGCGTTTCCGGCGTTGGCCGAGCGCCACGAAAAGGACCATGACCGCAAGCTCGCATTGGCCCGGATCGCGGCCGCGCAGGTGCTGCCCGGTGAGCTGGTGTTTCTCGACGCCGGTTCGACCAACAGCGTGATTGCCAGTTGCCTGCCCGCGGATCAGGGCGTGCGCGTTGTGACCAACGCCCCGGATATCGCGCTGGCCTTGATCGCGCGTCCGGGCATCGAGGTCAGCCTGGTCGGCGGCCGCGTGGACCCGCGCATCGGCGCGACCGTGGGCGCGCAGGCGCTGGAAGCGGTCGCCGCACTGCGCGTGGACGTGTGCTTTGTCGGCACCTGCGCGGTGGATGCCGACGCTGGCATCTGGGCGGTGGATGGCGAGGAAGCAACGCTCAAGCGCGCCCTGCTCGCCGCGAGCAGCCGCTGCGTGGTGGTGGCCACGAACGACAAGCTGGGTGCGCAGGCCTCGCACCGGATCGGTGATGTGGACCAGATCGATCTGCTGGTCGTCGAGGCCGACGCGCCGCCTGCACAGGTCGCCGCGTTCGAGCGTCGTGGCGTTGCTCTCCAGCGCGCCGCGCAACACTGAGGTCCGGACCCATGTCGACACTTTCCGCGCCCTCGTCCCTCCTCGCCCGCGGCCAGCAGCACGCCACCCGCGCCGCCTTCTTCCTGCCCGGCTTCGCCACCGCCGCCTGGGCGCCGCTGGTCCCGTTCGCCAAGAACCGCACCGGTCTGGATGAAGGCTCACTCGGCCTGGTGCTGCTGTGCCTGGGCGCCGGTTCGCTGCTGGCGATGCCGATCGCGGGCATGCTCGCCGCACGCCACGGCTGCCGCGCCGTCATGATCGCCACGCTGGTGATGGTGATCGCCACCCTGCCCCTGCTGGCCATCGCGCCCTCGCCAGTGACCCTGGGCCTGGTGCTGTTCGTGTTCGGTGCCGGCGTCGGCGCCTGCGACTGCGTGATGAACATGCAGGCGATCATGGTGGAGCGCGACAGCGGCCGGCCGATGATGTCCGGCTTCCATGCCTTCTACAGCATCGGCGGTGCGGTCGGCGCCGGTGCGATGACCGCCCTGCTGGCGCTTCACCTGCCGCCGTGGCTGGTGTGCCTGCTGGCCTCGGCGGTGATGGCCGGGCTGCTGGCCATCTCGCTGCCGTACTGGCGGACCGACAAGGCACCCAGCGATGCGCCGATGTTCGCGGTGCCGCACGGCGTGGTGCTGGCGATCGGCGTGCTGTGTTTCGTGGCGTTCCTGGCCGAAGGCTCGGTGCTGGACTGGAGCGCGGTGTTCCTGCATGAAGTGCAGCACGTAGATCCCTCCCGCGCCGGCCTCGGTTATCTGGCCTTTGCCATCGCGATGACGATCACCCGGCTGGTCGGCGATGGCGTGGTGGCCAAGCTCGGCCGCCATCGTTCGATCCTGATCGGCAGCCTGGTGGCGGCATCCGGCTTCGCCCTGGCAACGTTCGCCACCTGGATGCCACTGGCACTGTGCGGCTATGCGCTGGTCGGCCTGGGCTGCGCCAACATCGTTCCGGCGCTGTTCTCGATGGCCGGCAACCAGAAGGTCATGCCAGAGAGCCTGGCCATCCCGGCGATCACCACGCTCGGCTATGCCGGTGTGTTGGCCGGCCCGGCACTGATCGGCTTCGTCGCGCAGGCCAGCAGCCTGGTGTTCGCGTTCAGCGCGGTGGCGGTGACCCTGGTGCTGGTGGGGCTGTGCGCGCGGTGGGTGCGCGCCTGAGGCTGCCCACGCCGCTCAGACGCTAGCGCCCGTAACGCGCGAGGATCACCAGCGCCAGCAGCATGATCGCGCTCAGTACCAGCACCATCAGGAAGATCATGCGCCAGCGCGCGGCCTTGCCCTGTTCGCGGCGCAGGCGCTGGCGGTAGGCCGGGTCACGCAGATAACGGATGGGGCTGACCCTGAACAGCGGCGCCAAAAGCAGATCGATCACCTCGAGCATGCCTGCCTCCTTGGCCCGGGCTGCGGGCGCTGCGCCAGCGTTGCATGTGGCGCGGGCCCGGGCAATGCCCCGGCCGCGATAACGCACATGATTCCCATTTGCTGTACGATCCGCCGGCTTTTTCCCAGGCGCGCACGCGCGACCTGCCCCTGCCCGCTCCGGACCGCCGTACGCATGCACACCCTTCCCGCACGCCCCTCTCTCGCCGCGATCGCGGCCGCCGTCGGTTTGGCGCTGGCCAGCGCGCCGCACTTGGCAGCAGCCCAGGTCACCCCGCCCACCGCCACGGACCTGGACACGGTCAAGGTCACCGGCAACTGGCTGGACAACCCCACCGAAGCCAAGCTGCTCGACCACCCGGGTGCGCGCAGCATCGTCGAAGCGCAGCGCATCGCCGAGAGTGGCTCGACCAGCGTGCGTGACGTGCTGCGCCAGATCCCGGGCGTGCAGGTGCAGGAAAGCAACGGCACCGGCGGCAGCGATGTGTCGCTCAATGTGGGCGTGCGTGGCCTGACCTCGCGCCTGTCGCCGCGCTCCTACGTGCTGATGGACGGCGTGCCGATGTCCTACGCGCCCTATGGCCAGCCGCAGCTGTCGCTGGCCCCGGTCGGGCTGGGCAATCTGGAATCGGTGGACGTGGTGCGCGGCGCCGGCTCGGTCCGCTACGGGCCACAGAACGTGGGCGGCATCATCAACTTCGTGACGCGCGCGATTCCGAAGGACTTCGCCGGCTCGCTGGGCTTCGCGTCGGAGATGTACGGCCAGGGTGGCAACCTGAAGACCGTCCCCAGCGTGTTCCTGGGCGGCACCACCGACGGTGGCCTCGGCGCGGCGCTGCTGTACTCCGGCACCCATGGCGACGGCTGGCGCAGCAGCAACGACAAGACCGACATCGACGATGTCCTGCTCAAGGCGTCCTATGCGCTGGGCAACGCGGGCGACCTGGCGATGTCGTTGCATCACTTCGAAGGCAGCGGGCGCATGCCCGGAGGCCTGACCACCGCCGAGTACGCGGCCGATCCGTTCCAGTCCACCCGCCCGTATGACGTGTTCAACGGGCGCCGCAGCGATGGCTCGCTGAAATACAGCTACAGCGATGGCAGCAACAACGTCGAGGTGCTGGGTTACTACGTGGATTCCTTCCGCGGCAGCTACATCGAGCAGGACGGTAGCGGTGCCAGCAACGGCCAGCGCCGGCTCACCGCTGCCCCGCGCAGCTACCACTACCTGGGCGTGGAGCCGCGCTATTCGCGCCTGTTCACCACCGGCACCGTGGTGCAGGAAGTGAGCGTGGGCTACCGCTACCTGAAGGAAGCCAGCAGCGAGGTGGCCTCGCGGACCAGCTACTACCGCCCGAACGCTGCGGCGGCCGGCGTCGATCTGCCGCTGCTGCCCTACCAGACCAGCCGCGGCGGCACGACCGCCAACGCGTTCTACATCGATGACCGCATCGACATCGGCAACTGGACCATCACCCCGGGCGTGCGCGTGGAAGACATCCGCACCTTCAACACCGTCACCAACCTGGCCACCAGTGGCGCGGTCACCAGCGTGCTGACCCCAAGCATCGACTCGCGCGAGACCCTGCCGACGCTGTCGGTGCTGTACCGCCTGACCGATCACTGGTCGCTGTTCGCCAATGGCGGCAAGTCATTCGGCCCGCAGCAGTACAGCCAGCTGGCCTCGACCACCGAAGGCCTGCACCCGGAGTCGGCGACCACGTATGAGCTGGGCACGCACTACACCGGCAACGGCCTGAGCGGTGAGTTCACCCTGTTCAACGTCGACTTCGACAAGGAACTGCAGCTGGCCCGCTCGATCGTCGGCGAAGGCATGTGGACCGACCTGGGCGCGACCCGTCACCGCGGCGCGGAATCGGCGCTGCGCTACGAGATGGGCCAGTTCAACGACGCACTGGCCGGCCTCCAGCTCTCGATGACCTACACCTGGACCGAGGCCACCGCCCGTGCCGGCGCGTTTGCCGGCAAGGACCTGCCGCTGTACTCACGCAATGTGGGCTCGTTCGGCGCGCGCTATGCGATCGACCGCTGGACCTTCAACGCCGATGTGTTCGCCCAGTCCGGCCAGCGCTCGCCGGGCACCCCGAACCCGGGCGCCACCTATGTGACCGAGGAAGACCCGACCGGCCGCCTCGGCGACATCCCCGGCTACGCCACCGTGGCCGTGCGCGCCGGCTACGACTTCGGGCCGGAGCTGCACGATCTGAAGCTGGCGATCGGGGTCAAGAACCTGTCCGACCGCCGTTACTACACGCGCTCCACCGACAACAACGGCGGCAAGTTCGTCGGCCAGCCGCGCACGCTGTACCTGCAGGGCACGATCGCGTTCTGAGGTGCCTGCACATTGCGCGGCCCACGTGGTCGCGCAGCGCAACAAGGGCGCGGCGGCCGCTGGCGTTACCATCGGGTGACTGCTTAACGGATGCGTACCATGACGGCCCTGTCCTTCGATCCCCGCCCGCGCCGCGCGGCCTTCCGTGCACTGCATGACACGGGCTGCTTCGTGCTGCCCAATCCGTGGGATGCGGGCAGCGCACGTTACCTGCACAGTCTCGGCTTCCAGGCGCTGGCGTCGACCAGTTCCGGCTATGCGTGGAGCCAGGCCCAGGCCGATGGATCGCTGACGCTGGATGAAACACTCGCCCATCTCCATTCCCTCGCCGCTGCGACCCCGCTGCCGTTGAACGCCGATTTCGGCGATGGCTTCGGCACGCTGGACGCGGTGGGCGGCAATGTCATCCGCGCCATCGCCACCGGCGTGGCCGGCATCTCCATTGAAGACGCCAGCCTGAATCCTGCGCATCCGCTGCGCCCGCTGGACGATGCGGTAGCACGGGTCCGTGCCGCGCGCCGTGCAATCGACGCGTCTGGCCAGGACGTGCTGCTGATCGGCCGCGCCGAGAACTTCTTCGTCGGCCGCCCCGACCTGGACGATGCGATCACCCGTCTGCGTGCCTATGCAGAAGCCGGTGCGGATTGCCTGTATGCGCCGGGCATCACCACCCGCGAGCAGATCGAAGCGGTGGTGGCCGCGGTGGCGCCGCGACCGGTCAACCTGCTGGTTGGCAGCGCGCTGCCGTTCACCCTGCAGGACATCGCCGGTATGGGCGTGCGCCGGGTCAGTGTCGGAGGTGCGATGGCGCGCACCGCCTGGGGCGGGATGATGCGGGCCTCGCAGCTGCTGATGGACGAGGGCCGCTTCGACGGGTTCGCCGATGCGGCCTCCGGGGCAGTGCTGAACCAGTTGTTCCGTTGATCGGGCTCAGTGACTGGACAGCACCACCACCGCACCGGTGACCAGCGCGATCCCCACCCAGCCGATCGGGCGCAGGCGGTTGCCGAACAGCGCGCGCCCGCAGAGGGCCGTGCCGATCACGCCGATGGCACCCCACATCGCATAGGCCGTGGCCAGATCCATGGTTTTGACCGCCTGGCCGAGCAGCGCGAAGGCGATCCAGACCAGCACGATCGCGGCCAAACCCCAGGCGGGCTTACGGAAGCCATCGGACTTGGCCACCATCATGTTGGCCGCGATATCGATCAGTGCCGAGCACAGCACGAAAAGGAAGGCAGTGAGGTTCATGACGTGTGCGCCTCGCCGAGGGTGACGCAGACGATGCCGACCGCCGCCATCACCAGCCCGATCATCTGCTGCACGGACAGACTGTCCTTGAACACGACAATGCCGACCACTGTCAGCAGCGTCAGGCCCAGGCCTTCCCACACGGCGTAGGCCACGCCGACCGCAATGCCACGCACGGACAGCGCCAGGAAGTAATACGAAATGGCCAGCGCGACGGCCATCACGACATAGCCCAGATAGCCGCCATGACGGGCGGCATCGGCCATGAATGAGGTGCCGACCACTTCAGCGACGATCGCCACGGTCAGGCAGGCCCAGGCGATCAGACCGCCACGGGCACGCGGTTGTGGATGCACCTGTGTGTGCATGGAAAACTCCTTGATTGCGGCCGGGGCATGACACCCAAGCGACGCGGCCAGTATCATCGGCATTTCCATCAGGCCAAAGATGGAATCCATCGATAAAGGCGATACATCCATGCGCTACGGCCCCGAATCCCTACACGCCTTCGTGGAAGCGGCCGCCCTTGGCTCGTTCTCCGCCGCCGCGCGGCGCCTGAAAAAGACCCAGTCGGCCATCAGCACCGCGATCGCCACGCTCGAGGCCGACCTGGGACTCACGCTGTTCGACCGCAGCGGCCGCTACCCGGTCCTGACCGAGGACGGCCTCAAGGTGCTCGGCCATGCGCAGGAAATCCTCGCTGCCGCCGATCGCCTCGAACAGCTGAGCATCCGCCTTGCCGACGAGGTCGAGCCGCGCCTGAGCCTGGTGTTCTCGGACATCTATCAGCTCAACCCGGATCAGCATCTGCTGCGCCGGTTCGAACAGCGGTTTCCGGATATCGAACTGGAATGGCTGGATGCCGAAGGCAGTGACGTGCTGGACGTGGTGCAGCGCGGGCGTGCCCATCTCGGGCTGATGCCGCATCAGCCGGCCTACCCGTCCGAACTGGCGGTGCGCGCCCTGCCCCTGCGCGCGGAGATGGCGGTGTTTGTTGCCGCCGATCACCCGCTGGCCGCTCTGCAGGCGCCGGAGGAATCGCACCTGGCCAGCCATCGCCAGATCTGCCTGAGCGGCGACGCGGCGCGCGAGGGCCATGCACGCGGCCGCACCTGGTCGGCCTCGGATTACCTGATGGTGCTGGAGATGGCCGAGGACGGCTTCGGCTGGGCCGAACTGCCGCGCGCCCTGGTGACGCGCTATGGCCGGGGCATGCTGGTGGAGCTGCCCCTGCCCGGCTGGCCGCGGCTGGTCTCCACCGATGCGGTATGGCGCAAAGGCGCGCCGCTGGGGCCAGCGGCGCTGTGGTTGCTGGATCAGTTCCTGGGGCCAGCCAACGCGTAATCGATCGCCGCGCAGATCGCCGCCACCTGGGCGTCATTGCACTGCTGCGGGGTGGCGCGCGGGCTGTCCGGATACACCTCGGTGGTGGTCGTGTATCTGGCACCGCTGACGCTGGCGCACAGGCCCAGCTTTTCGAGCGGGTACTCGATCACCCCCGGGGCGACCACCGGGGAACCGATGATCTCGCCCTTCTCGTCGGCCGGCGCGATGTGGGTCACCCGCTCCACCGCCGCATTGACCGCGGTCTGGAACGCAGGCTGCGGGTTCTCGCTGTCATCGACAAGATAGAAACCATCGGGAATCAGCCCCGGTTCGAACGGCTTGCCGTCGCGTGCGGCCAGGGCCGGGCGGAACTCGGTCTCATCCGTGTCGGTCGTTTCGTGCAGGTCGATATGCATCGCGATGCTGCCGCGCAGCGGCGCGACGAGGGCCATCAGCGCCGCGGACTCGGCCGCCGGGCTGTTGGCCATGAACGAGCGGTTCGGATCGATCGCCTCGGCGTTCCAGCGCTGGATGCGTTCGTAACCCCAAGGGCTGACACAGGGCACCACCAGCAGATTGGCGCGGCCGGCATACTCCGCTGCGCGGGTCTGCAGGAACTGCAGTGCGCCCTGCACGCCGCTGGTTTCGTAGCCATGGATGCCGCCGGTGACCAGCATCGTCGGCAACGCCGGATTCCAGTCGCGGCTGCGCACCGCGAACAGCGGGTACTGGTCCGGCGCGTAATCCAGCGTGCCGTACTGGCTCACATCGAACGCATCGCGCAGCGCGTCGACCGCTGGCAGGACATCATCGGCATAACGCCGTTGCGGCACCTGGCGGGCACGCCACTGCGCCTTCTCCGCTGCGCCCCAGGGCTGGCCGGGGGTGCCGATGGGATAGAAGGGGGCATTGGTCATGGCGTGCTCGTCTGTGTTGCGGGTGGAAAGGTGATTTTACCATTGCCGCCCACCCGGACTCCCACCTCCCACCTCCCACCTCCCACCTCCCACCTCCCGCTTACCGCTTACCCTCGGCCAAGCTGCGCGATCGCCTCATCGACCGGCTGATCGCCGTCGGTCAACTCGATGATCGTGTGCCGCAGCTTCGGATGTTCCACCAGCGCCACCAACGCGGCAGCCACATCCGCGCGCGGGATATCGCCATAGGCGATCGCCGGGCCGGCCGTGACGCGGCCCGTGCCTGCTGCATCTTTCAAGGTGCCCGGGCGCAGGATCACCCAGTCCAGATCGGTCGCGGCCAGATACACATCGGCGCGCTTCTTGACCGTCATGTAATTCTCGAAGCCCTCGCCCATGCCCTTGTTGCGGCCGGCTTCCGGGAATGCCGAGACCAGCAGGAAGCGGCGCACGCCCGCCTGCCGGGCGGCATCCACCGCCAGTTCAAGACCACGGCCGTCGATGGCGTTGGTCACGTCCACCCCTGCGCCACCGGCACCGGCCGTGAACACCACCACGTCACTGCCGCGCATCTGGCCGGCCAGCGTGTCCACGTCGGTGGCGGTGAGATCACCGGTGACCGGCGTTGCGCCCAGGTCGCTCAGTTCAGCGGCCTGCTCGGCGCGTCGATGCAGCGCACGTACGTGATGCTGCTTGTCGGCCAACTGCTTGACCAGATGACGGCCGACCTTGCCGGCCGCGCCAACGATGAAGACAGTGCTCAAGACGGTTCTCCTGTTTCAATCCGCCTGTCAGGGTACGCAGGTGGATGTGACACGGCCGTCCCCATCGCGGGGCGTGGTTCAGTTGCCGCTGTATTGCGCGTCGCTGACCTGCTCCATCCACGTCACCGGTGAGCCATCGACTGCTTCGGCGATCGCGATATGGGTCATTGCGGTGGCCGCTTTCGCGCCATGCCAATGCTTGACGCCCGGCGGGATCCAGACGATGTCGCCCGGGCGGATCTCCCGCACGGGTTTGCCCCATTCCTGCACGCTGCCCACTCCTGCGGTGACGATCAGGGTCTGACCCAGTGGATGGGTATGCCACGCGGTGCGTGCGCCGGGCTCGAAAGTGACCGTGGCCCCGCCGACGCGCGCCGGCGCATCGGTCTGGAACGGTGCATCGATGCGCACACGACCGGTGAAGTAGTCCGCCGGGCCGGCCGCCGAAGGGGCGGTACCGGCACTGGTGATGCGGATGGGCGCGGTCTCGGCGGGTACGGTGGCCACCATGGAAAGCGACAGTGCTGCGGTGAACAGGTCCATGAAGCGATCTCCTGTGGGGAGCGGCGGTTCGCGCCGCCGGGAGGGTCACTGTAGGCCTGCCCCCGCACGGGCACTAGCCGCCCCGATCGGCATGCAGCCATGACCGCAGCTCATCAATCACGAAAGAAAGCCGCTTGAGTTCATCAGTCCGCCGCGCTCATCATGGGCGCGCATGACTGCCATGCGCCCTTGGCACTGCCCCATGGCCCGCGAGAATTTCAACGATCTGCAGGTGTTCGTCACCGTCGCGCGCGAGCGCAGCTTCACCCGTGCGGCGGCGCAGTTGGGTGTCTCGCAATCCGCACTCAGCCACACGGTGCGCGGGCTGGAAGAGCGCCTCGGGGTGCGTCTGCTGACCCGCACCACGCGCAGCGTCTCCATGACCGAGGCCGGTGAACGTCTGTATGACACTGTCGCACCGCGCATGCAGGAGATCGAGGCCGAGGTCGCCGCGATCAGCGAGTACCGTGACCGGCCCGCTGGCACGATCCGCATCACCACGGCCGAGCATGCCGCCAACACGCTCGTGTGGCCCCGGCTGTCCGCCGTGCTGCCCGCCTACCCCGACCTGCATGTGGAACTGACCATCGACTATGGCCTGGCCGACATCGTCGCCCAGCGCTACGACATCGGCATTTGCCTGGGCGGCCGCGTGGCCAAGGACATGATTGCCGTGCCGATCAGCCCGCCGCTGCGCATGGCGATCGTGGCCAGCCCGGCCTACTTCGCCACGCATGCCGCGCCGCAGCTGCCGGCCGACCTGGCCGCGCACAACTGCATCGGGCTGCGCCTGCCCACCCACGGCGGGCTGATGGTGTGGGATCTGGAGAAGGACGGCGAGGAAGTGAACGTGCGCGTGGATGGTCAGTGGACCTTCAACGGCAGCAGCGCGATCCATCGTGCCGCACTCGTTGGTGCGGGCCTGGCCTATCTGCCCGAGGACATGGTGCGCGATGACATCGCCGCCGGCACCTTGCGGCGTGTCATGGAGGACTGGTGCGATCCCTTCGACGGGTACTACGCCTACTATCCCAGCCGCCGGCAATCCTCGAGCGCCATGAAGGTCGTGATCGAGGCGTTGCGCGCAGGCCGGTAGAACCGACCGTGTACATCAGGGACGCAGCAGCACCTTGCCGTTGCGGCCCGGCTCCAGGCTGGCCTTGGCGGCAGCGGCCACCTCGTCCAGCCCGAACACGCCGTCCACCGGCAGGCTCAATCCACCGCGCGCGGCCAGCTGCAGCAGTTCGCCAACGAGGCGACGCTTGTCCTCCGGCGCCATGGCCTGGCTGACCCTGCTGCCCCAGAAGCCCTTCACCGTGGCCTGCTTGAAGATCACATCGCCCGAACTGAGCTGCATCGGCTCGCCGGTCATCGAGCCGAACGAGACCAGCGTGCCGCCATCGCCCAGCAGCGTCATCAGCTCGCTGCTGGCGCGTCCGCCGACCGAATCCACGGCGGCGGCGATCGAGGCCTTGCCGACCTTGGCCTGCACCTGCGCCATCCAGTCCGACTGCGCGGTGGAGATGGTGTGGTCGATGCCGAGCTCAGCCATTTCTGCCACGCCGGCATCGCGCCGCACCAGGTTGATGCAGTGCACCCCACGCGCCTTGGCCAGCATCGCCAAGGCTTTGCCGACCGCGCCATTGGCGGCGTTCTGGAGGATCCACTGGCCCTCCTTCACCTGCAGGAATTCCAGCAGCATCAGGGCACTGAGCGGCATGGCGATCAGCTGCGCGGCGGTGTTGTCATCGATGCTGTCCGGCATGGGGATGACCATGCGCGCCGGCGCGATGAAGTACTCGGCCCAGGTGCCATGCACCGAGGCGGAGCTGACCCGCTGGCCGATCTTCAGGCCCTCGACGCCCTCGCCCAGCGCCTCGATCACGCCGGTGCCTTCGCTGCCGCCGACCGCAGGCAGCTCGGGCTTGTAGCCGTACTGGCCACGCACGGTCCACAGGTCGTGGTTGTGGATGGGCGCCAGCACGGTGCGGATCCGCACCTCACCGGCCGCGGGGGTCGGCTGCGGCACATCGCCGCCGTGCAGGATCTGGGTCGGATCGCCAAAGGCGGTATGGATGGCAGCGCGCATCAGCAGCGCTCCTTCATCACGATGTTCATGGGGGTGTCTCCTGCAGAAGGAATCAACGGCGATGACGGTGGGCGGCGGCGATCGCGCGCGGCTGGCGGTATGCGCGTACGCGCAGCCAGACCGTCTGGATCACCACGATGATGATCAGCACCAGCGCCAGGGTGGCGATGTTGGCCGCGCCCGGCAGGTCCCAGCCGGACTGTTTGACGTACATGCCGGCCAGCGCCCAGATGACGGCGGCTGGATAGGCGAAATGCCCGCGAAGCAGCTGGTTGACCACCAGCACCAGCAGCGTGGCCAGGACCAGCAGCACCAGGCTCCAGCCGAGCATGTTGTCGGTCGGCAGCCAGCCGTAGGCGACGATCACCTGGGCGGTATTGAGGTAGGCCGCCAACGACAGCCAGCCGGCGTGCAGCCCGAGCGGGTACGCCGCCCAGGCACGCTGACCGCCCGGGGCGGTGATCGGCGAGGCCCGGTAGGCGGCCACGATCAGGCAGAGCAAGGCAGCCCAGATGATGGCCAGCGCCGGCAGGAACCACTGGTTGGAGAACACCGGCATCCAGGCGGCGGTCAGCGCGAAGCCGGCCGCGGCCCAGGGGCGGACCCCGATGATGTCCGGCTTGCGCAGGCGCAACTGCCAGAACCCGAACAGCACATCCCACAGGAAGATCAGGCCCCAGATCGCGAAGGCGTACCCGGCAGCGACCAGCAACGTGGGGTACTGGTCGGAGACTGCACCGTTGGTCGGGCCGAACATGCCGGTCTGTGAGAACCACGCCACCACGGGCATGGCCAAGGTGGCCAACAACACGATCCAACGCATGCACCCACTCCAGCTGAAAAGAGCGGTGACGATACGCGGTTCAGGGTTAAGGCGTTGGGATGCCTCAGATTGCAAAGCCTTACTAACATAGCCTCTGCTATATTGCGGCCGTGGACAGTCAACGCCGCCCCGAGAGCTCCCCCGCCTGGCCGTCGTCGGCCGGGCATACGCCCAGCCTGGGCGAGATGAACGCCAGCGTCGCGGTGCCTACGGGCGGACATTGGTGGTTCCGCCTGCTGGCCTTCCTCGGCCCGGGCTACATGATTTCGGTCGGCTACATGGACCCCGGCAACTGGGCCACCGATATCGCGGGCGGTGCGCAGTTCGGCTATCTGCTGCTCTCGGTGATCCTGCTCTCCAACCTGATGGCCATCGTGCTGCAGGGGCTGTCGGCACGCCTGGGCATCGCGACCGGGCGTGATCTGGCGCAGGCCTGCCGCGATCATTACTCGCGTCCGGTCAACCTGGGGCTGTGGCTGCTGTGCGAGATCGCGATCATCGCCTGCGACCTGGCCGAGGTGATCGGCACCGCGATCGCCTTGAAGCTGCTGTTCGGCATCCCGCTGCTGGCCGGCGCGATCATCACGGCGGTAGACGTGGTGCTGGTGCTGCTGCTGATGAACCGCGGCTTCCGCGCCCTGGAGGCGTTCGTGATCGCGCTGCTGCTGGTGATTTTCGGTTGCTTTTCGATCCAGATGATCATCGCTGCGCCGCCGCTGCAGGCGGTGCTCGCCGGGTTCATTCCGCACGCGCAGGTGGTGAGCGACCCCAAGGCGCTGTACCTGGCGATCGGCATCATCGGTGCCACCGTGATGCCGCACAATCTGTACCTGCACTCCTCCATCGTGCAGACCCGCGCTTATCCGCGCACCGATGCCGGACGCCGCAGTGCGCTGCGATGGGCGGTGACGGACAGCACCATCGCGTTGATGCTCGCGCTGTTCATCAATGCCTCGATCCTGATCCTGGCCGCCGCCGTGTTCCATGCGCAGGGCCGTACCGACGTGCAGGAGATCGAGCAGGCGTATGAGCTGCTGGCGCCGATGCTCGGCGTCGGGCTGGCCTCGACCCTGTTCGCGGTCGCCCTGCTCGCCTCGGGCATCAACTCCACCGTGACGGCGACGCTGGCCGGCCAGATCGTGATGGAGGGTTTCCTGCGCCTGCGGATCGCCCCGTGGGCACGGCGCTTGATCACCCGCGGCATCGCGATCGTGCCGGTGGTGGTGGTCACCGCGATCTATGGGGAGCAAGGCACCGCGCGATTGCTGGTGCTGAGCCAGGTACTGCTCTCGATGCAGCTGCCGTTCGCGGTGGTGCCGCTGGTGCGGTTCGTCTCGGACAAGGCCAAGATGGGGGCGCTGGTGGCGCCACGCTGGCTGATCGTGCTGTCGTGGCTGATCGGCGGGTTGATCATCGTGTTGAACGTGAAACTTCTCGTGGATGTGTGGCGGGGTTGAGGCCTGGCCACTTGACCTCAACGTTGGTTGAGGTGGCACAGTGCAGCCTCCTTATTCCACTGGCAATGCCAGATCGAGCCCTGCAATGACCGACACCTCGCAGCACGCGTTATGGAATGGCCCGGCCGGTGAGGCCTGGGTGGAGGCGCAGCGCATCCTCGATCAGATGTTCGCACCGCTGGCCACTCACCTGCTCGATGCCATCGCGCCGGGTACCGATGCCCAGGTGCTGGATGTGGGCTGCGGGACCGGCGCGGTGGCGCTGGCCATTGCCGGGCGGCTGGGTCCGGAGGCACACGTCACCGGGGTCGACATCTCGGCCCCGATGCTCGCCTTGGCGCGTGAACGCGCGCAGCGCGCCGGGCTGGCAGTGGACTTCATCGTCGCCGATGCGCAGCAGCATGCGTTCGCACCCGGGAGTCTGGACCGGATCGTGTCGCGCTTTGGCGTGATGTTCTTCGATGACCCAGTGCAGGCCTTCGGTCAGTTGCAGCGCGCCGCCAAACGCGGCGGCGTGCTGCAGGCGCTGGCCTGGCGCGGTCCGGACGAGAACGCGTTCATGACCAGCGCCGAGCGCGCCGCGGCACCCTGGCTGAGCTTGCCACCTCGCCAGCCCGGGGCACCGGGTCAGTTTGCGTTTGCCGACCAGGCCCGGGTCGAGCAGATCCTGAGGGACAGCGGCTGGGAGGATATCGAGCTGCTGCCGCTGGATGTGGTGTGCCGCATCGAACGCGCGGATCTGGCAACGTACGTTTCGCTGCTGGGACCGGTCGGGAGCGCGCTGCGAAACGGCGACCTTGTCGCGGACGTCCGAACGCAGGTGATCGACGCGGTGCTGCGTGCGTTCGAGCCGTTCGTCGACGCCGATTCAGTGACGTTCACGGCTGCCTGCTGGGACGTGCGCGCCCGCGCGTGGTGACGGCCGGCCGGATCCACGCCCTGCGCGGACGCCAGCTTCGGACTGTCTAGCGCCTGGCCATCAGCGTGCTGGTCAGCAGCATCGCTACCAGCGCCATCGCCGCTGCGGTCACGAATGCATACGCGGCGCCATCGGCATACGCCTGGCGCGCCAGCAGTGTCAGGGTGTCGTGTGCCGCTCCGGACACGGACAGCTCGCCGACCACCACGCGCTCGATCAGCGCCGGCGACCCTGTCTGCCCTGCCTCGCTCAGCGCCCCGCGGGCGGCGTCGCGTACGTGGCTGGACAACACCGCGCCCAGCGTGGCGAACCCGATCAGGATGCCGGAGAAGCGCGCGGTGGTGCTGATGCCGGAGGCCATGCCGGCGCGGTCCGGCGGGATCACGCTCATGATCGCCTTCTGTGTTTCGCCGTTGAGCAGGCCACCGCCACTGCCGAGCACGGCCATCGCCAGCAGCAGACCGGAATCGCTGTGCAGCCACAGCGCCAACGCGATGCCCAGGTTGCCGATCACGGCAACGCCCAGGCCCAGCGCCAGGATCCGACCGGACACCCACCGCGTCCCCAGCCGGCGCCCCGCGAACGGGAGCAGCAGCATCGCCAGCGCGAACGGCAGCATGTGCATGCCGGCCTGCAGCACGCTGTCACCGCGGGCGTTCTGCAGCAACAACGGCAGCAACGAGGCCATCACCTGCACGCAGGCGGCGTAGGCGAACATCGCCAGCACCGCGCCCACCAGTGCAGGCGCACGGAACAGGCGCAGATCCAGCATGGGCTGGGCACGGCGCTGCTCGACCACGATGAAGCCCGCGCCCAACGCGGTGCCGGCCAGCAGCCACGGCAGCACCGCGGCACTGCCCCAGCCCTCCACGGGGCCACGGATCAGCGCCCAGGTCCAGGACAGCATGCTGCCGGCGAACAGCAGCACGCCCGGCACATCGATGCGGCGGCTGACCGGATCGCGCGACTCGGGCACGAAGGCCCAGCTCAGGCTCGCCAGCAGCAGGCACAGCGGAAGATTGATATGGAAGGCCCAGCGCCAGCCAAACCAGGTGGCGATAGCGCCGCCGATCAGTGGCGCGAGCACCATGGTCAGGCCCATGATCGCGCCCCAGATCGCCCACGCGCGCGCGCGTGATGTCGGGGTCCGGTGCGCATGGCCGATCAGCGACAGCGCTGGCGCCAGCATGAACGCTGCGGCCGCCCCCTGCCCGGCCCGTGCCAGGTACAAGGCCATGGCGGTGCCGGCGATACCGCACGCGACCGAGGTCAGCGCGAACAGGCTCAAGCCGATCAGGAACAGGCGGCGACGCCCGATCCGGTCGGCCAGGGTGCCGACGGGCAGCAGCAGCGAGGCGAAGCACAGCACATAGGCACTGACCACCCATTCGATGTCTGCAAACGAGGCCGACAGATCGCGGGCGATGGTCGGCAGGACCACGCCGACCACGTTGGTATCGAGCACGGTGAGCGCGCAGCCGGCCGAGCCGAGCAGCAGCACGGCGTCCGCGCGGTGCGTGCCGGCCCGGCTCATGGCCGCGCGATCCCTCCCGCCACCGGCAGCCGCACGCGCAGCTTCTCGACGATGTCCTGTTCGTTCATTGCATAGCCGTAGACATCCTGCAGCTGCCCGTCAGCGCCGAGCAGGAACCACGAGGCGGTGTGCTCGAAGGTGGCCATGTCGCCCTCACCCACGCGCCGATAGCTCACGCCCAGGCTTTCGGCGATGGCGCGGGTACCGGGTTCGTCAGCGGCCAGGCCCAGGAACGTGGTATCGAAGGCCGCCAGATACTCGCGCAGGTGCGCAGGCGTATCGCGCTGCGGGTCGACGGTGACGAAGGCCACCTGCAGCTGCGCTGCCGCCGGGCCCAGCAGCTGCTTGATCTGAACCGCCTTGACCAGGCTCAGCGGGCACACTTCGGGGCAATGGGTGAAGCCGAAGAACAGCAGGGTCGGCTTGCCCTGCAGATCGCGGATGGCGAGCGTGCGCCCGTCGCTGCTCTCAAACTTGACCGCCCCCAGTGCCGCCTGGCCCATCACCGGCGCCTGGCGGTCGGCGCAGCCGCCCAGCAGCGCCAGCGTGAGCAGGCCCGCCGCTGCCCAGCGCGTCACTTCACCGCCCCGTGCGGCACCAGGCCATCGCGCACACTGAACTCCACCACCTGCGCTGCGCTGCGGGCAAACTGCAGCGTCACCCGCACCGTCTGGCCGGCCGACACCGGCCGCTTCGGGTTGAGCAGCATCAGGTGGTATCCCCCGGGCTGCAGCGCGACGGTCTGGCCCTCCGGCAAGGCCAGGCCATCGGGCAGCGCTTCCATGCGCATCACTTCCCCGTCCATGCGCATGGCATGGATCTGCACCTCGGCAAACGCCGGGGACGCGGCCGACAGCAGCCGGTCCTCGCCGCCGCCGTTATGCAGCTGCACATACCCGGCCGCCACGTTCGCCGCCGGCGGTGGCAGGCGCACCCACGCATCGCTGACCGACACCGTTGCCGCGGTGTGGGCCTGCGCGGCCGCAGCCACCACCGGCATCACGGAACACGTCAACAGCAGCCCGGCAGCCAGGACACCCGAGCGTGACCAGCTCATGGCGCGGCCGACATCTGCATCGGCATCATGTTGAGGTTGGCGTTGTGCATCACCCACAGCGAACCGGCCACCACGATGGCGATCAGGAACGCGGTGCACAGGAAGATGCCGGTGTTCTCGCGCTGGCTGCGCCCTGCCCCGATATGCAGGAACAGCACCAACTGGGCGACCAGCTGCACCACGCACAGCACCACGATGGCGGTCAGCCGCAGCGGCTGCGGCACCAGATCGGTCATGACCACGCCGAACGAGGCGCCGGTGAGCACCAGGCACAGCAGCAGGCCGAGGATGTAGCCCTTCAGAGTGGCGTGGCCGCTCATACAAACTCCCTCAGGTAGACGAAGGTGAACACACAGATCCAGATCAGATCCAGGAAGTGCCAGAACAGGCTCAGGCAGGCCAGGCGGCGCCGCACGATGCCGTCCAGGCCGAACGTCAGCACCTGGTGGATCATGATCGCCAGCCACAGCAGGCCGAAGGTGACGTGCAGGCCGTGGGTGGCCACCAGCGTGAAGTACGCCGAGAGGTAGGCACTCACATCCGGGGTGGCGCCTTCATGGATCAGCTCGGCGAACTCATACAGCTCCATGCCGATGAAGACCGCACCGAGCACGCCGGTCACGGCCAGCCAGCCCACCACCTGGTTGCGTTTGCCGGCCTGCATGCCGAGCATCGCCAGGCCGAAGGTGAAGCTGCTCAGCAGCAGCACCACCGTTTCGGAGAGCACGAAGCCGAGCTTGAACAGGTCCTTGCCGCTGGGGCCATCGGCCGTTCCGTTGAGCAGCACGCCGAAGGTGGCGAACAGCACCGCGAAGATCAGGCAGTCGCCCATCAGGTACATCCAGAACCCGACGACGGTCTTGTTGCCGTCGTCGTGGTGCTCGTGGGCGTGGTCGTGATGACCGGCCGCGAGCCGCCCGTGCTGCGTGGCAGCGGTCAGGGTATCGCCGCTCATGCCTTGGCTCCTTCCATCTGCGCGAAGTGCGCCTCTTCGATGCGCTTCACCTCGGCGGCGGGCACGTAATAGTCCACATCACGGTCATACGAGCGCAGCACGAAGGTCGCGATCACACCGATCAGGCCGATGCCGGCCAGCGCCCACATGTGCCAGACCAGGGCGAAGCACAGCACCAGGCTGAACACCGAGATCACCACACCCGACGCGGTATTGCGCGGCATGTGGATGTCCTCGTAGGTGTCCTGGCGTTGCCAGGCCCGGCCGTGCTGCTTGTCGTCCCAATGCTGCTCCAGCGAGGTGATCGCCGGGAGCTTGGCGAAGTTGTAGAACGGCGGTGGCGAGGACGTGGCCCACTCCAGGCTGCGCGCATTCCACGGGTCGCCGGTGAGGTCCATGTTGGCCTTGCGGTCACGCACGCTGACATAGAACTGGATGAACATCGCGGCGATACCGGCGGCGATCACCAGCGCACCGATGGCGGCCACGATCAGCCACGGCTGGTAACCCTCCACCCCGTAGTGGTTCATGCGGCGGGTCATGCCCTTGAAGCCCAGCACGTACAGCGGCATGAAGGCCAGATAGAAGCCGACCAGCCAGCACCAGAACGAAATCTTGCCCCAGCGCTCGTTGAGGGTGAAGCCAAAGGCCTTCGGGAACCAGAAGCTGATGCCGGCCAGGCAGCCGAACACCACGCCGCCGATGATCACGTTATGGAAGTGCGCGATCAGGAACAGGCTGTTGTGCAGCACGAAATCCGCACCCGGGATCGCCAGCATCACGCCGGTCATGCCACCCAGCGCGAAGGTGACCATGAAGCCGATGGTCCACATCGTCGAGGAGTGGTAACGGATCCTGCCGCGGTACATGGTGAACAGCCAGTTGAACAGCTTCACCCCGGTGGGGATCGAGATGATGGAGGTCATGATGCCGAAGAAGGCATTGACGTTCGCACCCGAGCCCATGGTGAAAAAGTGGTGCAGCCACACGAAGAACGACAGGATGCCGATCGACGAGGTGGCATAGACCATCGAGCGGTAGCCGAACAGCGGCTTGCCCGAGAACGTAGCGATGATCTCCGAGAACGCGCCGAAGCACGGCAGGATCAGCACGTAGACTTCCGGGTGGCCCCAGATCCAGATCAGGTTGACGTACATCATGGCGTTGCCGCCGGCGTCATTGGTGAAGAAATGCATCCCGAAATAGCGATCCATGGTCAGCAGCGCCAGGGTCGCGGTCAGCACCGGGAAGATCGCCACGATCAGGATGTTGGTGATCAATGCGGTCCAGGTGAACACCGGCATCTTCATCAGGTCCATGCCCGGCGCACGCATCTTGAGGATGGTGACGATGAAGTTCAGGCCGGTCAGCGTGGTGCCGATGCCGGAGACCTGCAATGACCAGATGTAGTAGTCCACGCCCACCGTGGGGCTGTACTCGATGCCGGACAGCGGCGGATACGCCACCCAGCCGGTCGCGGCGAAATCGCCGACGAACATCGACAGCATCACCAGCACTGCGCCCACCGCCGACAGCCAGAAGCTGAGCGAGTTGACGAACGGGAATGCCACGTCGCGCGCGCCGATCTGCAGCGGCACCACGATGTTCATCAGGCCCACGATGAGCGGGGTGGCCACGAAGAAGATCATGATCACGCCGTGCGCGGTGAAGATCTGGTCGTAGTGTTCCGGCGGCAGGTAGCCGGCGCTGTCATTGGCGGCGATGGCCTGCTGGGCACGCATCATCAGCGCATCGGCGAAGCCACGCACCAGCATGACCAGGGCCAGGATGATGTACATCACGCCGATTTTCTTGTGGTCCACCGAGGTGATCCACTCGGTCCAGAGGTAGCCCCACTTCTTGTAATACGTGATGGCCGCGACGATCGCCACGCCCAGCAGCAGCGAGCCCACCAGCGCCGACATGATGATCGGGTCGTGGTAGGGAATCGCTTCGAGGTTCAACTTTCCAAGCACAATCAGTTCTCCGCGGTACGGCTGGCAGACGCGGCCAGGCTCACGAGTTGGGTTTTCGCGCCGGGCTCTTCTCCGGGCAGGCAGATTTCGTCGTCGGGCATGTCGCCATAGCGGCGCAGGATGCTGTTGAACAGGCCGGTATCCACGCTGGCGAAACGCTGCATCGGCGCGCCATGGGTGGGCTTCTCCAGTTCAGCCAGACGGGCCTGGCCCAGGTGCTGGGCGGTGCCACGCGCCTGCGCCAGCCACTGGTCGAAGTCCGCCGCCGTCATCACCCGCGCATCGAACTTCATGTCCGAGAAGCCCGCGCCGCTGTAGGCCGATGACATCCCGGCATAGGTGCCCGGCGTGTGCCCGATCAGGTGCAGGCGGGTCTGCATCGCCGGCATGGTGTAGACCATGCTGCCCAGCTGCGGCACGAAGAAGGCATTCATCATCGACTCGGAGGTCAGCTTGAAGGCGACCGGCGTATCGACCGGCATCACCAGTTCATTGACCGTGGCCACGTTGTGGTCCGGATAGATGAACAGCCACTTCCAGTTGAGCGAGACCACTTCCACGCGCAGCGCGGGCGTGTCCGATTCGATCGGGCGGTAGGGATCCAGCGCGTGGGTGCTCTTCCAGATCAACACACCCAGAACGACCACGATCAGGCACGGAATCGTCCACACCACCACTTCGATCGCGGTGGAGTGCGACCAGTTGGGTGCGTAGGTGGCCTTCTTGTTCGCCTCGCGGTAGTGCCACGCGAAGTACAGCGTGAGGATGATCACCGGGATCACCACCAGCAGCATCAGGCCGGTGCAGACCAGGATCAGCTGCATTTCCTGCTCGGCGATGCTGCCCATGGGATTGAACAGCTCCAGGTTCTTGCAGCCTGTGAGCAGCGGCAGCAGCGCTGCCAGGCCGAACCAGCGTCCGGCGCGGGCTCGACCGGCCAGCGTGGCGCGGAGAGCGGAGTGTGTAGCGGGGTTCATGCGTGACGGCCCTTCCAACGCAGTGCCGGGCCGGGCGGCCCGGATCATGAAAAGTGGCGAACACCCCCCTGCATGACCGATATGCATGGAGGGTGCCCGCCGCAGCCGCGTACGTTAGGCAACGACATGATCCATACATGATGCGACACACTGTCGCAGCCGCTCGCCCTGGCGCGCGTACCATGCGCGCATGGAATGGAGCCCCCTCATCGCCGATGGCCACGGGCCGGTGTACCTGCGCATCGTGCAGGCGCTGGAACGTGCGGTGTGGTCCGGTGCGTTACGTCCCGGCCAGCGCCTGCCCGCACAGCGTGCGCTGGCCACCGAGCTGAAGGTGGACCTCACCACCATCACCCGTGCGTTCACCGAGGCACGCAAGCGCGGGCTGATCGATGCGCGTGGCCCGCTGGGGTCGTTCGTCGCGCCGCCGCAGGTGGAACTTGCCCAGCTGGTGGACCTGAGCATGAACCTGCCGCCCAGCCCCGGCGGCGGCCAGGTCGCGGACATGCTGCAGCGTGGCCTGTCATCGGTGCTGACCCGCAGCGACGTCGGCAACCTGATGACCTATCACGTGGGCGGCGGAAGCCGGGCGGATCATCGGGCTGCACAACAGTGGCTCAAGCCGATCCTCGGCAAGCTGGATGCCGACACCTTGATCGTCACGGAAGGCGCGCAGGCTGCGCTGTCCGCCCTGTTGCTGGCGCTGACCGACGCCGGTGACACGATTCTGTGCGAGCCGCTGGTCTATCCCGGGCTGCTGCATGCCGCGCGGGTGCTGCAGCGGCACCTTCAGGTGGTCGAGTGCGACGAGCACGGGATGCGCCCGGATGGGCTGGCCCGTACCGCGAAAGAACGGGGTGCGCGCGTGGTCTATCTCAACCCGACCGCGCAGAACCCCACCGCCCACACGATGCCGCAGGCACGCCGCGAAGCGTTGGCGGAGGTGATCCGCGCGCAGCACCTGCAGCTGATCGAAGACGACCCCTACTGGCTGCTGCTGGAGGACGCCCCTGCCCCGCTCGCGCTGCTGGCGCCACGGCACGCCTGCTACATCTCCACGCTCTCCAAGTGCCTCAGTCCAGGCCTGCACACCGGCTTCGTGCGCCTTCCCGAAGGCATGGACCGGCAGCCGATGCTGGATGCGCTGCGCGCGGTGAACCTGATGGCACCGCCACTGATGAACGCCCTGGTGACGCAGCTGATCCTGGACGGCTCCGCCCAGGCCATGCTGACACTGGTGCAGGACGAAGCGGCCGAACGACGCTATCTGGCGCGGTCGGCGTTGTCGCCGCGGTTCCTGCAGCATTGCGCGGGCGTGCACGCCTGGTGCCGTCTTCCCGCGCACTGGACCGATGCCAGCCTCACCCACGCCGCGCGCCTGCAGGGGCTGGGCATCGCACCGTCATCGGCGTTCACGCCCGAAGGGGTGGCGATCAACGATGCGGTGCGGATCTCATTGGGTGCCGCCGCCAACCGGCAGGAACTGCACCGGGCGCTGCGCCAGCTGGATCAGCTGATGCATGTGGCGGCGGAAAGGCCCGGCTGGACGGTGTGACGCCAGCCTTTCGGCCCGCTCAGCCGGAAACGGCTTTGGCCTGCTTCCAGACGGCTTCAAACTGGCTGGCGGTGATGGCGTCATCCGAATCCAGATCCAGCCAGGACAGCGGCTGATCGGACAGCGGGAAGCGCTCATCGGCCTGCCCGGTTTTGTCGGCCCAGACCAGCACACTGCGGTAGCTCTCCACCTGCCGGACGATCACATCGCCCTGCGCCTCGAGGTAGATCGTGCCGTTGCCGATCTCGGATTCTGCGGGGTGTTTGTAATGCTTGCGGGGCGTGCTCATGGCGGGGCGCTATCTGGCAATGAAAATGGGGCCGGGGAATATACCCTGATCCGGCCGTTCCGAGTCTGCGATCGCCGCCCGCGAACGAGGGAGTGCCGGCCGCTGGCCGGCTTCCCGTAGACCACGCAAGCAGGCACTAGACGACCGGTCTAATCAAGCGTACAGTGGCGTCCATGAACTCGCCCACCACCGCCTCCCCTGTCCGTGACACGATCCTCGCCACCGGCCAGCGGATCATGGGCGCCAAAGGCTTTTCCGCCGTCGGCCTCAACGAGGTCCTTTCCGCGGCAGGGGTTCCCAAGGGCTCGTTCTACCACTACTTCGCCTCGAAGGAAGCCTTCGGCGAGGCATTGCTGGAGGACTACTTCAGCGCCTATCTCGCCGATATGGACCGCATCTTCCGCCAGCCGGGCCAGACCAAGGCCGAGCAACTGGCGGTGTACTTCCGCGCCTGGCAGGACAGCCAGTCCTTCGAGGACTGCCAGGGCAAGTGCCTGGCCGTCAAGCTCGGTGCCGAAGTGGCGGACCTTTCCGAACCCATGCGGGCCGCACTCCAGCGGGGCACCACGGGGATCACCGATCAGCTGGCGCGTGCGATTGCAGCGGGTCTGGCCGACGGATCGGTGGCAACACGGGAGCCGCCCGAGGCGGTCGCCCGAAGCCTGTATCAGCTGTGGCTGGGGACCAGCATCATGGTCAAGATCGCCCGCACCACCGGCCCGTTCGATGACGCCGTGGCGTTGACCGCCCGCCTTCTGCATACCGCCCCCTGACAAAGGCCTGTCTCACGCACGCCGGCATCGGCGTGTTTTTCTCGGCCCCATCACTAGACGACCAGTCTAATCAAGCACCCACAGGAGCATCATCCATGAAAGTCCTCATCGTTCTGACCTCGCACGACGAACTCGGCGCCACCGGCAAGAAGACCGGCTTCTGGCTGGAAGAGCTGGCCGCGCCCTACTACACCTTCAAGGATGCGGGCGCCGAGATCGTGCTGGCCTCGCCCAAGGGTGGGCGGCCGCCGCTGGATCCCAAAAGCAACGAACCGGACTTCAAGACCGACGCCACCCGCCGTTTCGAAGCAGACGCGGATGCCAACGCGCAGCTGGCCAACACCGTGCGGCTGGACAGCGTTTCGCAGGCCGAGTTCGATACCGTGTTCTATCCCGGCGGCCACGGCCCGCTGTGGGACCTCGCCGAAGACACCCACTCCATCGCGCTGATCGAAGCCTTCATCGCCGCCGGCAAGCCGGTCGCGCTGGTCTGCCATGCGCCGGGCGTGCTGCGTCACGTCACGACTGCCGAGGGTGCCCCGCTGGTGCAGGGCAAGAAGGTCACGGGCTTCACCAACACCGAAGAAGATGCCGTCGGCCTGACCGAGGTGGTGCCGTTCCTGGTCGAGGACATGCTCAAGGCGGCGGGCGGCCACTATTCCAAGGGACCGGACTGGGGCTCGTATGTGGTCAGCGATGGCTTGCTGATCACCGGCCAGAATCCGGCCTCGTCGGCCGAAGCGGCTGAGGTGCTGGTGAAGCGACTCGCGTCCGCCACCAAGGCCTGAGCCGCCGCGACGGCATCGGATTTCACGGTGCCCCACGCCGCCAGGGACGGCAGCAGCGGCAGAAGATGTTTCATGCACATGCGTTGTCCTCCGGGATGGCGTGGGACCGCCAACTCATGGCGTGGCAGGGAATCCAGCATCGGCCAGCGCGGCCAGGAAGGCGGCCCGCTCGCGGTCGCTCTCCACGCGTACTTCGCGCGCGGGCGGATCGGTCTCGATGCGTGCGTGTGGATCAACGCCCTGCAGGGCCTTGGTGACGGAGCGGGCGCAGCCGCCGCAGGTCATGGTGGGAAGGGTGAAACGATGCATCGGGCGACCTCGCCGTGGTGGGTGTCAGCCCACTGTCGGGGATGACAACGTGGCAAGGTCAAGGCCTTAACGCGTCCGCGCCCTTTGTGCAGGGCATGAACGCCACCGGGTCGATCAGGACTGTGGCGTGCGGGCCGCGCGCCCGCGCGAGGACACCGGCGTATCCGCACCGAACAACGGGGTTTTGCGAGGCTTGCCGGCTGATGCGGTCTCCGCCGGCGCGGAAACGGGCTGGGCCAGGCCGGCGATGATCGGGCAATCCGGCCGGTCATTGCCGTGGCAGTGCGCGGCCAGATGCTCCAGCGTCTGCACCATCGCCTGCAGCTCAGCGATCTTCGCCTTCAGCCCACCCACGTGCGACAGCGCCACCGCCTTGACGTCGGCACTGGCACGCTCGCGGTCCTGCCACAGCACCAGCAGTTCGCCGATCTGTTCGACTGAAAAACCGAGATCGCGCGCGCGGCGGATGAAGCGCAGGCTGTGTGCGTCCTGCGGGCTGTAGTGCCGGTAGCCCGCCTCCGAGCGCGCCGGCGGCGGGATCAGGCCGATCTGCTCGTAATAGCGGATCATCTTTGCCGACACGCCCGAAAACGTCGCGGCTTCACCGATATTCATCGTCCGGTCCTCATCTCACTTTCCACCATGCCGGTGCCCAGCGTATCGGCCTGCATCGGTGCATGGAATCGCTTGAGCCGCAGCGCATTGCCGAGCACGAATACACTGGACAATGCCATCGCCGCCGCAGCGAAGATCGGCGAGAGCAGCGTGCCGTTTAACGGGTACAGCAGGCCAGCGGCCACCGGGATCAGCACCGCGTTGTAGGCGAAGGCCCAGAACAGGTTCTGCTTGATGTTGCGGATCGTCGCCTGGCTCAGGGCAATCGCGTTGGGCACGCCGCGCAGGTCGCCGGACATCAGCACCACGTCGGCCGCCTCGATCGCCACATCGGTGCCGGTGCCGATGGCCAGGCCGACATCGGCCTCGGCCAGCGCCGGTGCGTCATTGATCCCGTCACCGACGAAGGCCACCTTGGCGCCACCCGCACGGAAACGCTTGAGCGCGGCGACCTTGCCATCGGGCAGCACCTCGGCGGCCACTTCATCGATGCCCAGCTGGCGCGCGATGGCCGCCGCCGTGGCCGCGTTGTCACCGGTGATCATCGCCACCTTCAGGCCCAGCGCGTGCAGGGCCTGGATCGCCGCGGGGGTGCTTTCCTTGATCGGGTCGGCCACGGCGATCACCGCCGCCAGACGCCCATCGATGGTGGCATACAGCGGGCTCCTGCCCTGCTCGCCGAGCCGCTGCGCGGTGGGCCGGAAGGCGGTCACATCCAGACCCAGCCGGGTCATGTAGCGGTCCGCGCCGACGGCCACGGTGCGGCCACCGACCTGCGCGGACACACCGAAGCCGGGCACCGCCTCGAAGCGCTCGAGGGGCGCCAGTGCCAGCCCACGCGTTTTGGCGGCAGCCACGATGGCCTCGGCGATGGGATGCTCCGAGCGGGTTTCCACCGCAGCGACCAGCGCCAGCACCTCATCGGCCTGGAAACCATCGGCAGGCTCCAGGTCGGTCAGTTCGGGACGGCCCTTGGTCAGCGTACCGGTCTTGTCCAGCGCGATCACACTCACATCGCGCAGTGCCTGCAGCGCCTCGCCCTTGCGGAACAGCACGCCCAGCTCCGCCGCGCGGCCGGTGCCGACCATGATCGAGGTCGGCGTGGCCAGGCCCATCGCACAAGGGCAGGCAATGATCAGCACCGCCACCGCATTGACCAGCGCAAAGGTCAGCGCCGGTGCCGGACCGAACACCAGCCACACCAGGAAGGTCAGCGCGGCTGCAGCCATCACCGCCGGCACGAACCACATGGTGACCCGGTCGACCAGCGCCTGGATCGGCAGCTTGGAGCCCTGTGCCTGCTCGACCAGACGGATGATCTGGGCCAGCACGGTATCCCCGCCCACCTTGGTGACACGGAAGCTGAAGGCACCGGTGGTGTTGAGGGTGCCCCCGACCACCTCGGCGCCCACGGCCTTGGCCACCGGTACCGGCTCGCCGGTGATCATGCTCTCATCCACATAGGACGCCCCCTCCACCACCGCGCCGTCCACCGGCACCTTCTCCCCCGGGCGGACCAGTACGACATCGCCGAGCGTGACCTCGTCCAGCGGCACCTCGACGTTCTCACCGCCACGTTGCACGCGTGCAGTCCGCGCCTGCAGCCCGACCAGGCGCTTGATCGCCTGCGAGGTACGGCCCTTCGCCCGCGCCTCGAGCGTTCGCCCGAGCAGGATCAGGGTCACGATGACGACCGCCGCTTCAAAGTAGACGTTGGCGGTGCCCGGCGGCAGCACGCCCGGGGCGAAGGTGGCGACCACCGAGTAGCCATAGGCCGCCGCGGTGCCGAGCGAGACCAGCGAGTTCATGTCCGGGGCGCCGCGCAGCAGTGCCGGCACGCCTTTGCGGAAGAAGCGCAGGCCCGGCCCGAACAGCACCAGCGTGGCCAGCGCGAACTGCAGGTACCAGCTGGTCTGCAGGCCAACGGTATGCATCACCCAGTGGTGCATGGCCGGGACAAGGTGCGAGCCCATTTCCAGGATGAACACCGGCAGGGTCAGCAGCGCCGCCAGCAACAGGGAGCGGCGCAGCGCGCGGGCGTCACCTTCGCGGCGTTCCTCCTCCTGATCACCGGCCGCAGCCGTGCTCACGCCTGCAACGCGCGCGGTGTAGCCGGCGTTTTCCACGGCAGCCAGCAGATCGGCGACGGAGACCGTACCGGCCAGATGACGCACCTGCGCCCGTTCGGTCGCCAGGTTGACGCTGGCCGCGATCACGCCCGGCAGCTGCGCAAGGCCGCGCTCCACGCGACCAACGCAGGACGCGCAGGTCATCCCTTCGATGCTCAGTTCGGTGGTGGCTTCGCGCACGGTGTAGCCGGCGCGTTCGATGGCACGGACCGCCGCCTGAGGATCGGGCGCCCCGATGAAGCTGAGATCGGCCCGCTCGGTGGCCAGGTTGACCGACGCCGTCTGCACGCCGGGGACGGCGGTCAGCGCGCGCTCCACCCGGCCCACGCAGGAGGCGCAGGTCATGCCCTCGATGGGCAGGCTCAGGCGGCTGAGCGGCGCGCCGGACCGGGAAGCAACAGAAGACATGGGGCAGTCCTTGGGGTGAGGTTACCTGCCACCCTAAAGATTCCCATCATGGGAAGGTCAAGCCCCCTCTTAACGGGGACGGAGGTAATTATTAATCCCCTCCGTCCCCGTAAAGGATTATGGCTGGGCGGGCGTCCCGTCGTGAGTGACCCGCCAGATCGTGTTGGAGAGGTCATCGGCAACGATCAGTGCACCACGCGGGTCGACCGTGACACCTACCGGGCGGCCGCGCGTCTTGCCGTCCTCGCCGAAGAAACCGCTCACGAAATCGATCGGCTCGCCGGCCGGACGGCCATTGCTGAAGGGCACGAAGACGACTTTGTAGCCGACCGGCGGATTGCGGTTCCAGCTGCCGTGCTCGCCAACGAAGACGCCATCGGCAAACCGGGTGCCCATCACCGGCGACGAGAACGCCACCCCGAGTGCGGCCACATGCGAGCCCAGCGCGTAATCCGGTGCGATGGCCGAGGCGACCTTTTCCGGATTCTGCGGCATCACCCGGCGATCCACATTCTTGCCCCAGTAGCTGTAAGGCCAGCCATAGAAGCCGCCCTCCTTCACCGAGGTGAGGTAATCGGGCACGAGGTTCGGGCCGATCTCATCGCGCTCGTTGACCACCGCCCACAGCGTGCCGGTGCCCGGCTGGATCGCCAGCGCGGTGGGATTGCGGATACCGGTGGCGTAATCCTTGTGCGCGCCGGTGGCCACATCGATCTGCCAGATCCGCGCGCGGTCGATCTCCACCGCCATGCCCCGCTCGGTGATGTTGCTGTTGGAGCCGATACCCACGTACAGATAGCGGCCATCCGCACTGGCGGTCATCGCCTTGGTCCAGTGATGGTTGATCGCCGCGGGCAGATCGGTCAGCTTCACTGGTGCGCCGCTCGCCTTGGTCTGGCCTTCCTGGTAGTCAAAGCGCACCACCGCATCCTGGTTGGCCACGTAGATCGCATTGCCGATCATCGCCAGGCCATACGGCGCGTTGAGCTTGTCGGCAAAGACTGTTTTCAGTTCGTAGGTGCCGTCGCCATCAGCGTCGCGCAGCAGGGTCAGGCGGTTGCCGCTCTTGACTGACGTGTTGCCCTTGGCCTTGATCTTGCCGGCAATGACATCCTTCGGCTTGAGGGCAGGCGCACTGCCGCCACGACCTTCAGCGACCAGAATATCGCCGTTGGGCAGCACCAGGGTCTGCCGCGGAATGCCCAGATCGGTGGCGATCGCCGAGATGCGGTAGCCCTTCGGCACCGTCGGCAACATGTCGCCCCACTGCGCCGGCTTGGCGATGGTCATGTCCGGCATCAACCCGCGATGCGGCTTGGGCATCTCCGGGTTGCCGCCATACTGCTCCAGCTCGGGCGCCTTGCCGCTGCAGGCAGCGAGTGCGACCGCAAGCGCGGACACCGAAAGAAGGCGGAACGTCGTCTGGCGGCTCATCGCACACCTCCCACGCGCAGGCTGGACAGGCCCACCCAGGTGGCGACCAGCGCCAGCACCGTCAGGATCACCGAGAGCACCAGCCCCGCCGGCATCACTGCCCAAGCGTCGCGCGCATGGTGCAGGCAGTTGATGAAGCCCACGCCCCATATCACCGCCAGAATCACCACGTAAGCGAGGTTGCGACTGCCACGGACCAGACCAACGATCCCGCACAGCAGGGCCAGCGTGGTCATCACCATCGCACCGATCAGCAGCCAGGACGCAAAGTTGGCCCACTGGATCTCGTACGAACTCCAGTATGCGTAGTCCGCCAGCAGTGCGCCGAGGAACAGCGGCAGCACGCCGCCCAGTACAGCGGCGTGGAACGGATGGATGACCCATGATCGGGTCAGGACAACGGTCGAAGCCATGGTGGTCTCCTGGTGAGGGGGCGAATCTCTTCCGATCCTGCCACCCCCGGTGTGATGGGGGTGCCCATGGCTCACGGATCAGCACGATCCCAGTACGGCGGCGATCCGATCGCCTCGGTGAGGAAGGCCGACACTTCGCGGACCTTGCGTGAGCGCAGTCTGTTTTCCGGCGAGAGCAGCTGCAGATACACCCGTTCGGATTGCGGGGAAAACTCCCAGTCGCCGAGCAGCGTGACCATGCTGCCGCCACGCAGCATTTCCGCGTTGAACAGCCAGGTGGGGAACAGCACCACGCCACGCCCTGCAATGGCTGCCGCCAGCAGCGCTTCGGCATTGTTGCTGCGCAGGGGGCCGGTCACGTTCACCGCTTTGAACGGTACCTCCGGCGAGGAACGGAAATACCACTTCTGGATGCCGAGCTGCCCTTTGTAGACCAGGCATTGATGCTGCAGCAGATCCTCCGGCACCACCGGCGTGCCATGCGCGGCAAGATAGGTCGGGCTGGCGGCGAGGATGTTGCGGTGGGGCGCGATGACCTTGCCGATCAGCCCCGAATCCATCAGCAGCCCGACCCGGATGATGATATCCACGCCTTCCTGGACGGGATCGATCAGCGTGTCGGTCAGGGTCAGCTCGACGATCAGCTCGGGATACCGCGCCTGCAACGTGTTGACGATGTGCGCGATGTGCAGCCGCCCCAGCGACTCGGGGGCGTTGATGCGGATCAGGCCGCGCAGCTCGGCGTCGCGGCCTTCCAGCTGCCCGACCGCGTCATCGAGCAGATCCACGGCGTCGCGCACCTGCTGGTGGAACTGCTCGCCCGCCTCGGTCAACCGCACCGCCCGGGTGCTCCGGTAGAACAGCTGGTGCCCCACGTCCTGTTCAAGCGCCGCGATGAAGCGCGACACCGATGAGGCTGGCACCCGGTACTGGCGCGCCGTGGCCAGGAAGCTGCCGGTGGCGGCGACGGTGAGGAAATAGCGGAGGGCTTTGAGCTGCATGGTGGGCGCCTTGGGAACCTGATTGCTGTTTCAGCAATAGTCATTTGCCGAATCATCGCATTGTGGCCGATATCGCACGCCCATACGATGAGGGGAACGCATGGCGGACCCGCCACGCCCCTCCCCCTCGCACCCTCAGGAACCCCCATGAGCTCCCTTTTCAATACGTTCGACCTCGCGGGCATCCCGCTGCGCAACCGCGTGGTCATGGCCCCGCTGACCCGTGCACGCGCCCCGCATGACGCCGCCGACGAGCGCACCGCGCTGTATTACGCCCAGCGCGCCACCGCGGGCCTGATCGTCAGTGAAGGCACGCCCATTTCCCGCGAAGGCCAGGGCTATCTGTTCAACCCGGGCATCTTCACCGCCGAGCAGATCGCCGGCTGGCGCCTGACCACCGATTCGGTCCATGCCCTGGGCAGCCGCATGTTCGCGCAGCTCTGGCATGTGGGCCGCGTCTCCCACCCGACCATCCAGGCCGACGCTGCGCGTCCGGTCAGCGCCAGTTCGAAGCTGCCGGTCGGCGCGCAGGCGTTCGGCTATGACGACACCGGCACGCCCGCGCTGGTCGCCTCACCGGCGCCTCGCCAGCTTCAGACCGATGAGATCCCGCGCATCGTGGCCGACTTCGCACAGGCGGCCGCCAATGCCATCGAGGCCGGCTTCGACGGCGTGGAGATCCACGGCGCCAACGGCTACCTGCATGAGCAGTTCATCAACCCGCTCGTGAATGATCGGACCGACGCGTATGGTCCGCAGACGCTCGACAACCGCCTGCGCTTCACGCTGGAGGTGATCGACGCGGTGGTCGCCCGCATCGGCGCGTCGCGCACCGCGATCCGTCTGTCGCCCTATGGCCAGCTGTTCGACATGCCGCTGTACCCGGAGATCGACGCGACCTACACCGCCCTGATCCAGGCCATCGGGCAGCGCGGCCTGGCGTATGTGCACCTGATGGACCAGTCCGGTTTCAAGGTCGGCCAGAAGTCGGTCGATGGCGCGGGCGATTCGGGCTTCAGTGGCCTGCTGCGCACGCTCAAGCCGCATCTGCCCGGGACCGCACTCATCCTCGCCGGCGGCATGACCCGCGAGCGCGCCGAGCAGCTGATCGATGCGGGCCTGATCGACCTGGCGGCCTTCGGCACTGCCTTCATCAGCAACCCGGACCTGGTGGCACGCCTGCAGCATGGCTGGCCGTTGGCCCCTGCCGATCGCGAAACGTTCTATGGCGGCGGCGCGGCCGGCTACGTCGATTACCCGGCGTACGCCCCGACCCACGAACAGGCAGCCTCCGAGGCCGCCTGACGGAACGGGCACGCGAATGGGGGGACATTCCGCCCCCCCGTTCGTCGATCCTTCCACGCGATGGCCGCAGCCGCTACTTGCCCGTCACTGCTTCCTGCAGCTTCTCCACGGCCTGGTCGGCCGTGAACGTGTTCGGCTTCTGGATCTTGGGGAAGTCCACGAACGTCTCGTTGAATTTCGTGAGCAGCGCGATCGCCCCGTACACGATGTAGACGTGGTTGATGTACCAGTCCCAATAGGTATTGGAGGTCACATCCGCGAACTCGTACGGATCGGTGCGCAGGTTGTAGATCTTGGGAATGCGCATGACCGTGAACGGTTCGCCCCACAGCTGCATGGTGCCCTTGCAGCGCTGCTCGATGAACGTCACCTTCCAGTTGTCGTAGCGGATGCCGAGCATGTCGCCATCATCGGAGATGTAGACGAACAGCTTGCGCGGCGACTTTTCCTCCTTGCCGGTGAGATACGGCAGCAGGCTGACGCCGTCGATGTGGTTCTTGTAGGTGCGCCCGATCGCCTTGACCCCTTTCTTGAGGTCGTTGACCACGCCCTTGTTGCCCGCCAGTTCCAGGAAGGTCGGCAGCCAGTCATGGTGCTGGACGATCTCGTTGGACACCGAGCCCGGCTTGATCCTGCCCGGGTAACGCACCACCAGCGGAATCCGGAACGCGCCTTCCCAGTTGGTGTCCTTCTCACTGCGGAACGGCGTCATGCCGCCATCCGGCCACGAATTGCGGTGCGGCCCGTTGTCGGTGGAGTACACCACCAGGGTGTCTTCGGCGATGCCCAGTTCGTCGAGGTAATCGAGCAGCGAGCCCACGTTCTTGTCGTGGTCGACCATGGTGTCGTGGTACGGCGACTGCCAACGCCCGGCCTGGCCCTTGCTCTCTTCCTTGGTGTGCGTATACAGGTGCATGTGGGTGAAGTTGACCCAGACGAAGAACGGCGTGTCGTCGTCGTTCGCCTTCTTGATGAAGCCCTTGGCGCGCTCGGCGAAGTCGTCATCGCAGGTCAGCATGCGCTTGCGGTCCAGCGGGCCGGTATCCTCGATCTTCTGCTTGCCTACCTTGCCCCAGCGCTTCTGGTCGGTGCTGTCATCTTTGTCGGTGGCGAAACTGTGGATCACCCCGCGCGGCTTGATGGTCTCGATGAAATCCCCGAACTCGTCCTTGGGGAAGTAGTCGTACATCTCCGGCTCTTCTTCGGCATTGAGGTGGTAGAGGTTGCCGTAGAACTCATCGAACCCATGGTTGGTGGGCAGCATGTGGTTCAGATCGCCAAGATGGTTCTTGCCGAACTGCCCGGTGGTATAGCCCTCGTTCTTCAGCAGCGCGGCAATGGTGACGATCTTCTCGTTCATCCCGACCGGCGCACCGGGAATGCCCACCTTCGACAGACCGGTACGCAGCACGCTCTGCCCGGTGATGAACGATGAGCGGCCGGCGGTACAGGACTGTTCGCCGTAGGAGTCGGTGAACAGCATGCCCTCGTTGGCCAGGCGGTCGATGTTGGGGGTCTGGTAGCCCATCAACCCGCGCGAGTAGCAGCTCAGGTTGGAGATGCCGATGTCGTCTCCCCAGATGACGAGGATGTTGGGCTTCTTTGCGGATGAACCGGGCTTCTTCTTTGCGGATGAGCTGGCCATGCACTTCTCCGACGACGGTGGTGCTCAATAGTCGGTGTGGGTCGCGATGGCGGCCAGCGTGTTTCTACTTAGATCGCATCAGTAAGTCTTCGCCTCCCCTGCTCATCCTTCCCAGCCGATGCCTTTTGGCGCACTGGAGAAACCGGCGGCCCGCAGCGCGTCCATCAGGCCATCGCGTCGGGCCGGCGCATCGTCGATCAGCTCCACGGTGAACGAGGTGCGCCGGCCCCGCCGCAGTGCGCTGGCCAGCGCCTGCGCCGCGGCAGCCGTCGTACCTGCCAGGGACACATCGTCCGCGTCGAAGAACGTCAGCAGCTGACGCCCCCCCTGGGCCAGATACATCAGCAGCCGCCCGCCGCCGATCACCACCACGGCGCCGGCACGTCGCACCGGCCGGACCGCCGAGCCGTGCACCGGCCAGGGCACCACGGTGCCAAACGGATTGGCCGGGTCCACCGCAGACAACCCGATCGCCACCTCGGCAGCACCGGGCCGCAGGGCCTCGGCGACGCCACGCAGCCGATCCACGATCAGCCGGTCGGCGAACTGGGCCCCGCCCAGCCCGTCCACGAAGCGCCCGCGCAGCACCCGTCCCGCATCTTCCATGCCGCGATACACCTGTTGCAGCGCCGGGAAGCCGCCGGCGATCCCTTCGGCCATCGCGGCCCCGCGGGTCACGATGCCGTGCCGGTCCAGCAGCCCCTCGGCCAGCGCCACCGCGCGCGCCGTGTCACTGATCGCCTCACGCTGCAACAGCGACCAGCGCCCGGCCAGCGCGGGGGCCGCAAAGCTGGCGATCACCGCCGGCGCGCCGTCGGCCAAGGGCGTGTCGTGCATCGGGATGCCACGGACGCGTCGACCGCGCCGCGAGGCGCGCGCGACCCGCGGCCGTAGCGCGCGGCCACCGGCCATGCCACGCAGCGGCGCCCACAGATCCGTGGTCAGGTGCCCCGACCAGGCCAGGCCCCACAAGGCATCGTGCAGCTGCGCGGCGGTGATCTCCATGGGCGGGCTGCCGGCCCGCGCCCCGTGCGTGCCCACCGCAGTGACCAGCTGGCGCGCGAAGTAAGCGCCACCGTCGGCCAGCGCCTGCAGCAGCGCGTCCTGCAGCGGCGACAGCGCGGTTGCCACCGCCAACGCGGGCAGCGTTTCTGCCGCGAATTCCTGCAGGTGCAGCGAGACCAGTCCATCCTCCTCGCCAAGCCGCCCGTGCCCGGCCCACACCACGGTGCCCGTAGCGAGCAGCTCATCGAGCATCGCCGGCGCGTAATCGACCACGCGCGCAGGCAGGATCTGCTGTTCCCACACCGACGCCGGCAGCGCCACGCCCGCCAGCAGGTCCACCACGCGCAGCACGCCGTCGATGCCCTCCAGCGCACCCGGCCCGCGGTGAGTGATGCCACGTGCAGCCTGTTCGGCATCGGCCAGCAGCCCATGCCGCTCCAGCAACAACAGGGCATAGGCGTCGCGCGTGACCGGCCGGGTCGCCTCGCGTGCCGCCTGCAGCGAGCGCACCCGCAGCCGACGGAACACCGCCTCACCCACCCATTCGTGACGGGCCAGCGGCGCCGGCTCGGCGGCCGCGCCGACGGCCTCGGCATCGCGACGCGCCACACCGAAACGACCCTTGAGCAGCTTGCCCTGCGTCTCCAGCTGCGTGAGTGCCGCATCGGCCACGGCCACGCCCACTCCGAACGCGGCCGCCACCTCGGCCGTGGTGAACGGCGCATGGGTACGCGCATATCGGCCCAGCAGCTCGCCCAGCGGGTCCGATGAGGCCTGCAGGAAGGTCTCGGGGATGCCGCGCGGAAGGGTGACCCCCAGCGCATCGCGAAGGCGCGCGGCATCTTCGATGGCCGCCCAGTGCAGGCGGCCGGCGATCTGGACCTGGATCGCACGCCGCTCGGCGGCGAGATCGTGCAGATGCCCGGCAGGATCGTCATCGACCCGCCGCAGCGCCATCGCTTCATCGGTGAGCGGGCCCAGTTCGCGCAGCAGATCGGCCGCCCCTTCCTTGCCGCGTGCCTGGCGGTCGGGCGCCAGGCGCTGCAGCTCGCTGCCCACCTGCTCCACCACGCCCGCATCCAGCAGGTCGCCCAGATCGACCTGGCCGAGCAGATCGCCCAACAGGCCGCTGTCCAGTGACAGCACCGACGCGCGTCGCTCGGCCAGCGGCACATCGGTGCCGTACATGAACTCGGCGACATAGCCGAACAGCAGGTTCGCCGCGAACGGCGACGGCACCTCGGTGGTGACATCGGCGATCGCCACGCGGCCGTCGGTGAGCCGCTGCATCAGCATGCCCAGCGCATCGAGATCGTAGACGTCCTGCAGGCATTCACGTGCGGTCTCGATCAGGATCGGGAACTCGGGGTAGCCCTGCGCGATGGCCAGCAGTTCACCGGCGCGCAGGCGCTGCTGCCACAGCGGCGAGCGACGACCCGGCGTGCGCCGCGGCAATAACAGTGCGCGTGCGGCACATTCGCGGAAGCGCGCGGCGAACAGGGCCGAGCCGCCCACGGCGCGCGTGACGTCGCTGCGCAGCCGCTCCGGCTCGAACAGGAACAGCTCCGCGCCCGGCAGGCGCCCCTCCGCGTCGGGCAGCCGCGCGATGATGCCGTCGTCGCTGGCCACCACCGCCGGATCCACGCCCCAGCGTTCGCGGATGCGCGCGGCCACCGCCAGCGCCCAGGGATCGTGTACGCGCCGCCCATAGGGGGAATGCAGCATCAGCCGCCAGTCACCGGCCTCATCGCGGCAGCGCTCCAGCACCAGCGTGCGGTCGGTGGGCAGCACGCCGGTGGCCTCACGCTGTTCGGCCAGCAGGCCGGCGATGTTGGTGATCGCGTTGTCCGCCAATCCGCAGGCCTGCAGCCGCTGCCGCAGCCCGGCCGGCATGCCCGCTTCCGCGACACCGGCATCCAGCGCGCCAATGAAGGCACCCACCGCCTCGCCCAGTTCGGCCGGGCGGCCGACGCCCTCACCGCGCCAGAACGGCAAGCGGGCCGAACGCCCCGGTGCGGGAGTCACCACGACCTGGTCATGGGTGATCTGCTCGATCCGCCACGAGGTGGCGCCCAAGGTGACCACATCGTTGACCCGTGATTCGTGGACCATCTCCTCATCCAGTTCACCGACCCGGCGCGACCCGGCACGTTCCTCGCCTTCCGGAAGCACCACACCGAACATGCCACGGTCCGGGATGGTGCCCCCGCTGGTGACCGCCAGCTGTTTCGCGCCCGGCCGCGCGCTCAGCGCACCGGTGTCCCGGTTCCAGACCAGCCGCGGGCGGAAGCCGGCGAAATCATCGGAGGGATAGCGCCCGGCCAGCATGTCCAGGGTGGCATCGAACGCGCTGCGCGGCAGCGAACGGTACGGCGCGGCACGCCGTACGCGCGCATACCAGGCGTCCACGTCCAGTGTCTCCATCGCCGCCGCGGCTACTGTCTGCTGGGCCAGTACGTCCAGCGGGTTGCGCGGCGGATCGATCGCTTCGATCCCACCGGCCAGCATGCGCTCGACCGCCACGGACGCATCGATCAGATCGCGCCGTGTGCGCGGGTAGACCAGGCCGGTGGAGATGCCCCCGACCTGGTGGCTGGCCCGCCCCACCCGCTGCAGCGCGCTGGCGACCGACGGCGGCGCGGCGACCTGGATCACCAGATCGACCAGCCCCATGTCGATGCCCAGCTCCAGGCTGGAGGTGGCCACGACACAGCGCAGCTCGCCGGACTTGAGCGCCTGTTCGATCTCACGGCGCTGTTCCTTGGAGACCGAACCATGGTGCGACCGGGCGATCAGCGCGTCCGCTCCAGCGGCCCGCCCGGCGGTGCCGCCGTTGAACGACCCGTAGTGCTCGGGGGCAGCCGCCGCTATCGATGCAAGCGCCGGGAGCTGGCCACGGGCGACACGGTCGGCATGCAGTTCATTCAACCGGGCAGTCAGCTTTTCGGCCACGCCCCGTGAGTTGGCGAACACGATCGTCGAACGTCGCGCCAGCACCTGGTCCAGGATGCTGGCCTCCACATGCGGCCAGATCGAGCCGACCCGGCCGGCGGAAGCGGGTGCATCGGCGGCCGCGGGATGCGGCGGAATGTCGGCCATGTCCTCGACCGGCACCACGATCCGGACCTCCAGCGCCCGCCGCGACGGCGGCTGGACCACGCTGACCGGGCGGTCGCCGCCGAGGAACCGCGCGACCTCCTCCACCGGGCGCACCGTGGCCGAGAGCCCGATGCGCTGCGCGGGCACCTGCAGCAGGGCATCCAGGCGCTCCAGGCTCAACGCCAGGTGGGTGCCGCGCTTGCTGCCGGCCACCGCATGGATTTCATCGATGATGACGGTATGCACCTCGCGCAACGTCTCGCGCGCCTGTGAGGTGAGCATCAGGAACAGCGATTCGGGCGTGGTGATCAGGATGTCGGGCGGACGCCGCAGGAGCCGCGCCCGCTCCGCCGGGGTGGTGTCGCCGGTCCGGATCGCGACGGACAGGGTGACCGCCGGATCGCCGCGCCGCTGGCGTTCGGCACTCACCCCCTGCAGGGGCCTCTGCAGGTTGCGCTCGACATCGGCGCCAAGCGCCTTGATCGGCGAGAGATACAGCACACGGGTGCCGCGCTTGGTGGGCGTCGGCGTCGCCGTCGCCGGCCGCCCACCGCCCTGCTGCTCACCGCTGCGGAACAGCTGGTCGATCGCGTGCAGGAACGCGGCCAGGGTCTTGCCCGAGCCGGTCGGCGCGATGACCAGGGTGTGCTGGCCGGCGCTGATCGCCGCCCAGGCATGGTCCTGCACTGGCGTGGGCGCAGCGAAGGCTGCCGTGAACCAATCGCGCGTGGCCGGGGTGAAGGTGGCCAGTGCGCCGGGGGCGGGGTCGTTCGAGGTGGGCATGGATCCAGATGTCGTGGGGCACTCGCCCAGCGACGGCCGCGAGCGCAATGGAACCAGACTAGGGTAAGCCGCGTCGGGCATGCGTCAATCGGCGCGGGACCGACGTGTCTGCGGTTGGCGCCGCCCGCCCCCGAGCCCCCGCCACTCGTCCCTTGATCACCGACATCCGGCCCCAGGCCAAGGCCGGCGGGCCTCTGCGGGAACACACTCGCTGGCATCAACCCCGCTACTGCCGCAGGAACGACCCTCATGAAACGACGCGATTGCCTCAAGGCCGGGCTGACCCTGCCGCTGCTGCCGATGCTGCTCAAGGCCGGCCCTGCCTTCGCAGCGACGCGTGCGAGGGTCCGGCCGGGCGCAGCAGGGTGGCCCGCTGCCGCCGAGTGGGACCGATTGTCGCGTGCCGTCGGCGGTCGGCTGTCGGTGCCGCAGTCCCCCTTCCTCGCTGATGCCGCCACCCGCACCGCGGCGCTGGAGCAGCTGCAGAATCCGTTCTTCCTCGGCGATGCGCCCGCGCTCACCCAGACCAGTGGTTACTTCGGCACGTGGCGGTCAGTGCCCAGCGCGAAGGTGGTGGCCGCCGCCAACAGCGCCGATGTGGCCGCGGCGGTGAACTTCGCCCGCACCCACCGCCTGCGCCTGGTGGTCAAAGGCGGCGGGCACAGCTATCACGGCACCTCCTGCGCGCCGGATTCGCTGCTGGTCTGGACCCGCGCGATGAACCAGGTCGAGCTGCACGATGCTTTCGTCGCCCACAACGCCCGCGCGGGCACGGCGCCGCAGCCGGCGGTCAGCGTAGGCGCCGGGGCGATGTGGATCGATGCCTACGATGCGGTCACCACCCGCGGTGGGCGCTATGTCCAGGGCGGCGGCTGTACCTCGGTAGGCGTGACCGGCCTGGTCACCGGCGGCGGCTTCGGCAGTTTCTCCAAAGCGCATGGCACGGCCGCGGCCAGCCTGCTCGAAGCCGAGATCGTCACCGCCGACGGGCAGATCCGCACTGTCAACGCCGACAACGACCCGGACCTGTTCTGGGCCTTGAAGGGCGGCTGCGCGGCGAGCTTCGGGATCGTCACCCGGATGACGCTGCGGACCCATGACCTGCCCGACACCTTCGGCGGCGTCTCCTGCCAGATCCAGGCCAGCGACGACGCCAGCTGGCAGGCACTGGCGGTGGAGATGCTCCGCTTCTACCGCGACACCCTGTGCAACCCGCACTGGGGTGAGCAGTTCACCTTCAAGGACACGCGCCGGCTGTCGATCTCGATGGTGTTCCAGGGCCTGTCGCGCGACGCCGCCGAAGCGACCTGGACGCCGTTCCTGGACTGGATCCGCGCCCGGCCGGCCTACACCCTCATCGAACCCTTGCAGGCACTGGCGATGCCGGCCAGAGACTTCTGGGACGCGGACTTCTTCCGCCGGCACGCCCCTGCCCTCATCGCCGAGGACACCCGCGACGGCGCCTCCTCCCGGCACATGCTGTGGAAGGGCGACCAGGGCCAGGTCGGCTGGTTCCTGCATGGCTACGCATCGGCGTGGCTGCCATCGGGGCTGTTGGACGATGCGCAGCGTGAGCAGGCGGCCGCGGCGATCTGTGCGGCCGCCGATCACATGGATGTCGGCCTGCACTGCAACAAGGGCCTGTTCGGTGCGCCGGCGGCGGCGCTGGCCGCCAGCCGCGACACGGCCACCCATCCGGCCGTGCTGGACGCCTTCGCGCTGGCGATTATCGGCAATGCCAGCGGGCCGGTGTATCCGGGCCTGGGGCGCACGGTGGATGAGCCCCGGGCACGCCGGGGCGCCTTGAACGTGGCGCGCGCCTACAAGGCCCTGAGCGTGGTGGCGCCCTCGGCCCCGGCCTATGTCTCGGAGAGCGACTACTTCCAGAAAGACTGGCAGCAGGCGTTCTGGGGGCCGAACTACCCCCGGCTGCAGGCCGCCAAGCGCCGCTACGATCCGCAGGGCCTGTTCGTGATCCATCACGGTGTGGGCAGTGAGGAGTGGAGCGCGGATGGCTTCGAGCGCATCGGCGGCTGACGGCGCGTCGGGCAGCGTCTACGCCGCCGCCCCACCCTGGGCCTTGCCCAGCTGGGCGAGCACGCTGCGCAATGCCTGCTGTGCACGCCGGTTCTCCGCCGGCGTGCCGACGGTGATCCGCACCCAGGTGTCATACGGGGCGAACACACGGGCGATGCGCACGCCCTGTTGCAGGAGCCCGGCGGCGACGGCTGCATGGGGGTGCCCGGTATCGACGAACACGAAATTGCCGGCCGCTTCGGTCGAGCGCAGGCGCAGCCCGCTCAGGACCTGCTGCCAGTGCCGCCGCTCCGCCGCCACGCTGCGCCGGACCTGGGCCACGTGGGCGGGATCGGCAAGCGCGGCCGATGCAGCCGCCAGCGACAACTGGTTCTGCGCGTGCGCGCCGCCGACGCCGCGCTGGCGCAGTGCCCCGGCGAGCGCCGCAGGCACCAGCGCATACCCGACCTGCAGCCCGGCCAGGGCATGGATCTTGCCCAGCGTGCGGAACACCACCACGTTCTGGCCCTGCCGCAGCAGGCGCACCGCGCTCAACGTGGCGGCATCCTCGCGGTAGTCGAGGTATGCCTCGTCGACGATCACCAGCGTGCGCGCCTGCGCGGCGCTCACGAAACGATCGAACTCGGCCCCGGGGCTCAGCGTGCCGGACGGGTTGTGCGGATTGACCACGAACAGCGCGCGGGTATCCGGCGCGATCGCCGCCAGCAATGCGGGCAGATCATTCTCCAGCCGCGCGTTCAACGGCACTTCCACCGCCCGGCCGCCAAAGGGCCTGGCCGCATCCACCAGGGCGCCATACCCGGGCACGCTGTAGATGAAACCGCCCGCGCCCTGGCTCAGCGCAAGATGCTGGCCCAATGCTTCGAGCACTTCACCGACGATGACCTGTTCGGACGCGACCCCTTCCAGCGTGGCGATCTGGCTCTGCAACGCCTGCAGCTGCGCGGCGCTGACATACCGCGGCGCCTCCGCCAGCGCGCGCTGTACCGCGGGCCCGACCCGAGGTGACGGGCCGTAGCTGCTTTCATTGAGGTCCAGCCGCAGCAGGTCCGTGGGGCTCCCGGCGGCCGTCACGCCTGCCGGAGCGGCCGGTGCAGCGGATCCAGCGGCCGGCGCCAGCGCGACCGCTGCGGCACTGGTCAGCCCGGCACGCAGCCAGTAGCGGCGCTGCGGATCGGCAGGCAGGTGGCCTGCAGTGGTGGAACGGGTCATTGGAAACGGGCCTCCAGGCGTGCGTAGTAGTAGGTGCCACTCCAACCGAACGGCGACAGCTCGCTGTACGGGAACACGCCAAAGGTATCCGCGCCGGAGACCTGCGGGGTGGTGGCGATGTTGCGGGTGGGATAGGTATTGAACAGATTGTTGGCGCCCAGCACCAACGTCACCGTCTCGGTCGCACGGAAGGCGATGTCCAGATCGGTGACCCAGCGCGCCTCCAGCTTCTGGATCACATCGACATTGCCAGCACTACCCGCTTCGGTCGGCAGCGTGCGGAAACGGGTCGAGCCCTGCGCAAAGGCGGCGACATTGGCCGCGCTCTGGTTGGTCGCCGCCACGCCTTCGATCTCGCCATAGCGGTGCGTGCCCAGGTGGAGGCCCCAGCGGCCGACATCCCAGCCCAGCGCGAGGGTCAGGTTGTCGCGCGGCTGGCCTTTCTCCACCCGGGTGCGCTCGGTGACATCGAACAACGGCGTGCGCACGCCGAGCGCGGTCAGCTGCGCCGGGGTCGAGGCGACATGGGTCAGCTCGGTCTTGTTGCGGTTGTACGCGACGGTCGCGGTGAGCCTGCCATGGTCCGCCAGCTCCCAACGGTAGCGCGCGGAAGCGTCCACGCCGGTGGTGCGGGTATCGGCGGCGTTGCTGAAGTAGCGCACGCTGGTCACGCCCGGTGAGCCCAGTGCGGCCAGGTAGTCACGGATCGCGGTGGACCCGGCCGCATCGACGAAGTTGCTGGAAAGAAAGATCCGGTCGTCGATGTCGATCCGGTACACATCCACCGACGCGCTCAGCCCGCCGATGCCCCAGGTGAGGCCCGCCGTGACATTGGTCGCCTGCTCCGGCTCCAGCGAGCGCGCCCCCAGGGCACGGGCTTCCACCGTATCCACCGGTGCGGTGCGCACCAGCACGTACTCGGGCACCCCGGTCACCGCGTTGTTCAGCGTGCGGCTGCTGGTGGAACTGAAGTACTGCTGGGCCAAGGCCGGCGCATGGAAGCCGGTACTGACCGAGGCGCGCACCGCCACCCCGCCGTCGAGCTGGTAGCGCAGGGCCAGCTTGCCGTTGGTGGTACTGCCGAAATCGCTGTAGTCCTCCCAGCGCCCGGCCAGCGAGACCAGGAAGCGATCCGTCACATCGGTTTCCGCTTCGGCGTAGGCCGAGACGTTGTGACGGTGATGGTTGCCGGCGTCCGCCGGCTGGATGCCCGCGAAGCCCTGCGAGCCGATCGTCGGCACCGCGCCGGCCGAGGGGCCATCAAGCACCCGCGCCGGCCCCCAGACGTAGGAGTTCAGCTCGCCGGGCGAAATGCCGTAGGTATCGCGGCGGAACTCCGCCCCGATCGCCAGCCGCAGCGGTGCGTGCCAGCCCAGCTCGATGCTGTTGTTCGCATCCAGATTGGTGGTCCACTGCGAGGCCTCCAGCGCACCGTTGTAGAACGCGGTGGGGCTGGCCGCACCCAGCGTGGCGTTGAGCGTGTTGCGGGTGCGGTAGACCAGCTTGTTGCGGCCGTAGACGCTGCTCAGGTCCCAGTGCCAGTCGCCGAGCAGACCTTTGATGCCTGCGCCGAGCGAGGCGTTGGTGCTCTGGGTATCGACCCACGGCAGGAACCCGTCCGGGTAGATCGCGCGCACGTTCTCGACCTGGCCAGCGCGGCGCAGGGAGGCGTTGGAACTGCCCTCGCTTACCCCGTAGCCGCCGAACGCATACGCCTCCCATCCTTCCGCCCAGGCGAGCGGCTTGCGCAGGTTGCCGAACACGGTCTTTTCCACGGTGTCGGCCGAGTCGGCGAAGCGCCACAGCGCATCGCGGTCGATGCTGGCTTCGCGTGGGTCGGCCACTGCACCCGCCGCCGCGCCCCCGATCGGGGCCAGGCCGGTACCGGAGCCGAAGGTGCCCGACGGCGCCACCGGTGCACCGTTGCGGCCGATCCCGAAGTACTGCTGACGGGTATCGGGCAAGGCGCGGTTGGCGGCCTTGCGGTCACGATAGTCCCAGGTGAGGTGCAGGCCGCCGCCGTCGGCAAAGGCCACGCCGGTGTCCAGGGCGACGGCCGTGGTGCCACCACCGCCGTCGCGGGTGGTGCCGCGGCTGACCCGCCCTTCAACGCCCGCATCCTCGCGCAGCACGATGTTGATCACCCCGGCAATCGCATCGGAACCGTATTGGGCAGACGCGCCATCACGCAGCACTTCGATCCGCTCGATCGCACTCACCGGGATCGCATTGAGATCGGTCGAGACCGCGCCCTTGCCCACCGTGCCGCCGGTGTTAACCCACGCACTGGCATGCCGCCGCTTGCCGTTGACCAGCACCAGGGTCTGGTCCGGCGACAGCCCGCGCAGCGTCGCCGAGCGGATGTGGGTGTTGCCATCCGGGGTGGTCGGGTGCGGGAAATTGAACGAGGGCAACAGCGACTGCAGGATCTGGCTGATATCGGTGTAGCCGCTGCTGCGGATGTCCTGCGCGCTCAGCACATCGATCGGCACCGGCGATTCGAGCACGGTGCGGGCCTGGGTGCGGTTGCCGAGGACGGTGAGCTGGTCGAGCTGGGTGACCGCCGGCGCACTTGCCACGGTCTGAGCATGGACCGGAACGGTGGTGAACAGGCTGGCAAGCACGGCGACGGACAGACGGCGACGTCGCAGCACGGTGGCGCGAGGATTCATGACAACTCCGAAGAGATCGGGCATCACGCCCGAAGAAGACGATGGAACAGCGCAGGCGGTACGTCAGCGGCGACATCGCCGTGGCAGATTCGAAGCAGGCAAGACACGTCCCCAGGTGACCCTGCGGGACATGTTGCAAACTTGTTGCAGAGCGTCAATCGGTGCGGACGCGTGCATTCGCGCCCCGGTGCGCAGGTGGGTAACGAGTGCGGGGCAAGTCACTGATTTCATTCGGCGCAGCCAACGGCGCCGCACCGATGTCCTTACTTCCGGGCATATCCAGATAGCCAACCGTGCGCGGCCGGCAGTGCCTGCACGCTGCCCGCATCTGCCCGCCTGCGCAGACATGACGATCCGCAGGTGCAGCCGCACCCGTGCAGGCGTAGCCTGCCCGCAGCCTGCCGCCAACGGAGATCGCCCTGTGATTACGACCTCGCCTGCCCGCCGTGTCCCTGTCCTGCTCGCACTGGCCATCGCAGGCGCACTGCTGCTGCCGCGAGCCGATGCACATGCGCAGGCGCCGTCCACGGTGAGCACACCGGCCACCGCCTCGTTCAACGCCCTGCTCGATGCGCAGACGATGGCTGCGATCAACGCCGATCCGGAACTGCGCACCATGCTCGGCATCAGCGACGATGCCAGCGGTGATCTGTCCGGCCAGCTGACCGACGTCTCGCTGGCCCGGCGCGAGGTCAACCGCCGCTTTCTTGTCGACAACCTGGCGCAGATCCGTGCCTGGAAAGGCGCGCCGCTGGACCCACAGCAACGCCTGAGCGACGGCCTGGCACGCTGGTTCTACCAGACCCAGATCGATCTGATGGCCGTGCCATGGGCCGCGGCGTGGTTGCCGGTCGGCGGCAGCACCTACGCGATCGACCAGTTGTTCAGCCTGCCGGTCAACCTGCCACAGTTCATGGACAACCAGCACGCGGTGACCGACGAGACCAGCGCCCGCCGCTATATTGAACGGCTGCAGGCGATGGGCACCAAGCTGGACCAGGTCCGCGCCAACGTCGACATGCAGGCCCAACAGGGCGTGGTGCCGCCGGCGGTTGCGCTGGAAGGCGCGGCCAACCAGTACCGTGCACTGCTGAAACCGGCGCCGCAGGACAGCCTGTGGGTGCTGTCGTTGCAGCGCAAGCTGGACAAGGTGCCGTCCATCCCGGCGGCCCGTCGTGCTGAACTGATCGCGCAGGCCACCGCCGCGGTGCGGGACGCGGTGAACCCGGGCTATCAACGCCTGCTCGACAACGTGCAGGCCACGTTGGCGACCCATCCCGGCAACAACGGCATGTGGGCACTGCCCGAGGGCAAGGCCTACTACGATGCCGCCCTGCGCTGGTACACCAGCACCGATCTGGATGCCGATGCCATCCACCAGATCGGCCTGCGCGAAGTGGCGCGGCTGGACACGGCGATGGATGACCGCCTGAAGCAGCTGGGCCTGCGCGAGGGCAGCGTGGCCGCCCGCATCGAACAGCTGCGCAAGGACCCGCGCTACCTGTATGAGGACAGCGACGCTGGCCGCAGGCAGCTGATCGGCGACATCGAACAGCGCCTGCGCGCTCTCGATCCGATCCTGCCCACCTACTTCGGCCACCTGCCGACGCAGAAGCTGCTGGTGCAGCCGGTCCCTGCGCACATGCAGGCCACCTCGCCCGGCGGCTACTACTACCCACCGGCGATGGACGGCTCGCGGCCGGGCACGTTCTTCATCAACCTGGGCGACATCACCTCCAATACGCGTTGGAGCATTCCCACCCTCACCTATCACGAGGGCGCGCCGGGGCATCATTTCCAGATCTCGATCGGCCAGACCCTGACCGAGCTGCCGATGCTGCGCCGCAGCCTCAACCCGAGTGCGTTCAGCGAAGGCTGGGCGCTGTACGCCGAGCAGCTGATGGCCGAGACCGGTGTGTACCGCGACGACCCCGCCGGTGATCTGGGCCGCCTGCAGGCCGAGATGTTCCGCTCGGTGCGGCTGGTGGTAGACACCGGCCTGCATCGCAAACGATGGACGCCCGAGCAGGCCATCGCCTACATGCAGGACAAGACCGGCATGACCCCGGCGGATGTGCGTATCGAGGTCTACCGCTACCTGGTGCAGCCGGGTCAGGCCGCCTCCTACAAGATGGGCCAACTGCGGCTGCTGGAACTGCGCGAGCAGGCACGCCGGGAGCTGGGCGACCGCTTCGACATCCGTGCGTTCCACGACCTGATCCTGGGCAACGGGGCCATGCCCATGACAGTGGTCAGCCAGGCCGTGGACGCCTGGATCGCCGCCGGCGGACCGGCCTCCCCCCGGACACCATGATGCCCCTGCACAGCCGCCGGCCGCTGGCCGGTGCCTGCGTATAAATACCTAGCGCGTTACCGTGTAACTCCGGTTGTCCGCCGCGTGGGCGGTGCGCAGAGTGTCGGCAGGGTCGGCCCGTCGCGCGCCCCACCGACGACACTCTGGAGACTGTCATGCCGCGCACCTCATCGGGCCTGCTGTTGGCGCTGGTCCTGGCCGGACCGCTGCTCCTGCTTCCTCCTCCGCTTACGGCGCAGCCCGCAGCGGCCAGCGTTGATGCCCAGGCCGTACAGGCGCTCACGCGCATGGGCGCGGCCCTGCGCGCGCTGCCGCACTTCACCCTCAACGCCACCACCAGCACCGAGTATGTGCTCGACGACGGCCAGAAGATCGCCCTGCCCGGCACCGTCGCGTACCGCGTGCTGGGCCCGGACCACTTCTTCGTGGAGATACAGAGCGAGGACCAGCACCGCCAGCTGTTCTACGACGGCAAGGCGCTGACGATCTACTCGCCGCGGCTGAAGTACTACGCCACGCTGGAGGGCCTGAACAAGAGCAGCCAGGCGCTGTTGACCGAATCGGCGACGACCTATGGCATCGAGTTGCCGCTGGCCGATCTGTTCCTGTGGGGCACGCCGGCGTTTCCGACCGATCAGCTGCAGTCCGCGCTGCGCATCGGCAGCGCCCGCATCGGGGGCGAGGCCACCCAGCACTACGCCTTCCGGCAACCCGGGGTGGATTGGCAGGTCTGGATTTCCGACACGACCCACCTGCCCCGCCAGCTGGCGATCACCAGCCACAGCGATCCCGCGTTGCCCACCTACCAGGCTACGTTGAACTGGGATACGCGGCGCACGGTGACCGCCAAAGAGCTGGCGTTCGATCCCAAGGGTGCGACGAAGATCGTGTTCGTACCGGTCGCGCTGGCCGTACAGACCACTGACGGGGAGAACTGAGCATGGACCGTTCCGCTTGCCTGCGCGCCGCGCTGGCCCCGGCCCTGATGACACTGATGCTCGGCGCCGCACTGCTGCCTGCCGATGCCGGGGCGCGCCCCGGGCTGCGCGGCTTTGCCCACCCCTCGATCGCCCATGCCGGCGGCTTCGGCGGGGGTGGCATGCCCCACGGCGGCGGTGGATTCACCCCGCACCCGCCGGGGCCGGGCCCCGCCCCGCATCCCGGCCCGGGCCCGCGCCCGGAGCCGGGCCCGCATCCTGGCCCCGGTCCCGGCCCCCACCCTGCTCCGGGGCCGGGACCCGGCCCGGGACCTCATCCGCCTGGACCTGGCCCTGGCCCTGGCCCCGGGCCGCATCCGCCCGGGCCACCCCCTCCGCCGCCCCCGCCGCCGTACTGGGACCATCCCTTCTGGGATGCCGCCGCGTTCACCGCAGGCGTGGCCGTTACGTCGGCCGTGATCGGATCGATCGTCTACTCGCTGCCGGTGGACTGCAGCACGGTCGTCGTCAACGGCATCGGCTACCAGCAGTGCGACAACGCCTGGTATCAGCCGCGCTATGCGGGCACCACGGTGCAGTACATCGTCGTGGATGCGCCGCGATGAGGTGCCGGCGGCATCCGGTCTGGCTGGCGCTGCTCGCCCTGCTGGGTGCCGCGCCCCTCGCCGCGCAGCAGGCGCCGGCCGGATCGGCGTCCTCCGACGACATCGCACGCAAGCTCGCCGATCCCGGCGCGGCGCTGATCTCCGTGCCGTTCCAGTACAACTACCAGGGCTCGGTCGGGCCCGGCGGCGATGCGCACAACCAGCAGTTGAAGATCCAGCCGGTGATTCCGTTCGTCAGCGAGAACGGCAAGTTCATCCTGCGCCCGATCCTGCCGCTCAGCTGGAACCAGTTTCCGCAGGACAAGCACGGCACCGGGGACCTGTTCGTGCAGGGGTATTACATCCCCAAGACTGCAGCTGAAGCGCACGGCACCGAATTCGGCTACGGCTTCGCCGCGCTGCTGGATACCGCGTCGCACGACAGCCTCGGCACGGGAAAATACTCGCTCGGCCCGGCCTTCATCCTGGTCCACAAGACCAAGGCGTGGACCGTCGGCGCACTGGCCAATCATGTCTGGTCGGTCGGTGGCGACGGCGGCCGCGAGGACGTCAGCAGCACCAGCGTGCAGCCGTTCGTAACCCGCAATCTGCCCGATGGCTGGTCACTCAGCGTCACCTCGGAAACCAACTACAACTGGAAGGCGGCCAGCGGCGATGCCTGGACGGTGCCCCTGGGCGCCACTGTCTCCAAAGTGCTCAGGCTCGGCCATACCCCGGTCAGCATCGGTGTCGGCGGCTTCTACAACGTGGACCGGCCGCAGTACGCCAGTCGCTGGACCGGCCGGTTGATCGTGACCCTGGTCTTTCCCGAATGAGGCAGCTTCCCATGAACCGTTCTCTCCTTGCCGGCACCGCCCTGATCCTGCTGGGCGTGGCCCCCCTCGGCTGCAGCACCTCCACGCCCACTCGCAGCGACGCACCGCCCTCCACCGAAAAGAGCGAGGCACAGAACCAGGCGCGTACCGCCACCGCCGCAGTGCTCTCGCGGCTGTATGCCGCACAGCCCGGTGCGCGCCAGGCCGTGGAGCAATCGGCGGGGTACGCGGTCTTCCGCAGCTTCGGGGTCAAGGTGTTGATTGCCGGCGGCGGCGGTGGGCATGGCGTGGCCATCGACAACCGCAGCGGGCAGGAAACCTTCATGCGCATGGTGGAGATCCAGGCCGGACTGGGCTTTGGCGCCAAGACCTTCGATCTGGTCTGGGTATTCAAGACGCCCGAGGCGTATCAGGATTTCATCACACGCGGCATCGAGATCGGCGGCCAGGCAACGCTGGCAGCGAAGGTGGACAAGGCCGGCGGTGGGCTCACCGGCGCGGTGCAGATTTCCGAGAACGTCTGGGTGTACCAGATGACCGAAAGCGGTCTGGCGGCGGAGCTGACCGTCAAAGGCACCCGCTACTACCCCGACAAGACGTTGAACTGAGCCGGCAGGCCAAGGAGTTCCCATGCATGGCCATCCGCTGGTCTGGATCGTCAGCCTGTTCGTCCTGCCCCTGGTGGCGGCGCTGGTGCTGAGCCTGTTCGTCCGCCACCGCGGCATCAGTGCCAATGCGGTGCTGGCCTGGTTCGTGATCGTCTGCTGGTGCGGCGCGCTCGGGGTGATTCTCTCGCAGGTGTGGTGACTGGCAGTGCCGGCCGCTGGCCGGCATCACAGCGATTGCCCGAGCTCGATGAAGAGCACGTTCTCGCCGCCTTCGCGGAATCCCATGCCGAAGATCAACGGGCCGACCCACGAATCAAAGCCGAGGAACACGCTGCCGTTCCAGATGCCGTCGCTCAGTGACATGTCGCTGCGTCGCTGCCAGGCATTGCCGTACTCCACCGTGCCCCCGACCTGCGCCGAGCGGCCCAGCAGCTTGCCCAACTCATAGGTATAGCCGGCGAACCCGAGCGCATAGTCCTGGCCAGTCAACTGGTTGTGCTGGAACCCGGCCAGCCGCCAGCGCCCGCCGAGGCGGTAGAGATTCTGCACCGGCGCCGTGCCCGACGCGGTCACGTGATAGCGCAGCCCCAGCTGCAGCGCATGCTTGCCAAACGATCTGGCGGCCACGGCATCCAGATCGATCTGGCCGAAGCGGGCATCTGCGCCGAGACTCGGGCTGGACTGATACGTCCCCGCCGTGACGAGATAACCATCGCGCGGGAAGTACACGCTGTCGATATCGTCCAGGGTCGCCTGCGCGATCCACGCGCCCTCGTCGAAGTTCACCCGTGGAATGGTGGGGTCGCCCACTTCCACCTCCGCATTGCCGGTATAGCGCTGCACGCCGACCGACAGCGCCAGCACATTGGACACATTGCGGAACACGGCCAGCGTCGCACCGGTACGACGCACGCGATAGCGCGCGATCTTGTCGCCGTCATCGTCGTAGAGATTGAAGCTGCGGGTCTGGAACCCGCCGCCCGCCTGGAAGGCGTAACGATCGTGCAGATCGAACGGATGATAGTACTGGCCGGTCAGCCCCGGCTCGCTGCCGATCTGCAGGGCGATACGCGCTTCGGCACCGTAGGGCGACAGCGGCGAAAACAGCAGGCCGGCGCGCAGGTTGCTTTCGTGATTGCCTTCCAGATCATTGCTCAGGCTGAGCCCGGCTTCCAGGTACACCGGTCCGTTGGGCTTGGCATACGCGGACACCACCACGCCGGTGCGTCCGTCACGCTGCTTGACCTCATAGTTGATGCTGGCCAGCGTTCCCATGCCGTAGGCGCGCAGTACACCGGCCTGCATCGCCTCGATATCCAGCGGCGCGCCGACGTGGACCGGGAGATAGGACAGCAGCAGCGCATCGGCATAGCCGGTGTGGTTGTCGACCTCGACGAAATCGATGATGGCCGGTGCCACCGGATGCGTGCGACCGGCACGCTCGGCGGCCAGTCGTGTGTACTCCTGCGGCGCCTGCGCGAACGCCTGCAGCGCCGGCGCGGCCTGGTCGGCGGCGAGCTGGCCGATCCGCAACGCCTCGGGCGCCTTGTCGAAATCGCCGGTGGCCACCTTGCCGGTCAGATCGGGCGAGATCAACAGATCCTGCGCGCCCAGACTGTCCAGTTGTGCCTGCGCGCTGCGGGTGGTCAGGAATCCGCTCAGCTGGCTGATCACATCCACCAGGCTGGCGTCGCGATCCAGCGCGCTCAAGGGCGTGCCGACGTCCACCGCGATGACCCGGTCGGCCCCCATCGCGCGCACCACATCAATCGGCACCTGGTTGGACAGGCCGCCATCAAGCAGCACGTGCCCGTCGATCACCACCGGCCGGAAGATGCCCGGCAAGGACATGCTCGCGCGCATCGCCATCGGCAGGCTGCCCTCGGCCAGCACCACCGGCATGCCGGTATTGATGTCTGTGGCGACCGCCCGGAACGGGATCGGCAGGTCATCGAAGCGGCCATTGACCCGGCCGCCGCCGGTGGCGCGCTCGAACAGGGCGATCAGCTTTTCGCCCTCGGAGACGCCACCGGCCAGTGCCACCGCCTTGCCCTCGCCGCCGAGCCCGATGCCGATCGGTGCCAGCTGGGCGTAGTCGTCGGCCTTGCGTCGCAGCGAACGCTCACGGCGTGGCAGGGTGTCGGTGAACAGGCTCAGCCATTCGGTGCTCAGCACCAGCTGCTCGATCTGTTCGGGCGTGGAGCCGGAGGCATACAGGGCGCCAACCAGCGCCCCGGCGCTGGTACCGGCGATGCAGTCCACCGGCACGTGCAGCGCCTCCAGCTGCTTGAGGATACGCACGTGTGCGATACCGCGTGCGCCGCCGCCGCCCAGCGCCAGCCCGACCCGTGGCCGGGTGTCGCCCGGGCCGCGCACGCCGCAGTGGTCTGCCTGGCCTGCCGGAGCGACAGCAACCACCGGTTCGGCGGCCTGCAGCGGCGACAGGGCGCCACTGGCGCACAGCCACGCCACGGCGAGCGCCGAGGCGCGCGATACACGGTGCCCGGGGCGTTTCAGCGCCACGCGCTGCCGACCTGGATGTAGAACGTGTCGTCCTCCGGCCCCCACGCATAGTCCACGCCGACATGCATGCCCAGCTGGCGGGCGATCAGATAGCGCACGCCCGCGCCTTTTGACACCTGGCTGGCGCCGTCGCTGAAACTGTTGTGCCGGCCCCAGGTGCGCCCCGCACCGACGAAGCCGATCAGCGCCCAGCGCTGGGTCATGTTCCAGCGCAGCTCGCTCTCCAGCACCGCAGCCCGCGTGTCCTGGTAACGCGCCGAGCCGATGCCGCGCAGGTCGATGTAGGGCAGTCGATAGAACGGAATCTCACCGTTGGCCCAGCGGGCATCCGCGCGCCCGCCGAGCACGAAATGCTTGCCCATCGGCCAGTAACCGTAGGCGTGCCCGCGATAGCTCTGGAAACTGGCATCGCTGCCGATTCCCGGCAGATACGCGTTGCCTTCGATCATGCCAAGCCAGCCGCTGGAAGGCGTGAACGGGTTGTCGCGCGAATCGTACTCCAGCGACAGGCCCAGCCCGGAGCTGCGCTTGGACAGTTCGTGTGGCTGGAAACGATCGCGGTCGGAGGCGACATCGAAGCCGATATCCAGATCCATGTAGATCCAGGCCAGGCCGACATAGAGATCGCGGTCACCCAGGCGCCGGAAGCCCTGCTGGAACGACATCAGGCCGTCCATGTTGTAGTCGATCTTCTGCGCGGGCAGCACCGTGCCGGGCGTATAGAAGCCCAGATTGAACGACGCTTTGGCGACGCCGCCGCGGTAGCGCCAACGGTCATCGTCGAAGTGCAGCGAGGCGCCCACGCCATACGCTTCGCTGCCATTGGAGGTGCGCATCGCGCCACCGCCATAGATGTCCGGCGTGACCATCTTCGGGGTGCCGCCCTCACCTGCCGCTGCCGACGCCGGTGGCCGATGGAAGAACGCCAGCGCCACGCCGCCGCCATTGCCCACGGCGGGATCGGTCACGATGATCGGCACCGGCAGAAAACCGCGGTGCTCCAGCAACCAGCGCGACATGTCGAACCGGCCGTCTTGCGCGTCACGGAACAGGGACGCCCGCGGCGCCGGAGCGGCCGCGGGCGCCGGCGCAGGCGATGGAGCGGCGGGCTGCTGGGCGATCGCGGCGCAGGGCGTGAGCACGCCCAACAGCGAGAGCAGGCGTACGGCATGGCCGATCGACACGGTGCACCTCGGGGATGGGAAGCCAAGTGCGCGGGCCCGGGCCGGTGGGAGGGAACAGCCCGGCGCGGGCCCACGCGGTTGAACGCATCTCAGGCCGTGCCGCAGCGATCAGCGTGCGGCGGTCGTGCCCGGCGGGAACGCCGCAAACAGCTTGTCCAGGCCGGCTTCCACCGCCGCGTTGACCTTGTCCGGCGAGGTCGGCACGGTGCCACTGGCGGTGCCGCGCCAGACCGCCTGTTTGGTCTTGGCGTCGAACATATCCACGACCAGCGTGCCGACGTCATAGGTGTGCACCGTGGTGGTGGCATTGCCCATGGCCATCCCGCCACCCCAGCCACCGCCCCGCCAGCCCCAGCCGCCCATGCCCGTCCCGGAGTAGAACGTATCCAGGGTCTGCTTCTGGCCGGTGGCGATATGCGCTGCCAGGGCGATGTCGCCGTTGGGCGCTTCGCGCAGGCCCTTGGCCTGCAAACGTGCGTTGATGCCGTCGATGATGCGTTGCTGCACCAGCGGCGAGCTTGCCTGGGGTTTCATCGCCCAGGTGTAGGTCTTGTAGGAGGCGAAACTGGCTGACGGATCGAAGTCGGTCTTGACGGTCGGTGTGGATGCACAGGCAACCAGGGAGGTCGCCAGGACGGCGATGGCAAAGGCTTTCATGACGCGAGTCTCCAAAGGCGGGATGGAAAGACGCGCTGCGGTCGCAGCCGTCCTGGGGCGGGCCGTGGTGGCCGGTGGTTACAGCCCCACGGTAGTGCACTGCCGGCCACGCGTAATGCGCATAACTACGGTAGAGAGGCGGGAAAAACTACCGAGTCAACGCGGCGGATTGATCACCACGTATTGCACGGTGGTCCCGGCATAGCGCGGCTCATACCAGACGTTGCCGCACTGCTGGTAGGCCATGCCGTTGATCACCGTGGTCACGCAGCTGGGCGGGACCGAATTGACGATCGAACCGATCACCGCCGAGGTCACGGCCACGCCCGCCGTCACCGCTGCAGCGGTGGCGAAGGGATGATCGTCCCAGTGGTTCCAGTGGTCGTCGTGGTAGTTCACATCCACATTGACGTTGCGGTTCACGTTGCGATTGACGGTGCGGTTGCTGTCGATGTTGCGGTTGATGTTGGCCCCGCGGTTCACGTTGCCGCCCTGCGGGCGCTGTACCGGGCGGTTGATGCTGGTATGGGCACTGGCGCGCGCGCCGCCGCCATGGAACCCGCTGCGCTGCGCGCTGGCCGGTGCGGACACGGCCAGCAGCAGCGCCAGCAGCATGCCCGCCGCCAGGGAGGAGGCCACGAAGAAGCGGTTGATCACGGTACGCATGTCAGTTCTCCTGCCCAGCATCGGTGACGACCACCGCGACCGGCACCAGCTTGATGCGGGCGGCATCGGCCGGCGGCGTGAACTGGAAGGCGGTCGCGGGCACGGCGCTGCGGGTGTCCCAGCGCAGGTGGGCGCGGTACTGCGGCAGCGCCGGATCATCCAGTGAGGTGATCACCAGCTTCTTCGGCAATGCGGTGGCCTTGCTGACCCACAGCTGCCAGTCCACGCCGTCCTGCTTGAACGCGTACTGCTCGATCGGCTCGCCGTCCACCGTGCCACCGCCGATGTGCAGCGCGCCACGGATGGCGGTTTTGGGCGCCTTGTCGGTGCCCCACAGGAACATGTCGGCCAGCGGCATGTCGATGCCATAGCGGGCGGCGGCATCCTCCACCAGTTCGCCCAGCGTGCTGTTCAGTCCGTCCACCTGGGCGTAGTACTTCAGGCGCGGCGAATACAGCGACAGCGCCTTGCCGTCGTAGAACAGCTGGCGCAACTGACGATCGCTGCGCAGCTCCAGGAACAGCTGGTTCGGGGCGCGCACCTTGTAGGTCACCACGCCATCCAGTTCCACCTTCTGGCCGTCTTCCAGCACGATCTCGGTGCTGGCGTCGGAGCTCAGCGAGAACTGCTTGAGCGCACGCAGCGCAGCGCCCATGCGGTCCAGGGCGGCCAACGCCTCGGGATCGCGCTCGGGGGCGTCGGCCGGTGCAGCCGGGGGCGGTGCGGCAGTGGCAACACGGGTAGCGCCGTGCGCGACGGGCACCAGCGCGGCCAGCATCAGGCAGGCCGACCACGCAACCGGGGGAATGGCAGAGGACATGACCGTTACTCCATGGCACGGTAAACAGGTGGCCGCCGGCAGGCGGCCGGGATCAGAAGCCGCCGCTGATCGACAGACTCCACGGGTCGCCTTCGAAGCGGTTCTTGACGCTGAATTCGCCGACATAGCGGAACGACACATCCACATGCTCGCCGCCGGACCATTTCTTGCCGTAGGTCAGCACCGGGCCGATACCGAACGAGCGGCCTTTGAAGCCCCCCAGGCGGTCGGCGGTGTCGCCCTTGTCGTCCTGCAGCTGCTGGATCCAGCCACCGGCGGCCCCGAACCCCCAGCCACTGGCGGTGCGCTTGACCAGCAGCGCATCGGCCCGTGCGACCACGCCGTTCTTGTAGTCGGTATCGTCGTTGCGGGTGTACCAGTCGGTGGCGCCCAGCACGCTGAATTCCAGCGTGCCCTTCTGGAACAGGTGCGTGTAGCCCACGCTGGGCGAGAACGTCCAGATGTTCATGCCCGGATTGGCCAACCGGTTCGGGTCGTACTTGGCGGTGGGCGCATACACGTACACACCGAAGGAAAGGTGCTGCACCTCGCTGATGTGGAACCCGGCGATCACCGGGGCGAAGTACACGTCGAACAGGTTGGAGGCATGGTCCTTGGTCTGGAAGCGGTTGCCCAGCGGGCCTGCCAGGTTGGCGGTGACCTCGGCATCGATGTACGGCACGGTCAGCATGGAAGCGAAGTTCCAGCGCCCGGGCTTGGTCGGCCACACGCACACCCCGGTGGCAGCGGTCAGGTTCACGTCGGCCTCCAGGCCCAGCGAGATCTGCCCGGCGATGGGCGCGGGGCGGTCGCCGCTGATCTTGCCGTTGTAGCGGATGTAGCTCAGCGACCACTGCATGCCCGGCTCCGGTGGAATCACACCGGCGTACGAGGTGATCTGCATGCCGGTGATCGAGCGCCCCAGCGCGCCCTCGGTCGCCCATGCCGGCGCGGCGGACAGTGCAGCCAGCGAGCCCAGCGCGAGGGCCAGTGGCCAGCGACGCGGCAGGCGGAGAAAGGACATGGTCATGCGGTGGCCCTCCGGCACGGGTGCAGGTTCATGGATACGCACCTCACAGCGGCTCCGGCTCCGGCGCCGGCCGCGTGGCACGCTGACGTTCGCGGACATCGGCGATGTCGCGCTCCAGGAAGTAGTTCAGGAACGTGCGGATCACCGCGATCGCGGCCAGCTGCCCGATCGCGTCCCAGCTGGTGTAGATCGACGATTCGATGATGTCCGCCGAGAGCTGCATGGTCAGCCCGGCCACCAGCCAGCGCCCGTACCCCAACCACAGGTCGCGGCGCTCGACGTTGGTCAGATGGCCGCGCAGCGCCAGCCGCACGGCCCTCACGAACACCACCACGGTGGCCATCGCGATCAGCACCAGGGCCATCGCGTCGATGATCACCACCACCGGTTCGGTGATGGCGATCAGCCACGCCTTGAGAGGAAGCATCGTCGGGGCTCCGGTAGGCATCGCAGTGCGGGGGGTTCGGGTTCATCCGCGCTCCACGCAGCGGAAGCCGAGGTGGCAGGTGGAGGTATCGATCGGCTGCGCCATGCGCGCCGCAGGCCGGTAGCGCCTGCAGTAGTTCGGCGCGCACAGGTGTGAGCCTCCTTTCATCACCCGGCGCGGAACCGCGCTTCGATCGCGCGGGTCGTGGCTGCGCTCACGCAGCCCGCCGCGCGGATTGTCGATCGCGCAGCACGGCTTGCCCTGCAGCTGGTCATGCTGCTGATACCAGTCACGGGTCCATTCCCAGACGTTGCCGATCATGTCGTACAGCCCGTATCCGTTGGGCGGATAGCTGCCGACCGGTGACGTCCAGCGGTGGCCGTCCTCCTCCAGGCTCTGCCAAGGAAATTCGCCCTGCCAGGTATTGGCCTGGTGGCGGCCGCCGGGGATGAAGGTGTCGCCCCAGGCGAACTCACCACTCTGCTGGCCGCCACGCGCCGCGAATTCCCACTCGGCCTCGGTCGGCAGGTCCTTGTCCATCCACCGGGCATAGGCCAGCGCGTCGGCGAAGGTGACGTGGACCACCGGGTGATCCTCCAGGCCCTGCAGGCTGGACAGCGGACCGCGGGGATGCCGCCAGTCGGCCCCGGGAATGTAGTGCCACCAGTTGTGTGTGTTGCCCATGTCCACCGGGTGCGGCGGCTGCACGAACACCACCGAGGCCGGTTGCAGCAGCGCCGGGTCCGCACCCGGATAGTCACGCGGGTCGGCTGCCTGCTCGGCTGCGGTGACGTGGCCGGTGGCCCGGATGAAGCGGGCGAACTCCCGGTTGGTCACCGGGTAGCGATCGATCCGGAACCGCCCTACCCGCGCTTTGTGCGCCGGGCGCTCTTCGGGATAGTGATCGTTGGAGCCCATGCTGAAGACCCCGCCGGCCAGCTCGATCATGCTATCGGCCACGACACTCATGCGAACGGTGCCACGTTGAAGGTCATGCTGACGATCGCCAGCAGGCCCAGCAGCCACAGCAGGCCGGCGGTGATCAGGGTCAGCGAGATCGGGTAGTGACTCTCCCCGTGGATCAGGCCTTCGCGGATCATCTCCTCGCGCTCGGCACGCAGGCCCTGCATGTAGCGGATGTGATAGAGGATGCCGAGGGTCAGCAGAACCATGCCGAGGCCGACCAGCGCGATGCCGAAGTTGCGTGGCGCATGCGGGCGCAGGCCAACGCCGGGCACCTCCAGCATGTGGCCGAAGAACTGATAGATGGTGAAACCGAAGCCGATCAGCGACAGCGCCGTGCGGATGATCGACATCAGCGTGCGATCCGCGCTCATGCGCGTGCGCTGGAATGACATCCCGGTGCGCCGCGAGGAAAGCTCCATCGAGGTGGCATCGGCACCGCCCAGCAGCGTCTTGGCCTGCTCGATGGTGAGCGCACGCTCGGTCAGCTGCTCGCGGGGGTCCTGGGCACTCATCGGCGGGTCGTCTCGTGAGGGGGTCATTTGCGGTGCAGGAAGTAGCTGGCGATGCGGGTGATCGGGCCGCGCAGGATCAGATACGGCAGGAACCCGAGCACGACCGCGATGACGAAGGCTTCCACCGGATACTTGAAACCGCCGAACATGCGGAACTGGTAGATCACATCCATGCCGACCCCCAGCAGAAGAATCCGGGCGGTCGCGGTGACCCCTTCGCGCCAGGCGACCAGCCGGTCACCCGCAGAGCTGTGCGCCATCAACCAGGCATAGGGCGCCTTGCCCGCCTTGGCATCCTTGATGCCATCGATCAACGCCGCGATCAGTGCCATCGTCGGCTGCAGGAAGAAGCGGAAGGTCATGGGGCCATCCGCGCGATCGATCATGTCGGTCCAGAAGCGCGTCAGAATATCGATCACCAGGAGCATGGGCGGGATCCTTGCGTCAGGCCTCCAGCTTGGGCGCCGCCCGGTAGCCACACAATCGAGTTGTTACTGCAACCTCCCCAGTATTTTTACTGCGTCCAACGCGTGGAAAGGCAGCGCTATGCTCAGCGACATCGCGTCCGCTGCCCGCTGCAGCCGCGCCTTCTCTTTCTTCGCCACGGGCTGCCCCCATGCACCTGGACCAGCACCATTACTCCCTGATGCGCGGCGGACTGGTGCACCGGCTGCTGCAGGCCGCCGGCATGCTGCGCGGCACCGCCCGGCTCTCGCTGTGGATCGCCGTGGCATTGGTGGTGATCTCGCTGGCGCCGTTGGTGGTGATGACCGCGCGCGCGGGCACCCTGTGGACGCCCCCGCCGGGCATGCCGCTGCTGGGCGACTACGCAACCCTCGCCCGCGTGCTGCTGGCGATGCCTCTGCTGGTGCTTGCCGCCCCGCGCTCGGACACCTTGCTGCGCAATGCGTTCCGCCAATTGACCCGCGCCGGCCTGGTGCCACCGCAGCGACAGGAAAGATTGGCCGCACTGCTGGCGAAGGTGCGCCGCTGGCGCGATGGCTGGTTGCCTGAAGCGCTCTGTGTGGTGATCGCATGGCTGCCGCTGCTGTTCGGCACGGACAGCGTGAGCCTGCTGCCGGGCGTCGCCGACTGGCGGCTGGAGCACGGTGCATTGACGGCCGCCGGACGCTGGTACGAATGGGTCGCCGTGCCGCTGTTCCGGCTGCTGGCCTTGCTCTGGCTGTGGCGCTTCGTGCTGTGGACCGGCCTGCTCTGGCGACTGCCGCGTGTAGGACTGGCACTGCACGCAGAGCACCCGGATGGCGCTGGCGGCCTGGCGTTCCTGGGCATGGCGCAGGAACGCTTCGCGGTGCTCGCCCTGGCCGGCGGCATTCTGGTCGCCGGTGCGTGCGTCAATCATGTTCACTATCTGGGCGAGAGTCTGTATGACCTGCGCCACCTGCTGGCCGGCTATGTCATCGGTGCCACGCTCCTGCTGGTGGCGCCGCTGCTGGTCATGATGCCAAGCATGATGCGGGCCAAGCGCCATGCGCTGTACCGCTTCGATGCGCTGGGCAATCGGGCCGCGGCGCTGTTCGACCAGCGCTGGCGATCAGGGTCACGACAGGGGGCCGACGCGGATTCCCTGTTGGACCATGGCGATGCATCCGCGTTCGCTGATTTCAGCGGCGTATACAAGGGCTTGGCCAGCATGTCGGTGCTGCCGTTGAACCGCTGGAATCTGCTGTGGATCGCCCTGCACGCCATCGTGCCTCTGCTGCCGCTGGTGCTGCTGGCGATGTCGGTGGATGAGCTGGCCCGCAAGCTGCTCGGCATCCTGGTCTGACTGCCCGCGCCAGTAGCGGGATCAGCCCTTGCGCGGGCCGCGCAGCGAGCGCGAGACGAACGATTCGCCCTTCAGGGCGGCCGCCACCGCCGGCAGCAGGTCATCGCCTGCGTCGGATTTGAGCACATAGCTGCACGCTCCCAGGCCCATCGCCTGCGTGACCATCTGGGGCTCGGCATGCACCGTGATGAACACCACGCCCAGCACAGGCCGCTGCAGGCGCAGCCGGCGCGCGGCTTCCAATCCGTTCATTTCCGGCATCGCGATATCGGTGACCACCACATCCGGCAACATGCTCTGCGCCGCCTGCACCAGCGAGGCGCCATCCTGGACCAGGCCAATCACCTGGAACTGCTGGGACAGCAGGCTACGCAGCTGCCGCCCCATCGCGCATCCATCCTCGGCCAGCAACACACGGACAGCATTCATCGCACTCGCCCGCTCGATGCCTGCCACGATGATGTGGCCGGACACAGTACGGTAACAAGGGAAAAACAACCGTTGGCGGGCAAGTAAATCTACTTGCCCACCCGCAGGCGGGCGGCCTAGTGGCGGATCAGACCTTCCAACTCGGCCTTGCGCACCAGCTCCAGCGTGCCGTGTACGCCCAGTTCCTGCATGATCGCGTACTTGTGCGATTCGATCGTCCGCACCGATACCCCAAGCTCGTAAGCGATCTGCTTGGAGCGCAGGCCGCGCGCCACGTATTCCAGAATGCGCAGCTGCTTGTCGGTCAGTACATACTGGCAGCGACCCGATGCCACGATCGCGTTGGCCGCCAGTGTCGGCGTCACATACGTCTGGCCGTCCATCACCCCGTTGATCGCGCGGACCAGCTCGTCGCCGGCCGCACTTTTGAGAATATATCCCCGCGCGCCTGCCCGGATGGCCTCGGCCGCCATGCTGGATTCGTCGTGCATGGTGAGGAACACGAAGGGCGTCAGGCACCCCTCGCTGCGGGCCTGACGCATCACGTCGATGCCGCTGATACCGGGCATGCTGATGTCAGAGACGACCACGTCCGGCGATTCGCGGCGTAGCGAGTCCAGCAGTTCCTCGCCGGAGGACACCAGCACGATCGATTCGAAACAGTCCATCAGCAATCTTTCGATGCCCTGCGCCACCAGCATGTGGTCGTCAGCGACGACCACCTTGCGGAAGGGCACAGACACCGACTGCGCGCACGAAACGCTCATTGCACTGCCTCCATTGGCTTCAATCATCCCCTGATTGACCTGCCGGTGCACGGGTGCCTGATAACCAGCGCGAAGGCGCCCGCTCATGGCATCGCGGTGCAGCGGCAGCCTGCCGAACATGCGAGTCACCGCGTGATGGGGTCGTGATGCGAGGCACACTGTTTCATCCGCCCAGGGACACGCTGTTCAGCCCTGCATTCAGCGTCGCAGGGTGTCTCGCGGACATTCACCGAAGACATTTCGATACATCACGGAAAAGCGCCCGAGGTGCCCGAAGCCCAGTCGCAGCGCGATGTCGGTAACGCTGTCCTGGCAGTCCGCGTGCAGCAGCGCGCTGCGGGCCTGATTCAACCGGGCCAGTTGATGCCAATGACAGGGGCCGTGTCCGTAGGCATCACGGAACAGGCGTTCCACCTGGCGTTCGCCCACCCCCAGCGCCAGCGAGAGCGCGCGGCTGTCGAAGGGGCGATCCAGCTGCGCTTTCAGGTAGTCCTCTGCCCGGCGTACCACGGCATCGCGCTGGCGTTCGATCCAGCTCGGGTCCGCGCCTCGCGATGGCCCGGTGTCAGTCACGCTGACCGCGTCCACGAACGCCCCGAGCAGCAGGGCCGATTGCGCTGCCACCTGTTCCGGCGTGACCAGTCCCTCCCCATGGGCGGCCGCCTCCAGCGCCTTGGAAACGCCGTAGCGCAGGTTCCACGCATCGGCAGGCGCGGCAGCGCGGCTGCACCACCCGCTGCGCGGCAACCGCAGTTCGCGCCCCATTCTGGCCACGGCTTCACGCTGCAGCACGTCACGCGGGATCAGCAGCACCGCCCATTGCCAGCCACCAGGACGCGGCCGCACGTTGAGTTCGCTGTCCTCGGCGAACACCATCACCTGCCCGGCCGGGACCCAGCGTCCGTTGGCCCACATCGGCTGCTCGCAGGAGACGGCCATCGCCAGGGCGATCACGCCCTGCCCGAAGCTGCCACTGGCGAAGATCGGCAGCGAGTACGCGCCACTGTCCAGGCTGAATTCGGGAAAGACCAACCGCTGTAGACACGCGCGGAAGTGCCCGGCAGCCAGCAGGCGCTGCTCGAAGCGGGTGTCGCGCACCACCCCGCCACCGCGCGGCGAGATCGGCCAGACCACCCGCGACCTGCTGCGCATGCAGGCCCAGGGCACCCATGCCGGGGCACGGCTGCCGATCCTGGGTGACCAGGCCGCCGCCAGCTACGCGCGCTACCTCAAGAGCTTCGAGCACGAGATTCCCGAGTTCCTCAAGACCAGCGTCAAGAAGGACGTCGCGGACACCAACTAAGGAGGGCAAGGCCATGCACCACTCCAGCGCCTACGCACCCCGGCCGTCCCGACGGCGGCTGCGCGGCGGGATGTCGGTCACCATGATGCTGGTGCTGCTTGGCCTGGTCGGCATGCTCGGCCTGGTCGAAGTGGGCTATCTGTACTGGGCCAAGCGCGATGCGCAGAAGGTGGTGGACCTGGCCTCGATGGCCGGCGCGCAGCGGCTGGACCTGTGCAATTCCAACCGCACGGACAACAGCGCCGCCCGCGGCAACGCGCAGAAGGACAACGGCTTCACCGGCACGCTGGCGATCCAGTGCGGCAACTGGAACCCGAGCCGCGGTGCGGACGATCATTTCAGCATGATCCTGGACGCGGCCAGCCCGCTCAACGCGGTCAAAGTGGTCGCGACGCGCTCGGTCGTGCCGTTCTTCGGCCAGAACACGCGCCTGCCCACGCTGCGTGCGGAGGCCGTGGCGACCCGCGCCCCGCCGATCGCGGTGTTCTCGGTGGGCTCGCAGTTGCTGCGGGTCAATGGCACGACGCCGTTGGGCAACGTGCTCAATCTGGTGGGTGTCAATCTGGACCGGACCACCCTGCTTGGCTATGACGGATTGGCCCAGGCGAAGGTCAGCCCGGGCGGCCTGCTGCAGGCACTGGGAATTCCAGTCAACGCAAATATCGGCGTCGCCGAGTTCAACGCACTGCTGGCCGCAAACCGGGTCTCGCTCGGGCAGCTGCTGGATGCCACGGCCACCGTGCTGACCAACAGGGGTGTCGCCAACGTGGACCTGAGTGCACTGCGCAATGCACTCGCGGCAAAGCTCGATCTCAACCGACTCACTATCCAGCTGGGCAGCACCGATGCCGCGGGCGGCCTGTTCGCACACATCGTGGCTCCCGAAGGCCCGGCAGCGCCGGCACTGCAGGCCGACGTCAGCGCATTGGACCTGATCACCACCAGCATCAGCATCGCCAATGGCGGCAACGGGGTCACGGTCAACAATCTGGACATCCTTGGCATGGTCAAAACGCAGGCGGCGATCATTGAACCGCCGTCCATCGCCATCGGCGGTGTCGGCACGCGCGCCTACAATGCGCAGGTCCGGCTGAAGATCAATATCGATACCGGCGGCCTGGCGCTGCTCGGCCCCATCCTCAATACGCTGGGCATCCGTCTGAACCTGCCGATCTATGCCGATGTGACCAACGCGATGGGCACGCTGGAAGCACTGAACTGTGGCGCCACCCCGCCAACGGCCACGGTGCGGGTGCAGTCGTCGCTGCTGCGCGCCTGCGTCGGCCGTGTGGATGCGGCCAGTCAGTTTTCGCAGCGCAACGTGTGCGATACCGGGCTGCAGAACGAGCAGCTGCTGACCCTGCTGGGGGCGCCGCTGGTCACCGACAAGATTTCCCTCACTGCGCTCACCCACGATGAAGCCATCACCCTGGCCGCCGGAGAGACCGCGTCCACTTACTTCAACCAGGCGCAGGTCGGATCGGCCGTCTCAGGCCTGGTGAGCGAGCTGCTGCGCGTTCTGAGCAACGTGGTCACCCCGGGCAAGCAGGGCACCACCGACGCTGCTATCGCCAATCGATTGGCGGACCAGTATCTCAAGGCGGCCAATCCGGGTAATGGGTTCTACGATGCCAAGAAGACCATCGAGCTGCTGCGCCATGGTGATCCGGTGCATGGCGTCGGTGCATTGGGCGACTGGACTGTACCCAATGGCGTGCCGTTCGCATGCGGGATTCTGTATCTCGATACCTGTTTCAAGGCGGGATCCGTCTGGGACGGCTACAACGCTACGGTCACCGGCGAAGGCATGGGAGCATTGAGCGGCCTGCTCGGCTCTCTGCTTGGCGGCTTGGTGATCAACCGCTGCAACAGCCTGCTCAGCAGCCTGCTCAACTACAACAACTGCGTGAAATCCAACCTGGCCTCCTACATGCAGACCCGGCCCGGCGGCCTGCAGGACCTCGGCGGCGGCACCGGGGTGACCGACCCCGGCACCGACCAGGTCCGCTGCAGCGGCCTGCTGTGCCTGGCACTGACCCCGGTGCTGGAGACCCTCAAGCCGCTCCTCAACGGCGTCGGCACCCTGCTCTCGCAGACCCTGGCCCAGATACTCGGGCTGGAGCTGGGCCGGACCGACGTGCACATGCAGTCCATCCAGTGCACCCCGGCGCAGTTGGTTTATTGACGCTGCGGCGGAGTGCAGACCACGCGATTGTGCGTGCTAGACTCCGGCGGGGACTTTACTTCACTGATAATCCACTCGTGGATGGCCTGAATATGCGAGAGAGAAAAGGGGTTGGTTCCATCGTCGCGCACGCGCTGACCGGTGGGATTGTGTTGCTGCTGACGTTGAGCGTGGTCCCGCAGGCCCTGGCCGCGCGCGCACCGCGTGCCGAGCCGGCCGTGGATGCCGCTGCGCGCCCGGCGCCGGTGGTCCGCAATACCGTGGATGAACTGCGTCAGCTGGTCGATTCCAAGCAGCTCACCGAGCTGCGCACCACCTATAACGGCAGTTATGGTGCCAGCCTGCTGTTCAATACCAGCACGCTGAACTATTACGTGGCGCTGTTCCACGAGAAGGATTTCTGGCGCGTGATCAAGACCGATTCGGTCGACAATGCCGAGAAGGTCTACCGCACATTCGTCGAGCAGACCGAGCAGCTGGCCCAGGTGTATATCGACACCACCCGCCTGCAGGCCGGCAAGCGCTATACCGAGAATCTGGTCGCTTACAACGAAGAGCGGCTGCGCAGCCTGCAGCAGGAAGCAGATCTCCAGCGCCAACAGTCGTTGCAGGTCAGCGCTTCGCTGGAACAGGCCAAGCAGCAGGCGGTCAGCCTGAGCACGGACCTGCGCAGCAGCCACAGCGAACTGGACGCGCTCAACCAGCGCATCCAGACATTGCAGGCCCAGCAGCTGAACCCGGCACTATCGCTGCCATCGGCCGAGACGGCCACGCCGGACCCTACCCAGCAGGGCAACCCCGGCAACCCGTAACGGCATGACGCCCTGTAGTTGCAGGGCACGTGACAGACGGCGCCGAGGGCGCCGTCGTTCTTTCCGGTGCAGTACCCTTGGTGGCGCAGACGTACTGCGCATCAGCAAGGAGTGCACCATGCCCGTTCCACGCCCCCGTAGCGCCCTGTCCCGCGCGCGCGCCGCCCTGGTGTCCTCCCGCACACGGCTGGCCGCGGCCTTGGTTGCCGCGCTCGCCCTGCCGGTCGCCGCCCCTGCCGCCCCGGCCCCGCCCGCATCGCCGCCACTGTCGGCCGAAGCGTCCGATCCCAGGCGGCTGGGCTGGATGCAGGGCGCGCCGCCGCCGGAAGACAAGCGCATCCGTTACACGGATGACGACTATTTCAGCTTCCCCAAGCTGCGCTGGACGGCCTGCCATTTCCGCCAGTTGATGCCCACCGTGGGCGTCAGCCGGGGACCGGGTGCCGCGCATGACCTGCCGCGTCGGCTGGATGCCGCGATCGACGCGCTGTCGTTCACGCCCACCGGCACCAACCGTCAGATGACCTGGGCACAGTCGCTGTCGGCCAACTACACCGACGGCATCGTGGTGCTGCACGACGGGGTGGTGGTCTACGAACGTTACAGCGGCTGCCTGGACGAGCACGGCCAGCACGGTGCGATGTCCGTCAGCAAGTCGATGACCGGCCTGCTCGGCGAGATGCTGGTCGCCGAGGGGGTGATCGATGAAACCCAGCGCGTCAGCGCGATTGTTCCCGAGCTGAAGGACAGTGCGTTCGGCGATGCCACGGTCAAGCAGGTACTGGAGATGACCACGGCACTGCGCTACAGCGAAGACTACGCCGACCCCAACGCCGAGGTCTGGGCGTTTTCCGCCGCGGGCAGCACCCTGCCCCCTGCCCCCGGCTACACCGGGCCGCGCAGCTATTACGATTACCTGCAGACCGTGCAGAAGCAGGGCCGCCACGGCGAGGCGTTCGGCTACAAAACGATCAATACGGACGCGCTGGGCTGGATCATCGCCCGGCGTACGGGGCAGTCGGTTGCACAGGTGCTGCAATCGCGGATCTGGCAACGCGTTGGCGCCGAGCAGGACGCGTACTACACCGTTGATTCCACCGGCACGCCGTTTGCGGGCGGCGGCTTCAATGCCGGCCTGCGTGATCTGGCCCGCGTCGGCCAACTGCTGCTTGACGATGGCAAGATCAACGGCCAGCCCATCGTGCCCGCCGCCGCCATCGCCCGTATCCGCGCTGGCGGCAACAAGCAGGCCTTCGCCAAGGCCGGCTATCCCCAGCTGCCGGGCTGGAGCTATCGCGGCATGTGGTGGATATCGCACAACGACCATGGCGCCTACATGGCGCGCGGCGTGCACGGCCAGGCGCTGTACATCGATCCCACCGCACGCGTGGTGATCGCGCGGTTCGGCTCGCACCCGGTGGCCGGCAACAGCGCCAATGACCCGACCACCCTGCCGGCGTTCGATGCCGTGGCGCGCTATCTGATGGACCGCCACTGACGGCAGTGACTGCCGACGATGCCTGCACCTCATCGGCAGGCATCGTGCACCAGGTCATCCATCCGCCGGCTCAGTGCCAGGCTCGGGCGGTCACCCGCCTTTGCGTAGGTTGCCTCGCGCTGGCGGCGCGCGGCATCGCACCGGAGCGGATCGGCATGTACCGAGATCACTGCGCCCCGGAAGGCGGGCGCCGGCCGCACGTTGCGGCGCGGCGACCGGCGCGGGCGCGCCGGTGCGGTCTCTGCGCGCCGTTTGGACTTGAGCTCCTGGCGAAGCGATTCGATGTACAACGCATTGGCGCGCGTATCCACAGGCGGCGGCATGTCACGGATGCGCTCGGTCCGGCCGCTGCACGGCGTGGACTGGTACTGACGGTTGCCTTCCACGACACAGGTGTGCACCTGCCGCGGAGAAGCCTCGCTCGCTGCAGCGCTCATCATGATGGCCAACATCCACACAGGCATGGCTCAGCTCCCTCCAGGAGGCTGCAGCATCTCCCCGGCCCATCATCCCCAGCCGTGACCTGCCGCACGCTGGACGCGCGACGCGGATGATCCCGACACGGAGTCAGTGCTACGCCCTACCCCGATCCTACGGCGTGGCGCCCACGTGCAGCTCGAGCACCTCATCGCCCAGCGCATCGATCTCACCGGTCGGCCGCCAGCCGAGATAACGATAGAACCCGTGCGAGCGCACCGCCGGATCCGCTGCACACCCCAGGATCAGCCGCGTATGGCCCGCCTCGACCAGATCGGCGATGGCCAGATCCAGCAAGTGCCGACCGATGCCCCGCCCTTCATAGGCCGGCAGCAACGCCAGGACCACGATCTCGCCGCCTTCGCGATCGCCAAAGCAATAGCCGACCAGCCGCCCGTCTTCGAGTGCGATATGCCCCGGCAATGCATCGTCACGGATACCGGCCGCCCAGCTGTCTTCGGTGATGCCCAGTTCGGCCAGCTGAGCGGCGGAGAAGGCGTTCTCGCGGGTGCGTCCGCGCAGATCGATGCAGGCAGCGGCGTCGTCTGGCAGCGCACGGCGGTAGTGAAGGTGATTTACCATGGCGCATGGATTGCAGTGAGTGTCAGGCGGTGAGCATACGCGAGCGCCGCCCTTCCGGCCGCATTGCCTCGGATAATGACGTCTGGCGCGACCCCCGGCTGCCTTGGGTTGAGTCACGCCGCGCGTGCAACAGCCGGGCCTGTTACCGCCCGCACAGTCATCCAACCTGGTCGATCGGCGCCGTGGACGCGGGTGAGAGCATTTTCAGCGGCGCGCCTGGCGGACAGCACCGCCTTCAACCAGGCACCTTGGTCATCGTGCCGGCGCACCGTGTACACGCCTGCAATCCGGCGCCCAACACCGCCTGGAGCTATCAGATGCTGCATCTGGATGCGGCATGGGTGGCGGCAGTCACAGAAGACATGCAATCCATCGACAAAAGCGCCCCAACGGCGCCGCTGATCCGGATCGACCGCAGCCTTGCGCGCTACCGGACGTTCTGCGACATGAATGCCCTGCTGTTCTCCGGTGCCGATCCCGGAGAAAAAGAAGCAGCCATCGTCGCTTTCATCGACGATCTCGACGTCACTGCCGGGGCGCCGGTTCCCGCCCCGGACGCAAGCGCAGCGCAACACCGGCGACTGCAGCCAGCATTCGCCCTGCTGGATGCCGCGCCGATGTCGAGCGTGTCGCTGGCCGATCTGGCCACATGCACGGGGATGGACCGCTACGCGATGATCCGGGCGTTTCGCAAGGCCACTGGGCTGACGCCACATGCCTGGCAGCTCAATCGGCGGATCAATCTCGCCCGCGAGCGCCTTGCTCAAGGGCAACCGCTGGCCGAGGTCGCACACGCGCTCGGCTTTGCAGACCAGAGCCATTTCCAGCGCCTGTTCAAGGCTCACGCCGGTATTACGCCAGGCCGTTATCGCCGCTGAGTACTGCGCAATATCGTGCAATACATCAACCCGCAACACCGGCACAGTCAGGCGCCCCATTGAAGCCTGCCTACCCCCCATGGAACAGTTTCTGCTCGTTGCTGCCGTGCACTTTCTGGCGTTGCTGTCGCCCGGGCCGGACTTCTTTCTGATCACCCGCACCGCAATCCGTCAGGGCTGGCGTGTTGCAAGCGGCGCCTGCATCGGGGTTGCACTGGCCAATGGGGCCTATATTGCGCTGGCATTCTTCGGCGTCGCGGGGCTGCAGGCGGGCAGCGCGCTGTTTCAGGTGATCCAGATAGCGGGCTGCGCTTTCCTGCTCTACATCGGCCTGCTGTTCCTGCGCCATGCCGGGACCGCCTCACTGCGTCTGCCGGGTGAGCAACCGGCGGAGCTGTCCCGCCTGGCACAGCGTTCGGCGTGGTTCCGAGCCCTCGGACTGGGCGCCACCTCCGCCCTGCTCAACCCCAAGAACGCCTTGTTCTACGCCAGCTTGGCGGCCATGTTGGGTGGGCCGGACACTACCGCCGGAACACGGCTGTTCTATGCGGTGTGGATGTTCGCGGTGGTGCTCGGCTGGGACCTGTTGATGGCCGGTATGGTTGGGCGCGCGGCAGCGATGGGCCGGTTAAACGCAGCGCTGCCGTGGATCGAGCGCCTGTCTGGCGTGCTGCTGATCATCCTGGCACTGGCGGTATTGGGCGCGATTGTGATCTGAGCAGCTTCGACGCCTGTGACCCAGACGCAGCGGGCCCGGCATTGCCGGGCCCGCGAGCGGATTACAGGAAGCGGTAGTCGAACTCCAGCCACAACTGACGGCCGTAAGGGTCGTAGTTGCCGACCGGGTAGAACGGCCAACCACCGCCGTTCTTGTCTGCCGGTGGGCGGCTGTCACGCAGGTTGTTGACGATCAGGCCGAGCGTGGCGTTGTCGTTGAGCTTGCGGTACAGGCTGGCGTTGTAGGTCATGTACGGCGCGATGCGACCACTGCCGTCCGTCTTCGGCAGCGAGCCGTAGCGCATGCCGTACAGGGTGGCGGTCCAGTCGTTGATCGCCCAGGTGACGCTGCCGTTGACCTTGCTGCGCCACTGGTAGGAATCCAGCGAGTTGCGCTGGTCCTGCACGTCATCGCCAGCGAACTGGCGGTAGCTGTGATCGATCACCAGCGAGTACGCGACGCGGGCCGAGAAGCGACCATAGCGGCCCGCGTCCCAGCGCAGGTTCGACTTCAGGTCGATGCCGCGCACGGTTTCGGAGGCGGCGTTGATCGGATTGATCAGCACGCGCACCACCTGGTTGGGCTGCACGGCGGCATCGGCCGGATTGCGGATCACGCGACGCAACGCGTCCTGGCATTGTGCCGAGCCGATGTCGCGTGCGTCGCCACCCACGGTCTGGCCAAGGCGGCAGTCCGCTTCGTCCTTCAGGATGCGGGTGGCATCCAGGTTGGTGACCTCGTCGTCGATCCGGATGTCGTAGTAGTCGGCGGTGAAGTCCAGGTTGGCCGACGGCGACCACACGAAGCCCAGACCGTAGGACGTAGCGGTTTCCGGCTGCAGTTGTGGGTTGGCGCCACTGGTGTAGTCGATCGCCAGCCCGCTGAAGTCGCAGTCATCGTATGCCTGCCCCGCACTTCGGCAGCGCCAGTAGTCGGTCATGCCGGGGTTGTAGCCGCGCGTTTCGGTGGCGAACACGTAGTTCATGTCCGGCGCACGGAAGCTGGTCGCTGCACTGGCGCGCAGCAGCAGCGTATCGAACGGACGGAACTCCAGGCCCGTGCTCCAGGTCGTCTTGCCCAGGTGGTCCCCGGCGGCGCGGTACTGGTCGTAGCGTCCAGCCACGGTGGCGGTCAGGCGCTCCAGCAACGGCAGCTGCAGCTCTACGCCGGCCGCATAGCGATCACGTTCGCCACCGGCGGGAATGCCGGCATTGAGGTTCCAGAACACGCCCTGTGCCAACGCCGGGTCCGGGCGGTTGCTGTAGCCCTGGCTGCCCGCTTCGACAACGGCTGCCAGCGCGGCACGGCCACCGGGCAGATCGAACAGCTGGCCGTTGACGCTGACGCTGGCCGTCTGCAGCCACGCAGCGTTGCGGCTCTCGTAACGGTCCGACAGGCCCTCGTACTCGCCCGGGGTCAGCGGCTGGTACAGGCGCGACGGATCCGGTGCGTAGACCTCCACGCCATTGCGGGTGCCGAGCTGCGGGCCGAGCAGGTACTCGTTGATACCGATCAACAGGCCCGGGCGCTGCGTCTTGTTCTCATAGCGCGAGCGGCTGTAGGCCGCTTCGTAATCCCAGTCCGAGCCGCCGATGCTGCCACGCGCGCCCACGTTGAACGACCAGGACTGCTCAAGGAACCGGTTGGCATTGCGCTGCACGCCGCCGATCTCTTCCGGTGCGAAACGCCGGTACCAGCTTTCCAGCTGACCGCTGTTCTGGTTGTAGAAGTAATTGCGCGAGGAGGTCCAGCTCGGTGCGCGGGTGTTGTTGTAGATGCGCGCGGTGCCGATGGCCGCATCGGCGAACAGTTCCTGGCGATCGTTCAAGCGCCAGGTCACCGCGCTGTAGGCGTCGATGTTGCGCTTCTCGGTCTGCACGGTCCAGAACGTGGGCGCGGCCTCATTGCTGCCGCAGTACCAGCCCTGGCGCGGATTCTGCGCGCGGAACACGCTGTCGCCATACAGCGTGCTGGTGGCATCGCAGCCGTCGGCACCGGGATCGATGTAATTATTGGTGGAGGCGTTGCGGCGATACGCCACCGCCGTCGCCAGCGGTGCCACGCCACGCGGATCGTCGGTCAGCGAATCCATGAAATCGCGCTGCGAGCCGTAGATGGCCTTGCGGTTGGCGATCTCCAGCCCGAAGATCGCGTCCCACTGCTCGCCCGAGCCGCCGCCGACCGCCTGCAGGCGCTGGTTGTCGCCGCCGCCCTGTTCGGTGGTGCCGGCGCGCACATTGATGCCGACGCCGTCGTAGGTCTTTTTGAGGATGATGTTGACCACACCGGCGATCGCATCGGAGCCATACACCGCCGAGGCGCCCCCGGCCAGCACTTCGATCCGGTCGATCAACGCACTCGGGATGTTGGCCAGGTTGACCACATTGACCGAGCCCTCGTAGGCCAGCGGGTAATCCGACTGGCGGCGACCGTTGACCAGCACCAGGGTGCGGTTGGGGCCGAGGCCACGCAGGTTGATGGTGTTGGCGGCCGGCGTGAAGGTGTTGCCGAAATCCTCACCCTGCACGTTGCCGGTGTTCTCGGTCAGCGCGCTGAGCGCTTCGAAGGCGCTGCGGTAGCCCTGCGCCTCGATCTGCTCCTGGGTGATCACGGTGACCGGAGATGGGCCTTCCACGCTGGCGCGGGGGATGCGCGAGCCGGTGACCGTGACGGCATCGAGCTGGGTGGGCGCATCGGCCGCGTGGACCATGGAACCTGCGCCGAGCAGGGGCAGCAACGACAGAACCAGGACCCGCCGACGCAGCGGGCGATACAGCACAGACATGCAGATTTCCGGTAAAAGAGCTACGTACCGGCGCGGGCAGGCCCGTGCCAGAGTGTAGTGAGGGAGGGGCCGTGATTCTGCTGAACAGGCGGAAAAGGGGGAAATGACCGCCCGGGATATGCTTATCGGGATTTCGCCTAAGCCCTGCCCTGCAAGGACTCCGCATGCGCTTCATCCAGACCTTCGAGCTGCATCCCTTCCTGGACACCGTGGTCAGCCTGGTCGCCGCGTTCGTGCTCGGCACGTTGATCGGCGCGGAACGGCAGTACCGCCAGCGCACCGCCGGGCTGCGCACCAATGTGCTGGTCGCGGTCGGCGCAGCGGCCTTCGTGGATCTGGGCATGCGCATCGCCGGCAACGCTGAAGCCGTGCGGGTGATCTCCTACGTGGTGTCCGGGGTCGGTTTCCTCGGCGCCGGTGTGATCATGAAGGAAGGCATGAACGTGCGTGGCCTGAACACCGCCGCGACGCTGTGGTGCTCGGCGGCGGTCGGTGCGTGCACCGGTGCGGACATGCTGGCCGAAGGCGCGCTGCTGACGGTGCTGATCATCGCCGGCAACACGCTGCTGCGCCCGCTGGTCAACGCGATCAACCGCATCCCGATCAATGAGGCCGCCTCTGAAGCGACCTACGAGGTGCGCCTGAGCGTGGACCCTGCCGCCACGCCCCTGGCACGCGAACGCCTGGTGGACGCACTGGAGGCCGCGCAGTACCCGGTCAGCGACGTGCAGGTGATCGAACACGGCGACGGCCCGGTCGAGCTGGTCGCGATCCTGGTCAGCACGGCGGTCAGTGCCGACGAGCTCGATGCCGTGGTCGCCCGCCTGCAGCGGCAGCCGGGCGTGGTGCATGCCAACTGGGAAGTCAGCACCCGCGACTGATCCGCGCCCTGCCCTGCACAACGAAAAACGGCGGCCCTGCGGCCGCCGTTTCCGTGATGGCCCGTGCGCCTTGAATCAGGCGTCGGCAGGCAGCGCGCTCTGACGGCTCACCAGCGCGCTGAAACGTGCCAGCGAGCTCAGGTGGTGATGCACCAGCGCCAGCCAGCCACTCCGGTGCCAGGCCACGACGGTGGCGTCCGGCAACGCGGCGAACTTCTCCACATCCACGACCTGGAAGCCGTTGATCGACATCTGCCGGCCATCGGCCAGGGTGACGTCGATGTTGCGGTCGATCAGCAGATCGTTCTCGATCAGCGCGGCGGTGAAGCGACGGGTCTGATCATGCTCGCGCGTGTAATCGCCGCAGAAGCGCATCGCGTTGTCGACAATCTCGGTCGCCTTGCCATCCTGGAACAGCGGCACGCCGTCCTCGCTCTGGCCCTGGTTGACCTGCTTGGCGGCCGAGTCGAGCGCGAGCACGTACTCGTCCTGCTCACCGGCCTGCATGAACACGAACGGGTAGCGGCGCACGTAGGCCGGCACGTAGCTCTGCTCGTCCCATACGCCATCGGCAACGAACAGGTTGCGCTGGGCCAGGCCAACGGCCACCAGCGGCATCGCGTCCTTCCCGGTGAAAATGATCGGGTAATGCTGGGCCAGCGAGCCGAACTCGCCGATCACGGCGGGGATCGCATTGGTGTCGGCAGCAAAATGCGCGGTGTCGGGCACCAGGCGCCAGGCGGCATGCAGATCCGAGCGCAGCGGCACGGGCGCTTGGTAGAACAGCGGACCGGTGGCCTGGGACGGCGCAGCGGCGAGCGGAGTCGTGGTTTCAGCAGTCATGGATTAAGTCGGATACGACGCGCCAGTCAGCCCGGGCGCGAAAGCGGGAACCGCATTGAACGGCCACTATAACGTGCCACGTCCGCGGTTTTTATTTCAATCGCGCGTTGGATTCCCGCGCCCCACTACAGTTCGGTGAATTCGCTGCAGTCCGGCAATGCCTGATCGGCCATATAGGCACCGTTCTGGAAGCGGTACACCCGCTGATACGAGCAGGCCGGATCCGACACGGTGCGCAGTTCCGACGTTTTTACCCGGCCATGCGCAAGCGAATCCTGGTTGCGTGAGGCAAACGCAGGAAACCGGTGCGCGTGCGTTTGATAGCGCAGCACCGGCATGCCCTCGCCAGCCGGATCCAGGCTCAGCGCTGCATCGAAACCATACTCGTCGTGACAGGCGCCGGCGCGGAGGTCCATATCACGCTCGCTGAAGCAGGCGCGGATGCTGGCATGGCCCTGCACCGGCAGCCGCAGCACCTCGCCAGAGTCGGCGTCGGCTGCGTGGCGCATGACGCGCGCCACGACCCGCTCGGTCACGCTGGCGCCGCCGCCGGAGTACATCGTGCTGGCCTGGGCATCCACGCCGACCAGTACACCGCCCCCCGCGGCCGGGCCAAGTTTGACCAGGGCCGGCCAAGGCTGCAGGCCGCCCTCGGCGTTGCCGATGGCCAGCGCGAGCGCGCGGCGGGAGATATCCCTGCCAGCGGAGCGCTCACGCACGATCAGCACCACCTGTTCCTCGTCGTCGCCCGGCTGCACGCGCACGCACCAGTGCTGGTCCGCGCTGCAGTACCAGCGCGGGTCGAACCCTTGGTCGCCGGCCGCCGCATCACTTGCCCCTGCAGGCGCTGCCGCGAGCGGTATCAGCCGATTGCCGGACACGTCCTGCAGGCGTGCACCCGCGTCATCCGCCGCTGCCCAGCACAACGCGGGCAACGGTGGCAGCACCATCCATACCGCCCACGCCCAGGTGCGCCTCACAGCACGCCCTCCAGCGGCCCGGTTGCACCGGTCAGCACGGCGCAGGCATGGTCCTGGAGTTCCTCGCCACTGGCTTTGTTGCCCGCTGCCAGGTCCAGCCGGGTGGCCAGCAGCACGAAGCCCGGGGCACCGGCGGGGTCCGTCTGCCCGGCCACCACCAGCGACCAGTTGCCGATATCGGCAGGCTCGGCCAGATGAGCGGCCAGCAGACGGACCGGATTCGCGGTGAGCTCGGCACCCGGCAGCTGGCGGGCGAGATAGGCATGCCCGCGCAGCGGCTCCGGCAGTGGTTGCCAGTCCGCGCCGATGGAGGGCTGCAGCCGGCGCAGCTGGGTCAGGACATCCGCCCGCAGGCAATCCACGTGGATGTGCAACTGGTGCTGCGAGCGCCCATGCGGGGAGTTCAAGGCCAGGCTGGCCACGTCGCGCGGCAGGGACCGGCCCAGCGCCTGCTCGGTGTGGCTGCGGGCGGCCCAGGCCGCGGCGAAGTAGTTCGGTGCTCCGGCCCGCAGCAGCGCGGGGCTTTCGATCCCCGAGACCCGGTCCAGCGGCAACACCAGGAATTGGTAGTGGCCGTGCGAATCCTTGAGCAGCACATCGCGGCGCTGCGCCTCGGCGGCCACCGCCAGGCAGCTGCCACGGGGGGCGGCATCGCCGGCACAATCGCGCTGGATGATGCCCCACAGGGCGTCTGGATTGGCGGGCGGTTTGGCCGGTGGCCGGGCCGGCGTGGCGCAGGCGGCCAACAGCAGCAGCGCACAGGACAGGAAGAATCGGGCGATCACGGACAGGCTCGGACAAGGATGCGGGCCCGGCCGGCACGGCCGGTGGGCGGGCGCGATTGTACCGTGCCGGTTCTGTCGCTTCCGTGTCAGTAGGTGCTGTACGGCACCTCGACCACCACCGGCGCGGCCGGTGCCGGCGGCTGCAGGGTGTAACGATCCAGCGCGCCGTTGTCATCGGCGAACCGCTGCGACTGCACCTGCAGGCGGTACATGACGGTGCCGAGCTTGATGCTGCCGCCGGCATCCAGCGCAGCCCCGGCCGGCAGCAGCAGGCCTCCGAGGTCGCTGTAGCCGCCGCCTTCCTGCGAGAAGACGTGGTCGACCAGCTCGCCTTCGCGCTTCATCGCGAACACATGCGGGTCGCCGTGCCGGCGGTTGTAGTCCTCGTTGCCGAGCAGATCGGCGATCCATACCCCGGGCAGCCGGTAGCGGGTCTCCAGCGCGATCGCATCGAGGCGGTCGCTGTCCACCACCAGGCAGCACACTGCCTGCTTGTTCTCGCGGTCCAGGATCGCGAAGCGCTCGCCCTTGGCAACCTCGCCCGGCAGGATCGCAAACGGCTGGTTCCTCAGTACCGGCTCGGCGCCACTGGCCGAATGCAGGTTGCGCCAGCCACCGAACACCGGTGCGTCCGGCTCGGCCGCCACGGCGTTGCCTGCCATCATCATTCCCAGCGTCACGATCACTGCGGCGGTGATCTTCCTGCTCTGCATGCGCTACTTCCGTTGGTTGACCTGTCGCGGCGACATCGCCGGACCTCACAAGACCGCGACACTATGCGCCAGCGGCACGGCCGCGGGCAATCGGGGCCGTTCAGCCGATCACGATGTAGTCACTGACCAGCGCGATGCCCTGGTGCTCCCCGCGCTCAAGCTGCACATACCGGCCGCCGACCTGATCGATGGCGATGCAGTCATCGACCTCCAGCAGGGCATCGGTATGCGGCTTGAACCAGCTGACATCGCGCAGCGCCCTGGCCTTGTGCTTGGCCTCTTCGACACTGGTGGCGACCAGCAGCCGGTAGTCATGGGCCTCGCCCAGCGCGCCGGCGGCATACCCGCCGAGATTGAGAAAGTAGAGCCGCGGCGCGCCCGCCGCCGGGGCCACCTCGCCGAAGCGCACCTGGTACGCCTCCACCCCATCCACCGCGAGCCAGCCATCGACATGCAGCCCTTTGCGTTCGCCGAACCACTCCTGGCGCAACTGCGGGTAGGCCTCTTCGATGACATCGACGTTGGCGAAGGCCACATCGTGGACCTCGATCCTGGCCCGGGCATGGCGCCCGCCAAGCATGAACACGTGCAGCACCTGCGACTCCCTGCATGATCGATCGTGAGAGGCCGTCAGTGTAACGCCAGGGTAGCCACCACACGTCCCTGCGCACCGCGGTGGTATGGTCGGCGCCTGACCCCGCAGGAGCGACCCGATGACATCCCTTTACCGCTATCCCCTCGCCGCGATCATGCTCGCAGGCACCCTGTCACTGGCCGCCTGCGTCAGCACGCCGGGGCCGGAAATCAAGGGCCCAGGCCTGTGCAAGGCCGATGCGCTGGGCTGGGCTGTTGGCCAGCCGGCCGACGAAGCCAACATGCGCAAGCTGCTGCTACAGAGCGGCGCCGGCCTGATCAACCCGATCGGCCCGGCCACGATCACCACCCGTGACCTGCGCCAGGATCGCCTGCGGGTGTTCATCGACAAGGACAACGTGATCACCGCCGTCCGTTGCGAGTGATTCCGCGCGGGTAGAGCCACCCCATGGGGTGGCTCTACCCGTGGGTGGTGCAGTCGCAGCTGCCCCATCCGCGCGTTTTCGGGGTCTGGCCGATGCCCGGATTGAACGTATTGCTCGGATCCAGCTGCTGGTAGAACGCCGCCAGCGGCGGCTTGGCCGGGTACAGGTGGCCCACGTTGTGTTCGGCCGGATACTCGGCACCGCGCGCATCCAGCAGCGCCCACATCGCGTGCTCGATGGCCAATGGATCTTCCCCCTTGCGCACGATGTAGTCCTGGTGGAACACGTGGCACAGGAAATGGCCGTAATACAGCTTGCCGGCCAGGCGTGCATCGAGGTTGGATGGCAGGTGTTCCACCCACTGGCGGTCGTCGCGTCGCAGTGCCACGTCCAGGGCCACGATGTCCTCGACCTCGCGCCGGTGCACTTCGCGATACCGCACGGCCGCGCCGGCCACGGCGAAGCGATGCAGGAACGCCTTGCGCCCCTCCCCGGCGGTGCACTGGAAGAAGTCGCCCTCGCCGTCAGCGAAGTGATTGCGCAGGAAGGTTTCGGTTGCGGCGGCATCCACCGCCGACACCTTGAGCAGCAGATGGTGCTCGTAGCGGTCACGGAACTGGCCCATGCGCGCGGGCAGATGGCGTGGCAGGCAGCGCATCGCCCACTGGATCACCCGGTCGGTGACCCCGCGCAGGCCGAGACTTTCGAACCAGCCATCGACGCGGCTTTTCAACGCGAACGCGGCCGGCACCCGGGCCGTACCGAAGCGATCGATGAGCAGGAAGGTGTCCTTGCCGTAGCGCTCGCCGATGTCATACGCCTCGCGGTGCAGGTACTCGCCGGAGATCGGCAGGCGTTCGAACGCGGTCAGCAGATGGCGGCGGATCGCGGTCAGATCCTCCATCGCGTTGCTGCCGATGTAGAACACCTCACCCGGCTCGCGCGCAAACGTATCCAGCCGCACCGCGAACACCGCCAGCTTGCCGGCCGAGCCGGAGGCTTCGTAGTGGCGCGAGGGATCGGCGTTGTAGCGCGCCGGCGTGGCTGCATCGACCTGGCGCACCTGCTCGGCATACCGCGGGTCGGAGGCGGCGCGGCCGTTGCCGTTGTCCACATCGGCGGGCGCGTAGTCGCCGCGCTGCAGCCGTTCCAGGATCTGCTCGGGGGTGTCGCCCAGCGCGATGCCAAGATGATTGACCAGCTGCAGCTGGCCGTGGGCATCGACCTGGGCGAACAGCGCCATCTCGGTATACGCCGGGCCACGCCGCACCAGCGAGCCACCGGAGTTGTTGCAGACCCCGCCCAGCACCGACGCGCCGATGCACGACGAACCGATCACCGAGTGCGGCTCGCGATCCAGCGGCGCGAGCACGTTCTCCAGACGGTCCAACGTCGCCCCAGGCAGGCACACCACCTGGCGGCCCGCGTTGATCAGCTGCACGCCGGTGAGGCGCAGCGTGCTGAGGATCACCACGGGACGGTCGTAATCGGCACCATCGGGGCTGGAGCCGCCGGTGAGGCCGGTGTTGGCGGCCTGCATGATCACGATGGCATCGGCCGCCACGATGACCTGCAGGGCGCGCCACTGTTCCAGCAGCGTGCCCGGGCGTACCACCGCCAGCACCGGGCCGTCGCCGAAGCGGTAGCCCCTGCGGAAGCGCCGGGTCGGTTTGTCGCCCGACAGCACGTGCGCGTCGCCGACGATGCCGCGCAGCTGCGCAAGCAACGTGGCCCTATCGCTGCCGACGCCGCTCACGGTGCGACCGCAAGGCGCCGGGTGGCGTCCACCAGCGAATCGGCACTGATATCGGCGATGGTCTTCGCGCCGGTGAGCGTCATCGCCACACGCATTTCCTTGGCCATCAGATCCAACAGGTTGGCCACGCCGGCCTCGCCCTGCGCGGCGAGCGCATAGACGAAGGCGCGGCCGAGCAGCACGCTGTCCGCGCCGAGCGCGATCATGCGCACCACGTCCAGGCCGTTGCGGATGCCCGAATCGGCCAGGATCTTCAACTCACCCTTGACCGCATCGGCGATCGCCGGCAAGGCCCGCGCGGTGGACAGCACGCCGTCCAACTGGCGCCCGCCGTGGTTGGAGACCACGATGCCGTCGGCCCCGAAACGCACGGCATCGCGCGCATCGTCCGGATCGAGGATGCCCTTGATCACCATCGGGCCGGTCCAGAACTCGCGGATCCACTCCAGGTCTTTCCACGAAATGGAGGGATCGAAGTTGTTGCCCAGCCAGCCGATGTAGTCGGCCAAGCCGGTCGGGCTGCCGCGATACGTGGAGATGTTGCCCAGATCGTGCGGGCGGCCGAACAGGCCGACGTCCCACGCCCAGCGCGGGTGGGTCACCGCCTGCAGCATGCGCCGCGCCGGCGCGTTCGGGCCACTCATGCCCGAATGCGCATCGCGGTAACGTGCGCCCGGCGTCGGCATGTCCACGGTGAACACCAGCGTGGTCACGCCGGCCGCCTTGGCCCGCTCCAGCGCATTGCGCATGAAGCCGCGGTCCTTGAGCACATACAGCTGGAACCACATCGGCCGATCGATGGCCGGGGCCACCTCCTCGATCGGGCAGACCGACACCGTGGACAGCGTGAACGGAATCCCCCGGCTCGCCGCCGCCCGCGCCGCCTGCACCTCACCGCGGCGCGCGTACATGCCGGTCAGTCCGACCGGCGCCAACGCCACCGGGATCGCCAGGCGTTCGCCGAACAGCTCCGTTTCCAGGCTCAGATCGGACATGTTGCGCAGGATGCGCTGGCGCAGTGCGATGTCCGACAGGTCGGCAACGTTACGCTTCAGGGTCTGCTCGGCGTACGCGCCGCCATCGATGTAGTGGAACAGGAACGGCGGCAGGCGGCGTTGCGCCGCGGCGCGGTAATCGGTGGAGGCGGAAATGATCATGGGTCAACCGTGGGAAGAAGGAAGCCGCGACGCACGTGCGCGCCGGGCTTCGTTGTCGTCGAGCGTGCGCAGGGAGGTGTGCACGAATTCCAGGTGCGCGTGCGCGGCGGCACGTGCGCGTTCGGGGTCGCCGGAGAGCACACCATCCATCATCTCGCGGTGCTGGACCGACAGCGGCTCAAAGGTGCGGGCCGAGGTATAGAGCTTCTCGCGGCTCTGCGAGATATTGGTCTGCAGCAGGTCGAACAGGCCGCGCATGACCTGCAGCAGCACCAGGTTGTGCGAGGCCTCGGCGATGGCCAGGTGGAAGGCCGCATCGGCCTGTGCCTCGCCGGCCGGATCGTCCTTGCCGTGCGCGGCCATCATGGTGTCGAAGGCCTGGCGGATCTTGGCGCGGTCTTCGTCGGTGGCGCGCAATGCCGCATGCCAGGCGGTCGCCCCTTCCAGCGCGTGGCGGATCTCCAGCACATCAAAGCGGTATTCCGGGTCCCCCTGGAACAGCGGCAGGTACGGCATCAACGGCTCATCGATGGTCTGCCGGGCCCGGGCCGCCGGCTCGCTCACGTAGGTGCCGCCGCCGACCCGCGCGCTCAGCAGGCCCTGGCTGGCCAGCTGCGCGATCGCTTCGCGCAGCGCCGTCCGCGACACCCCCAGCTGCACCGCCAGCGGTCGCTCGGCCGGCAGCCGGTCGCCCGGCTGCAGGTTCTGCTCACGGATCAGGCCACGCAGCTGCGCGGCCACCTTGTCGGACAGGCGTTCATTTTTCATGCCGCCATTGTCGCCCGCGTGGCGGGCGATGGGGTCGATGCCGGTGGCCGGAATGCCGCGCATGGGCTCAGGGAATCATCCAGGTCAGCCAGTAGGCCTGGACCGTGGTGATGATGCCGACCATCACGGTGAAGATCAGGCTGTGCTTGACCGTGAAGCGGAACAGGTCCGATTCCTTGCCGGCCAGGCCGACCGCCGCGCAGGCGATGGCGATCGACTGCGGCGAGATCATCTTGCCGGTTACCCCGCCAGTGGTATTGGCCGCGACCAGCAGCACCTCGGACACACCGATCTGCTGTGCCGTGGTGGCCTGCAGCGCCGAGAACAGCGCGTTGGACGAGGTGTCCGAACCGGTCAGGAACACGCCCAGCCAGCCCAGGAACGGCGAGAAGAAGGTGAAGGCCTTGCCGGTATGCGCCAGGGCCAGCGCCAACGTTGCCGACAACCCCGAGTAGTTGGCGATGAAGGCGAACGCCAGCACCATGCCGATGGAATAGATCGGCACTTTCAGCTCGTTGACGGTTTCGCCGAAGGTGCGCAGCGCCGCGGCCGGGCGCATCTTCAGCAGCACGATTGCGATCACCGCGCCCAGCATGATCGCCGTGCCGGTCGCCGAGACCGCATCGAACCTGTAGACCGCCTCGTACCCGGTCGGCACCGGCACGATCGGCGGCATCTTCTGCACCAGTTGATCCAGCGACGGCACCGGAATCTTCAGCACCCAGTGCTCCAGCGCGCCGCCGGCGGCGAACAGTGCCTTGAACGGCGCGATGCTCCAGATCGTGACCATCGCGGTCAGGATCAGGAACGGCGACCACGCTTTGATGATCTGGCCGGTGGAATAGCGCGGGGCCTCCAGTGCCTGGGCGGCGGCTTCAGCGCTGGTCTCGGTATCGAAGCGGAAGATCCGCACGGGCCTCCACCTGCGCAGGAACAGGGTCAGGCAGACCAGCGACGTCAGCGAAGCGGTGATGTCCGGCAGCTCCGGGCCGATGAAATTGGAGGTCAGGTACTGCGCGATCGCGAAGGAACCGCCGGCTACCAGCACCGCCGGCCAGGTTTCCTTGACCCCGCGCCAGCCATCCATGATCGCCATGATCCAGAACAGCACGATGAGGGTCAGGAACGGCAGCTGGCGTCCAGCCATCTGCCCGATCTCGAACGGATCCAGCCCGGTCACCTGCCCGGCCACGATGATCGGAATGCCCATCGCGCCGAACGCCACCGGCGCGGTGTTGACGATCAGGCACAGGCCGGCCGCATACAGCGGCTTGAAGCCCAACCCGACCAGCAGCGCGGCGGTGATCGCCACTGGCGCACCGAAGCCGGCCGCCCCTTCCAGGAACGCGCCGAACGCGAACCCGACCATCAGCATCTGCAGGCGCTGGTCTTCGGTCACCGACAGGATCGAGGCGCGGATGATGTCGAACTGTCCGGTCTTGACCGAGACCTTGTACAGGAACACCGCGCCCAGGATGATCCAGGCAATCGGCCACAGGCCATAGACGAAGCCATACCCGGCCGCCGCGAACGCCTGCGACAGCGGCATCCGGTAGAACAGCAGGGCCACTGCCAACGCGATCGCTACGGTGATCGTGCCGGCCAGCCACCCCTTCATGCGCAGCACAGCCAGGGCGACGAAGAAGAAGGCGATCGGCAGCAGCGCGATCAGGCTGGACAGCCAGAGGTTGCCAGCGGGGTCATACAGTTGTTGCCAGGCCTGCATCGGCGGATCTCATCAAGACGGACAGGGGCCCGCGCGGTCATCACCGCACGAGCCAAGAACGTTCAACGATGCGTATTGGTAGTACCAATATTCATGGAAGTCGTTGAAACTGCCCGCATTGAAACGCCAAACGCAAGGCGAGCCTATTAGACCATAGGTCTAGGCTCGCCTATTGGTAGTACCATTTAACAGCCGCAGTCGTTGGAGCGGCCTTTGAGCTCGACCGAGTTGCCATCGGGATCGCGCAGGCGCAGCGACAGACCGTCGCCCTCCGCGCCGTAGTTGCGCTCGGCCGGTCCACTCAGCGCCACCTTCAGCCCCTGCAGATGCGCGCGCACCTGTTCGGCGTCGAACGGCTCCACGCGCAGGCAGACATGCTCGACATTGCGCCCTTCCCGCCCAGGTGCTGCGCCACCTTCGCGCCCCAGCGGGCCGTCGACACTGATCAGATCGATCAGCGATTCGCCGGCATGCAGATGCACCATGCCCAGCGAGGGCCGCTCGCGGGCAACCGTGCAGCCCAGGACGTCGCAGTAAAAGCGTACCGCGCGTGGCAGATCCTGCACGCGCAGCACCACATGGTCGATGCGCTGGATCTCGAAGGGACGTTCGCTGCTCATGACGACTCCAGTTTTTTTGCGATACGGCTGAACACCACCAGCACGATCAGGCACAACACGCTCACTCCGACAGCGATCACGTACTCGCCGATGCCGACCGCGATACCGATCGCTGCGGCCATGATCAGTGAGCTGGCCGTGGTCAGGCCGCTGACCTGATCGTCGCGCGAACCGCGCAGGATCGTACCGGCGGCGACAAAGCCGACGCAGGCCACCACTGCTTCGATCAGACGGACCGGATCGACCTGCAGCAGGTCGCGGTAGCGCTCTTCCTGGAAGTGCTCGGCAATGCTGTCACCGAGCCCGACAATGAGGGCGGCGGCACCGGCGATCAGCATGTGCGTGCGCAGCCCAGCCGCATGCTTGCCCATCTCCCGCTCGATGCCGAGCGTGGCGCCGAGCAACATTGCCACGGCGATCCGCAGCAGGATTGATAGATCTTGTTCCAGTCCCATCTGCACCTCTCATCCTGCAATGGACGGAGCGTCGCAGACAAGGGCGTCTTAGCACCGTGAAGCCAGCGGCAGGCCCGGGTGAGCCTGCCGCTGCAAGGCTTACTGCGCCAGATAACCGCCATCGATGGCGTAGTACGTGCCGGTGGCAAAGCTGGCGTCCGCACTGGCCAACCAGGCCACCAGCGCAGCGACTTCCTCCGGGGTGCCGAGCCGGCCGAGCGCGTGCTTGCTCTCCAGCGCCTGCTTCACCTTCGGGTCCATCTTGTCCAGCAACGGCGTGGCGATGAACCCGGGGCCCACCGCATTGATGCGGATGTTGTCCGCGGCGTGCTCCCACGCCGCCGTCTGGGTCAGACCGACGACCCCATGCTTGGCCGCGACATAGGCCGCGGAGTTGTTGAAACCGACCTGGCCGAGGATGGAGGCCATGTTGATGATGCTGCCGCCCTTGCCCGCGCTGCGCATCGCCTGGATCTGCGCCCGCTGGCAAAGGAACACGCTGTTGAGATTGACGTCGATGACGTTCTTCCAGCCCTCCACCGGGTAGTCGCCGCTGGCCGCCGACGGCCCGCCGATACCGGCGTTGTTCACCGCGATATCCAGCCCGCCGAGTTCCTCGACGGTCTGCTTCACGGCCGCTTCAACGGCGTGCTCGTCGGTGACGTTCAAGGCGATGCCGATCGACTTCACGCCTTTCTTCCGCAGCGTCTCGGCGGTTTTCTCGACGGCGTCGGCCTTGAGATCCCACACCGCTACCGCTGCACCGGAATCGGCCAGCAGCTCAGCCACGGCCAGGCCGATGCCGGAGACGCCGCCGGTGACGATGGCGACCTTTCCCTTGAGTTGATAATCAATCATCGCGTTGTTCCTCGGGTTGGAATAAGGCTGCGGGCAGTACCTGCCCATGCCTGGACCATACGCCGCGAAAACGTTACAGAACGTGCACAGGATGCTTCGCAACAATCCTTCCCATCACTGAAACGCACCTGGGCCTATGCTCGGGGTCGTACGCCCACATCCCTTCTTTCATCCGCCGATGGCGGCCGCCCTCCCCCAAGGTAAACCCATGACAGACTCCAATGACGGCCAATTGTTCTCCCCCACCCGCCTGGGGGCCATCGACGTCGCCAACCGCGTCGCAATGGCACCGCTGACCCGCAACCGCGCGATCAACGACCGCATCCCCAATCCGCTCGCCATCCAGTACTACGAGCAGCGCGCCAGCGCCGGCCTGATCATCGCCGAGGCCACCCAGATCAGCCCGATGGGCCAGGGCTATCTCGACACACCCGGCATCTACAGCCAAGCCCAGATCGACGCCTGGAAGAAGGTCACCGATGCGGTGCATGCACGCGGCGGCAAGATCGTGCTGCAGCTGTGGCATGTCGGCCGCATCTCGCACACCAGCCTGCTGCCCGAGGGCGAGGTCCCGGTAGCACCGAGTGCCTTGCGTGCCAACACCAAAACGTTCACGGCCAAGGGCTTTGAAGAGGTCTCCGAACCACGTGCCCTGCGCCTGGACGAAATTCCCGGCCTGATCCAGGACTTCCGCCAGGCCGCGCGCAACGCGATCACCGCCGGTTTTGACGGCGTGGAAGTGCATGCCGCCAACGGCTACCTGATCGACCAGTTCCTGCGCGATGGCAGCAACCACCGCACCGACGGCTACGGTGGCAGCATCGAGAACCGCACCCGCCTGCTCGATGAAGTGGTCCGCGCGATCGTCTCGGAAATCGGCGCCGAACGCACCGGTGTGCGCCTGTCGCCGGTGACACCGGCCAACGACGCGGAGGATTCCAACCCGCAGCCCTTGTTCGAACGCGTCGTGGAGCGCCTGGATGCCATCGGCCCGCTGGCCTTCATCCATGTGATCGAAGGGGCGACCGGTGGCCCACGCGACAACATCGCCTTCGACTACGCCGCCCTGCGCGCCAAGTTCACCGGTGCCTGGATCGCCAACAACGGCTATGACCAGGCACGCGCGGAAGCGGCCGTGGCGTCGGGCTATGCCGACATGATCGCGTTCGGCCGCCCCTTCATCGCCAACCCGGATCTGGTCGAGCGCTTCCGTCTCGGCGTAGCGCTGTCCGACCTGGACCAGGACACGCTGTACGGCGGCGGTGCGCACGGCTACACCGACTACCCCAGCGTTTCAGGCTGATCCGCGCGCGGTTACCGGTCGCGCATCGCATCGGTCACATCGCCGCCGGCAAGCACCGGCAGCAGCGCCCGGGGCAGCTTGCAGGGGCGCGTGGGCACACTGTCCACGCGCCACCCGCGCCCGAGCAGGACGCCCTTCCCCTTCGAGGGCGGGCCATTGCCGGGTGCCGGGCAGCTGATGTCACTGAGCAGCACCTGTCCGTCGCGGTCCAGCCATTGCTGGACGAAGTATTCGCCATCGGCAAAGCGCATCGTGCCGAGATTCACCAGCGTCAGCGGCTGGCTTTCCACATCCCCTTGCCAGGTGGACTGCAGCTCCACGCCGCTGAACAGCAGGCGTCGTCGTAGCAGCACCTGATGGTTGGCCTCCAGCAGGACCAGTTCCTCATCGCCCCCGTCCAGATAGCGGCGCGTCCAGGTGCGATCCGTGCCCCAGGGCAGGATATCGAAACTCTCCGGCGGCGCCGGTTCGCTGCCATCGGCCAGCATCATGCCCAGTTTTCCGTCCCGGCGGAACACCACCCGGCCACCGTCCATGCGCACCACACCTTCGAACGGACGACCCACGATTCGGCCACGCTCGAGGTTGTACAGGTGGTTGACGCCGGCGGCCTGCTCCCGGAGCACCAGCAAGGGCGGGGCGACGTGGTTTTCGTCGATGGCCATGTCGGCAGGCACCGTGTAGGCCGTGCGTCCATCCCACCACAGGCGCGGCGCGGATTCGCCGACGAACCTTCCAAGCAATCCAGTGCCGACGGCGTCGAACCGGGTCACGTCTGAAGGCGCGAACACGACCTCGCCATTGCAGTCCAGCACCGCTGCGGTCTCGGTCTCGGTGGGATGCCGCACGCGCCACGGCGGTGCCTGCCGTTGTTCGGCATCGGGTTCGTCGAGTACTACCGCCAGCGCGGCCGGGGCAGCGGTGGGCGGGCGGACGCCCTCCTTGTCCAGCACCTGCCAGCGGCCACCGCAGTAGTCCAGGCGCACGTTGCCGTGCCGTGCGGCAAAGTGTCCGTCGGCCATCAGCCAGCCGGGCTCGGGCGTGTCGTCGGCGCTGCCGGTGGCATGCCGGTTGACCTGCTCGGGCCAGTCGCGCCGGCCCGCAGTGCCGCCATACTGGCGATAACGGGGATACAGGCCATCCTGGTGGTAGCGCGCGCTGTCCGTCGCCCTGCCCTGTGCATCCACCCGCCGCCACAGCTCGCCCCGCCGCAGCCACCAGCCACCGTCGGTGACCGGCAGCAGCGCGTCGATGTCATCGGAAAACAGCGTCGTACCGGATTCATCCCGCACGTCGCAGTGCTCAGGCACCTGGACACTGCACGCGACATACACGTGGCGGCCGGCGAACGGCCCAGCCACCCACTGGACCTGCCGCTCGTCCAGTTCCATGACCGCGCGCCCGCGCAGGTCATGGAAGCGCAGCGGACCACTGCGGGCGTTCCACAGCACGCGATCGGGTATCGCCAATGGCACCCATTCGCCATCCTTCAGCGCTGGAAAACGAACCTGACCCAGCGCATCCACCACGCCCCGGCCACCGACCGCCTCACCATCGGCCTGGATGAACGCCTCCCACAACGGATCACCGGGTGCGGCCTGCGGCAGCACGAACCGTTCGTGGTACTCGGTATAACCGCGGTCCTCACGCAGCAGTCGTCCTGCATCGTCGTACCACTGCTGCGGCGTGGTGGGGCCCTGCGCACGCATCCAGCGGTCGGCGGACAGCCGATGCATGCGCGCGCCATTGGGCGGCACCAGCAGGCGGCCATCGAGGGACACCAGCGCCTCGGCGCCGAAACTATTGCCCAGCACGGTGAACGACTGCGCCGGCGCGCCGCCTGCCAGCGACATCAGCGCGCCTACCACGAACATCCTTTTCATCGGTCGCATCATGCAAAGTGGAGCTGCACGCTAGCGCCTGTCCCTTGGCGATGCAATGCATCCGGCAACATCCGTGCGGGCGATACTCCGGCGCTCAGTACACAGGCAATGAAATGAAACTGGCCTGCTGCGGCGCGTGCCAGATCTGCTGCGTCGCCTTCTGGTAATCGCCCGGTTTGGCCAGGTAGATGTTCGGCACGAACGTCTGCGGATTGCGGTCATACAGCGGGAACAGGCTCGACTGCACCTGCACCATGACCCGATGACCCGGTTGGAACACATGGTTCGCGGTCGGCAGACCGAATTTATAGTCCAGCACCTGGTTGCTCGCGATCGCCTTCGGATCGCTGAAGCTCTCCCGGTACCGGCCACGGAAGATCGCCATCGAGACCGACAGCTCGTAGCCGCCCATCTCCGGCGTCGACGGCGTCTGGTCGGGATACACATCGATCAGCTTCACCACCCAGTCGCTGTCGCTGCCGCTCGTGGCTGCCTGCAGATTGACCTGCGGCGCACCGCCGATCCGAAGCGGCTCGGTCAAGGGCTCACTGACGAACGTCAGCACGTCCGGCCGGCCATCCACGAAGCGCTGATCCTTCACCAGCCAGCTGGTCCACATATCGCGGTCGGCGAACCGGACCGGGCGCGGCACGAACGGCACCGGCTTGGCCGGATCGGACACATAGGCCTCGAACGTGGCCTCACCTGCCTGCGGTGCCTCGAAGGACAGCTTGCCGCCCGCGCGCAGATACAGCGGCCTGGGCTGCGCCACGCTGCGCGGCCACTGCTGCAGCTTGTCCCAGTGGTTCTCGCCGGTGTTGTAGATCAGCACCGGCGGCGTCTGCGCCTTGGGCGCGCCATCCACCAGGTACTGATCGAAGAACGGCTTGAGCACATCGCGGCGGAACTGCAGCGCGGTATCGCCGTCGAACTTCAAGGCGCCCAAGCTGCTGCCGTCGTAGTTGACCTGGCTGTGCCGCCACGGCCCCATCACCAGATAGTTCAGCGTGTTGCCGGTGTCGCGCGGCTCCATCGCCGCATAGCTGTGCACCGCACCCCACATGTCTTCCTGGTCCCACAGCCCCTGCAGCCACATCGTGGGTACTTTCAGCTCGGTCTTGGCCATGCGCGCGTCCAGCGCCTGCTCCTGCCAGAACGCGTCGTAGCTGGGGTGTTCGATCAGCTTGTGCCACCACGGCAACTGATCCAGACCATTGGCCTTGGCGTAGTCCCCGGCCGAGCCGGCGCGCAGGAAGGTCGTGTAGTCGTCGTAGCCCACGCTGGGAATGGACGGCCCCTTGCCGCGCTTGGCCAGCTGACCGGTGAAATAGCCGAAATTGACCTGCCGGAACGCACCGTAATTGAGCCAGTCATCGCCCATCCAGCCATCGATCATCGGGCTCTGCGGCGCAGCCACCTTCAGTGCCGGATGCGGGTTGGTCAGCGCCATCACCACGGTGAAGCCCTCATAGGACGAACCCAGCATGCCGACCTTCCCATTGCTTTCGGGTACATGCTTGATCAGCCAATCGATGGTGTCCCACGCGTCGGTCGCGTGGTCCACCTTCGTGGTGTTGAGCGGCCCGCGCAGCGGCCGGGTCATCACGTAATCGCCCTCGGAGCCGTACTTGCCGCGGATGTCCTGGAACACCCGGATGTACCCGCCATCAACGAACACCTCATCCCCCTGCGGCAGGATGTCGCGCATGTTCGGCGAATCCATGCGCTTGGCACGGTTGGCGGCATCGTAAGGCGTACGGGTCAGCAGGATCGGCGCGTGCCTGGCGCCCTTGGGCACCACGATCACCGTGTAGAGTTTCGTCCCATCGCGCATCGGCACCATCACCACGCGCTTGTCGTAGTTGTCCTGCGCCGTGGGCGTCACGAAGCCCTTGGCGGGGATGTCCGGGGTCATCGGCGAGGTCTGCGCCGACACACTGGCGGCAACCATCAGACTCAACAGCGCAACTGGCACTACACGCACACGCATGGGGCTCTCCCGGCAGTGATGGCAACTCCCGCAGCCTAGCGCCGCGCGGCCTGCGCCGGTAGATGCCGATCGGCCTGTTCCGTGGCCATTTCGCGCATTCAGCCGCCAACCACCGTTTCGTGCAAAGCCTGCCAGCGCAGCGTGCCGTCCGGGCGGCTCACGAGAACCGCCAAGGCCTCACGTCGATGGCCGGTGCCCTCCGCGCCGATCTGATCCTCGCGATAGCGCACCGCGCAGGCGGCGGGCGCGAGCGGCAGGTACTGCATGGCATCGACCGTGATCTGCAGCCCGGGCCGGCTGCCATGGGCGGAGGCGAAGAGGTCGGCGAGCGCGGGCTTGTCCAGGCGGATGCCACGGATCCCGACCATGCTGAAGTCCTCGCTGAAACGGGCCAGCAGCGTGTCCAGCGCAGCCACCGGCGAGCGGCCGGTGAACCAGTCTTCGATCAGCACATGCAGGTCATGGATCTCGTTGAAGGCAAGCGTGTCATTCATGGGGAGGCTCTCAAGGCAAGGGAAGACGCCGGCAGGCGCCATAGCAGAAGCATCGGCAGCAGGCTCATGCCCGCCGCCAGCATCAGGGTGAGCGGGAACGCGTGCGCTGGCAGCACGGAGGTCAGCACTGCCAGCACACAGGCCAACAGCGCGGCGGCCAGACAGAAGCTGAGTTGGCGGTTGAGATTCCACAGCGCACTGCCCGGCAGCAGCTCCGCGTCCGCCAGTGTCTGGAACGCGAGCGTCTGTGCGCTGCTGCTGCACAGGCTCCCGCCCAGCCCCATCAGCGCGAAGGCCAGTACCGGCAACCACGGCTGACTGGCCGGTAGGCCGATCAACAACGCGATGCCGACCGCCTGGCATCCCATGCCGGCACTCAACAGCGGGCGCGCCCCGATGCGTGGCAGCCAGTGCCGTGTGGTGGCGATGGCGCAGGCCGAGGCGATCGCCCACGGCAGCATGAAACCCCCGATCGCTGCGGCCCCGTAGCCCTGGCGATGCAGCAGCAGCGTGGCCACCAGTTGGGTGCCGATGAACGTACCTGGCACCAGCAGATAGATCAGCATCGCCAGCCGCAGCGAGGCATGCCGCAGCAGCGACCACTGCAGGACCGGATGATCCGTAAGGCGCGCACTGCGGGCATACAACGCCAGCACCAGGGTGGCGACCACGAGCAGGCCCGCGCCGAGCATCCGCTGCCCCGGCTCTGCCAACAGGCTCAGCGCAACCAGCAACACGCTCAGGCCCAGTGAGCCCAACAGCAGACCGCGCCGATCCAGCGCCGGTACAGCCACCGGCGCACCCGGGCGCACCCACGCGGCCGCCAGCGCCAAGGCCACCATGGCCAGCGGCACACTGACCAGCAACACGCCGCGCCACGAGCCCCATTCGACCAGCAGGCCGCCCAGCGTCGGCGACAGCGCCGGCACCAGCAGCGCCACCGCCATGATGCGTGCGGTCAAGCGCGCGCGGTCGGCCGGTGGGCATTCGCGGTAGGCCATCGCCTGCCCGACCGGAATCAACAGCCCGCCACCCAGCCCCTGCATCAGGCGCCACGCGTTCAGCCACTCGATGCTCGGCGCGGTGCCTGCCAGCACAGCGCCCACGGTGAACAGGGCCAGCGAGAGGCACAGCACCCTGCGCTCGCCGAGGCGCGCGGCCAGCCAGCTGCCCAGTGGAATCACCAGGGTCAGGCCGAGCATGTAGGCGTTGCCGATCCACGCCAGCTGCGGCACGGACGCCTGCAGGTCGGCGGCGATGGCCGGATAGGCGACGGTACCGATGAACATGTTCACCAGGTCCAGCGAGAATCCCAGCAGGTACAGCGTTTCCACCTTGGCCCGGTATGTCATGCGGCGCTCCGATTGCGAGGCGGCAGCATGCGCGTTGGCGGCGGCTGGATATACGGGCTACCGGATGCCAGACTGTCAAACCTTTTTTGACAGTCAGCGCACCGCCATGGTCAGCCTGGACCGCTTCGAGACCTTCAAGGCGATTGTCGACGCCGGCAGCCTGACCGCGGCCGCGCAGCGCCTCGGCCAGAGCCGCGCGGTGGTGAGCTTCAACCTCAAGCGGCTGGAACAGGAACTGGGTGTGACCCTGCTGGTGCGGAATACGCGCAGCCTGGCGTTGACCGAGGCCGGCGAGCGTTTCTACCAGCATTGCACGACGCTGCTGGCCACCGCCGAGCTCGCCATCGAGGAGGCCCGCAGCGAACAGCTGCAGCTGCGTGGCACGCTGCGGCTGACCACCACGCCGGAGTATGCGATCGCCCGGGTCGTGCCGGTGCTGGAATCCTTCCGCGCCCTGCATCCCGAGCTGCGCCTGCACCTGTCCACCTCACCGGCACCGGCGGACCTGATTCCCGAGCGGTTCGATCTGGCGATCCGGTTGGGGCGCCTGCAGGATTCGCAGCTGCGCGCGACCCTGCTGGACGAGCACGCGCTGTGCGCGGTCGCCGCGCCGTCGTTGTTGTCCACGCTGCCCGATGATGCCGCGCGCGATGACCCGGACTGGATCCGCACGCTGCCACGCTTGGGGTATCCGCGCTTGGCGGATCTACCGCTGGTGGCGCCCGATGGCAGCGACCAGGTGTTTGCCTGCAACCCCGCCCATGCGGTGGTCACGGTCGATAACGCCTCCACGCTGCGCGCATTCGCGCTGGCCGGGGCCGGCGCGACGGTGTTGCCGCAGTGGTTGATCGATGACGATCTGGCGCAGGGCCGGCTGCTGCCGATCCTGCGCCGTCATCGTTTCCCGCGCCAGGGCGTGTATGCGGTGTTTCCCAACACCACCCAGCCCTCGCGCCGGGTCCGGCTGCTGCTGGCGCACCTGCGCGAGCACCTGCCGGGGTAACCGGGGGCACGACCCACGGTCGTGCCCCGCCAGTCAGCTCAGCGGACCACCTGCTCGGCCAGCTCCAGCGGCACGCGCTGCACCGGTGCATTGGCCGCGCGCGAGAGCTGCACTTCGTACTGCCCACCGGCGATCTTCCACTGCTTGGCAGCGGTATCGAAACTGGCCAGCGTCTTCGGCTCGGCTTCAATGCGGATACGGCGGCTTTCGCCCGGCTGCAGCGTCACCTTCTGGAAGCCGATCAGGCGGATCGGGGTGGTGCTGCCCTGCGGCAGCTGCAGGTACAGCTGCGGCACATCCGCACCGGCGACCTTGCCGGTATTGCGCACGTCCACGCTGGCGACCACACGCTGGCCGTCCACCACCACCTGCAGGTTGTCGTAGCCGAAGCTGGTGTAGGACAAGCCATGGCCGAACGCGTACTGCGGGGTCAGGCCCTTGGCGGCGAACCACTTGTAGCCGACGTTGGCACCTTCGATGTCGTAGTCGATGGTGTCATCCGGCTTGTTCTTCGGATTGAAGCCCAGGCCGTTGACGTGCGGGCGCGGCAGCTGGCTGACATCGGTCGGCCAGGTCACCGGCAGGCGACCGGACGGATTGACCTTGCCGGTCAGCAGCGCGGCGATGCCTTCACCGCCCCGGATGCCCGGGTACCAGGCCTGCAGGATGGCCGGCACCTGCTGCAGCCACGGCAGCTCGACCGGGCCATTGGTTTCCAGCACCACCACGGTCTTCGGGTTGGCCTTGGCCACCCCGGCGATCAGCTTGTCCTGGTTGTCCGGCAGCTGCATGTGCGGCAGATCGACCGATTCGGCCGACCACTGCGTGGCGAACACGATGGCCACATCGGCGGCAGCGGCAGCGCGCGCGGCGGCAGCCACATCGCGGCCATCCACGTAATCGATGCGGGCATCCGGACGCTCGGCGCGCAGCGCTTCCAGCGGCGAGGACGGGTGGAAGATCACCGGGCCCGGCCAGGTGGTCGGCATCACGCCCGGCACCGCATTGGTGCCCCGCGCGGTCCAACCCACCATCGACGAACCACCCCCACCGATCACGCCCTTGTCGGCATGGCCACCGATGATCACGATGCGCTGCACGTCCTTGCCCAGCGGCAGCAGGTCATCGGCATTGCGCAGCAGCACGCTGCCTTCTTCGACGGTGCGCTGCGCGGCGTGGAAGCCGGCCTCGTCGTCGATCGGCTCATGCACCGGCGGCAGATCGAAATTGCCGTGCGCGAACATGGTGCGCAGGATGCGGCTCACCATGTCGTCCAGGCGCGCCTGCGGCACCACGCCACCGGCCACGGCCAGGCGCAGCGGTTCGTCGAAATAGACCGCCTTGTCGAACACTTCACCGGCCGACTGCTGGTCCAGGCCCGCCAGCGCCGCCTTGGAGCCGCTGTGCACGCCACCCCAGTCGGACATCACGAAACCGGGGAACTTCCATTCCTGCTTGAGCACCTCGTTCATGAGGTAATCGTGTTCGCAGCCGTAGGTGCCGTTGATGCGGTTGTACGAGCACATCGCCGAACCGGGCTTACCGATGTCCATGGCGATCTCGAACGCCAGCAGGTCCGATTCGCGCATCGCCTGCTCGCCGATCTCGGCGCTGTGGAAATTGCGCGAGGTCTCCATGTCGTTGAGCGCGAAGTGCTTCATCGTGGAGATGACATGCTGGCTCTGCACGCCGCGGATCGACTCACCGACCAGCACACCGGCCAGCAGGGGATCTTCACCGGCGTATTCGAAGTTGCGGCCATTGCGCGGATCGCGCTGCAGGTTGACGCTGCCGGCCAACAGGATGTTGAAGCGCTGCTGCCAGGCTTCGCGACCCATGGTGGCACCGCCAGCGAAGGCGATATCCGGGTTCCAGCTGGAGGCCGTGGACGGGCCGGACGGCATCGCGGTGGCGTGGTCGCCCTTGCGCAGGCCGCCCGGATTGGTCACGCCGACACCGGCATCGGCCGACTGCTGCGCCGGAATGCCCAGGCGCGGCACGCCCGGCACGAAACCGGCCGAACCGACCGCGCCTTCCGGCAGCGGACCGCCATCCTTGCCCAGCCCGAAGTAGCTGTGCAGCATCTGGAACTTCTCATCCACGGTCATCTGCGCGACCAGCGCCTTGGCACGGGCATCGGCGTTCAGGCCGGTGTCCATCCACGGCGTGTCGCCACCGACCGGCGCGGCATACCCCAGGGTCAGCAGCGTGGCGGCGGTGGTGCCCTTCTTGCCGTCATGGGTGCGCAGCTTGATCGCCGCCGACGTGGCGGACTGGAAGCCATCGCTGAAGTAGCTTTCATTGGCTTCCAGCGCGACGCGCGACGGATCGAAGCCTGCGGTGGTGGCTGCATCGGCACTGACCGCGCCCAGCAGCACGGCCGGCGCGCCCAGGCGCGAACCGGTGACCAGCGGGGGCAGTGCCGCCGCATCGGCGGCGCTGGTGTACAGCGCGACCACGTGGCGGCCATCGTTGAGGCGCAGGTAATTCAGCGACGGCTGCTCGGTGCCCGATTCGGCCTCGATCGGCAGGCGGGTGAGCACGACGCTGCCGGTCTGCTGCGCGGCGGCCGGATCGGCGGTCACGAAACGATAGTGATAACCCAGCGCATCGGCCAGGCCCTGCAGCGGATCCACGCGGTCGGCACGGCGCTCCACGTTGCGCACGGTCACTGCATCGACCTGCAGCTGCTCCAGCTGCGCGGCGACCACGGCGGCGTCCAGCTCACCCGGGGTCTGTTCCAGGGTCAGCACGGTGAACGCGTCGGTGGCGGCGGCCGGGGCAGCAGCCCAGGCGGAAGCGCTCAGCGAGAGCGCGATGGCGGCCGTCAGGGCCAGGGGCTTTGAAATCGTTTTCATGAGCGGACGAAACACCTTTGCTTGCGCAATAAATCCAGGGAGTCTTGCCGCAGAAGGGTGCAGCGCCATGTCGGCGGGAACCACGCGCGGGCACGCGGAACCGTTTACAACGCAAGGCGATGACGACTACGTCCAGGCCCCTCCGCCCGTCGTGACAGCCGCACCACCCGGGAGCCCGTGACCGGCGCCCCACCCCGGAAGAGTGGGCGAGCGTGTTCATCCCTGTCAACAGGATGCTTACATTTGAGACACCGCAACCCGCGCGAAATCAGGGCGACAGCGGCTTCATCACCCGGGTGTCGGCGCCCTCAACCACCTGCCCACGCTGGTCGCGCGGCTGCATCGGGGCCAAGGGCTGCCCATCGCGGTCGGCCTGCAGCACCGAGCGCGGCTCGCCGGGTGCGAACAGGAAGGCCTCGCCCCATTGGCGCAGCGCCACCACCAGCGGGAACAGCGCGCGACCGCGCTCGGTGAGCACATATTGCTGATAGCTGCGGCCTTCGCCCAGCGGCTGCTGCGCCAGCACGTCCGCTTCCAGCAAGGCCTGCAGGCGCTGGCTCAGCATGCTGCGCGACATTCCCAGGCGGCGCTGGAAATCGCTGAAGCGGCGCACCCCGTCGAAAGCTTCGCGCACGATCAGCAGCGACCAGCGGTCACCGACCAGATCCAGCGCGCGCCCCACCGGGCAGGGGGTAGTGGCATCGGTTGTCATGAGCGGCCTCCTTTCTAGGTTTCATTTTAGAACCACATGCCCCAGAATCAACTGGTTCTATTTTGAGACTACATATGGCGATCATCGCCCGACCCCCTGCCTCCCGCCTCCCCTCCGCCCTGCTGATGCTGTTCGCCTGCGCCGCCGGTTTGAGCGTGGCCAATGTCTATTACGCCCAGCCCTTGCTGGACGCGCTGGCCGCCGATCTCCAGATCAGCACTTCCCGCATCGGCGCGGTGATCGCCGCCACCCAGCTGGGGTCGGTGGCGGCGCTGCTATGGGTGGTGCCACTGGGTGACCGCGTGGACCGCCGCCGCCTGATGGCGATCCAGACCGGTGGCCTGGTGCTGGCCCTGCTGGCCGTCGCGCTGGCCGCGCAGGCCTGGAGCCTGCTGCTGGGCATGCTGGCGGTGGGCCTGCTCGGCACCGCGATGACCCAGGGGCTGATCGCCTATGCCGCCGCCGCTGCAGGCGGGCACGAGCGCGGCCGCGTGGTCGGCGCCGCACAGGCGGGCGTGGTAGTCGGGTTGTTGTTGGCACGCGTCGTGGCCGGCGCGGTGGCCGATCTGGGCGGATGGCGGGCGGTGTACCTGCTCTCGGCGGCGCTGATGATGGTGACGGGCGCGCTGTTGTGGGCGCGTCTGCCACGGCTGCCGGTGGCGACGCCACCCACCGCACGCACCGGGTTGATCGCCTTGCTGCGGCAACAGCCGGTGCTGCGCCAGCGCGGCGTGCTGGGCCTGCTGCTGTTCACCGTGTTCGGCCTGTTCTGGAGCAGCATGAGCCTGCCGCTGGGCGCGCCGCCGTATGCGCTCACGCACACCGCCATCGGTGCCTTCGCGCTGGTCGGGCTGCTCGGTGCATTGGCGGCGGCACGCAGTGGGCACTGGAGTGACCGGGGCCATGCCGGGCGGGTGACCACCGGCGCCCTGGGGCTGATGCTGCTGAGCTGGCTGCCGATCGCCGCGATGCCCCACCACTTGGGCTGGCTGGTGCTCGGCGTGCTGCTGCTGGATATGGCAGTGCAGGCGCTGCACGTGACCAACCAGAGCCGGATTCTGGCCGCAGCCCCGCATGCGCAGGCGCAGGTGATCGCCGCCTACATGCTGTTCTACGCGGCCGGCAGTGGGCTGGGGGCGCTGGCCGGCAGTGCGTTGTATGCCGCGTTCGGCTGGCCCGGGGTCTGCACGGCGGGTGCCGGTGTGTCGCTGCTGGCGTTGCTGGCCTGGTGGGCGATGCCGGGTTATCACGCCATCACCGGTGGTCATGAGGCCTGCCCGGTTCCGGGCGGATCGCGGCTCGATAATGAGCGCTCACGTCCCGGAGCCGCCGCATGCCCCCACACCGCCACTTCGATCAACTCTGGCGCGACCGCAACGACACCTCCCGGCAACGCAGCCCGCGGGTGCTGATCCGGGTGTTCGTCGGCCCAGGCGAACTGGAAGCACGGGTGGCGTTCTACGAGCAGTTGCAGGGCGTGGTCGCCGATGCGGGCTTTCCGTTCCCCGAGGCCGGCCTGCGCCTGGCGATGGTCGGGGCGTTCCTGCTGATCGAGGGCGCGCCGGACAAGCTGGCCCCGTTCACCTCCACCACCGGCACGCTGCTGGTGGATGACGTGCAGCCCTATTACGACCGGCTGGTGGCGGCCGGGGCGCAGATCATCTTTCCACTGCAGGTCGTGCCCACCGGGGCGGCCTTCAACGCCGTGCATCCGGACGGCACCGTGGTCGAGTACGTGCACCACCGGCCCGATCCGCAGGGGCGCTGAGTAGATCCACGCCATGCGTGGATGCCCTCCATCACGCGCGTGGCCATCCCATCTGGCGCGCTGCCATTCCGCGCTCCTGAAGCATTCATCACCCCCAACCGGTTCGGAATCCGGCCGCCGAATTCGTTAGCATTTTTACTAATTGCGGGTAGGATTGTCGGTCTCAGCCTTTGACACGCGTGCTGCCGATACTCGCCGCCATGCCCTTGTTTCCTGCCCGTTTCCACCTGCTCCAGCCCTGCCGGGAGGCCCGCTGATGGGCGCCGTGCTGGCCCTGGACCGGCTGCTGGAAACCCGCCGGGTCTGGCGGGGGCAGCCGCGTGCGGCCTTCCCGGAGGTGGCCCCGCACCCGACCGGCCACCCGGCGCTGGATGCCCGCCTGCCGGGCGGTGGCTGGCCGCCCTCGGCGCTGTCGGAGGTGCTGCTGGCCTCGCCCGGGGTCGGTGAGCTGGCCCTGGTCTGGCCGACGCTGGCGCGGTTGAGCCAGCAACAGCAGACCGTGGTGCTGATCGCCCCGCCGCACCTGCCGCATGCCCCGGCGTGGGCCCGCGCCGGGCTGGCGCTGAACCAGGTGCAGGTGGTCCAGGCCAGCCCGCGCGATGCGTTGTGGGCCGCCGAACAATGCCTGCGCTCGGCCGCGTGCGCGGCGGTGCTGTGCTGGCCGCAACAGGCCGATGACCGCGCGCTGCGCCGGCTGCAGGTGGCGGCCGAAACCGGCCAGTGCCTGGGGTTTTCCTTCCGCGATGCCCGGCACGCGCGCAACCCCTCCCCGGCCGCGCTGCGCCTGCAGCTCGACGATGGCCAGGTGCGTGTCCTCAAATGCCGTGGCGGGCTGGCACCGGCCCAGCCGTTGCCGCTGGCCGTGGCCCATTGAGCGGCCGCCGTGGACTGGGCCTGCCTGCTGCTGCCGCACCTGGCGCTGGATGCCGCCCTGCGCCAGCAACCGGACCCGGCCGCGCCGCTGGTGCTGGTCACCGGCCCGGCGCAGCGGCGCGTGCTGCATGCGGTCAGTCCCTCGGCGCGGCAGCTGGGGCTGCGCCGCGGCATGCTGCTCTCAGCTGCGCAGGTGCTCACCCGCGACATGCTCACCGTGGAATACGACCCGCGCGCCGAACAGGCCACCCGCCAGCTGTTGGCCAGTTGGCTGTACGGCATCAGCTCGCAGGTCAGCCTGGATTTCCCGCACGCGCTGGCGTTGGAGATCCGGGCCAGCCGCGCGCTGTTCGGTGATTGGCCGGAGGTCGAGCAGCGGCTCACCCGTGGCCTGACCGAACTGGGTTTCCGCCACCGGCTGGTGGCCGCACCGAATCCGCATGCCGCCAGCGTACTGGCCCGCGTGCATGGCCGGCTCGGCGTGGCTGCGCACCAGGTGGAGGCGGCCCTGGCCCAGGTGCCGATCGAACGCAGCGGGTTGCCGGCCGAGGCGGTCACGGTGCTGGCGCGCTCGGGGTTGCGCACACTGGGCGCGGCATTCGGCCTGCCGCGCGAGAGCCTGGCCCGGCGCTTCCCGCCGCAGGTACTGGCGCACCTGGATGCGCTGCGCGGGATCAGCACGCCGCCGCTGCGCTATTTCCAGCCGCCGGACCGCTTCGATGCGCGCATCGAGTTCGAGTACGAGGTCGAGTCCACCCAGGCCATGCTGTTCCCGTTGCGGCGCCTGACCGCCGATCTGGCCGCGTTCCTGTGTTCGCGCGATGGCGGCGTGCTGCAGTTCGATCTGTGGTTCGAACACGAACACCACCCCGATACGCGCCTCTCGATCGGCCTGCTCGCGCCCGAGCGCGAACCGGCGATGCTGTTCGAGCTGGCCCGCAACCGTGTGGATCATCTGCAGTTGCCAGCGGGCAGCCGCGGCCTGCGCCTGCAGGCGGAGCAACTGCCGCCGTTCGTCCCGGCCGCACGCGATCTGTTCGACCCGCGCCCGCAGCAGGCAATGCCGTGGGAACAGCTGCGCGAGCGCCTGCGCGCCCGGCTCGGCGATGACGCCGTGCAAGGGCTGGGGCTGCGCGCCGACCATCGGCCCGAACACGCGACCGGTGACGCCCAGGGCGCGCCCAAGCCCCCGCCCCCGGTGCTGCCGATGCGCCCGGGCTGGCTGCTGGCCCAGCCGCAGGCGCTGCAGGATCCGCATCTGCGCATCCTGTCCGGGCCGGAGCGGATCGAATCGGGCTGGTGGGATGCCGGCGACATCCGCCGCGACTATTACGTCATCGAAACGCCGCAAGGCCAGCGCGGCTGGGCCTATACCGCCGCCGATGCACGCAGCGGACCGTTCATGCTGCATGGCTGGTTCGCATGAGCGCACCGCTGCCCGGATACGCCGAACTGCATTGCCTGTCGGCCTTCAGTTTCCAGCGCGGCGCGTCCATCGCCGAGGAGTTGTTCGCGCGTGCCAAAGGCCAGGGCTACCACGCGCTGGCGATCACCGATGAGTGCTCGCTGGCTGGCATCGTGCGCGCCTGGCAGGCCGCGAAGAAGCACGCACTGCCCCTGATCACCGGGGCCGAATTCCAGCTGGAGGACGGCCCGAAACTGGTGCTGCTGTGCACCGATCAGGGCAGCTACGCCGCGCTGTGCCAGCTGATCACCACCTGCCGCCGGCGCGCGCCCAAGGGCGAGTACCGCTGCCTGCGCAGCGACATCGCACAGCTGCACGCCGGCCTGCTGTGCCTGTGGGCAGACCCTACCCCGGGCATCGAGGATGCGCAGTGGCTGCAGGCCTGCTTTCCGCAGCGGCTGTGGCTGGCGGTTGAACTGCACCGCGAGGCCGACGACCGTGCGCGCCTGCAACGGCTGCGTCGTTTCGGCCGCGACCAGGGCATTCCACTGGTGGCCAGCGGCGATGTGCACATGCACGTGCGCCGCCGCCGCGCGCTGCAGGACACCCTCACCGCGATCGGCCACCACTGCACGCTCGGCGAAGCTGGCTGGCGGTTGTTTCCCAACGGTGAGCGCCACCTGCGTACCCGCCAGGCCCTGGCCACGCTGTACCCGCCCGAGCTGCTGGCCGAAACCGTGCGCATCGCCGAGCGCTGCCACTTCGATCTCAAACAACTGAAGTACACCTACCCGCGCGAACTGGTGCCGGCCGGCCACGACCCGGCCAGCTGGCTGCGGGTGCTGGTGGAAGAAGGCATGCAATGGCGTTGGCCCGCGGGCGAGACGCCCCAGCAACGCCACCAGATCGAACACGAACTGGCGCTGATCCACACCAAGCAGTACGAGTCGTACTTCCTGACCGTGCACGACATCGTGCGCTTCGCGCGCGGCCAGCAGATCCTGTGCCAGGGCCGCGGCTCGGCCGCCAATTCCTCGGTGTGTTACGTGCTGGGCGTGACCGAGATCGACCCCAGCGAGATGGCGCTGCTGTTCGAGCGCTTCATCTCCGCCGAACGCGATGAGCCGCCGGACATCGACATCGACTTCGAACACGAACGCCGCGAGGAAGTGCTGCAGTACGTGTTCAACCGCTACGGTCGCGAACGCGCCGCATTGACCGCGGTGGCGATCAGCTACCGGGGTCGCAGCGCGGTGCGCGATGTGGCCCGGGTGCTGGGCCTGCCGCCAGACCAGGTCAACGAACTGGCCGCCTGCCTGGACCGCTGGAGCAGCCACGAGCCGCTGCCGGAGGCATTGCGCGAGCGCGGCTTCGACCCGGAGACCCCGCTGATGCGGCGGGTGGTGGCGCTGACCGCCGAACTGGTCGACTTCCCGCGCCACCTGTCCCAGCACCCGGGCGGTTTCGTGATTTCCGAACATCCCCTGTCCACGATGGTGCCGGTGGAGAACGCGGCCATGGCCGACCGCACCGTGATCCAGTGGGACAAGGACGATCTGGATGTCACCGGGCTGATGAAGGTCGACTGCCTGGCACTGGGCATGCTCACCGCCGTGCGCAAATGCCTGGCGATGCTGGAAGCGCATGGCGAGCCGAAGATGAGCATGGCGAAGATTCCCCCTGGTGATGAGCCCACCTACGACATGATCTGCCGCGCCGATACCCTGGGCGTGTTCCAGATCGAGTCGCGCGCGCAGATGGCGATGCTGCCGCGCATGCAGCCGCGCTGTTTCTACGATCTGGTGATCGAAGTGGCAATCGTGCGCCCCGGCCCGATCCAGGGCGACATGGTCCACCCCTATCTGAACCGACGGAAGAAGCTCAAGGAAGAAGGCATCGAAGAGGTCGATTATCCCCCCGAGCTGGAGAAGGTCTTCAAACGCACCCTCGGCGTGCCGCTGTTCCAGGAACAGGTGATGCAGCTGGCGGTCGCCGCCGCCGGCTTCAGCCCCGGCGAAGCCGACGCGCTGCGCCGCTCGATGGCCGCGTGGAAGCGCCACGGCGGGCTGGAGCCGCACCGCGACAAGCTGCTCACCGGCATGGCCAGCCGGGGCCACAGCCGCGAATACGGCGAGCGCCTGTTCGAGCAGATCAAAGGGTTCGGCAGTTATGGCTTCCCGGAAAGCCATGCGGCCAGCTTCGCGCTAATCACCTATGTCAGCTGCTGGCTCAAGTGCCATCACCCCTCCGCATTCGCCGCCAGCCTGATCAACAGCCAGCCACTGGGGTTCTATACCCCGGACCAGATCCTGCAGGACGCGCGTCGCCACGGCGTACCGGTGTTGCCGGTGGACGTACGCTACAGCGACTGGGACTGCACGCTGGTGCCGCCCACCTCGCCGGGCCGGCCGTTCGGCATCCGCCTGGGCCTGCGTCTGGTCGATGGCTTCAGCGAGGCGGTCGCCACCGGCGTGGTGCAGGCGCGCCACCGCGCGCCTTTCGAGAGCGTGGCCGACCTGAGCCAGCGCGCGCAGCTGGACCGTCGCCACCAGGGCCTGCTGGCCGATGCCGGTGCACTCAAGGGCTTGAGCGGCCATCGCCATCGTGCACGCTGGGACGTCTCCGGCGTGGAAAAGCCGCTGCCGCTGTTCGAATCTGCCCGCGCCACCACCGAGGCCGCCGTCCCGCTGCCGCTGCCCAGCGCGTTCGAGGACATGCAGGCCGACTACAACACCACCGGCACCACGCTGGGCCGGCACATGGTCTCCTTCATCCGCAGCCAGCTGCGCCAGCGCCGCTGCCACCGCTCCGACGAACTGGCCGCCCTGCCGCACGGGCGCAGCGTGCGCTTTGCCGGGCTGGTGCGCATGCGCCAGCGCCCGCAGACCGCCAGCGGGGTCACCTTCCTCACCCTGGAAGACGAATGCGGCATGGTCAACGCCGTGGTCTGGCGCAAGATCGCCGACCGCCAGCATCGCGTACTGGTTGAAGCGCAACTGATGCAGATCGACGGCCGGCTCGAACGCGTGGACGGCGTGCAGCACCTGATCGTCCGCCAGATGCACAACATCGACCCCCTGATCGACGGCGTGCGTACCCACAGCCGCGATTTCCGCTGAGCCATCCCGTGACCGACCTCACGCTCTGAATGTAATTCCAGACTTTTCCGACTGGTGTCGTGAATACCCTATCCGGTATGGTCGCAGCCTTCCAAGGATCCGGAGAGCCACATGTCGCGCGCGCTGACCATCACCACGCTGGTCGTTTCCAGCCTCGCCCTGATCGTTTCCGGTTGGACCGCGCTGCGCCTGCACCAGAGCCAGTCCGAGGAGCGTGTCATCACCGCCCGTGGCCTGGTGATCCGCGATGCCAGTGGCCAGGCGCGGGTGATTCTCGGCGCCCCCGTCCCCGATCCGCTCACCAAGGGCGTCACCCAGGGGCCGCGCGCGTCACCGCTGTCAGGCCTGATCCTGCTGGGCGCCGATGGCTCCGAGCGTGGCGGCTACGGCACCGCCGATGTCGGCGACGAGGCCATCCTCACCCTCGATGATGCCACCGGCACCACCGAGGTATTCAAGGTCACCGCCAACCCGGATCGCGGCGCCACCCTGGTGGTCAAGCACCAGAACAGCACCGGCGCGATGCTGACCTCCTGGCAGGGCAAACCGGAACTGATCTTCCTCAACGACGACGAACAGACGCACTACGTCAGCCCGAACGCCGCTGCGGCGCCCTGACATCGGCGGGCGGTGATTTTCGGGTAGCGCTATGACAACCTGTCCGGTGTCATGGGACCGCCCTGCCGGCGCGCCGACGCGCCGCAGCCGTCCCCGCTTCCGGAGCTCCCCATGCCCATCGCTGCCCCCACCTGGCCCCAGGCCACCACTGTCGACGAGATCCGCCACAACCTGGCGATGGTCCGCGAACGCATCGCCCGCGCCTGCGCACTGGCCGGCCGCGACCCGGCCAGCGTGCGCCTGCTGCCGGTCAGCAAGACCGTCGATGAGGCCCGCCTGCGCCTGGCGTGGGAGGCCGGCTGCCATGAGCTGGGCGAGAACAAGGTGCAGGAAGCCCAGCGCAAGGCCGCGGCGATGGCCGACCTGCCCGGCCTGCGCTGGTCGGTGATCGGCCACCTGCAGACCAACAAGGCACGTGACGTCGCACGCTTCGCCAGCGAGTTCCAGGCGCTGGACAGCCTGCGCGTGGCACAGGCACTGGATCAGCGGCTGGAACTGGAGCAGCGCACGCTGGATGTGTTCGTGCAGGTCAACACTTCCGGGGAGGACAGCAAATACGGTCTGGACCCGATCGAGGTCGCCGATTTCGTGCAGCAGCTGCCGGCCTTCTCCAACCTGCGCGTGCGCGGGCTGATGACCCTGGCGGTGTTCTCGCCGGATCCGGAACAGGTACGCCCGTGCTTCGCGCGCCTGCGCGACCTGCGCGACCGGTTGCGCCCCACCCTGCCGCCGGGCGTCAGCCTGGAGGAACTCTCCATGGGCATGTCAGGTGACGTCGAGATCGCCATCGAAGAAGGCGCTACCGTGGTACGCGTGGGCCAGGCCATCTTCGGTGCGCGTTCGACACCGGACAGTGTCTACTGGCCGACCCCGACATGAGCGGCTATCGCCTGCAATGGCAGCAGGCGGTCGGTGAGCAGCGGCGGCTGCACGGTGGTCCGGATGGACTGAAGGTGCTGAGCAGCGAGGCGGCCTATCGGGATATGCCTGCGCCATGAACGGCCGCACCCCGGGTTCACTTCAGCGCACCCACCGCACGCCGATGCGCCGGCCGACACCGGATGTGCCATGCTCGCCTCCGTTGCAACCCACCTGGAGAGCGTCGCCATGGCCAAAGGCCTGAACAAACAGAAAGAGCAGAAGAAGAAACCTGCCAAGACCGCCAAGGAAAAGAAGGCGGAAAAGAACGAAAAGAAGACCACCCGCGGTTTCGCCCCGGTCTGACCGGCGGCACCTTCGCTTACATCGCGGGCATCATGGGACTGCGGCCACACCACGGTGTCCCGCAGCTCCTCCCGATGTCATCGCGCGAGCACCGGCACGCTCACACCTCCGCCAACCTCAGCCGCTGCGCGTCCGTTGCCGGTGGCATGCCGAACAGCCGTGAGTAGTCCCGGCTGAACTGTGAGGGGCTCTCATAGCCCACCCGGTGGCCGGCATCGGCCGCATCCAGACCGTCATTGACCATCAGCCGGCGCGCCTCCTGCATCCGCAACTGTGTGCGGAAGTCCAGCGGGCTCATCGCCGTGACCGCCTTGAAATGGGCATGGAAGCTCGAACGACTCATGCCCGCAACGCGCGCCACCTCATCGGTACGCCAGACACCACGGAAATTCGCCCGGATCCACAGGATCGCGCGGGCAACCTGGCCGTGCCGGCTGTCGCCGCGGGTGATCGCGTGCAGCACGCTGCCGTTGGGGCCGGTCAACAGCCGATAGAGGATCTCGCGCAGCACCAGCGGCCCCAGCGCCTCGGCGTCGTCCGGTGAATCCAGCAAGCAGACCAGCCGCGTGGCGGCATCCAGCAGCCCGGGTGTCATCGTGTCGAGCGCCAGGCCCGCGGCGACCGCTGGCTCGCCGGCAGGCTGCGGATACTGCAGCGCGAGCTCGCCCAGCACCGCCGCATCGAGATCGACCTGAAGGCTCAGATACGGCTGCGTCGCGGTCGCCTCGATCACCGAGCCCATCACCGGCAGCCCGACCGACGCCACCAGATAACGGGTCGGATCGTAGTAGTAAACGCTCGACCCGAGCAGGGCACGCTTGCGGCCCTGGGCGACGAAGCACACGGTGGGCTCGTAGATCACCGGCATGGGCAGCGTCGCGGTGCTGCAACGGATCAGCTTCACCCCGGGCAGCCGGCACGCGAAGGTGCCATCGCGCGGTGCATGCCGGGCGATGGCATCACGGAACAACGCGAGCGGGGCCATGCAGGTCTCCATGGGCGCGGCAGGACAGGTCGACATCATCCGTCGTGTTTGTACGATCGTGCAAGCATGCCGGAGGACCCGGCTACCGGGTCAACGCGACGCGCCAGAACAATGGGAGCCCACGCAGGCACCGCCTGCCCGCCCCGGAGATCCTTCGCATGACGTCCCCTGCCTCGCTTGATCACTACCGCCTGCTCGGCCGTTCCGGGCTGCGCGTCTCCCCCCTCTCGCTGGGCACGATGACCTTCGGCGCCGACTGGGGCTGGGGCGCCGATGACGCTGAAGCCCAGCGGATTTTCGATGCCTACGTCGACCGCGGCGGCAACTTCATCGATACCTCGGTCAACTACACCAACGGCGCCGCCGAACGCATCCTCGGCCGCTTCGCCAAGGCCCAGCGCGACCGGCTGGTGCTGGCCACCAAATTCACCATGGCGCGCGACCCGGCCAACATCAATGCCGGCGGCAACCACCGCTACAACCTGGTGCGCTCGGTGGAAGCCAGCCTGCGCCAGCTGGATACCGATCGCATCGATCTGCTGTACGTACACGCCTGGGACTTCACCACCCGCCCGGACGAAGTGATGCGCTCGCTGGACGATCTCGTCCGCGCCGGCAAGGTCCAGTATCTGGGCATCTGCAACACCCCGGCGTGGCGCGTCGCCGAACTGCAGATCCTGGCGGACCTGCGCGGCTGGTCGCCGTTGATCGCGCTGCAGATCGAGTACAGCCTGGTCGAGCGCACCGTGGAGCACGAACTCATGCCCATGGCCAAGGCGATGGGTTTGGGGGTACTGCCGTGGTCGCCACTGGGGGGTGGCATCCTGACCGGCAAGTACACCCGCGCCGATCTCTCCGACGAAAATGGTGCGGACGTGGCAAGCAGCCGCAAAGGGGTGATCGCCTCGATCGGTCATCTCAACGAACGCTCGCTGGCAATCGCCGCAGTGGTGGGTGACGTGGCGGAGGAACTGGGCGTGACGCGCTCGCAGGTGGCCATTGCCTGGACGCTGGCCAACCCCGCGGTGGTCTCGCCGATCATCGGCGCACGCACCGTGGCGCAGGCCGAAGACAATCTCGGCGCCCTCACCGTCGTGCTGAGCGAGGCGCATCTGGCCCGATTGGATGAGGCCAGTGCACCGGCACCGATCTTCCCCGCCCGCTTCATCGGCCGGCCGATGGCCCAGCAGTTGATCTTCGGCACCGCCACGCTGAGCGGGCGGAGATAAGCCATGGCAACCTCTCCCTTTGGCGGGATGCTCGCCATGGCCATCACGGTGGCCTCGCTCGCCGTTGGGCCACTGATCCCGGTCGCCGCGGCGGCTGAAGCCACCCTGCCGCACACGGCGCACAACAAGCAGGTGGTGACCGAGGCCTTCGATCGATGGGCGGCCGGTGGCACGGCGTTCTTCGACGAAGTGCTCGCACCCGAGGTCGTGTGGACGATCGCCGGCTCCAGCCCGAGCTCAGGCACCTACCGCGGGCGGGAGGACTTCATCGCCCGCGCGGTGCTTCCCTTCGTCAGCCGGCTACGCACGCCGGTCCGCCCGACCTCCCGACAGATCTGGGCGGACGGCGAGCATGTGATCATCCAGTGGGCCGGCAACGCGGTGGCCCGGGACGGCAGGCCGTATCGCAACGACTACGTCTGGATATTCCGGATGCGCGCGGGCAAGGCGGTCGACGTCACCGCCTTCCTCGACCTTGTTCCCTACGACGCTGTCATCCACCGCCTGCCCGGCACGGACCCCCCCGGCACGTGAACCCGCAGCGTGCCTGCACTGGCACCGCGCTGGCACCCGCGTTTGAAAGCGCAAACCGACAGATTGGGTGAAAAGGACCGGCGAATCACCGTGGGATAATCCGCCCCATGACCTCGCCAGACCCTCAACGCCCTCTCCTGTCCAGGGATGCGTGGAAGCGCCGTGCGGCCCTGTGGGGCGGTGCCGTGGCTGTCGCCCTGGTCGCGATCGTGTTTGCCAAGGCCAGTGATGCGGCCTTCCGGGTCTTCCAGTCGATCATCGCCTATTCGATCTGGTGGGCGCTGCTGCTCACCCCAACCGTGTTCGCGCTGTTGGCGTGGCTGACCAGTGGCGCGCTCAAGCCCACCCGCGGCAGCGGGATTCCGCAGGTGATCGCGGCCCTGGAGATCCCGACGCCCACGTTCCGGCGTGTGAATCTCTCGCTGGGCGTATCGGCAGGCAAACTCGCCTTGACCACGCTGTCGTTGCTCGGGGGCGCCTCGGTGGGCCGGGAGGGCCCTACCGTGCACGTCGGTGCCAGCGTGATGTACATGTTCGGGCGATGGTTCGGGTTCCGCGATCCGAAAGAGCTGTCGCACTTTCTGCTCGCCGGCGGCGCAGCCGGCATCGCGGCGGCGTTCAACACGCCGCTGGCGGGCATCGTATTCGCCATCGAAGAGCTCAGCGGCCGCTTCGAGCACCGCTTCTCCGGCACGCTGCTCACCGCGGTCATCGTGGGTGGCGTGGTGTCGCTGGGCCTGCTCGGCAACTACACGTACTTCGGCAAGGTGAGTGCCACGTTGCCGCTGGGGCAGGCCTGGCTGGCGATCGTGCTGTGCGGCACCGCCGCGGGGTTGCTTGGCGGCCTGTTCGCCAAAGCCGTGCTGCTGACCATGGAAGGCAGACCACGCTGGCTGGGCACGCTGCGCCAGCGCCATCCGGTCCTGCTGGCGGCGCTGTGCGGGCTCGCCTTGGTGCTGCTGGGCGCAGCGTTTGGCGCAGGGGCCTTCGGCACCGGCTACGAGCAGGCCAAGGGGCTGGTGCAGGGAGCACCCTCGGTGGGTCACGAGTTCGGGCTGATGAAGCTTGTCGCCAATCTGGTCTCCTACGTCGCCGGTATTCCCGGCGGCCTGTTCTCGCCCGCCCTGGCCGTCGGCGCCGGGCTCGGCCACAACCTCGCCGCCCTCATGCCTTCGGTCGATGAACGCATCTTCGTGCTGCTGGGGATGTGTGCCTACCTGACCGGCGTCACCCAGGCACCGTTGACCTCGGCGGTCATCTCGCTGGAGCTGACCGACAGCAGCGATATGCTGCTGCCCATCCTGGCCACCGTGCTGGTCGCGCGCGGCGTCTCCGGCCTGGTGTGCCGCGTGCCGATCTACAAGGCCATGGCCGAACAGCTGGTCAAGCAGCTGCCGGGCCCCCACCCGCCTTAGTGCCGCGACTGGATCACGCGTTGACGTCGACCACGGTGCGGCCCTGCACACGCCCCTGCAGCACCTGGTCGGCCAGCGCCGGCACCTCGGCCAGACCGATCATCTGGGTGGTGCGCGCCAGCTTGCCCAGGTCCAGATCGGCCGCCAGGCGCGTCCAGGCCTGCTCGCGCGCGGCGTAAGGCGCGTTGACCGAATCGATGCCGGCGAGCGTCACGTTGCGCAGGATGAAAGGCAGCACCGAACCCGGCAGATCCGCACCCTGGGCCAACCCGAACGCCGCCACCACGCCGCGGTAGCGCGTCTGCGCCAGCACATTGGCCAACGTGTGGCTGCCCACCGCGTCGATCGCACCGGCCCAGCGTTCCTTGGCGATCGGCGCACCGGCCTCGGACAGCGTCGCGCGGTCGATGATCTCTGCCGCACCCAGTTCCTTGAGATAGGCGGATTCCTCGAGCCGGCCGGTTGACGCGACGACCCGGTAACCCAGCGTGGAGAGCAGTGCGATCGCGATGGACCCGGCACCGCCGTTCGCGCCAGTGACCAGGATGTCGCCCTGATCCGGTGACACGCCGCCATGCTCCAGCGCCAGCACCGACAGCATCGCGGTGTAACCGGCGGTGCCGACCGCCATCGCATCGCGGCTGGAAAACGCCGCGGGAATCTTCACCAGCCACTCGCCTGGCACCCGCGCCTTCTGCGCATAGCCGCCATGGTGGGTCTGGCTCAAGCCCCAGCCGTTGACCAGCACGCGATCGCCCGGCGCAAAACCCGGGTGGGTGGACGTTTCAACCACACCGGCCAGATCGATGCCGGGAATGAGCGGGAAGGTGCGGATCACCGGCGAACGGCCGCTCAGCGCAAGGGCGTCCTTGTAATTCACCGTGGAGTACTCCACGGCAACGGTGACGTCGCCGGGCATCAGATCCTGCTCGGTCAGCTGGACGAGACCGGCCGCGATGGTATCGCCGGTCTTGGTCGCAAGGAGGGCGTTGAAGGACATGGGATCTCCGGTTCGGGTGCATGAGGGACAGTGCAGACAGAACCAGTGTGCGCACCTGGCCGTACCGAGGCGTTAAACGGCCCCGGCTAGCGCCCGCTCATGGAATAGGACCCGGCGCACACGTCACCCTCCTCGACCCCGGCAACCCAGGCCTTGAGCTGCTTGATCCGATCCAGGGTCAGCTGCTCGTAGTCGCCACTCTGGCACATCGGCAGAACGCTCCCATAGTCGTCTGGAGACGGATACCGCGCCGCGATCTGGGCATCGCGGAACACCAGCCAGGCGCGCTGCGCTGCCTTGAACCGCTCCAGGAAAACGGGGTCCTGAGCATTGAGCGCCAGCACGTTGGCATAGATCCGATTGAGCTCGGCATCGGCGCGCTGCGCGCTGTTGCTGGCACATTGGTTGAGCCCGGCCTGCGACTGGTTCGGGCTGTCACAGGCCATGCCATCGGAGGTATGCGGTGACGCCACGGCCCTGACAGCCGCCTTGGGTGCCTGGGCGCATGTCGCCCCCACCGGGGCCAGTGCGCAGACAAGGAGAAGCGAAGGAAGCATGCGCATTGGATCCGCTCCACACGGGACAGCGGGGAGACCGCCACGGGCGGATTAACCGCGCCGATCCGTGAAATCCACGTGACTGCGCTTACTCCCCCAGCACGGTTGCAATCGAGGCCGTCAGCAGCGCCCGCACGGTGTCGGCGGCCACATCCGGATCGCGTACCGCGCGCATCGCCAGGCCCTCCACCAGCAGCCGCATCAATATCGTGCGGCGCTCCAGGTCGGCGTCTTCGGGCGTGCGGCCGCGCGCGATGTCGTGCTGCCGCAACCACGCGGTGATCGCCGCACTGGTCTGCCTGTCGTGCCGGCGCAGCACCTCGGCAATCACCGGATCGCGATGCGCTTCGGCGGTGATCTCCGCATACAGCGCCACATTGGCGATGGCATTGCCACGGGTTTCCAGCGTTTCGCCCCGCGCCCACAGCTGATAGCAGCGCAGCAGCCCGTCGACCAGATCGGCCGCCGCCGGCATATGGCCGATCGCATCCTGGTCGTAGGCGAGCTGCCGTTCGATCAAGGCCAGGATCAGCGCGCGCTTGCTCTCGAAGTACCGGTACATCAGGCCCTGGCTGATCTCCGCCTCCGCGGCGATGTCGCTGATCGAGCCGGCATGGAAGCCGCGGGCGATGAAACAGCGCTGCGCGGCGTCCAGGATCCGCTGGCGCTGCACTTCGGCACGCGCGGCTGCAGCGTCTTCGGCGGGGGCGCCGGATAGGGGGGGAAGCGTCATTGCTTGTCGTAGATGGCGTCCAGTTGAGCACCGATGGTACGGCAAACCCGGGCATGAATGAACGGTCATTCACCTGTCATTTCGCACACCCAGACTGCGCCGGCCCCCTTCCTTCCGTGAACCCGACCGATGCGCCACGCCCCGTTGCACCGTCGCCTGTTAGCCCTTGCCATTGCCACCGCCCTGCCCGGTCTCGCCCTCGCCAACGACGCGGAGACGACCGGCACCGCCGATGCCGCCGCGCGCGATGTGGTCGCACTGGATCAGGTCGTCGTCACTGCCCAGAAGCGTGCGACGAATCTGCAGAACACCCCGATATCGGTCTCCGTGGTGGATGCCGAAGCATTGAAGGATCGCAGCGCGATCTCGATCGGCAGCCTCTCCGATGGCTCCATCCCCTCACTGCGTGTCACCCCGTTCGCCACCCGCAGCTCGGCGCTGAACATCGGCATCCGCGGGATCGGTGCCTCCGGCGATGCCAATCAGCCCGCGCGCGATGCCGGTGTCGGCGTGTATGTCGATGGCGTGTTCATGGGCCGCGCGCAGGGCCTGGGCAGCATGTTGTACGACGTGGAGCGCATCGAGGTGTTGAAGGGGCCGCAGGGTACGCTGTTCGGCCGCAACACCGAAGGCGGCGCGATCAGCATTGTCACCAGACAGCCCACCGGCGAGTTTGGCGGCAGCGTCAGTGCCGGCGTCTCCAACTACAGTGGCTACACCACGGGCCTGCATCTGGACCTGCCGAAGGTGGGCGATGTGAGCTTCAAGATCGACGCCGTGCAGGCCAAACGCGGCGGTACCACCGACAACCCGATGCGCGGCGAGCGCGACTTCAACAGCTACGACAAGCGGGGCGCACGCTTCAGCGCGCTGTGGCAGCCCAGCGATGATTTCTCCGCGCTGTACGCCTTTGACCGCTCCTACGATGCCACCACGCCATACCACACGCAGTTGTTGGTGCTTGGCGCCTATGTGAGCCCGCTGCAGAAGGCCGGCGCCAGCGAGGATCGACGCGATTCCGCCATCCTTGGTGGCCCGCAGGAAGACAACATCGGCCGTACCAGCGGCCACCTGCTCAACCTCGGCTGGACCCTCAGCGAGAACGTGGAACTGAAGTCGATCAGCTCCTATCGGGAACTGACCCAGGGTCAGTTCGACATGGGGCTGGTCGACGCGATCTCCGCCTACGGTGGTCCGAACACACCCTTCGGCCGCTACAGCCTTGCCCAGGTCTACCAGCACCAGTACAGCCAGGAATTCCAGCTGATCGGCACCACCTCGCAGGTGCAGTTCCTGACCGGTGCCTTCTACTATCACGAAACCGCCGGTGACAACGCGCAGACCCCCAACATGCTGCTGTGGGGCCCGGGCGGCAACAGCTATACGCTCAACCCGGCGACCAACCCGTTGAACCTGGGCGACGTGCGCATCGACCGCGCCAGCAAGGCGTGGACGGACAGCCTGGGCATCTTCGGCCAGGCCACCTGGACGCCCGCCTCGCTTGAGCGCCTGCACCTGACGGCCGGTGGCCGCTACACGCGCGATGACAAGAAGGGCAGCCTGTACATCGTCAATGGGGCGGCTAAAGACCTCGCCTTCGACGATGCGTGGGGCCGTTTCGATCCGATGGTGAACATCGCCTACGACGTGGGCGAGAACGCCATGGTGTATGCCAAATACAGCACCGGCTTCAAGGCGGGCGGCGCCAACTCGCGCTCGACAACGTATACCGCCTTCGCGCCCGAAGAAGTGACGGCGTTCGAGCTCGGCGTCAAGTCGCAGTTCTGGGACAACCGCGCGCGCCTGAACCTGGCTCTGTTCGATTCGACGATCGAACACAAGCAGATGGATTTCTCGCTGCCGTTCGATCCCAACAGCGGCGAAACCCGCACCACGATGGTCACCACCAACGCGCTCAGCAACGGCACCTCACGCGGTGCGGAGCTGGAGTTCAACGTGATGCCGGTGGACAACTTCACCGTGGGGTTGAACTACGCCTACACCCGCATCGATGCGCAGCGCGCGGTCGACCCGTTCGGCGCCGGCGTGCAGGTCACGGTGCAGCCATTGCTGGCGCCGAAGAACGCCGGCAGCGTGTCGCTGGACTATCTGGTGCCGTTCGCCAACTTCTCCGCGCTGAAGTTCCACCTGGACGGCAACTGGTCCGATGGGTACTACACCAGCGAGTACGACCAGATGCTCACCGACAGTTCCTTCATCGTGAACGCCCGTGTCGCCCTGATCGACGTGCCCCTCAACAGTACGGGCTCGACCATGGCCGTCTCACTGTGGGCGCGCAACCTGCTCGACGAAGAACACCTGTTCTACAAGCTCAACAACGCCTCACTGGGCCAGAGCGGGATCTTCAATGACCCGCGCACCTATGGCCTGGACGTCACCGTCACCTTCTGATCGCCCTGGAGATCCTGATGCACCTTCGCCGCACCCACCTTGCCCTTGCCATTGCCCTCAGCCTGCCGATGCTCACTGGCGCCGGCCTCGCACTGGCCCGCTCGCCCGTCACCGATACCGCCGCCGCATCCACCATCGCGCCTAGCACCAACGTGCAGCCGGTTGCCGCCGATGCGCAGCGCGTGATCCCGCTGCAGGGCGCCTGGAACACGCGTACCTTTGCGGGCCTGCAAGGCACCCATGGGCCGATCCCGGCCAGTGCCTTCGTGCGCACCTCCGACCTGGGCCGCCTGACCGCCGCTGACCGCGATGCACTGGCCGCTGCCGGCGTCACGCTGGATATCGACCTGCGTACCGCCGATGAGCAGGCGCAGTCGCCGGACCTGCTGGCCACCGACGCCCGCTTCGCCTACCAGCGCACCTCGCTGATGGGCACCGAGAAGATGGACCTGCAGAAAATGATTGCCACCTTCCCCGACTCGCTGGGCGCGGCCTATGTGCAGTGGCTGGATCACAGCCAGCCGCAGTTCAAGCAGGTCTTCCAGCGCATCGCCGCCGAGCGTGACGGCACCGTGCTGTTCCATTGCACCGCCGGCAAGGACCGCACCGGCATCATCGCCGGGCTGCTGCTCGACCTGGCGGGGGTGTCCCGGGCGGACATCGTGCACAACTATGCGATCTCCGCACATTACCTCGAGGGCCAGCCCAAGGACAGCGCAATGAACGCGCAGATCATGGAACTGATCAAACAGAACCCGGAGATCGGCAGGAAGATGGCCGGCATGGCCGGCACCGCACCGGAGAACATGGCGATGTTCCTAGTGGCTCTGCATCAACAGTACGGCGGTGCCGAAGGCTACTTGAAGTCCATCGGCGTCAGCGAGGCGGAGATCGATCAGCTGAAGGTGCGGTTGGGTCAGGCGGGCTGATCGCAATGCATGACGCAGGCGCCGGGGCACGCCCGGCGCCTGCTCGATCCGAGGTGAGCCAGCAGCTCTCCATCCCGGGCGAGCACGCGGCTCTGCGTGGGCATGAGCGATGACGGCCTATTGCGCCTGCGGCTCGCCCAACGGGCGCTGCTGCCGCTCGTCCTGATCGAACGTAATGTAACGGCGGTGGATGAGCTTGGCATCCATGTCCCAGCGATACGTCTCCACCCCGCCGTTGCCCGTACCGTCGGATAGAAGACCGACAATGCCGCGGGTCAGGTTGTCCGTGAGCAGCACCTGGGCCGCACCGTCGGCATCCACGCGCAGGCTCAGGCGATCACGCAGGTGATCCTCGCCCTTCCCCACCGGAGCATCGAAGGCAAGACCTACCAGGCCATCTTCGTGGGTTGCCATCCCACCGCGTTCGTCGCCTTTGGCGTCGTACAACCACACACCGGCCGTGCGCGATCGCCTTCCCGCATCCACTGCATCCTGGCCCATCTCAACGCGCATTACGCCTTGGTCATCCAGCACAACGATGCGATGGGCGCGGAGTTCATCAACGGTGAGCGTTCCGCGCGGCGCCATCGACAGTGCGAAGACCGCCACGGCCAGGCCGGCAACAAGCACTCCAAGGGCGATAGTCAACAGAGTGAGGCGGCGTACGGACGTGCGAAGCACCTCCATTGGTTCTACAACGTCCATGTGCGTGGTGCTCCTTTGCTGATGTCCTTCCTTGGATCATAGCGCTGGCATCGCCGTTGACGTTGCGCCACGCGGTGATACGAGGTCCGCCAGGCACCCTCTTCCAATGTTGTCTAAGGCTGCCCGGCCATCACGCGTTCAATCCAGTCCCGATAGTGACTCACGCGCACATTGCAGGTGACCTGCCCATAGCGCCCGGGCCGGGCGGTCAGCACATTGCCCTGGACGACCTTCCACGACCCCTGCCCGGCCAGCAGCCAGTGGCCATCGTGCTCGATGAGCACCGGGCCGCCACTGTCACCGTTGCCCAGCACAGCCTCGAGCGGCAGCGCTTCGGGTGGTGCATCGAAGACATAGCAGAGCCAGCGGTCGTACGCGCTGGTGATCCGGTTGAAGCCGCGGCGAAGCTCGGTGCGGTTGGGGCCGTTGGGAGAATGCCCCGTAGCGCCGGTACCCGTAGCGCCCTTTCCCAGGATCTTCGCGATCTGACCGGCTTCGTCGCTGTCGCCGTAAAGGTCCACCGGCACCACGTCGGTGACCGGCGCTTTCAACCGGATCAGCGCAACATCATCGCCCGAGGCGAGAAACACCACGATCAGCATCGCCTCGCCGCTGGCCATGGCCTGATCGATCAACGTCTGCGGCAGCGTCCTGTAGCCGGGATGGGTGACCACCCGCTCAACCTCCCGCGCGGTACCGTTGATCATCACCTGCTTGAGATCGGCCTGCATCGGCAGCGTGTGCGCGGCCGTCAGCACCCACTGCGGTGCGATCAACGCGCCGTGGCCCTCGCCGGGCATGTCCACGAGGGCGGGAAACTCGGTGGCGGGAACGCGGTACTGCGCATCATCCACGTCATGACGGATGACGATGGCATGGGCGGTCGAAGACACTGCGAGCAGCATCCCGATCAACAGAAATCCCTTCATTGGTGATGCCTTGTGAGGTTCAGACAGCGGCGTCCAGATGCCCTGCGAGGCGTGGGGTACCGTTACGGCTCGCGCTCACGGGCTTCCAGCGCGCTGGCGAACTTTGCCATCAAACGCACCAGCTCCGATACCTCCTGCGCAGGCCACGAGGCGAAGATCTCCCGGCCGATCCGCTCACGTGCGGCATCCAACCGGTCCGTCATGTCCTTGCCCTTCGGTGCAATGGTCGCCTCACGGATGCGGCGGTCCTGTGGGTTACCGCGACGCGTGACCAGCTCCATCGCGGCCAGTTTGGCCACCTGACGGCTGATGGTCGTGTAATCCCGGCCCAGGCGATCGGCCAGCTCAACCACCCCGATCGGCCCTACCCGTTCGATCACCACCAACAGGCGGAACAACGCCTGGTCCAGCGTCACGCCCGCGTCCTGGATCAGCCGTTCATCGTTGCGCGGCCGGTTCATCACGCTGGCGAGGCTGACCATCGAGAGGTGGAGCGACCTCAACCCGGCCGAATTATGTGTATCTTGCACCTTCTTTTTCACCGGCATAGCATCCCCTCCAAGTAAGTGCATATTACACATACCTGGAGCGATGCAATGGGCAACACCCCTGACGTAGTGATCTGTGGTGCCGGCGCCGCCGGCCTCACCCTGGCCATTGAACTTGCCCGCCGCAACGTGGCCTTCCGCCTGGTGGAGCAGCGGGATCAGCCGTTCCATGGGTCGCGTGGCAAAGGTATCCAGCCGCGCAGCCAGGAAGTCTTCGAGGACATGGGCATCGTCGATCAGCTGTTCGCGGCCGGCGGCCTCTACCCCGTCTCGCGCTCGCACCATGCGGATGGCACCCACACGGACGCCGCCGTCATCGAGGCCGCGCCGGCCTCCCCGGCCGAACCGTATCGACAGCCGCTGATGGTGCCGCAGTTCCTGACCGAATCCGTGATGCGCGACCGCTTGGCGGAGTTGGGGCACCGGGTCGACTTCGGACACGGACTGATCGGCGTCGAGCAGGACGACACCGGGGTAAGCGTCCGTCTTGCCACGCCAACGGGCGAGCAGACCGTGCGCACGCGCTACCTGATCGGCACCGACGGCGGGCGCAGCTTCGTGCGCCAGGCACTGGGTATCGGCTTCCCCGGCAAAACGCTGGGCGTGCGCGCGGTGGTGGCCGACATCGTGCTGCAAGGGCTGCCACGCGACGCCTGGCATACGTTCAACCAGGACGACATGGCGCAGCGGATCTCTCTGTGTCCACTCATGGGAACACGCCTGTTCCAACTGCAGGCGCCGGTCCCGCTGGAGGGTGAGGTGGACCTCTCGGCCGACGGCCTCGGTGCCATGGTGCGTGCGCGGACCGGCCGCCATGATCTCACCGTTCTCGACGTGCAATGGGCCTCGGCCTACCAGATGAGTGCCCGGCTGGCAGACCGCTACCGCGACGGCCGTGTCTTCCTGGCAGGCGATGCTGCCCATACGCATCCACCCACCGGCGGCCAGGGCCTGAATACCAGCGTGCAGGATGCCTACAACCTTGGGTGGAAACTGGCTGCAGTGCTGCAGGGTGCACCGGCCGCGCTTCTCGGTACGTACGAACAAGAGCGACGCCCCATTGCGGCCGCCATGCTCGGGCTTGCAACCACGCTGCTTGAGCACGCACGGCGCGGCGACAATCGACGTGGGCGCGAGGTGCAGCAGCTCGACCTCGGGTACGCCGACGCCTCGCTCTCGCTACCTGCTGAGCCCCGACGTGGGCGTATCACGCCGGGGCGCCGCGCCCCCGACGCCCTTTTGCAGGGTGCGGGTGGGCAGCCAGTACGTCTGTTCGAGGTATTTCGAGGGACCCATTGGACGTTGCTGGGTTACCAAACCGGCCGCGCCGCCGCTCGTGCGCGGAAGGGTCTGCGCATCCATGTCATCGGCCAAGGCGGGGAGCTGCGTGATGCGGCCGGACACTTCGCCGATGCCTACGGTCTGGCGCCGGGTGAGTGGCTGCTGATCCGGCCGGATGGCTACGTGGCTGCTGTCGCTGTTGAGGGACACATCAACGTGCTCGAAGCACACTTCGAACGGCATGCACCGTGATGCGATGCGCCCCTCACTTGCCGGCTGGGCCAGCCCGGGTTCCCTCGTCGCCCTGCGTCGCCGCACGGCTCTTCGCGAACTCCGGGAAGGTCTCCGCTATCGACGCTTTGTCCGGAAGGACGTAGAACACCCCGCCCCGCTGGAATGTCGCCTGGATGACCTGCTCGTAGAAGCCCGGCGACACATTGATGCAGCCATGGGTTACCCGGTTGTCGTCTGGCGAGGGCGATGCCAGACGTTCCACGCGCCTTTCGGCCGGGACGCCCATCGCCGTCGGGTGGATGGAGACGGCGGACTCATAATCCACCCACAGCACGCGACCGGCATCGATCGACGGGCCGTAGCCGCCCACGAAGCGACCTGCCGGCGTCGTACGGTCCCGACCCGGAATCTCGCGAAGCGCAAGACCGGCAATACCGGGCGCCGTGTGGTCACCGGTGGCCGAGCCGAACAGCCCGGACGCGGCGCCGCGAAGCCGGCCCTCGCCATCGAAGACCAGCACCTGGGCAGCGGCCTTGTCCATGATTGCGAATGGATAGCCTTGGCTGTCCTTGGTGGCAACCACCCAGCCCGCGAGTTCGATCACGGTGTTGGATACTTCCTGGCCTGGCGGGAGTTCATCGACAGCGGCTGTCGGCTGCGCAGCCGCATCCTCGGCGTTTGCCACGCCGATGCTTGCCAGCGCCAGCGCCATGGTCAGTGCGCCGCGAAGGGCCAGGACTACGGGGTATGAGTGCGTACGGATGGGACACTTCCTTGCAATGACGATTGCACGATCATCGACAACGGGTGGCCTGCGTAGGCCACCCGTTGTCGATTCAAACGTTGCTCACACACGGCGCGCGAGCGATCAACCGCGTGGCTTGCGGCGGGGTGCCTGTTCGAGCTGCTGCACACGGCCTTCGATCTGATCCAGACGCTGGTTGGCCTGCTGCGCGGATTGATTGGCCGATTCGGCGCTCTGGGCCGCGCCCTGCACCTTCGTGTCGAGCTGATCAAGGCGCGAGTTGATCGTGGCGAACTCGTCCTTGTACGTGGCGCAGGAACTGAGGCCTACGGTAGCGATGATTGCCACAGCCAGCGTACGCGCCGTCGTCATTTGTTTTGTGGTCAGAAACATTGCAGTGCCTCCTTCGTCTGGGGTGTTCGGACTATAGCGGCCTTTTCGCCAGCGCCATGACCGGCATTCAGTTGAAGCTGGGAGACGTAGAGGCAGTGTGATGACGAGTCGCCACCGGCGTGGTAGAGGGCGCAGCTTCCGACGACGACATCTTCATGGATCACCACATACTCGGCGAGCATGCCCGGCAGCGGGCCACCGAGCGAGTGGCAGGACACGCATTGCGCGCCACCTGCTGCGCTTTGCGGATCAGGCCAGCACGCGTCAGCCGTTGGGCACACCACCCAGCCGCGCCAGCACGTCTTCCCGGCACGCATCCAGGATCTCGTCCGCCAGCGGCGAGTCGCCCGGGCAGGACCTGGACAACACCATCGCGCCGACAGCCTGGGCCATCAAGGCGATGCGCCGCGCACGCGCCTGTTCGCACGTGGGGCCGTCTGACTGGCCTTCCCGGTAGGGAGAGACGGCCAGCTGCGCCTCGATACCTGCCGCGAAGGCCGCCTTGACCGGATCCGGCTGACGCGACGCGTCGGTGCACAGCGCTGACATGGTGCAGCCCTGGCCTGGCGCGTCACGATGCTGCCGGGACAGGTAGTAGCGCATGAAACTCGCCAGGTCCATGTCGGCCGCGGCATCGGCCGATTTCGCCAGGCCGCAGCTTGCCGCCTCCGCCATCAGGTCGGCCTTGGAGCCGAAGTGCTTGTAGAAGCCGCCATGGGTAAAGCCGGCGGCCGCCATGAGGTCTGCCACGCCCACGCCGTCGTAGCCCCGCTCCCTGAAAACCGTGGAGGCGGTGTCGACGATGTGCGCCCGGTTGGCCTGGGCCTGTGCCTTGGTGACCTTCATGACGGGTTGTCTCTTGATGCTTTGCCGCGATAGACCCGCACTTTACCATGGATAGATGACCATCATCATCAAACCATTGACACCTAAGATTATGGTCATCATCATTGCGGTACTTCCAGGCGACGCCACTGCCGGCCCGCCCGCGCCACCCCCTCAACGACCACGACCCCGCACCCGCCATGACGACCTCGACACTGTTCCAGCCCTACCCGCTTGGCCCACTGACCCTGGCCAACCGCATCGTGATGGCACCGCTGACGCGCAACCGCGCCGGGGCCGGTCTGGTGCCCGGTCCGTTCGCCGCCACCTACTACGCCCAGCGCGCCTCGGCCGGGCTGATCATCACCGAGGCCACCCAGATCTCGGCGCAGGCCCAGGGCTACCAGGACACGCCGGGGCTGTACACGCAGGATCAGATCGACGGCTGGCGCAAGGTCACCGACGCCGTGCACGCGCGCGGCGGACGCATCTTCGTGCAGCTGTGGCACGTGGGCCGCATCTCGCACGTGGATCTGCAGCCCGGCAACGCCGCGCCGGTATCCGCCTCGGCCATCCGGGCGCAGACCAAGACCTTCGTCCACAACGGCTTTGTCGATGTGTCCGAGCCGCGTGCCTTGGAGATCGACGAACTGCCGGCCATCGTCAACGACTTCCGCCGGGCCGCCGCCAATGCGATCGCCGCCGGCTTCGACGGTGTCGAAATCCACGGCGCCAACGGCTACCTGCTTGAGCAGTTCATCAAGGACGGCGCCAACCAGCGCACCGATTTCTACGGCGGTTCGATCGAAAACCGTGCGCGCCTCCTGCTGGAGGTCACTGCAGCCGTGGCAGCCGAGATCGGTGCCGATCGCACCGGCGTGCGCCTCTCGCCGGTCTCGCCGGCCAACGCCATCGCGACCATCAGCGATCCGCAGCCGCAGTACGACTACATCGTCGATCAGCTCAGCGCGCTGGGCGTCGTCTACCTGCATGTGGTCGAAGGCGCGACGGGTGGCCCGCGCGATGTCGCCCCGTTCGACTTCGACGGCCTGCGCCGCCGTTTCACCGGCACCTACCTGGCCAACAACGGCTATGACCTGGAGCTGGCCAACGCGCATCTGGCCGGTGGCAAGGCCGACCTGTTCGCCTTTGGCCGTGCCTTCATCAGCAATCCGGATCTGGTCGAACGCCTGGAGACCGGCGCGCCCTTGAACGCCCTGAACCCGGCCACGTTGTATGGCGGCGGCGCGGAGGGCTACACCGACTACCCCGCCCTGACCGACACGCTCGCGCAGTAACTCCCTCGCCAGAGCCGCGCCGCATCCCCGTTCCCCCATTACATGCCAAGAGACACACCATGAGCCTGCTTCCTGCTGTCCTCATCACCGGCGCCTCCAGCGGCATCGGCACCGTTTACGCCGAACGTTTCGCGCGCCGCGGCCATGATCTGGTGCTGGTCGCGCGCGACACGGCGCGGCTGGACACACTGGCCGCGCGCCTGCGCCACGATACCGGCGTTGCCATCGATGTACTTCCGGCCGACCTCACCCAGCGCGCCGACCTGGCCGCCGTTGAAACCCGCCTGCGCGACGACACCCGCATCGGCATCCTGATCAACAACGCGGGCATCGCCCAATCCGGTGGCTTCACCGAGCAGTCGGCCGACAGCATCGAACAACTGATCACGCTGAACACTCTCGCCCTGACCCGCCTTGCCGCTGCCGTTGCACCACGGCTGGCCAGCGCCGGCGAAGGCGCGATCATCAATATCGGCTCGGTGGTCGGCCTGGCGCCGGAGTTCGGCATGTCCGTCTACGGTGCGACCAAGGCCTTCGTGCTGTTCCTGTCGCAGGGACTGAGCCTGGAGCTGACGCCCAAGGGCGTCTATGTGCAGGCCGTGCTGCCCGCGGCGACGCGCACCGAGATCTGGGAGCGGGCCGGTATCGACATCAACACGTTGCCCGAAGTGATGGATGTCGGCGAGCTGGTCGATGCCGCCCTGGTCGGCTTTGATCGCCGCGAGACCGTCACCATTCCACCGCTGCATGTGGCCGAACGCTGGGACACGCTGGACGCATCGCGTCAGGGCCTGCTCTCGGACATCCGGCAGGCGCAGGCGGCGGAACGGTACCGCAACCGCCCATGAAAGCCTTCCTCATCGACCGTTATGGCACAAAGGAGACCGGCCGCATCGGCGACGCCCCACAGCCTGCGCTGCGCGATGGCGATGTCCTCATCCGCGTGCACGCGGCCAGCGTCAATGCGCTGGACACCAAGATCCGCACCGGGGAGTTCAAGCTGATCCTGCCTTATCGCCTGCCGCTGATTCTTGGCAACGATATGGCCGGCACGGTGGTAAGTGTCGGCGCCGGGGTTCACCACTTCAAACCCGGCGATGAGGTGTATGCCCGTGCCGACGATGATCGCATCGGCACGTTCGCCGAGTTCATTGCGGTCAATGCTGCCTCGGTGGCGCTCAAACCCGGCAACCTCACCATGGTGGAGGCCGCCTCGCTGCCCTTGGTCGCGCTGACCGCATGGCAGGCGCTGGTCGAAACCGCCCAGCTCAAACCCGGGCAGAAGGTCTTCATCCAGGCCGGCTCCGGCGGCGTCGGGACGGTGGCGATCCAGCTGGCCAAACATCTGGGCGCCTTCGTGGCCACCACCACCAGTACCGCCAACGTCGCGTGGGTGAAGGATCTCGGCGCAGACGTCGTCATCGATTACAAACAGCAGGATTTCGCGACGGAACTGCGTGACTACGATGTGGTGCTCAACAGCCTCGGCAAGGATGAACTGACCCGCTCGCTGCAGATCCTCAGGCCGGGCGGACATCTCATCTCCCTCTCAGGGCCCCCCACGCCCGCGTTTGCTGCGGCACGCGGACTGGCCTGGCCGCTCAAGCAGGTCATTCGCCTGCTCAGCCATGGCATCCGCAGTAAGGCCAAGCAGAAGGGCGTGACCTACACGTTCGTGTTCATGCGGGCCAGTGGGCAGCAGCTGGGCGAGATCACCTCGCTGGTAGAGGGCGGTGCCATCCGCCCGGTCATCGACCGGGTCTTCCCGTTCCGGGAGACCCTGAGCGCCTTGGCCCATGTCGAGAGTGGCCGGGCCAAGGGCAAGGTGGTGGTGGAGATGCGGTAGGTTGCGATCAGGTCTCTCATCTCTGCCGAGCCTCACTACCGGTGGTCATCGCCGCCCTGCACATTCGTCAAACGCCAGCCCTCTGATTCCTTTTCGAGGCGCCAGCCCGCGTTGAGAACAAGGGTCCAGCCCGGCCCTGTCCAGTTGGAGGCACTACCGGTAACCTCACCGCCACTCAGCGTGACAAGTGTCCAGTCTTTTGACATCAGCGCACCCGATTCCGCCGTGAGCTCACCCCACTCGTCACGTACCGTGAGCGGTGTGTACACCGTGCCCACCTCGTCCAGCGGAAAGAGCGCGCGCGGATCGAACGATGCGGACGGTTTACTCAGTGGAAGCCGGACCGCGTCCCCACCGAGGTACCGCTTTCGATACCCGGCACTGCGCTGCTCACGGATCCTGGCGCGCTCATGTTCTTGGGCACGTACCTCGTCCACCCCATAACGGCGACCGACACCGTCCGCCCCGGTTGCGCTGAGCGGCGTGCCCAGCTGTTCGGCCAGCAGTGCCGGCAGGTCAGACGCGGGCGACAGCCCGCTGCGCCAGTGCGGCGACCACCGATCCAGCAACATCCCGTACGCCGGCCCGGTCACGTACGCCGCCGATCGGACAAAGCTCGGTGAGGCATCTGCTGCAGCCAGAGACTTGACCAACGCCGTCACCATGTTCCCCCCATTGGCAGCAGCCGCAACCCGGCGGCCTGTGTACTCGGCAAGGCCCTCATTACGCTCAACCCTTGCCTCTTCGTCCAGCACCCGGGTGCCCGACGCCGAGCCCGCAGAGCGAAGTGCACGGAATCGCAGCGCTGCGGCGACATGCGGCCGAGCATCACGATCATCGGTCGCGGACAGCGCCTTCGCCAACGCACGCATCTCCAACCGCAACGCGATGCGCCCAAGCTCACCATCAAGATGCGCTGTGTCGCCTTCGGAAGCGGAAAGTCCCAACATGGCCTGCACGCAGTGCCATTGTTCATGCCAGAACAGGGTCGCGAGTCCGTCGTTGTCCGCAGGCAGTGGCAGAATCAACAGCACGTTGGAGGCCCCGTCGATATCAATGCATGTATTCGCAGGAGGCTGATCCTTCCGCAGAACGACAGACTCCACATCGCCCGTGGCGACGTTTCGACGCCAACTCGTTCCGGTAACGCGGTCGTGCAGCACCACAGGGGCATCCAGCGGCACTCCCCACAGTGCCTCTGCCGCCTGCTTCGACGCGGGCGCCTGCGCGACCGTCGCCACGCGTTGCAGCGCTTCTTCCAACCCCGGCGGCTGCACCGCAGCCGAAGCCGCAAACGGAGTCAACCAGGCGACGGCAATGGCTACGCCACGGAGAACAGGGATGGACATCCTTCTCATTGCAGGCGCGTCTCCTTAAGGCGCACATCCCACCCCGTCATTGTCACGGTCGAGGTGAGGCCCATATCCAGGGTCGCCGCGGCGCACCGGCGCAGCCCCGGCTGCTCTAGCCTCCGCGCAGTTTGCAAAGGCCCCGGCTCTGCCAGAGGCGGTTGAGGTCAACCCGCTACGAGGCACAAGAGCGTTGCTCGGCGCAGCAGAGTCTCCACCATGGCAGTGATAATTGCCCGTCTTGCGCGTTCCGCTAGAACTGCCCCTGCAAGTACTTTCCACCAGAATCTCTGAGCTCAGCTCTATTAAAGAGCTTCGCTTTAAAATTGAAATCCCCATCAATCCGCACGATCATCAGCTTCTCGAAGCCGCCTTCTCTCTTCACGATCACGCGGCTGCTGGCCTTCTCTGGAGAGATAGTCTTAACCTCGACAAGCGCGCCGTCGATAGTGCCGTCTGAGCCGGCATGGTGGGTGCAGTGTCGGCGCAGACCAAATCGGATCTCAGCATAGATCTCGCCGAGCTCTCCCCATATCTGCAGGTACCGGCCCGTATTTTGAAAGTGGCGTTCGGCACAGTCGACAAGGTCGCTGAAGACTTCGCCCTGCTCGATGAAGCTGTGAGGAAAGCCCTCACGACTTCTGAAAGGACTTGGAGATTTCCCCGCGTACGCATCGGCTTCATCAGCGTCATCCAGCTCACTATCGACCCAGTTGCTGTCCAGGCACAGCGATTCCGAGGGGTCATAACCACAAGCGGCAGCGTCCTCGATGTCCCGGGCGCTGCAACCGCGGCCATGCATCTCGTGTAGAAAGTCCCAATCTCCCATGACGCATCCCTGCCATGACCAAGTAGTGAACCAGCGCTGGTTATACTACTTGGTCACAAGCGACGCCATCCCCGACTTACTGTTGCGGCGCAAGCCCATGGCGCCCGGCTGACCCCATCCACGCAGGCAGGTCGGCTACCGCGGCTGTGGGCAATCCGTTCTTACCCGATCAGCGCCAGCCGCGGTTGTGGTTGCGGCGGCCATGGTCCCAGCGACGCTGGTCGTGACGACGATCGTGGCGGCTGGTGCGCTCGTAACGGTGGTCGCGGTCATAACGGCGATCACGGTCGTAGCGATAGTCGCGGTTGTCCCGGCGATCCTTGGTGGTGACATTGCCGATCGCGCCGCCGGCCACTGCACCGCCTGCGGTCATCATCGGGTCGCCGTTGGACAGCACGTGCCCCGCGACGCCACCCACGACGGCACCGACCAGTGTGTTCTTGTCCTTGCGCGACAGCGCGGAGGCATCGCCTGCGGCGATGACGCCAGCGGTCAGAGCCAATGCCATGGCCAGGCCACGGAAGCTGAAAGCGGTTGAGGTGAGCATCGTTGGATCCTCCAAACGTATCGGTGTGGAATCGAATCTGGTGGCCGAAGATTGCCGGAACATTGCGCACCCGCGGATGAACCGCCCCCTGTTCAGTTTGGCGAAAGTACAGCTTGGCGGGGCCATGCCCTCGCGCCAAGCCGACGCCTGCGCCTCTACAGTGGCACGCGTGTGCCTCGCCACGGACGCACTCAACGACCGCTTCAGAGCCCGAGCCGCATGCACTCACCGATCCCCGCCCTCGCCCTCGCCGCCTCTCTTTCAGGCCTCTCCGTCACGGCGTGCGCTGCCCCGTCGCAACCGTCGCGCACCGTTTTCACCGACGTCACCGCCACCCATGTTCCGACCGACGCGGCCCTCCATGCACTGGATGCGGCGTTGCTGGATGCCGATGGCGATGGCGATCTGGATGTCGCGGTGGCGGTGGAGAATGGGGCCAACCGGCTCTACCTCAATGAGGGCACCGGCAAGCTCACACAGGCGCCCGATGCGTTCGGCACGATCACCGGCGACAACGAGCATGTACGTGTGGCCGACGTCGATGGTGACGGCCATGTCGATGTGCTGTTCATCCCTGAAGAGACCGAGCAGCACAACCTGTTCCTGGGACAAGAATCCTCAGACGCGCCTGCTGATCAATCAAGGCGAGGCCCGTTTCAGGGATGACACCGCCGCCCGCCTGCCCGCGCATCGTTTCTCCAGCTGGGGCGGGACGGTGGTGGATGTCAATGAGGATGGCCATCCGGACCTGGTGGTCAGCGCGATTGCGGTACCTGGCTTCGTGCCGCTGCAGGTTCGCGCCTGGCAGAACGATGGCAAGGGCACCTTCACCGACGTCACTGCCTCGGTGATCCCCCGCACCACGGTGGGACGCAGCTGGAGCATGGCGCGCGGTGATCTGGATGGGGATGGCAAGCCTGATCTGTTCATTGGGGGTGGCAGTCGCAGGCCCGCCTGCTGCTGACCGGCAACAAGATCGACGAGTAAACCTGCGCAAACCGATGGCTTCACGCTGGCATTTGCTATCGTGCCCTCCGTCCGTCCCTCCTTCCCAGGAATCCCATGCCCCGTAAGCCCTCCACCGCCCCCTCCGCATCATCGATGAAGGCCAGCCTGGCAGCTGCGGTCGCGCGATCGGGAATGGATGAAAGCGCGCTGCTACGGGCCGCCACGAAGGAGGCGTTCGAGCGCGCACTCGTACTGCTCACCACCTCCTACGCCGATTTCAGCCCGGAACAACAGCGCAGGATCCAGGCAGCCGTGGACAGCGCCGGATCGTCCAGCACCGCCACGCGCGCCAAGCCGGCCAAGATTCCCCGCGAAGCACTGCCGCCCCGCTTCTGGCTGCCGCACAGCGGTGCCACCTGGTCCGGCCGCGGGCGCATCCCCGGTGCGTTCCTTGCGTGGGAGGGCACCGTGGCCCACACCGAATGGAAGAAGACCCACCCCGATCAACGCTTCCCGTCCTATCCGGGCTGAGGCGGCAGCATGCAGCAGACCGTCATTCCGCAGTTGCGCATGACCGATGCCACGATCAGCGTGCCGTTCTATCAGCAGCTCGGGTTTTCGATCGACTGGGAACACCGCTTTGCCCTGGACATGCCGCTGTTCGTGCAGATCAGCCGTGAGGGCCAGCAGGTGTTTCTCAGCGAACACGCCGGCGATTGTGAGCCCGGCGGCGCTGTCTATTTTCATGTGCCTGACGTGGATGCGCTGCATGCCGCGTTCGTCGCGGCCGGCGCGCCGGTCTTCCGGCCGCCGGCGGATGTGCCCTGGGGCGGGCGCGAAATGATGCTGATCGATCCGGACCACAACCGGCTGCGGTTCGCGACGCAGGGCGATTGATCGAAGCGACTATGATGGTCGCCATTGAACGAAGCAGTGGTTGCAGATGAGTCGCGGAATCAAGATGCGCAAGGCCGTGGGAACGCACGGCACCCTGCACCGGTTGGCCGACCTGCAGAAACGCCATGACGCGCAGCAGACCCTGCCCACGTTGCTCTGCGATGGCTGCAACGTGCCGGTGCGATTCGTCCCCGCGCACGACAGGAGCGGTGCCGACGGTGCCCTTCCCGCCGCGGTTCCTGCGTACATCGCGTTGAACAAGGGGGCTGAGCACCTGCCAGGGTGCCGCTACAACGCCCGCTCACATCTGCAGGCCCTGCTCGCCAGCGGAACCGATCCCGAGTTCCTGCCTGCGCTGGGCGATGGCCGGCATGAGCTGCGTCTGTTGATCCTCCAGCAGGCCCTGAAGCGGGGCAGCGCCGGGCCGACCCCTCTCCCGGCAGACGCACCGTTCGACGGTTACCTGCGCACCCTCACCGACCTGCTGATCCTGCACGCGATGTGCGAGGACGACACGCTGCTGACCGCGCAGCTGACCCTGCGCCTGGGCAAGAAGCGGGTCGATTGGGCGAATTTCCTCTACGGGCAGGAACGCTACGACGCAGCATGGGAACGGCTTGGCTCGGCATCCAGCGAGCTGCCGCTGGCGCTGCTCGGGACGGTGCGGTCACATCGCACGCCACAGCCGGGTGACCCCCATGGCGTCACCTTCCTCAACTGTGCCCCGAAGTATCAGCACACCGGCGTGACCGACCGCCGGGATTTCTACGAAGTCAGCGTCGGGCACACCGATACGGCGTGGCTGAAGTCCTTCCCGGTGGGCGCGGAGATCGTGATGTTCGGGCTGTGGCGCCAGGGAAGAAGCAGCACCGCCTCACGGCCGCACCCGACCGACCCGCGCCGGACCATCACCAGCATCACCCACAAACTGGCACTGCGGCCGAGCTTTACCGGGCAGTTGCGTGTTGTGGAGTAAACCGCACGGCCCTCATGGGTTTCTCGTGATCGACCCCGCACAGCGATAACGACAGCCGTCGATATCGACGTGTATCACTACATTTCAAATGCGAATGCTTCGTGATACGATTGTTAAGATTACTTGAAACCCCACACGGACGTCCCCAGCCATCGCCAGCGGGCTCCCATAGCCACGGAGTACTTTCGCGATGTCGCACCCCTCCCCTTCTTCCCGTCGTTCCGGCGCCACGCTGGCCGTCGCCATCGGTCTGGTACTGACCGCCCAGGCGCATGCCGATGCCGCTGCGGATGCAGCCGCCTCACCCCGCCAGATGGATACCGTGGTGGTCACCGCCACCGGCGCCCAGCAGTGGATCAAGGACGCCCCGGCCAGCATCAGCGTGATCACCCGCGAGGAGATCGAACGCAAGCCGGTCAGCAGCATCGGCCAACTGCTGAGCACCGTGCCCGGCGTGACCGGCGGCTACGCGCTGTCCGGCGCGCAGTCCAAGATCCGCCTGCGCGGCCTGCCCGAGCAGTACACCCTGATCCTCATCGACGGCCGCCGTCAGGGCAATTCCTCCGGCGTGAACTACCGCGATGACCTGGGCCCGCAGGATCTGAACTGGCTCTCGCCGGACATGATCGAGCGCATCGAGGTGGTCCGCGGGCCGATGTCCTCGTTGTACGGCTCGGATGCGATGGGCGGGGTGATCAACATCATCACCCGCAAGATCGCCGACGAATGGGGCGGCTCGGTCACCTTCAACTACAGCAAGCCCGATTCCCCGACCCGCGGCGATACCACCCAGATGGGCGCGCTGTTCAGTGGTCCGCTGACCGAGAACCTGGGCCTGCGCGTCGGTGCCAATGTCACCAACCGCGAATCGGATACCGGCCGCCGCCAGACGCCCGGCAACAAGGCCGAGAACGCCAACGCCCTGCTGAACTGGCGCGTCAATGATGACCACACCGTCGGCTTTGAAGCCTCGCGTGGCGAGCAGCGCAACAGCGGTGCCGGTGACGTCGGTGCATGGGGCCTGTCCAAGCTGGTGCAGACCGGTTACGCGATCAAGCATGACGGCCGTTATGGCGATGCCGCCACCTCCAAGACCACCCTTGTCCAGAACGATTACGAAGACAAGGGCAGCGTGGTCGGCAACCACTCCAAGGAGACGGTGTTCGATACCGCGTTCACCCGCAGCTTCCATTGGGGCTTCGAGCAGAGCTTGAACGTGGGCGGGCAGTGGAAGCGCGAAGAGTTGAAGAACGGCGACACCATCGGCACCGTGCCGGTCACCTGGACCGGTACCGGGCGGATCAGCCCGGTCAGTGAGGCCGACTCCTGGGCGCTGTTCGCCGAAGATCACATCACGCTGCACGAGCGCTTCATCCTCACCGTGGGCCTGCGCTGGGACAACACCGACAATTACGACGACAACCTGAGCCCGCGCGTCTACGGCGTCTGGCACCCGTCCGATGACTGGACTGTGCGCGGCGGTGTCTCGCAGGGCTTCCGCGCGCCCACCCTGAAGCAGGGCACCGCGGGCGCTGCGACCCAGTCCGGTGGCAACGGCTGCACCGCGTTGACCGTGGAAGGCTGGACCAACCGCTCGATCAGCGCCGATGGCACCACCGGCTGCTACATGGCCGGCAATCCGAACCTGGAGCCGGAAACCAGCACCAACTACGAGCTGGGCGTCGGCTACGACAAGAACGGCTGGTCGGCCTCGGCCACCTACTTCCTGACCGACTTCGATGACAAGATCCAGCAGGTCCCGCTGCGTGACATCCCCGGCCAGACGACCAGCTTCGTCAACGGTTTCTGGTGGACGGTCGCGCAGAACATCCAGAAGGCCCGCACCCGCGGCGTCGAAGCCAGCGTCACCGTGCCCCTGCATGAGCGACTGAACTGGATCACCAACGCCACGCGCATGCTGGAATCGAAGAACCGCACCACCGGCGCCAGCCTGCTGGTGGTGCCCAAGCTGACCGCCAATACCTCGCTGGACTGGCAGGTCACCGATGACTGGTCGCTCAACCTGAGCGCGCAGCACATCGGCGAACAGCTGGTGTCTTCCACCAGCGCCACGTTCGCCAAGGCGTACACCACCTGGGATCTGGTCACCGGCTACGACGTCAACGAGCACCTGACGGTGCGCGCGGGCGTGCTCAACCTCGGCGATGTCTCCACCATCGAGGAAGGCAACAACTACGACGGCGGCGCACGCACGTTCTTCGTGGGTGCCACGGCGCGGTTCTGACCGCGCCGGGTCGAGTGCAGACCTGAAGCAACGAAGGGCGGCGCGGACTTAACCGCGCCGCCCTTCTGCGTTGTGAAGCAGCGCGTCGTTGCGCGCCACCGTCCATGCCCGCAACCCCATCACGGCCAGGCCGACGAACACCAGATACAGCACCGCGGTCACGTGCAGTGACTTGACCATGTACATGCCGACGTAGACAACGTCGACCAGGATCCACAGCCACCATGCGGCCGTGTGACGCCGCGCCTGCCACCACTGGGCGATCAGACTCAGCGCAGCCAGCATTGCATCCAGCCACGGCAACGCTGCATTGGTGAGGAAGTGCATCGCCGCGCCGAGCGCGATGCCGAAGGCGACGCCGATGCCGAGGTCACGCCACATGGCCGCCCGCGCCAGCGGCATGATCGCGACCCGGCCATCGTCCTCCACCTGCCCACGCCAGCGCACCCAGCCGTAGACCAGGAAGCCACCGAAGACGACCTGCAGCAGCGTGTCCGAGTACAGCCGGGCCTCGGCGAAGACCAGCGCGTACAGCGCCACCGAGATCAGCCCGACCGGCCAGGCAAGGGGCACCCGGCGCGTCATCAGCCACACGCCGAGCATGCTGACACCGGCCGCCGACCATTCCAGGATCGCCGGGTTCATAGCGCGAACGTGACCGACAGCCTGGCCTGACGCGGTGCGCCCGGGAACAGGTAGTAGTCGCCAGAGCTGCTGCCGGTATCGCGCCAGTAGAAGCGGTTGAACAGGTTGTCCACCGAGAGATTCCAGGTCACCGGATGCTCAGCCAGCTGATGCTTGAAGCGCAGGCCGGCGTCGAACACGCTGTAGGCCGGTGCGCTCACGCGACCATCGGCAGTGGCCACGTTGGAGGCCGCGTAACGCCATCCGCCGGTCAGCCCCAGGCCGGTCACGAACGGCAGCTGGTACTCCGCGTGCACGGTCGCGCGCGTCTTGGGCACGTTGATCAGCTGGTGGCCCTCGTAATCCGGCGTGCCGGCATCGCGTGCGCGGGCGCGCAGCACACTGGCGCTGGCGGTCAGCGACAGGCGCTCGGTGAGCTGGCCCTGCGCGGTGAGTTCCAGCCCGGTATGGGTCTGCTGCCCCTCCTGGACGAAGGTGTAGCCGGCATCACTGCCGTCCGGCTTGGCGTACTGGAACGGCTGCGAAGTGCGGAACAAAGCGGCACCCAACGTCAGCGCATCGCTGGACACATACTTGACGCCCACTTCGGTCTGGCGCGACAGCACCGCAGGCAGGAACGTGCCTTCGTTGGACGTCCAGAACGGCGCTTCCTGGCCAAGCGAAATGCCCCGCACGTAGCTCACATAGGCGTTGACCTCGTCGGTCGCCTTCCAGACCAGCGCGGTCTGCGGCAGGAAGCGCGACAGGCGGCTGTGCCGCTCGGGGTTGCCACGCTTGTCGTAGGCACGCTCATCCAGGCGCACGAAACGCCCACCGGCCAGCCACTGCCACTCGCCGAAGCTCATCCGGTCCAAAGCGAACACCGCCGTCTGCGCGCTGTCCAGACGCCGCGCGGACGGGCCCGGCATCAGCGGCGACGGTTCGAACTGCGGCACCTGTGCATCGTGGATGTTGGCGGTGCCCACGTATTCGTTGACGTTGCGGCGCTTGTCCACGGTGCGCTCGAAACGGTCCGCACCCACGCTCAGCGCGTGCCGGATATCGCCGGTGGCGAAACTGCCGCGCAGTTCGCCACGGAATTCCAGGTTGCGGCGGGTATCGTCCGGGCTGCGGTAATCGTAGATGTCGTAGTCGCCGTTGGGCGCGAAGTAGTTGCCCGGCACGCTGCCATCGGCACATCCGGCGGCGTAGTAGCAGCCGTAGGCGAAGGCGACGTTGTCGTCGATCACCGAGCGGCTGTAGCTGGCCGATACCCGCGACTGCCAGCCCGGGCTGAAATCGTAGGTATGCAGCGCGGTCAGGTTGGTGCTGTCGATGCCGACCGGCCGCTGCCAGGCCTGATAGCCCAGCAGGTGTTTGCGGTCCACGCCGCGCGGCAGCTCGGTGGCCCCCAGCAGCTGATAGCCCGAGGCCGAGCGCTGCGCGCTGGTCTGGTAGTTGGCATCCACTTCCAGCTTGCCGCGTTCGCCGATCAGCCAGTCGGTGGCCAGCGAGTAGAAGTTGCGGCGGCCGTCGGCATGGTCGATGTAGGAGTCGGTGTCTTCCCACGCGGCATTGAAGCGCACGCCGAAACGCGGCGACAGCCAATGGCCGAGATCCACCGCGGTGTAGCGCGAGCCTTCCGAATTGGTGCCGAGGGTGACGTTGCGGACCTCGGCCGGGCGCTTGCCCACGTAATTGATGATGCCGCCGGGCGCCATGACGCCCGCGGCGAGGCCGGCCTCGCCTTTGAGGATCTCCACCGACTGGATGTTCTCCAGCGCCAGGCGTTGCTCGCCGGTGATGGACAGCCCGTTGAAACGGTAGCCGGTACCGGTATCCAGCGGGAAACCGCGGATCGCGATGTTCTGGTAGTAACCGACCGGTGCATAGCTGTCGCCCAGCGAGGCATCGTTGCTGGCCAGCTCGGACAGCGTACGGATCTGGCGGCTGTCCAGCAGGTCGCGATCCAGCACGTTCACCGACGCCGGGGTGCTCTTCCAGTCACCCGCGCCGAAACTGCTGGTCTGCGTGGCGGTGGCTGCCGGCTGATGCGCCTGCACGCGCACGGCGGCAAGCTCGGTCGGCGAGCGCTCGGGCGCATCGGCGAGATCGTTGGCATGAAGAGGCAGCGCGGCGCAGAGGGCGGCGGACAACAGCGTGGGGCGGAAGCAACGGTTCATTCGATTCGTCATCAGCTGGGGGAGACGAAGCGAAGGCGCGCACGCGCACCGCCCCATCACGGCGGTATGCCTGCTGCTCAAAGCTCCCTACGCCGGTGCAAACCGGATCAGGTTCCAAGGGACTCTCTCAGCCTGGTTTCGCCAGGCACCCCCGCTTCTGTGACTATTTCACTACAAACCGTACGGATTTGCGAGCCTGCCCTCAGGCGGCGGCGTGCAGCGCCTTCAGCAGGCCCTGCCCCGCCGCGGTGCTGAACCAGTCAGCATGCCCGAGCAGGAAGGTGTGGTAGGCCACGTCGGCATTGGCCGGGGAGTGGGTCACGGCCTCGAAGTACTCCACTTCCGAGAGTGCGAAATCCAGCTGCACGATCGGCAGCAGATCGGCCAGCAGGTGTACGCGCTCGGCAGACAGCGGCACGATCCCGCGGTAGCCGGCCAGCAGCGCCAGTGCGATATCCACGCGCACCGCCGCCTCGCCGCTTTCCAGCGCCAGCCAGGCAATGGCGTTGCGTTCGATGGCGGTGGCCAGATCGAACAGGGCACTGGTCGGTGAGGCCAACCCGAGATCGAGCACGGTATCGACCACGGTGGACCTGCCGTCCTGGCGCCATAGCAGATTGGACACGTGCCAGTCGTTGTGCGCCCACAGGCGCGGTTCGGCCTGCAGCCGCTCGGCCAGGCCGTCATGCCATGGCAGCACCGCCCGCTGCAGATCGGCCTGCCAGTCCTGCCGCGCAAGATAGGCCGCCAACCCGGGGCGATCGTCTAGCCCGGCCTGGAGGGCGGCGATGGGATCGGCGGCACGGATCAGGTCATCGCGGGCGACCAGCAGATGGGTGTTGCGCTGGGGTGCGTGGTAGCTGGCCGATGCAAGATGCAGTCTGGCCAGCATCCGCCCCGCTTCGTGCGCCTGCGCGGTATCGGTCAACAGCGTCCAGGAGGGCGCATCGCGATACAGATCCTGGCCATGGCCCACGCCATGCAGTTCGTAGGTCCACCCCTCGTGCTCCACCGCAGTGGCGCCATCGCGGTCACGCAGCACCTCGACGACGGGCACGCCGTGATCGGCCAGGTGCTGGATGAAACGATGCTCTTCGCCCAGGCCAGCCGCACTGCGGACGCTGCCATGGTGGCGCTTGACGAACACCCGGCCCGCGTCGCTCTCGACAATGGCCGCGGCGGACATCGGTCGCGGGCTGTGCCACAGCAGCCGGCACGCGCCCGCCAGCGGCGCGAAGCGTTCGCTGAGCCAGCTGATCTCGCGGTCGGTGATGGCGGGCCAGTCGGCGGCCACCTCATCGTTGTTGAGGCCTTGGACGCGGTGGGTGCTGTTGCTCATGGGATGACGGGTCGATGACGGCGAAATGGCACGCTGTCACCAGACAGTGGGCGCGGCGAGGATACCAAGCCACGCCCGGCCAGGGGGAACAGATGCGTCCCGTCAGCGCCTGCCGCTACCCTGCTTCGTTGCGGCGGGCGTGGCCGGCAGCAGCCGCGGCTGCTCTGCATACCAGTCGCGGGCCCCGGCAAGGTGCCACTTGCGCTGCTCGCCCTGCAGCTCGATGCCGGCCCCCAGCACGCCCCAGCGCAGGTAGAGATCGCCACGCCGCTTGCCATGACTCAGATCCAGCCGCGCCTGCAGGGACAGTCGCTCGTTCTCGGCCTGCAGATCCTCCACGATCAGCTCGCCACTTCGCCAGCGCAGTTGCCCACTGGCCTGCACCTCCCCGGAATCCAGCATCCCGAGCACCCAGCGCGGGTATTCGCTGCGCTGGGCGAACACGCCGAGCAACGGCCCGGCATCGCGCAGGCGCAGGTCGGCCAGGCCATCCACCTGGAACGGCGCGGCCGCATCGATGTGGCCACTGCGGATCGCCACCTTGCCCCACCAACGCCCGTCACTCTTTTCATCGCCGACGTGGATGTTGCGCAGGTCCACCGTGGTGCCACCGAGATCAAACTGGCGGCTGTCGAAATCCGCACGCTGCAGACGCGCCTGCAGCTGCGCATCGCCGCGCATCGCCATGCCCGCCACGCTGAGCCGGGCCCCGGTGCCACGAAGATCGGCACTGCCCTTGCCTACCCGGCCGGAGGCATCCAGCGACACATCACCGCTGAGCAGACCGGTACCGCCGAGCAGGCGCACGTTGTCGTTGCCCAGATAACGGTTGTAGGCGGTGAGGTCGGGCACCCGCGCATCGGTGAAGCGCAGCTGGGCGCGCATGCCGTCGCTCAACTGCTTCAACCGCGCATCCCCGCGCAGGGTCAGCGCCAGTTGGCGGCCATCGAACAACACCGCCTTCGGCGCGTTGCTTGGCGCAGCCTGGAAGCGCGGGATCTGCACCTTCAGCTCCGCCTGCGGCGGTTCGCCTTCCACGATCCGCCCCTGTGCGTGGGCGTCGCCGCGCATCCGCACCCCTGCAACCTCGGCCACGGCGGCCACCTGCGGGATATCCACCGTGCTGCCCGGCGCCAGTTCACCGTCGGCAACGACGACGTCTGCCTTGAGCAGTCCACCGCCGTCGAGATGGAACCAGGGTTTCTTCACGAACAGATCGCTGATCCAATTGAGCGACTGGAACTGCCAGGCGCCCTGCACGTTGCCAGACAGCCGTGGAAGCAGTTCGGCCGGGGCCTGGAACGGAATCTTCCGGCCGGTCACGCGCAGATCGGCATTGAGTTCGCTGCCCGTTTCCGGGTCACGCGGGAGCCGCGCCTGGACCCGCATGTCCTGCGCCACGTCCAGCTGCAGTGCCAGCAGACCGCGGTCATCGGCGTGGACGCCGGCATGCAGCGGCAGCCGCCAGACCAGTCGGCTGCCGGGGCGCAGCGCGCCTTCCTCCAGCGTTACATCCGCGGTCAGGCGCGCGTTGGAAACCGCGCTGCCCACCTTGACATGCGGGCCACCCGTATCGATGCGAAGGCCCTGGCTGCGCGCGTCGATCTGCAGCTGCGCCCAGGTGATGCCGAGTTTCTGCAACCCCGGCGCGTCGTCACGATAGTGCCGCGGGAAGTGGAAGCGCGCGGCGATATGGGCATCGTCCAGCACGTTGACCCCGTCGAAACTGACCTGGGCATCATCGAAGCCGGCCGTGGAATCAAACAGCTCCGACGGCCCGCCCTTGAGCTGCTTGAGGAAACCGACATTGCCGCGCCCCTGGCCGACGATCAGCAACTTGCCGAAGCGCCCACTGCGGATCGTCTCGCTGTGGATCGCATCGAACCGCAGCGTCCAGCCGCGGTCACCCCGCGGCGGCGGTGGGATGGCCTTTTCGACACGCTCGACCTCGGCTTCAACCCCCGTGGCATCAATGCGCGGAATGCGCACTTCCTTGCGCAACAGCGCCGGCAGATCGATCCAGGCACTCGCCCGGTCGGCGCGGAACACATACTGCGTTCGATTGGCCTGGCCACGCATCCGGATATTCCAGACCACGGCCTGCCCGGGCATCAGGGTCAGCGCGGGCCCGGTCTGCATCGTGAATTTTTCAGGTTTGCGGTTGGTCACCGCATCGAACAGCGGCGTATTGAGGAACACATTGCCCGCCAGCAGGTACAGCGCATACAGCGCCAGCAGCGACAGCAACGCCACGCGCCACGGCCGGGGCCAGCGCTGCACGCGCTCGGGAATCAGGGGCATGTGGGTCCGCAACAGGAAGCAGGATGACGGCCCACTATCGGCAAGATGCAGCCGTCATCGCGTGAAGGCCCTGCCGCAAGACCTTTCATGACCCGACCACGGCTCAGGAACGTCGTGCTGCCTGCTGCGCCTGGAAGAACGCTACCGTCGGGGCCAGGCCCAGATGCGAAAGCTGGGTCGCAGCGCCCTCGGCCGAGCCCTGCGCAGCCTCGATGACGCGCTCGAACATGTGCGCCTCGTAGGCTGCCACGGCGCGCTGCCAGTCCGGCCCCTGACCGAGTTGCGCGGCCAGCTCCGCGGCATCCAGCATCGCCGCGTTGACACCCTCACCGCCGAAGGGGGACATCAGGTGCGCCGCATCGCCGATCAGGGTCAGCCCCGCACGTGGATTCCAGCGGTGTCCGACCGGCAGCGCGTGGATCGGGCGCGCCACGAATCTGGTGTTGCTGGCCCGGAACAGGTCGCGGATCGTTTCGGCGAATCCCTCGAATTCTTCCAGCAGTGACGTGCGCATCGCCTCGGGCGAGGTGAAATCGAACCGCGTCGCCGCCCAGTCGACGGGGACGCGGAACACCGCGTAGCCGCGCACGTGCGAATGGCCGTTGCGCTGGGCGATGATCATGCGGCCGTCGCCTTCGATGCCGACCTTGCCGCGACCGACCAATGCAGCCAAGCCGGGATGGGCCCGGTCGATGTCGTCGATGCCGAACTCGATGAAGGTCAGCCCGCTGTACTGCGGCCGATAGGGCGAGAGTAACGGGCGCACCCTGGACCAGGCGCCGTCGGCGCCGATCACCAGATCGAACGGTCCTTCCACACCGGTGTCGAACACCAGCTCCCAGCGGTCGTCCGCACTGCTGCGTACGTCCACCAGTCGCCTGCCCCACCGAAGGGTGTCGGCAGGAAGCGAATCGATCAACAGAGCACGCAATGCCGTGCGATCGACCTCGGGGCGGCTGCGATCGGCGCCTTCGTTGTCCTCGAACAGCACCTGACCGGTCTTGTCGAGGAGGCGCTCGCCCTGGTCGTCGTGCCGTGCGATCGCCTCGAATGCCGCGCTGAGTCCGGCACGCTCAAGCGCCAGCAGGCCGGACTCGGCGTGCAGGTCCAGGCTGCCCCCTTGCGGGCGTTCATCGGGATCGCGCTCGGCCTCATAGACGGTACTCGGCAGACCGTGGGTGTGGAGAATCCGCGCCAGGGTCAGGCCTGCGGGGCCGCCGCCGACGATGGCAATACGAGGGGGGCTGGGCATGGCATCCATCCGGGACTAACATAGGGGCCTATATTTATAGATAGCCACCTATGGAAAGTCAATCCTCACCTCCCCCGCTGTCCACCGACAAGCCCCTCAAGCTGCTGGGCGTGGCCTACCGCGGCTTCCAGAGGATCGTGGATGCACCGTTGCGCGAACTGGGTTTCGCGATGAGCCAGCTCCCCGTCCTGGTGTCACTGAAGCATGGCAACGCCCTGCCGCAGAGCGAACTTGCCCGGATCGCCGGTGTCGAGCAGCCGAGCATGGCGCAGCTGCTCAATCGCATGGAGCGCGACGGGCTGATCCAGCGTCGCCCGGACCCGGACGACCGCCGCAGCCGGTTGATCGCGCTGACCCCGCAGGCACGCGAACGGCTGCCTGCCGCACAGGCGGTCATGGAAGCGGCCAGCGCAACAGCGACCGCCGGTTTCAGCGCCGCCGACATGGCGCAGTTGCAGTCGCTGATGGTGCGCCTCAACGCCAACCTCGAGGCGAGCGGCTGATCAGGCCAGGCTGATCGCATCCATCAGCGCGGCCGTTGCTGATCGGCCACCCGGAGGTCGGGACGCGCCTGACCCGCACGGTCCTGCGGCCAAGGCTGGATCGCAAGCCTGCTGCCACGGCAGGCATCCACGTCCTGGTAGACCTGGGTCCTGCCGTTGACGAAGGTGAAGCGCAGATCGAAGCGGCAGCCCTCGCCAGCCAGGTCCACCGTCACCGCATCGCCGCCCCCGGACAGCCTGCGCACCAACGCACGGGGCGCGAACGCGTCACTGCCGGCAGGCGCGACCTCCACCGCACTCACGCTGTCATGCGCGCGGTTGACCAGGGTCAGATAACGGGCGTTGGCAGCGCCGGCAAGCGGTACCGTCATGGTGGAGAGCAGTCCGGCAAGGGCAACGGCGCGGGTCAGGGTCATGGCAGCGGTCTCCAGCAAGGAAGGGATACCGGCAGCGGCTGCATCGCAGGGCGCGTTCCGGTCGTCCCATCTCGCCGTCGCGACGGCGGCCCGGCAACCGGTCCGGGACCAATCGTCGCCACGCGCGGACCAATCGTAATGAGGCCTCATGGCGCTTCCCGCACGCACGTCCGCCTGCCTAAGATGACGTCCGCCAGAAGCGCCTGGCCCGGAACCCACCATGCACATTCGCCTCGGCAGCACCCGGATTCGCCTGTCCCGCTACCTCGCCCTGTGGACGGCGGTGGCCGTGGTGTTCGCCCTGCAGACCTCGATCAACGCCGGCCTGCCGAACAGTCAACAACCCCTCTGGGATCTCCTGCGCTGGTCGCTGATCCAGTGGTACACGTGGGCTGCCCTGGCACCCACGGTCTTCCGCCTCGCCGAGCGCTTTCCAGTACGCGGCAGCGGGCGCCTGCACGGGCTGGGAGCACAGGTGGTGGCCAGCCTGTGCATGACGTTCATTGCGATGGTCGTGGGTGCGATGGTCTCCACCCTGTTCGAGCCCAGCGGTTTCTTTCAGCAGTTGGGCTACTTCCTGGAGCAGCACTTCGCCATCGGGCTGCTGACCTACTGGACGCTGTTCGCGATCCAGCAGGCCATCCATTTCCATGCCGAAAAAGCCCGGCGCGAACTGGAAGCCAGCCAGCTGGCCACCGAGCTGGCGCAGTCACGGTTGCTCTCGCTCAAATCCCAGCTGCAGCCGCACTTTCTGTTCAACACGCTGCACGCGATCATTACCCTGCTCGACGAGGACAAGGTCTCGGCCGAAGACATGTTGCTGCGCCTGAGCGAACTGCTGCGCGCCTTCCTGGAAGACTACGACGGCCAGGAGATCCGCCTGCGCCAGGAACTGGACCTGATCGAGCTGTACCTGGGCATCCAACGCACCCGCTTCAAGGATCGGCTCACCACCCGCACGTATATCGCCCCGGACACGCTGGCCTGCGCGGTGCCCAGCCTGATCCTGCAGCCGCTGGTGGAGAACGCGCTACGCCATGGCATCGGCCAGCGCGTGGGCAGCGACACCATCGAGATCGAGGCTCGCCGCGATGGCGACACGCTGTGCATCGAAGTGCGCAACCGCAACAGCACCCTCTCGGCCGAACCGACCGCATCGGCGGGGCACGGCATCGGCATGTCCAACACTCGCCTGCGCCTGAAGGAACTGTACGGCGATGCCGCCGAGGTAAGGCTGGACCTGATGTGGCCGGAAGGTGTCGTGTGCCGCATCCGCGTTCCGTTCCGGGAACTGGAGAGCGCCGACGATGCACCGGAATTCTTCCCGGGCACTGCGCCGGCATGAGCCTCACCGTTCTCGTGGTCGATGATGAGCCGATCGCGCGGCATGCGGTCATCCGGTTGCTGCGCGATGACGCGGATATCGAGATCGTCGGCGAATGCGGCGATGGCGTATCGGCGGTCAACGCCATCCGCAACCAGTCGCCGGACCTGGTGTTCCTGGACATCCAGATGCCGGCGATCACCGGCCTGGACGTGGTCGCCACCATCGGTGCCGAGCGGATGCCGGCCACCGTGTTCGTCACCGCCTACGAGCAGTACGCCGTGAAGGCCTTCGAAGCCAATGCCGTGGACTATCTGGTCAAACCGTTCAGCCGTGAGCGCTTTGCCGCCACATTGCAGCGTGCCAAAGCGCGGTTGTCCACATCCGCCGCGTTGGGCGCACAGGCCTCGACGCAGATCCTGCAGGCGTTGGATGCGCTGCGGCAGCGTGACGACTACCTGCAGCGCATCCCGGTGCGCGTGGATGAGCATGTGGTGCTGGTGGCGGTCGATGACATCGTCTGGATCAAGGCGGCGCGCAACACGGTGGAGATCCACCTGGTCGGGCACATGCATGAGCTGCGCGAGACCATGGCCACCCTCGCCGCCCGGCTGGACCCGCGGCACTTCGCGCGCGTGCATCGCTCGGCGATTGTCAATGTGCGCCGGGTCAAGGCGATCCACCCCTGGTTCAACGGCCACCACGTGGTGACCATGGACACCGGTCAGCAGCTGCGCATGAGCCGCTATCAGAACGAGGCGTTTCTCAAGCTGGTGTCCACCCGTAGCGAATGAGGCCGCCGAGCATGGCCCGGCGGCCCGGCTCAGTCGGGCATCCGCTCGCCCGTGCGCAGAGTCAGGACCTCAACGCCATCGGCGGTCACCAGCACCGTGTGCTCGGCCTGCGCCGACAGCTTTCCATCACGGGTGGTCACGGTCCAACCGTCGTCGCTCATGTCGATGGCGGCGCGGCCCTGGTTGATCATCGGCTCGATGGTGAAGGTCATGCCTTCCTCCAGTTCCAGCCCATCGCCACGGCGACCGTAGTGCAGCACCTGCGGCTCTTCGTGCATCTCCTGACCGATGCCATGACCGCAGAATTCGCGGACCACGCTGTAGCCATGCGCTTTTGCATGCTGCTGGATCGCAAAACCGATGTCGCCCAGCGTCGCGCCCGGGCGCACCACGCCGATCCCCTTCCACATGGCTTCGCGGGTCACACGCACCAGCCGCTTGGCCGCGTAGTCCACCTCGCCGATCAGATAGGTCTTGCTGGAATCGGCGATGTAACCGTCCTTCTCCAGGGTGATGTCCAGGTTGACGATGCTGCCGCTGCGCAGGATCACATCCGCTGAGGGCACGCCGTGACAGACCACGTTGTCGATCGAACTATTGAGTACGTAGGCAAAGCCGTACTGGCCCTTGCTCGCCGGGCGGGCGTGCAGCTGATCGACGATGAAACGCTCGACCCAATCGTTCACCTGCAGCGTGCTCATGCCCTCCAGCGGCAGCTCGTCCAGCGCGTCGAACACCTGCGCCAGCAGGCGTCCCGATGCGCGCATCAGCGCCTGTTCTTCAGCGGTCTTGATCATGCTTCGGCCACCCGCAACGCGCCCGGTTCGACCCCGGCGGCACGCAGTTCACGGCTGACGATCTCCTGGTAGCTCATACCGGGATTCATCTCGCACAGCATGCCGATCTTGATCCAGAACCCCGCCTGGGCATTGATCGAGCGGCCCGAGACGCCGCTGGCGCGGCGCAGGTTGTCGTGCAGTTCGTCATCGATGTTGACGATACCCATAGGCGAGCCCTCTGAAGTGATATACACATCATATATGTTTCGTATATCGCATGAGAAGGCCCGCCCCGGATCGCTCAGCCGGTGTACGCCGTCGCCTCAATCTCGAACAGCATGCCTTCCAATGCCAGCCGCGGCACCGGAATCAGCGTGCAGGTCGGCGCACGGCCCAGCGGCCAGCGGCGGCCGATCTGATCCGACAGAATGCCGAGCCGGTCCTGATCGTGATCCACCACCAGCACGATCAGCTTCGCCACGTCGGCCAGGGTGGCACCGGCCGACGCCAGTGCGAGGCTGAGGTTGTCCAGCGCCTGGGCGACCTGCGCCTCGAAGCGCGGCGACAACGCGCCATCTGCGGTCTCCCCGCCCTGCCCGGCGATGTGGATCACGCGGGCCGGAAGCCGTATCACCGCAACGTGGGAATAGCCGTTCGCGGTCGGGTCGTACAAACCGGACGGATTGATGAAGCCGAACAGGCCGGCGGGCGCAACAGGGGCATCGGTCAACATGGGGGGAGACGTCGTCGGGGAGTGGGTGCGCAGTCTCCGGCCTCAACCGAGGTTGAGGTCAACGCAGCGCCTTGGAACGCTGCGGTACTGTCGTTGACGTTCCGCTTGCGCGCCTCAGGTCCAGGCCGGATCGGCCGTGAAATCGATGGTCAACCAGAACTCACTGCCGCGCGCATCCAGGCGCTCGGCGATCTCATCACGCAGCCGATCCACATTGCCGATGTTGCCGATCACCGTTTCCGGGTGAGTGAGGATGTGAATTTCGACGAACCGCATGCGGCCCATCTTGGCCACGTGGCTGGTGAAATCCAGATAGCCGTGCTCGGCGACGAAGTCCTTCATCACCGCCTGGACGCGCGCATCCAGCGTATCCGGCGCCACCTGCAGCACTTCGCGCATGGCCTTCCAGGCGCTGCGCAGCGGTACCGGCAGCACCGCGACACTGATCGCGGCCAGCACCAGTGGATCCAGGTAGGGAATCCAGTGGGCATGCTCACGACCGCGCAGCAGCAGCGCGATCGCAAACGCCAGCACCACGGCCAGGCTCATCAGCCCGCTGAGCAGCCAGGCGCGCACGTCCAGCCACAGCAGGGCCGAATGCAACTGCATCGCACGGGTACGCACGAACGCCGCCATGGCCAGATTGCTCACGCACAGTACGGCGGCCCACAGCAGCGCAGGCCCCGCCTTGACCTCATGCCCCCCGGTGGTCAGCCCGATCACCGAGTTGGCCAACGCATAGATGCAGGCCAGCGACAGGATCGCCCCGCCAAGCGCCTCCACCATCGGCTCCAGGTGCCAGTAGCCATACTGGAAGCGCGGGCTTTCTTCCCGCGCCACCAGCCGCAGCACCGACAACGCCACCAGGGTCAGCGCCACGTCCACCAGGCTGTAGACACCGTCGAACAGAATCGCCTGCGACCCCACCAACAGGCCGCCGATGAAGCCGATGGCGCTGACCGCCATCGTCACCCCGATGGAGAATGTGAGGACCCGCTGCTCGCGTGCTGTATCCATCGCTGGCCGAGGGTCCTCCGCGCGGGCGTCAGACCTTCAGCACCTCCACCTTGTAGCTCGGCGCATCGCCGTCGGTATCGATGATAAGCCCGTGCACATCCGACTCGAAGCCCGGGAAGCGCGCATTCTGCTCGCGGGCGATCCGCAGCGATTGGATGATCGGCTCATCGCTGCTGCCGAAGCGCTCGCCCGGCATGATGGTCGGGATGCCCGGCGGGTATGGCACCAGCATGGTGCCGGCGATGCGGCCGCTGATCTGCTCGATGTCGACCCGTTCGATCTGGCCGCGGACCAGATGGTCGTAGGCCTCGGCCGGGGTCATCACCGGCTCGGGCAGGTCCACGTACATCGCGCGCATCACCTGGGCCACGCCGAACTCGTCGTTGAAGGCGTGCAGCGCATCGCACAGATCGCGCAGACCCCAGCCGGCGTAGGCGATCGGGAACTCGGCGGCGAGCTGCGGCAGCGCACGGGTCAGCGCCGCGTTGCCGTCGTAAAGCTCCTTGAAGGCCATCAGCTCGGTGACCAGGGTGCTCCACTTGCCCTTGGTGATGCCCATCGAGAACAGGAACAGCACTGAATAGAGATTGGTCTTCTCCACCGTGATGCCACGCGTCCACAGGAACTTGCTCAGTACCGCGGCCGGGATACCCCGCTTGCCCATTTCGCCGTCCATCGACAGCCCGGGCGTGAGCAGGGTCACCTTGATCGGATCGATCAGCACGTAGTCGTCGACCAGGCCATCGAAGCCGTGCCAATGCGCATCCGGCTGCAGGTACCACTCGCTGCGCTTGGCCACCATCGGGGCCGGGGCATCGCCCTTGGCCAGCGAGCGCTCCAGCTTGTCCGGCTGCCAGACGCTGAACCACCAGTCGTCGCGGCCCAGGTCCTCGCGCACGTGCAGCATCGCGCGGCGGAAGGCGATCGCTTCGTCATGCATCTCCTGCACCAGCGATTCGCCTGCCGCGCCCTCCATCATCTTGGAGGCCACATCGCAGGCCGCGATCACCCCGTAATGCGGGCTGGTCGTGGTGTGCATCATGAAGGCTTCGTTGAAGCGCTCGGCATCCAACTCGCGGGACGCCGCATTGCGCACGTGGATCATCGAGGCCTGCGAGAACGCGGCCAGCAGCTTGTGCGTGGAGTGCGTGGTGAAGATGATCGCATCCTGCTCGCGCGGCTTGCCCTTGGCCATGCCGTAATGGTTCTCGTAGAACGGATGGAACGCGGCGTAGGCGTACCAGGCTTCGTCGAAATGCAGGAAGTCCACCGCGCTGCCGATCTCCTCGGCGATCTTCTCTGCGTTGTAGCAGAGCCCGTCATACGTCGAGTTGGTCACCACCGCGATGCGCGGCTTGGACCCGGCCTTGTACGCCTTGCTGGCCAGCGGGTTGGCGGCGATGGCCTGTTGCAGCGCCGCGGGGGTGAACTGATCCAGGCTGATCGGGCCGATGATGCCGTGTGCGTTGCGGCTCGGGGTGAAGTACACCGGAATGCCCCCGGTCATGATCAGCGAGTGCAGCAGCGACTTGTGGCAGTTGCGGTCGACGAACACCACATCGCCGCGCCCCACGGTCCCGTGCCAGACGATCTTGTTGGCAGTGGAGGTGCCGTTGGTGACGAAGAAGGTATGGTCGGCGCCAAAGTTGCGCGCCGCCTCGTTCTCGGCCTCCTTGATCGGGCCGGTGTGGTCGAGCAGCGAGCCCAGTTCCGGCACCGAGATCGAGAGATCGCTGCGCAGCGTGTTCTCGCCGTAGAACTGGTGGAACGCACGCCCGACCGGCGACTTGGTGAACGCCACGCCGCCGGCATGCCCCGGCGTGTGCCAGGAGTAGTTGGATTCGGCGGTGTGGTGGATCAGGGCCTTGAAGAACGGCGGCAGCAGATTGGCCATGTAGTCTTCGGCCGCACGCATCACCTGGCGCGAGATGAAGCTCTTGGTGTCTTCGAACAGGAAGATGTAGCCGTGCACGAACTTCAGCAGCTTGCTCGGTACCTTCTCGATCGTGCGCCGTTCGCCGTACAGGAAGACAGGCAGGTTGGCGCGGCGGGCCGTCTGTTCGCGCAGGAAGCCCAGCAGGCGCTGGAACTGCTCCGGATTCTCCTCGGTGCCATCGATGGAGATCAGCACTGCCGAGGCCGCCACATAGGTGCGCGCACCGGCCTGCGCGTCGGCCAGGGTCAAGCCGCACAGCACGCGCTGGTCGTTCTTGCGCAGCTCGTCCACCAGCGCACGGATCAGGATGCCGCCGATGCGCGGGGATTCGTAGTCGTCGTCGATGACGATGATCGGGTAATCAAGGGACTTGAAGTACACAGGGATTCTCCTGGGGGAAGATCACGAAAGCGTCGTGCGGACGGCGGCGTCGAGCGCGGGCAGCTGGCCGCGCTGGCGGCGACGCTCCTCGCTGAAGAACGGATAGAACACCGTGATGAACAACACGAACAGGAAGGCGTACTGCACGATGTTGCCGGCCGAGCCGAAGATCGCCCACAGGCAGTACACGACGGTGACACTGGTCAGCAGCCAGAACGCGCCGGTATGCACCAGCGTGTGCGAGCGCTCCACCACGAAATAGCAGGCCACGCACGAGTAGATGTAGGGCAGCAGGGTCAGCACCACCGCGGCCGAGGTGATCACGTCGAACTGGGCCGAGGCGGTCTTGGAGGTGGAGGTGACCAGTACCGCCAGGGTCATCAGCACGGCCACGATCAGCACGCCTTTGACCGGCACATCATCCTTGTTGGTCTTGCTGAAGATGCTCGGGAACAGGCCGTCATCGGAGGCCGCCTTGGCACTCTGCGCGGTGAGCAGGATCCAACCGCCGAGCGAGCCGGCCGCACCCACGAAGGCACACAGGCTCACCAGCGCACCGCCCCAGCCACCCACCGCATTGGCAGCAGCCAGTGCAAACGGCGCATCGGAGACCTGCAGGTCGCCGTTGGGCACCATGCCCATGATCACCGAGGAGCTGGCGATGTAGGCGATCGCCGCCAGGAACACGCCGGCCAGCGTCGCGCGGGCCACGTTCTTCTCCGGGTTCTCCACCACCCCGGCGGTGACCGAAGCCGATTCCACGCCGATGAAGGCCCACAGCGTCAACGCCGCTGCGCTGGAGATCGCGCCGAAGTTGGATTCACCGGAGACGTTGTAGGCGCCCTTGAAAATGGTCGGATCGAAGAAGAACCAGCCGAAGATCGCGATGCCCAGGATCGGTACCAGGGCGAAGCTGGTGGTCACCGTCTGCAGCTTGCTGACGAACGACGGGCCGATGACGTTGGCGAAGCTCAGCGCCCACACCAGTGCCAGCACCGCGATGCAGCGCGGCAGCGGCTCGGAGAGGATCGGGAAGAAGTAGCTGAAGTAACCCACTGCCGCGATCGGGATGGCAACGTTGCCGATCCAGTTGGCGAACCAGTAGATGGTGTTGGTCTGGAAGCCCATGTAAGGGCCGAACCAATCGCGTGCATAGGCATACGGGCCACCGGCCTTGGGCGCGAGCCTGCCGAGCTTGGCGAACACGAACGCCAGCAGCAGCGCGCCGGCCGTGGTGATCAGCCAGCCCCAGATGGAGGCGGTGCCGATCTTGGCCAGGCTGGAGGGCAGCAGGAACACCCCCGACCCCATCATGTTTCCGGCCACCAGGAAGGTGGCACCGACGACCCCGATTTTCTTTGCTTGTGCCATGACGTTTGCTCCTTTGCCAGGCAGGGACCCGGTCGTGCCGGGCGGTGGGAGTTACTTGATGAAGTTGTATTGCAGGCTGCCCTGCAGCCGCATCGTGTCGCCGCGTTGCCCGCTTTGCTGTTCCAGTTGTCCGTAGAGCAGTTCCATGCCCATCGTCCAGGACGGTGCCGGGCTCCAGAGCAGGTTGAAGACGCCATAGCGGCTCTGGCGGAACGCATCGGCAGCCAGTGCCGCGTTGCGCCCGCTGGTGAGCTGGCCGTAGATCAGGTTGGAACGCCATAGCGGCGACCAGTAGTGCGTGTACCCGACGAAGCCGCCGTACAGCGACAGCGCCTGCAGGCGGCCATCGGCGGTCACCACCGCATCCATGCCCGAGCCGGTCAGGTCGGCTGTATAGCGGGCCAGGCCCTTGCCACCGAGCATCCCGAACAGCAACAGGTCCTGCTCGCCCACCGCGGCCGAGCCACTGAGTTGCAGGCCACCGGCGAAACGGCGGCCATCCCCTGCATCGCCGTCGTAGCCCAGGCTGCGGGCGACCGCGCCCAGCTGCAGATGGCCCCAGTCGCGCTCCATGCGGGCGGTAACGGTGACATCCGGCAGTTGATCGACCGGCATGATCCCCTCGGCGGGGGTGCTCAACTGGGTATCGGGATCTTCGGCAGCCACGGTCAGCGTGTTGCCCTTGCCCATCGCGAAGCTGTGGTGGATGCCGGCCACCAGCAGGTAGCCCGCCCCGCCCGGCCCGGCGAAATCCAGCGTATCGGGCAGGCTGTCGGCATCCATGAAGGTCGAATAGCCATAGCCGGCGTAGGTATTGCCGAGCTGCCCGTAAGCATGGCGCAGGCGGAACTGATAGCTGTCGCTGGCGCCGAAGAAGTCGTTCTCCAGATAGAAGCGCAGGTTGCCATGGGTGGTCGGCCGCCGCGCTTCAAAGCTGAAGCGGGTCTGCTTGGCGTGCAGGGTGAAGTTGGAGACATCCCGGTGCGCACTGCCGACGGGGATCGAGGAGGTAATGAACTGCTCCTGGTCGCCGGCCGCGCGTGAATCAGCGATCGCATCGAGCTTGGCGTAGCCGCCGATGCGGATCAGGGTGTCGGTGTTGGGGATCGCGAAGAAGCCTTTCAGCTCGGGATCGGTCGGGCCAGCGGCGCTGTCCGGGCGGGATGCGGCGGTGGACGGATCCGCAACGGAGTCGCGTTGCGGGAGGATGGCCTGGCCCATGCCGGGCACCTGTGCCTGGGCGGTCAAGGGCGCTGGCGAGGGTGCGGGACGTGAGCCCGTGCTCGGCGCAGGCGCCGCCGTGACCGTCGGTGACGCGGGCGGAGGTTTGCCGGATTCGATGGCCTGCAGGCGCGCTTCCATCTGTTCCAGCGCCTGCCGCAGCGTCTGGATGTCCTGCCGCAACGCGGCAGCCGAATCCTGCGCATATACCGGCGCCGCAGCCAAGGCTGCCACGCATGCGACCGTCAACACAGCCAAGCGCATCACGTCCTCCTTGAACCGTACACAGTCCCGCGGGTCCACACCGGCTGACGACCAGAACGTCGCAGGTGGTGAGCACGCAGCCCGGCACTGCAATGCGGGCGACCTCTGCCGACGCGCGGTCCGGTGGCGGTCACGCCATCGGACACATCGCCTGCATGGGTACGCTCGCACGGGATCCCCTCATCCCTGATGACCGCCGCGTTGACGCGCGGCAGCCAGCGCTCTGAGTACCAATCGCAAAGTGAGAACCCCGTGAACGTTCTCAGGCAGTTTTCTGACTGGGCGGCCACGCGTCCGCTATGTGCGGGGAAATCCAGGAGATAGCGCATGCAGGGCAGCGTAGCGACGCAGGCGATTTCAGCCTTGATCCAAATCAAGCCGAATGCGACAGCGTGTGACGTCGCCCACTACCAGGCGGATATCCGGCCGCCCAAACGCAACGCGCCGGGCAATGCCCGGCGCGCTGTGACACTACGGTCGCCAGTGCTCAGCGCGGGCCGAGCACCACGGTCATATCATCCCCCTGCGGCATGCCGGAACGGCGCTGCACCATTCCCTGGGCGTCCTTGAACAAAATGCCCGGTGTGCCCTGGAATCCGAGCTCGATCATCAGCACCTGATTGGCATCGAGCTTGTTGGCGACCTCCGCCGTCAACGACGCTGCCGGCTTGATACCGCCCTTGTCGAACAGGCGCTCGTTCTCCAGCAGCGCAGCGCTGGGGTTGGGCGCGGTGAGGATGGCAGCCGCCTTGGCAGGGCTGTCTTCGCGGATCACACCGACCATCACGTGGCGCAGCTGCACCTTGCCCGCGTCCACCCACGGCCGCGCGGCCTCCCAGAAGCGGTGGCAGTACGGGCAGTTCGCATCGCTGAAGGTATAGACGACGCGCGGCGCGTCGGCCTTGCCGTCACGCACCCACGCACTCTCGTCGAGCTTCTTCCACGAGCGCTCGGACATCGGCTTGGCCACCAGTTTCTCCAGCGGCGCGGCGCCCACATCCTCGCCGTTGGCATCGAACAGACTGCCCACCACGACGTTCTTCCCATCAGCCGTCACATACGCCGCCGCCGGTTGTTGGCCACCGACCACACCGGCAAAACCGCGCAGGCCGCCGGGTGCGTCGAACTCGCCGATCACCTCGAACCCATGCTTCTCGATGCCCTTCAGCACCGCCGGCCGTTCACCGCCGGCCTTCTCTGCCGGGGCCTTCGGCGTCTGCGCCTGGCTGCAGCCGGCCAGTGCGATCAGCAGCGCGGCGGACAGCGCGGTGATCAGCGTGCGCGAGGATTTCAACGTCATGGAGACTCCTGGATTCATGGAATAAACGACCCGCGACCCTTACAGGTCGTCGAGCTTGGATTGCAGGCCGGCGGCCGTCAGCTCGCCCAGGTGCAGGTGCCGCAGCCGGCCCTGCCCATCGAAGAACAGGGTAGTCGGATACGCATGTACCTGCAGCCGTTCGGCAACACGTGCTTCTTGGTCGAGCAGCACATTGCGCAGCGACAGGTGTTCGGCCGCCATGAAGGCATCCACTTCGTCGCGCGTTTCGCCCTGGTTGACGAACAGGAAGCGGATATCAGGATGGCGCTGCTGTGCGCGTGCCAGTACCGGCATCTCGCGGCGGCAGGGGCCGCACCAGCTCGCCCAGAGGTTGATCACCACCGGCTCGCCCCGGGCCTCGTCAAGCGCGACGGGCGCGCCCTGCAGCGATGTCAGGGTGATCGCAGGCAATGACACCCGCGATTGCTGCAGCCAGCCGGCGCCGGTGGACAGCACGGCCCAACCGAGAAGGCCTGCCAGCGCAGCGGCAGCCACGGGGCGGCGCAGTGTGGGCCAGCGACGCAGGCGCCACCCGCCCCACCCCAGCCCGACCAGCAGTGCCGGCCACAGCACAAACCCGCCATCGCCGATACGCAGCACTGCCCAGGGATCGGCCACATAGTCGGCTGCATGCCAGATCACGAAACCTGCCCGCCCGGCGAGCAGGCCCAGCAGCAGCATGTCCACCACCACCGATCGCGGACGCGGTGCGCCCTCGATTGCCGGGGCACGCACCACACTGGCCACCAGCATCGCGATGCCCAGACCCACCAACACCCACACGACCGCAAGCGGTACCGGGCCTACACTGCTGATCATTGCTTCTCTCCGCCGTCGCCCGGGACACGCCAACTGCGACGGCTGTTGCATCGGGCCCGCCCGCATGGTCCCAGCAAGGCATCAATGGATCAAGCGTGCCGGTACCGCGCGATTCAGGCCACCGAACGGATGGCCTCGACCCCTCGGCCGACCGGTCGTACTGCTGCATGCTCGCGCTGCTGCGCCGCCAGCTGGCGGCGATAGCGTGCCGGCGTCAGCCCGACGATGCGCAGGAACAACCGCCGGAACGCACTCTGGTCGGAATAGCCCACCGCACACGCCACCTCGTCCACGACCCCGCCCGCCTGCAGCAGCAACTGCGCCTTGGCGATGCGCAGGCGCTGGCAGTACTCGATCGGACGCATGCCGGTGGCTTTCAGGAACCGTCGCTGCAGCGTCCGCGGCTCCAGACCGGCCTGTGCGCAGATGTCGTCCAGCCCCACGCCGCGTGCGGCGATACCGTGCAGCCAGCGCTGTGCCTTGAGGATGCAGCGGTCGCCGTGGGCGAAATTCGGGCTGAAACGTTCCAGATCATCCAGTTCGGTGCGCGGGATCACCAGTTGCAGCTGCTGGATGACGGTGTTCATCACACCCTGCCCGTACACCCGTGCCAGCAGGCGCAGGCTGAGGTACTTCCAAGCCTCCTGGCCTGCTGCGGTCAGCAGGTCACCGTCATCGACCAGCGTGCGCTCGCTGGGCAGCCAGCTGGGCACCATCGTACGCAGCGCCGGACAGCGCGCGGGATCGGGAACGCTGACCGAGCGCCCGGCCAGCACGCCGGCGGCAGCCAGCAGCAGCCCGCCCTCGTCGCAGCCGGCGAGCAGGCTGCAGCCATCATGACATTCCCGCACCCAGGCCAGCAGGCGCTCGTCCGGCGGCGCCATGGTCCAGCTCGATTCGCTGCCTGGCACGACAATGATCGCCGGCAGGGCCTCGCCGAACAGCTCCGCCCCCGCGACCCGCTGCATGCCACGGGCGGACATCGTCCAGCGCGTGACCAGCATGCGTGGGCCGGTGCGGCGCCCGGCCGCCACGGTGCGGTTGCAGCGCTGCGCCAGCTCGGACAGTACGGGCGCGGCGGCACGCAGGCTGCCGGGGAATTCCACCACGGCGACTTCCATCAGGGTCGGCGTGTCCGGCCGGCGGTCCGGCTGCAACGTGTTGCGGGGTGCGTCCATGGCCCTTCTCCTGGGACAGTGCCTGCCGGCGTGGGGCCGGGCAGAACAGGTCGATACATAAGATCGCCTGAGGCTACGGGCGTCCCGGGAGAACGACCATGCAACTAGTTGTAAATTTCACGCCAACTGAATTTCCAGTGGGGTTCCGGCTTGACTCTGGAGCAGACTCCAAGGTTCAGAATGGAGCGTCATCCACGAGGTGCTCATGAACATTGGACAGCTCGCGCGCCAGGCCGGCGTGCCCATCGACACGGTGCGCTACTACGAACGGCAGCAGCTGCTGCCTACCGCACGGCGCAGCGCCGGCGGCTACCGGGTCTTCAGCGAGAGCGACCTGACCCGCCTGCAGTTCATCCGCCGCGCCAAGGCACTGGGTTTCAGCCTGGATGAAATCGCCGATCTGCTGGCCTTCAGCGATCAGCGTGGCCAGGACATGGCGCAGATCCGCGACAGTGCGGTGAACAAGCTCACCGACATCGAACAGCGCATCAGCGAACTGCAGCGGATGCACGGCGCGCTCAAGCAGCTGGTCGATGCCTGCCCCGGGCATGGCGATCAGCAACAGTGCCCGATCCTGACCGCGTTGACCGAGTCACGCCAATGAACGCCAGCCACGGCCACAGCAAGGTCTCCCGTGCGGACGACGGCCCTTCCACCGACCCGGTCTGCGGCATGACCGTCGACCCGGCCGCCACGGCCCACCATGCCCGCCATGACGGCAGCGACTACCACTTCTGCAGCGATGGCTGCCGGCGAAAGTTCATCGCCGACCCCCAGCGCTATCTGGAACCGGCATCACACATCGGCGACCCGGCCCCCACCGGCACGCTGTACACCTGCCCCATGCACCCGAAGATCGTGCAGGAAGGCCCCGGCACCTGCCCGCTGTGCGGCATGGCGCTGGAGCCGAAGATGCCCAGCCTGGATGAGGGCGAGAATCCCGAGTTGATCGACTTCCGTCGCCGCTTCTGGTGGAGCCTGCCGCTGAGTGTGGCGACGATGGCCCTGGCGATGCTGGCGATGACACCCGTGCTGCACGGCCTCGCGCCCGATCTGAGGGTGTGGATCGAGCTGGCCCTGGCGACGCCGGTGGTGCTCTGGGCCGGTTGGCCGTTCCTGCAGCGCTGGGCGCAGTCGATCGGCAACCGCAGCCCGAACATGTGGACCCTGATCGGGACGGGCGTACTGGCGGCCTACGGCTACAGCGTGGTCGCCACCGTCGCGCCCGGTCTGTTCCCGCCGTCGTTCCAGCAGCATGGACATGTCGGCGTCTACTTCGAGGCGGCGGCGATGATCATCTCGCTCACGCTGCTCGGCCAGTTGATGGAGCTGCGCGCACGGGCGAAGACCTCTGCCGCGATCAAGGCGCTGCTCGGCCTGGCACCGAAGACCGCGCGCGTGCTGCGCGGGGATGGCCGCGAGGAAGACGTCGACATTACCGCGCTGCAGCCCGGCGACCGCGTGCGCGTGCGCCCCGGTGAGAAGGTGCCCGTGGATGGCACGGTCGTCGAAGGCCGCTCCTCCATCGATGAATCGATGCTCACCGGTGAGCCGGTGCCGGTGGCCAAGGCCGTGGGCGACACGGTGATCGGCGCGACACTCAACGGCACTGGCAGCCTGGTCGTGCGCGCCGATCGCCTTGGCGATGACAGCATGCTGGCGCAGATCGTGCAGCTGGTGGCGCAGGCGCAGCGCTCACGTGCCCCCATGCAGCGCATGGCCGACACCGTCGCGTACTGGTTCGTGCTGGTGGTGTTGTCGGTGGCGGTGCTGACGTTCTTCGGCTGGGGGCTGTTCGGTCCGGCGCCCTCATGGACACATGCGGTACTGAGCGCGGTCGCGGTGCTGATCATCGCCTGCCCGTGCGCATTGGGGTTGGCCACACCGATGACGATCATGGTCGCCACCGGTCGCGCCGCGCAGCACGGCGTGCTGTTCCGCGATGCCGAGGCGATCGAAGCACTGCGCCACATCGACACGCTGGTGGTCGACAAGACCGGTACGTTGACCGAGGGCAAGCCAGCATTCCGCGACGTGCGGGCGGTGGCGCCCTTCGCTGCCGCCCAGATCCTGCAGTGGGCGGCAAGCCTGGACCAAGGCAGCGAGCATCCGTTGGCGGCCGCGATCGTGGCCGAAGCGCACGCGCGCAGGATGCCGCTGGCCAGCGTGGACGATTTCGATTCCCTGACCGGCATGGGTGTGCAGGGCGTGGTGGACGGCAGGCGGCTGCTGCTTGGCAATACCGCGTTGATGGACGAACACGGTGTCGCACTGGAGGCGCTGCGCGAAGATGCCGAGCGCTTGCGCAGCACCGCCGCCAGCGTGATGTACCTCGCCGTCGATGGCCAGCTTGGGGGCCTGCTCGCGGTGGCTGACCCGATCAAGGCCTCCACCGCCGAAGCCATCGTGCAGCTGCACCACGATGGCCTGCGCATCGTCATGGCCACCGGCGACGGCGCGGCCACCGCGAAGGCCGTCGCGCGGGAACTCGGCCTGGATGACGTCCACGGTGAGATGCGCCCCGCCGACAAGGCCGCCTTGATCCGTTCGCTGCAGGCACAGGGCCGCAAGGTGGCGATGGCCGGCGATGGCATCAACGACGCGCCGGCGTTGGCGAGTGCCGACGTTGGTATCGCGATGGGCAACGGCACCGATGTGGCGATGTCGAGCGCACAGGTCACGCTGGTCAAAGGCGATCTGCGCGGCATCCTGCGTGCGCGCCAACTGTCCACCGCGAGCGTGCGCAACATGCGGCAGAACCTGGGCTTTGCGTTTCTCTACAACGGCCTCGGCATTCCCGTGGCGGCCGGCGTGCTGTATCCGCTGGGCATCGTGATGTCGCCGATGTTGGCGGCGGTGGCGATGAGTCTGAGTTCGGTCTCGGTGATCAGCAATGCACTACGGCTTCGCCATCAACGACTGCCCGGCGAGTGACAACGGATTGCATGACGATATTTCTTCACTTTTTTCTTGCCAATCGAAAACGTCGTCGCTATGATTTCGCTCCTCACGACGTGGGGCCATAGCTCAGCTGGGAGAGCGCCTGCATGGCATGCAGGAGGTCGGCGGTTCGATCCCGCCTGGCTCCACCAATCCGATCATTAGGCCGATCAGATTGCAGTGACAAAATTTGAAGTTTTCGTGCGTCCCCATCGTCTAGAGGCCTAGGACATCACCCTTTCACGGTGGCGACCGGGGTTCGAATCCCCGTGGGGACGCCAGTTTCAAACAAACAGCCCTGACTTCGGTCGGGGCTTTTTGTTTCTCACGCATCGATCAACACTCGGCATTGGCCGCCTGTTATATCGCGTGCGTGTTGATGCGCTCGCCCACGCAGACGTCGGCCTCTGCAGATGGATGCCTGCGTGCATTCTTTCTTCGGTATTTCAGAAAAAAGACTTGGCGAATGCTTCACGGCCGCGTAGAATTCCGCCTCCAGCATCGTGGGGCCATAGCTCAGCTGGGAGAGCGCCTGCATGGCATGCAGGAGGTCGGCGGTTCGATCCCGCCTGGCTCCACCACTCCGGACCTTAGGCCGTTCGGGTGTGCTGAACAATTTGATGAGTTTATGCGTCCCCATCGTCTAGAGGCCTAGGACATCACCCTTTCACGGTGGCGACCGGGGTTCGAATCCCCGTGGGGACGCCACTCATCAGAAGAACACCGAGGCCCGGCATGCCGGGTCTTTTTGTTCACCGCCTACTGCGGTTGCGATGCGGATGCCCGAAAGGCTTCCACAAACGTGAACAGGCAGATACACTAGGCGGCTCGCGGTACAACGTGGGGCCATAGCTCAGCTGGGAGAGCGCCTGCATGGCATGCAGGAGGTCGGCGGTTCGATCCCGCCTGGCTCCACCACTTCTCCGGACACAGGCCGTCCGATAGAAGCCAAAATTCGGTTTAACGCGTCCCCATCGTCTAGAGGCCTAGGACATCACCCTTTCACGGTGGCGACCGGGGTTCGAATCCCCGTGGGGACGCCAGCTTCAGACAGACAGCCCTGACCTCGGTCGGGGCTTTTTGTTTGACGAACCCCTTCCCATTCGGCAAGACCGCCGCTATGATAGGCGGCTCGCAGCACAACTGTGGGGCCATAGCTCAGCTGGGAGAGCGCCTGCATGGCATGCAGGAGGTCGGCGGTTCGATCCCGCCTGGCTCCACCACTTCTCCGGACACAGGCCGTCCGATAGAAGCCAAAATTCGGTTTAACGCGTCCCCATCGTCTAGAGGCCTAGGACATCACCCTTTCACGGTGGCGACCGGGGTTCGAATCCCCGTGGGGACGCCAGCTTCAAACAAACAGCCCTGACTTCGGTCGGGGCTGTTTGTTTATGGGCCTACGCCACCACCTTCGCCATGCCCACCGAGCGCGGCGCGGTCACGCTGAAACCGAACTGCGCATACAGCCGGTGCGCCTGGCCATCGGCGATCAGGCTCACATAGGCACCTCGGGCATTGGCGTGCAGCCAGGCATCGAGCTCGGCCATCACCGCCTTGCCCAGCCCCTGACCTTGGCGGTCCGGGACCACGGCGATATCCACCACCTGCAGGAAGCAGCCGCCGTCGCCGATGAGCCGGCCCATCGCCAGCAACCGGTCGCCCTCGCGCAGGCTCACACCGAAGACCGTGTTGGGCAGGCCACGCGCCGCCGCATCGGCCGTTTTCGGACTCAGGCCGGCCAGCACCCGCAGCGCGCGGTATTCCTCCACGCTCGGCGCCAGGGGAATGCAATGAACACCAGCAGGCAGCAACATGAGACCGGTCCGGCAATGAATGGACGCTCAGCATGCCCGAACGTATTCGCAGCATGTGCGACCCACCGGCCTATCCTGTCCCCCTGCCCACCCTGTTATGCCGCCATGTGCTATTCCGCCCAGATCCGCGCCGATTACACCAAGCTGGTCCGTGAGTACGGCGCCATGCTGTCCCTGGACGAGTTCGCCCAGCTGTATGCCCATGACGCCGGCAAGCAACGCCCGAAAACCCCCAAGGCGATGGACGATGGCTTCGCCGGCGCGCGCACCGCGCGGGGCCAGCAGATCGTGGCGCGGATACAGCAATGGCATGCCGAGGAGATGCAGGCGCTGGATGAGGAGGTGCGCCTGCAGAGCGCCCGGCTGAAGGCGGCCGAAGCACACCTGGCCGCCCGTCCCACGCAGAAGGCGCGCAATGAACTGCGCGTGGCTGGCAATCGGATTGAACGTGCGCAGACGCGCCTGTCCGATCTGCAGCGTGCCGGCCTGGTACCGCGCGACAGCCGCATTTTCCCCGGCGTCTACGCGCCGGTGATCGTGTCCGAGCAGGGCCAGCGCGTGATCAAGCCGATGCGCTACCAATGCCGGCTGCCGGACAAGCCCGCGCGCAACGACGTGCTGTTTCCCGGCACCTACAACGCGCGCCGCGACAGCCTGGACGCGTACTGGAAATCCGCGTTCGGCCACCAGCATGGCGTGGTGGTGGTGCAATCGTTCTACGAGCACGTGCCGCGGCATGCACTGGAGCAGCGCCCGCTCTCACCCGGCGAGAAAGCCGAGAACGTGGTGCTGGAATTCAGCCCGCAGCCGCCGCGCGATCTGTTGATCGCCTGCCTGTGGGCGGCGTGGGAAGGACCGGAAGGCCGCCTGCTGTCGTTTGCCGCGATCACCGACGCGCCACCGGCCGATGTGGCACGCACCGGCCACGACCGTTGCATCGTGCCGATCCGGCGCGAACATCTGGATGCCTGGTTGAACCCGGACCCCCGCGACCTCGCTGCGCTGTACCGGATCCTGGACGATCGCGAGCCGGTAACACTGGCGCACGCCGAAGCGGCGTGAGCGCTGCTCAGCCGGCGACCGAATCGCCTATCCGTGCCCGCCCCAGCGCGGCATTCAACTCGGCCGTCAGGTAGGGCTTGGTCAGGATGATGCCTGCCCGGAAGGCCTCGGGCAGATGCTCGGTCGCCATGCCGGTGGCCAGCACGAAGGGAATCTGGCGCGCGGCCAACGCCGCAGCAACCGCTTCACTGGTTTCATTGTTGGCCAGGCGGTAATCCAGCAGCACCACGTGTGGCTGGGTCTCGCCGAGCAGCCGCAGCGCCTCGGATACCGACGCCGCCAGCCCCACCACCACCGCGCCAGACTGCACCAACTGCATCTGCAGCAGGGCGGCACTCATTTCGTCGTTCTCCACCACCAGCACCCGAAGATCCTGCAGCGCGCTCATGACGACTCCCTGTATGGTTCAGCGCGATGAGTATAGCGTCCTGCGTAGGTGAAACCCTGACAGGAACTTAAGCATTCAGGTCTGCACAAATGCCGACATCTTGTATACACTACGCGGCCAGCCAGCCGAAGTGGCGGAATCGGTAGACGCAGCGGACTCAAAATCCGCCGCCCTTAAAAGCGTGTGGGTTCGAGTCCCACCTTCGGCACCATGGAAAACCAGAACGCCCCGGATCGACGGATCCGGGGCGTTTTTTCATTCTGCTCGGCAGCGCCGCGACCGTTACCCGGCCGGCTCGATCGGAGGCAGGGTATGTGGCGGGATCGGGGGAACCGGCGGCACGGACGGGGCCACCGTTTCTTCGCGCCACAGCAGCGCCAGCCGGCAGTCCCCTGCTTTTCGCCGGCACATCGCCTCGGCCTTGCGCTGAGCAGCGGCATCATCCTGTGCGGACAGGGCAACACCCATGGCACCCGTGCCCGTATACAGCGCCGAGTAACCGCCTTCCGACGTGCTGGCCACAGTGCTGCAGTTGGGTGAGCGCTGCGCGCAATACCCCAGCGCCTGTTGCATGGCCGTGCTGACGCTGCGGTTGTTCATCGAATAGCCGTAGGCACCGGTGTCGGCGTCGTAAAACACCGCCGACGCCGCGCCCGCAGTGCAAGGCAGGGCCATCCCCATGACCAGCAGCATGCTCAACCGTGGTGCAATCCGCATTGTGATACTCCGACCTGTCCTTGGAAGATCGAGTATCCCAAAGCCGCGCGCCGTATGCATCCCGCACGGCAGTCAGACCAGACGCAATGCGGGCTGGCCAGTAGTGGGATTGAGGTGCACCGAGCGATGCGTGCCCGCCCCCGCCACCCGGAACGCCGCCACCGTCTGCAGCAACTGGGTGGACTGCTCTTCCATGCTGCGGGCCGCCGCGGAGGCCTCTTCGACCAGCGCGGCATTCTGCTGGGTGCTCTCGTCGATGTGCTCGACCACCTGGTTGATCTGCTCGATGCCCTCGCTCTGCTGCTGGGCCGCCGCGCTGATGTCGGCCATGAGATCGCTCACGCGTTTCACGCTGACCACGATCTCGTCCATGGTGCGGCCCGCGCTTTCGACCTGGCGCGTGCCCGCCCCGACCTTCTCCACCGAGTCGCCGATCAGCTGCTTGATCTCCTTGGCGGCTTCGGCAGAACGCTGCGACAGCGAGCGGATTTCCGAGGCGACCACCGCAAAGCCGCGGCCATGCTCGCCGGCACGGGCCGCTTCCACGGCGGCATTGAGGGCCAGGATATTGGTCTGGAACGCGATACCGTCGATCACGCCGATGATGTCGACGATGCGCCGCGAGGAGTCATTGATCAGCGACATGGTGGAGACCACCTCCTGCACCACGTGGCCACCCTGCGCCGCCACCTCGACCGCGCCACCGGCCAGCTCATTGGCCTGGCGGGCGTTGTCCGCGGTGCGCCGCACGGTTGCGGTCAGCCCCTTCATCGAGACGGCGGTCTCCTCCAGCGAGGCCGCCTGCTGCTCGGTGCGCACGGACAGGTCGCTGTTGCCTTCGGCGATCTCGCTGGCACCCACGGCGATGGTGTCGGCCGCCAGCTTGATCTGGGTGATGATGCCGGCCATCGCTTCGACCAGCGCATTGATGCCCTCGCACAACTCGGCGATCGGGCCGGTCTTGTCCTGGGTGGCGATATGGCCGGTCAGATCGCCACCCTGCGCGGCCGCCACCACTTCACGCGTCTGCGCGACGGCCTGCTGCAGCGCCAGGGAGTCACGCACCTGGGCCGTGATGTCGGTAGCGTACTTGACCACCTTGAACGGCCGTCCGTTCATATCGTAGATCGGGTTGTACGAAGCTTGGATCCAGACCTCGCGCCCGCCCTTTCCCATGCGCTTGTACTGGCCGGCATCGTACTCGCCGCGGCCGAGCTTTGCCCAGAACGCACGGTATTGCGCGCTCTCGCGATACGCCGGTTCGGCAAACATCGCATGGTGCTGCCCGCGCACCTCCTCCAGTGCATAGAGGAAGTTCTCGTTGGCGGCCAGGATGCGGCCCTCGAGGTCGAACTCGATCACGGCCTGCGATGTGTTGATCGCGGCGAGCTGGCCGGCAAAGTCGGCCGCCTGCAATTTCTGCGCGGTGATGTCGGTCGCGAACTTGACCACCTTGTACGGTCGTCCGTTGCTGTCGAACACCGGGTTGTAGGACGCCTGGATCCAGATCTCGCGTCCACCCTTGCCGATCCGCCGGTACTGGCCGGCGTCGAACTCACCGCGGCCCAGGTTGGCCCAGAAGTCCCGGTACTCCCCGCTCTTCGCATACTCGGCATCCACGAACATGGCGTGGTGCCTGCCCTGGATCTCCTCCAGCGTGTAGCCCAGTGTCTGCAGGAAATTGTCGTTGGCATGCACGATGGTGCCATCGAGGTGGAACTCGATGACGGCCTGGACTCTATGCAGCGCCTTGATCTGCTCTTCGAGCTCGGCCTGCCGTTGCAGCGCGGCCGATGCCGCGCTGCCATGGGCCGCGCGACGGGAAACGAACCATGCCGTGAGCGTTCGCCACAACGACCCGGCGTCGGCGTCGGCGTCGCTGGCGCGACCTGGCACATGCGTGTGCAAGCCTGAAGTAATCATCGTTAGACCTCGGTGTCCGGTTAGCGAATAGGTCAGCGCCGGGCGGTGGCCCGGTGGCGGTATTCCGTTGGCTGGGACTCACGAAGATCGTCAGTGGGGATGACGCAACTTCGATGGGCTTCAAACACCGGGCGGGCCGGCGAACATGAACCATTTAAAAAAGGTGTACGGCCAGATATCCACGTGAGCAGACGGGCAGCAACTGCGAGTCATATAACGGCGGAGATTCTGAAACCTTTAGGGCGACCATCGGGCCGGCGCCGCGCAGGGCCGGCCGTGCTCATTCGCCACTTTCGCTCGCATCCAGGGCGTCGAGGGGATCCACGGCCCCGAGCGCGTCGGCCTCCACCTGGACGTTGTCGCGTCCCATCGCTTTGGCCCGGTAGCACTGTGCATCGGCCGCGGCGACCGCGTCATCCACGCTCATACCCCCGAACAATGGCGCGATGCCGATGCTGGCGCCCACACTCAACCGCCGCTGGTCCCAGGGGATCGACAACCCCCGCATCGCCTCGAGCAGATCGCTGGCGATGCGGCGGGCACGCTTGAGCGAACAGCCGGCCAGGATCACCGCGAACTCGTCGCCCCCCAAGCGCGCCACGATGTCCGAATCGCGCACGCCGTGCCGCAGCACGCTGGCCACCGCCCACAGCACGGCATCGCCGGCCAGATGGCCATGGGTATCGTTGACCGGCTTGAAGTGGTCCAGGTCGATATACATCAACGAGGCCGACTGCCCGGTCCGCGCGACCCGGGTGATGGCCTGCTGCAGGTGCGCTTCGAAGCCGCGCCGGTTGCTCAGCTCGGTCAGCGGATCGATTTCGGCCAGATGCCGGGCTTCACGCTGGCGCGCACGCTGCTGGGTGACGTCACGGATCACCCAGACCGCGCCGGTGGACTGGCCGTTTTCATCGCGCAGCCAGGCGCGGGTCAGGTCGACCGGCAGCAGATGCGCCCCCACTGACAGCAGCAGGTCCGAATGCAGGTCGACCGCATTGCTGTCCGGGTCGAGCAGCACGGCCACATCCAGCGGGGAGCGCGGCGCGTATTCGGTCGTGAGCTCCATCACCTCCTGCAGCTGGCTGCCCGCCAAGGCCCCGGCGCCCTCCCCGGCCAGCGCGCGGGTGGCCGCGGCGTTGGCGTACTGGATGCCGCCGTGCAGGTCCAGGGTCAGCACCATGTCGGCCACCGCATCCAACGTGACGCGGGTGCGCTGCTCGGATTCGCGAAGTTGCTGGCCGCTGAGCCGCTGGGCGGTCACGTCCTGGATCTGCGAAACGAAATGCAGCGGCTCGCCATTTTCCGTGCGCACCAGCGACACCGACAGCCGCCCCCAGACCAGGTTGCCGGCCTTGCCCAGGTAACGCTTCTCCATGTGGTAATGCTCGCGGCGCCCGGCCAGCAGGTCGCCGAGCAGGGCCAGATCGGTATGCAGATCGTCCGGATGCGTCAGCGTCTGGAAATCGATCTGCAGCAGTTCGGCACGGGTGTAGCCGAGGATGCCGCACAGCGAATCGTTGACGTCCAGCCAGCGCCCTTCCAGCGATACCAGGGCCATGCCCAGCGCCGCCGAAGAGAACGCGCCGGCGAACTTCTCCGCCGCGACGAAGGCCTGCTCACGCACCTGCAGCAGGGGCGTAAGGTCAACCGCCATGCCGACGTAGCCGATCCGGTTGCCGCCGGCGCAGTCCAGCGGGCTGATCGACAGGCGCACCTGGCGCCGCTCGCCGTCCTTGCGCAGGAAGGTCCACTGGTGCGACCAGGTGCCCTGCGCGGCGCGCGCGGTCAGCGCTTCGAAAATGGTCGGCATGCGCCCATCCGCGCCCACCTGGGGCTGCAGGTAGGCGCGCATCTCATCCGGATCGTGGAACAGCCCCGGGTTGACCCGGCCGATCACTTCATCGGGGCGGTAACCGAGCAGCTTCTGCGCACCGGTGTTGAACAGATTGACCACCCCATCGACATCGGTGGCGATCACCGCCACCTCATCAGACGCATCCACCACCGCCTGCAGGCGTTGGCGCATGTTGGCCGCCTCCTGGCGGGCCTGCTGCAGTTCGGTGACGTCGGCGTGGGCACCGGCCATCCACAGCGGGCGGCCCTGCGCATCGCGCTCGTAGACGCGGCCACGGTCCTGCACCCAGATCCAGTGGCCCTGTTTGTGGCGCATCCGGCACAGGCTGTCGTAATGCGACGAGCGACCTTCCAGATGATCCTCGAGCAGCGCATTGGACTGGGCCAGATCGTCGGGATGCACCAGCTTGAAGAATGTCTCCGGCGTGATCGGCGCAAGTTCCTCGCGCGTATAGCCGACGATCTCCGCCCAGCGCTCGTTGACCCGCATCTGGTTGCCCGGGATGTCCCAGTCCCAGGTGCCCGCCGCGGTGCCTTCGATGATCATTTCCAGCCGATGCCGCTGCTCGGCCATGTCGCGCAGCGCGGCAGCCGCATCAAGGGGGGCGTCCGGTTGCCGGCTCATGCGTGCGCTCCGGTCCGACACGCCGCGCACAGCCCTGCGCCAGCGCGGTGATCGGCGCTGCGGCCCGCCCGGCTGCCCGGTCCTGCCTGGTCGTCTGTCATCTGGGCTCCCCGCCGTCCACCCACCCTACGGGCATTCAAGGGGAAGTGTGCGTAAACGCGCGTCAAACCAGAAGTGCCCCCGGCCACCGGGACCCCGGAAAACGCCAAAAGCCGCCCGAAGGCGGCCCCTGGCAGCACCAACAGCGCTGTCAGCCGCCGCGCTTGGCCCGGGCGAAGGCGTCTGCCAGCGCGTTGTTGGCCGGCGGTGCGGCGCTGCCCGGGCGCGGCCCGGACGGGGTGCCACGACCGCTACCGCGCGGCCCATTGCCCGCCCCGCCGTCACGGCGGCCGCCACCGGCCGGGCGCGCATCGCGCTCACCGGGGGCCTTGGCCGGGGCCGGGGTGTCATCCAGACGGCGGGTCAGCGCGATGCGCTTGCGCGCCACGTCGACCTCCAGCACCTTCACCTTGACGATGTCACCGGCCTTGACCACGTCACGCGGATCCTTGACGTAGGTATCGGACAGCGCGGAGATGTGGATCAGGCCATCCTGGTGCACACCGATGTCCACGAAGGCACCGAACGCGGCCACGTTGCTGACCACGCCTTCCAGGATCATGCCGACCTTGAGGTCTTTCAGTTCCTCGACCCCGTCGGCGAAGCGCGCGGCCTTGAACTCCGGGCGGGGATCGCGGCCGGGTTTTTCCAGTTCCTTGAGGATGTCGCGCACGGTCGGCACACCGAAGGTGGCGTCGGTGAACTGCTCCGCCTTGAGGCCGCGCAGGAAGCTGCCGTCGCCAATCAGTGCCTTGATCGGGCGTGCGGTGGCGGCCACGATGCGCTCCACCACGGGGTAGGCTTCCGGGTGCACCGAGGAGGCATCCAGCGGCTGGTCGCCGTCGGCGATCCGCAGGAAGCCGGCGCACTGCTCGAAGGTCTTCTCGCCCAGCCGCGGCACCTTGAGCAGGTCCTTGCGGCGCTTGAACGGACCGTTGTCATCGCGATGCCGCACGATGTTCTCGGCCACGGTGGACGACAGCCCCGACACGCGCGAGAGCAGCGCCGCCGAGGCGGTGTTGACGTGCACGCCGACCGCGTTGACACAGTCTTCCACGCGCGCATCCAGCGCACGTGCCAGCCGGTACTGGTCCACGTCGTGCTGGTACTGGCCCACACCGATCGCCTTGGGCTCGATCTTGACCAGCTCGGCCAGCGGATCCTGCAGGCGGCGCGCGATCGATACCGCACCGCGGATCGACACGTCCAGGTTCGGGAACTCCTTGGCCGCGAATTCCGACGCCGAGTAGACGGACGCGCCGGCTTCGCTGACAACGATCTTCTGCAGCTTGGTGTCGCCCAGCGCCTTGATCACGTCACCGGCCAGCTTGTCGGTCTCGCGGCTGGCAGTGCCGTTGCCGATCGCGATCAGCTCCACGTTGTGCTGCACGCACAGCTGCTTGATCGTATGCAGCGACTGGTCCCACTGGCGGCGCGGCTCGTGCGGGTAGATGGTGTCGGTGGCGACCAGCTTGCCGGTGGCATCGACCACCGCGATCTTGCAGCCGGTGCGGATGCCCGGGTCCAGGCCAAGCACAGCCTTGGGGCCGGCCGGGGCGGACAGCAGCAGGTCCTTGAGGTTGTCGCCGAAGACCGAGATGGCTTCGGCCTCGGCCTTTTCGCGCGCTTGGTTGAACAGGTCCAGCAGCAGGTGCATGTGCAGCTTGGCGCGCCAGGTCAGGCGGCAGGCGTCCAGCAGCCAGCGATCACCGGGGCGGCCGGCATCACGGATCCCCGCGTTGTGCGCGACACGGCCTTCGGCATACAGATTGCCGGCCTCGGCATCGCTGCCCGGGTCCAGTTCCAGGAACAGGATTTCCTCGCGGCGCGCGCGGAACAGTGCCAGCAAGCGGTGGGACGGAATCTTCGCCAGCGACTCGGCGTGTTCAAAGTAATCGCGGTACTTGGCGCCCTGCTCTTCCTTGCCCTCGGCGACACGTGCGCGGATCACGCCGTTCTCGCCCAGCCAGCTGCGCAGCTCGCCGACCAGCGCGGCATCTTCGCCCCAACGCTCCATCAGGATCGCGCGCGCACCTTCCAGGGCCGCCTTGACGTCGGCCACGCCCTTGTCGCTATCGACGAAGGTCGCGCCGAACACCTGCGGATCCAGGCCCGGATCGGCCAGCAGGCCATCGGCGAGCGGCTCCAGGCCGGCTTCGCGCGCGATCTGGGCACGGGTGCGGCGCTTGGGCTTGTACGGCAGGTACAGATCTTCCAGGCGCGACTTGGTGTCCGCGCCGAGGATCTCGTTACGCAGTTCGTCGCTGAGCTTGCCCTGTTCGTCGATGCTGGACAGCACCGCGGCGCGGCGGTCTTCCAGCTCACGCAGGTAGGTCAGGCGCGTTTCGAGGTTGCGCAGCTGGGTATCGTCCAGGCCGCCGGTGACTTCCTTGCGGTAGCGGGCGATGAACGGAACGCTGGCGCCTTCGTCCAACAGGGCGATGGCGGCGAGGGCCTGGGCGGTCTGGGCACCGATCTCATCGGCGATGGTCTGGGCGATCTGCTGCGCGAGCTTGATGTCAGGCATTGCTTCCGGCCGGAGCCGCTTTTGCGGAAAGAACCCATTCTGGCGATGCGCGGCGGCGGGGGAAAGCCGTTGACAGGTCGGGCCGAACCTGTCGCCCCGTGGCGATGACCACACGAGGGGGCCTGCGTTCACGCCGGCATCCTGCGTGGGGCTGGGATGCCGGCGCGGGCGCCCGCGACAACCGGGCACCTGTGCGGTGTGACTGGCTTACCGGTAATGCACGGCCGCGCGTTGGTGGACGATCTCGTCCTGCATCGACTCCAACGCCATCACCCGCACCTTGCCCACACCCTGCAGTTCCATGAACCGCTCGGTGTAGATCTCCGGACCCAGTTCGGTATCGGCCTGGGACTTGCTGAAACCATGGGGCACCAGGCCCTTGTCGCCATCCTTGCTACCACCGACATAAAGAACGATTGCCATGTGATGTATTCCTCCAGAAAAACGTTTGCTCATACAGCGCTGCAAGCTTACCCCGGTAAACCTGACTGGTTCGTCATGCAGGCTAATAACGTTTTTTTGCATGCAGATGACGTCGCGTTGTCGACATTTTTCTTACATGGATTTAACGCCGAGATAACGTCACTGCGGATCACGAATGGATGGCCACCAGCCCCGCCCCTGCAGCGCATAGACATCGGCCGCGCGCTCGAACGGATTGCGCGCGCTCACCCCACCGCACAGCAGGTACACGGGCAGATAGAGCGGCCCCAACACCAGATACTGGTAGACGTGCGCCCGCTCATGGTCGTGCAGGCCGATCACCGGTTCGGTGGCGTGGCCGGCCTGATGCGCATACGTCCGGCACGGCACATCCAGCACCGGCCCCGTGTGCAGGATGACGTTGCCCAGTGTGATCGCTCCGCCCGGGCCCCACGGAAACTGGCGGAACACGATCGCGCAGTCGCGCCCGTTCCATGACGGGCGCGCACCGGCCAGCATCCCGGCGGTGCCGGCGGCCAGGCCGATCAGGGTGTTGGGTGAGGTCCACAGCGCCCCGAGCACCTGCAGCGCGCGCAGCAGCACCGGTGACAGGCTCAATCGGCCTCGTTGGGGATCAACAGCCACAGGATCAGATAGATCAGAATGCCCGGGAAGGCCGCCGAGCCGATCGAGATCAGCACGAACAGCACCCGTACCAGGGTGACGTTCCAGCCGTAGCGATGCGCGATACCGCCCATCACCCCGGCGATCATGCGGTCGTTGAGCGAACGGGACAGCGGGCGCGGCGGTGTATTCATGCACGGGGTCTCGGTCCGGAATGCGCCGACTCTAGCGCGAACCGTGTCTACGGGGTGCGTTGGCGCAGGGCCTTCAGGCGCGCGCCGAACCACACCGCTGCGGTCTGCTCGGGCTGGCCCGGGCAGGCGATCCGGTAGGGCTTGCCGCTCATGCTGCTCTGGCTGGCGGCACGTTCGATGAACTGCTCGGCCGTGTCGACCTTGTCCTTCTTGAGCAGGTAGTCGTACTTGCGCTGCAGATGGGCCCGCGCCTCGGGCGCATCGTGCCAGCTGCCATTGCGCTGGAACCGGCAACTGGAGCCATCCAGCGCGCCGATCAGGCCGGCGATCTCGCGGCGGGCGGTGTCGGTCGGGGCGGCCAGCGCCACGCTGGGGGCGATGAGGGCCAGTGCGAGCACGGCTCGGGTGCGATGGGTCATGCGGAACGTTCCTTCAACCAATCGTTGATCGTACCGGGGACCTCGCGCTGGGCCCGCCCGGAGACATAGATACCGATGTGGCCACCCCGGAAACTGCTCTCGGTGTAATCCGTGCTGCCGATCCGGCTGCGCAACGCGCGTGACGCATCCGGCGGGACCAGATGGTCCTGCTCGGCATAGATGTTCAATACCGGCAACGTGACCTGCTGGAGGTCGACGGTATCCTCGCCGATGCGCACGCCGGCGTGCATCAGGCCATTGCCCTGGTAGAACTGCTTGATGAAGTCACGGAACGCTTCGCCGGCGAGATCGGGCGAGTCGAAGATCCACTTCTCCATGCGCAGGAAATCTTCCAGCGCATCCTTGTCGTCCAGGATGTCCAGCAAACCCACGTATTTCTGCACGTTGAGGCGGAACGGCTTGAGCATCAGGTAGCTGGCATTCATCAGGTCGGCCGGGATGTTGCCCAGCGTGTCCACCAGCAGGTCCACGTCCACCTGGCGCGCCCAGTGCGAGAGCATGTTGTCCGGCGTGTGGAAATCGACCGGGGTGACCATCGTGATCAGGTTGGCCAGCTTGGCCTGGCGCAGCGCGGCATAGCACAGCGCGAACACGCCGCCCTGGCAGATGCCGAGCATGTTGATCGGCTCGCCACCGTTGTGCGCCTGCAGGTGATCCACCGCACCATCCACGAAGCGCAGCAGGTAATCCTCCAGCGTCTGGTAGCGCTCGGAGCGGTCCGGGTAGCCCCAGTCCAGCACGTAGACATCGTGACCAAGTGCCAGCAGTTTCTGCACCAGCGAGCGGTCGGTCTGCAGGTCGACCATGTACGGCCGGTTCACCAGCGCATAGACGATCAGCAGCGGCGTGGCATGCACCGGCGGCTCGCTGCCGACGAAGCGGTACAGCGTGACCTTGCCGTCGCGCCAGACCTCCTCGCGGGTGGTCGCGCCGTAATCGACATCGTCCACTGCGGGCAGCAGCTTCAGGCCATCCATCAGCTTGCGCTGCATGGCCAGGGTTTCCTGCAGAAGGTCTTCGGCGTTGAAGCCCAGGGGGCCCTTCATACGCTGCGCTTCCTTGGCTTGGCCGGCTTGGTCGGCGTGGTGGCGGGCTTGGTGACCTTGGAGGCCTTGGAGGGCTTGGCGGTGGCCTTGGCCGGCCTGGAAGCGCGGGTTGTGCGCTGGCTCGCGGCGGCGGGTTTCACTGCGGGCTTGCGCGCCTTGGCCGCACTGGCAGGTGCCGCACCCGCAGCCGCGCCGGCGGCCATGCGCCGCACCAGCCGCTCCAGCTCGGCGATCCGCCGATGCGCCGCGTCCATTTCGGTGCGTGTCGGCAGCCCGAAGCTCTCGGTCAACCGTTCGATTTCCTGCTGGGTGGCCGCGCGCAGCCGCATCTGGGCGTTGCCCAGCGCGGCGTAGACCGCCTGGAACGGCTCGGACAGCGCGACCTTCGCGTACGCCTCTTCGGCCGCGTCGATCCACAGATCGAACATCGCCCGCGCACTGGTCAGCTGTTTGCCGGGCTGTTCGTGTTCGGCCAGGCGCTGCTCGAACAGGGTGAACGCATCGTCCAGCGCCTGCTTGATCTGTTCCACGTAATCGCGCGAGCGTGCCTGGAAGTCCTGCTGGGCGCGCAGCAACGCCTGCCAGCGCGCCTGGTGCTCGCGGCCGGGGCCGAACGCCGGGCTCTGCAGCCACGGGCCAAGCTGGCGCTGCAGGGTTTCCAGCAGTTGCAGCAGGTCCGGCCCCTCGGCATGGGTGTGCCCACGCGCGCCTTGCAGCATCCACTGCAGCAGCCCGTCGCCCTGGCCCAGCACTGCCGTACGCCACGCCTGCGCGACTTCCGCACTGGTGGTGTCGCGGCCGGCAAACTGCGCGGCCACCTGCTGCATGGTGCCGTACCAGCCACCGGCCTGCTCACGGAAACGGTGCACGGCTTCATCGGCCGGGCCGCTGGCGGCGTTGGGCATCATCTGCGCCCACCAGTCGATCGCCTGCTGCCAGTTGCCCTGCCCCTCGGGGCCGGCGCTATGGCCGGGCGGTGCCGCAGCATGCCGCAGGGCATCGCCCCAGGCACTGAAATACTGCCGCGCCAGGGCCTCTACATCGCCTGCGCCGCTGCCGCTGCCCGCCGTGGTCATGACCGTCCTCCCGTCTCGGGAAACGATGATAGCAATGCCGCGCTGCCCTGCCTCACGGCTTGGGGATGCGCAGGGTCTTGCTGATCATCAGCGAGCCGGACAGCGCGAACAGCAGCACCAGCGGGTGCAGCTGCCACGGGCCCAGCTGCCACTGGCCCAGCCACAGATCCGCGCCGGTCGCCCCGACGCTCGCCGCCACGGCCAGCACCACCACCAGCGCCAGGCTGGTCGGGATCGGGGTGCCCTCGAAGTACGGCACCTTGTCGCCCTCGCCGGCCAGTGCTTCGGCGGTCACGTTGTAGCGGGCCAGGCGGCTGACGCCGCAGCAGACGAAGTAGCTCAGCACGAGCCAGTCCCAGCCGCCCTGCATGCCGCAGGCGTAGGCCAGCGCGGCCGGGGCGACACCGAAGGAAATGATGTCCGACAGCGAATCCAGCTCACGGCCCAGCGTGGAGCTGGACTTGCGCCAGCGCGCGATGCGCCCGTCCAGCGCATCGAAAATGAAGGCCAAGGGGATCAGGGCCATGCCGAACAGCAGATAGCTGCGCTCGCCATCCTGCAGATACCGCATGGCGGCAAAGACCGCCCCGGTGCCACAGAACGCGTTGGCCAAGGTGAACCAGTCAGCCAGGTGGAACTCGCGCAACATCGAGAAGTGACGTTTCATGAAGGATCAGGTGGCGGCAATCGCAAGAGAGTACCGCGAGCGGCCCGCGCCGGGACAGCGTTCCCTACGCCACCGTACTCCCGCTTGCCGCGCCGTTCACGCCAGCACGACCTGCGGTGAATTTTTGGCCACCCATCTTGACAGCGAGTACCGGCGGGGGCCGGCGCGGCTTATCCACAAACTTGCCCACGAGTCATCCACACCCCCTGTGGACAACTCGATCTCAATAGACGCGACGCTGGTGATTTCTTGATCACCGATCCTCATTGCCGCGGCGCGATCCCCCTTCACACGCGCGCCCATCGGTGCCATCAGTGGGCTAAGCTGGTGGATGGACTCCGCCGCCGCCAGGTCCTGCCGCCCACCGACAGGAGTCTTGCGCGTGCTTTCCCCCGACCATCTGGCCGCCCAGCTGCGCCACCCGCACGGTGAGCACGCGCTCGTCGTGGCCGAATCGATGAACCGCAGCAACGGCGACCTCAACCGGGCCGCCATCGCCCTGCTGTCAGTGACCCCCGGCGAACAGGTCCTGGAGATCGGCCCGGGCAACGCAGCCTTCGCACCCGATCTGTTGCGTACACCGCACAGCCGCTATGTGGGCGTCGATGTTTCAGCGGCGATGGTCGAGGCGGGCACTGCGGTGCTGGCCATGCATGGGCTGCAGGATCGCGCCGAGGTCCACCTGGGCGATGCCCACGCCCTGCCCCTGGATTCGGCCTGCATCGATGCGGCGCTGGCAGTGAACACGCTGTACTTCTGGGACGAACTGAAATTCCCGTTCGCCGAGCTGGCCCGCGTGCTGCGGCCCGGCCGCCGGCTCTGCCTGGCCTTCGGCGATGCCGCTTTCATGCGCACGCTGCCGTTCACTGCGCATGGGTTCCACCTGCGCGAGCTGGCCGAGGTCGAGCAGGCCCTGCGCAGCGCTGGGTTGACCGTACAAGGCTGGCGCGCCCATCACGAAACCGGGCGCAGCAACGATGGGCGCGAGGTGACCAAGCACTTCCATCTGCTGCTGGCCCGCCGGTAGTAGCGGCCGTTGGCCGGCCCTACAGCCGGGTGTAACTCCAGGACTGCATGGCGCCATCGCGGTACGGCATCACGCCATGGAAGGCGCGCGGCTCATCGTCGAAGACCAGCGGCAGGAAGCTGCGGTCGCCTTCCCACAGCGGCAGGCTGTCGATCTTGTCCACGTCCACCCACTCCAGCGTGCCCTCCGGATTGGAGGTCAGCGGGGTGCCGGTGAAGTCATCGATGACGAACACGAAGCCGAACCAGTCCTCGCCGTTCTTGCCGAAGCCCGGCCAGCTGATCGTGCCGCGCAGGCGCATGGTGCCGCACTCGATGCCGGCCTCTTCGCGGATCTCGCGGCGCATGCAGGCGGCGGCATCTTCATCGCGCTCCATCTTGCCGCCCAGGCCGTTGTACTTGCCCAGGTGCAGGTCACCGGGCCGGGCGTTGCGGTGGATCATCAGCACTTGCTTGCCGTCGGCGGACAGCACGTAGCCCAGGGTGGCCACGATGGGGGTATAGGGCATTTCGCACAGGCTCTGGAACACAGACCCCCGATTATGCGCGATCCGCCCGCGGCCGGCTCAGCGCACCCGGCTCAGGGCACCACGCTGGTGCGGCGCGCGTCGGCCGGTGCCGCCACCGCGCCATCGCGGTGCAGCGTGGCCACGCCGTGGCCGCGCTCGGCCAGGTATTCCAGCCATTTGCCGAGGAAGGTGTTCATCCGCATGCGGTGGCTGATCAGTTCGGCCGGCGGCGGGTACATGCCCATCACGTCCTGCCAGCGGCGACCGACGTAGCAATGCGTGGTCTCGGCCTGGCGGGCGTCACGGTACAGGCGCACATAGGCCGAAGGATCCGGCTGCCCAGTGACCGGGTCGGCGAAGTCGTAGGTCAGGCGCAGCTCGACCGTATAGCGGTGGCACTCGATCACGTCCAGGCGCACATCGAGCCCATCGCCGATCGAGGAGACGTAGCTGCCGGGCATCAGCTCGGACGGTGCGAACAGGCGCACCAGGTGCTGGTAATTCTCGGCGTACAGGCCCATCAGCCAGCTCAGGCGGCTGAGCCGGGGGATGCGTTCGATACGGGGCGATGCCTGGGCCATGGGTCGATCCTACACGTTGATCTCCCAACGTGGGGGCGGCACCGGCCCGGCCAAAGGGGCGGCCCGCAGCCGGTTCACGGACGCAGGGTAGTCCCGGCCCCGGACGAAGGAAGAGCCCCCTTGTTGTTCAAGGGGGCGCGCCGGATCAGTACATCTCGCGCTGCAGCCCCAGCGTGCCCAGCACCTTGCTCGAGATTTCCTCGATCGAGGTATGGGTGGTGCTCAACGTCGGGATCCGCTCCATCCGGAACATGGTCTCGGCGGCGGCGACCTCGCGGCGGCAGGTCTCCAGATTCGCGTAGCGCGAGTTCGGGCGGCGCTCCTGACGGATCTGTTGCAGGCGGTCCGGGTCGATGGTCAGACCAAACAGCTTTTTGCGGTACGGGCGCAGGCGCGGCGGCAGGCGGTCCTGCTCCAGATCCTCATCCGTCAGCGGGTAATTGGCCGCGCGGACCCCGTAATGCAGGGCCAGGTAGATGCAGGTCGGGGTCTTGCCAGCCCGGGACACGGCGACCAGGATCACGTCGGCATCGTCGTAATTGATGGCGATGCCATCGTCATGGGTCAGCGCGAAGTTCATCGCGTTGATGCGGCGGTGGTAGGTCTCGAAGTCGACCATGCCGTGGGCCTGGCCGACCCGGGAGTGGCGGTTGACCGCCAGTTCGCGCTCCAGCGGCTCGATGAAGGGGGCGAACACGTCCAGCATCAACCCGCCACTTTCGGCCAGGATGATGCTCAGCCCGCTGTCCACGCAGGAACTGACCACAATGGGCCGAACCTGGTATCGCTCACCCGCTGCACGGATCCTTTCACAGGCTTCCCGCGCTTTTTCCGGATCATCGATGAACGACATCCGGTCGGTGATGAAGCTGAACCCGGAGAACTGGGTCAGGAGGCTATGCCCAATGGTTTCAGCGGTGATACCGGTTCCATCGGACACGTAGAACACCGGACGGATCGTCGACATACGGCTTTTACCCCCTCCGAAGCTTAAAAAGGCCGTCGATACAAGCTTGTGCCGACAGCGGTCTGCCCGGCATCATATCGGCTTCTTCCTACGGACGTGGCCATCCAGCCCGCCTCGGGCGATGGCCAAACGGAGCATCGCGCTTGAACGAGAACATCCTGTGGTTGCACGAACTGCGCCTGGCCGACCTGGCCCGCGTAGGCGGCAAGAATTCGTCGCTTGGCGAAATGATCGGCAATCTTGCCGGTCTGGGGGTGTCTGTCCCCGGCGGTTACGCAACCACCTCTGAAGCCTTCAAGGACTTCATCGCCCACAACGATCTGTCCAAGCGCATCTTCGACAAGCTGGCCACGCTGGACGTGGAAGATGTCGGTGCCCTGACCGTGGCCGGCAAGGAGATCCGCGGCTGGGTGATCGATGCCCCGCTGCATCCGGCACTGGACCAGGACATCCGCACTGCCTATGCCAAGCTCTGCAGCGAAAACGGCGGCGGTGACGTGGCCGTTGCGGTGCGCTCTTCGGCCACCGCCGAAGATCTGCCCGATGCGTCCTTCGCCGGCCAGCAGGAGACCTTCCTCAACGTGACCGGCGCCGACGATGTCGTGCTCAAGGTCAAGGAAGTGTTCGCCTCGCTGTACAACGACCGCGCGATTGCCTACCGCGTCCACCACGGCTTCAAGCACGAGGACGTGTTCCTGTCGGCCGGCGTGCAGCTGATGGTGCGCTCGGGCGTGGGGTCCTCCGGCGTGCTGTTCACCCTGGACACCGAGTCCGGCTTCCGCGACGTGGTGTTCGTCACCTCCTCGTTCGGCCTGGGCGAAATGGTCGTGCAGGGTGCGGTCAACCCGGACGAGTTCTACGTCTACAAGCCCACGCTGAGCGCGGGCAAGCCGGCGATCCTGCGCCGCTCGCTCGGCAGCAAGGCGATCCGCATGGTGTATTCGGATGTCGCCGGTGAGCGCGTGCGCATCGAAGACACCCCGGCCGAGCTGCGCAACACCTTCTCCATCAGCGACGAGGACGTGCAGGAACTGTCCAAGCAGGCGCTGGTGATCGAAAAGCATTACGGCCGCCCGATGGATATCGAGTGGGCCAAGGACGGTGTCAGCGGCAAGCTGTTCATCGTGCAGGCGCGTCCGGAGACCGTGAAGTCGCGTGGCCATGCCACCCAGATCGAACGTTTCGCACTGAATCAGAAGGACGGCAAGGTGCTGGCCGAAGGCCGCGCCGTGGGTGCCAAGATCGGTGCCGGTACCGCCCGCGTGGTGCGCACCCTGGACGACATGGCCCGCGTGCAGCCCGGCGACGTGCTGATCGCCGACATGACCGATCCCGATTGGGAGCCGGTGATGAAGCGCGCCTCGGCCATCGTGACCAACCGTGGCGGCCGTACCTGCCACGCGGCGATCATCGCGCGTGAGCTGGGCGTGCCGGCCGTGGTCGGCTCGGGCAATGCGACCCAGCTGATCCAGGACGGCCAGCAAGTGACCGTCAGCTGCGCCGAGGGTGACACCGGCTTCATCTACGACGGCATCCTGGAGTTCGAGCGCACCACCACGGACCTGGGCAACATGCCGCCGGCGCCGCTGAAGATCATGATGAACGTGGCCAACCCGGAACGTGCCTTCGATTTCGGCCAGCTGCCGAACGCCGGCATCGGCCTGGCCCGTCTGGAAATGATCATCGCCAGCCACATCGGCATCCACCCCAACGCGCTGCTGGAGTACGACCGCCAGGACGCGGCGACCAAGAAGAAGATCGACGAGAAGATCGCCGGTTACGCGGATCCGGTCAGCTTCTACGTCGGTCGTCTGGCCGAAGGCATCGCCACGTTGACCGCCTCGGTCGCCCCGAACCCGGTGATCGTGCGCCTGTCGGACTTCAAGTCCAACGAGTACGCCAACCTGATCGGCGGTACGAACTACGAGCCGCACGAAGAGAACCCGATGATCGGCTTCCGCGGCGCCAGCCGTTACGTCGATCCGAGCTTCTCGGCCGCCTTCGCCCTGGAATGCCAGGCCGTGCTGCGCGTGCGCAACGAGATGGGCCTGGACAACCTGTGGGTCATGATCCCGTTCGTGCGCACTCTGGAAGAAGGCCGCAAGGTCGTCGAAGTGCTCGAACAGAACGGCCTCAAGCAGGGCGAAAACGGCCTGAAGATCATCATGATGTGCGAAGTGCCGTCCAACGCACTGCTCGCCGATGAGTTCCTGGAGATCTTCGACGGCTTCTCGATCGGCTCCAACGACCTGACCCAGCTGACCCTGGGCCTGGACCGCGATTCCTCGATCGTCGCGCACCTGTTCGACGAGCGGAACCCGGCGGTGAAGAAGCTGCTGTCGATGGCGATCAAGTCCGCGCGCGCCAAGGGCAAGTACGTCGGCATCTGCGGCCAGGGCCCGTCCGATCACCCGGACCTGGCCGAATGGCTGATGCAGGAAGGCATCGAGTCGGTATCGCTGAACCCGGATACCGTGGTGGATACCTGGCTGCGTCTGGCCAAGCTCAAAGCCAAGGGGTGATCCTTTTGGCAATGTGATGAACAGCAGAACCCCGCTCAGGCGGGGTTTTGTTGTTCAGCGTGGCACTACCGTCAGGCTTCAGCGGGCTCGGCCACCACGGCCGCCGGGTAATCGGTGAACCCTTTCGCCCCACCCCCGAAGAACGTCGCTTTGTCCGACGGGTTCAACGGCAGGCCCTGCTGCAGCCGCTCCGGCAGGTCCGGGTTGGCGATGAACGGACGGCCGAAGGCGATCAGGTCGGCCCAGCCCTTCGCCAGGGCCTCTTCCGCACGTTCCACCGTGTACTTGCCGGCGTAGATCAGCGTGCCGCGGTAGATCATGCGCAGCGCTTCCTTGAAGGCCACCGGCATCACCGGGGCGTCTTCCCAGTCGGCTTCGGCGATGTGCAGGTAGCCCACCCCGATCGCATCGAGCAGATGCGCAGCGGCCAGGTAGGTCGCCTGCGGCGTGTCGTCCACCGCGCCCTGCAGCGTAGTCAGCGGCGCCAGACGCACGCCGACGCGCTCGGCACCGATCTCCTCGGCCACCGCTTCGGCCACCTCGCGCAGGAAGCGCAGGCGGTTCTGCAGCGAGCCACCGTAGGCATCGGTGCGCTGGTTGGCCTGGGAATCGATGAACTGGTTGATCAGATAGCCATTCGCACCGTGCAGCTCGATGCCATCGAACCCCGCCGCGATCGCATTGCGCGCGGCGGCCGCGTAGTCGCGCACGATCCCGGCGATCTCGTCGATGGCCAGTGCCCGCGGCATCGAGTGCTGCACCATCTCGCCGACGCCGCTCAGCGGGCCACGGCCCTCGGGATCGACGAACACCTTGACGCCCTCGGCCAGCAGCGCTGACGAGGACACCGGGGCGGCACCGCCCGGCTGCAGGGCCACATGCGAAACGCGGCCGACGTGCCAGAGCTGGGCGACGATGCGCCCACCGGCAGCGTGCACGGCATCGGTGACGCCGCGCCAGCCGGCCACCTGGGCCTCGTCGTGGATGCCCGGTGTCCAAGCGTAGCCCTGGCCCTGCTGGCTGATCTGGGTGCCTTCGCTGACGATCAGGCCGGCCGAGGCCCGCTGGGCGTAGTACTCGGCCATCAGCGGCGTCGCCACGTTGCCCTCCCCGGCCCGCGAGCGGGTCATCGGCGGCATCACGATACGGTTGGGCAGCGCCAGGGCGCCGCGGGTATAGGGGGAGAACAGCATGGGAAATCCTTGATCGGGAGAGCCGCCGCAGCGGTGATGCCGACAAGGATGGGGACAGTGCAGACCGGTCAACAGAGCTGCGGCGGCAAAACAGTTGTGCCGCCAGTGCAACGATCGCTCAGCTGCGCTCGGCCGCCAGCATCGAGTAGGCCGCCCGCACGGTCTCATACCCGTAGGTTCGCTCCAGGCGGCGCACGATGAAATGGCCGCGTGCCACGTCCTGGTAGTAGTCGGTGAACATGGTGTTGAGCGTCGCGCCGGCCACCGCCCCCACGATCGGCACCGCCTGCGCGGCGAACTTCTCGGTGACCACCACGCCGAAACGCGCGGCGACCTTCTCCACGAGCTTGGCCAGCCACTTGCCGGCTTCCTTCGGGGTCAGCCCGATCATCACCGGGCTGCCGCCGACCGCGCGGCCGGCCAACTCGGCCGACAGGTGACGCATCACCTCGGCAGTGAAGCCACGCGTGATGTAGTAGCCGGTCTCGCTGGCATCGTCCTTGCCGGAGTTGCCACCGAGCGCAAACACCTCCAGGCAGGCATGCCGGGTGCTCATCTCGCGCAGGTCGAAGCCTTCGCTGCGTGCCACGTCAGCTACCGAGCGCATCATGATCGTGGTGGACACCGGCAGTTCGATGAACAGCGTGGTGAAACCGAAGGCGCCGCCGACCGCACCGGAGGTGGCCGCGGCCAGCTTGTGCCAGCGGGTGGACGCCGCTTTGCCCGGCGTATTGTCCATCGTCCACAACGCCGCCTGGGCGGATTTGAACAGCGCCGCTTCGACCGCGCCGTGGATGCGGCGGGACACCGAATCCGGCAGGCGTTTGACCGCGAACTCCAGCGGCGAACCGATCAGGTTGGCCATCTTGGCGGTCAGCGTGGGCGATTCCAGCAGGTCCACCGCACGCTGCAGGTCGCGCCAGTCCTGCGAGGTGGGCAGGATCGAGGACTCCAACGGCGGCGGTTGTGGCGAGGTCATGGCGTTCATGGCCGCGATCATAGCGCCGCCGATGTATACCGCTCGTTGCCTCGCCTGCCAGTGGCTGAACGCCTGCGTACAGGCCGCCTTGCCGGGCGACGCCCGGCATTCGGGTCAGGCCGGCAGGCCCGACAGCGCGCCCATGAACTGACGGTAATGGCGCAACTCTTCGATGGAATCATGCACATCGCTCAGCGCGGTATGGCTGGCGGTCTTGCCCACGCCGGCGGCCACGCCCGGGGCCCAGCGCCTGGCCAGTTCCTTGATCGTGGAAACGTCCAGGTTCCGGTAATGGAAGTACTTTTCCAGACGCGGCATTTCACGGTGCAGGAAGCGACGGTCCTGGCAGATCGAGTTGCCGCACATCGGCGAGGCGCCCGCCTTGATCCACTGCTGCAGGAAGGCGATCGTCTGCGCTTCGGCCTGCCCAAGCGTGACGGTGCTCTCGACCACGCGCTGCCACAGGCCGGAACGACGATGCTGGTTACGGTTCCACTCGTCCATCGCCTCCAGCCGCTCGAGCGGATGATGGATCGCGAATTCCGGGCCTTCGGCCAGCACCTTCAACTGCGCATCGGTCACCACGGTGGCGATCTCGATGATCGCATCGTTGCCGGTGTCCAGACCGGTCATTTCCAGATCGATCCAGATCAGTCGCTCGCCTTCTGCGCCGTTGTCCGCCATGTGTTCGCCTTGTGCTGGGCCGCCGCTTGCGCCGCGACCGGAAATGGATAAGGCGCCCATGATACCGCCAACCCGTCACGACCCTGTCGCTGTGGAGGCCTTATTCCAGCAGCAGCGGCGGCTTGCCGCGCTTGGCGCGGAAGTAGTTGGTCAGCCGGGTGCTGGCGTCCTTGGCGAGCACGCCACCGTGGATCTCCACGCGGTGGTTGTGGCGCGGATCGCCGATCAGGTCGAACACGCTGCCGCAGGCACCGGTCTTGGGGTCTGTGGCGGCATACACCAGCCGCGCCACGCGTGCGTGCACGATGGCCATGGCACACATCGCACACGGCTCCAGGGTGACGTACAGCGTGCTGCCGATCAGCCGGTGGTTGGTGATCGCCCTGCCCGCCTGCCGCATCGCCACGATCTCGGCATGCGCGCTGGGGTCATGGTCGGCGATGTTGAGGTTCCAGCCTTCGCCGAGCACGGTGCCATCGGCACCGACCAGCACCGCGCCGACCGGAATTTCATTGAATTCACGCTCGGCACGCTCCGCCAGGCCCAACGCGTGGCGCATCCAATGCTCATCCTGGTCGTGCACCGGCACGCCCAGTGGTGGTGGCGGGGCGAGGCGCTCAACCATGGCCGTTGGCCGTGCGCACGTAGGCCTCGAATGCGGCCAGGGTGGCCTCGCTGACGTGGTGCTCGATCCCTTCCGCGTCGCGGCGCGCCGAATCGGCGTCCACGCCCAGTGCCAGCAGGAACTGCTCCACCGTCTGGTGGCGGGCGCGCATCTCCACCGCCAGCTGCTCGCCGGCCGGGGTCAGGAACACGCCGCGATATGGCCGCTGGATCGCCCAACCCTCCTTGACCAGCCGCTTGAGCGCCTTGGCCACCGTGGGCTGCGCAACCCCGAGCCGGGTGGCGATATCCACCTGGCGGGCTTCGCGGCCATCGGCGATCAGGTCCGCGATCAGCTCCACGTAATCCTCGACCAGCTCGGACCGGCGCGCCTCACGCACCTGCACGAAGCCCTCGACATGCACCTGGGCATCGATCAGGGGCGAGGTGGCTTTACGGGTCGAGGACGGCATGGTGGCTCCAGCAATAGGCCGGTGGCGAAGGGCTGCGGCGCCCGCACAGTTTACCTCACGGGGGTTTGCGACTGATCCGGGCCGGCCTGGGGCGGCCGGGGCGCCCCGGCCAGCGATAGATGGAGAGCAGAATCAAACCGACGTCTCATTCACAGGATCTTTTGTTTGACAAATGATTTTTGGTGCCGGATATATACCCCACCTACTCAGCCATGGACCCGGCCGAAGGCCAAGGAGCAGCATGGACGCATCCGCGCTACGGAAGTACGGCAGCCTCGCTCTGATCATCGTGTTGGCCGCGCTGATGACGGCGCTGGCCGTGCAGAACCGGCAGCTCCGCCAGCAGCAGGCCGTGCTGGTGAGCAAGGTCGAACAGATCTCCAAGGCCGCTCACGGCCTTCCGGAAGGCGCCCAGCCTGAAGCACTCCAGAGCACCGCATTGGACGGCCAGGCGGTCACCCTCGCCGGCCCGGCCAGCGGCCGCCAGGTCCTGTATTTCTTCTCTCCCGCCTGCAAGTTCTGCCTGGCCTCCGTGCCGCAGATCCAGGCGCTGGACGCCGCCGGACGGAACAACGGGAACCGCGCCTTCGAGATGCTCGGCGTCAGCCTGCCGCCCCATGAAAGCGCTGCGGACTACGCGCGCCAGCATGGCTTTGCGTTTCCCGTAGTGAACGATACCGATGACCGGATCCGGCAGCGCTACACCGCGACCATGGTGCCGATGGTAGTGGTGATCCAGGACGGCAAGGTGATCTATCGCCACGTCGGCCAACTCAAGGACAGCTCGGTCAATGCCATCACCGGCGCCTTCGTGGTGAACGCTGCGCGCAGTGCGGTGCCCGTCCCGGCAGGCTGAGTCCCTCTGACGCCGCTCCCGGCGGCGTACCCAAGGTCTGTCCGCACCGGCTCATGGAGCGGATCGACAGTTCGTCGATTTTCCTTCCCATCCGAGGAGTTGAACGATGACGTCGAAACACACGCTGTCCCTGCTTGGCGGCCTCGCCGTCGCCGGCATGCTCGCCTTTGCTTCGGCCCAGGCCTTCGCCACCGCTGCCACGCCCGCCGCGTTGTCCGGCTGCAAGGCGGCACCGCACTGCGACTATGGCGCCAATCCGGACGGCACGTGCTGCCCGCTGACGGATCCACCGGCTCGGTAAACCGCATCGCGCACCACCCGTTGCATCCGCATGATCCACAACAGGAGAAACACCATGAAGTCCAAGAAAGTCGTCTCGGTCTTTGGCGGTATCGCTGTTGTCTGCGCCTTGGCATTTGCTTCGAGCCAGGCGGTGGCAACCTCCAGCCAGCCCAAACAGCTGGAAGGTTGCCCCTACAAGCCCGGCTGCACCTATGGCGGGCACAGCGAGATCCGTTGCTGCCAGCCGGTGTAACACCCCAGCTGCAGCCACACGCTCCGCCCGCATCATCCTTGCAAGGAGAGAGTGACCATGATGTCCAGGAAACTGTTGTCGGCCTTCGGTGGCATGACGCTGATCTGCGCACTGGCTTTTGCCTCCGGCCAGGCGCTGGCGACCTCCAGCCAGCCCACGCCACTGGCGGGCTGCGAAGATCAGCCCGGCTGCACCTACGGCGGCCACGGCCTGTATCTGTGCTGCGAGCCGCTGTAAGCACCACGACCATCCCGGCGCCATGCCGGGATGGTTCTACCGGCGTCAGCGTGGTCGACGCTGAAGCGCAGTCTCAAACAGCACGGTGCCTTCGCGATTCTGCGCCACCAGTGTGCCGCCATGCGCACGCGCGAACTCGCTGGCGATGAACAGGCCCAGCCCCAGCCCGCGGCTATCGTGGAAACTGGCCTTGAACGGTTCGAACAACCGCGGCAGCAACGCCTCGGGAATCTGCCCGGCATTGCGCACCTGCAACCGCAGCGGCGCGCTGCGCTCGCCCTCCAGGCGCACCACCACCGGTGCATCACCACCATGCAGCACCGCGTTGCCGATCAGGTTGGACAACAGCTGCGCCAGGCGATCTGGATCGCCCTGCAGGTGGGCATCACCCTGGACCTGCAGCTCGATGGTCGCCTGCGGATGCGCACGCCCGATCTCGGCCACGACCGATGCGGCCACGTCCGCCAGATCGCATTCGGTGCTGTGCAGGCGCAGGCCACCGGTGCGGATCTTCGAGAAATCCAGCAGCTGATCCACCATCCGCGCCATCCGCTGCGCACTGTTCTCAAGGTGGCCAAGCGTGCGCTGCACCGCGCCATCGTCGGGCAGGTCCAGCGACAACTTATCGGCGCACAGCAGGATCGATGCCAGCGGCGTGCGCAGATCGTGCGTCAACACGGCCATCATCGTCTCGTTGAGCTTGAGCGCATGCTCCAGCGCCTCGTTGCGCGTCTTCAGCAGCTGCTTCTGCTGGTAGAGCTCGATGAACACATTGACCTTGCTCATGATCACCTGCGGCTCGATCGGCTTGTGCAGGAAATCCACGGCGCCGGATTCGTAGCCCTTGAAGGCACGCACGGGGTCGTTCGGTGAGGCGGTCAGGAAGATGATGGGTACATCGCGACTGCGCTGCGAGCCACGCATCAGCTCGGCCAACGAGAACCCGTCGATCTCCGGCATGTGCACATCCAGCAGCGCGAGCGCGACCTCATGCTCCAGCAGCAGCTCGAGCGCCTCGGCGCCGGACAGCGCGCACAGGATCTCCAGGCCGGGGCGGCGCAGCAGCGCCTCCATCGCGACCAGGTTCTGCGGGATGTCATCGACAATCAGCAGCTTCACGCAATCGGTGGTGGCAGTCGACCCGGCGGGTTCGATCAGGTTCATCGGGTAAGACCTTTCATACGCGTGCAGATGGAGGTAAGCGGGAGCACGGCATCGGCACCGGCGTGCGCCAGGGCGGATGCGGGCATCATCGAGGAATATGCCTCCTCAGGGCATTGGATCCAGGCTTCGCCGCCGGCCTGGCGGACAGCGGCGACGCCATCACTGCCATCCGCGCTGGCGCCGGTCAGCAGGATCGCCAGCACGCCATCGCCGAACACATCGGCGGCGCTTTCAAACAGCGGATCGATGGCCGGACGCGAGAACAGCACCGGCGGGTCTACCGACAGCGCCAGCGTGGCACGGTCCTCGACCAGCAGATGGTAGTCCGGCGGCGCGAAGGTGACCATACCCGGCTGCAGGGGCTGCTTGTCCTCGGCCTCGCGCACCGGCAGCGGGCAGCCGGCGTCGAGCAGGCCGGCAATGTGGCTCGGCCGATCACGTGGCAGATGCAGCACCACCAGCACGGGCAGCGCCAGTGTGGTCGGCAGCGATGACAGCAGCGCCTGCAGCGCGCTGACCCCGCCGGCCGACGCGCCGATGACCACCAGATCGAACCGGCTGCGTTGCGACGCGCCGCTCATCAGGCCAGCTTCCGATACAGGCGCTGGTCGCGCGCGCAGGCCTCGAACAGGTCGGCATGCGCGCCGAACTGCAGCGATTCCTTGCTGCCCAGCCCGAGGAAGCCGCGATGGACCAGCGCCTCATGGAACAGGCCGATGGCACGGTCCTGCAGGGGCCGCTGGAAATAGATCAGCACGTTGCGGCAGGACACCAGGTGGACTTCGGAGAACACGGTATCGGTGGCCAGACTATGGTCGGCGAACACGATGTTGCGCTTCAGGCGGCGATCGAACACCACGCTGCCGTAGCCGCTGCTGTAGTAATCCGAGAGCGAGCCGGTGCCGCCGGCGGCCAGATAGTTGCGGCTGAACTGCGCCAGCCGGTCCAGCGCGAACGCCCCGGATTCGGCCGCCTGCAGTGCTTCGGGGTTGATGTCGGTGGCGTAGATGATCGCGCGGTCCAGCAGGCCTTCCTCATGCAGCAGGATCGCCAGCGACCACACCTCTTCGCCGGTACTGCACCCGGCGATCCACAGCTTGATCGACGGATAGGTGCGCAGCACTGGCACGGCATGCTCACGCAGCACCCGGAAATACGGCGGGTCGCGGAACATCTCCGAGACCTGCACGGTGAAGTACTGCATCGCCTGGGCGAAGGTCTCCGGCTCGTGCAGCAGCCGGTGCTGCAGCGCCCCCATGGTCGGGCAGTCGAAGCGTGCCATGGCATGCCGCATGCGCCGCCGCAGCGATGCCAGCGCATAGTCACGGAAGTCGTAGTGGTAGCGCTGGTAGACCGCCTCCAGCAACAGCTTCAACTCCAGGTCGAACAGCTCCGTTTCATTCATCGGCGCGAGCACCACACCCGGCACAGCGAGACCAGCTTGTCCACGTCGATCGGCTTGGCGATGTAGTCATTGGCACCGGCCTGCAGGCAGTGCTCGCGGTCGTCCGGCATCGCCTTGGCGGTCAGCGCGATGATCGGCAGGTCGCGCCAGCGGTTGTCGGCGCGGATCTCGCGCATGGCGGTCAGCCCGTCCATCTCCGGCATCATGATGTCCATCAGCACCAGGTCGATCTCGGGGCGCAGCTTCTCCAGCGCCTCGCGGCCGTTGCGGGCGATATCCAGGGTCACGCCCAGCGGCTCGAGCACGCTGGACAGCGCGAAGATGTTGCGCACGTCGTCCTCGGCCAGCAGCACGGTGCGGCCATCCAGCACCGCATCGCGGCGGCGGGCCTCGCGCAGCAGGCGCTGCTGGTCGGTCGGCAGCGAGGCCTCGACACTGTGCAGGAACAGGGTCACCTCATCGAGCAGGCGCTCGGGCGAGCGCGCGCCCTTGATGATGATGCTCTTGGAATAGCGGCGCAGGCGCTGCTCTTCATCGCGGGTCAGCGCGCGGCCGGTATAGACGATCACCGGCGGGAACGCGACGGCGTCATTGCCGGCCATGCGTTCGAGCAGGTCATAACCGGTGCCGTCAGGCAGCGCCAGGTCGGTGACCATGCAATCGAAGGTGGAGCCGGCCAGTTCGGCCATCGCTTCGGTGATGGTGCCGACCGCCGTGATTTCCAGCTGGTCACGGCCGAGCAGCAGTTGCAGGTTGGAGCGCAGCTCGCTGTCGTCCTCGACGATCAGCAGGCGGCGCATGTCGCGCTGACTGGTGGCCTCCAGCTGCTGGATCGCGCCGAGCAGGCGCTCGCGCGTGGCCGGCTTGATGACATAGCCGATCGCACCCAGCTCCATCGCCACCTGCGAACGTTCCAGCCCGGACACCACGTGCACCGGGATGTGGCGCGTGGCCGGGTCGCGCTTGAGGCGCTCCAGCACGCTCAGCCCGGAGACATCGGGCAGGCCGATATCGAGCAGGATGCCGTTGGGGCGCAACTCGGCAGCCAGACTCAGCGCTTCCTCGGCGGTGCCGGCGACCACGCAATCAAAGTCCAGTTCATGCGCCATCGAGACCAGCGCGCTGGCGAACGCCGTATCGTCCTCGACCACCAGGATCATGCGGCCCGCGCGGCTGCGGCGGCCCCGGTCATCCATCACCTTGGCCGCGGGTGCGGGTGCGGGGGTGGATTCGGCGTGGGCACGGCCCAGCGAAGCAGCGGCAGGCACGGCCGGTGCTGCCACGGCGGCGGGACGTACGTCGTGCACGACGTTGTGGGCGCTGCCGGTACCGCCACCGGCCAGCAGCGGCAGCTCCAGCGTGAAGCAACTGCCCCGGCCCGGCTCGCTGGAGACAGCGATGCTGCCGCCCATCCGGGCAGCCAGATCGCGCGAGATCGACAGTCCCAGCCCGGTGCCCCCATAACGGCGGCGGGTGCTGCCATCGGCCTGGCGGAAGGCTTCGAAGATGACCGCGGTCTGTTCGTCGGGAATGCCGATGCCGGTATCGGACACGGCGAACTGGATCCGCCCTGCCCCGGCACTGCGCACCTTCAACGACACGCTGCCGTGTTCGGTGAACTTGACCGCATTGGCCAGCAGATTCTTCAGGATCTGCTGCAGGCGCTGGCTGTCGGCCAGCAATTGGGCCGGCGCATCCGGCGCGGCGCTGATCTCCAGGCTCAGGCCCTTCTGCACGGCCATCGGCTCGAAGGTTTCCTTCAGGCGCTGCAATACGCTGGACACCGCGAGGTTTTCTTCGACCAGCTCGACATGGCCAGCCTCGATCCGCGACAGGTCCAGAATGTCGTTGATCAGCGCCAGCAGGTCGTTGTTGGAGGAATGGATCGCCTGGGCGTACTTGACCTGCTCGGCGGTCAGCGTGCCGTCCTTGTTGTCGGCCAGCAGCTTGGCCAGGATCAGCGAGCTGTTGAGCGGGGTGCGCAGCTCGTGGGACATGTTGGCCAGGAATTCGGATTTGTAGCGCGAACTGGCCTCCAGTTCGGCGCTGTTCTGGACCAGCTGCGCCTGGGCCAGCAGCAGGGCCTGCTGGCGCGACTCCAGCTCATGGGTGCGCTCTTCGAGCTGCACATTGGTCTGTTCCAGCTCGGCCTGCTGCTGCTCCAGGTTGGCCTGGGAATGCAGCAGGCTGCGGCTCTGCTCTTCCAGCTCCTCATTGGCCACGCGCAGTTCTTCCTGCTGGGTCTGCAGCTCTTCGCTCTGGCGCTGGGTTTCCTCCAGCAGTTCCACCAGCTGCGCATTGAGCAGCGCCGCGCGCAGCGCGATGCCGATCGGCTCGGCGCACTGCAGCAGCAGCGCCATCTCCAGGCCACGCGCAGGCGAGACACCTGCCCGGCCCAGCTCGATCACGCCGATCACCACGCCATCGGCGGTGATCGGCCCCAGCAGGCGCTGGTGCACGGTAGTGCGGCCCAGGAGGGTATCGATATCCAGCGGGCTGTCACTGTCCTCCAGCCGGCGCGCGCGGCCTTCGCGGATGATCTCGCCCCATTGCCCGGTATGCGCCGGCAGCGTCTCCGGGAGCTGCGAAGGCAGCGCGGCACCACCGACCAGCACCAGCCGCTCGCCCTGCAGGCGATACATGGCGCCGACATCGGCATTGAGCTGCGCGCACAGCGCGCGCATGGCCGCATCGGCCAGTTCACGCGGGGTGGGATCGCCCTGCAGGCTGGTGCCCACCACGTTTTCGCCGGCCTGCAGCCACAGCGCATCGGCCGCTTCACGGCGCGCACTGATGGCCTTCATCACGGTCAGCGCCATCATCAGGAAAGCAACGCCGCCGATGCTGCGGTTGACGAAGGAGAACGCCGAGTTGCTGCTGGACGGGGCCACGTTGTAGCCCACCGCAAGCAGGATGCAGGACCCGATCGCCACCAGCAGAGGCACTTCCATCCGGCGCTGGAACAGCGTGATGCCGACCGCCATGAAGTAGGTCAACCAGACCGCGTAGCCCAGCGGCACCACCATCTCCGTGCCCAGCGTGGCGGCCATCAAGGCGGCCGACGCCAGCCAGATCCAACGGTCACGGGCGGTAGGCGCAGAATTCATACCGTGTTCCAGCTCAAAAGGGGCCTGATGGTACCCGAAGCGGTAAACGGGTGTTAAGCGCCAGAAGTCAGCGTGTTTGACGCACGTTCTTGACACTTTCTTCACATGGACGCCCCTACGGTTCGGTCCCTTATCGGGGGAGTCGATAACCGTCGTGGTCCAGGCCGTATCCAGCGTTGCACCGCTCGCCGACGAAAGCCGGCAGCTGAAGCTGTTGATCGACAACGTGAGCGATCACGCGATCTATCTGCTCGATACGCAGGGCAGTATCTGCAGCTGGAACCGTGGCTGCGAACGGGTCAAGGGCTATGCCGCCGAGGCCGTCATCGGCAGGCACGTCAGCCTGTTCTATACCCCCGAAGACCAGCAGCTGGGCGTCCCGGAGCAGGCGCTGGCGTACGCGCGGGACCATGGCCGCTTCGTCGGTGAAGGCTGGCGGGTGCGCTGCAACGGCGAGCGGTTCCGCGCCGGCGAGGTGATCGAACCTGTCCGCGAAGACGGCTGCCTGCTCGGTTTCGTCAAGGTCACCCAGGATGTCACCGAACGCTACCAGGCCCAGCGCCTGCTGCAGGATGCGCAGCGCGCGCACGTGCAGCAGCGCCAACTGGACAATGTGGGCCGGCTGACCCGCGGCCTGGCCCATGAATTCAACAACCTGCTGACCACCATCGGCAACGCCCTGGATCTGATCGCCCTGCGCCCCGGCGCCGACGGGCGTACCCAGGAGCTGGTGGACCTGGCCCATGCCGCCGCCGACCGCGGCTCGCTGCTGACCCGCCAACTCTTGGCCTTCTCCGCTGATCAGACGCTGGTGCGCGAGCCGATCGTGGTGCAGGACTTCCTGCTCGATGCCCTGCCCGTACTGCGCCGCGCCTGCCCGACGGGCATCGAGGTGCAGCTGGATCTGACCTCGGATCTGCCCCCGATCGTCACCGATGGCGTACAGTTGCACAGCGCCGTGTTGAATCTGGTGCTCAATAGCGGCGAAGCGATGCCCCAGGGCGGCACGGTCACGATCACGGCCGAGGTCGAACAGCGGCTGGCGCCGGATCTGTCCCAGCCCATGCGCCGCCACTATGTCGCCATCGCGGTGACCGATCAGGGCAATGGCATGCCCCCGGACATCGCCGAGCGCGCCAGCGAGCCGTTCTTCACCACCAAGGAAATCGGCAAAGGCAGCGGACTGGGGCTGAGCCAGGTGTTCGGCTTCGTTTCCCAGTGCGACGGCTTCGTCGACGTACAAACCGCCCCCGGACGCGGGACCACCGTCCGTCTGTTGTTACCTGTCATTGAGGAAGTCGAGCATGTCTGAGCCCCTACGCGTATTGATGGTCGAAGACCAGCAGGACCTGCGTGAACTGATCGGCCAGGCGCTGCAGGACTTCGGTATCGAAATCCACACCGCCGACGACGGCCCGGCCGCGCTGCGGCTGATGCAGGACCCGGGCGGGTTCGATGTGGTGTTCAGCGATATCAGCATGCCCAACGGCATGAGTGGTGTTGAGTTGAGCGAGCATGTGGCCGATGTACTGCCCAATGCGCGCATCATCCTGGCCTCCGGTTACGCCCGCTCGCAGCTGCCGCCGCTGCCCGAGCATGTCGAATTCCTGCCCAAACCGTATCGTCTTCGCCAGCTGGTGACGTTGCTGCAGTCACCGGTCGCGCCCTGCTGAGCGAGCGCAATGCCGCCAGCGTGAACGCTTCATCCGCGCCGCTCATGCTTCACATCGGTTCTGCATTCCACTGGGGATAGTCGTGGTGTAGTCGGAACAGGGCGCGGTAGATGCTGGACAGAAGTGATGATGTAGATCGGATGGCGCTGATCGAAGCGCTCAACGTGATGGACCCTGCGTTGGGTACTGCGCTGGACCCGATCACCGAACTGGCGGCGTTTACCTTCGGCGTTCCGATCGCGCTGGTGTCCATCTTCGATGCCGAGCACCAGCACATCATCTCGCGCGTCGGGCTGACGCTCACCCGCAACGAACGGCACGCATCGATCTGCGCCTGGGCGTTGGGCGCCAGCGACGTGCTGCAGGTGACGGACCTGCGCCTGGATTCGCGTTTTGCCGACAATGCCCTGGTGACCGGCCCGCAGCAGCTGCGCTTCTACGCCGGCGCCCCGCTGGTTACCAAGGCCGGCATCGCACTTGGCACACTGTGCATCATGGGCCGTGAGCCCCGTCAGTTGTCGGCCGAAGAACAGCTGCAGCTGCAGACGCTGTCACGGGTGGTGGTCGCGCAGATGGAGCTGAAGATGTCGCTGGGCCGGCGCGAGCAGATCAGCGGCCTGCCCAATCGGCAGCAGTTCCAGGCTGACCTCAATGCCCTGTCCCGCCGTGGCCAGGCGCATGCATTCACCGCCGTGCTGCTGGATGTATTCGATCTGCAAAGTGCCAACGAGGCCGGCCAGGCGCTGGGCATGAAGCCGGTGGAAACCTTGCTGCGCCAAGCGGCGCTGCGGGTGCAGGACGTGCTGCGCGATATCGCACAGGTCTATCACGTGGGGGTGACCCGCTTCGCCTTCCTGCTGCCGGACCACTCGCATCACCAGACCGAAGCACTGCTTGACCGCCTGCGCGTCCGCATGCGCCGGCCGCTGATGGCTGGCCGCATTCCGATGTCGCCGCAGTTCCATGCCGGTGTATGCGACTTCCTCCCCGTACCGGGCCAGACCGCGGATCTGGTCCGCAAATGCCTGGTCGCCATGCACCACGCCATCCAGACCGATGCCTGCCTGTGCTGGTACTCGCAGGAACGCGACGATGCCCTGCGCCGGCGTTACCGCTTGGCCTCCGACGCCGGGCGCGGGCTGGCCCAGCACCAGTTCAGCCTGGTGTACCAGCCACGCTTCGATCTGCTCGACGGGCTGCCGGTATCGGCCGAGGCGCTGCTGCGCTGGACCCACCCGATGCTCGGCCCGATCAGCCCCGGCGAATTCATCCCGGTGCTCGAGCGCACCGCGCTGATGCCCGCGATCAGCCGCTGGGTCATCGATCACGCCCTGGCCCAGGCCGCGCAATGGCAGGAGCGCGTGCCCGGCTTCAGCCTCTCCATCAATCTTTCCCCGCGCGACTTCGATGATCAGTGTGTATGGAGCGTGCTGTCCGAGCGACTGCACGCCTACGGGCTCGCCCCCGGCCTGATCGAGATCGAGATCACCGAAGGCCAATGGCTCAATCACCACCCCGCGGCGTTGCCGCAACTGCGCGACATGGCGGCGGCAGGCGTGCCCATCGCGATTGACGACTTCGGCAGCGGCTACAGCAATTTCGGCTACCTCAGCGAGGTGCCGATCAGCCACATCAAGATCGACCAGACGCTGGTCACCGGGCTGGCGCGCTCACGCACCGCGCGGCTGAAAGTGGAGGCCATCATCAAGCTCGCGCGGCAGCTCGGGTATCGCACGGTGGCCGAAGGCGTGGAGAACGAAGCCGAACTCTCGCTGCTGCGGCTGTGGGGCTGCGACGAAGCACAGGGCTATCACCTCGCGCGCCCCATGCACCCTGACGCGGTGCTGCAGCTGGTCAGTGCCTGCCGCGCGGGTCCCTTGCCGGATGCCGGCTGAGACCCCGCGACGCGATCGGCAGCCCGGGCGATAATGGCCAGCCCGCCTGCCTCGCTGCCAGACCATGACCGATCTCACCCCGCTGCCCACCCTGCCGCTCGGCCATTACCGCCATTTCAAAGGCGGCAACTACGAGGTCATCGGTATCGTCCGCCATAGCGAAACGCTGGCGCCGATGGTGCTCTACCGGCCGCTGGATTCGCAGGTCGGCTTGTGGGTGCGCCCGTACGAGATGTTCGTGGCACAGGTGGAGGTGGAGGGGCAGTGGCGTGCGCGTTTCGCGCGGGTTGAAGCAAAGGACTGAAAGGCGACCGGTTCGCCCATACCGTGCGATCAGCTCAACGCGGCCCCACGCCCATCCACTAGTTCACGCAACCGCGCCGTCACCGCGCGGAACTGCGCCGGCAGCGTCGCGGCATCCAGTGCATCGACCTGGCGCGACAGCAGCGACAGCGCCTCGGCCATGCTGACCACCGCCTGCCCTGCCTCACCCTGCGCCTCCGGGACATCCAGGTGCGCGCCGATCACACCGGCCAGCACCTCGAAGGCTTTCACCGTAGCGCCATCGAGCCTGGAGGGATTCGGATCGAGCGCGCACAGGGTGCCGTGAAAACCGCCGTCGCGGCGGAACATCGGCACCGAAATGTAGCTTTCGAACCCGTACAGCGCCGGCGTGGGATGGCTCGAGAACACCGGGTGGGTGCTGGCCTGATCGAACTGCACCAGATGGCGATGTTCGCGGATCTCATCGCAGATGGTGGTTTCCAGCACGAGGTCATCGCCGGGTCGCAAGCCAAAATCAAGACGATCATGCACGGCGCAGGCGGTCCAGCGGTCTGCAGTGACGCGCGCCACCGCGACGAAGCGCATGCCGGTCATCGCACTGGCCAGTTCCAGCATGCCCGGCACCGCCGGCATGGCCATCAAAGCGGCCACGTCATCCAGGCGCGGATCCGTGGAATGGGCAAGCGATGCCGCCGGCGCCATGCCGGGACCATCATCGTCCAACGGGTTGTCCAGCGCGGCAAGCCGACGGTTGAGCACCTTCGCGTTGACCTCGTTGAACAGGCCGCGCACGGCGGCCGACAACGCCCTGGCATCGGCAATGGCACCGACGAAATGGATACCCTCCCCGACCAGGCGGATCTGCTCCACGCCGTGATCCACCCGCAGCAATGGCCAGGCCAGACGGTGCAGCATGCGCATCCAGTCATTGCGTGGGGTGTCATCCAGCAGCGCGGTCACAATCACGCGCTGCGGCGCCGTGCCCGCTTGCGGACCGGGCAGATCAAAACCGATGAGGGCGGGAAAGCCCGGACGGGTGGACATCGCAACAACCTCTCTGGCGGCACCGCGCAGCCATCGAAGGGGTGGCTTTGGAGCGAAATTGTCGCATGAATGGGCGAGACCGGCCGTGATCGGCTGCCGATCCGGCCCGGAGGCGGACCGCTGACGCTATCATCCAACGGACGCCCCCTCCAACGACAAGGACGTTTCGATATGGGCTCTGCGAGTCTGGGCTTCACGCTGCTGATCAGCATTTTCTGGGGCCTGCTTGGGCTGTTGTGGATCTTCGTTCCGTTCGCCATCTTCGGGATCAAGGGCCTGCTGCGGCAGCTCGTGGCGGAGCAGCGACGGACCAATGAGATTCTCAGCCGCGTCCACGGCGACCGTATTCCGCCACCCGCGCCCGAACCGCAACCGTTCAGGGTCGCGTCGTATCCGTGAATGGGAGCGATAAGCAGCGTCCGCCTGGGTTACACGGCGGCGTCGGCTGTGTGACCAGCGAGGGTGCGAATCCAGCGTTCCATGCGCCCCACTGATTAATGTTGCGCCGCAGCAGTACAATGCCGCGCTTCCCCGATCGACGCCGCCGCCTGCATGAGCTCCTCCTCCGTCCCTCTGGCCGCCCGGCTCTCGCCGCGCGAGCGCACTCTGATCCTGCTGGCCTTGTCGCTGGGCGGCTTCGCCATCGGCACCAGCGAGTTCGCCAGCATGGGGCTGATGCTGGAAATCAGCCGCGGACTGTCCATCAGCGAGACCCAGGTGGGCCATCTGATCAGTGCCTACGCCGTCGGCGTGGTGGTCGGCGCACCGGTGCTGGCCTTCGCCGGTGCCGGCTTCGCCCGCCGCAACCTGCTGCTGGCGCTGATGGGGTTCTATGCCATCGGCAACCTGGCCAGCGCGCTGGCCCCCAACTACGGCACGATGCTGCTCGCCCGTTTCGTCGCTGGTCTACCCCATGGTGCTTACTTCGGGGTGGCAATGCTGGTGGCCGCAGCGATCAGTCCCCCGGCCCAGCGCGGCGCGGCGGTATCGAAGGTGCTGCTCGGCCTGTCCGTTGCCATCCTGGTCGGCAACCCATTGACCACGTGGCTCGGCCAGCAGCTCAGCTGGCGCACTGCGTTCGCGGTGGTCAGCGTGCTGGCGATCGCCACCGTGGTGATGATCGCGCGCTTCCTGCTGCCCGATCCGGATGAAGTCCGCACCTCGCCGATGCGCGAACTGCGCGCCTTCAACCGCACCCAGGTGTGGCTGGCGCTGGCGATCGGCTCGGTCGGTTTTGCCGGCATGTTCTGCGTGTTCACTTACCTCGCCCCGACCCTGGTGCAGGTCACCGGCCTGGCCGAATCGTGGATGCCGCTGGCCGTGGGCATCTTCGGTATCGGCGCGATCATCGGCAACGTGGCTGGTGGCTGGCTGGTGGACCGCTTCCAGTTCCGCGCTGCGGCGGTGGTGCTGGTGTGGTCGATCCTGGTGCTGCTCGCCTTCCCGCTGGCCGCGCAGTCGGTGTGGAGCGTGTTCCCGATGATCATCGCCGTCGGCACCATGGGCGCCCTGGCGGCCGTACTGCAGACCCGCCTGATGGATGTGGCCGGCGAAGCGCAGACGCTGGCGGCCGCCTCCAACCACGCGGCGTTCAACACCGCCAACGCACTGGGCCCGTGGTTCGGCGGCATGGCGATCGGCGCCGGCTTCAGCCCGGCGGTGACCGGTTACGTCGGCGCCGCCACCGCGCTGGGCGGCCTGCTGCTATGGGGCGTGGCGATGCTGGTGGACCGCCGCTCGCGCAGCGTGCCGGTGCTGCAGCAGTAAGCGCACCGCCAGCCCCGTCGGCCAATTCGAATCCCTGCCCAGGCAGGGATTTTTTTTATTTCCCCTATCATGGGCATCCGATCAAACCGCGCCACCCGTGCTGTTCCGGCCACGGCCGCAACGATGGCCGCACCTGGATACACCGATGACGTACGAATGGGCCCCGAGCGACTGGGGTCAACGCCTCACGCGATCACCGCACTGGCACCTGCGCCTGGAAGACGACCAGCTGGTCCTGACCGTTGACGGTCGCCCCTGCCCCGCGCCGCTGGAGGCACTGCAGGTGCACCCGCGCCTGCCCTGGGCACGGCTTACCCTGCACCGCGACGGGCATGCCCCGCTGACGCTTGGCGGCTTGAACACGGCCGCGGCTCGACAGTTGGCCTCCACCTTGGCCGAGCTGCGCGGTGAACAGCGCCAGCGCGACCATGTCGCTCTGTTCCAGCAGGCCCACGCCGCGATCCAGCGCTGGCTTGGCCAGGTGCAGACCGCCACCGAACGGGCCGACGAGGAAGCGCTGTGGCTGACCCACGAGCAACAGCAGGCGCTGCTGCAGGCGCGCCCCACCCTGCCACTCGAGGAAGAGGCGCTGTGGGCGGTGTTCGACAATGCCGCACTGCGCAGCCAACTCGACGGTGATCTCGCTGCGATCGAAGCAACCTTGATGCGGTGGCTGGCCGACTGGCCAGCGACGTGGGCGCGCCGCAATGAGGCGCATCAGGTGCGCGAGCGGATGGCCAGCCGTGCGCTGCTGGATCACGTGGAAAGCCGCCCGCTCACCGATGAGCAGGCCCGCGCGGTGATCTGCTTCGACAACCGCGTCCAGGTGGTGGCCGCAGCGGGTTCGGGCAAGACCTCGACGATGGTGGCCAAGGCGGCGTACGCGATCGAACGCGGGCTGGTCGCGCCCGAGCGCATCGTCATGCTCGCCTTCAACAAGGAGGCCGCCACGGAACTGCAGGCACGCGCCGATCGCGCGTTCCATCGCCTCGGCCTGGGCGAGGTCCGGGTGGAGGCGCGTACGTTCCACGCGCTGGGCCGGCACATCATCGCCCAGGCCACGGGGCGGATGCCGCAGGTGCCGGAGTGGGCCGTGGATGCCACGCAGGGCTTCCACCGGCTGGCCGAGATCATCGACCAGCTCAAGGATCGCTCCCTCCATTTCCGTACCCAGTGGGACCTGTTCCGGCTGGTGTTCGGCCGTGATCTGCCCGTTGCCGGCGGGCCGCTGGAGGCAGAGGAATGGGACAAGGATGGGCAGGTCTACGTGCGTACGCTTCAGGGCGAGCGCGTGCGCAGCATCGAAGAATGCGTGATCGCGGACTGGCTGTTCTACAACGGCGTGGATTACGCCTATGCCCGGCGGCACGCCTTCGATGCCGGCACGGACGAATACCGCCAGTACCGGCCGGATTTCTGCTACCCCGGCATTGCGCTGAACCACGACCACCTCGCCCCGGAGGGACACGGCCAGTCGCCGGCGCCTCCAGCTGGCCATCAGCGCTCCCACGGCACCGACCGGATCGAGACCACCTCGCACGAACTGCGCACGGGCGAACTGTTCCTGCGGCTGGGCGATGCGCTGTCGCAGCGCGGTCTCGAACTCGACCCGAATCCCGACCGCGAACTGCCCGAGGGCGGCGCGACACCGATGCCGGATACCGACCTGATCGGCCTGGTCCGGACCTTCATCAGCCACGCCAAGAGCAACGGCCTGCACGTGCAGGACATGGTGGAGCGGCTGCGTCGGCTGCCCGAGGATCACTTCAAGCACCGTTACCGCCTGTTCCTCGAGCTGGTCATTCCGATCCTGGACGGCTGGGACGATGCGCTGGTCGCCGAGGGCGGCATCGACTTCGAGGACATGCTCAACCAGGCTGCCGAGCACCTGGAACAGGGCCGCTATGTCGCCCCGTTCGATCTGGTGATGGCCGACGAATTCCAGGATGCCTCGCGCGCCCGGGCCCGTCTGTGCCGCGCGCTGGTGCAGGCGCCTGGCAAGCATCTGTTCGCGGTCGGCGACGACTGGCAGTCGATCAACCGGTTTGCCGGCGCGGACGTCTCGGTGATGACCGGCTTCCTGGACTGGTTCGGCCCGGGCCAAGTGCTCAAGCTTGAACAGACGTTCCGCTGCCCGCAGGCGCTGTGCGATGTTTCCAGTGCGTTCGTGTCACGCAATCCAGCGCAGATACCCAAGCAGGTCCACTCGCTCACCCCGGCGTATGGCGCGGTGCTGCAGGCCTTCCAGGTGGCCTCGCGCGACCGGCTGGCCGGCGCGGTCGAGCAGTATCTGGCCCAGTTGCACCAGCAGTTGCTGACAGGTCAGGTGCCACCAGGCCATGACGGCAAGGTCACGGTATTCGTACTCGGCCGTTACAACGCAGACCGCGCGATGCTGCCGACCACATGGCGGGCACGCCATGGGCAGCACATAGAGGTGAGCTTCCTCACCGTACACCGGTCCAAGGGCATGGAGGCGGACTACGTGATCCTGCCCGGCATGCTGGATCGCCGCTTCCCCAATGCCCGCGCGGATGACCCCGTACTGGCGCTGGCGATGCCCGACGGCGATGCGTATCCGCTGGGTGAGGAACGCCGGTTGTTTTACGTCGCGCTGACGCGCGCGCGCCGTTCGGTGGCGATGTTCACCGTGCAGGGCAAACGCTCGGCGTTCCTGACCGAACTGGTCAACGACGGCGCGGTACGCGTGACATCCATGGCCGGTGAAACGATCCACGAACAGGCCTGCCCTGCCTGCAAGGTGGGTGTGATCGTGCCGCGCACCGGGCCGTATGGCGCGTTCCAGTCCTGCTCGGCGTATCCACGCTGCGAATACAAGCCGCCGAAGACAGGGGGCCATGCCGGCTTGCGTACGGTCGCGGGAGCCTGAGCGATGCGCTACCGCTGCATGCGCAGCGCCTCGATCACCAGCGCGAAGGCGGGAGAATGCTGGCGGCGGCTGGGGTAATACAGGTGGTAGCCCGGGAACGGCGGGCACCAGTCCTCCAGCACGCGCACCAGGCGCCCCTGCGCCAGGTGGGGGGCGAACTCGTCTTCCGGCAGGAAGGCGATGCCCAGGCCGTCCAGCGCGGCCAGCACCATGTGCGGTGAGGTGTTGAAGGTCAGCTGTCCATCCACACGCACGTTGACCGCACGCCCCCGGCGTTCGAATTCCCAGGCATACAGCCCGCCACGGGTCGGGAACCGCATGTTGATGCAGCGGTGCGCCGTCAGTTCGGCCGGCACCGTGGGCACGGGCCGGGAGGCGAAATAGGCTGGAGAGGCCGCCGCCGCCATCCGCAGCGGCGGGCCGATCGGTACGGCGATCATGTCTTTGTCGATGCTCTCGCCCAGGCGCACGCCGGCATCGAAACGGTCGGCAACGATATCCCGGAGCCCATAGCTGACATCGAACTCGATGCCGATGTCCGGGTAGTCCTGCAGCAGCGGCGTCAGCCTCGGCAGCAGAAGGGTCTTCAACGGAAAATCGCCACTGGTCAGCCGCACCAGGCCCGCGGGTTTGTCGCGCAGCTCGGTCAGGGCATCCAGCTCGGCCTCGATCTCATCGAACCGGTTGCCGATCGCCGCCAGCAATCGCTCCCCGGCGGCGGTGGCTGACACGCTGCGCGTGGTGCGGGTGAGCAGGCGTATCTCAAGCCGTTCTTCCAGGGCCTTGAGGGCTTGGCTCAGTGCCGAGGGAGTCACCCCGAGCACACTGGCCGCCCGCGTGAAACTGCCCTCCCGGGCGACCGTGACGAAGGCGAGCAAATCATTGAGGTTGCGGCGTGCCATGGGCGCAGTCTGCCACGGCGGATTGATTAGTAAAGCTGCATACCCCCTTCTTCATTCGTTATCTAATCAACGCCCTGCCGCCCCGGCAGACTGGTCCGGCCTCCCCACCTCTCTCTGGACGCCGATGAACAAGACCCTGGCGCTGTTGGCGCTGCTGATCCTTCCCTTGCTTGCCTCAGGAGCCGACATGTCCCACGGCGCAGACAACTTCTACACCAGTGACCAGGTGACCGTGCAGAAGGTCACGTTCAAAAACCAGTACCGCATGCAGGTCGCCGGCAATCTGTTCGTGCCCAAGGCACTGGACCGTTCCACCCGGCACGCCGCGATTGTCGTCGGTCACCCGATGGGTGCGGTAAAGGAACAGAGCGCCAACCTCTATGCCACCCGCATGGCCGAGCAGGGCTTCATTACCTTGTCGCTGGATCTGTCGTTCTGGGGCGAAAGCGAAGGTGAACCGCGCAATGCAGTGTCGCCCGACATCTATGCCGAAGACTTCAGCGCCGCCGTCGATTTCCTGCGCGCGCAATCGTTCGTGGCCAAAGACCGCATCGGTGCCATCGGCATCTGTGGCAGCGGCAGCTTCGTGATCAGTGCCGCCAAGATCGACCCGCGGATCCAGGCCATCGCCACGATCAGCATGTATGACATGGGCGGCGCCAACCGCAATGGATTGGGCCATGCCGTCACCGTGGAACAGCGCAAAGCCGCCATCGCCGCTGCCGTCGCCCATCGCGATGCCGAATTCGCCGGCCAGCCGCCCCGTTACACCAGCGGCTCGGTGCATCGGATCGATGCGGATTCCTCGCCGATCGAACGCGAGTTCTACGATTTCTACCGCACGCCGCGGGGTGAGTACACGCCGGCCGGTTCGTCGCCCGAGCTGACCACGCACCCTACCCTGACCAGCAACCTGAAATTCCTGAACTTCCATCAGTTCGCAGATATCGAGACGATCTCGCCGCGCCCGATGCTGTTCGTCACCGGTGAGACCGCCCATTCGCGGGAGTTCAGTGAAGAGGCCTACCGCCTGGCCGGGCAGCCCAAGCAGCTTGTCGTGGTGCCGGGCGCCGGCCATGTCGACCTGTACGACCGGGTGGACCTGATCCCGTTCGATACGTTGACGCAGTTCTTCCGCGCCAACCTGCATTGAACCGGCATCAGGACGTGCTCGTGCCCTCACCGCCGGTGAATGCCACCGCCCGCCAATGGGGCGGCGTGCTGGCGATGTCCCTCGGTGCGTTTGCCCTCGTGGCCGCCGAGTTCATGCCGGTGAGCCTGCTCACTCCGCTGGCGCGCGATCTGCACGTCAGCGAAGGGCAGGCCGGTCAGGCCATCGCCGTCTCCGGCGCCTTCGCACTGGTCACCAGCCTGATCATCGCGCCGCTCGCCGGCGGGGTCGATCGCAAGCGGCTGCTGCTCGCGCTTACCGTGACCATGATGCTGTCGGCGACGCTCGCCGCATTGGCCCCCGACTTCACCACCTTCATGGTCGGGCGCGCGTTGATCGGCATCGCGATCGGTGGCTTCTGGTCGATGTCGGCGGCCACTGCCATGCGCCTGGTACCACCACACCAGGTGCCGCGCGCGCTGGCGCTGGTCAATGGCGGCAATGCCCTGGCCATGGTGGTGGCGGCACCGCTGGGAAGCTACTTCGGTGCCGTGGTCGGCTGGCGCGGCGCGTTCTTCCTGCTGGTGCCCGTGGCCTTTGCCGCCCTGCTGTGGAAGATGGCGACGCTGCCGCGCATGCAGGCAACCGGTGCGCCCGCCTCATGGAACGTGCTCGGGCTGCTCCGGCACCGCGTTGTGGCGCTGGGCATGCTCGCCACCTGTCTGTTCTTCATGGGGCAGTTCGCACTGTTCACCTACCTGCGGCCCTATCTGGAGACAGTGGGCGGCATCACCGTCTCGACGCTGTCGCTGATCCTGCTGATGATCGGCGGTGCCGGGGTGATCGGCACCGTGTTGATCGAGCCGTTCGTGAGGAACTGGCTGTATGCCACCTTGATTGTGCTTCCGTTGCTGATGGCGGCGTTGGCCCTGGCCCTGGCATTGGCGGACCCGGCGCTCCCGCTGACGGCGATACTGCTTGGCCTGTGGGGTCTGTTCGGCACCTCGGCACCGGTTGCGTGGTGGACCTGGCTGGCCAGGACGCTGCCACGCGATGGAGAAGCCGCCGGTGGGCTGATGGTGGCCGTTGTACAGATGGCGATCGCGCTGGGCGCCACCCTGGGCGGCGTGCTGTTTGACGGGCTCGGCTATCGCGCCACGTTCATCGCCAGCGCCGGGATATTGATGGCTTCGATGTGGGTCGCGGTGCTTGCCCGGCGCGCCAGTCACCGCGGTGCCGCACTGGCGACATGATCCTTGTCGTGGCGCCGGCGGCCACCGCTCAGCCGCGCGCAGCGGCCAGTGCAGCATCGATCTGCGCAAGCAACCCACGCCGTTCCGGCACGCCCGGCATCACCCGCACCAGGTTGCGGACCATCCGCAGGTCCTGTTGCCTGCCAAGCTGATCACCCAGCGCATGCAGCGCGCGCGCCTGGTGGCCCGGTCCTGTCCGTTTGACCGAGGCCGCGCGCGCACTGTCCAGTGCGGGCATCGCCTCCAGCTGCATCCGCAGGCGACGCACTCTGCGCCGCCAGCGATGCAGGTCCTGCGGATCTGCGGTGCGGGCGGCGCGCTTCTCCGCCTTGGCAGTACGGCGTTCGCTGCGGGCCAGACCCTTGCGGAGATCGCGCGCACTCAGCGCGTCCCATGGCTGCGCCTGGAGTTCACCGGCGATACGCAGCAGCGCCGCGTGACGACGTGCAAACGCCGGGTCGCGCGCCAGCGCCCGGGCGAGCAATACGTCGCGCCGCGCCATCAACCGCCTGCACACCTCTGACCACGGCGGGGCGGGCTGCTGCGCGGCGAGGTGCTGGCAGGTCTCCACCACCACATGGGCATCGCGCAAGGCCGACAACCCGTGGCCGAGCCGGCGCAGGGCCGCGTCGGTCCGGGCGGTCTCAAGGTCGCTGCTCTCCAGCACGGCGAGCAGCGCGCGAAGGCGGCGTATCGTCTTGCGCGCCCGATGCACGGCATCGTGGACATCGGGCTGGAGCGCCAGCGCAGCGGCGATGGCCCTGCACTCACGGTCTGCCAGTGCGCGGGCGGCAGGGCCGATGGCGGGTGGCGACATGGCGGTTTCCCCCGGAGGCGTCGGGGGATTGTACCCATGCCGGCGGTCCGCCAGCTCAGCCCGGGTTGAACATCTGCCGCACGCCCCGAAGCAGCTCGTTCACGCTGAACGGCTTGGGCAGCAACGACATGCCCTGCCCCAGGAACTCATTGCGGACGGCCGCACTCTCTGTGTAACCGGTGACGAACAGCACCGGCAAATGCGGGCGCAATACCCGTGCTGCGTCGGCAAGCTCACGGCCGTTCATGCCCGGCAGCCCCACATCGGACAGCAGCAGGTCCAGCTCGCGGTCCGAATGCAGTTCCAACAGGGCCTGCTGTGCGTTGATGGCCTCAACGACCTGATAACCGGCCTCCACCAGCATCTCCCGGACCATCATGCGTACCGAATCGGTATCGTCCACCAGCAGAATCCGCTCGGCACTGCCACGGGTCAGCTGTGCGGGTGCCAATGTGTCGTGGGCCGCAGACTGGAGCTGCCCCTCGGGCAGCAGCAGCTCGATCTCGGTGCCCTCGCCCCGTTCGCTGGCAATGCGCGCACTGCCGCCGGATTGGCGCGCGAACCCATAGGTCATCGACAGCCCCAGCCCGGTCCCCTCGCCCTGCGGCTTGGTGGTGAAGAAGGGCTCGAATACCTTGGTCAACAGCTCCGCGGGTATGCCGACGCCATTGTCGAGCACGGTGACGGTGATGTAGTGGCCAGGCGCAAGCTCATGGTCGCGCTCGATCTGGGCACGTCCGGCGCGGATGCGGATCAGCCCCTGGCCCGCCAGTGCATCGCGGGCGTTGATGACCAGGTTGAGGATCACGTTCTCGAACTGGTTCGGGTCGGCGACCGCGATCAGCGGTTCAACGCCCAGTTCCAGCTCGAGTTCGATGTTCTCACCGATCGATCGCTGCAGCATGTCTTCCAGCGACCGCACCCGCGCCACGACATCGAAGGTCTGCGGATCGAGCGGCTGTTTGCGGGCAAACGCCAGCATGCGCTGGGTCAGCGCGGCGGCACGGTGTGCCGAGCCCGTAGCGATCTCGACATAGCGCGAAGCCTTGTCCCATTTACCGCTGGAGGCGGCGATCTCGATCATGTCCAGCCCGGAGATGATCGTGGTCAGCAGGTTGTTGAAATCGTGCGCGATGCCGCCGGTGAGCTGGCCCAGCGCGTCCATCTTCTGCGCCTGCATCAACTCGATCTCGGTGCGCTCGCGCTCGGCGATCTGGAAGGCAAGCTCAGAGGTTGCGCTCTCCAGTTCCTGGCGCTGCTCGTTGGCACGCGCATGGTGTTCGGTGGTGTCTTCGATCAGCACCAGGCCCTGCCCTGCGGCCTGGTACGGGGTCACCCGCCACTCGGTCATGCGCACGGCACCGCCGACCCGAAGGCTGAAGGTTCCCTGCCACCGTTCGCCTTCGGCCAGCGCCACTTTCAACGCACTGAGCGGGACGACCTGATCCTGCAGCAGCTGATCGAGTTGCCCCGGCCCTGCCTGCTGGCCCAGCAGACGGGTGAAGGCATCATTGGCATCGTGTGCGTTCAGTGACGCATCCAGTACCGCGATCGGGGCATTGATATGGCGGAAAATCTCGCGGAACCGCGCCTCGGTTTCGCGCAGCGCCTCTTCGGCCCGGCGGGCGCGAAGCAGGCTGCGCAGCGTGGCCAACAACACATCCGGATCGACCGGATGGATCAGATAGGCATCGGCGCCGGCGTTCAGGCCGGTGATCATGTCACCGGTAGCGATGGATGCGGCAGAGACGTGTACCACCGGCAGCAACTGCAGCCGCGCGTCCTCACGCAGCTGGCGCACCACATCGAAGCCGCTCATGTCCGGCAGGTTCACATCCAGCACCAGCGCGCCGAAATCATGTTCGGCCAGGCGTGTGAGTCCCTCACCGCCGGTGCCCGCTTCCTCGACATGGAACCCGTGGTGCTCAAGTACGCGGCGCACCGCGTAACGGGTCGCCACATTGTCATCCACCACCAGGATGCGATCAGGACTGGGCATGCGTGGCCTCCGTGGCCAGTGTCAGCGGCAGTACGACATAGAAGTCCGAGCCTTTGCCGATGTCACTCTCAACCCCGACATGCCCACCCAGCAGCTCGGCAAATCGCTTGCACAGGGACAAACCAAGGCCGGTTCCGCGCAGGCGCTTCTGCAGCGGTGTATCCACCTGCACGAAATCCTCGAACAGGGTCGACTGGAGTTCGGCGGGGATACCGATGCCGGTATCGCGCACGCTGAAGCGCACGGCGCTCTCACCTTCCAGCCGGGTGGATACCACCACCTGGCCATTGGGCGTGAACTTCAATGCGTTGGAAATGAAGTTGCGCAGGATCTGCGCCAGCTTCTTGTCGTCGGTATAGAGCAGCGGCATGACCGGGGGGTCTTCGAATACCAGGTCCACCTGATTGCCTTCCACCAGCGGGCGGAACATGCCACGCAGCGCGGAGAACAGGTCCATCAGGTCGAACCAGGCCGGCGAAATGGTGATCCGCCCCGCCTCGATCTTGGCCAGATCCAGCAGGTCGTCCACCATCTCGCGCAGTTCACTGGTCGAGGCGCTGATGAAGCGCACCTGCCGACGCTGCTCCTCGGTCAGTGGGCCATCCATGCCGTCCTCCAACAGGCGCGTCATGCTCAGGATCGAGCCCAGCGGCGTGCGGAACTCATGGCTCATGTACGACAGGAACCGGCTCTTCAGCTCGGACACCTCGCGCAGTTGCTCGGCCTGCTCGTCCAGCTCGGCATACAAGGCGAGCACCCCCTGATTGGTTTCATCCAACTCAGCGCGCAGCGCATCGGCTTCCAGGCGCAGCCGTTGCAGCTCCTGATCATCGGGTGAAGCGCTCAATGCAGATCTCCAAGACGCAGGGCAACAATGCCGGCGTCATCCCGGCCACGATCGAAATCACGCTGCAGCACCGCCACGATCAAACCCGGGTGGCGGTGCAGCAGACCGGGGTAGTCACGCAGGCTCCAGCGCGCCTGCAGGCCATCACTATGCATGACCAGCAGCGTGCCTGCCGCGGCGTGAAAATGGAATGGTTGTGCCTTGCGGTACTGCACGCCCACGATACCCGGGTGTGAGGCCAACCCACGCGAACCGGTGGGCTCGCACAGGCTCGCGGCGATATTGCCGATACCGGCAAACTCCACCTGCAGGGTGGCCACGTCCACGCAGGCAACGGCCGCTGCACCGCCCCGGGTGCCGGACATGCCCGCGTGCAGGACGCCGATCAACGCCGCTGCGCCGCCCGCGGCCGTGTGCGCGACTGCCTCCATGCCGGCCCGCGACGCATCGGCGGCGGGCAGTCCATGGCCGAGGCCATCGATCACGGTCACCGCCACGGTTGGTCCGTCGGCGCGGATATGCCATGCATCGCCGCACGCCAACTCGTGCCGCATCGGAATGCGCAGCGCGCCGTAGGCCACATCGATATCGCGTGGGGTACGGCTGGCGTAGATCCGCGCCACCACCACCGCGCCCTTGGCATCGGACCAGGCATCCAGCACGGTGGCCTGGCGCTGGATCGCACCGAGCCCCAGCCCTTGGGTGCCCCCGGTCGAGTAGCCGTCTGGAAGACACTCGGCCAGGGAAAAGCCCGGACCGGTGTCCACGGTGCACAGCTCCACACCGTTGTCGCCGCGGCCACAGACCACGGACAGATACATGCGTCCGCCGCGCCCATGCTTGAGCACGTTGGTCGCCATCTCCGTGGCCACCAACGCCGCGCGGCCGGCGTCCATTTCATCCAGGCCGACATGATCGGCCAGCGCCAGCGCTTCGCGCCGGGCCTGTCCGACCTGGGAGGTTTCTTCGACCAGCACGACCCGCGTTACCTGGCCGGCGAAGTTCAGCTCCATTTGGTGATCGTGATGCGGGTGCCCTGCCCCGGCGCACTCTCCAGTTCGAATTCATCCACCAGGCGGCGCGAACCGGACAACCCCAGGCCCATGCCCGAGCCGGATGACCAGCCATCGGTAAGGGCCTGCGCGACATCAGGGATGCCGGGCCCGTTGTCGGCGAAGACCAGCCGGACGCCTTTGCGCAGGCCTTTCTCCACGACCTCCCAATCCATGGTTCCGCCGCCGCCGTAGATCACGGCGTTGCGGGCCAGCTCGCTGGCGGCCGTGACCAGCTTGGTCTGGTCGATCAGACGCAGCTTGCAGGCCACGCAGATCTGGCGCGCGGCCTGGCGGGCCAGTACGACATCCTGCTCGATGCGGATCGGCAGCGAACCACTGGACGCACTCATGAGGCAGCTTCGTCTTCGTCGGTACGCTGCAGCAGCTTCATGCCCCGCTCCACATTGAGCGCGGTGCGCACGCCACTGAGCGTAAGGCCCAGCTCCACCAGCGTGATCGCCACGGCCGGCTGCATGCCCACCACGACCGTGGTGGCATCCATGATCCGGGCCAGCGACGAAATGGTGGCGATCATGCGGCCGATGAACGAATCGACGATATCCAGTGCGGAAATGTCGATCAGCACACCGCGCGCGGAGGTGCTGCGGATCTTCTCGGTGAGGTCGTCCTGCAGCGTCAGCGCGAGCTGGTCATGCATGTCCACCTGGATCGTCACCAGCAGCAGATCGCCCATCTGCAGGATCGGGATGCGCTCCATCTCAGCGGGCGGTCCGGGTGACGGTCTGGCCGGTGCGCTTGAGCGCCAGCGCCAGTGCGTCGGCCAGATTGGCCTTGGTCACGATGCCCTGCAGGTCCAGCCCGAGGTGCACGATGGTCTGGGCGATCTGCGGTCGCACGCCGCTGATGATCGCATCGGCGCCCATCAGGCGGATGGCGGTGACGGTCTTCAGCAGATGCTGGGCCACCAGCGTATCCACGGTCGGCACGCCGGTGATATCGATGATGGCGATTTCAGAACCGGTATCCACGATGCGCTGCAGCAGCGACTCCATCACCACCTGGGTGCGCTGCGAATCCAGCGTGCCGATCATCGGCAGCGCCAGCACACCGTCCCACAGCTTCACCACGGGCGTGGACAACTCGAGCATTTCTTCCTGCTGGCGCTGGATCACGTCTTCGCGGGTTTTCTGGAACACGCTGACCGTGTGCAGCCCCAGCTGATCGATCAGCTCGGAGATCGCCCACAGCTGGTCGCCCAGCTGCGCCGGGTCATTGGCATACCCCTGCTGGATCACGTCGAACAGCGGTCGCTTGAGCGAGAAGATGAAGCTCGCGGTCTCCGACGAGTTGAATCCCTTCAGCACGCGCTCGCGGGAAAGCTCTTCCAGGAAGCGGCGGATGTCCTGCCACTCCACGCGTGCGATCGAGCTGACGTCGGTGGCCGACACCGCATCGAGGAACAGGCGCCAGAATTCGCGGACCTGGCTGTCCAGCTCGCGGGACGACAGCCGGCCGTCCTGCGCCTGGCTGGAACCGGCCAGATTGCCGGCCCATGCGGCCAGCAGGGGCTCCTGATGGCTGCGGATGAGATCGATCGTGCGCTGCTGCAAAGCCGCCATGGAAAGGGTCCTGAAAGAAGGGATACACCGGGTGGGCTGGCGACCCATCACCGATATGAATGGGGGTCGCAATCTTCAAAGCTTAAATGAATTCAGGAAGATTGGGCATGACGGCAGATGCCGATGGCGTGAAGGTTCCGTGCACCTCCCTGACTCATTCAGATTGGTGCGATAGGCAGTGCGCGTAGCGCCCCTCCATGGGCAGCCCGCCATAACGCATCAGGCCGCCCTAAGGCGGCCTGATGGTGGAGCGGTCAGCGCAGCAGCGCAAACAGGAGCAGCAGCGGAATCGGAATGCCGAGCATCCACAGCAGAATGTACTTCATGGTGTTTCCTCCCTTGGGATGATCAGGTTCACAGGTCGCGGCGACGGCCGCCCCAGGTGGCACTCAGGCTGGCAATGAAGGCACCGATGAGCAGCGTGATGAACAGCCACAGCGCAGCGTAAGCGGTGGCCTTGCGGGCATCGTCCGCCGCCTGCTTGGCCTGCTGCTTGGCGTTGTCCAGGGCCGCACGCAGGCGGGTCTGCACATCGGTCACGCGGGCCTGCGCTTCGGCCTGACTCATGCCCGTCTGTGCCGCCACCAGCTGACCCAGGTACTGCGTATCGGCGGGGTCCATGGTGTCGGACTTGAGGCTGTTGACGATGATGCGGTTGACCTCGGTGCGCACCTCACGACTGTCCGGACGGCGGTCTGCACCCGGCATCGGGCGCGGCGGCGGCGGTGCGCCATTGACTGGCGGTGCCGACAGTGCCGCTGCATCGGCCGGGCCGGCCGGCGGCGCGGGCTGCGCCGCGGTCGGGTTGGCGCGGAACAGCGAATCCACCCAGTACTGCACGTCCCCCTGGTCACTGCCCATCGCGGCCGAGCCCGCACCCGCGGCGGCGATACCACCCGCAGTGGAGGCTGCCGCACCTGCGGTAGCACCAGCCACCTTGGCACCGGCACCGAGAATGCCGCCGATCGCAGAGGTCAGCAGCGCGGCCGTCAGCAGCGTGGCCACGGCCCACGACACGAAACCATGCGCGGTATCGCGGAAGTAGGTTTCATCGCCGTGTAGGTTGCTCCACTTCGTGCGCAGGCGACCGGCCAGATAGCCACCCAGACCGGAGGCTGCGATGGCGGTGAAGGTCAACCAGGCTATGCTGGACCAGCCAAACGTCTCGGCCGTCACGCCTTCAAACGACCACGGCGAGACGGACGACAGGCCCAGGCCCACGCCGAGAATCACCAGGATCAACGAAAGCGCGGCCGCCGCAATCGCACCGGCCAGGATCGCACCCCATGACACGGCGCTGTCGCGCGGAAGATCCACCACCGGCGGTGGGGTGACCACGGCCACGGTCGCCGCAGCGACGGGCTCGGGGTGGGCGTAATCGCCTCGGGTATTCATAGCGTATGGCACTCCTTTTCATGCGCTGCGGACGCAGCTCGCATCGGCAGGCTGCGCTTCAGCTCGTGAAATATGCGAGACGCTGAAAACAAGACGGTGTGGACACCAGGCCTGATCAGACCCGGCGACCGAGCAGCATGATCACACCGACCAGCCCACCCAGCGCACCGACAGCCGCCAGTTCGATGGACGGCTCACGCAGCCGCAATGCCATCACCATGCACAGCGCGCCCAATCCGATGATCACCGCGCCGATGGCGGCCGCACGCGCGGAGCCATAGAAGTGCGTGCGGCGGATCGGCTCGCTGACCGCTGGCTGCTGGCGTTGCCAGGTCGCCAGCGCCTGGTCGAATTCGCGCAGCAAGCGATCACGGCTCTGCAGATCGGCCGCACTCACCATCAGTGTCGCCCGGCCCGGCCGCACCAGTTTCAGATAGTCATCGGTGCCCCAGCTGGACAGCTCATCGAAGGGCACCGCATCGCGCCGCGAGAACATCAAACCGTCGGGCAGGACCATCACTTCGTTGCGCGTCGGGAACCCCTGGAAGGCCAGCAGCGGTGGCAGCACCAGGCATAGCATCGCCACCAGGATGGCGACGCCCACCGGGCCGCGATTGAGCACGATGAACATGAAACTGCCCGCCGCCAACGCGAATGCGAGCGGCACTGCCAGCTGGTGCCAGCGGGTGTAGACCGAGACTTGGATACCTTCCCTTGGCGTCACGATGACCTCCCTCCTTTATCGGCCCGCGGCCGAACAGCTCAGGCCACCATGGTCTTCGATGTCGTGCACAGCGGCAAATCCGCTGATATCAAAACGGTTATCAGGCTGCCATCGTCGCGCCTGTGAATATGCTGATGAACATGCGTACCAAGCGGCGATGAACTTTTACGACATTCACGTGGCAATAATCCCATTACGCCAGGGATGGCACGTGACCGGCCAGGGATGGCCTTTCAGCGGATGCAGTGGAACGGGGGCTGCATCGCCGGCGACTTGGCGCGTCCAAGGGGATTATCTGGAAGCACTCTCATGACACTGGCATTATCCGGTCGCGTTGTCGCGACCCTGTTCCTGGCCTCAAGCCTGTCCTTCGCCGCATCGGCGGCGACCAAGGCACCCTTTCCTGCCGAAGGCGTCTGGCGCGGCGAATTCACCATCGATGGCGACCCCATCCCCTTCAATTTCGAAGTGAAGGGCAAGCGCGCGCAGGACGCGACCTTCACCCTGCTCAACGGCACGCGCACGGACAAATTCAAGGTCACCCCGCGCGATGACGGGACGTTCTCGGTGCGGATGAACACCTACGACGCCGTCCTGGAAGGCAAGGTCTCCGAGGATGGCAAACACCTCGTGGGCCAGTACAAGGACCTGGTGCCCAGCCGCAACGGGGCGCGCAACCTTGCCTTCACCGCCGAACAGGGCGCGGCATGGCGCTTCGTCAAGCCAGGCCAGGACGAGGCGCCGGCAGCGGACCTCAGCGGCAAGTGGGCCGTGCAGACCATCGACAAGGCTGCCCGCCAGGACAAGCGCAACCAGGTGGCCCTGCTCAAGCAGGAAGGAAACCGCCTCTCGGGCGTGTTCATGACCGTCGTCGGCGATACCCGCGAGCTGGAAGGCACCGTACAGGGCAACCGCTTCTATCTGTCCGGCTTCAGCGGGCCGAGCCCGTTGCTGATCCGCGGCACGATCGATGAAGACGGCAACATCCAGGGCGCGTTCGGCAGCGGCATTTACAACGTGGTCAAGTTCGAGGCCGAGAAGAGCGACAAGGTGGAGCTGCCCGATCCGTACAAGCTCACCTTCCTCAAGGATGGCCAGGACCGCATTGATTTCAGCTTCCCCGATCTGCAGGGCAAGCAGGTCTCGCTGCAGGACGACAAGTACCGCGGCAAGGTGGTGATCGTTGAAGTGATCGGCACCTGGTGCCCCAACTGCACCGACCAGACCTACTTCCTGGCGCCGTGGTTCAAGCAGAACCATCACCGTGGGGTGGAAGCGGTGGCCGTTGCCTTCGAGCAGGAAGACAACTTCGATTATTTCCAGAAGACCCTGACCACCTTCAAGGATTATTTCGACATCCGTTACGACATCGTGTTCGGTGGTATCGCCGACAAGAAAGTCGCCACCGAAAAACTGAAGGGGCTCAATTACATGGCCGCCTTCCCGACCACGATCATCATCGGCCGCGACGGCAAGGTCCGCGAGATCTATACCGGCTACACCGGCACTGTCACCGGTGAGTATCACCGGGATTACGTGACCCGCTTCAACAGCCTGCTTGACGGACTGATCGCCGAACCGGATCCGCACGCGGCCAGCGCCGCTGCTCCCGCCGCCCCGGCGACGACCGCATCACTGGCAGTCGCCCCGTAACCCGCTGCAGCGGCCAGCGCGTCTGGCCGTTGCTCACCCGCTCCTGCGCTGCCTGCCCGGCACGGCCTCTTCGTGATGCCGCGGGCGACTGCGCGCCACTGCCCAGAGAACTTCACATGCGTACTCCCCTGATACTCGCACTGCTTGCCCTTTCCAGCGCACCCGCCGTGGCGACCGCCGCACCGGTGACCTATCAGCTCGACCCCACCCACACCGATGTGCTGTTCACCTGGAACCACAACGGTTTCTCCTTCCCGACCGGCCGCGCGGCGATCAGCAGCGGCACGCTCATCTACGATGCGGCCAAGCCCGCTGCGTCGCAGGTGCAGGTGGAGCTGCCACTGGCCGAGCTGGCCACCCACGTCCCGAAACTGGACGAGATCGTCAAGGGCGACAAGCTGTTCGATGTGGCCAAGCACCCGCAGGCCAGCTTCCGCAGTACCTCGGTGGTGTCGCAAGGCACCGGCCGCCTGAAAATCACCGGTGAGCTGACGCTGCATGGGGTGACCCGCCCGGTCGTGCTTGAGGCCACGCTCAACAAAGTGGGCGAACACCCGAGCCGCAAGGTGCCCACGATCGGCTTCAACGCCACGGCCGTCATCCGCCGCAGTGAGTTCGGCCTGACCGGGTTCCTGCCCAACATCGCCGACGAGGTGCAGCTGCGCATCACCACCGAGGGCCAGGGGGCGAAGGAGTGAGTCGCAGCCTTGCCCCGTGGGTTGCCGCGTTGCTGCTCATCCCGTTCGGCGCGGCCGCCGCCGATACCCCGAAGGTCGCACTCGATCCGCGCTTGGAAGCGCGCACCGACGGCACCCGTGAGCTGGTGATCGACGCCCGCATCGAACCCGGTTGGATTCTGTATGCCTCGGATTTCGAGCAACCGCAGATCGGCCCACGGGCAGCGCGGGTGACCCTGGCCGGTGGCGAACAGGCGCAGGGACCGCTGCACTCGGTCGCGCCGCGCGAAGGGCACGGCCGCAGTTTCGCCGGCGAGTATCGCTACACCTACTTCAGCGAACGCGGTCAGCTGCGCCTGCCGGTCGCCGCCGGCACCGGACCGGTGAACGGCACCCTGCGTGCCCAGGTGTGCTTCGAGGAGAGTGGGCTGTGCGAGCTGGTCCAGCAGGAGATCGCCGCGCGTTGAGCGCGGCACCGCCATGTCCCGCCCTGTCCGCTCCCTTGCCCTGCTGGCCGCGCTGATCGGCGTGGCGGTACTGGCGCCGGTGTTCTCCGCCGATGCCCCGACCTACGACGGCGATCTCTCCGACAACCCACGCGCCCAGCTGGGCCGCCAGTTGTTCTTCGATCCCATCCTGTCGCGCGACCGTACGGTGTCGTGCGCCAGCTGCCACCAGCCTGCCCGCGCATTCGCCGATGACCGTGCGCTCAGCCTGGGCGTGGAAGGCCGTGTGGGCACCCGCAACACCCCCAGCGTGATGAACAGTGCCGGGCGCACCCGTTTCTTCTGGGATGGCCGCAGCGAAACCCTGGAAGAGCAGGCCCTGGCGCCGATCGCCAACCCGCTGGAAATGGACCTGCCGGTGGACCAGGCAGTGGCCCGGCTGCTTGCAGACCCGGCGTGGGTCGCGCGCTTCCAGGCGACCTACAACGCCGCACCCAGCCCGCGCACGCTGGGCCGGGCGCTGGGCGCCTACCAGAAGACCCTCAATACCGTGGACAGTCCCTACGACCGTTATGCACTCGGCCAGGAAGACGCGATCAGCGACGCGGCCAAGCGCGGCCGCCTGCTGTTCATCACCAAGGCCCAGTGCGTGAGCTGCCACGCCGGCGAGGATTTCACCTCGGACCGTTTCAAGAACATCGGCATCTACAACGGCCGCGAGTTCAATGACGAGGGCCGCGGCGGCATCACCGGCGATCCCACGCAGAAGGGCGAGTTCAAGGTGCCCGGCCTGCGCAACGTCGCACTGACCGCGCCGTACATGCACAACGGCATGTTCAAGACCCTGCGCGAGGTGATCGTGTACTACGACGACCCCGGCAAGGTGATCCCCGATTCGATCGGCCGCGATGCACAGCTGCGCGATCCGCTGCACCTGACCGAAGCGGAGATCGACGATATCGAACAGTTCCTGCACACCTTGACCGATGACCGCTTCGCGTCGCGTGCGACGTCTTCGATGGCCTCCCCTCCATGACCTCTCCTGCTTCGCATCTGCCGGCGCTGCTGGCCGGCGTACTGATGCTCGCGCTGCCCCTGGCATCGCACGCAGCCCCGCCAACACCCCACGCATCCGCCGGCCAGGCCGCGCCCGCCCTGCACTGGACCGATCTGGACGGCGCCCCGGCGGCGCTGGCGCAATGGCGCGGCCGCCCGGTGCTGCTCAACTACTGGGCCAGCTGGTGTGGGCCCTGCCTGAAGGAGCTGCCGGACCTGCAGCATTTCTCGCAGGCGCAGGCACCGCTGCCGAACGGCGTGCAGGTGGTCGGCATCGCACTGGACGACATCGAGGCTGCCAACGCCCTGCGCGACCAGCTTCAGCTCACCTATCGGCAACTGGTGGAGAGCGACGGCCCGCCCGGCAGCGCCGCCACGTTCGGCAACCGCATCGGCACGCTGCCCTTTTCGGTGTTGATCGATGCGCAGGGCACGGTCCTGCAGGTCCACAACGGACCGCTGCATCCGGCCGATCTCGAGCGCTGGGCCGCTGCCGCGAGGGGGGCGCCGTGATCCACGCCCGGCGCATCGCCGCCGCGGCCGAACGCTGTTGTCCGGGTGCGCTGCCTCACCGCGCCTGATCCGGCGCTACCGCCGTTGCCTGCCCGCCGCATGCCCCTGCGCATCGGCCTTTCTTCTCCCTGGGGATCCTCCATGCTGTCCACGCACCATCGCCTGCCGTTGGCCCTGGCCATCGTTTCCGCGCTCTCCCTGCCCCTTGCCGCCCACGCAGCGCCGGAGACGAATGCCAGTGCCATCACCGCTACCAGCACCGCCACGCTCGATACGGTCACCGTGACCGGCACCCGCGCCCAAGGCCGCACCGTGCGCGAAAGCGCGGCACCGATCGATGTGCTGTCGGCCGAAGACATCCGCGCGGCCAACGCGACCAGCCTGCTGGATGTGCTCAACACCACCGTGCCCAGCTTCAACCTGCCGCTGGAAACCGGCGATCTGAACAGCATGGTGCGCGCCGGACAGCTGCGTGGCCTCAACGCCAGCCACGTGCTGGTGCTGGTGGATGGCAAACGCCGCCACGCCACCGCACTGCTGGGCGCCGGTGGTTTCGGCGGCGCCGCACCGGCCGATCTCGCCCTGATCCCCACCGGTGCGATCGAGCGCATCGAAGTGCTGCGCGATGGCGCCTCGGCGATCTACGGCTCGGACGCCATCGCCGGGGTGATCAATATCGTCACCAACAAGGCGGCGCGTGGCGGCAACGTCTCCTACCGCGATGGCACCTACTTCGCCGGCGATGGCCGTTCGCGCGTGGTGCAGGCCGATGTCGGCTTCGGCATCGGCGATGGCGGCTATCTGCATCTGGCCGCACAGCTGGATGATCAGCACGCCACCGACTACACCAGCCCCGCACGCGATACCTTCCTGTATTACTTCCCGCGCAACTCGGCCGGCACGGCGATCCGGCCCGGTGGCAACCAGGCCAGCAACCCGACGCTACCCGCCGGTGCCACGCCGGATCCGCGCGAAGCCACCCGCGACAACAACGCCTGGCGCAACCGCGGCATCCGCGCGTTCCGCACCAAGACCGCCACCGCCAATGCCAGCCTGCCCCTGGCGGCGACGGTAGAGGCCTACGGGCTGCTGACGCTGGCCCAGCGCGATGCATGGGCACCGCAGAACTTCCGCCAGCCGCTTCGCAACGAAGTGGTGCGGGCCATCGATCCGGATGGCTTCGCACCCACCGAGCACATCGACGAGAACGATGCCGCGCTGACGCTGGGCGTCCGCGGCCAGGCCGGCGAGTGGGATTGGGACCTCAGCAGCGGCTACGGGCGCGATGCGATGGACATCAACCTGCACAACAGCATCAACCCCACTTATGGGCTGGACAGCCAGACCGACTTCTATATCGGCGACCTGCGCTACAGCGCCTGGACCCACAACCTGGATGTGCGCCGCCGGCTGCAGACCGCGTGGCTGGCCGCGCCACTGGAGCTCAGCGCGGGTGCGGAGTACCGCGACGAGCGCTACCGGATCGGCGCCGGCGACGTGCAGTCCTATACCCATGGCGGGCAGCGGGTGCTGGAGGGTCCGTATGCCGGCACCGTACTGGGCATCGGCCTGGGCGGCTCGCAGGCCCTGCCCGGCTATCGGCCGGAAGATGCGGTGGATGTCAGCCGCAACAGCGGCGCGGTGTACGTCGGTGTCGCTGCCGACCTGGGCGCACGCTGGCGGGTGGACCTGGCCGGCCGGCATGAGCGTTACTCGGATTTCGGCAGCGAGACCACCGGTCGCCTGTCCACCCGCTTCGCTCTGCACCCCCGGCTTGCCCTGCGCGGCACGATCAGCAACGGCTTCCAGGCCCCTTCGCTGGCTGCGCAGGCCTACCGCAACACCTCCAATGGCAATTTCTACACCGACCACATCCTGCAGGCCGGCTCGCCGCAGGCCATCGCCCTGGGCGCGCAGCCACTGCGCCCGGAAACCTCGCGCAGCCTCAGTCTGGGGATCGTGGCCGAGCCGTGGCAGGGCGCGTCGCTGACCGTGGATGCCTACCGCATCGATGTGGATGACCGCATCGCACTGTCCACCACCTTCCGCGAGGGGCTGTATCCCGGCTCCGGTGCGCTGGTCACCGCGGTGGGCCTCGGCGCGCAGGATGGGGTGCGCTACTTCATCAATGCCGCCGATACGCGCACCGAAGGTGTGGAGGCCACGCTCGAAGGCCGCTTCGATCTTGGTCGCGGCGGCGCCCTGCGCTGGACCCTGGCCAGCAGCCACACCCGCGCGGAGATCACCGGGCTGGCCCCCACACCCGCGGTGCTGGCCGCCTTCAATGTGCCGGTGTTCAGCACCGGATCGCAGAACGAGTTGCTTTACAAGGCGCCGAAGTCCCGGCAGGTGCTGGGCCTTGACTGGAGCTTGGGCCGCTACCGCGTCGGCCTGCGCCAGAGCCGCTACGGGGACATCCAACGCTATGGATCGCCGACCACGGTGGCCAGCAGTGGGCCTTATGCGGGCCAGGCCGAGATCGCCTACGACATCGGCGGCCTCTGGATCACCGATCTGCAACTGGGCGCCACCCTGCCCGGCGGCTGGGACGTGGCACTGAACGCCAACAACGTGTTCGACCGCAAGGTCACGAAACTGCCCGAGCCGCTGCTGGCGGCGAACGAGTACTACCGCTACGCCAATGGGGGTCCGATCGATGGCTCCGGTGGGCTCTGGTCAGCCACCCTCCGTTACCGCTGGGACTGATCCGCGCGCAGCGCAAGGAACACCGTCGCATCCTCACAAATCAGGACGATCGCCTATGCAAAAATAAGGGAACTGTGGCACACCGCGTCGCAGGTGACGGTGTGTGCTCCTGAAAGACCAGGTGCCGCCGTGCCCTTTGGGCGGTGTCCAGCACTGGTAAAGATCAGGAGTCAATGAATGTCCTCGAGGAATTCCGGCGCAAGCGCCTTGGATCTGTCCAGCTGTGCGCGTGAGCCGATCCGTACCCCCGGCGCGATCCAGCCCTACGGATTGATCCTGGTCCTCGACCACCCGACATTGACCGTCAACGCCCGCGCCGTCGCGCGGCCGGAGCTCATCGAGACGCTCGGCGATCCGCTCGGGCAATCCCTTGACACCGTGCTCGGCGGCACGCTGGCCCACTGCAGGCCGCTGCTGGTGGCGCTGGAGCAAGGTGCTTCGCACTTCCTCGGCGCGCTTCCGGTCGGCATGGCCGGCCACCACCCTACGGTGGCGCACCGCATCGGGGATGACGTCATCATCGAGCTGGAAGCCCCGGTGCCGGGCGAGCCAGGCTCGCTGGAAGACCTCTATCCCTCGATCCGCCGCTTCATGGCCGCGATCGAGCGGGCGCCCACCACGCAGGCCCTAAGTGAGATCGCCGCGGTGCATATCCGCGAGCTGACCGGCTTCGACCGCACGATGATCTACCAGTTCGACCCGGACTGGAACGGCGCGGTCGTGGCCGAGGACCGCAACAGCGTGTTGCCCTCCTACCTGGATCTGCGCTTCCCGGAATCGGACATTCCCGCGCAGGCGCGTGAGCTGTACCGGCAGAACCGGATCCGGCTGATCGCTGACAGCCACTACACCCCGGTACCGCTGGTGCGCGTGCCCGCGATCGCCGAGGCGCCGCCCACCGACCTCGGCCCGGCCATGCTGCGCAGCGTCTCCCCGGTGCACCTGCAGTACATGCGCAACATGGGCACCGGTGCATCGATGTCGGTCTCGGTGCTGTGCGAGGGCGAACTGTGGGGCCTGATCTCCTGCCATAACCGGCGCGCGCGCCGGGTGCCGTACCACGTGCGCACGGCCTGCGAGTTCATTGGCCAGATCCTGTCGCTGCAGATTTCGCTGAAGCAGCGCGCGGTGCAGGTCGAAGAACGCATTGCACGCCGCGCCATCCAGGTGCGGCTGCTCGGCCGGATGGCCGGCGATACCGACTTCATGGCCGCGCTGGGCCGCGATCAACGCAGCCTGCTCGCGCTGACCCAATCGGCCGGTGCGGCGATCGTGCACCGTGGCGAATGCATCCTGCACGGCGACTGCCCGAGCCAGCGCCAGGTGATGCAGCTGGTCCAGTGGTTGACCGCCCAGCCTATCGAGGGCGACATCTTCTGCACCGACACGCTCCCGCAGCAATGGAAGCACGCCGAAGCCTTCGCCGGCGTCGCCAGTGGCGTGCTGGCCATCTCCATCTCGCAGATCCACGACAGCTTCGTGATCTGGTTCCGGCCGGAGGTGGTCCGCACCGTCCGCTGGGGCGGTGATCCGCGCAAGGAAGAAAGCGAGCAGCCGCTGTCGCCGCGCACCTCCTTCGAAGGCTGGAAGCAGACGGTGCGCGAGCAGTCGCTGCCCTGGAACGAGGTGGACCGTGATGCCGCGCTGGAACTGCGCACCGCGATCGTGGACATCGTGCTGCGCAAGGCCGAGGAGATGGCGGCGTTGAATGAACAGTTGCTCCGCAGCAACAAGGAGCTCGAAGCGTTCTCCTATTCGGTCAGTCATGACCTGCGCGCACCATTCCGCCACATCGTGGGCTACTCCGAACTGCTGTGGTCGTCGGCCGGCGAGCGATTGAACGATTCAGAAAAGAGATTCCTCGAGACCATCGTGGAGTCGGCAAAATCGGCAGGGACGCTGGTGGATGATCTGCTCAGCTTCTCGCAGATGGGCCGCTCGACGATGGGCCAGATCGCGATGGACATGACCGCCCTGGCGGATGACGTGCGCCACAAGCTGGACATGGAATACACCGGCCGTGCCATCGCCTGGGAGATCAGGACGCTGCCCAGGGTACTGGCCGACCCCGGCATGCTGCGGCTGGTCTGGCAGAACCTGCTGTCCAACGCGATCAAGTTCACCCGTGACACGCCCGAGCCACGCATCGAGGTGGGTCACCAACGCAATGACACGGAGGACATCTTCTTCGTGAAAGACAACGGCTGCGGTTTCGACATGCGCTATGTGGACAAGCTGTTCGGCGTGTTCCAGCGGCTGCATCACGTCGATGAGTACGAAGGCACCGGCATCGGCCTGGCCAACGTGCACCGCATCATCACCCGCCATGGCGGCCGCACCTGGGCCGAAGGCCAGGTCGGCGCCGGCGCCACCTTCTATTTCACCATTCCCTTTGCTGATGGAGACCACCTATGAGAGATCTGCGACCGATCCTGCTCGTAGAAGACAACCCGAAAGACGCCGAATTGACGATGGCGGCGCTTGCGCGCTGCCAGCTGCTCAACGACGTGACCCATGTGCGCGACGGCGTGGAAGCGCTGGAGTATCTCCGCTGCCAGGGTCCCTATGCAGGCGCCATGCACGGCGGCCCGGTGGTGGTGCTGCTGGATTTGAAACTGCCCAAGCTCAACGGCCTGGAAGTCCTCAAGGAAATCCGCAGCGACCGCGCCCTGAGCAGCACCCCGGTGGTGATGCTGACCTCCTCGCGGGAAGAACAGGATCTGATCCGCAGCTACGAACTGGGCGTCAACGCCTTCGTGGTCAAGCCGGTGGATTTCAAGGAGTTCCTCGAGGCGATCCAGGGGCTGGGCATGTTCTGGGGCATCACCAATCAGCCGCCACCGCACGGCACCCTGTTCGGTGGGAAGAGTACAAACGATGGCTGAGGCCGCCACAACAAAGACCATCAGGATCCTGATGGTCGAAGACAGTGCACTGGATGCAGAGCTGATCACCGCGCAGCTGCGCCGCGCCGGGCTCCCGTTCACGGCCGAACGCACCTGGTCGCACCAGGGCATGCTCGATGCCCTGACCACCGCCTCGTTCGATGTGATCCTGGCCGACCACGTGCTGCCAGGCTTCGATGGCGACGCTGCCCTCGCCCTGGCCAGCGAGATCGCCCCCGGGATTCCTTTCATCTTCGTTTCCGGCACGCTTACCGAAGAACTCGCCGTGCAGGCGCTCAAGCGCGGCGCGCGCGACTATGTAGTCAAATCGCGCCTGCAGCGCCTGCCCGATGCCGTGGTCCGGGGCATCCATGAAGCCCAGGAGCGCCGCCGGCTGCTGCGTATCGAGGCCGAACTGCACGACAGCCACCAGCGGCTGAAGCTGATCACCGATTCGCTGCCCGCGCTGATCGCCTACTTCGGCCATGACCACCGCTACCGTTTCGCCAACAACGCCTATGTCGAGTGGCACGGCCGCACGCCGGAGAGCCTGATCGGCCGACATACCCGCGAGGTCGTCGGCGAGGACACCTTCAACAGCATCCAGCAGCACCTGGAGCGGGTCCTGCTCGGCGAAAAGGTGAGCTTCGACCTGCTCTCGCTGCGCAGCGACGGTACGCCCCGCCACGCACAGGTGGACTGCGTGCCCGAGCTGGCGCCGGATGGCGCGGTGCTGGGCTATTACGCCATGGCGCGCGACATCAGCGAGCTCAAGCATGCGCAGTCGCTGCTCAAGGCCAGCAACGAATCCCTGGAACGCCAGGTCGATGAGCGGACGTCCGCGCTGCACCGCAGTGAAAGCCGCCTGCAGGCGCTGTTCGAATCCAGTTTCCAGCACCAGAACCTGCTGACCCTGGATGGCCACATCATCGACACCAATTCGGCCTCGCTGGCGGCCATCCTCGCCGACAAGCAGGACGTGCGCGGCAGCCTTTATTGCGAATCGGCCTGGTTCGCCGACACGCCCGGCGTTCCCGGCGTGGTCTGCACGGCCATCCTGGAGGCTGCGGCGGGCACGGCGTCGCGCCACGAACTGGAACTGCGCCTGCCAACCGGCAAGCGCACGTTCGATTTCTCCTTCCGCCCCCTGTTCGACCATCAGGCACGGATCACCGCCGTCGTCTCCGAGGCCGTGGAAACCACCGCGCGGCGGCAGGCTGAAGAAGCGCTGCGGCACAGCCAGAAAATCGAGGCGGTGGGCCAGCTGACCGGTGGCATCGCGCATGATTTCAACAACATCCTGACCGTCATCGCCGGCAACATCGAGTACGCCAAGATGCTGACCGACCGGCTCGGCGACACGGCAGGCAATTCCTCACGCGCGCTAGACAACGCGATGAAGGGCGTCATGCGTGCGGCCAACGTCACCCAGCGCCTGCTCGCCTTCTCGCGTCGGCAGCCGCTGAAGAACCTGCCGGTGGATCTGAACGAAGAAATGCGCGGCATGCAGGACATGCTCAAACGGTCGCTGGGCGAGCTGGTGCAGATCGACATGGTGCACAGCCCGGATATCTGGTGCGTGGAGATCGATCCGAGCCAGCTGGAAGCCTCGATCCTCAACCTGGCGGTGAATGCACGCGATGCCATGCCCGAGGGCGGCCGCCTGACGATCGAGATGGACAACATCCACCTGGACAAGGATTACGCGGCGCAGCACCCGGACGTTCCGCCCGGCCAGTACGCCATGGTGCGCGTCCGCGACAGCGGCCAGGGCATGCCGCCGGAGGTCATGGCGCGGGTGTTCGAGCCGTTCTTCACCACCAAGGAGGTTGGCCGTGGCACCGGGTTGGGCCTGTCGATGGTGTATGGCTTCGCCAAGCAATCCGGCGGGCACGTTCTGCTCGATTCCACCGAGGGCAGCGGCACCACGATCACGCTGCTGTTCCCGCGCTCGGCCTCCGCCCTGCCGAGCGTGCGCCCGGCCGATGCACAGGCGCTGGACGCCTTCGAGGTCGAGGCGGAAACGACCGTGCTGGTCGCCGAGGACAACGACGATGTGCGCGCTTACACCGTCGATACCCTGCGCCAGCTGGGCTATCGCGTGCTCGAGGCGCATGACGGCCCCTCGGCGCTGCGGCTGCTGGATCGCACCGACGTCAGCGTGGACCTGCTGTTCTCCGACATCGTGATGCCGGGCATGTCCGGCTGGGCCCTGGCCAAGCAGGCACTGGTCCGCAAGCCCGGCCTGCGGGTGCTGTTCACCTCGGGTTATCCGCGCGATATCGACGCAAGCGGCACCGTTGGCCGCACCATCGCCCTGTTGGCCAAGCCCTTCACCCGCAGCGATCTGGCGCGGTCCATCCGCACTGCCCTGTTGGATGAAAGCCCCACCCAGAGCGGCAGCGCCTGAACTGAGGCCATGCCAGGCGGTGCCGTGACGGGCACCCGCCCCCGCTGATGACATGGGGCTGGCACGCGATGCACGGCCGGCTAACACGCACCGGCGCTAAGGTGGAGATCCGCACCGGTGGCTGCACGCCACGAGGATCTCCGCCCGCAATGACTGCCGCACGAACCCACCCACGATGCCGCGTGCTTCTCGTCGAAGACGATGCGCCCATCCGGGAGATGACCAAGGACATCCTCAACGACGATGGCTTCGATGTCCTCGACGTCGGCGATGCCGAGGCCGCGCTGGGTTGCCTCAGGCACGACGGCCCGTTCGACCTGCTGGTGTCCGATGTCGGCCTGCCCGGCATGGACGGTCGCGATCTGGCCACGATCGCCACGACCCTGCACCCGGCCATGCCGATCCTGCTGGTGACCGGCTACGCGGGGCCCGCCGGGGCCCGGCCCGACTTCCGCGGCGAGGAGATCAAACTGCTGCGCAAGCCATTCACGCTCAAGCAACTGGTGACCTCGGTCAGGTCCCTGCTCTGACAGCAGCTGGCCTGGCTACGACGGGTTCCTGATCGCCAACAGCGCGCGGGCGCGTCGCTCCAGTTCGGCGGTCGTGAAGGGCTTGGTCAGCACTTCCATGCCGTCCTCCAGCTGGCCCGCGCCCACCGCTGCCGACGCCGCGTAGCCGGTGATGAACAACACTGGCAACGCGGGACGCACCTGGCGGCCGGCGTCAGCGACCTGACGGCCATTGAGCCCACCGGTCAGCCCCACATCGGTGATCAGCAGGTCGATCGTCTCGTCGGAGCGCAGCAGGTCGATGGCCTGGCCTCCTTCCGGTGCCTGCAACACCCTATAACCCGCGCCGCCAAGGACCTCGGTCAACAGCGCGCGGATCGCTTCCTCGTCTTCCACCACCAGAATGGTGCCGACGCTGGGCGCTGAACGCGCCGGCAGGTCCTGTGAGGGTTCTTGGGCGGCGTCCGCAGGGGTCTCGCCGACGAAGCGCGGCAGGTAGAGTTCCACCGTGGTGCCGTGGCCAACCTGGGAATCGATCCGCACCTGCCCGCCGGATTGGCGGGTGAAGCCATAGATCATCGACAGCCCCAGGCCGGTCCCCTGCCCGATCGGCTTGGTGGTGAAGAACGGCTCGAATACTTTTTCGATCACCGCCGCCTCCATGCCGGTCCCCGCGTCCTTGACGGCCAGCCGGACGTAATCGCCCGGCGGCGTATCCAGCGCCGCCGCGCCCTCGCCACGCAGGCTCACGTTGGCCGCGCTGATCAGCAGCGGGCCACCCTGAGGCATCGCGTCGCGGGCATTGATGCACAGATTCAGCAGCGCATTTTCCATCTGCGGCACATCCACCAGTACCGCCCAGGGATCGGACGCCAACTGCGTGGAGATCGCGATCGAAGGCCCCAGCGTGCGCGAAATGATATCCAGCATGCCGCGCACCATCGCATCAGCCACCACCGGCGTGGGCGCGAGCGTCTGCCGGCGGGAGAACGCCAGCAAGCGCTGGGTGAGCGCCGTGGCACGCGACGCGCTGGACTGCGCCATCTCCAGGTAGCGGCCGATGTCGTCATACCGCCCCTGATCGATCCGCAGCTCCAGCAGCTCCAGCCCCACCGAGATGGCGGTCAGCAGGTTGTTGAAGTCATGCGCCAGGCCACCGGTCAACTGACCCACGGCCTCCATCTTCTGACTCTGCCGCAGCCGCTCCTCGGCCACCTGCAACGCGGCGCTGCGGGTCTGCACGCGCTCTTCCAGGGTCAAGGTCAACTCGCGCAGCTGCTCTTCGGCCTGACGCCGCTCGGTCACATCCGAGGCGGTGCCGAACCACTCGGTGATCTCACCGGCGCTGTCCAGCAAGGGCACCGCACGCATCTGCACCCAACGCACACTGCCATCGGCCAGCAGGCTGCGGTGCTCCAGTTCCAGCGGCAGCCGCTGCGCCATCGCACGCGCAATGGCCTGCTCAAGCAGGGCACGATCATCGGGGTGTACGTAGCGTTCTCGCCAGTCGGTGACCGCAGGCAGGCTCTCGTCCGGTGCCACCGGCCCGGTCGCCAGGATCTGACGCATCTCGCGCCAGTCCGCGGTGACCGCATACAGCGACTGCGAGGAGGCGCTCACCAGCGCGCCGAGGCGGCGCTCGCTATGGGCCAGTGCATCGCTGGCGCGGCGCTCCTGGGTGCGGTCGCCCAGTACCTTGACGAAGCCCAGCACGGCGCCATCTTCATCGCGCAGCACGGTCATCGCCCCGCTGGCCCAGAAGCGCTCGCCGGACCTGCGCGCCAGCCAGCGCTCACCACTGACCCCACCCGAGGCCATCGAGACGCCCTGGTTGTGCCGCAACCGCTTGGCCTGGATATCGTCAGCGGTGTAGATCACCTCCACGTTCTGACCCAGCATCTCCGCCTCGGTCCAGCCGAAGATGTGCTCGGCCCCGGCATTCCACAGGGTCACCTTGCCCTGCAGGTCCGAGGCGACGATCGCGTAATCGCTGGCACTGTCGATGATCTGGCGATTGCGCGCCTCCACCTGCCGCATCGTGCGCTGCAGCTCGATGTGGGAGGTGACATCCAGGCCCTGAACGAATACGCCTGCCGTGCTGCCATCCTCACCGGCCACAGGCTGGAAGACGATATCCAGCATGCGCCGGGCCGAGGACGGATCGGACGGGAACGGCGCGTCGTACACCACCTCGCTGCCGATATACGGTGTGCCGGTGCGGTACACCTCATCCAACAGCGGCATGAAACCCTGGTCGACGATTTCCGGCAGCGCCTCCCGGATCGACTTGCCCAGCACATGGCGATTGCCGACCAGCCGTTGGTAACCCGGATTGGCCAGCTCGACCCGATGCTCAGGCCCGCTGAGGAAGGCCATGAACATCGGCGACTTGTCGAACAGCGCGATGAGCCGCTCGTTCTCCTTGGCCAGGCGCTGCTGGGCCACGATGATGCTGGTCACCTCGTTGGTCACGCAGAACGCGCCACCGACCCTGCCATCGTCGAGGAAGATCGGCGAAAACGAGAACGTCCACCAGGTCTCTTCAGGCACGCCCTGACGGCTCATCGCCACCGGCAGGTTCTCGTAGCGGGAGGATTCACCGGCAAAGGCGTTCTCGATCGGCGCGCGTACGGCACCCCAGGCATCGGCCCACAGCTCCCTCAACGGCGCGCCGAGCGCGCCCTCCAGGCGGGGCCCCAGAATCGGGCTGTAGGCATCGTTGAAGAAGAACGTCAGGTCATCGCCCCAGACCACGTACATGCTTTCGGGCGAGGCCAGGATCAGATTGACCGCATTGCGCAGCGCGCCCGGCCAGGTCTCGATCGGCCCCACCGGGGTCGCCTGCCAATCCAGTGCACGGACCTGCTCGGCCATCGGCCCGGTGCTGCCGGGAAAGCGCCCCGCCACTGCGCTCATGCGCACCGCTCCAGAACCACCGGGGCGCGCGTGCCGCGCAGCTGCGCGGCAGACCAGGGAAGGATGGACATCATCGGGGCACCGAACCTTGAACTGAAGGCATTGCAGGAGCTGGGGGAACGGCAGGCAGCGGGGGCCAGCCGGAAGGCGGAAAGCAATGTAAGCCAAGCGGGGCAAATCCATGTCAAGGCCGGCAGGCGGTGCCAGCGCCTGGATCGATGTGCACGCGCCCGGGACGCACCGTTGGCGATGATGCGCGCACCTCCCCACCCCACCACTGCCATGGCCAAGCCAACGGGCTCCCGTCTCGTCATCTATGCCGCCCTCGCCGGCAACCTGGCCATTGCCATCGCCAAGTTCGTCGCCGCCGGCATCTCCGGCAGCTCGGCCATGCTCAGCGAGGGCGTCCACTCGCTGGTGGACACCATCAACGAGTTGCTGCTGTTGTACGGCCTGCGCCGTGCCGAGCAGAAGCCGGATACGCTCCATCCCTTCGGCTACGGGCGCGAGCTGTACTTCTGGAGTTTCATCGTGGCGCTGCTGGTGTTCGCAGCCGGTGCCGGTGTATCGGCCTATGAAGGCATCCAGCACATCCGCACCCCCGAGCCGGCCACCAACCACCTGATCAGTTACGTGGTGCTGGGCATCTCCTTTGTGTTCGAAGGCACCTCATGGTGGATCGCGCTGCGCGAATTCCGCGCCACCAAGGGGGCGATGGGTTACTTCGAGGCGTTCCGCCGCAGCAAGGACCCCTCCACCTTCACCGTGCTGCTGGAAGACAGCGCCGCCCTGCTCGGCCTGGGTTTTGCTCTGGTCGGCCTGCTTGCCGCGCAGTTGCTGGACATGCCGGTCCTGGATGGCGTGGCGTCGCTGTGCATCGCCGGCGTGCTCGCGGTCACCGCCTTCCTGCTCGCCCGCGAGACCAAGGGCCTGCTGGTCGGTGAGCCCGCGCACCCGGCCGTCGCCAAACGTATTCTTGCCGTCGCCACCCACGATGCGGACCTGCGCCGCGCCAATGGCGTGACCACGATGCAGATGGGCCCGGACCAGGTGGTCGCGATGCTGAGTGCGGAGTTCGAGGATGATCGCACCACCCCGCAGATCGAGGCCTGCATCACGCGCATTGAAAAGGCGGTGAAAGCCGAGTACCCGGAGCTGGTCGCGCTGTTCGTGAAACCGCAGACGCCGGAGGTGTTCCAGGCGCGGCGGGCAGCGTTGGGGGAACCCCATCCCGACACGTGACTCCCTTGCAACGCGTGCAACATCGCAGGCGCTGCGCACGATGCCGTCACGGATGCCGTTGGATGCTCAGCTGCCATGCGCCGCTTCGCACAAGCCATCGCTGATAGCGAGTCACTCCCCGCCGGCCTTCCTGCTGAGTTGGCGCGGACGCTGGCGGCCGCGCCGGACCACTACAACATCGCCAAGGGTGGCGTGGCCACGGTGCTCGCGCGCGACCATGACGGCTCCATCGCCGTGGCCGACATGGTGTGGGGCCTGGTGCCGCGTTGGTCCAAGGAGCCGGCCACGCCGTATACCACGGTGACCGCACGGCTTGACCGCGCGCCACGCAGCCGCATCTACGCGCAGGCCTGGGCGCAGCGCCCGTGCGTGCTGCCCATGACCGGCTACTACAAATGGGATCGCGAGCGCCGCCCCCCCTGGCCCCTGTTCGTGCAGCGCACGGATGGCCTTGCCCTGCTCGCAGCCGGCTTGTGGGAGCACTGGGAAAGCGACGACGGCCAGCAGCTGGACAGCTTCACCGTATTGACCGGCCCCAACAGTGCGATCCCTTCCCCACTCACACCGGACGGGCCGATCTGCATCGCGCCGGCCACCGCCCTGGACTGGTTGAGTGGCGCCTTCCAGACGCCTGCGGCATTGCGTGCCCGCGCCTCCACCGCGGCGTTGGAGGCCTATCCGGTCAGCCGCGCGTTTCGTGATCCTTCGCGTGACGATTACACCCTGTTGGAGCCTGTCGATCCGGATACCACCGTAGCCAGCACCGAACCGCAGCCATGGGATGGCGATGGATGGGATGAACGCGATGCGGATGAGTGACGTGCAGCGCACGTGAGCATCAACCTTTCCGGCGCTTGAACGGATTCCGGGCCCGCGCGCAGATTTCACCTTCGCGCCACCGCGCTGCCGTCAGGGTGGAGATGCCCAGCAACACGGGCCCTCTCTCTAACCAATTGTGGAGTCAACCATGGACAAGAATCGCACTGAAGGCGCCAAGAACCAGGTCAAGGGCACCGTAAAGGAAGTCGTGGGCAAGGTCACCGGCGACAAGACGAAGGAAGTGGAAGGCAAGATCCAGAAGGGTGTTGGCGAAGTCCAAAGCGACGTGGGCAAGGCGCGCGACGACGCTCGCCGCTGAGTCTTGACCCCACCGCTCTCTGACCCACATCGGGCAGAGAGCAGTGGGAGGCTAGCCGTGTGCATCGCCGGCGTACGCCACCCAACCTCTGAACGAAAGCGCGGCATAGAACAGACTCGGCCGCTCGAATCCTGCCTCCTCCAGCAGCTCGACTTCTTCCTCCGGCGACAGGGTGGGCAATCGGTTGGTGATCGTATCGGCTCGTACAGCGGCCGTCTCACCGCCCAGTCCACGCGCTGTCACGAACGCCGCCCAGCGCTGGAACCACCGGCGCTTCTCTGCCGGATCGCCCGGCACGCTATGGTGCGCAATGATCAGCGGTGCACCAGGCGCGAGCCGACGCCGTAGTGCACGCAGCGTACGCAGGCGCTCTTCGGCCGAGAGAAAATGCAGCGTCAGCAAGCAGGTGGCGCCATCGAATGCGGTAGCTGGCGCACTGTCGATATAGCCTGCGATGAGTTCCACCCGGGCCGACAGCGCACCCCCGAGCACGCGCTTGGCGAGCCCCAGCATCTCGGCGGAAGGATCCACGCCGGTGAAGTGCCAGGCAGGACTCGCCTCGGCAAAGGCCTTCAACTCCATGCCACCGCCAGCCCCGAGCACCAATACGCGCCCATGTGGCGGTACGTGTTCGGCGAGCAGAACGTGGGCCATCTGATGCAACGCCTGGACGCCGGGTACCTGGCGGACCAGGTTGTCGGTGTACTGGGCGACGGCATCGGGATTGGAGAAGGACATGCAGGCCACCTTGTTCACAGTGGCGCATAATGTAACATTCTTAGTTACATTAAAGATCGCATCACTCCAGCAACCCCATCAATGCGTGGTGCACCGCCACCCCCGCCAGCGCGCCCTCACCCACTGCCAGCGCGATGCTGCCCGCCATCCGGGCCGCGTCGCCGCAGGCGAAGACACCCGGCACCGTAGTCTGCTTAGCCGAATCGGTGGTGATGCAGCCGCCATCCTTCAGCTCACAGCCCAATTGCTCGGCCAGATCACTGGACAGCCGCGAGTGCGGCGAGATGAACAGCGCATCCACCGCGACGCTTCGTCCATCGGCGAGCACCACGGTGGCGGCGTCCTCCACGCGCTGCACCTGGGCCGACTCGATCACGACGCCGCACGCCTCCAGCCGTGCACGCTGCTCGGCATCGATCCTGGCGGATGCCTCGCTGCAGAACAGCGTGATCTGCCCCCAATCGCACAGCAGCAGCGCCTGGGCCGCACCGCCATCCTTCGCGCAGCCAATCACCCCGATGCGCCCCTCAAACACCTCGTAGCCGTGGCAGTACGGGCAATGAAAAACGCTTCGGCCCCAGCGCTCGCCGATGCCTTCGATGTCGGGCAGGTCGTCGGTTACCCCGTGGGCCAGGATCACTCGATCCGCCACGAATGTCTGGCCCGCTTCAACCCGGATCTTGAAGCGTCTGCCGTCATCGATCGGCTGCGCCGCCACCGCCGTACCGGTGAGCCAGGTCAGGGTGGGATAGCGCAGCAGCTCGTCGCGGGCCTGGGAGGCAATGTCCGCCGGCGGCAGGCCTTCCCTGCCGAGGAAGCCATGGGCGACGCGGGCATTGCGGTTGCGTGGCTTTCCCCCGTCGATGATCAGCACGTTGCGCCGGGCGCGCACAAGCTGCAGCGCTGCGGACATGCCGGCGTAGCTGCCGCCGATAATCATCACGTCGTACTTTCCGTTCTCTGGCGCGGGAGTGGACATACGGCTTCCAGGGCTGGGCTGAGGGCATCATGCGCCCGCCCATCGGCTACAGCCTGTGAGGCAGCAGGATTCGACGCGCATGCCCCTGACGGCGGGATGAGGGCTTGAACTCCCTGGCAGGTAGCGGCTACGTTTCCTGTACGCCCTGCGTGGAAGAACTGCGATGCGTTCAAGGTTGATACGCTCCTACCCGGCAACCCGGGCAGCAACGCTGACTGTCGCCCTGTTCGCAGCCGCCGCGGCAACCGCCGCTGAGCCGCCCAGCTTCTTCTCCGCGCTGGATCACTACGGCAACGAGGACTATGCCGCCTGCAGCACCACCTTGGGTGAGCTGTACAGGCAGGACATCCCCTTCCCCGACGGCGGCGAACTCCTGTTGATCGAATGCACAGCCGCTGCGGGCGATCATGCTGAGGCGTTTGCATACGTTGATGCCCTGCTCGCGAGCGGTCGCCTTGCGCTGGGCGACCTGCGCACGAAACAACGGCCCGGGCTGGACGCACTGCGTGACGATCCGGCGTGGCCGGCGGTGCTGCAGCGCGTGATCGCCGAAGAGAAGAAGCGCGAGACGCTGCGCGATGCGCCCCTGCGACTTGAACTGTTGGCGCGTGAGGCCAAGGATCAGGCAGCACAACATGCCGCCATCGCGGCAGGCGGCGGAGATGCGTGGGGGCAGACCGCGCCGGTGAAGGAAGCCAATGCGACCTGGCTGAAGGGCATCATCGCCGAGAAGGGCTGGCCGGGTATCGCGCGCGTCGACCGCGATGGGGCCAAGGCCGCATGGGTGATCGTGCAGCATGCCGATCATGATCCCGCGTTCCAGGCGCAGGCACTGGGCTTGATGCAGAAAGCCGCTGAAGCCGGCGATGCCGATGCCGCTGACGTGGCGCTGCTTACGGATCGCGTGTTGCTGGCGCAGGGGAAATCGCAGCGTTACGGAACGCAGTTCGGGGATGCTGCCGATGGCGCGATGGAACTGCGGCCCACCGAGGATATGGAAACGCTGGATGCACGGCGGCGTGCGGTGGGCTTGCAGCCGTTGGCGGCGTACAAGGCGATGCTGTCGGAGATGTATGGCAAGGCGGTCAGATAGGAGGCTGCCGTTTTCTGCGCTGGCGGGCGTGTGTCCCGATGCCGGTGCTGGTCATACACCGTCAACGCAACAGTGGCATCCTGCATGTTCGTGCGGGAGCCCAACAATGCGGATAACGGGAAATTCCATTGCAGCAAGTGCTGTCACGCTGAAGGTCGGCGTGGTGTTCTGGGTGCTGGTGGCCTGGCGGACGCCCGGCGGCGAGCCTTGGGACGCGCCTGCGTTCTGGACCGTCGTCTATCCCCTCGCACTGGCCATTGCCGCAGTGCTAGGCGCGTGTTTTCCCCGTAAGGCCTGGCTATGGGGACTGTTGCTCATGGTGCTGCAAGTGCCGGTGGTGGCCGTGATGTCAGGCGTTGGTCCGTTGTTGCTGGCCGGAGTGGTCTACGCACTGGTGCTGGCGTTGCCTGCGATGGCTATCGCGGCAGTGGCGGGCGCGCTGCGTCGCCGCCTGTATGGGAGGGTTTGAGACGCTCAGCGCTTCGCCGGCTGCCACCCTGCGCGCATGGCATCCGCAGGGCTGCAGAACATGCGCTCGCCGTGGCTCAGGTCGATGCGCGTGCGCTCGTAGTCCCGCTGGCCGGGCACATGGTAGATCTTCCTGCCCTCGCGGGAGATGTTGCCCTTGATGCGGCACCCGCCCGACGACGACTGAGCGGCCACCGGGGCTTGTCGTGCCGTCTGGTCACGCTTGCTGCGCCGATAGTCAGCTGGCATCTGGAATGGCCCCTGCCAGAGGTTCCGCTGGTGCTGGCGCGCGTCGGCTTCGTCCGCGATGAATGCCGTGGCGTACTGGCGATACGCGACCGCCCAACCGGAGCGCACCATCCACCGATTGACCGACGCCCCCTGGACAAAGCACTCCGCCACCACCCGGCCGTAGCGGTCGGTGTCCTTGGGCTGGCAACGAACGGTCTTGTCCAGCAGATACTCATCCAGCACGGCGGCTGACCGCCGGCCACAGGGCCAGGGACGTCCGTCTTTGGCGGTGCATTGCTGGGCGCTTTCCGGCGCATCGATGCCCCAGAGGCGGATGCGCTGCTTCGCCACGGTAAGCGTGTCCCCATCCGTGACCGTCGCGCGGCCAACCAGCTCTGCTGCCATGCCAGGAACCGAAGCAAAAACCAACAACAACACCACCAGACCTTTCAACATCATCAACAACAACGTCCTCTAAGCGCATGCTCGTATGCGGGCGCCAGTTCAAACAGGGCTGAACATTTTAGCGGAGGTGGAGAAAGGACGCCGACCACATCGACGGCCCTTCAATTCGGACGTGTGTTCCTGGTGGGGTCGTCACATATGAAACGCCGGGCCTGCCGAGAACGTCGGCGAGTTCACCCTGACCCGCAACGCAATGAGCAGACTGGCGAGGAGCATCACCGCTGCAGCCACAGTGAGGACTGCGACGATGCCGCCCAATCCGAACACCAGGCCGCCCAAGGCAGCGCCCGCGGCGATGGAGGACTGCACCGCTGCAACCACCATCCCGCCCGCACTCTCGGCCTGATCGGGCACCGCACGTGCGACCCAGCTCGACCACGCCACCGGCACGCCACCGAAGGCCAGGCCCCAGAGCGCGACCAGGAGTGACAGCCCGCCAGCGCCCACCGGCAACAGGAGCATGCCCAGAGCAGCTACGCCAACCACGGCAGGCATGATCACCAACGTGACCTTCATACTGCGCTCCATGAGCCAGCCGGCCAGCAGTGTGCCGACAAAGTTCGCCACACCAAAGCCGAGCAGAATCAGCGCCAGGCCATCAGCGCTCATCTGCCCCAAGCTCTCCAACGCTGGGCGGATATAGGTAAAGAGCGAGTACTGACCGGTGTGTGCCAGAACGCAACCGAGCATTCCGACTGCAACACCCGGCCGGCGTAGGAGCCCCACCACCGACTCAGGGGTCGCCGCCTTGCGCGGCGCCATTCGGGGCAGCGTGAACCACTGGAACGCAAACGTGAGTCCCCCTACCGCCGTCGCCGCCCAGAAGGCGCTGCGCCAGCCCAGCAACCCGCCGAGGTAGCTCCCCAAAGGAACCGACACCACCGTGCCGACCGCAATCCCGCTGAAGATGATGGACAGCGCGCGAGGCACGCGCTGTGACGGCACCAACCGCATGGCCACGGCCGCTGCCATGCTCCAGAAACCGCCCAGCGCAATGCCCAGAAGCACGCGCATCAGCAGCAGGACCCCCATGCTGGATGACAACGCCACCAAGACGTTGGAGAGGATCATCAGAGCCGTGAAACCCAGCAGCACCCGCCGCCTGTCTATCGAACGGGTCAGCCGCGGCACAAGCAGGCCAGCAAACAGCGCCACAACTGCGGTGACCGTCACCGCTTGGCCGGCCAGCGCCTCCGACACCCCGAGGTCCGCCGCCATCGGCGTCAACAGACTGGCCGGTAGATATTCCGCCGTGAGCAGCCCGAAGACCCCCATGGCCAGCGAAAACACCGCCACCCATGCCGATGAAGAAGGCTCCCCGCTCCCCCTGTCCACAGAATCAGGCGTGTTCGCGGCATCAACTACGTTATTGCTCATCACAGATCCCAGTACATTCGTGCAGCCGAGAGTCTAGGGAGGCAGGGCAGGATGATCTATGATTGTCCAACCTATATTTTTGATCGAAGCCCCGGTCCGCTCAATGATCCACGCTCCACACCAGTCCCAGCCCTCCGACCTGATCAGCGAGCTGCTGACCGGCATGCGACTGCATGGCGTCCAATACCGACGCATCCAGACCGGGCCGACCTTTGGACTTGGATTTCCCCCGAAGCCAGGCCATGCCTACTTCCATTACCTGGCAGTGGGCAGTGCGATCCTTCGAGGCGCGGATGGCAGCCAACACCTTCTGTCCGCCGGGGATGTCGTGCTTCTTCCCCGCGGAGAAGGCCACGCACTGGTGTCGGGCGAGGACCATCCCGTCCAGTGCCTGGAAACGATAGAGGCCGCCCCACTGGGTGACACGGTGAGCGGGATAGACACGTGCCCGAGTACACATTCCGTGCCAAGCGCAGTGCTTTTCCACGGATGCATGCTGTTCGATCTCGGTGGCATGCAAGGGTTGAGCAAGTTGATGCCGGCCGTGATGTTGGCCGATGGCAACGCCGCTGCGTTCCCTGGGCTGTTGCCGATGGTCGACGCGATGAAGCGCGAGGTGTGCTCCGGACGTATTGGCTATGCAGGCATACTCGCCCGGCTGGCGGATGCCGTCGCCGCCATGATCGTGCGTGACTGGGTCGAGCGCGGTTGCGACGGAGCCGCCGGCCTGGTCATGGCCATGCGCGACCCTCGTTTGTCGCTGTCGTTGCTTGCTCTACACAGAGACCCTGGACGTGACTGGACCGTCGAAGCGCTGGCTGCAGAATCCAACATCTCGCGATCTGTCTTTGCGGACCGGTTCCAGACCGTCATAGGGACCGCGCCTCTGCGATACGTGACTGAGCTGCGTATGCAATTGGCGAGTCAATGGCTGAGCCAGCAAAGCCTATCCATCGAGATAGTGGCAGAGCGTCTTGGGTACGCGTCGCAGGCTGCCTTTAGTCGCGCGTACAAGCGGGTCATGGGGCACTCGCCTGGCGCGACTCGGCGGGGACATCGCTTGGCCTTGGCATAGCGGGCAGTTTGGTCAGTGGCTCAAGCTGCCTGAACTTCGTGAACGGGCTGCAATTGGTTAGCGATCGCATCGGAACGCGCTACCGCTGGTCGAATGCGATCAGCGGTGATGTGTCACGCCCTTTTCGGGGCGCTTTGCGCTGATAGGGATCGGCGGCCAGGGATTGTTGGGTGCATCCATGCACCCAACCCTTCCGCGCTGCGCGCTCCAGGGCCAGCCATTCGGCTGTCCGGATTCGTTCCCGGCGAATCCGTCGAACCTGCGTGGCGTCGGCACCCTTTTCTCTCCGCCAGATACGCAAAACGCCCCTTCCGGGGCGCTCCGTGCTGATAGAGACCGGTGGCCAGGGATTGTTGGGTGCATCCATGCACCCAACCCTTCCGCGCTGCGCGCTCCAGGGCCAGCCGTCCGGCTGTCCGGATTCGCTCCCGGCGAATCCGTCGAACCCGCGCGGCGTCGGCACCCTTTTCTCTCCGCCAGATACGCAAAACGCCCCTTTTGGGGCGCTCCGTGCTGATAGCGATCGGTGGCCTGAGATTGTTGGGTGCATCCATGCACCCAACCCTTCCGCGCTGCGCGCTCCAGGGCCAGCCGTTCGGCTGTCCGGATTCGCTCCCGGCGAATCCGTCGAACCCGCGTGGCCTCGGCACCCTTTTCTCTCCGCCAGATACGCAAAACGCCCCTTTCGGGGCGCTTTGCGTATCTGGCGGAGAGAGTGGGATTCGAACCCACGGAAGGAATGACCCTTCGCCGGTTTTCAAGACCGGTGCCTTAAACCGCTCGGCCATCTCTCCGGTGTGCGGTCCGGCGCTTGGCCGGGGCCGCATTCTCGCATGACAGGCCCGATTTACCCAAGACCTGCGCGGCTCACCCGGCATCCACCGCCAACGCGCCCAAGGCACTGGCCTTGATCTTTTCCTTGGCCCGCTCGCACGCGCCACCGCAATCCAGGCGCGAAGCCTCCAGCTGCGGCGGCAGGTGTTCGGCCAGGAAGTCGATGAACACCCGCACCGCCGGAAGGAGGCCGCGGCGGGAGGCGAACACGGCGTGGCAGATGCCCTGCGGCAGCGACCAGTCCGGCAGCACCACTTCCAGTTCGCCGTTGCGCACGGCGTCGGCGCAGACGGTTTCCGGCAGCATGGTGATGCCGAAGCCGTCCTTGACCATGCTCTGCAGCAGCGGGAAGTCGAAGCCGGCCACGCGCGGCTGCAGGTCCACGCGGCGGACCGCGCCTTCCGGGCCGTGCAGTTCCCAGCGCTGACGGGCTTCGTCTTCGCTGATGCTCAGGGTGACGTGATTGGTCAGCTCGTCCGGGTCTTTCGGGCGGCCGGCGCGGTCGAGGTACTTGGGGCTGGCCACCAGCAATTCCTGCACCTGGCCGAAGCTGCGCATCACCAGGCTGCCATCGTCATCCAGGCGCGAACGTACGCGCAGGGCGACGTCGTAGCCTTCGTTGATGATGTCCACGCGGCGGTTGCTGATGTTCAGCTGCAGCCGCACCTTGGGGTACTGCGCCAGGAAGATCGGCAGCAGCTTGGGCAGCTGCATCTGCGCGAGTGAGACCGGCACGCTGGCGCGCACCAGGCCGCGCGGCTCGGCGCTGAGGCGATCCACCACCTCGCGTGCGGCCTGGGCCTCGGCAAGCATGGTCTGCGCGTGGCGATGCACGCTGGTGCCGACGTCGGTCACCGCGAAGCGGCGCGTGGAGCGCTGCAGCAGGCGCACGCCCAGGTCGGTTTCCAGCTGGCTGATACGGCGGCTCAGGCGGGATTTGGGGATGCCGAGCGCGCGTTCTGCTGCGGCGAAGCCACCATGATCCACCACCATGGCGAAGTAGTAGAGGTCGTTGAGGTCTTGCATACCGAAGTTCCAGATATAGAACAATACGTGGTATTCAACCACCTTTATTCCAAACAGGCAACAACCTAACCTGATCTCCGTCGGCGGCGCCCTGCCCCGCCCCTCCCCAGATAACAGGTGATTGCCATGAAGCTTCTTCACATCGACGCCAGCGTGCTTGGCGACAACTCGGTCTCCCGCCAGCTCTCCGCCGCCGTGGTCCAGCAGTGGCGCGACCAGGTGCCGGGCCTGGAGGTGAGCTACCGCGACCTCGACGCCCAGCCGGTCCCGCACCTGCGCAGCTCGTCGCTGGCCCAGTCCGACCCGGCCGAAGTGGCCGATGCCGAGCAGGTCCTGGAACAGTTCCTCGCCGCCGACGTGGTGGTCATTGGCTCCCCAATGTACAACTTCAGCGTCGCCTCCACCCTCAAGGCGTGGATTGACCGCCTGGCCGTGGCCGGGCGCACCTTCAAGTACACCGAAAACGGCCCGGTGGGCCTGGCCGGCGGCAAGCGCGTGATCGTGGCCAGCAGCCGCGGTGGCCTGCATACCGGCGCCCCGACCGACTTCCAGGATCCGTACCTGCGCCAAGTGTTCGCCTTCTTCGGCATCGACAACGTCGAGTTCGTGCGTGCCGAGGGCATTGCCTATTCGCCGCAGCACCGCACCGATGCGATTGCGCAGGCGCTGGCCGCGCTGCCGCAGCCGGAAGCACTCGCCGCGGCGTGAGTCAGGCGACCCACACCGTTCCCTCCCCCTCGTCGTGACGGTGTGGTGGTGGGACGCCGGTTCTCTCTCCCCTGCCGGCGCTCCCCCTGATGGCCCCTTTCGGGGCCATCTTTTTGCCTGGCTGCCGGCTGCCGGCGTCCTGCCGCCGCGGCGCGCCTGGCCCCCTGTAACCTACCTCAGGTCACAATGGCGCATTGCCGGGGTCTCCCGTGCCATGCCATCGCCGGTGCAGGCCGCGGTGATGGCCTCGCCTTTACGCAGGCCGGCGGCATCCGTCGTTGTCAGCCCCATCAGCAGCACCCGCGCGTCAGGGCCGGCGGACAAGTGGACGACGGGCTGATCCAGAGAATCGCCCTGGATGGCCTCCACATCGCCGGAGATCACCAGGGGCTTGCCCTTGTAGAGCACGTCGGCGGCGATCTCATTGGCCTGGTAGTCCAGATACAGCTGCCGCGCGGCCAGCTCGATGGTGTCGGCCAGCACGCTGATCGCCTCGCTCTCGGTCTCGGCGGCGTGCGCATCTTCCCGCGGGGCGCTGACTGCGCTCAGCGTTCCGGCAAAGATGGCGATGCCAACGAAGTACACCATCGGCGAGACCATCAGCGAGAGCAGCAACGGTGCGAGACCCCTGGTCACCCCACCGCTGGACATCGCCACGATGGCCAGGGTGAAGGCCACCAGATTCAGTGGCCAGCCGATGAAGAGCCCCAGCCCCGGAAAGGGAATCAGGAAGCACAGCCAGGCGATCACCAGAAGCATCCACGCAGCAGCCCCTGCCGGGTGGAAAGGCGGCGTTGTTGTGCCCACTGCGTTCACGGGGATGGTCCTGCGGGAGGTGAATGACGTTATCCATCGTCGTTGCCGCCCGGCTGCGCGAGTGGACGCAGGTCACATCCCACGGACTCCGCCGGAAACTCCAGAACCGCCCCCTTTGCCCTGCGCGCCTTGTGGGCAGAGGGTTCCGCGCTGGCCGGGAATTCATCTGGTGATCGATGGAGCTCTGCACCGACAGCACAACGGAGTTCCGCCTTACTCGATCAGGCTCTGGACCGGAAGCACCCGACGTGACGCATTCGACCCAAGGCGGTCGCGCAGATCGCTATGCTGATCCGTCCTTCTCTGGATCAGCCCGCATGGACTACCGCGTCACCGCCGCCCACCGCAGCGAATTCCCACATCCGATCACCCTGCAACCCGGCGACGCACTGCAGGTCGGCGAGCGCTATCAGGGGCCCGAAGGCTGGGACAACTGGTATCTGTGCCAGACGCCGGGCCAGGCCGCTGGGTGGGTGCCGGCGCAGGTGATCGGCGGCAACGCACAGGGCGATGCGGTAGCGGCCGAGGCTTACTGTGCGCGCGAACTGGATGTCGACGTGGGCCAGCAGGTGCGCGGTGAGCGCGAGCTCAACAGCTGGGTGTGGTGCGAGGTGGTCGGCGGCACGTCCTCTGGCTGGTTGCCGATGGGCGTGTTGACGCCGATGACGCCCCGGTAGCCACCCACAAAAAACCCGCCTTCCGGCGGGTTTTTTTCATGCGTCACGGCGCTGGATCAACCGATGATCTCGACACCGCCCATGTAGGGCTTGAGCGCATCCGGCACGGTGATGCTGCCGTCGGCGTTCTGGTAGTTCTCCATCACTGCAATCATCGCGCGGCCGACCGCCACGCCGGAGCCGTTGAGCGTGTGCAGCAGCTCGGGCTTGGTGGTTTCCGGGTTGCGCCAGCGTGCCTGCATGCGGCGCGCCTGGAAATCACCGCAGTTGGAGCACGAGGAGATCTCGCGGTAGGTGTCCTGCGAGGGCAGCCACACTTCCAGGTCATAGGTCTTGATGGCCGAAAAGCCCATGTCGCCGGTGCACAGCAGCACCTTGCGGTACGGCAGGCCGAGTTTCTCCAGCACGACTTCCGCACAGCGGGTCATGCGCTGGTGCTCTTCATCGCTCTGCGCCGGGGTGCACGCGGCGACCAGCTCCACCTTCTCGAACTGATGCTGGCGGATCATGCCGCGCACGTCGCGGCCGCCACTGCCGGCTTCGGCACGGAAGCACAGCGAATGGGCGGTCATGCGCAGCGGCAGCTGGTCGGCATCGATGATGTCATCGCGCACGATGTTGGTCAGCGGCACTTCCGAGGTCGGAATCAGGTAGCGCGTGGAATCGCCCACGGCCGTCTTGAACAGATCGTCCTCGAACTTCGGCAGCTGGCTGGTACCGCGCAGCGACTCGGCATTGACCAGCGCCGGCACATTGGTCTCTTCGTAGCCATGCTCGCCGGTGTGCAGGTCTAGCATGAACTGCGCCAGCGCACGGTGCAGCCGCGCGATCGGGCCACGCAGCACGGTGAAACGCGAGCCGGACAGCTTGGCCGCGGTCTCGCCATCCAGCCAGCGGTTGCGGGCGCCCAGCTCGACATGATCAAGCACCGGGAAATCGAACGCGCGCGGGGTGCCCCAGCGCTTCTGTTCGACATTCTCCGACTCATCCTTGCCGGCCGGCACATCCTCGGCGGGCAGGTTCGGAATGCCCAGCGCGATCGCTTCAATCTTCTCGCGCAACTCATCCAGGGCCACTTCCGAGGCCTTCAGCTCATCGGCGAACGCGGCCACCTCGGCCATGATCGCCGAGACATCTTCGCCCTTGGCCTTGGCCTGGCCGATCGCCTTGGAACGGCTGTTGCGCAGGCTCTGCAGCTCCTGCGTGCGCACCTGGATGCGCTTGCGATCGGCTTCCAGCGACTCCAGCCCGGAGACATCCAGCTCGAAACCGCGCGAGGAGCGCAGGCGTTCGGCAAGGTCGGCGGGCTGTTGGCGGAGCAGGGCTGGATCGAGCATGGCGGCAGAGGGGTCTACGGATTCGGAGGGGGATTATCGCCTGTTATGCGTTTTTCTGCCGCCGGTTCATCCCGGGCGTGGCAGAATCGCGGTGATCCATACGGTATGCCCCATGTCTGCTTCCCGCTCGACTTCTGGCAAGAACATCACCTTCCATCTGCCCCGCCGCAGCCTCGTGATCGCCGCGATCGCCTTCGGCGTGGGCCTGCTGCTGTTCCTGGTGGTATGGCTGAGCAGCCGCAACACCGACTTCTACAAGGCCGACCCGGCCGCGCAGACCCCCGCCCAGGTGGCCGACGTGGTGCCGCTGCCCGAGCCGCTGGCCGCTGCCGCCGGCTCCAGCGACATGCCCGACGCCAAGGCCCCGCCGGTCAACGAGGAAAAGCCGCAGCTGGTGGAGACGGCCCCGCCGCCACCGCCGTCCGCCCCGGCTGCGGCCGCCGCACCCGCCGCGCCCACGGCCATGGCGCCGAGCGACCGCCCGCAGCCGATTGCCGACCAGTCGCCGCCGCCGAGTTACCCGCCCGCCGCATTGCGCCGCGGTGACCGCGGCACGGTGGTGGTCCGCGTGGATGTGGATGCCACCGGCTATCCCTCGGCCGTGACGTTGATCCAGCGCAGCGGTTCACGCGACCTTGACCGCGCGGCGTCCGATGCGGTGCGTCGCTGGCGTTTCCAGCCGGCGCAGAACAACGGTGTGCCCGTGCCTGGCAGCCTGGAAGTGCCGTTCGACTTCACGCCGCAGTGAATCATCGCCGCCACGTGCGGCGATTGTGCAACGGCTCAGCAAACTGAACCTCGATGGGAATGCAGTCGTCGCGTTGACGTTGCGCTGACACATCCACAACCGTGTCCGGGCAAGACTGCGGGTGTCACATCGACACCAGGAGTCAGCCATGAGTGTTACCCATGCCCCGGACATGCCCCATTCGCCGCAGCATCAGCGCGACGTGATCGATGAGCCCCACCATCGCCGCACCTCCCCCTGGTTGTGGGTGGCGTTGATCGTGGCGATGTTCGCCGCCGCGCTGGTGTGGTTGCGGTATGCCACCCCGGGCGATACGAACGACGCGCCGGTGGGCCAGCGCATGTTGCCCGCCACCGAAACTGCACCCGTGGCCACCACGCCGGCACCTGCTGAGCGCCAGGCCGCACCGGCGGCCGAGCAGCGCAAGGCGACGCCGGCCGTGCGAAACCGCGAGGCCCGTCCGCTGGCAAGCAACGCCAAGCCGGCTTACCCGCGCACTGCCCTGCGCAGCGGCGTGCAGGGCAGCGTGGTGGCCAGCCTCAACGTGGATACCCGCGGCCAGGTGACCGAGGCGAATATCGTGCAGCGTAGTGGCACGCGTGATCGCGATCTGGATCGAGCGGTACTGACCACCGTGCGCGACTGGAAGTTCGAGCCGGCGATGCACAACGGCCGTGCCGTGGCCAGCGTGGTGCGCGTGCCGGTGGATTTCCGCACCGAGCGCTAAACGGAGGCGCTGAGGCGGAAACGAAAAGGGAGGCCAATGGCCTCCCTTTTTTCATCCCGCGTATCGACGCCACGGCGACAGGTAGTGCCGGGCGCTGCCCGGCAACCACCCAGGTCTCGACGCAGCCGCCGGACAGAGCCGGGCGCTACCTCAAGCGGCGCGAAGCCCGAAGCCGGCGCCCGTCGCCAGGCCATCGAAGTCCGGGAAGGACGTCGCCACGTTGGCGATGTCATTGACGCGCACCTCGCCACTGCTGAGCTGGCCGGCAATCGCGAAGGCCATCGCGATGCGGTGATCGCCGTGACTCTCGATGGTGCCGCTGCCAAGCACGGCGCCGCCATGGATCGTCGCGCCGTCATCGGTTTCATCGACCTGCACGCCCAGGGTACGCAGGCCGGTTGCCATCGCGGCCAGGCGGTCCGATTCCTTGACCCGCAGTTCGGCCGCACCGCGCACCACCGTGTTGCCCTGCGCCGCTGCCGCCGCGACGAACAACGCCGGGAACTCATCGATCATGTCCGGCACCAGCGCTTCGGGAATCTCGGCACCGTGCAGCGGTGCGTAGCGCACCACCAGATCGGCCACCGCTTCCCCACCCTGCTCGGCATGGTTTTCTTCGGTGATGTCCGCGCCCATCAGGCGCAGCGCCGCCAGCAGCCCGGTACGGCGCGGGTTGAGGCCCACCGCACGCAGGCGCAGTTCGGAACCCGGGATGACGCTCGCCGCCACCAGGAAGAACGCGGCCGAGGAGAAATCGGCCGGCACCACGATATCGGTCGGGCGCAGCCGCTGGCCACCACGCAGGCGTGCCTTGCCCGGGGAGAACTCGATATCCACGCCGAACGCGCGCAGCATGCGCTCGCTGTAATCCCGGGTCGGATGCGGCTCGGTGACCGAGGTTTCGCCCTCGGCATACAGGCTGGCCAGCAGCACGGCGGATTTGACCTGCGCGCTGGCGACCGGCGAGGCGAACGCGATGCCGTGCAGCGCCTGCCCCCCGTGTACACGCAGCGGCGGGGTGCCATCGGCCTCGGTATCGATCTTCGCGCCCATCTCGGCCAGCGGACCGGTCACGCGGCGCATCGGGCGGCGCGACAGCGATTCATCCCCGACCATCACCGAGTCAAACGGCTGTGCAGCCAGCAGCCCGGCCAGCAGACGCATGCCGGTGCCGGCATTGCCGCAATCCAGCGGGGCGCTCGGTGCCTTCAGTCCATCCACGCCGACGCCGTGCACGATGCGCTGCGAGGGCGACGGGGTGTCGATGCGCACGCCCATCTGCGAAAAAATCGCCGCGGTGGCGCGGGTGTCTTCGCCTTCCAGGAAGCCATCGATACGCGACACGCCATCGGCCAGCGCGGCAAACATCACCGAGCGGTGCGAGACAGACTTGTCGCCGGGAATGGTCAGGCTGCCCTGCAGGGGCTGGCCCTTGTGGGCGATCCAGTACGGAGATGCGGTCATCGGAAATCCTAGGGGGCGGGCCGCCGCGGCGGCGATGCAACGGTGTGCGGGAGGGGCCGCAGCGCCCCTACGGGCGCCGGGCCGAGCGCAGCGCGCGAGGCGGCTACGCCGGTCGGATCAGGGCACGGCGACCGGATAGGAGCCGAGGATCTTGATCTGCGCCGAGTGCGCTTTGAGCTCGGCCAAGGCCGCCTGCATCGCCTCGTCGTCGACATGGCCGGCCAGATCGATGAAGAAGCCGTACTCCCACTTGGCGTTGTGCGAGGGGCGCGACTCGATCCGGTTCATGCTGATGCCATGCCGCGCGAACGGGCTGAGCACATCGAACAGCGCACCGGGCTTGTCGTGGATGAACACCAGCACCGAGGTGCGGTCGTGGCCGGAGGTCGGGAAGATGTTGCGGCCGATGACCAGGAAGCGCGTGGTGTTGTCCGCGTCGTTCTGGATCGGCTTGGTCACCACCTTCTTCAGGCCGTACACATGCCCGGCGCTCTCGCCACCAATCGCGGCGGCATCATCGGCATTGCGGGCGCGGCGCGCGCCTTCGGCATTGCTGGAGACCGGAATCTTCTCGGCCTTGGGCAGGTTGGCGCGCAGCCACGAGGAGGTCTGCATGAACGACTGCGGGTGGCCGTAGACGCGCTCGACATCCTCCAGCCGGCCACTGCGCGACATCAGGTACTGCTGCACGCGCAGTTCCACTTCGCCGCAGATCTTCAGGTTGGAGGTCAGGAACATATCCAGGGTGATCTGGATGGTGCCCTGCCCCGAGTTCTCCACCGGCACCACGCCGAAATCGGCGTTGCCCGCTTCCACTTCCTGGAACACTTCTTCGATGCTGGCCAACGGCAGGCCCAGCGCCGAGCGGCCGAAGTGCTTGAGCACGGCCTGCTGGCTGAAGGTACCTTCCGGGCCGAGATAGCCGATCTTCAGCGGCTCCTGCTGGGCCAGGCAGGCCGACATGATTTCGCGGTAGACGTGGACCAGCACTTCATCGCTGAGCGGGCCCTCGTTGCGGTCCACCACCATGCGCAGCACCTGCGCTTCGCGCTCGGGGCGGTAGTAATCCACCGCGGCAGCAAGCTTGCCCTTGGCCTTGCCGACCTGGTGGGCGAAGTTGGCGCGCTCGGCGATGAGCGCCTGGATGCTGCGGTCGATATGGTCGATCTTGGCGCGCACGTCCGACAGCACGGGCGCGGCAACGGCCGGCGCGGCGTCGCGCTTGGCGGCCTTGGCCTTCTTCGCGGGAGCAGCCGCCTTGGGCGGGGTCGGCGCTGGCTTGGCAGCCTTGGGCTTGGCGGGTTTGGTGGCCATCTGGGTTCCAATTGCAGTGGGGCGGCGGGCGCCCCGGGAAAAACGAATGCGTCAGCCGTTGCGCTGCTGGAAATCGCGCATGAAGGCGGCCAGCGCCTGCGCGCCCTCCACCGGCATGGCGTTGTACAGCGAGGCGCGGATGCCGCCGACCGCCTTGTGGCCCTTCAGCGCCAGCAGGCCGGCGGCTTTGGATTCACTGACGAAACGCGCGTTGAGCGCCTCGTCGGGCAGGAAGAACGGGATGTTCATGCGCGAGCGTGCGGCCGCGACGACCTCATTGCGGTAGAAGCCGCCGGACTGGTCGATCGCCTCATAGATCAGGCCCGACTTGACCGCGTTGCGGCGGGCGAATGCTTCCACGCCGCCTTCGGCCAGCATCCATTGGAACACCAGCCCGGCCAGGTACCAGTTCCAGGTGGGCGGGGTGTTGAGCATGGAATCGCGCGCAACGTGCGAGCGGTAATCGAAGATGTCCGCACGCGGCTGGCCGCTGCGCTCAAGCAGGTCGCGGCGCACGATCACCACCGACACGCCGACCGGGCCGAGGTTCTTCTGCGCGCCGGCATAGATCAGGCCGTACCGGCTGACATCCAGCGGCTCGCTGGCGATCGAGGAGCTGAAATCGGCGAACAGCGGCACCTCGCCCACGTCCGGGGTGTCACGGAACTCCACCCCGTGGATGGTTTCGTTGGCGGTGATGTGCACGTAGGCCGCGTCATCGGAAAGCTGCCAGCTGGCGCGCGCCGGGATGTCGTGGAAGCCGTTGGCTTCACTGCTCGCGGCGACGTTGACCGTGACGTAAGGGCTGACCTGCTTGATCGCGGTCTTGCCCCAGTGCCCGGTGAGCACGTAATCCACGGTCTGGCCGGGCTGGGCGAAGTTGAGCGCGAGCAGGGCCTGCTGGGTGGTCGCGCCACCGGCCAGAAACAGCACCGCGTAGTCGTCCGGGATGCCGATCAGGCGACGCAGATCGGCCTCGGCCTGGGCGGCGACGGCCATGAACTCCGGGCCGCGGTGGCTCATTTCGACAATGGAGGCGCCCGCGCCGTTCCACTCCAACATCTCTTCCTGCGCCTGGCGCAGGACCGATTCCGGCAACGTTGCAGGGCCGGCACTGAAATTGAACGCGCGCGTCATGTCACACCTATGGGGCAAGACCCCTAGTATGCCGCAGCGCACCAGCCTTTAGGCCTTGCAGCACAAGGCGAATTTGGTTGCAAACGAATCTAATGGCCCACGCGAGACGTGCCTGGTTGCCGGCCAGCGGCCGGCACTACCGCGCCCCGAACCAGAGCAGCCCGCTCAGCGCTGCGGCCAGCAGCAACGCGCTGGCCAGCAGCCACGGCCAGCGTCTCACGCGTTTGGGCGCGGCCACCGGTTCCGGGCGCTGGCGTGCGTCGAAGCCGTCGTCCTCTTCTTCGATCACGATGCGCTTGCGGCCGTCGTGCGGGACTTCGAGCACGAAACGGTGTTGGGCATCGAAGACCAGCTGGTCACCCGGCTGCAGCCAGCAATGGCGAACGGTGACGCCATTGACCCGCGTGGACTCACCCGCGCCCAGGTCGCGCAACAGCAGACGCTCGCCGTGCTGCTCCAGGCGGGCGTGCTGCTCGGCGAAGGCGGGGTCATCGATCACGATGTCCGCCTCGGGTCCGCGGCCGATCACGCGCGGCCGGTCCAGCGTGAAGCTGCGCCCGTGGTGCTGGCCGCCGACCCCACGCAACAGGCGCTGGTCGTCGCCGCCCTCATCGCTGCGTGGCGGCGCGTGCGCGACCGCTTCGCAATCGCCCTGCACCACCATCTCCACGCCGTCGGCGTAGACGGCGTCGCCGGCGCGCAGCAGCGCCATCCGGCGCACCGGGCGGCCGTTGACGTGAATGCCGCGGATGCCGTTGGCGACCTGCAGCCACAGACCGCGGTCATCCAGGCAGAACTGGGCAAGCAGCAAGGTGCCGGGGGTGTCATCGCCAAGCCGGACGGTGCCCGATGCATGACGCACGATGCGCTGCACCCCGGGCCGCAGGGGCTGGTCGGGATGTTGGCGGTGAGTAAAGTGAACTAGCAGGTTCTGCACGCGGCGCAGCCTAGCAGGTTGAATGTCAGGGAAGAAGAAGTGTGACGCAGACCTTGGAGTTGTGCCTGAGGATGCGCACAATGCACGCCCAAATCCGCGCCGTTGTCCGCCAGGAGGCTGTATGTCCACCATCGATATCCGTCACGCCCACGCCCTGCCCGCCGAAAATGCGCGCAAAGCCATCGAAGAAGTCGCCGCCAAACTGTCCGAGCGTTTCGGTCTGCAGTCCAACTGGGTGGGCGACGTGTTGAACTTCAGCGGCTCCGGCGTGGACGGCGCGATCGCGCTGCAGCCCGGCCAGGTGCAGGTCACCGCCAAGCTCGGCTTCCTGCTCTCGGCCATGAAGGGCATGGTGGAAAGCGAGATCCAGCGCGTGCTGCAGGAAAAGCTCGGCTGAACCGACGCCCGGCCCGGCGCTGCACAGGCGCCGGCCATCACATCGCTTGAAGCCGGCGATGCATACGATCCAAGGGTGTCCACCCAAGGGATCGCCCCATGAATTCACCCAACGACTTCGACGATCGCATCCCCGGCGAGAAGCCCTCGCTGCAGGATCAGGCCGAGCGCTTCTCGCGCAAGCTGACCGATTCGGCCCAGCAGATCTGGCTGGCCGGTCTGGGCGCCTTCGGGCGTGCGCAGGCCGAAGGCAGCCGTGTCTTCGACAACCTGGTCAAGGAAGGCGAGAACATCGAGGCCCGCAACCGCGAGCAGACCGGCGATACGCCGCGCTGGCGCGACAATGTCGAGGAACACCTCGGCGAGGCCCGCGAAAAGGCCAGCGGCACCTGGGACAAGGTCGAGAAGGCCTTCGATGACCGGGTCCAGGGCGTGCTCAAGCGTCTGCACATCCCCACCGCCGAGGATGTCGCCGCGCTCAATGCCCGGATCGACGCGCTCAACACCCGGGTCAACCGTGCCGAGGCCCGCAATGCCTCGCCGTCGGCCGATCCATCGCCGGGCACGCACCAGTCGCCGACCTCCGACGCCTGAACTGACCCGCTGCGTCGATTGTTGCAAAGCAGCACGACTTTGTTGACAATCGAAATCGACCCGCCAATCGCTTCCACCGCCGTTTGTTCCCTCCCCTCACGGCTCTGGATTGGCGGGTTTTTTGTGGGCGCTGCTAGCGCAAGGCCCCGCAAAGTGAGACGGCCGTCACCGACGTGACCGCCGGATGCGAACCGCGCCGACAACGACGCGCCGCAGACGTGCAAAGGCGCATATAAACTGTCTATCGCACTTCCCTGTTCATATCCCCCTGCATGCTCTCCTGGATTCTGGCCCTGCTGTTGGCCCTCATCGTCTGGTTCCTGGCCACGGCCTACTTCTGGCTGATCAAACGGAAGCGCAAGGAGACTCAGCTCGGCCTGAATGCCTTGGCCGGCATGCACTGGCGCGAGTTTTCCCTGATCGTCCGGCGCGCGATGCACGAGCAGCGCGGGCTGCAGGATGTACCGGACGAGACCGCAGACAGTCGCGAACCGCGCAGCGATTTCCTGATGCACGACGGTCCGCAGCGCTGGCTGCTCTCCTGCAAGCATGGCCGCGCCTACCGGATCGGCACGGCGGCCGTGAACGAACTGGGTGCCGCCGCGCGCCTAGCCGGTGCCCGTGGCGGCATCCTGATCACCGAGGGCAAGGTGGAGCGCGATGGACGCATCGCCGCTGAGAAACAGAGCGTCGAGGTCCTCGATGGCCCGCTGCTGTGGCCGTTGCTGAAGCCCTACCTGCCGGGCGACATGGAGGCCCGGGTCGAGGCCGGTGCCCGTGGCGAAGCCCTCCGCCGTATCTCGATCGCGGCACTGGGCGCGGCGACGTTGGGCCTGATGGTCGGGCTGGGCTCGCTGACCGCCGGGCTGGAAAAGGAGTGGGCCGACGATGAAACCGCGGCGGCCGCGCCGGCTGCAGCGAAAGCACCCGCGCCGGCCGGCACCCAGCCCACTGCTGCGACGCCTGCGCCGGCAGCCCCGCAGGCCGCTGGCGGCGCGGCCGACGCCGCTCCGCCTGCAATGGAAGCGAACCCGGACGACGCCACGCTGGACCGCTACCAGCAGGAGCTGTCCCGCAACGTGGCCAGCCGCCCCGGCGTGGCCAGTGGCATCTGGCTGACCCGGCAGACGCTGGCGATCAACCGCACCGGCGAGATCGACACGATCTGGCCGCTGATCTGCGAGGAAGTGACCCGCTACCCGGCGCTGCGCACGGTGCGCATCCAGCTCAACCCGCGCCCCGGCGTGGATGAGCCGGTCCGCTGGCGGCAGTGCACCACGCTGTAGGGCTCAGCGCGCGCCCGGCGAGAACCGGGCGACCAGATCGTAGGCATCGCCCAGGAACATCTGCCGCACGCAGGTGATCGGTTGCTCACCGCGCCAGGTGAGGCGGTCGATCACCAGGCACGCCGTGCCGGGTTTGACCTGCAGCAGCGTCGCGGCCGCCTCATCCGCGCCCCAGGCACTGATCCGGTGCTGCGCGCGCGTCCAGGAGACGTTCTGCAGCAGCCAGCTGCCCGGCGCGGTCGTCTCGAAATCCACCTCCAGCACCTCCGGCACGCCGACCGGGCTGATCAGGCGGTGCTCCAGCGCCAACGGCCGGCCATCGGCCAGGTGCAGGCAGCGGATCGCCAGCAGCTTCTCGCCGCCGGCCAGGGTGGTCTCTTCGGCCACCTGCTCGCGCGGGCGCCGGTAGGCACGCTCCAGCAGCTGGTAGGCATAGACGTGCCCGCGCGCTTCCACCGCCATCGCGATATCAGGAATCTCCAGCGCCACCTGTTCCAGGTGCGGCGGCTGGCGCGCGACGAACGAGCCCGCACGGCGGCGGCGCTCGATCATGCCGCTCTCGGCCAGCGCGGTCAGCACCTTGTTCACGGTCATCCGCGAGCAGCCGTACTGCTCCATCAGCTCGTGTTCGTAGGGGATGCGGAAGCCAGGCGCCCACTGTCCACTGAGGATGCGGCTTTCCAGATCAGCACGGATGCGCTGATTGAGGGTTGCTGCTTTCTTGCCCGTCACTCTGGATTCCTGCATGGGAGGGCCGGATCAGACCCTCAACAACGGTCGAAGTGCCGCGGCGAACCGTGCGGCCACCGCCTCGCGTTGCGGGTGGCGACCCTCACGGACCCACTGGCGCCCTTGGCGCCACACCGATCGCACGGCGCCATTACGTGCGGCGAACACCCAGCTGTCAAGCAAGGCATCACCGTCGCGGGCGATCAGCGCCGGGTGGTCCGGATCGAGTTCGACGATGTCAGCCGGTGCACCTGCCTGCAGTCCGGTGGTCACGCCCAGGGCCTGCGCAGCACCGTTCAACGACTGTTCGTACAGCCAGCGGCCGGTGGACTGCCCATCGCCCGGGGCCAGCACGTTGCGCCCGCGCAGTTGCAGGCGCTGGCCGTACTCGAGCAGGCGCAGCTCTTCGGCGGCATCGATCAGCACGTTGGAATCCGAGCCCACGCCGAACCGGCCACCGGCGCGCGCGAAGGCCTGCATCGGGAACAGACCGTCGCCCAGGTTCGCCTCGGTGATCGGGCACAGCCCGGCCACCGCATGGCTGGCGACGATCTGCTGCATCTCCGCCTCGGTGATGTGGGTGGCATGCACCAGGCACCAGCGCGCATCCACCGGCGCGTGTTCGTACAGCCACTGCACCGGCCGCATGCCGCTCCAGGCGACGCAGGCATCGACCTCGCGGGTCTGTTCGGCGATGTGGATGTGGACCGGTCCGGTGTTGAGCGGCAGCAGCGCGGACAGTTCCTCGCCGGTCACCGCGCGCAGGCTGTGCGGGGCAAAGCCGAGCACCGCATCGTCCTGGTCCTGCAGCGCGCGCGTGCAGCCCTGCAGCAGTTCCGCAAAGCCGTCGACATCGTGGATCAGCCGCCGCTGGGCCGGATTCGGCGCGGCGCCGCCGAAATCGGCATGCGCGTAGAACACCGGCAACAGGGTCAGGCCGATGCCACTGGAGTGGGCAGCGGCCGCGATGCGCTCGGCCATTTCGGCACGGTTGGCATACGGCGCGCCGTCCGGGCCATGGTGCAGGTAATGGAACTCGCCGACCCGGGTGAAGCCGGATTCCAGCATCTCCACATAGGCCTGCTCGGCGATCGCCTGCATCGCCTCGGGCTGCAGATGCGCCAGGAAGCGGTACATCAGCTCGCGCCAGCTCCAGAAGCTGTCGCCGCTGTTGCCACCGATCTCAGTCAGCCCGGCCATGCCGCGCTGGAAAGCGTGGCTATGCAGATTGCCCAGGCCCGGCACCGCGATCGCCAGCGCGGTATCGCCCGGCTCGGCCGACACACCTTCGGTCACCTCGAGGAGCGTGCCACCCTGGCTGAGGATGCGCACATCGCGCGCCCAGCCCTGCGGCAGCAGCGCATGGGCAGCGTGGAAACGAAGGATCGGTGCGGGGGTGGCTGACATCACTGGACATCCCGGAAGAGGTGCCTATATTGTATAGACATATACACCGATGTGGTTGCTGCCATGCACTGTGACACCCTCTGGTACCACGCCAACCTGATCACCGTCGATGGCCCGGGCCTGGGCGTGATCGAGAATGGCGTGATCGCCGCCAGCAATGGCCGCATCGTGCATGTCGGGGCGGCGGGTTCGGCCGATCATCTGCAGCCGGCCCAGCGTATCGACTGCGCCGGACGCTGGATCAGCCCCGGCCTGATCGACTGCCACACCCACCTGGTCTATGCCGGCAACCGCGCTGGCGAGTTCGAACAGCGCCTGCAGGGCGTGAGCTATGCCGACATCGCCCGCGCCGGCGGCGGCATCGTCTCCACCGTGCGTGCCACCCGCGCCGCCAGCGAGGCCGACCTGCTGGCCGCCAGCCTGCCGCGGCTGGACGCCATGCTGGCCGAAGGCATCACCACGCTCGAGATCAAATCCGGTTACGGGCTGACCCTGGCCGATGAGACCAAGCAGCTGACCGTCGCGCGCGAACTGGGCCGCCAGCGCGCGGTCGAGATCGTGCCGACCTTCCTCGGCGCGCATGCGATCCCGCCCGGCCGACAGGCGCAGGAGTACATCGACGAGGTCTGCAACGTCATGATTCCGGCCGTTGCGGCGGCCGGGCTGGCCGAAGCGGTGGACGTGTTCTGCGAGAACATCGCCTTCAGCGCCGCGCAGGCCGAGCAGGTCTTCCTCGCCGCGCAGCAACACGGGCTGGCGATCAAGATCCACGCCGAGCAGCTCAGCAACCAGCACGGTGCTGCCCTGGCGGCACGTCACGGCGCACTGTCGGCCGACCATATCGAACACCTCGACGCCGACGGCATCGACGCGATGCGCAGCGCCGGTACCGTGGCCGTGCTGCTGCCGGGCGCGTTCTATTTCACCCGCGATACCACCCTGCCCCCGATCGCCGCACTGCGCGCCGCCGGCGTACCGCTGGCGCTGGCCACCGATTCCAACCCCGGTACCTCGCCGCTGACCAGCCCGCTGCTGGCGATGAACATGGCCGCCACCCTGTTCCGCATGACCGTGGCGGAGTGCATCGCCGGCTTCACCCGTGAAGCGGCGCGCGCCCTTGGCCGCCAGGACCGGATCGGACGGCTGGCGGTCGGCCTGGACTGCAACCTCGCCCTGTGGGACATCGAGGCGCCTGCCGACCTTGTCTACCGCATGGGTTTCAACCCTCTGCACAGCCGCGTGATGCGCGGCCAACCCGTCTGAATCTAGTGATGTCTGGAGATTTCATGAGCACTACCCTGACCCTGCACCCCGGCGCCGTCACGCTGGCGCAATGGCGCGCGATCCATGACGGCGCGCGGGTGCGGCTGGACCCGGCCTCGGCCGCGGCCGTGCTGCGCAGCGCGCAGACCGTGGCCGACATCGTCGCCAAGGGCGCGCCGGTGTACGGCATCAATACCGGCTTCGGCAAGCTGGCCAGCGTGCGCATCGAGCGCGACGATCTGGAAACCCTGCAGCGCAATATCGTGCTTTCGCATGCCGCCGGCGTCGGCGAGCCGATGCCGGCGCCGGTGGTGCGCCTGATGATGGCGTTGAAACTGGCCAGCCTGGCCCAGGGCGCCTCGGGCATCCGCCCGCAGACCCTGGCCCTGCTGGAAGCCTTCCTGCAGCACGACTTCATTCCGGTGATTCCGTGCCAGGGCTCGGTCGGCGCCTCCGGCGATCTGGCCCCGCTCTCGCACCTGGCGAGCGTGATGATCGGCGTCGGCGAAGCCTTCGTGGCGGGCGAGCGCCTGCCGGCGGCCGAGGCGCTGGCCAAGGTCGGCCTGGCCCCGCTGGTGCTGGGCGCGAAGGAAGGCCTGGCCCTGCTCAACGGCACCCAGTACTCCACCGCCTATGCACTGGCCGGTCTGTTCGCGATCGATACCGTGTTCCGCGCGGCGTTGGTCACCGGCGCGCTCTCGGTGGAAGCGGCCAAGGGTTCGGACACCCCGTTCGACCCGCGCATCCACAGCATCCGCGGCCAGCGCGGACAGATCGCCACCGCCGCCGCGCTGCGTACCCTGATGCAGGGCTCGGCGATCCGCGAATCGCACCGCGACAACGACGTGCGCGTGCAGGATCCGTACTGCCTGCGCTGCCAGCCGCAGGTCATGGGCGCCGCGTTCGACGTGATGCGCCAGGCCGCCACCACGCTGGCGATCGAAGCCAACGGTGTGTCCGACAATCCGCTGGTATTCACCGATACCAACGAGGCGCTGAGCGGTGGCAACTTCCACGCCGAGCCGGTCGCTTTCGCGGCGGACATGCTGGCGATGGCCGTGTGCGAGATCGGCTCGATCAGCGAGCGCCGCACCGCGATGCTGGTCGACCCGGCCCTGTCCGGCCTGCCCGCCTTCCTCACCCCGAAGCCCGGCTTGAATTCCGGCTTCATGATTCCGCAGGTCACCGCCGCGGCGCTGGTCTCGGAAAACAAGCAGCGCGCCTATCCGGCCAGCGTCGACTCGATCCCGACCTCGGCCAACCAGGAAGACCACGTCTCGATGGCCGCACACGGTGCGCGCCGCCTGATGGCGATGGCCGAGAACGCCGCCAACGTGATCGGCATCGAGCTGCTGGCCGCTGCACAGGGCTGCGATTTCCATGCCCCGCTGCGCTCCAGCGATGCACTTGAAGCCGTACGCCAGCGCCTGCGCGCGCAGGTGCCGACGCTGGAAGACGACCGTTACTTCCACCCGGACATGGTGGCCGCGACCGACCTGGTGCGCAGTGGCGTGCTGGCTGCCGGGCTGGACGACATCCTGCCGCCACTGGAGCCGCTGGCATGACTTCCCAACCGGATTGGCTGCAGATCCACCGCGGCGATGTGCCGTTGATCGTCAGCTTCCCGCACACCGGCACCGAGCTGCCCGATGCACTGGCCGCGCAGTTCGTGTCGCCGTGGCTGGCCCGCCGCGACGCCGACTGGTGGGTGCATGAGCTGTACGCCTTCGCGCAGCAGATGGGCGCCACCACCGTGCGCACCGCGGTGTCGCGCTCGGTCATCGACGTCAACCGCGACCCCAGCGGCACCTCGCTGTACCCGGGCCAGAACACCACCGGCCTGTGCCCGCTGACCACCTTCGACAACCAGCCGCTGTACCGCGATGGCCACGGCCCGGACGAGGCGGAGATCGCGCGCCGCCGCGATACCTGGTTCGCGCCTTACCACGACGCCCTCGCGGCGGAGATCGCGCGACTGCGTGCCCGGCACGGCACCGTGGTGGTGTACGACGCGCACTCGATCCGCTCGCACATCCCGCACCTGTTCGATGGCCAGCTGCCACAGTTCAACCTCGGCACCAACGGCGATACCACCTGCGACAACGCGTTGACCGACGTGGTCGACAATCTGTGCGCGATGAGCGGCATGAGCCATGTGCGCAACGGCCGCTTCAAGGGCGGCTACATCACCCGCCATTACAGCGACATCCCCGGCGGCGTGCACACGCTGCAGATGGAGCTGGCCTGCCGCGGCTACATGCACGAGCCCGAGGCCGTGGATGAGCACAGCTGGCCCACGCCATTGGATCCCGATCACGCCGCCCCGCTGCGCGCCACGCTGCAGCAGGTGCTCGATGCCTGTCTCGACTTCGCTACGTCCCGGAGTGCTGCATGACCCGTCTCGATTCCACCCGCACCATCCTCGCCCCGACCGGCACCACGCTGACCTGCAAGAGCTGGCTGACCGAAGCCCCGCTGCGCATGCTGATGAACAACCTGCACCCGGACGTGGCCGAGCGCCCGCAGGAGCTGGTGGTCTACGGCGGCATCGGCCGCGCCGCGCGCGACTGGGAGAGCTACGACAAGATCATCGAGACCCTGCAGCGGCTCGAAGATGACCAGACCCTGCTGGTGCAGTCGGGCAAGCCGGTCGGCGTGTTCCGCACCCATGTGGATGCCCCGCGCGTGCTGATCGCCAACTCCAACCTCGTGCCGCGCTGGGCCAACTGGGACCACTTCAACGAGCTCGATAAAAAGGGCCTGGCCATGTACGGCCAGATGACCGCCGGCAGCTGGATCTACATCGGCGCCCAGGGCATCGTGCAGGGCACCTACGAGACCTTCGTGGAGATGGGCCGCCAGCACTACAACGGCAGCCTGGCCGGCAAGTGGCTGTTCACCGGTGGGCTGGGCGGCATGGGCGGCGCGCAGCCGCTGGCTGCGGTGATGGCCGGCGCCTCCTGCCTGGCGGTGGAATGCCGCAAGAGCAGCATCGAGATGCGCCTGCGCACCGGGTATCTGGACACCTGGACCGACGACCTCGACGAAGCGCTGCGCCTGATCGAAGCGTCGTGCACCGCCAAGAAGCCGCTCTCGGTCGGCCTGCTCGGCAACGTCGCCGACGTGCTGGACGAGCTGCTGATCCGCGGCGTGAAGCCGGACCTGCTGACCGACCAGACCTCCGCGCACGACCCGGTCAACGGTTACCTGCCGCAGGGCTGGACGGTGGAAGAATGGGACGCCAAGCGCGTCTGCGCGCCGAAGGAAGTGGAAGCCGCCGCGCGCGAATCGATGGCCAACCACATCCGCGCCATGCTCGGCTTCCACTCGCTCGGCGTACCGACCGTGGATTACGGCAACAACCTGCGCCAGATGGCGCTGGAAGAAGGCGTGGAAGATGCCTTCGACTTCCCCGGCTTCGTGCCCGCCTACATCCGCCCGCTGTTCTGTCGCGGCATCGGCCCGTTCCGCTGGGCCGCGCTGAGCGGCGATCCGGAAGACATCGCCAAGACCGACGCCAAGGTCAAGGAGCTGATCCCGGACAACCCGCACCTGCACCGCTGGCTGGACATGGCCGCCGAAAAGATCAAGTTCCAGGGCCTGCCCGCGCGCATCTGCTGGGTCGGCCTGGGCGATCGTGATCGACTCGGTCTGGCCTTCAACGAGATGGTCGCCAATGGCGAACTGAAGGCGCCGGTGGTGATCGGCCGTGATCACCTGGATTCGGGCAGCGTCGCCTCGCCCAACCGCGAAACCGAGGCCATGCAGGACGGCTCCGATGCCGTTTCCGACTGGCCGCTGCTCAACGCCCTGCTCAACACCGCCAGTGGCGCCACCTGGGTCTCGCTGCACCACGGCGGCGGCGTCGGCATGGGCTTCTCGCAGCATTCGGGCATGGTCATCGTCTGCGATGGCACCGAAGCGGCAGCCAAACGCATCGCGCGCGTGCTGTGGAATGACCCGGCCACGGGCGTGATGCGGCATGCCGATGCGGGGTATGCGATCGCGGTGGACTGCGCTAAGGAAAAGGGGCTGGATCTGCCTGGGATTCTGGGCTGATGTGGGTAGCTCCCGACCAGCCGTCGGGAGCTACAGAGCTCCGCGGGGTCTTTTCCGGCCTTTCGTCGCTGGCCATCCTGTCCGCCTGCGGCCTCTGGAACGACCCCAACTCGTGGCGGACGAAGCTGGCGTGGTTCGCCTGCTCCACGTCCTGCCACCGATCGCCCCAGCATAGCGGCCATTCAAGAACTCGTTGCCAACCTTCTCCGATACTGGTCCACCGCCCGATCAGCTTTTCATCATGGCGAAAGGTGTCCTTTCCTACTGCCGTGCACGTTTGCCCAAGCGGCAAGCTGCTCACCTGAAGATCAATGCGTGCGGGATATGCCCCACACACCGATTGAAGTGTGGCGAAGTTTTGAGACTGCCCGCTTGTTCGAGAACGAGGCATTCGGACAGTGGGGTACTGAGCTACTCTCTCCAGTACGACTGCTGGACCAGACTCGCTCATTCAGCAACGCAAGACCGTTGGACGTACGGCCCGGCGATGTTGTTTTCGGACGTTTTCTTGGAGACACGGAACTCCTTCTCATATCTGGCTACGGTCGAATTCATGTGGTCCACCCTCTCGATGAGAGAAGTCACTGGTCCGAAATCGCCAATAATTTGGAGGAGTTCCTTGAATTGGTGATTGAAGCCCAAGGAGCGAAGTACTGGAAATCGCCTTTCCACCAGTGATGCGTTCGACGTCGAGGAAAAGCAAAGAGCAACCTGAAGGTCCCGGTGACAATCGGATGCCACCACCTAGACAAGATCAGTGATGCCTCCCCCAACCTCAAGGCCAAAGCCTTGCAGAGCGCCTGGGATGCCGCTCCCAGAAGACGTTTGTTCGATGCACCGCTCTCGGCGCCGCCAGCGGAGCGCCCGTGTTTCACTGCACCGAGGTGGGGCCAAGCGCAGCGCGCGCCGTGTCGAACGAGCCGATCCTCGGCGGAATGCAGATGCTATATATGAGATTCCCGTGGAGCGTAGGAAGGACAAAAGGCTGGATTTGCCTTGTCCTTTGAGCTATGAAGTAGCGGGCACTTGGCTTTGACAGCCCTGCTGCACTCATGCTGCAACACACTACGAATTAGAAAGCGAGTTGGTCGGCGTCCCTCCCCATGAGACTCCCGAGTGTTTGCCTGAAGGAAGGTGCGTCGGGCAAAGCCGGTAGTCGCAACCTAAAATTCATATAAGGAAATAAGTCATGGCTGCTCGCAAGACTGCGAAGAATCGAAAGCTCGAGCCCAAGAAGCCCGTGAAACCTGCCACAAAGACTGCAAAAAAGGCCTCAGACAAGAAGCCGAAAGAAGCAGGATCATCGGCAAATTCGACCCCCAATTATCCACGTCAATCAGTAGAAAGATCTCTTAGAATTCCTAAGGCCATACTTGAGCAGAACGCTGGACGACCCTGTACAGCCAAGGAAGCAGCTGCCTTTCTAGGTATATCAGCCACCGGGCCATTTATTGTTGAGGTGAGCTCAGGCATAAAATATGGCTTCTTAAGTCGCCCACAGCAGGGTCTAATCCAAGTCACAGATCGAGCCAAGCAGGTCCTCCGCCCCAAGGATTCAGAAGATCGACTAAGCGGACTTAGAGACGCGGTATCTTCGGCACCAGTGATTTCTGAAGTATATGAACACTATCGCGGCGAGCACCTTCCCGATAGTCAATTCTTCCACAACACCCTAACCGACACATTCGGCATCCCTGCCGACAAGGTCATTGAGTTCCAAGAGGTATTTATTGAGTCCCTTCGCTCAGCAGACCTGATCTCTGAGAGCGATGGAAAATACCGAATTCTGGATGCATCCTCCAGCCACGATTCCGTACCAGGAAATACCCGCACATTCAAAAAACTTGACCGAACAGTCAAGGTTGATGCTGGTGACACCTGCTTTGTTGTTATGCCCTTTGCATCCCCTCACGGAGACTACTACCACCACGTCTATAAGCCTGCGATCGAGAAGGCTGGACTAAAGCCTATCCGTGCCGACAATGAAATATTCGGCACCGGAAATATCATCGATCAGATATGGTCGGGTATCAATTCCGCAAAAGTGCTGGTCGCTGAATTGACAACCCGCAATCCCAACGTCTTCTATGAGCTTGGCTTAGCCCACGCGCTTGAAAAGCCGGTGGTATTGGTCTGCGGAAACGAAACAGATGTTCCATTCGACCTAAAGCACATTCGCGTCATTTATTATGATACTAGTGATCCCTTTTGGGGGAGCAAATTGATGGACAAGGTTGCTGAGAACGTGCTCTCGGCTATTGCAAAACCTGAAGAGGCGGTTCTCCGGCGGCTTACCTCTCTCGACGAATAGCTTTTTCGGAAGCCCATTCTATTCAAAGACCGGATTCGCCAAAGGTGACTAGCCACGTCAATCCTGTTGACTATCGCGACCAACATGGAATTGACAAGGTGCGCACCAACACGCGCCCTGTCGCCGGATACGTGGAATGAGATCGCGGTGTACTGCGCGAAGGAAAAGCAATTGGATCTGCCTGAGATTCTGGGCAGGCCCACAGAACCCCGCCTCCCTAGTTGGAACCTTCCCGATTTCCCAGCCCGCATCTCCAAGGCTCGCCACCCCCTGATGGACACATCAACGGAGGAGGGAAACTCGACAGATTCCACTTCGGGACCAAATTCCGTCGATCGGCCATACCAGACCGCACCAATCAAAATCTCCATCCATACACTGGCGTCCAGAATGCGCAACATAACCACACCAGGGATTGACTCAACCCACCTTCCGCCAGGCGCCACCGAAGCATCACTGCCGGTCTCCATGGAGGATATCGCGACTTTCAATGACATTCTCTCGGATGAAATTGACTCATCATTCTCATCTAGCATCTGCTGCTGCGACGATTGTTTCGACGATTTTGCAAAGCACTGGCCTGGGATCATAAACAGAAGGATGGACTTCCAGACGTCATCCATCGATATGGATGACTACTTGGATAGCTCCCGGATCCGAGATATTTACAGCGAAGGGGAGTTCAGTACGCTTAGGCACTTTGCGCAGTGCACAAGGTGTGGTTCCTTCGGTGCCTGCAACTTCTGGATCTACGAGCACACCTTCAACAACTCGGACGAAGTCGAGCGCCAGATCGCCGAAACTGCCGTTCTGGCGGCACACACTCCTTTCCTGCTTCTTGAGAATGAGTTCGCGAGAAAGGTGCGCGATCGAATCAGTCAGCTCCGACCTGTATCGAACAAGGTGATGGATCGACCCTTATACCGTGCCCGAGATGCTTTGGGTCTTGCTCGACTTGGGCAAGATCCAAAGGATCTGCAAACCTTTTCACCTCCACCCGGCAGATTGGTAACCGAGGGTAGATTCAATCACGCCGGGCATCCGATGCTCTACGCCGCAACGTCGCAGAAAACGGCGCTGGCAGAAGTCGGAAAGACGGGGCAAGAATACGTAGTCGCGCAGCTCAATCCCATCGGTCATCTGCTTGCAATTCTGGATCTTGAAGAGATCTCCGAAGACGGCGAAGAGGATGACGTACTCAAGGCTGTAGCTCAATCCATTCTGGTTGCCTCCCCAGCGAGGAACGAAGGATGGAGAAAGCCCGAATACGCCTTCTCGCGATTCATCGCTGACTGTGCTATCGCAGATGGTTTCGATGCCATTCGCTACGGATCAACGAGGGAGGCCGAGGGATGCAACATCGTTTATCTGTCTCCGCCGCCGGATGTTTCAGAGATCGTCGGGTTTGTTTCAAGCAAGCGCTTCATCTATGGGGAGCCACCCGTCGGCCCCCTTGGGGCCACACTTTCCAACAGTGAAGAGCTGCCCGCCCCGTAAGGGCGGCATGACGGGAGTAGAGTTGATCCGGAGCCGCGCTGTCCCTACTGTACGGCAACCCCCAAGGATGTCCGGCCACGCTTCGCTTCGCCTTCGTGTTTGTGCTGCTATTGGCCGCTTACCTGCCGCCGGAGGACACTAGTGCCGATGAACTGCACCGCCGCATCGGCGAGCAGATGCACACCAACGCCGCGCGCTATGGCATCGCCGGCCAGGCAGTGCTGATACGGCACAACGGCATGCTGCTTGCGCAGGCCGTCGCCGGAGAGGCCGACCTCACCACGCACCAACCGGTAACACCCGAGACGGTGTTCAACACTTACTCCCTGGCCAAACTGCTGGTCAGCGCTCTGGTCATGCAACGGGTGGAGGCCGGCAGGGTCGAGCTGGATGCACCGGCCAGCCGCTATCTTCCCGATCTGCCCGAGGCCTGGCAGACGATCACCGTGCGGCAGTTCCTCAACCATGCGTCCGGCGTTCCCGAGTATTTCCAGTATCGGGAAGGTGAGGTGATCACCTCGCAGGGCAACCGCTTCCCGACCACGGCGGCGGAGGTGTTCAAGGCACTCGCCGGCGCACCACTGCAGTTCACGCCGGGCACTGCCAATCGGTATACGCAGACAAACTATCTGGTCCTCACCGCGCTTTTGGAAGCGCAGTACCAGCAGCCCTATGCGCAGATCGTCCAAGACCGCGTGCTGCGTCCGCTGTCGATGACGCATACCTCGCTCGGCCCGGCGACGGATGCGCGCCACGAGATCGCCATCGCCTACATCGGCAAGCAGGGCGCCCTGCAGCGCGAAGACGACATCGCCTGGCCCTCCTATGCCTACGGGCATGCCGCGCTGCATACAACCGTCGGTGATCTGGACCGCTTCCTGCTGGCCCTGACCCGTGGTGAGCTGGTGGGTCGTGCCACGCTGCAGCAGCTGTGGCAGCCACAGCTGCTGAGCAGCGGACAACGCAGCGGCTTCTCCACGGGTTGGGAATTCGAAGAAAGCGGCGACTACCGCTTCGTGGGGCATGACGGTGGCACGCGGGTACGTGCACGGATTGCCTTCCTGGACGACTTGGGCGGGGATACCTACAGCTTCCTCTACCTCACCAACGGCAGTGCGAAGAATGTGTGGTCGCGCACGCTGGTGGACAGCACCATGGCGGTGGTGGCCCCGATGCAATTCCCTCGCGAGGCCCTGTCGGAAAGGCTGATCACCTACGCACTGGAGCCCCCGACGGCCGCACGCACAACCGCGTTGAAACAGTGGCTCATCACTACCGGGCGCGGTGGTCAGCCGATGCTGGAGCGGGACATCAACCGCGTTGGCTACGCGGTGGCCGAAAACCTGGGCCACGCCACCGCCGTGCACATCTTCACCCTCAACACCACGCTGTTCCCACGCTCGCCCAATGCCTGGGACAGCTTGGCGGAGACCTACTCCGCGCTGGGTGACCTGAAGCAGGCCGAACGGCTGTACGCCAAGTCGAAAGCTCTGGCAGCGGCCCGGTAGTGCCGGCCGCTGGCCGGCAACCACGCAATCATGGTTCTCACGCGACGGGATCGCGTAGATCCTGGCGAGCCGGCCAGCGGCCGGCACTACGGACATCCCGCCGTCGGCGTTCGTCACCCATACGCCCCACAAGGGTGACGAACCCGCAACATCCTGTTAACTTGCGCGCCCCACATGAAGTTGACAGGGTGCTGCGGCGACGTGGGCCGTGTCCGCACTGATACCGCGCACGAATGACTGCCCTCCCGAATCGCTCCACCGCCCCTTCCCTGTCCCTGCTCGCGGCTGCCTTGCTGGCCAGCCTTGCCGCCACCGACATCGCCCATGCGGCGCCCGCCGGTCAGGCGGTCACCCTGGATGCGGTGAACGTCACCGCCGCCGACGCCACCGAGGCGGCGCGCCGCGCGCTGGACCGGGTCCCCGGTGCGGGCAACGTGGTGGATCTGGCGGAGGTCGGCCAGGGCCGCGTCGCCAGCACGGCCGATGTGCTGGCCTATCAGCCCGGCATCAGCGCGCAGAGCGCCGGCAACGAAGGCGTCAAGGTCTCCATCCGCGGCTCGGGCCTCAACCGGGCGCCGGGTGCGCATGCCTCCGGCCTGTCGGTCTCGCTGGATGGCCTGCCGCTGACCGGCCCGGGTGGCACGCCTTACGAGCTGCTGGAGCCGCTGTGGCTGAGCCGCGTCGAGGTCCTGCGCGGCGCCAACGGGTTCGAGCGCGGCGCGCTGGCCTTGGGCGGTGCGATCAACTACATCACCCGCAGTGGCCGCGATACGCCCGGGCTGGAGCTGCACTACGAAGCTGGCGCACGCGGCTACCAGAAGCGCGGGATCAGCCTGGGTGGCGTGCGGGACGCTGTCGATTACTTCATCGCCTACACCGACACCGAGTACGACGGCTATCAGCAGCACGCCGCCGGCAAGGGCAAGGGTGCGGTGGCCAACCTCGGCTGGCAGCTCACCCCGGATCTGGAAACGCGCTTCTTCCTGCGCTACCGCGAGACCGATCACGAAACTCCGGGACGCCTGACCCGCGCGCAGATCCGCAACGATCCCCGCGCCGCCAACCCGGCCAACGTGGCCATCGACGCACGCCGCCCGCAGCCGGGCAGCACGTGGGTCGGCAATACCACCACCTACACCATCGATGCAGATTCGTCGCTGCAGGCCGGCCTCGTGTACCACAAGTACCCGATGGACTTGAACGAGAGCCTGTACCGCCAGCAGCTGGACTACGCCAACCTCAACGGCACGCTCGACTACCGCCGCCGGCACGCGCTGTTCGGGCATGACAGCGTGACCACGATCGGCCTGCGCGTCACCCACGATCTGGATGCCGACGTGCGCGAGACCCTGCGCTTTTCCAGCAACGGGTATGCGGCCGGCACGCACACCCGCGACGTTGAGCATTACGGCACCGACAGCGTGCTGCACGTCGGCAATGATCTGGCGCTGAGCGACACGCTGCGCCTGCAGACCGGCATGGCGTTGATCCACACCCGCCGCGATGTGCAGGTCACCTGGCCGGCCACGCCGGAACGGCTGTCCGAGCGCCAATGGGACTATGCGCCGCGGCTGGGCTTCACCTGGCAGCAGACGCCGCAGACACAGTGGTTCGGCAACCTGAGCCGTTCGGTGGAACCGGCGCACCCGTGGTCGATGATCTGGGGCTCGAACCAGTACTTCACCGCCGGCAACGGTGCCTCCACCGGCCGCCAGCGCGCGCCGGTGAACCTGGACAACCAGACCGCGACCACGCTGGAACTCGGCGCGCGCGGCGACAGCGCACTCGGCCGCTGGGAGCTGACCAGCTATTACGCTCGCCTCAACCACGAACTGCTCACCGTGGAAGTGCAGCCGGTGCCGAACCTGTTCATCGCCGAATCCAACGCCAGCCCGACCGTGCACCGCGGCATCGAAGCTGGTCTGGACAGTGCGCTGTGGCAAGGCGTCGGCGGGCGGCTGTCGTTGCGCCAGGCTTACACCTTCAGCGACTTCCGCTACCGCGATGATGCGCGCTTCGGCAGCAATCGCCTGCCCGGCCTGCCGCGCCACTACTACCAGGCCGAACTGCGCTACGACCACCCGGCCGGCTTCTACGCCGGGCTGAACACCGAGTACGCGTCGAAAATGTTCGTCGACTATGCCAACAGCATGGCCGCCGATAGTCACGTCATCTTCGGCACCCGCATCGGTTACGACGCCCCCGGCGGCCGCTGGCAGGCCTGGGCGGAGCTGCGCAATCTCACCGACCGCCACTACGCCGCCACGGTCACGCCGGGCTACGACGACGCGGGCAAGGATGTCGCGCGCTCGACGCCCGGTGATGGGCGTGGTGTGTACGCCGGGGTGCGTTGGCGCTTCGATTGAGCGCTGCGGACGGCGCGGTGCCTCACACCACCGCGCCGATCTGGAACATCGGCAGATACAGCCCGAACACAGTCACCAGCGCACCGCCCAGCATCGCCAGCACGCCCAGCACGGCCGCCAGATGGGGGCGATACAGGCCGCCCGGGCCGCGAAACCACTGCAGCAGCACCAGCACCGGCGCGATCCAGGCCCAGCCATACCCGTGGATCAGCGCGCGCGTGAGCCACGGCAGCGCCACGCCGAAGCTGGTGAACACCTCCTGGAACTGCGGCACCACAAAGAACCCGATGGCGGTCATCACGATCGCGGTCAAGCCACTGCTCAGCACGCCCACCGCCAGCAGGCCGTAGCCGCGCGAGGCAGGCGGGAGCGAGGCTCGTACCGCCACCGAGTAGGGATTGTTCATCGTCAACGCGCCTGCGCCCGCGCGATCGCCGCTTCGGCCAACGGTACCATCCGCGCATAACCTGCCGGCGTGGGATGCACGCCATCGGCGGCCAGTTGCGGGTCGAGGCCGCCGTCTTTGTTGGTCATGGCGGTGTGGTAATCCAGATAGACCAGCCCCTGCTGCTCCGCATACGCACGCAATGCCCGGTTGAGCGCCGTCACCTTGCCCGCAGGCTGCACGCCGGGTTGCCACGGGTAGTCGCTGACCGGCAGGACAGACGCCAGCACGATGCGGATGTTGTGCGCCTGCGCCAGTTCCACCATCGCGTGCAGATTGTCTTCGATCATCGCCTGCGTGGTCGGCCCGGTGTTGCCCGCGATGTCGTTGGTGCCGGCGAGGATGACCACCACCGCCGGCTTCAGGGCGATGACATCCTGCTGGAAGCGCAGCAGCATCTGCGCCGTGGTCTGCCCGGAGATGCCGCGGTTGACGTAGGGCTTGCCCGGGAAGAAACGCTCACTGCCGGTTGGCCCCCAGCCTTCGGTGATCGAGTCACCGTAGAACACCACGCGCCTGGTCCCCGGCGCGACCGGCGCCAACGCCGCATTCTCGGCCCGGTAGCGCTGCAGTTGCGGCCAGTCCAGCAGGCGCTGCTGCATCTCCGTGACCTGCGCGGGCGTCGCCTGGTCGGCAGGCACCCGATACAACGGGTTGGTCGCAGGCGATTCCTGCGCGTGCGCACTCGGATGCAGGGCGCATGCGGCAAGCGTCGCGGCAAACACGGTGGAACGGATCAAGGCGGTCAAAGCGCGGCACTCCGGTTGCGGCAGGCCGACAGTCTCAGCGATCGGCGACCAGGGAAACAAGCTGCGCTGCGACGCGATCGAACGGGCCGATGTCGCGCGTGGCCCGGCTCATCGCCACCGCGCCCTCGATGCTGGCGATGATCATGGTGGCAATGCCATTGGCCTGCTCGGGCGAGCGGCCACCGCGGGCCAGCGCTTCGGTCAGCCGCGCTTCCCAGCGCGCGAATACCTCGGCCGCGGCCCGCCGTGCATCGTCGGGGGCATCGTCGATCGGCTCTTCGACCGCCGCCGCGAGCACCGGGCAGCCCACGTGGAAATCCGAACGGATCAAGCGCTCGCGCCACGCGGCCAGGAACAGGTGCAGCCCCTCGGGGGCCGCTCCCTGCAGGCAGGTATCGAGCAGCGCATCCACCTTGGCACCCGCCAATGTCGTGGCTTCGGCCAGCACCTGCTGCTTGCCGCCCGGGAAGTGGTGATACGTAGAACCGAACGGCGCCTGCGCGCGCCTGGCGACCTCGCGGACGCTGGAGGCATTGAGTCCGTAGGTGGCCAGCATTTCCGCGGCCGCAGCCACAACGCGCTGCGGTGCATCGGAATGACGTGCGCTCATGGGCCGGACTCCTTGCTAAGACGAGTGTCATAGATTAGCGTATTTGAATTATGACGACTGTTATAGATGAGCACCCACGCCCATGAATCTCTGGTTCCGCCTGCTGTTCCTGCTGCTGTCCACGCCGTTCCGAGCCAAACTCACCGCCCCGCTGGCCGTGTCGCGATTGACCTTCCGGGTGCTGCCCAACGACATCGACAGCAACCTGCACATGACCAACGGCCGCTATTGGACGATCTTCGACCTGGGCCGGCTCGATCTGGTATTCCGCATGGGCCTGGGCCGGGTGGCATGGCGCTCGAAGTGGGCCCCGATCGTCAGTGGCGGCAGCATCCAGTTCCGGCGCGAGCTCAAGCCGTTCCAGCGCTTCGTGCTGGAGACGCGGCTGGCCGGCTGGGTCGGCACGCGCATCATCATGGAGCAGCGGGTGCTGATCGGCGAGGAGGAAAAGGTCGCCACGCGTGCCCTGCTGATCACCGGCATCTACGACCGCCGGCATCGCCGGTTCGTCTCCACCGATCAGATGATGGAGGCCATCGGCGCGCCCATCGTGCCTTCGCCGGAACTGAGCAGGGCCGCGCAAGCGTTGCTTGCGGCGGAAGTGGCGATGAAAGAGGACTGAGGCTCGCGCTGGTCGCGCAGTGACAGGAGCGCTCAGGCGTCGCGCCAGGGAAGGATCTGCGCCTTGGTCATCATTGTCTGTTCGATCAGGCGCAGGCACTCCTCCCCCGGGCTGACCAGATACCACTGCGCGCTGTTGCGCAACAGCGGCAGATCGGCGCAGTGGTCGGTGTAGGCGACGCGCCACGGCGGCGGATAACCGCGCTCGGCCAGCATCGGAATCTTGTTCTCACCCAGGCAATGCCGCTCGCTGACCCACCCTCCCAGGCAGGGGCGCAGGGTGGAGGCGACCAATGGGACGTCCTGCAGACCCTCGCGTTCGAGCAGCGCCTGCGCCAGCGGCTCCCAACACCCCGTGGCGATGACCACCTGGTCGCCCTGCGCGAGATGGTTGCGCAGCCGTTCCACGCCTTGCGCCAGGAACACCGGCTCCGGTCCGCCAAACACCTCGTCGGCATGCGCGACCGCAAGCGCAGCCAGCGCCTCACCGCTACGTCCGAACGTGGCCATCCAGACCGAGAAGCGGACGGGCAGCCGCCGCGTGTGCGGCAGCGCCCAAAGCGGAACCAGCACCGGCAGCGCCAGCACCACACCGGCGATCCGCCACGGCTGGCGTCGCAGCAGCGTTTTGAAGAACCGGCTTGCGGTCTCCCATCCGGTCAGCGTCAAGTCGAAATCGAATACCACCACGTCAGGTTTGGACATCCGTGTCACTCCTTTCAGAAGACGCCTTGCACCAGCAGTTTGTCATCATCGGTCGGTGTGAGCACCAACCCGTAAGCCTCGTTTCCGCGATGGAAGCCTGCCGAACAGATCGCGTCCCAGCCCTGCCCGCAATCCACTTCGGGATGCGCGGCAAAGACGGGCGTGCCCTCGTTGTCGGGCGCGGATACAAGCCATCCGGCCTTGATGAGCAGCGCCTTGGCCTGCGCGTATGGCATGCCGACGGTGATGCCGATCTGCGTCCACGCTGGCGGCAGCGACGGTGCATCAGCGGCATGCACGTGGCCGGCAGACAGCAGGAGCACCACGGCCAGGAACATCGATTTCATCGGCATCACACCAACAACATGGCTGCACAGGATAAAGCGCAGAACCCATCAGAACCCATCCAGCGTCCGCAGCAGTGAGCCAAAGGTCAGATAGAACGAAGTGTGCCCACCCTGCGCGCGGCCGTAGCCGAGGAACACCGGTCCCAGGAACGTATCGGCACCGACGAACAGGCTGCCTGCGGTCTGCATGCCATCCAGGCTGACATCCTCGCGGCGCTGCCAGAATCCGCCCCACTCCACGCTGCCACCGACGTACAGCGGGATGGTCAGCAGCGAATCGGCGTGCGCGACGCGACGGTAATACTCCACTCTCGCCAGCGCGGTCTGTGGCGCGAAGATGGATTCTTCCGGATAGCCAGACAGATTTCCCAACCCACCCAGGAAACCGTAGGTGGCCAGCAGATCATCGCCACCGTGTGCGGAGGAGGCGCGTAGGCCACCGAGCCAGCGGTTGTGACCGTGCGCCCATGCCCCATCCCACTGCACCCGCGTGACCGCCGCCGAATTGTCGGTGCCCAGTGCATCGAGATAGTGCTGCCGCGTGAGCGACAGGCGCTGGCCGCGACTCGGGAAAGCCGAACTGTCGATCGAATCGTGCCGAAGCTGCCAACCGAGGCTGCCCATGTCCGCGCGGTAATTGCCCAGCTCGGTCGGGTTGCCGACGTCCAGGCGCAGGCGCTCACGGCCACGCTCGCCGAACAGCGCGATTTCCCAATCCGGATGCGGCGAGTATGCCCAGCGCAAGCCGCCCAGCCACTGGCTGTAACGGAACTCGGCGAGTGCGCCGCCGCGCATCAGGGCGAGGTCCAGATCGGTGGCGCGGTACTTGGCATAGGTGGACAGCGCATGCCGGCCACTGCTGCCGAACGGCCGGTAGTACTCGGCGAAGGCCTCTTCGACTTCGCCCAGCCCCACGCGCAGTTTCAGCTCCGCGCCCTGCTCGCTGAGGCCGGTACGGGTCAGCTCGGTGATGAGCTGGTAGTTGCTGCTGCCGTCGAAATCATCGGACAGGCGCAGCGCGAAATGCAGGAAATCCGGACCCCAACGTTTGTCCTGCGGTGCAAGCACCAGGCCCTGTTGCCCGTCGCGCTCTTCCAGCCGCCACTGCACCTGCTGGTAGCGGCCTTCGCCGTAGGCCGTGGCCACGTTCTGCTCCACGCGGTCCGGCGCCAGCGGCTGGCCGACCTCCGGCTTCAGGCGCTGCTCGATATAGCGCGCGGTACGTGTCTTATCGCGCAGCACATCGATGAAGGCCACGATCGGCGCTTCATATGCCGGCGGCCGATGCTGGCGCTGGAAGGCGGCGTAGCGGGTGTGATCCACCTGGAAGCGACGAACTGCCGCGACCTCGGCCTGCGTGGCCTGCTCACCGACGCCGACCGCCTGTGGTGAGCGGTTGAAATCCTGGCTGCCCATATCGCCCAGCGGCGGTGTGATCAGCAGATCCTGTGGCCCGAGCGTGGCCAACTGCGCCAGTACTTCGCGCTGCATCAGCACGCTGGCCATCTGGTGGCTGATCGCCAGCGGCGAATCCAGTTGCGCCTCGGTCATCAGCGGCGAGCCGACCCCCGAGACGATCAGCCGCTGCGCGCCCAGCCGGCGCGCTTCGTCGATCGGCACGTTGTCGACCACGCCGCCATCGACCAGCAGATGGTCCTCATAGCGGACCGGCGCGAACACGCCCGGCACCGACATGCTCGCGCGGATCGCCAAGGCCAGGTCGCCCTGCGCGAACACGACTTTCTCGCCGCTGACGATGTCCGTGGCAATCGCCCGGAACGGAATCGGCAGCTGGTCGAAATCGCGCACCTGCCAGGTCGGCAGCAACAGGCGGCGCAGCAGCATCTCCAGCTTCTGGCCCTGGATCAGGCCCTGCGGGAACGCGATCTTGCCGTTGCTCAGGCCGACTTCGACGCCGCCCAGCAGGCGCAGGTCATCTTCCTTGCGACGCATGCTGCGCTCATCGCGTGGCGGTTTGTCGCGCAGCACCTCGGCCCAGTCGATCCGGTCCAGCACCGCCTCGATCTCATCGGCGGTGTAGCCGGAGGCATACAGGCCGCCGACCACCGCGCCCATCGAGGTGCCGACGATGCAGTCGATCGGTACGCGCTCGCGCTCGAGCACCTTGAGCACGCCGATATGGGCCGCGCCGCGGGCACCGCCACCGCCAAGGACCAGGCAGGTGCGGGGGCGGTCGGGAACCTGCGTTGCGGAATCAACGGGCGCGGGAGCGGTCTGCGCCACCGCCATGAGCGGGGCGAACGCCAGCGCTGCCAGGACGAACAGCCAGCGGCTGCACCGACGCCGCGTGGCGGGACCGGTGGGTTGTAATGGTGTCTGCTGCATTCGATCCCTCGCTCCCCGGTCCCCGGCATCCCCTTGAAGCGCACTTTGCCCGCCGGGCCGGGCGAGGTCCACCCGTCGCGCGTCGGTCCGCCATCTCAACGGCCGATGGGAAGAAAGCCCACCAGTGCCACGACCAGGCAGACCAGGCCGCCAGCCAGCGGCAGATAGGTGGCCCATACCGGCGCCCCTTGGCCGATCGCGAAGGCAACGAACGCTTCCCGTATGCTTCGGCCGGTCAGGAACGGAATGACGACCAGTGCCAGCAGGGGCAACAGCGAGGCAAGCCCGAAGCCGAGGAACGCCGGCCGGTGATCGTTGTGGGCAAATCCGCCCAGCGGGTACAGGGCCAAGCCACTGAACAGCCCCACGAAAAACAGGATGTTGGCGACCCGGGTCGTGGTGCGGTGACGGCGCCGCAGCGAGGCCCTGGACCAGCCACGGTAGTGCGTCTGCAGTCCCCTCGCCCAGTACGCGACGAGCCATGTGGCGATGATGCCGCCAACGATCCCGCTGCCCGCCGGTCCCCAAGACTGGATATCCATGCCTGCGTCCTTGTGGTCTGACCCGAGTGTAATTCCATCCCCCGCCCAGGAATGCAGAACGGCCGCCCATTGAGGGCGGCCGTGGGTCTGATGCGTATCGCGGCTTACTGATGAGCGGCGCTACCGATGTCTCGCCTCAGCGTTTGGCCGGCGGCGCATTCTTCACATAGGTGTCGAACCAGGTCAGCATTTCCGACACCAGCTGCTCATTGGATTCCAGCGCGGTGTACCAATGCGGTTCGTGCGGCAGCATCACCAGGCGGGTGGTGCCGCCATTGCCGCGGATCGCCTGGAACAGCTTGCGCGACTGGAATGGCTCAGTGCCCGGGTTGGCGTCATCCTCGCCGTGGACCAGCAGCAGCGGCAGCTTGATCTTGTCGGCGTAGAAGAACGGCGAGGCCTTCAGGTACACGTCCTGCGCCTGCCAGACCGAGCGACGTTCGTTCTGGAACCCGAACGGGGTGAAGGTCTTGTTGTACGAGCCGCTGGTGGCGACCCCGGCCTTGAACAGGTCGGTATGCGCGATCAGGTTGGCGGTCATCAGGCCCCCATGGCTGTGCCCAGTGACACCGATCCGGTTGCGGTCGACCACGCCCAGCTCCACGGCCTTGTCCACTGCGGCCTTCGCATCGGCTTCAAGCTGTTCCAGATACGTGTTGTAGGCGGTTTTCGGGTCGCCGACGATCGGGAACGAGGCGTTGTCGATGATCGCGTAGCCGGCCAGCAGCATCAGCCGGTACGGCGCCAGGCGGGTGAAGGTCTGCTGCGAACCGGACACCTGCCCCGCCTGCGCCGCGTTGGCGAAGTCGGCCGGGTACGCGTAGAGAATCGCTGGGACGCGCTGGCCTTCCTTGTAACCCGGCGGCGTGTACAGGGTGAACGACAGGTCCACGCCATCGGCGCGCTTGTAGGTCACCAGGCGCTTCTTGATCTGACGCACTTCGGGGGTCGGGTCCACCAGGTGGGTCAGTGCGTCCGGCTTCGACGCGAACTGCGCTTCGCCCGGCGTGGCGGCGGCGACCCGCTCGCCCAACAGGCGCACGAACGCATTCGGCGCATCGGTCACCGACTGGTGCCACGTGAGGAGGTGGCCAGGCATCGCGCTGAAGCCGATGAACTGCTCATAGGCATCGGCATCGCTGCGGAACAGGCGCTCGGTTTTCAGGCTGCCGAGGTTGAGTGCATCCAGGAAGGGACGATCCCCCTGCGGCGAAGCACCCTGCCCGCGCAGGAACACGCTGTTGCCTTCCTGGCGCACCACGTAGGCGCCGTTGGGCAGGCGCTGGTAAACGAAATTGCCCGGGTCCTCGTACAACTCATCGCTGGAAAGATCCCACAGCAGGCGACCTTCCTGCTTCGGCTTGTCCACGTTGACGATGCGGGTCTGGCGCCAATGCCGGTTCTCGTCGTTCTCATCAAGGAAGGCAACGTCCGGCTGCGCGGTCCAGGCAAGGCCTTCGAAGCGCTGCGCGGTGCGGGCGATCTCCGTCGGCTTGGCGGTGAACGGAGCCTTGAGCATCAGCACGCGGTCGCGATGCGGGACGGTGACTTTCCAGTCGCCCTTGTCCAGCGCCTCGGCGTAGACCAGTGTGGCTGGATCGGTGGCGCGCCAATCGAAATCGCGTGGGCCTTCCGGCACGCCGTGTACCGGTACGCGGTCGGCCAGCGGCAGGCTGGCAATCGGCGTGCTGCGGCCGCTGGCGAGATCCAGCACCGCCACGTCATTGGCGAAACGCTGGTAGGTCACCGCGTGCGAGAACGGTGCCTTGAGCGTGCTGGTGAGCACATGCACGCCATCCGGTGCGGCCCCGACGCTGTCCAGCAACGCCGGGGCACCCACGGTGCGCACGGTGTTGGAGGTGGTATCCACGACCGCCAGCTGCGACTGGCCGTAATAGGCGAACAGCGCCTCGTCGTACGCACTGGTCAGCGTATCGCGGGCTTCGTAGGTACTGCTTTCGCCCGCCGTCCCCAGCGATTCCTGGATGTCCGGGCCGATCGCCCCTTCGGCGCTTGGCGCCGGACCTTGCTTTGCGGGTACCAGCTTGACCAGCAGCTGCTGGCTGCCACCGAGCCACTGCACGGTGCTGCCAAAAATCGGATTGAGCGCCACCTTCGGCACCTGGCGGACCTGACCGGTGGCCGCATCGCCGACCCACAGCTGCACGCTGTCATCGGCCACGTTCTGGAACGCGAAGCGCTGGCCGTCAGCCGACCACAGCGCCATGCCGGCGCAACCGCTGGGCAAGGCGACCTTGGTGGAGCGGCCGGTGGCGGTCTCCACCACGGTGAAGTCGCCCACGCACGGCGGAATGCCATAGCCGCCGGGCGTGTCGTGGCGGCTGCGGTTTTTGGGCTCCAGGCGCACACCGGCCAGCTTCAGGTACGGCTGGGCAACGCGGGTGATCGAGGGATAGGTCTGCGTGGTCGTCAGCAGCAGGCGCTGGCCGGTCGGGTCGACACTGGGTATCGGCGGCGGCGGTGCCTTGAGCACCTTGAGCAGGCGCTCCGGTGGTGTGGCGTAGCCACTGGCATGGGCCGGCATCGTGCCCAGCGTGGCGAAGGCTGTCACGGTGAACGCCGTGGACCAGAACGTACGAGCAAGCATGCGTGTCCCCTTGGATATGGTGGGAGCCGGCGCGGCAGGGTCGTCGGTCGGCACGTCTCGAATCTAGCACTGCCGTCCTTCCCGAGGATGGGCCAGAAGAAATGGCCGGCGGCTTTTCACCTGATCCGGCAAAGCCTGCCGCAGGCGGCCATCGAGACCGGTATCGCGGTGCGGTACCCTTGTCGTTCCATTGCTTCCGGGTGCCGCTGTGCGAACCGTGCACGCCCTTCGTTATGTCACCCCGCTGCGCGAAGGCGGCTCCCTGCCCGCCGTGGTCGAGACCGACGACGACGGCATGGTGGTGCTCAAATTCCGCGGCGCTGGCCAAGGGCCGAAGGCCCTGATCGCCGAGCTGATCGCCGGCGAGATCGCGCGGACGCTGGGCCTGCCGATCCCCGAGATCGTGTTCGTCGAGCTCGACCGCGAGTTCGCGCGGACCGAGCCGGACCCGGAGATCCAGGACCTGATCCGCGCCAGCGAAGGCCTGAACCTGGGCAGTGATTACCTGCCCGGCGCGATCAACTACGACCCGGCCGCGATGCAGCCCGATGCGGAACTCGCCTCGAAGATCGTGTGGTTCGATGCGTTCACCAGCAACGTGGACCGCACCGCGCGCAATCCCAACCTGATGGTGTGGCATCGCAAGCTGTACCTGATCGACCATGGTGCAGCAATGTACTTCCATCACGATTGGGCCAGTGCGGGCGAGGCCTGCAAGAAGCCCTTCGTGCTGATCCGCGATCATGTACTGCTGCCCTTCGCCACGCAGATTGCCGAGGTCGATGCCGGTCTTGCGGTGATGCTGCCCGATGCGGAGATCGAACGCATCGTCGGCCTGGTGCCGGACAGCTGGCTGGTGGATGAACCCGTGTTCGACAGCCCGGCCGCCTACCGCCAGGCCTATGTCGATTACCTGCAACACCGCCTTCGCGTTCGCGCGGCCTTTGTACAGGAGGCCGTCCGTGCCCACACTGCACACGTATGACTATGCGGTGATCCGCGTGGTGCCCCGCGTGGAACGCGAAGAGTTCATCAACGTCGGGGTCATCGTGTCCTGCCCGGGCGCCAAGCACCTGGAAGCGGCGATCGAACTGGATCTGGACCGGCTGCGCGCCTTCGCGCCCGCCCTGGATATTGAAGGGCTGCAGCCGTGGCTGGATGCCATCGTGGCAATCTGCCGCGGCGATGCGAACGCAGGCCCCATCGCGCAGTTGCCGGCGCGTGCACGTTTCCATTTCTTGACCGCCAAACGCAGCTCGGTGGTGCAGATGTCGAGCACGCATGTGGGCCGCACGGCGAATCCAGCCGGTGTAGTGGAGCATCTGATGCGTAAGATGGTGCGGGTACCGGCGTAGCGCCGGGGGCTCTCCTCACCCTTTGGGCAGCGCGTAAGCGATCACGTAATCGCCAGCCGGGGTTTCCATGAAGTGGTGGCCACCGGCCATGATGACCACATACTGGCGCCCGCCAAATTCATAGATCATCGGGTTGGCCTGCCCACCGGCCGGCAGTTTGGTGTGCCAGAGTTCCTTGCCGGTCTTCAGGTCGATCGCGCGCAGCAGATCGTCGGTCGCGGCCGCAATGAAGATCAGTCCGCTGGCGGTGACCACCGAGCCACCGTTGTTCGGCGTGCCGATCTCGATCGGCAGGCCGGAGCGGATGCCGAACGGGCCATTGCCACGGGCGCTGCCGAACGGGCGGTCCCACAGGGTCTTGCCGGTACGCAGGTCGACCGCGCGGATGCCACCGTACGGCGGCTCCTTGCACAGCAGCTTGGTGAACGGCAGGCGCCAGCCAGCGTTGACGTCGATGGCGTACGGCGTGCCCACCTGCGGATCGCCTGCGCCTTCGGCACCGCCCTTGTCGGCGGTGATCTCCTCGCGCGGCACCCAACCCAGCTTGTCCGCCTTTTCGCGCGGCACCAGCCGGTTGTAGTTGGGCATGTCGTTGTAGTTGGCCACGATCACGCCGCGGCGCGGATCCACGGCCACGCTGCCCCAGTCCGAGCCACCGTTGTAGCCGGGATATTCGATGGAGTGACGGTCCGCGGTCGGCGGGGTGTAGAAACCTTCGTAGCTGGCCTCGCGGAACTGGATGCGGCACACCAGCTGATCGATCGGGGTCATGCCCCACATGTCGCGCTCGGTGAGGTCCGGCTTGCGCAGCGTGTGATACAGCGAGAACAGCTGGGTCGGGGAACGCTGCTCCGGCTCGACGCCGCCGGTGGGCACTTTGCGCTCTTCGGCCGGGGTCAGCAGCTTGCCGGTGCGGCGGTCGAGGATGTACATGTCGCCCTGCTTGGTCGGCAGCAGCAGCGCCGGGACTTTGCCGGCGGCGGTCGGGTAGTCGATCAGGGTCGCCTGCGAACCCATGTCGTAATCCCAGACGTCCTTGCGCACGGCCTGGAAGTGCCAGGCCGGCTTGCCGGTGTTGACGTCGATGGCGACCAGCGACGTGGCGTATCTGTTTTCGTTCTCGGTGCGCGAGCCACTCCAGTAATCGCCGGCCGAGTTGCCCATCGGCAGGTAGACCAGGCCGAGTTCGTCGTCACCGGTCGCGGTGGTCCACATGTTCGGGGTGCCGCGGGTATAGGTCTCGCCGGCCGGCGGTGCGCCGTTGCGTTCCGGGCGGACCATATCCCACGCCCAGCGCAGCTTGCCGGTCACGGCATCGTAGGCCTGGATCACGCCCGAGGGGGCGTCGCGGCGCTGGCCATCCAGCACCTGGTGGCCGGTCACGATCACGCCCTGCACGATCGCCGGCGGCGAGGTGATGGAGACATAGCCGGCGGGGCTGTCGCCCATGCCAACGGTGATGTCCACCTGACCGTTGTTGCCGAAGCCTGTGCACAGCTTGCCGGTGGCGGCATCGACCGCGATCAGGCGGCCATCCAGGGTGCCTTCAATGATGCGGGCGGCACAGGCGCCGCGCGGCACCTGGGTCAGCACCGGCACGCCACTGGGGACGGCAAGATCGGCGGCGACATCGTTCAGCGCGGTGTCCTGCGCGGTGGCCGGCACTTCGTAATAGGAGACGCCACGGCAGGCCGCGGTGTACGGAATGGACGTGTCCTTGATCTTCGGGTCGTAGCGCCAGCGCTCGGTGCCATCGGCCGCGTTGAGCGCGACCAGCTGATTGCGCGCGGTGCACAGGTAGAGGCTGTCGCCGACTTTCAGCGGCGTGGTTTCCGCGCCCCAGCGCTTCTCCGGCAGATCACCGGTGCGGAACAACCAGGCCTGCTCCAGCTTGGCCACGTTATCCGGGGTGATCTGCTGCAGCGGCGAGAAGCGCGTGGCGGCATTGTTGCGGCCATAGGCGGCCCAGTCGCCATCCACCGGGCGGTCGGCCGGCTGCAGGGGCGCATCGGCGGTCGGTGCCAGGCCGGTGCTGGTCATCGGTTCGGGGAACGCGCCCTCGGCGGCGGTAACGCCGTGCGGCACGAAGGCCAGGGTGAAGGCGGCGACGAACACGAGCGCGAGCACGCCGGCGATGCCACGCGAGACCTTGCGTGAGACCGGGCGATCCAGCGTGGGCAACAGCAGCGACAGCACGAAGCCGATGGCCACGATCAGGCCCAGGCGCGGTACCCAGCGCCAGTAATTGCTGCCTGACTCCCACCATGTCCACAGCAGCGTGCCGACGAACACCAGCGCAAACCACAGCGCGCCGCTGTAACGGCCCCGCCACAGCTGTACGCCAGAGATCAACAGGCCGACACCGGCCAGCACGTAGTACCAGGAACCACCGAGGCTGGCGAGCCAAGCGCCCCCTGCGGTGAATACAACCCCCAGCAACAGAATGACAATGGCCAGCACAGCCACCAGCCAATGGCGGGGGCGGCGGGTCTGCGTCGTGGTGGACATCGGTCTCTCCTGAAGCGCGAAGATCGCCGACATTGCTGCCGGCCCCGCGGCTCTTATCCCACCGGGGTCGTGAACGTTGCGCGTTCTTTGCAGCGGTCGCCAACGTCGGCACAGCCGACGATGAAACCCGGCAAGCCCCTGCCCCACAACGAAAAACGCCGGCGTGTGCCGGCGTTCTCCGTATGACTCCCACTGGCAGGGCTTACGCCTCCGGGGGTGTCACTGCCGGGCTGGCCTCGATGGCTGCCGGTGTCTCTTCTTCCACACCCTCGTCCAGCGAGGCGTCCATGCGTTCCACCGCCTGGAGTTTCTCTTCCTTGGACAGACGGATCAGGGTCACGCCCTGCGTGTTGCGGCCGACGCGCGAGATTTCCGAACCACGGGTGCGCACCAGGGTGCCACCATCGGAAATCAGCAGCACTTCGTCGCGCGGCCCCATAAGCACCGCACGCACCAGCTTGCCGTTGCGCTCGGTGGTCTGGATGCCGATCACGCCCTGCGTGCCACGGCCCTTGCGTGGGTAATCCGGCAGCGGGGTGCGCTTGCCGTAGCCGTTCTCGGTCGCGGTCAGGATGTACAGCGCGTTGTCATCGTCAGCCCCGTTCTCGATCACGGCATCGCCGCTGTCGATCACGGTCTCGTCGACCTGGCTCTCGTCCTCGTTCTCGTCTTCACTGCCACCCGCACTCTCGGCGACGATCAGACTGACCACTTCCTCGCCCTTGGGCATCTTGATGCCGCGCACGCCGGTAGCGGTACGGCCCATCGAGCGGACCTTGTCCTCACCAAAGCGCACGGTCTTGCCGTTGGAGGCGAACAGCAGGATGTCGCGCTCACCATCGGTCAGGCCGACGCCGACCAGCGCGTCACCCTCATCGAGGTTGATCGCGATCTTGCCGCGTGCCAGACGGAAGGCGAACTCGCTGAGCGGGGTCTTCTTGACGGTGCCGTTGCGGGTGGCGAAGAACACGAACTGGCCTTCGGCATACTCGCGGACCGGCAGCACGGCCTGCACCCGCTCACCGGCTTCCAGCGGAATCCAGTTGATGATCGGGCGGCCACGGGCGTTGGAACCGGCTTCCGGCAGCTGATGCACCGGCAGCCAGAATACCTTGCCCGCGCTGGTGAAGGTCAGCAACGTATCGTGCGTGTTGACCAGCCACAGCTGTTCGATGAAATCCTCTTCCTTGGTCGACGCGGCGCTGCGGCCACGGCCACCGCGGCGCTGGGCCCGGTAGGCGCTGACCGGCTGGCGCTTGGCATAGCCGGCGTGCGACAGGGTGACCACCACGTCTTCCGGGGCGATCAGGTCGAGGATGTCCAGGTCTTCTTCGCTGTGGCGGATCTCGGTGCGGCGTTCGTCACCGAACTCGGTACGCACGTTGATCAGCTCTTCGCGGATGACCTGCAGCAGACGGTCGGGATCTTCCAGGATTTCGATCAGCCCGGCGATCACTTCCAGCAGCTGCTTGTACTCGTCGGTCAGGCGGTCCTGCTCCAGCCCGGTCAGGCGATGCAGGCGCATTTCCAGGATCTGCGTCGCCTGGATCTCGGTCAGCTGGTAGCCGCCCTCGAGCAGGCCCACACCCTTGGGCAGATCATCCGGACGCGACGCTTCGGCACCGGCGGCGCCCAGCATCGAGCCGACCAGGCCCGGCTCCCACAGGCGGGCGAGCATGCGTTCGCGCGCTTCGGTGGGGTTCGGCGAGGTCTTGATCAGTTCGATCATCTCGTCGATGTTGGCCAGCGCGACAGTCAGGCCTTCCAGCACGTGCGCACGGGCACGCGCCTTGCGCAGCTCGAACACGGTGCGGCGGGTGACCACTTCGCGGCGGTGACGCACGAAGGCCTCGAGCATCTGCTTGAGGTTCATCAACTGCGGGCGGCCATCCACCAGCGCCACCATGTTGATGCCGAACACCGACTCCATCTGGGTCTGCTGGTAGAGGTTGTTCAACACCACTTCCGCCGACTCGCCACGCTTGATCTCGATGAAGATGCGCATGCCGTCCTTGTCGGACTCATCGCGCAGTTCACTGATGCCTTCGAGCTTCTTTTCCTTGACCAGCTCGGCGATCTTCTCGATCAATCGGGCCTTGTTCACCTGGTACGGGATCTCGGTCACGATGATCGATTCGCGGCCGTTGTCAGCCACTTCGACCTCGGCCTTGGCGCGGATGCGCACACGGCCACGACCGGTCCGGTACCCGGCAACGATGCCGGCGGTGCCGTTGATGATGCCTGCGGTCGGGAAGTCCGGGCCCGGGATGAACTCCATCAGGCCGTCGACGTCGATCTCGGGATTGTCGATCAGCGCGATGCAGGCGTTGATCGATTCGGTCAGGTTGTGCGGCGGGATGTTGGTCGCCATGCCCACCGCGATACCGGCCGAACCATTGACCAGCAGGTTCGGGAACCGGGTCGGCATGACCGTCGGCTCCAGTTCCTTCTCGTCGTAGTTGGGCTGGAAATCGACCGTTTCCTTCTCGATGTCCGCCATCAGCTCATGGGTGAGCTTGGACATGCGGGCTTCGGTGTATCGCATCGCAGCGGCGGAGTCGCCGTCGACCGAGCCGAAGTTACCCTGGCCATCGACCAGCATGTAACGCAGCGAGAACGGCTGCGCCAGACGCACCAGCGTGTCGTACACCGACTGATCGCCATGCGGGTGGTACTTACCGATGACGTCACCGACGATACGCGCCGACTTGAAGTAAGGCTTGTTGGCGTGCGCGTTGAGTTCACTCATCGCGAACAGCACGCGGCGATGCACCGGCTTGAGGCCATCGCGCGCATCCGGGAGTGCGCGCCCCACGATCACGCTCATCGCGTAATCGAGGTAACTCTTGCGCATCTCGTCTTCCAGGTTGACCTGGATGATTTCCTTGGCGGTTTCTGCCATTCGGGTTCCGTTGTCTGGTAGCGGTCCAGTCCGTCACGACCGCCCTTTCGGGGCAGTTGCGCCGGAATCTCGATTAACCGTTGGATTCTACCACAGCAGGCCGTTCTCCGCCTGCTTTTACGGGGGTTTTACCGGCAAGAATCAGGAACTTACGAGGGCGTTGCCGGACGCTGGGGTGGGTACCGACCCATGCTCATCGGCGGTACCGACCAACGGTTGGCCGCTACCGGGCAGGCCACGACCCTTGGTCGTGGCGCGGGCCGCAGCAGGCCTCAGCCGAAGGCGGCCTGCATGTTGGCCACTGTCGGGCTCAGGATCACCCCGCGTTCGGTCACGATGGCATCGATCAGGCTGCCCGGGGTGACATCGAACACCGGGTTCCAGGCGGCGATGCCCTCGGCCACGGTGCGGGTCCCGCCCACCCCGTACAGCTCGCCCGGGTCGCGCTGCTCGATCTCGATCTGCTCGCCGTCGGCGGTGTCCATGTCCACGGTGGAGGACGGCGCCACCACCATGAACTTCACGCCGTGGTGGCGGGCGGCGATGGCCAGCTGGTAGGTGCCGATCTTGTTGGCGGTATCCCCGTTGGCGCAGATGCGGTCCGCACCCACGATGACCCACTGCACCGCACCGGTCTTCATCAGGTGCGAGGCCGCCGAATCGGCGATCAGGGTGGCGTCGATGCCGTCCTGCTGCAGCTCCCACACGGTCAGGCGCGCGCCCTGCAGCCACGGCCGGGTCTCACCGGCGAACACGCGGGCGATGCGGTGCTGGGCCATGCCGGCACGGATCACGCCCAACGCGGTACCGAAGCCGGCGGTGGCCAGCGAGCCGGTGTTGCAATGGGTCAGCACGCCGCTGCCCGCCTCGATCAAGCCAGCGCCCAGCGCGCCCATGTGACGGTTGGCGGCCAGGTCCTCCTCGGCGATCGCCTGGGCCTCGGCGGCCAGCACCTGCTGCCAGTCGGCACCGGCCGGGGCCAGCGCGCGGCGCATCCGGGCCAGCGCCCAGGCCAGATTCACGGCGGTCGGGCGGGAGGCATTGAGGCGCTGCAGCGCAGGTTCCAGCTTCAGCAGCGCCTGGGCGCCATCATCGGCCTGCACCTCGTTGGCCGCCAGCACCACACCCCAGGCGGCCGCAATGCCGATCGCCGGCGCGCCGCGCACGGTCAGCGCGTGGATGGCCTCGGCGACCGCGTCGCTGTCGCGGCACTCCACGTGCTCGACAATGAACGGCAGTTTGCGCTGATCGAGCAGCTGCAGGCTCTCGCCGGTCCACAGGATCGGGCGGATATGGTCGTAACGGGCGTAATCGATGTCGGTGGATGCGTTCATCGGGCCATTGTAGCGGCGCGCCGATGCGGGCGGAATCGCGTGCTCAGTTGACCGCGAACTCGGCCCTGCAGCCCTTGTCCACCCAGACCCCGCGGCTGTCCCAGCCCCAACTGCTGCCCTGCTCGCAGGGCGTGCCGGAGAGCTGCTTGTTGAGCGTGGCACCGTGGGTGATCCCGGCGCCACAGAAGCGGCGCTGACGGGATTTGGATTCGCACACGAGAATGCGTGGCACGTTGAGGAAGCCGCTGCCATCGGCGGCACCGACCTCGAACTCGCCCTGGCAACCGCGGGTCACCCAGATCTCGTTGCGGCGGTAACCCCAGCTGTGACCTTCGCGGCACGGCAGCGAGGTGAGCTGGCGAAGCAGGCGCACCGGCGCACCCTGCAACACCACCGGACAGCTCTGCGGGCGGCCATTGGATTCACAGCGCACGACGCGGCGCGTGCGACGCTCTCCATCGGCGCGGGTGGCGGCAACGGCCGTGCGCGCGCGGAACTCGGCGCGACAGCCCAGGGTGACCCAGACGCCGGAGCGATCGGTGCCCCACTCCGAACCACGCACACAACTGTTGTCGGACAGCTGGCGGATCAGATCCACGCCGCGCTCAGTGGGAATATCGCAGTGCACCCATCCCATATCGCGCGATTCGCAGCGCACCACTTCGCCGGCATAGCCGCCCGCCTGCGCGAGGGCCGTCTCCGGCATCAGCGCAGTCCACAGCAACACCGGCCACAAGGGCATGCCCGCGCCTACCAACAGCTTCATCAACTCGATCCCTGCCACGCCTGAACGATCACCTGACCACCTTCGGACATCCGGTGTGATCAGAGCATCATCATGCAGGCCGCGCAAGACGCGAATGCGTCAAAACGCCTCAGGCGTGGGCGAAATCCAGAGCCAGCACATCGGCGATCCGGCCGGTGCCGTTCATCGCCATCAACAAGCGGTCCACACCGACCGCGACACCCGCGCAATCGGGCAGGTCCGGCAGCGCTGCGAGCAGGTGTTCATCCAGCGGCGGCAGCACGTCGCCACGTGCGGTGCGTATCGCATGGTCGCGCTCGAAACGCGCGCGTTGCTCAACCGCGTCGTTCAGCTCGTGATAGCCATTGGCCAGTTCGACACTGCCCAGGTACAGCTCGAAACGCTCGGCCAGGGGCGGTGTACCGGGACGGATCCGGGCCAGTGCCGCCTGGGTCGCGGGCCAGTCATGCACGACCGTCATGGTGTCGTCATGGAAGTGCGGCTGGATGCAGTGGGTCATCAGCAGATCGAGCCAATCGTCGCGGGTGAGCCCATCGGCATCGATGCGGACCTCGGCCAGCGGCGCCTGCAGCTGTTCCAGGTTGGCCTGGAACGGGTCCAGCCCGATGTGCCGCTGGTAGAGACCGCGGTAATCGATCACCTCCAACGTGGCCTCGCGCTGGACCAGCTGCAGCGCGGCGCGCACCAGCTCGGCGGTCTCGCCCATCAAGCGGCGTTGATCCCAGCCGACCCGATACCACTCCAGCATGGTGAACTCGGGGTTGTGGCGGCCACCGGCCTCGCCATTACGGAACACGCGGCCGAGTTCGTAACAGTCCCCCACCCCGGCGGCGAGCAGCCGCTTGAGCGGAAACTCCGGCGAGGTGCGTAGCCAGCGTTGCGGCGTGCCTGCATCCACGTGCCCGCTGAAGCGGGTGTGGAAGCTGTCGATGTTCGGCTCGGTATTGCCGGCGGCGGAGAGGATCGGCGTTTCCACCTCCAGCACATCGCGCGCGGCGAAGAAGCTGCGGATCAGCGCGTTGAGCGCGGCACGCTGGCGCAGCGCGGCGATCATGCGCGCGCGTCCTTCAGGCGCTGGGCCAACGGCAGGGTGAGCAGATCGCGGGTGTCATCCACATAGCCGGTGCCCAGGTACAACCGGCGCGCCAGTTCGTTGTGGTGGTTTACCTCCAGGCGCATGCGTTCCACGCCCCGCGCATTGGCACGCTGCTCCAGAATCGCCAGCGCCTGCTTGCCGCGCCCTCGGCCGCGCGCGGCATGGGCCAGGTAGAGCTCGTCCAGCAGCGCGAAATGACCGCCCTGCTCCAGGCTGAAGCCCATCGCCAGCGCCCCATAACCCACCACAGCGCCCGCCTCGTCCAGCCACAACAACACTTCGCCATTGCGCGGATCTTCCAGCAGTGCGGCCAAGGCATTGCGGACCCGGGTGTCGTCGAAATCGAGTTTATCTTCGGCGTAGAAATCACGCATCAGCCCGATCAACAGCGCGGTGTCAGCCACGGTGGCCAGGCGGAAATCAAGGGGAATGGTCTGCATGCGATCTCTCTTGTTCAATGCTGCGCGAGGAAAGCGACCAGCTGGTCTTCGTCCCAGACCGGCACGCCCAGCTCCTGCGCCTTGGTCAGCTTGGAGCCGGCCTCGGCGCCCGCCACCACGAACGAGGTCTTCTTGGACACACTGCCGGCCACCTTGGCGCCCAACGCTTCCAGGCGCGCCTTGGCCTCATCGCGATTCATCTGCGACAACGTTCCGGTCAGCACGGCGGTCTGGCCCTCCAGCGGACCTGCTGCCTGCTCGGCCTGTTCCGGCGCCAGCGCCAGCAGCCTCTGGCGGTACTCCTCGGCCTTGAGCAGCATCGGGCCGTGGCCCTCGCTGTCCAGCCAGTCGGCCAGGCCCATGGCCACCTCGTTGGGCAGGCCGGCGGCCACGAAGCGTACCGGCTCGGCATCCAGCAGCGCGGCAGCGTCCGGCAGCACGGCGGCCAGCTTCTCGGCGCGCAGGCGGGTGATGCCCGGAATCTCCGCCTCGACCAACAACTGCGCGAAATCCAGACCCTCGCGCAGCTTGGCGATCGGCGGGTGCACATCGCTGATGCGCACCTGACCGACCTGCAGCAGGGCATCGATCGCCTCCTGGTTGCCGGCCTGTTCGAAGAAGTGGCCGAGCGAGCGCGCGACTTCGCCGCCGATATCGGGCACGCGCTTGAACAGCGGCCACGGCAGGTGGCGGATCAGCTGCAGATCGCCGAACCAGGTCGCCAGGGCCTTGGCGGTGCTTTCACCGACATGCTCGATGCCCAGCGCGAACAACAGGCGCTCCAGCGTGGTGGTACGGCTGGCGTCGATGGCGCCGATCAGATTGTCGGCCCACTTGGTGGCGATCTTCTTCGTGTTCCAGGTGAACGTGGCCGGCATCGCCAGCGCCTGCGCGCGCCATCCCGCATCGCTGCCATCCAGCTTGAGCAGCCCGCGGAGATAGTCGCCACTGCCTTCCGGCGGCAGATGCAGGCCGATCTGGCTGGCCAGCGCCTCGGGCGATTCGGCATCCAGCACCAGCTTGAGCTGCAGCAGTTGATCGCGCTGCAGACGGTACAGATCCGACACGCCGCGCACGATGCCGGCATCGACCAGCGTCTCGATGTACTTGCCGCCCAATCCGTCGATATCCATCGCACGGCGCGAGGCGAAGTGCGCGATGGCTTCCTTGCGCTGCGCCGGGCAGCTCAACTCACCCGAGCAGCGCCAGGCGGCCTCGCCCTCTTCGCGGACGATCTCCGAGCCGCACACCGGGCACTGCGAGGGCATCTGCCACGGTGTGGTACCGGCGGGGCGGCGATCGGCGATCACGCTGACCACTTCCGGGATCACATCGCCGGCGCGGCGCACGATCACCGTATCGCCCACGCGGACATCCAGACGCGCGATCTGGTCGGCGTTGTGCAGCGTCGCGTTGGAGACGATCACGCCAGCTACCGCGACCGGCGCCAGACGCGCCACCGGAGTCGCCGCACCGGTGCGGCCGATCTGGATCTCGATCGCCTCCACCGTGGTGGTCTGTTCCTGCGCCGGGAACTTGTGCGCGATCGCCCAGCGCGGTGCACGCGCGACGAAGCCCATCTGTTCCTGGCCGGCACGGTCATCGAGCTTGTAGACCACCCCATCGATATCGAAGGCCAGGCCATCGCGGCGCTCGCCGATATCACGGTAATAGGCGAGCAGCCCCTCCGCGCCCTCCACCACCTGGCACAGGTCGCTGACCGGGAAGCCCCATGCACGCAGCTGGGCCAGCGTGGCCGAGTGGGTGGGCGGCAGTTCACCGCCGTCGACCTGGCCGATGCCATAGGCGTAGAAACTGAGCTTGCGCTTGGCGCTCATCTTCGGATCCAGCTGGCGCAGCGAGCCGGCCGCGGCGTTGCGCGGATTGGCCAGCACCTTGCCGTCATGCAGGCGGGCATCGGCGTTGTAGGCCTCGAAATCGGCGCGGGCCATGTAGACCTCGCCGCGTACTTCCAACACCCCAGGCCAGCCCTCGCCTTTGAGCGTCTGCGGGATCACACTGATCTGGCGCAGATTGGCACTGACATCCTCACCGGTGGCGCCATCACCCCGGGTTGCGCCCTGGACGAAGCGGCCATTCTCGTAGCGCAGGCTGATCGCCAGGCCGTCGAGTTTGGGTTCGGCTGAAAAATGCAGCGTACTGCGGCGCAGGCGCTCGCCGATGCGGCGCACGAAATCCTGGACTTCCTCATCGCTGAAGGCGTTGCCCAGCGACAGCATCGGCACCGCATGGCGGACCTCGGCGAAGCGCGAAGAAGCCTTCCCCCCCACCTGCCGGGTGGGCGAGTCTGCGGTGATGAGCTCGGGGTGCGCCTGCTCGATCGCTTCCAGCTCGCGCACCAGCCGGTCGTACTCGACGTCGGGAATCAGCTGCTCGTCGCGCTCGTGGTAGGCCTTGCCGGCCTCCTCGATCTGGCGGCGCAGGACGTCGGCACGTGCGGCGGGGCTGGGGGTCATGCGGAAGGCGATCCTGGTGGGGCATTCAATTTTACCCCTCCCCCCGCTCCTGCGCGCAGTGAAGAACGCTTGCCGCCGATCCGCCGTGGCGCTAGCGTGCGCCAAACCCCTTGTTTCCGGTGCCCCGTGACCCCTGCCCTCGTCGCTTCCCGTCGCTCGTTCCTGCAGTTGGCCGGCACCGGCCTTGCGTTGTCCGGCCTGGGTGCACTGCCTGCATCGGCCGCGCCGTCGCGCACGCTCCCCGCCAGTGCGGGACCGGTGCTGCTGAACTTCAACGAATGCCCGTATGGGCCATCGCCCGCCGCGCAGGCCGCGGCACGCGACATCGTCGCCGGTAGCGGACGGTATCTGTTTGCGCTGGCCGGCGAGCTGCGCGACCTGTTCGCCCAGCAGGAAGGCATCGGCAAGGATCACGCGCGGCTGTATCCGGGCTCCAGCGAGCCACTGAACCGGGCGGCAGTGCTCTGGACCTCGCCTGGCGCGGGGCTGGTGGTCGCCGATCCCACCTTCGAGGCGCTGGGCGATCTTGCCGCTGCGCGTGGGGCCACGGTGGCCAAGGTGCCGCTGCGCGCCGACGGGGCACACGACGTGCGTGCGATGGCGGCCGCTGCCGCGGCGGTCAATGCCGGCTTGCTGTACCTGTGCAACCCCAACAATCCCACCGGCTCGATCACCCCGGCGGCCGACATCGCCTGGCTGCTGGCCAACAAGCCTGCGCAGACCCGGGTGCTGGTCGATGAGGCCTACCTGCAATACAGCGAACAACGCTCGGTGATTGCCCAGGTGATGCAGCGCGATGACGTGATCGTGCTGCGCACCTTCTCCAAGCTCTACGGCATGGCCGGCCTGCGCCTGGGTGTGGCGGCTGCGCATCCGGATCGGCTGAAGGAACTGGCCAGCCTGGGCGACAACCCGCTGCCGGTCACGGCGGTGGCCGCCGGCCTGGCGAGCCTGCGCGATCCGGGGTTGATTGCGCAGCGCAACGCAGAGAATGCCGTGGTGCGGCAGGAGACCATCAGCTGGCTGGGCAAGCGCGGTTTTACCTGCGTGCCTTCCGAAGCGAACTGTTTCGTGGTCGATGTGCAGCGCGACGGCGCAGCATTTTCCGCGGCGATGGCCGAGCGCGGCGTGGTCATCGGCCGCAGCTGGCCGATCTGGCCGCAGCGGGTACGGGTAACGGTCGGCACCGAGGCCGAGATGGCCCGGTTCCGTGAGGCGTTCGAGGCGGTGGTCAGCCGCAACGGGTAAATGTAGCGCCGACCGTTGGTCGGCTCTACATCATCACCAACGCGGTGCTTTGGTCAGCGGCGGGGCCTGGTGCTGGCGGTCGTAGGCACGCAGTTCGTCGCGGATGTGCGCGATGCGCTGGCGGCCCAGGGCGTTGCGGCTGTCATCGAGCACCACGCCATCGAGCAGTTCGCCCATGCGCTGTACGGTCGGCAGCATCTTTTCCCAGGCGTCCAGCGCGGTCAGCGGGGCCGGCAGGGTCAGGAAGAAGGCGATCGCCGGCGTTTCCATCTCGCGGATGTTGGCCATGTCGAAGCTGCCCGGCTTCATGATGCTGGCCATCGAGAAGATCGGGCCGCGCTCGGGGTGGCCTTCGACCAGACGGTGGAAGACATTCATGTGGCCGAACACCAGGCCGGTCTTTTCCGCAGCGACGACGATGTCTTCGCCACGCAGCTGCTCACCGGCACGGGCGGCCACGAACAGCGAGACGATCTTGTCGAAATCCTGGGTGGTGCGCTTGCCAAGGTCACTGGCCGGACCGGCATCCACCTCGGGCAGGCCGAGTTCGGGCTGGGTCACGCCGTCTTCGCCCACCACGGGCGCAGCGCCGTCGGCCGGGATCTCGCCCTCGCCCAGTACGGGCTCGCGGCGCTGGCCGTTGGTGCCTTCGGCACCCTCGACGCGGCGGCCCTGCATTTTCTTTTTCGGACGGCCAAACAGGAAGATCGCAGCGATCAACAGCAGGCCGGCGGCCAGGATGCCGATGCGGAGCAGTGCCATGTCGGACATTCGGGAGGTTCTCCGGCTAAATCATTCAGGTACTTAAGGATGGCACGTCACGCCGCGCCCGCCAATCGTGCGGCTTCCTCCAGGTCGACACTGACCAGTCGGCTGACGCCCGGTTCGCGCATGGTCACGCCGGAAAGCTGGTGCGCCGCCTCCATCGTGGCCTTGTTGTGGCTCACAAACAGGAACTGAACCTTCTCGCTCATTTCCTTGACCATGTTGGCCAGGCGGCCGACGTTGGCTTCGTCCAGTGGCGCGTCCACCTCGTCCAGCAGGCAGAACGGCGCCGGGTTGAGCTGGAAGATCGCAAACACCAGCGCCACCGCGGTCATCGCCTTCTCGCCACCGGACAGCAGCGAGATGCTCGATACCCGCTTGCCCGGCGGCCGCGCCATGATCGCAACACCGGTGTCGAGCAGGTCTTCACCTGTCAATTCCAGATACGCGTGGCCACCACCGAACAGGCGCGGATACAGCTGCTGCACGCCGGCATTGACCCGGTCGAAGGTGTCCTTGAAGCGGCCGCGGGTCTCGCGGTCGATCTTGCGGATCGCGTCTTCCAGGGTTTCCAGCGCGGTGGTGAGGTCGGTGTTCTGGGCGTCCAGGTATTCCGAACGCTGCGAGGCCTCGCCGTATTCCTGGATGGCGGCCAGGTTCACCGGCTCCAGGCGGCGCATGCGGCCGTCGATCTGATGGACCGTCTGCTCCCAGTCGGTGATGCGCGCATCCTCGGGCAGGCCGTTGATCACGTCCTGCAGCACGAACCCGGCCTTCTCCACCGAGGCCGACAGCTGGTCGGCGCTGAGCACCAGCGCCTGCTGATCCAGCTTGCGCTGGGAAATCCGCTCGCGCTGCGCCAGCGCCTGTTCGTCGCGCTGATGGCGGGTCTGTTCGAAGGTGCGCAGCTCGGCATCGATGCCATCCAGCAGCGTACGGGCCTCACCGAGCACGCGGTCTGCACGCACGCGCTCGCCGAGCGCGTTCTGGTGTTCGGCTTCGAGCGTCTTGACCGGCGAATCGCCTTCGTCGAGCTGCGAGTGCAGTTCGCCCAAGCGTGTATCCAGCTGCCCGCGCTGCGTGCTCATGCGCTCCAGTGCCTGGCTCAGCGAGGCGATCTGCGCCCGTTGTGATTCCAGGGTCAGGGCCAGCGAGTGCGCCGCCTCGCGTACGTTGCGCGCCTGGTCGCGCGCCTGATCGCGCGCATCGGTGAGCTGGCGGCGCTCGCCCTCCAGCGCGGCGCGGACCGATTCCAGATCGCCCATGCTGGTGACCGCATCGTCCAGCCGCGCGCGCGCTTCGCGCACCTGCTCGCGGCCGGCATCCAGCGTTTCCAGCAGTTGCACCAGCTCGCCTTCGATGCGATCGATGCGGGTGCGTGCGGCCTCCACTTTGCCCTGCTGGCTCTGCAGCTGACCGCCGAGTTCGGACACGCTGCGATGCGCCAGGTACAGCTGGCGCTGCGCGTCTTCGCGCTGCTGCTCACCCGCCAGCAACTGGTCACGGAAACCGGACAACTGCTGTTCCAGGGCCGCTTCGCGGTCCTGCAGGGTTTCAATCTGCTCGCGCAGGGTGACGATCTCGCGCTCACGCAGCAGCGCGCCCTGCCTGGCCGCGCCGGAGCGGGACACGCGCACCCAACCTTCGCCCAAGCGCTCGCCACCGCGGGTAATGACCGAATCGCCCTCACCCAGCGTCGCCTGCAGTGCACGCGCGGCCTCGAGATCCTCGGCGGCATGCAGGCGCGCCAGCAGGCGACGGATCGCCGTCGGGCCCTGCACTTTCGCGGCCAAGGAGGTCGGGGCGACGTCCAGCGCGGCCTGCTCGGCAGAGACCAGCGCGATGCGGCCTTCGCCGAGTTCGCCCAGCGCATCCACCAGCGATTCCGGTGCATCGACCAACACACCTTCGATCAGCTGACCGAGCGCGCTTTCCACGGCGTTTTCCCAGCCACTCTCCACGGTCAGGCGCTCACCGACGCGCGCGCCGGAATCCAGCCCACGCGCCTTCAGCCATGCCACCGCGGCGCCCTGCTCCTGGCCCAGCGCGGCCTGCTGCAGGGTTTCCAGCGAGGACAAGCGGCCGCGTGCGGCCTGGGCCTGCTTGCGGATCTCGGCCAGCTCGGTCTGGCCGGTACGCTGGCGATCCTGCAGCCCGGCCACGACAAGTTTGCGTTCTTCCACCTGCTCGTTGAGCGTGTCCAGCGAGGCCTTCTGGGTCTCGTGCTGGATGTGCAGCTCCTCGAACACCTCGGCCAATGCGTCCAGATCCAGCCCGGCACGTTCGGCCTGCAGCGACTCGCGGCGGCGGTCAGCTTCCAGCACCTGGCGGTCCAGATAGTCCACGCGGGTACGTTCAACTTCACCGGCGCGCGAGGCTTCCGAGGTATTGCGGGTATGGGCTTCCCAGCGCTGCTGCCAATCGGCCAGACGGGCCTCGGCGTCGCGCAGGGCTTCCTGCTTGATTTCGTTCTCTTCCTGCAGCTGCTCCAGGCGCGGCTCGGCGTCATCGACCGCCTCGCGCAGCACCATCAGCTTGGCCTCATCGCCACTGATGTGCTGACCCAGATCGGCCAGCGCCTGCTGGGCTTCGTCGCGCGCCTTGTTGAGTCGCTGCGACATTTCGCGCTGATGCTGGATCTGCTGTTCCAGTCGGGCCAACGTGCTGCCGACCTGGTACACCTCGGCCTGCGCGGTGTTGAGCGCATCGGAGGCCTCTTCGCGGCGCAGGCGGCTGGTTTCAATGCGGGCTTCGGCGTCACGCTGTTCGGCGATCAACTGCTGCAGGCGCGTTTCCTCGCGCGACAGCGCTTCGCGCAGGCCGCCCAAGCGCCCATCCAGGCCGCGGTACTCCAGCGCCTTCCACTCGGCATCCTTGACCTTGCGCTCTTCCTGCAGCGCCTGGTACTGCTCGGCCTGGCGCGCCTGGCGCTTGAGGTGCTCGAGCTGCTTACCGATTTCCTCACGCAGGTCGCCCAGGCGATCCAGGTTTTCGCGGGTATGCCGGATGCGGGTTTCAGTTTCCTTGCGGCGCTCCTTGTACTTGGAGATGCCGGCGGCTTCTTCCAGATACACACGCAGGTCTTCGGGCCGGGCCTCGATGATCTTGCTGATCATGCCCTGCTCGATGATCGAGTAGCTGCGCGGCCCCAGGCCGGTGCCGAGGAACAGATCGGTGATGTCGCGGCGGCGGCACTTGGTGCCGTTGAGGTAGTAGTTGCTGCTGCCATCGCGGCTGACGGTACGCTTCACCGAGATCTCGTTGAACGAGGCGTACTCGCCGGTGATGGTGTGGTCGGTGTTGTCGAAGATCAGTTCGACGGCAGCCTGCGAAACGGGCTTGCGGGCAGAGGAGCCGGAGAAGATGACGTCGGTGAGCGAGTCGCCGCGCAGGCGGCTGGCGGAGCTTTCGCCCATGACCCAGCGCACGGCGTCGATGATGTTCGATTTGCCACAGCCATTGGGGCCCACCACGCCGGTCATGTTGGTCGGCAGGTGCAGCGTGGTCGGATCGACGAAGGATTTGAATCCGGACAGCTTGATCGTGGACAGACGCATGGCGTGATGGTTTTCCGGGCGAAGGCCTGAAGCGACCCCCACCATGGTGGATTACGGAGCGGATTTACCCTTCAAGCCATTGATGTTGCAGGGTTTCAATGGCCCCGGGGGCGACGCGATAGCCTGAGTATAACGGGGCAGGTGTTCGGCGGGCTGCGGGGGCTGGTGTTGGCCGTGGCCGTGGCCGTGCAGCCGTAGCCAGAGCCAGAGCAGAAGCGGCATTTCAGGTTGGTGCGTGGCGGGACGGCGTGGGTGGGGTCGCGGGAGCCGCCGTGAACCCCGCTCCGCGGTCCGGCCCAGCCGCTGGCGGCTGTGCGTTCGAACGCATGCGAGGCAATGCCTCGCAAGCAATGCGCTCTCACCCATGGGGGCTCATAAGGCGCCATCCATGGCGCCTTATGGTCCCGCCACCCCACCCACGCCATCCCGTAGACACATGGCTGGTGTGCAGGCTGAGAGCCAAGGCATGGCAGCCTTGGATTGACCTGGCCTGGCCTGACCCGAGCGGAATGACTCAAATCGAGCTGAGCCGCCATCGTCTGTGCGTCGGAACGGCGCGGGAGAGCCACGCCATGCGTGGCTGGGCGACGGGGAAGCAAGAACATCCACGCATGGCGTGGATCTACCTGAGAGCTGGACCACCAACATGCCGGCTTGGGTACCGCCCGCCACAGCCGGCGGACGCCAGCTCTTCCAACCGCCCGGACCGGACATTTGGCTGGAGGGTGCCGGGTAGCCTGGGCCGGGACCGTAATGCGCCATGGATGGCGCATTTCGAGCCCCCAGGGACGGGTTTACGGCGGGTCCCGGCCCAGGCTACCCGGCGCACTCCCACCGATGTCATCAAGGCGCCCAGCCGTTGCCGTTGCCGTTGCCACAAACAAAAACGGGCACCCTCGCGGGCGCCCGTTTCAGTGACTCCCGCCTTTCGGCAGGGATCAGGCCTTTTCGGCTTCCACAACCACCTTGACGGTGGTTTCCACGTCGGCGTGCAGGTGAACAGTCACCTCGTACTCGCCCACGTTGCGGAACGCGCCTTCGCCCAGGATCACTTCGCTCTTTTCCAGCGGCAGGCCGACAGCGGTGAAGGCTTCGGCGATATCGCGCGGGCCAACCGAACCGTACAGCTTGCCTTCGGTCGAGGCGTTCGCAGCGATCGTGACGCTCTTGCCTTCCAGCTTCGCCTTGCGGGCTTCGGCGTCAGCGTGGATCGACTGGGCCTTGGCTTCGTAATCAGCGCGCTTGGCTTCGAACTCAGCCACGTTGGTCGCGGTGGCCGGAACGGCCTTGCCGGTCGGGACGAGGAAGTTGCGGCCGTAGCCCGGCTTCACGTCGACCAGATCGCCCAGACCGCCGAGGTTGGTGACCTTCTGAAGAAGAATCAGCTTCATGGTGTAGCTCCAAATATGTATTCGTTAGCGAGGCTCAGGCCCCGCAGCGGATGGCTGTCCGAATATCCGAACGGCGAATCCTTAAACCGCCCGACGCTTTACAGCGCGGGCGGCCGGATCCGCGAAAGCGGCGACTCGAAGTCGCCAGCCTTCATCAGACGTCGTGGTTGTCGGTGTACGGGATCAGGGCCAGGAAACGGGCGCGCTTGACGGCCGTTGCCAGCTGGCGCTGGTACTTCGACTTGGTACCGGTCACGCGGCTCGGCACGATCTTGCCGTTCTCGGTGAGGTACTGGCGCAGGGTGTTGAGATCCTTGTAATCGATCTCCTTGACACCTTCGGCCGTGAACTTGCAGAACTTGCGACGACGGAAGAACTTGGACATGTCAGTGCTCCTTAAGCGGCCGAAGCGGCGTCTTCGCCGGCATCGGTGTCAGCGGCGGCGGGGGTGGTTTCACCTTCTTCGTCATCACGACGACGACGCTCGCCACGCTCGGGCTTGTCACCCTTCTCGTCCTTGCTCTTCATGATCAGCGACTGCTCGGTGTCAGCTTCGTCACGCTTGATGACGAGGTTGCGCAGCACGGCGTCGTTGAAGCGGAAGCTTTCCACCAGCTCGCTCAGCACGGCCTGGTCGCACTCGATGTTGAGCATGACGTAGTGGGCCTTCACCAGGTTCTGGATCGGGTAAGCCAGCTGACGACGGCCCCAATCTTCCAGACGATGGATGGTGCCGTTGCCGTTCTCGACCAGCGCCTTGTAGCGCTCGATCATGGCCGGGACCTGTTCGCTCTGGTCCGGATGGACCAGGAACACGACTTCGTAATGACGACTCATGTGTTTTTACCTTTCGGATGTGGCCCTTTGAGGGCCGGACAGCCCCCCGCAGGTGAACGCGGTGGGGCAAGGGTCCTGCCCGGAATCAGGCAGGAAGCCGCGCATTGTGGCAGCAGAAGGGGTTGCAGGCAAGCCGGGCGGGCGGAACAGGCCCGGCGCGCAGGCGATCAGGCCTTGTCGGCCTCGGTCGTGAAGCTCTCGCCGCAGCCGCATTCCGCGGTCGCGTTCGGGTTCCTGAACGTGAAGGTCTCGCTCAGGCCGTGCTTGCCGAAGTCTATCTCGGTGCCGTCCACCAGCTCCAGGCTGGTGGCATCCACATAGATGCGGACCCCGTCCTGCTCGAAAACGGTGTCGCCTTCGCGCTCATCGCGGGCCAGATCGGTGATGTGCCCCCAGCCGGAACAGCCGGTGCGGGTCACGCCGAAACGCAGGCCCAGCGCACCGGGGGTCTGCTCGACGAACTTCTGCACACGGGCAAAGGCAACAGGGGTAAGGCTTACGGCCATGACAGGCAACTCCAGCGGATCGTGATCATTATAGAGGGTATGGCGCGGCCCGGCCTCGGCGGCCGCAGCTGCGGTTCACACGGCGCGCAGCCCCGGGGGACGCGAGAAATGCCTCGCAAGCCGAACACCGCACCCGTTAAACTCCGTGTTCAGAGATCGAGTCGATCAACAGAGGATTCAAGTCATGACGGTGGTCAGCGTTGAACATGCGCTTGCCGGGAAGATCCCGGAAGGCGGCGAGGCAACAGTACGCGGATGGGTCCGCACGGTGCGCGGCTCTGCGGCGCTTGCCTTCGTCAATGTCACCGATGGCTCCTGCTTCGCCCCCATCCAGGTGGTGGCCAATGACACCCTGGCCAATTTCGACGACATCAAGAGCCTGACCCCGGGCTGCTCGGTGATCGCCCGCGGTACCCTGGTCAAATCCCAGGGCAAGGGCCAGTCCTTCGAGATCCAGGCCAGCGACATCGAGATCGTCGGCCTGGTCGAAGACCCGCTGACCTACCCGATCCAGCCCAAGCCGATGAGCCCGGAGTTCCTGCGGGAAGTGGCGCACCTGCGCCCGCGCACGAACCTGTTCGGTGCGGTCACCCGCATCCGCAACTGCCTGGCCCAGGCCGTGCACCGGTTCTTCCACCAGAACGGCTTCAACTGGATCAGCACCCCGATCGTGACCACGTCCGATGCCGAAGGTGCCGGCCAGATGTTCCGGGTCTCGACCCTGGACATGGCCAACCTGCCGCGCAACGAAAAGGGCGAGGTGGATTTCAGCCGCGATTTCTTCGGCAAGGAAACCTTCCTGACCGTGTCCGGCCAGCTGAACGTCGAGGCCTACTGCCTGGCGCTGAGCAAGGTCTACACCTTCGGCCCGACCTTCCGTGCCGAGAACTCCAACACGACCCGCCATCTGGCGGAGTTCTGGATGATCGAGCCGGAAATCGCCTTCGCCGATCTGGCCGAAGACGCGCGCCTGGCCGAGCAGTTCCTGAAGTACCTGTTCCGCGCGGTGCTCGATGAGCGTGGCGATGACCTGGCCTTCCTGGCCGAGCGCGTGGACAAGAACGCGATCACCAAGCTGGAAGGCTTCATCAACGCCCCGTTCGAGCAGATCGACTACACCGAAGCGGTGAAGCTGCTGCAGAACTCGGGCAAGAAGTTCGACTTCCCGGTCGAATGGGGCCTGGACCTGCAGACCGAGCACGAGCGCTGGCTGACCGAAGAACACATCGGCCGCCCGGTGGTGGTGACCAACTACCCCGAGCACATCAAGGCGTTCTACATGCGCCTGAACGACGACGGCAAGACCGTTGCGGCGATGGACGTGCTGGCCCCGGGCATCGGCGAGATCATCGGCGGCAGCCAGCGTGAAGAGCGCCTGGATGTGCTGGATGCGCGCATGGCGCAGTTCGGCCTGGATCCGGCGCACTACGGCTGGTACCGCGATTTCCGCCGCTACGGTTCGGTGCCGCACGCCGGCTTCGGCCTGGGCTTCGAGCGCCTGGTGGTCTACGTCTGCGGGCTGAGCAACATCCGCGATGCGATCCCCTACCCGCGCGCACCGGGCAGCGCCGAATTCTGATCGACCTACGGAGGCACTGAACCATGACCCTGTTCTTCGCGCTGTGTTTCGTCGGCGTGGCGATCGCCGGGTTCAGTGCCTTCGTGATCTTCTGGCCGCTGACCCTGGTCCACATCCGCGACCGCCACCCGGCGCTGGCGGATCGTTTCGGCACGGGCGCATTTCTGCGCCCGGATGCGCTGCGCTGGCTGCTCGGGCGCGACTATCGCCAGAGCACCGACCGCTCGCTGACCGGCCTGGCCGCGCCGGCCTGGCTTTCCCTGCTTACGCTGCTTGCTGGACTGGGCATGGCTGCCCTGCTCTGGCTGCTTTCGATGGTAATCACATGAACGACGACACCTCCCACCACGACGAGTGGTTCCTGGCCAGCCTGGGCAACACCCTGATCTGGGCCCGCCTGCGCGTGCGCCCGGCCGGCACCGCCGAAGTGCTGGACAGCGACGGCAACACGCTGAGCTATGACAGCGAAGACACCGCGCGCTCGCAGCTGTTCGACGCCGAGTTCGTCGCCTACGACGGTCTGGATGAAGAAGACGCCCTGGTGCGCGGCTTCTCGCTGCATGAAGTGCAGCCGCCACAGGCCGACAGCGATGACGCATTGCACGGCCGCATGGTCCAGAGCCTGGGCGCCCGCGCGTAACCGACGATGTTCATCCCGTCCGCCTTCGTCGAGACCGACCTGATCTGGCTGGACCGACTGCTGGCGCGCGATGCGTTCGTCACCCTCGTCACGACCGGGGCCGACGGCCTGCCGCAGGCCACGCGGATGCCGGTGCTCTACCGGCGCGATGCTGACGGCATCCTGATCGAAGGCCACTGGGCCAAGCCCAACCCGCAGGCGGGCCATGCAGGCCCCGCGTTGATGCTGGTGCACGGCCCGCATGCGTATGTATCGCCGGGGTGGTACCCGGACAAGGAAGCACAGGCACGCGTCCCGACCTGGAACTACGCCGCTGCGGAACTGCGCGGGGTGCTGGAACCGACCACCGATCCGGACACATTGATCGCCATGCTGGACGGCCTGAGCGCGCACTATGAAGCACAGGTCGGCGGCCACTGGGACCTGCTGCCGATCGAGCCGCGCCAACAGCGCATGCTCGCCGGCATCGTCGGCTTCCGCTTCCGCCCGGCCCAGGTGCAGATCAAACTCAAGCTCAGCCAGAACCACCCCGAGGCCAACCAGTCCAGCGTGATCGATGCACTGTCGGCGCTGGACGCCCCGGCATCACGCGAGCTGGCGCAGTGGATGCGCTGGCGCCGCGAGGGCGGTCCTGCCGCCGACTGACCTTCCCCACTCCTGCGACGACGCGGCCACCCTGGCCGCGCCTTGCCCCCACCCGACGTCAGGGACCCCGCACGATGAAAGACATCCACAAGCTGCTGCAGAACAACCGCGAATGGGCGGACCGGATCGAGAAAGAAGACCCGGAGTTCTTCCACCAGCTGGCCAAGCAGCAGCACCCGGAATACCTGTGGATCGGCTGTTCCGATTCGCGCGTGCCGGCCAACCAGATCATCGGCATGGCACCGGGCGAAGTCTTCGTGCACCGCAACGTGGCCAACGTCGTGGTGCATACGGATCTGAACTGCCTGAGCGTGATCCAGTACGCCGTGGATCAGCTGAAGGTGAAGCACATCCTGATCGTGGGCCATTACGGCTGCGGCGGCGTGCACGCCAGCTTGAACAACACGCGCGTAGGCCTGGCCGACAACTGGCTGCGCCATGTCGGCGATGTGGCGCAGAAACACTCGGCCATCATGGACGCGATCGAGGATCCTGCGCTGAAGCATGCGCGCCTGTGCGAGTTGAACGTGATCGAGCAGGTGGTCAACGCCTGCCGCTCGACGATCGTGCAGGACGCGTGGGCACGCGGCCAGAAGCTGATGGTGCACGGCTGGGTATACAGCCTGAAGGATGGCCGGGTGCGCGAGATGGGCATCGACGTGGGCGCACCGGAAGACCTGCAGCCGGCCTACGATAAGGCGCTGTCCTACGTGCCGCGCCACGGTCGGCGCGACTGATTCTTCCTTTTACGGACATCGCCCATGCTTGCCTCGCCCATCAATCTGCTCGGCTGGATCGAAGAACACCGGCATCTGTTGAAACCGCCGGTCGGCAACAAGATGATCGAGAACGGCGATTTCATCGTGATGGTGGTCGGCGGCCCGAACAGCCGCACGGATTTCCATTACGACGAGGGCCCGGAGTGGTTCTATCAGCTTGAAGGGGAGATGACGCTGAAGGTGCAGGAGGATGGCGCGGTGCGCGACATTCCCATCCGCGCGGGCGAGATCTTCCTGTTGCCGGGCGGTGTGCCACATTCGCCGCGCCGCCCGCCGGGCGGTGTGGGCCTGGTGGTGGAGCGCAAGCGGCTGGCGCATGAGCGCGATGGGCTGATGTGGTTCTGCGAGCGGTGCAATCACAAGTTGTACGAGGAGTTTTTCGCACTGGAGAACATCGAGACGGATCTGCCGAAGGTGTTCGACCGCTATCACTCGTCGCTGGAGTTGCGCACGTGCGATGCGTGCGGACACGTGGATCCGTTGCCTGCGAAGGTCGCTGTTGAGGGGTGATGGCTTGGAAGCTTGGAAGCTTGGAAGCTTGAAAGCTTGAAAGCCAGCCGTTGAGTGGACTGGGAGTGGGCCGGCGGGGGCGGGTTTCCTGGACCCGCCGCAAGTACGTCCATGTAGGCTCGTAGTGCGGCATCCATGCCGCACACGGTCCCGGAAACCCACCCCCACCGACCCATCCACACTTCGCGGTGCGCATGGAAAAGAGCAACGCTGGAGCTAGCGCGGCCTCTGCTGCTTCTGCTGCTTCTGCTGCTTCTGCTGCTTCTGCTGCTTCTGCTGCTTCTGCTGCTTCTGCTGCTTCTGCTGCTTCTGCTGCTTCTGCTGCTTCTGCTGCTTCTGCTGCTTCTGCTGCTTCTGCTGCCGTGACTGCTTCTGCTGATACTGCGCCGCAGCCTCACAAGCAAAACCAAGCTGCGCTGGTCCCAGCGCCGCCAACCTCGGCGCAGGCATGAACGACTGCGACTGCGACTGCGACTGCGATTAAGTCTGGACCAGCTCCGAAAGTTGAGCGAAGACCGGCAAATTGGGTGAGCGAGCAATACCGTTGTGTCCGATCACGGCGGACAGTGCCAAGCGTCGGCAAGTGGATGCATCGTCCACCGCTGTTGGCTCACCCGGCCTCCGCGCTCAAACTGCACCAGTGAACAGTCCAAGGCGCAGGCGCCCGCCTTTTCCCGTACGCACCGACCAATTGTCAGCGGGTCGGTGTGGGTGGGTCTGCAGGACCGTGTGCGGCATGGATGCCGCACTACGAGCCTACACGGACGTACTTGCGGCGGGTCCAGCAGACCCACCCACACCGGCCCGTACACTGGAACGTCACTCCGTACGCATTGGCTTTGGCTTTGGCTTTGGCGCTGGCGTTGGCGTTGGCTCCGGCCTCCAGCTAGAGCGCCAGCTGCCAGCCCACGCCAAATCAGCACCGCAAGCCAGATTCAGCCCACACCCCCAACACCCGGATAAACTGTCGGCTCACTGACACCGCCGGTTGCACCATGTCCGAACTCCTCAGCCGCACCCATGCCGTTGCCCTGGACGCCGCCGACCCGCTGCGCGCCCTGCGCAACGAATTCGTCTTCCCCCAGCACAACCACCGCGACCAGACCTACTTCGTCGGCAACTCGCTGGGTCTGCAGCCGCGCGGCGCACGTGCCGCCGTCCAGGAAGTCATGGATAAATGGGCCTCGCTGGCCGTCGAAGGCCACTTCACCGGCGACACCCAGTGGCTGCACTACCACCGCCTGGTGAGCGAACAGCTCGCTCGCGTGGTGGGCGCCCTGCCCAGCGAAGTCGTGGCGATGAACACCCTCAGCGTCAACCTGCACCTGATGATGGTCAGCTTCTACCGGCCCACCGCCGAGCGCCCCGTCATCCTCATGGAGGCCGGCGCCTTCCCGACGGATCGGCATGCAGTGGACTCGCAGATCCGCTTCCATGGCTTCAACCCCGATACCGATCTGATCGAGGTGCAGCCCGATGAGCCCAACGGCACGATCTCGCTGCAGGCGATCGAACGCGCGATCACCGAACACGGGCCGCGCCTGGCGCTGGTGCTGTGGCCCGGCGTGCAGTACCGCAGTGGCCAGGTGTTCGATCTGGACGCCATCACCCGCATGGCGCGTCTGCAGGGCGCCCGCGTCGGTTTCGATCTGGCGCATTCGGTCGGCAATGTGCCGCTGCAGCTGCACGATATCGCGCCGGATTTCGCCGTGTGGTGCCATTACAAGTACCTCAACGCCGGCCCGGGCGCCGTGGCCGGCTGCTTCGTGCACGAACGCCATCACCGCGATGCCACGCTGCCGCGCTTCGCCGGCTGGTGGGGCCATGAAGAAGCCACCCGCTTCAAGATGGCGCCGCAGTTCGTGCCCGCGGTCGGTGCCGAAGGCTGGCAGCTCAGCAATCCGCCGGTGCTGGGTCTGGCCCCGCTGCGCGCTGCCCTTGATGTCGTCGACAAAGCCGGTGGCATCGATGCGCTGCGGACCAAATCGCTGCGCCTGACCGGGATGCTGGATGCGCTGGTGCGTGCGCGCCTGTCCGGTGTGCTGGAGGTGCTGACGCCTTCCGAGCCGGAGCGCCGAGGCTGCCAGCTCTCGCTGCGTGTGGCCGGTGGCCGCGAGCGCGGCCGCAGCCTGTTCGAGTACCTGCAGACCGTGGGCGTGCTCGGCGACTGGCGCGAGCCCGACGTGATCCGCATCTCGCCGACACCGCTGTACAACCGCTACCTCGACCTGCACCACTTCGTCGAGGAAGTGGAAGCCTGGGCCGGTCTCTGACCCGACCGCCCTCCCCGCCCCCACGGACATCGCCTTGATCGCTACCCCCTCCCGCTCGCTGAGCATCATCGGCGCTGGCCTGGCCGGTTCATTGCTGGCCATCCTGCTGTCCCGCCAGGGCTGGCAGATCACCTTGTATGAGCGCCGCGGCGATCCGCGCGTGAGCGATTACGAGTCCGGTCGTTCGATCAATCTGGCGCTCGCCGAACGTGGCCGGCATGCGCTGCGCCAGGCCGGGGTCGAAAACGCGGTCATGGCCAAGGCGGTGATGATGCGTGGGCGCATGATTCACCCGCGCGAGGGCGAACCGCAGCTGCAGCGCTACGGGCGGGACGACAGCGAGGTGATCTGGTCGATCCATCGCAAGGACCTCAACACCACGTTGCTGCAGCTGGCCGAGGATGCCGGTGCCACCGTGCACTTCCACCGGCGCCTGCATACGGTGGACTTCGATGCGGGCTACGCACGCTTCATCGATGACCGCGACGACCAGCCGCACGATATCCGCTTCGATACCCTGATCGGGGCCGACGGTGCCGGTTCGGCGCTGCGCGCGGCGATGAACCGCAAGCAGCCGCTGGACGAGCGCATCGACTTCCTGGATCACTCCTACAAGGAGCTGGAGATCCCGCCGACCGACGATGGTGGGTTCCGGATCGAGGCCAACGCACTGCATATCTGGCCGCGCGGGCACTACATGTGCATCGCGTTGCCGAACGACGAAGGCACGTTCACGGTCACGCTGTTCCTGCCCAACGAGGGCGATCCGAGCTTTGCCACCACCAACAGCGGAGCCGAGGCCGAGGCGCTGTTCGCGCGCGACTTCCCCGATGCGCTGGCGCTTATCCCGAACCTGCGCCGCGACTGGGAGCAGCATCCGCCGGGCCTGCTCGGCACGCTGCATCTCAAGCACTGGCACATGAAGGGCCGCGCGGTGCTGATCGGCGATGCCGCGCACGCAATGGTGCCGTTCCACGGCCAAGGCATGAACTGCGCCTTCGAGGATTGCATCGCCCTGGCCGCGCATCTGCTGGAGCAGGATTCGCTGGGCGAGGCCTTCGCTGCATTCGAAGCGGACCGCAAGCCGAATGCCGAGGCGATCCAGCAGATGGCGCTGGAGAACTACCTGGAGATGCGCGACCGCGTGGCCGATCCGCAGTTCCTGCTGCAGCGCGAACTGGAACAGGCGCTGCAGGCGCGCTGGCCGACCCGCTTCGTGCCGCATTACACGATGGTCACCTTCCTGCGGACCCCGTACGCCGTTGCGCTGGCGCGCACCGAGCTGCAGCGGCGCATGCTGGAGCAAGCTACTGCCGGGCACGACAGCCTGGCGCATATCGACTGGGCCGCACTGGAGCGGCTGGTCCACGAGCAACTGCCCGTCCTGGAGGGTGCGCACTGATGGCCGACAGCTTCCTGTTCTATGACCTGGAAACCTTCGGTCAGGACCCGCGCCGCACGCGCATCGCGCAGTTCGCCGGTATCCGCACCGATGCGGATCTGAACATCCTCGAAGAACCGGTCAGCTTCTACGTCAAACCGGCCGATGATCTGCTGCCCTCGCCGATCGCGACCCTGATCACCGGCATCACCCCGCAGCACGCGCTGAGCGCCGGCGTCACCGAGGCCGAGGCGTTCGCGCGGATCAACGACCTGATGGCGCAGCCGGGCACCTGCTCGCTGGGCTACAACACGCTGCGCTTCGACGATGAGTTCGTCCGCCACGGGCTGTTCCGCAACTTCTACGACCCCTACGAGCGCGAGTGGCGCAACGGCAATTCGCGCTGGGATCTGCTGGACATGATGCGGCTGCTGCATGCGCTGCGCCCGGACGGGATTGTCTGGCCGCAGCGCGAAGACGGCGCCACCTCGTTCAAGCTCGAGCACCTGGCCACGGCCAACAACGTCCGTCAGGGCGATGCGCATGAAGCGCTGTCCGATGTGTACGCGACAATCGGCCTGGCGAAGCTGTTCAAGCAGGCCCAGCCACGGCTGTGGGACTACGCGCTGAAGCTGCGCGACAAGCGCTTCGTGGGTAGCCTGCTGGATGTGGATGCAATGCAGCCGGTGCTGCACATCTCGATGCGCTACCCCGCCCAACGCATGTGCGCCGCACCGGTACTGCCAGTGGCGCGCCATCCCTTCATCAACAACCGCATCATCGCGCTCGATCTGGACGGCGATATCGAGCCGCTGCTCGATCTGCCGCCGGAAACCATCGCCGCACGCCTGTACACCCGCGCGGCCGACATGGCCGAGGGCGAGCAGCGCGTGCCGCTCAAGGAAGTGCACCTCAACAAGGTCCCGGCGCTGGTCGCCTGGAACCATCTTCGCCCGGCCGACCATGCGCGCCTGGGTATCGACCCGGCCGCGATCGAGGCCAAGGCCGAGCGCCTGCGCCAGATCGGCCCGGCCCTGGCCGAGAAGGTCCGCCAGGTGTACTCCGGCGAGCGCACCCTGGCGCCAAGCGATGTCGATGCGTCGCTGTATGACGGCTTCCTGGCCGACGGCGACAAATCCCTGATGTCGCGCATCCGCACCAGCCCACCGGCCGAACTGGCCAGCTTCGCCGAGCGCCTGCGCGATCCGCGCATGCCCGAGCTGCTGTTCCGGTACCGCGCCCGCAACTACCCGGACACCCTGGACACCACCGAGCGCTCACGCTGGAACGACTATCGTCGCCAGCGCCTGCTCGGCGATGCATCGCTGGGCGAACAGACCCTGCCGCAGTTCACCGCGCAGCTGGATGCACTGGCCGCAGAGCATGCCGACGATGCCGGCAAGCTCGCCCTGCTGCAGCAGCTGCGCGACTGGGGCACCCACCTGCAGAGCAGCCTATGAGCACCTATTTCAGCCCGGCGACCTTCACGTTCCTGCGTGGCCTGGCCCGCAACAACGACAAGACCTGGTTCAACGAGCACAAGCCGACGTACGAAGCGCACGTCCGCCAGCCGTTCCTGCGCCTGATCACCGATCTGCAGCCGGACCTGGCCGCGGTCAGCGAGCACTTCCGGGCCGACCCGCGCACCGTGGGTGGCTCGCTGTTCCGCATCTACCGCGATGCGCGCTTTTCCAACGACAAGTCGCCCTACAAGAGCTGGCAGGGCGCGCGCCTGTTCCATGAGCGCCGCAAGCAGGTTCCAGCGCCGTCGTTCTATATCCACCTGCAGCCGGGCGAGAGCTTCGTCGGCGCGGGGCTGTGGCATCCCGAGCCGGCCACCCAGCGCAAGGTGCGGCACTTCATCGTCGACAACCCCGGCAGCTGGAAGGCCGCCGCGCATTCGCCGGTGCTGCGCAAGACGTTTGATTTCGAGGAAAGCGAAAAGCTGGTGCGGGCCCCGCGCGGGTTCGAGCCGGACTTCGAGTTCATCGACGATCTCAAGCACCGCAACTGGGTGTTCTGGCGCTCGCTGGACGACGCCACGATGACCGGCCCGCGCCTGCGCCAGACCATCGCGGCCGACCTGGTCACGCTCGCGCCCTTCGTGGATTACCTGTGCGCGGCGCTGGACCTGGAGTTCTGAACTTCACGTGCACTGACGCCCGCTGGGTCAAGCTGGGCACTATGACGACAAGGCAGACCCGATGAAGAAGCTGCTCTGGTTGCTGGTCAGCGTGCTGCTGGTGCTGGCCGGCATCGTGTTCAGCGGCCCCTACGTGACCGTGCATGGCCTCAGCCGCGCGATCGAACAGCGCGATACCGCCAAACTCGACCGTTACGTGGATTTCCCGATGCTGCGCGCCAACCTGCGCGCCCAGCTGAGCGATTACGTGGTCCGCCGCGCGGGTCCGGACATGCAGTCCAGCCTGTTTGGCGCGTTGCTGCTCTCGGCCGGCGACCGGCTCAGCGCGACCGCCGTGGACGCGCTGGTCACCCCCACCGGCATCGGTGCGCTGCTGGAGGGCCACACCCTGTGGAAGCGCGCCAGCAACGATCTGGACAGCCCCAGCAATGACGCCTATGCGGCGCCACGGCCGGCGCGGCCCCTGAAGGGCGCCACTCACCGATTCGAGTCGCTGTCGCGGTTCACCGCCACCACCTACACGCCGCAGGGCGCGCCGGTGGTCTTCATCCTGCAGCGCTCGGGGCTGCGCTGGCGGCTGGTCGATATCCGCCTGCCGCTCAATCCTGACACCACTGCGCCGTCGGTCCTGCCGATCCCGTAGGTACCGACCGTGGGTCGGTACCTGGAACCCACGCACCCCCGTGGCGCATCAACCGTCGTTGGCGACCCCGTGCGGCACGTGCCCGGCGGCCACGCTCTGGTGCTGCAGCGCGCTGTCGATGTTGTGCTGCGAATCGTCGAAGAAGATGTCCGCGCCGAAGGCTTCCAGGAACGGGCCCTTGTGCCGGCCGCCGAGGAACAGCGCTTCGTCCAGACGCACGCCCCACTCGCGCAGCGTGCGGATCACCCGCTCGTGCGCCGGCGCCGAGCGCGCCGTCACCAGCGCAGTGCGGATCGGCGCATCTTCGCCCGAGGGGAACACGGCCTGCAGCGTATGCAGCGCCGAGAGGAAGTTGCGGAACGGGCCACCGCTGAGCGGCTCACGGGCGTTCTCACGCTCATGGCGGCCGAAGGCTTCCACGCCCTGCTCGCGCGAGATGCGTTCGCTCTCATCGCCAAAGATCACCGCATCACCATCGAAGGCGATCCGCAGCTGGCCGAGCGGACGGCCCAGATCGACCTGTTCGGCCGCGGCGATGGTCTCGCCCGGCGGCTTGGGCAGGATGGTCGCGGCAGCGATCCCGTGCAGCAGCGCGCGCCGCACCGATTCGGGGTTGGCCGACAGGAACAGATCGGTGCCGAACGGCTTCACATACGGCCAGGTCGGCTCGCCCGCGGTGAAGGTCGCGCGGATGATGCCCAGGTCGTAGTGCTGGATCGAATTGAAGATGCGCAGGCCGGTATCGGCCGAGTTGCGCGACAGCAGGATCACTTCCACCCGCGGCTGTTCCGGTGACTGGCCCTGGTTGAGCGCGAGCAGCTTTCGCACCACCGGGAAGGCCACGCCGGGGCGCAGCACATCATCTTCGTGCTTGCGCTGGTACTCGGCGTAGGCATCGACGCCTTCGGCCTCGAACAGCGCGTGCCCCTCTTCCAGATCGAACAGGGCCCGCGACGTCACGGCAACGGTCAGCAAACGGGGGGTGTTGTCGCCCATGGCAATCAGCAATCCAATGCGGCCGCAGCGGCCGGCCAGCCATTCTCCCACAGAGCATGGCCGCCACGGCCGTGCGCCGTCAGAACATGAACTGCTCGCTCAGGATCCGGTCTTCCAGATTGTGCTCCGGGTCGAACAGCATGGTGACGCGGCGTTCGCGCGATTCACGGATGGTCACTTCCACCACATCGCGGGTTTCATGCGAATCGGCGGTGACGCTGACCGGGCGCTTGTAGGGGTCGAGAACGCGGAACCGCACTTCGGTGTCGGCCTTGAGGATCGCCCCGCGCCAGCGGCGCGGACGGTACGGCGCCAACGGGGTCAGCGCGATCGTGTGCGAGCCCAGCGGAAGGATCGGGCCATGCGCGGAATAGTTGTACGCCGTGCTGCCGGCAGGCGTGGCGACCAGCACCCCGTCGCCGATCAGCTCGGCCACGCGTTCCTGGCCGTTGAGGTCGATGCCGATATGCGCGGCCTGGCGGGTCTGGCGCAGCAGCGAGACGTCGTTGTAGGCCAGCGACCCGGTGGTGGTGCCGGACTCGGTCAGGGCCAGCATCTCCAGCGGCCGCAGGTTGGCCGGCTCGGCGGCCGCCAGGCGCGCGGGCAGATCGTCATCACGGAACTGGTTCATCAGGAACCCGACCGTGCCCAGCTTCATGCCGAACACGGGCCGATCCAGCGCGCCGTAGCGATGCAGGGTCTGCAGCAGGAAGCCATCACCGCCCAACGGGCACAGCACCTCGGCCTGCTCGGGCGCGTAGTCGCCGTAGCGGGCCCGCATCTGTGCCAGGGCGAGCTGCGCCGCTTCGGTGGAACTGGCCAGGAAGGCGATACGGGGGGTGTCGCTCATCGGTGAATCCGGGTGGGGTATGCCGGCAAGAGCATAACCGTTCGTGCCGGTCGCGGGCCGGCACGAACGGAAACGAAAACGGCCCCGCCGAAGCGGAGCCGTGTGTTTCTCATGCAATGCCGTTACCGGCCCCCGCCCATCCCTCTGGAGCAGAGCCCCCCTGAGTCAGGGGGGCGCGCCGAAGGCGCGGGGGTCTGGAAGCATCGTTTGCATGGGCCCCACGGTTTGCAAAGCAAACCGTGGGGCGTCAGCGCGAATGCGCTTACGCACCATGCGAGGCCAGCTGACCCAGGCGCTGCACCGCGACCGAGACGGTCGGGTAGTCCAGGGTCTTCTGCTCGGCCAGCTCGGCCAGCATCGCCAGGGTGAAGCGCAGGCTGCTGTCATCGCGCCCCATCCAGGCGGCGACCTTGGCTTCGGCGCTGCTGCCCTTCATCGACAGGACCTGGGCAGCCAGGTTGCGATGGTGGGCGGCCAGCTCGTCGCGCAGCACGCCACGGGCCACGGCGTGCCAGCGGCCGTTGACCTCCAGCGCGTCGATCTGTTCGAACAGCCACGGCAGCTGCAGGGCGTCGCCCAGGCGGAAGTGGACCTTGGAGACGTCCACCGGCTTGAGCTTGCGGGTGCGGGCCAGCTCGATGATGTCGAACGCCGGCTCCAGGAACTGCAGTTCCGAGAGCTGCTGCGACAACGCCGGCGGCAGGCCCTTGTCCTTCCACTCCTGCACGCTGGCCTCGTAGGCCGGGCGCTGCGAATCGGGCAGCACGCCCGACGCGTCGCGGATGTCGTTGAAGGCAGCCTGGTAGCGGTTGACCGCTTCGGTGATGCCCGGCATGGCGCCCGGGCGCGAGAGCAGCCAGCGCACGAACGAACGCTGCAGCTTCCAGATCACTTCCAGCGCGTCGATCTGCACCGACTCAGGCAACGTGCCGTCGAGGGCGTCGATCTGTGCCCACAGGGCGCGTGCATCCAGCGTTTCACGGCTGATCGTGTACGCCTTGGCGACCTCGGCCACGGTGCGGCCTGTGTCTTCCTGCATGCGCATCAGGAAGGTGGCGCCCATGCGGTTGATGGTCTGGTTGGTCACGGCCGTGGCGATGATTTCGCGCTTCAGGCGGTGACGCTCCATCGCATCGGCGTACTTCTTCTGCAGCGGCGTCGGGAAGTAGCGCTGCAGCTCCTTGGACAGGTAGGGATCTTCCGGAATGTCCGACTCGAGCAGCTGCTGGAAGGCCACCAGCTTGGAGTAGGACAACAGCACCGACAGTTCCGGACGGGTCAGGCCCTGGCCACGCGCCTTGCGTGCGGACAGTTCCGCATCCGAGGGCAGGTACTCGATCTGGCGATCCAGCAGGCCCTGCTGTTCCAGGGTGCGGATGAAGTGCTGCTTGGAACCCAGGCGCTTGACCGCCATGCGTTCCATCAGGCTCAGCGCCTGGTTCTGACGGTAGTTGTCCATCAGCACCAGCGCGGCCACTTCGTCGGTCATCGAGGCCAGCAGCTTGTTGCGCTGTTCGACGGTCAACTTTTTGGCACGCACCACATCGTTGAGCAGGATCTTGATGTTGACTTCGTGATCGGAGGTGTCCACACCGGCCGAGTTGTCGATGAAGTCGGTGTTGAGCAGCACGCCGGCCTGGGCGGCTTCGATACGGCCCAGCTGGGTCATGCCCAGGTTGCCGCCCTCGCCCACCACCTTGCAGCGCAGCTCGCCGCCATTGACGCGCAGCGCGTTGTTGGCGCGGTCGCCGACATCGCTGTGCTGCTCGCTGGCCGCCTTGACGTAGGTACCGATGCCGCCGTTCCACAACAGATCGACCGGCGCCTTGAGGATCGCGCTCATCAGATCGTTCGGGGTCATCGACTTGATGCCCTCGTCCAGGCCGAGCACCTCACGCACCTGCGGGGTGATCTCGATCGACTTCAGCGTACGCGGGTACACGCCGCCGCCCTTGCTGATCAGCTTGGCATCGTAATCGGCCCAGCTGGAGCGCGGCACGGTGAACAGACGCTCGCGCTCGACGAAGGTCGTGGCCGCATCCGGGTTCGGGTCCAGGAAGATGTGGCGGTGATCGAATGCAGCCACCAGGCGGATGTGGCGCGACAACAGCATGCCGTTGCCGAACACGTCGCCGGACATGTCGCCCACGCCGACCGCGGTGAAGTCCTGGCTCTGGCTGTCACGGCCCAGCGCACGGAAGTGGCGCTTGACCGACTCCCACGCGCCACGTGCGGTGATGCCCATGCCCTTGTGGTCGTAACCGACCGAGCCACCGGAGGCGAACGCATCGCCCATCCAGAAGCCGTGCGCCACGGCCAGGCCGTTGGCGATGTCGGAGAAGGTCGCGGTGCCCTTGTCGGCGGCCACCACCAGGTACGGGTCGTCCATGTCGTGGCGGACCACGTCCACCGGCGGCACGATCTTGTTGTTGACGATGTTGTCGGTGATGTCCAGCAGGCCCTGGATGAACAGCTTGTAGCAGGCCACGCCGTTGGCGAACACCGCATCACGGTCACCGTTGACCGGCGGCATCTTGGCGAAGAAGCCGCCCTTCGCGCCGACCGGCACGATCACGGTGTTCTTGACCATCTGTGCCTTGACCAGGCCCAGCACCTCGGTACGGAAATCTTCGCGACGGTCCGACCAGCGCAGGCCGCCACGGGCGACGGCACCGAAACGCAGGTGGGTACCTTCCACGCGCGGGCCGTACACGAAGATTTCGCGGTACGGGCGCGGCTTGGGCAGGTCCGGCACCAGCGCCGAATCGAACTTGAAGCTGATGACGTGGCCCGGGCGGCCCTCGGCATCGGTCTGGTAGTAGCTGGTGCGCAGGGTCGCATCGATCACGCCCATGAAGCTGCGCAGGATGCGGTCTTCATCGAGGCTGGAGACGCGGTCCATCAGCTTGAGCAGCGCATCGCGCGCGGCGTCCATCTGCACGGTGCGGTCGCCCTTGCGCGCATCGACCACGGTCTTGAGCACTTTCAGGGTGGCTTCGTCACCGCCGGCGAGCACGGTCAGGTGCGCGCGCAGCTGGGCCTGGCCCTCGGCGATCGCGTCCTTGCTCTCGTGGCCGGTGGCCGGATCGAAGCGGGCTTCGAACAACTCCACCAGCAGGCGGGCCAGCAGCGGGTAACGGGTGAAGGTGCCTTCCACATAGGCCTGCGAGAACGGCACGCCGGTCTGCAGCAGGTACTTGCAGTAGCCACGCAGCATCGCCACCTGGCGCCAGTGCAGGCCGGCGGCGAGCACGAGGCGGTTGAAGCCGTCGTTCTCGGCATCGCCGTGCCACACGCGGGCGAAGGTTTCACCGAAGGCGGCATCAACGCTCGGCGCATCGATCGCACCGGCCACCGATTCCACTTCGAAGTCCTGCACATACACCGGGGCGTTATCGACCGTCAGACGGTACGGACGCTCGGCGATGACACGCAGGCCCATGTTTTCCATCATCGGCAGCGCATCGGACAGCGGAATATCGTCCAACTGGCGATACAGCTTCAGGCGCAGGCCATCGCCGCCTTCGCGCTGCACGGCCTGCAGGCTCAGGCGCAGATCGTCCGGGCCGGTCAGCGCATCCAGCTGGCTGACGTCATTGGCGGCGATCTCGGTGCTGGAGTCTTCGATGTAGCCGGCCGGCAACGCCTTGCCGATACGCGCCGCGATGCGCAGGCCTTCGCCCTCACCGTGACGGGCCACCAGCGCTTCGCGCAGATCGTCCTGCCAGTTGCGCAGCACCTGGGCAAGCTTCTGCTCCAGTGCGCTGGTATCCACTTCCAGGGTCTGGCCAGCCTTCGGGCGCACGATCAGGTGCACCTGGGCCAGCGGCGACTCACCGAGCACGACCGAGCTGTCCACGTACTCGCCCTGCAGGGCGTCCTTGAGCATGGCTTCGATGCGCAGGCGCACATCGGTGTTGAAGCGTTCGCGCGGCAGGTACACCAGCGCGGAGATGAAACGGCTGTACTTGTCACGGCGCAGGAACAGACGGCTGCGCACGCGCTCCTGCAGGCCCAGCACGCCCATGGCGGTGCGGAACAGTTCGTCCTCGCTGGACTGGAACAGCTCTTCGCGCGGCAGGGTTTCCAGGATGTGGCGCAGGGCCTTGCCGCTGTGGCTGCTCGGTGCCAGGCCGGACTTGCTCATCACGTATTCGTGGCGCTGGCGCACCAGCGGGATTTCCCACGGGCGGCGGTTGTACGCGCTGGAGGTGAACAGACCCAGGAAGCGCTGCTCGCCGATGATCTTGCCCTTGGCGTCGAATTCGAGCACGCCGATGTAATCCATGTAACCGGCGCGATGCACGCGCGAGCGGGCATTGGTCTTGGTCAGGATCAGCGCGTCCTTCAACCCGGTGGTGGCATTGAGGCCCTGCGCGGCGAGGGTCTTGACCGGACGTGCAGCGGACTTGTCCTGCCCGCGCATCAGGCCCAGGCCGGTGTCGTTCAACGGCGCCAGCACGTCTTCCTTGCCCTGCTTCTCGACGCGGTATTCGCGGTAACCGAAGAAGGTGAAGTGGTTGTCGGCGGCCCAGCGCAGGAACTCCTGCGCCTCAGCGCGCGAGGCGGCATCGACGGGCAGCTGGCGGCTGCCGAGGTCGTCGGCCAGGCTCTGCGCCTTGGCACGCATCGCGTCCCAATCGCGGACGATGGCACGCACCTCGTCCAGCGCCTTGATGATCGCCTTCTCAACGTCGGCCATCGCCTCGGCCGGCTGGCGGTCGATCTCCAGCAGCATCACCGATTCGGCGGTGCCGTCGCTGACACCGGTCAGCTTGCCGGCCTTGTCACGCGCGAAACGGATCACCGGGTGACCCAGCACGTGCACGCCGACGCCATGCTCGGCCAGCGACATCGTGACGGTGTCGACCAGGAACGGCATATCGTCGTTGACGATCTGCAGCACCGTGTGCGGCGACTCCCACCCGTTGCTCTTCAGCGTCGGGTTGAACACGCGGACGTTGGCCTTGCCGGACTTGCGCACGCGCGCAAATTCCAGCGTGTCCGCTGCCAGTGCAGCCCACTCCTCGGCGCTGTGGTGCGGGAACTCGTCCGCCTCCATGCGCTTGTAGAAGTCGGCGGCAAAAGCCACTGCCTCGGCCTGCCCGGCCGACGGGTAGCGCTTGCGCAAGGCCGTGTACACCGGCTCCAGCGAGAAGCCCACTGGCGAAACAGTCTGCGTATCGGCTGGTTTGGATTTGTTTTTCACGGTCTTGGCTGCTGGTTTCTGCGGTTTCATGACGGAGCGGTGCGTGTTGCTCAGTTGGGAAAATGAAATTGTAGGCCTACCGCACAGAAATACCTTGCTGCAGGACGGAATAAGGTGATTCGGGTTGGGTCCCGTTTACATCGCCACCGTCAGTTCGGACGGGTACGGATCAACGCATCGGGGTTTCATCCGACGCAGCATCGGCCGCTTCGGTTGCAACTTGACGTTGGTCATCAAACGCGACGGAAAGACAAGGCTTCTACAATTCTGAACTGGACGGTATAGTCCACCCCGTGACTCCCCCACCCCCCGCCGCCAGCGCCATGGACGCGCGCGATCATCGCGTGTTCGATGCTGTGCGCGAACTGCTGGCCAGCCACGGCATGCAATTGAGCATGGACGCCGTGGCCCAGCACGCGGGCTGCTCCAAGCAGACGCTCTACAGCCGCTACGGCAGCAAGCAGGAACTGCTGCGCCGGGTGATGCAGCGGCATGTCTGCCGCGCGACCGCCGGGCTGCGCTCACTCGACGGTGATGACCTGCGTGGCAGCCTGCTGCAGTTCGCCAACGACTACCTGGACCATTTCAACCAGCCGCATGTGGTCCAGGCCCGAAGGCTGATCGCGACAGAATCCAGCCAGTTCCCCCAGGAAGCCCGTACCCTCTATCAGGACGGCGCCGGGGCCCTGGCGCTTCATGTATCTGAATGGCTGGCAACACGCTCTGCCCGGGGCCAATTGAGGCATGACGACCCGCACTTCATGGCTGAACTGCTATTGAGCATGATCGCCGGCTTGGATGTCGAAAAACAGCGCTTCCATATCCCCCATCGCGCTGACGCCGCCGTGCGCCGCCGCTGGGCAGAATTCTCCGTTGACAGCTTCCTGCGCGCGTTCGCCGCGCCCGAAGCCGCCACGGCTTCGTATTCAAACCAACACCGGAGCTTCTCCTGATGATCGCCCCACTCCGCACCCTTGCCCTGACGTGCGCAGTCGCCCTTGCGTTGACCGCCTGCAAGAAGGAAGAGCAGCAGGCCCCGCCGCCGCCGGAGGTGGGCGTGATCGAGGCCAAGCCGCAGACCCTGCCGTTGCAGCGTGAACTGGTCGGCCGCCTTTCGCCGTTCCGCAGTGCCGACGTCCGGGCCCGCGTGCCGGGCGTGCTGCTCAAGCGCGTCTATCAGGAAGGCTCGGATGTGAAGGAAGGCCAGGTGCTGTTCCTGATCGATCCAGCCCCCCTGCGTGCCTCGCTCAATGCTGCGCAGGCCGAACTGGCCTCGGCCCAGGCCACCGCCGCCAATGCCAAGGCCGCTGCCAACCGCGCCCGCTCGCTGGCGCCGCAGGCCTACGTCTCCAAGTCCGACCTGGATGCAGCCGAAGCCACCGAGCGCACTGCCGCTGCCGCCGTGCAGCAGGCCCAGGCCTCGCTGGCCAGCGCGAAGATCAACCTCGGCTATGCCGAAGTGCGCTCGCCGATCAGCGGCCGCGCTGGCAAGCAGCAGGTCACTGAAGGTGCGCTGGTTGGCCAGGGCGATGTGACCCTGCTGACCACCGTGGATCAGCTCGACCCGCTGTACGTGAACTTCTCGATGAGCGTGGATGAGCTGACCCAGATGCGCGCGGCCCAGGCCAAGGGCGCACTGGCCCTTAGTGGTGACGGCAAGTCCACCGTGCAGGTGAAGCTGGCTGACGGCACCGTCTACGACCAGCCGGGCACACTGGATTTCTCCTCGACCACGGTCGACCCGGCCACCGGCGCGGTCTCGCTGCGCGCGGTGCTGCCCAACCCGCAGCAGATCCTGCTGCCGGGTGCCTTCGTCAGCTTCCAGGCGACCCTGGGTGAGCGCAACAACGCCTACCTGGTGCCCCTGCAGGCGCTGCAGCGCGACACCACCGGCGGCTACGTGCTGGTGGTGGGCAAGGACGGCAAGGTTGCCCGCAAGAATGTGAAGAGCGAAGGCCAGCAGGGCAGCAACTGGCTGGTCAGCGGCGGTCTGGATGCGGGCGATCAGGTCATCGTCGCCGGCGTGCAGAAGGTCAAGGAAGGCGAACCGGCCAAGGCTGCCCCGTGGAACCCGGCTGCCGGCAACGGCAATGGCCAGGCGCCGGCGGGTGCTGCTCCGGCAGGTGCTGCTCCGGCGGCTGCCGCCAAGCCCGATGCCGCGGCCGCCCCGGCTGATGCCGCCGCCGCAAAGTCCGACGCCGCTCCGGCTGCCGAACCGAACAAGCAATAACGGGAATCCTCCGTCATGCCTAAATTTTTCATTGAACACCCGGTATTCGCCTGGGTGGTCGCGATCCTGATCTCGCTTGCGGGCGTGATCTCGATCCTGGGTCTGGGCGTGGAGTCCTACCCGAGCATCGCGCCTCCCCAGGTGACGGTGAGCGCCACCTACCCCGGCGCCAGCGCCGACACCGCCGAAAAGTCGGTCACCCAGGTGATCGAGCAGCAGCTGACCGGTATCGATCACCTGCTGTACTTCAGCTCCTCTTCGGCCTCCAACGGCCGCGTCACCATCACCCTGACCTTCGAAACCGGCACCGATGCCGATATCGCCCAGGTCCAGGTGCAGAACAAGGTCTCGCTGGCAACGCCTCGCCTGCCGACCGAAGTGACCCAGCAGGGCGTGGTGGTGGCCAAGGCCAACGCCGGCTTCCTGATGGTGGTGGCCCTGCAGTCCGACAGCGCCTCGATCGACCGCGACGCCCTCAACGACATCGTCGGTTCGCGCGTGCTCGACCAGATCTCGCGTATCCCCGGCGTGGGCAGCACCCAGCAGTTCGGTTCCGAGTACGCCATGAATATCTGGCTCAACCCGGAAAAGATGCAGGGTTACGGCCTGTCGGCCACCCAGGTACTGGCCGCGATCAAGGACCAGAACGTGCAGTTCGCGGCCGGTTCGCTGGGCTCGGATCCCTCGCCCGAGGGGCACTACTTCACCGCGACCGTGTCGGCCGAAGGCCGCTTCAGCTCGCCGGAAGAGTTCGAGAACATCATCCTGCGCGCCAATGCCGACGGCTCGCGCGTGCTGCTCAAGGACGTCGCCCGGATCGCCTTCGGTGCGAACAACTACGGCTTTGACACCCAGTACAACGGCAAGCCGACCGGTGCCTTCGCGATCCAGCTGCTGCCGGGCGCCAACGCGCTGAACGTGGCCAATGCGGTCACCTCGAAGATGGATGAGCTCAAGCCGAGCTTCCCGGCCGGTGTCAGCTGGTTCTCGCCGTACGACAGCACCACCTTCGTGAAGATCTCGATCGAGGAAGTGGTCAAGACCCTGATCGAAGCGGTCGTGCTGGTGTTCCTGGTGATGCTGATCTTCCTGCAGAACTTCCGCGCCACGCTGATCCCGACCCTGGTCATCCCGGTCGCACTGCTGGGCACGTTCCTGGGCATGAGCATCATCGGCTTCACCATCAACCAGCTGACGCTGTTTGCGATGGTGCTGGCGATCGGCATCGTGGTCGATGACGCCATCGTGGTCATCGAGAACGTCGAACGCATCATGACCGAGGAGAAGCTGCCGCCCAAGGCCGCCACCCAGAAGGCCATGACCCAGATCACCGGTGCGGTGGTGGCCATCACCGTGGTGCTGGCCGCGGTGTTCATTCCGTCGGCCCTGCAGGGCGGCGCCGCCGGTGAGATCTACAAGCAGTTCGCGCTGACCATCGCCATCGCGATGGCCTTCTCGGCCTTCCTGGCCCTGGGCTTCACCCCGGCGCTGTGCGCGACGTTCCTCAAGCCGACGCACAACGACAAGCCGAACATCGTCTACCGCACCTTCAACAAGTACTACGACAAGGTCAGCAACACCTACGTGGGCCACATCACCTCGGCGGTGAAGCATGCCCCGCGCTGGATGATCCTGTTCGTGGTGCTGACCGTGCTGTGCGGTTTCCTGTTCACGCGCATGCCGGGCAGCTTCCTGCCCGAAGAAGACCAGGGCTACGCGCTGGCGATCGTGCAGCTGCCGCCGGGCTCGACCAAGTCGCAGACCAACCACGCCTTTGCCCAGATGCGCGGCATCCTGGAAAAGCAGGATGGCTTCGAAGGCATGCTGCAGGTGGCTGGTTTCAGCTTCGTCGGCTCCGGTGAAAACGTGGGCATGGGCTTCATCCGCCTCAAGCCCTGGGCGGACCGTGACATCACGGTGCCCGAGTTCATCAACAACATGAACGGCGCGTTCTACGGGATCAAGGAAGCGCAGATCTTCGTGGTCAACCTGCCGACCGTGCAGGGCCTGGGCCAGTTCGGCGGCTTCGACATGTGGCTGCAGGACCGTGGCGGCGTGGGCTATGAGCAGCTGACGCAGGCCCGCAACATCCTGCTCGGCAAGGCGGCGCAGGAAAGCGACCTGCTGACCGGCGTGCGCCCGAACGGCCTGGAAAACGCCCCGCAGCTGCAGTTGCACGTGGACCGCGTGCAGGCGCAGACCATGGGCCTGTCGGTGTCGGACGTGTACAGCACCATCCAGCTGATGCTGGCCCCGGTGTACGTCAACGACTTCTTCTACGAAGGCCGCATCAAGCGCGTGACCCTGCAGGCCGATGGCCCGTATCGCACCGGTGCGGAATCGTTGAACAGCTTCTACACGCCCAGCACGCTGCAGACCAATCCCGACGGCACGCAGGCGATGATCCCGCTGAGCACCGTGGTGAAGTCCGAGTGGGTGTCCGCACCGCCGTCGCTGAGCCGCTACAACGGCTACTCGGCGGTCAACATCGTCGGTTCGCAGGCGGCCGGGCGCAGCTCGGGCGAGGCGATGCAGGCGATGGAGCGGATCGTCAACGACGACCTGCCAGCCGGCTTCGGCTACGACTGGTCGGGCATGTCCTACCAGGAAATCCTGGCCGGCAACGCCGCGACCCTGCTGCTGGTGCTGTCCATCGTGGTGGTGTTCCTCTGCCTGGCCGCGCTGTATGAAAGCTGGTCGATCCCGGTGGCGGTGCTGCTGGTGGTGCCACTGGGTGTCCTCGGCGCCCTGGCCTTCTCGCTGGCACGTGGCCTGCCGAACGATCTGTACTTCAAGATCGGCCTGATCACGGTGATCGGCCTGGCGGCGAAGAACGCGATCCTGATCGTGGAGTTCGCGGTGGAGCAGCGGGCTGCAGGCAAGAACCTGCGCGAGGCGACCATCGAAGCCTCCCGCCTGCGTTTCCGCCCGATCCTGATGACCTCGTTCGCCTTCATCATGGGCGTGGTGCCGATGGCCATCTCCACCGGTGCCGGTGCCAACGCGCGTCACGCCATCGGTACCGGCGTGATCGGCGGCATGGTGTTCGCCACCTTCCTGGGTCTGCTGATGATCCCGGTGTTCTTCGTGGTGGTCCGCCGCATGCTGGGTGACAAGCTGGACGAACCGTCCAAGGAGTTCCTGGAACGCCAGGGCGAAGCCAATACGGCCCACCGTCCGGATCGTTGATGCACAGGGGCAGCCACGGTTGCCCCACCGCCAGGTGACCACCGCGGGTGGTCACGCTGGAATGAAGAAGCCCCGGCGCGAGCCGGGGCTTTTTTGTGTGCGCCGCATGACGGGTAGAGCCACACCATGTGTGGCTGAGCGAAGGCACGCATCGGGGGACCAGGTAATGACGGCCGCTGGCCGGCTGCTCCGGGCACCTGCCAGGCAAGGATCGCCGGGTTGCCGGCCGACGGCCGGCACTACCAAATGGTCTCAGCGCAGCAACGCTACTGCCGCGCATACCAACACGATCACCAACGACGGCCACTGCATTGGCATGTAGAAGAAGTGATGGCGGGCATGCTCGCCCACCGCGCGCGGGCCGCGGTTGAGCACGATGCCGAGCACGACATTGATCGCTGCGCCGATGCCGAATCCGACCAGCAGCTGCGCCAGCGAGGTATTGCCTTTGGCAACCGCAGGATCCGGCCACAGCCACATCAGCAGCAACAGGGCGGCAATGGGGGTGAGCAGGGTCAGGAACCCTGCGCCTCGATAAATAACCATGGGGTGACCTGCAGAACGGGGCCGCACATTCTGCACTACCCCGCGTTCCGACCAGCGGTCGGCACCTACCTTGATCCGACGCTGGAGCGTCCGCAACCTCTCAAGGCCACTTCAGAGGCCCCGGACCGACCAGCGGCGCCCAACGGGCGCCGCTGTCCTATCGATCAGCGCAGCCCGGTCTCGTTGCGCGCGATCACCAACCGCTGGATTTCCGAGGTGCCCTCGTAGATCTCGGTGATCTTGGCATCACGGAAGTAGCGCTCCAGCGGCATTTCCTTGGAATAGCCCATGCCACCGTGGATCTGCACGGCCTGGTGGGTAATCCACATCGCCGCTTCGGAGGCGGTCAGCTTGGCGATCGCCGCTTCGTTGCTGAAGCGCTTGCCCTGCCCCTTCACCCACGCCGCGCGCAGCGTCAGCAGCAGGGCTGCATCCAGCTTGCACTTCATGTCGGCGATCTTCGCTTGGGTCATCTGGAAAGTGCCGATCGCCGCGCCGAAGGCCTTGCGGTCCTTCACGTACTCGATCGTGGCCTCATAGGCAGCGCGGGCGATGCCGATGGCCTGGGAGGCGATGCCGATGCGGCCGGCGTCAAGCACGCCCATGGCGATCTTGAAGCCCTCACCTTCCTTGCCCAGCACGTCGTCGGCGCTGGCCACGTAGTCCTGGAACTCGATTTCGCAGGTGGCCGAGGCGCGGATGCCCAGCTTCGGCTCGGTCTTGCCCCGGTGGAAGCCGGCCTTGTCGGTGTCGATCATGAAGGCGGTGATGCCACGCGCGCCCTGTTCCGGATCGGTCATCGCAAACAGCACGATGTACTTGGCCACCGGGCCGGAGGTGATCCAGCTCTTCTTGCCGTTGATCACGTAGGTGCCGTCGGCCTGCTTGACCGCGCGGCAGCGCATGGCTGTCGCATCCGAACCGGACTGCGGCTCGGTCAGCGCGAACGCACCGATGGCCTCGCCCTCGGCGATGGCGCGCACATACTTCTGCTTCTGCGCTTCGCTGCCGTGGGTCAGGATGCCGTTGCAGAACAGCGAGTTGTTGACCGACATGATCGTCGAATGCGCAGCGTCCCCGGCGGCGACCTCCACCATCGCCAGGACGTAGGCGATCGGGTCCATGCCCGCACCGCCGTAGGCTTCGGGCACTTCAATGCCCATCAGCCCGTTCTCGCCCAGCAGGCGAATGTTCTCCAGCGGGAACTCGCCGGTGCGGTCGTGGTGTTCGGCGCTGGGCGCGATTTTTTCCTGCGCGATTCGGCGCGCAACGTCCTGCAGCATCAACTGCTCTTCGGTAAAACTGAAATCCACAACACCCTCCCGGGTACAGAGTGATAAGGGCCGCAGTGCGCGCGGCCCGGTCGGGCGATTGTACCGGGGGCCGGGGAAAGCACGCCTGACTTGACCGCACCGCCGCCAAAGGACGAAAATATCTCTATATCGCGATAGGTAGATATTTATGGATCTCGAGGACTGGTCCGTCCGGCTGAAAGTGTTTGCCGACGCCACCCGGGTGCGCCTGCTGGCGCTGCTGGAGCAGGAAGAACTCACTGTGGCCGAGCTGTCGGCCATCACCACGCTGGCGCAGCCGCGGGTGTCCACCCACCTGGCCCGGCTCAAGGAAGCCGGCCTGGTACGCGACCGTCGCTCTGGCGTCTCGGCGTATTACCGCTTCGATGACGCCGCGCTGGATCCGGCGCAGCGCGCATTGTGGCATGCCCTGAGCACCGGCAGCGACGACCCGCTGCTGCGCCAGGACGCTGAACGCGTGGCTGCCGTCATGGCCAGCCGAGCGGCGGACCAGAACTGGGCCGACAGCGTCGCTGGCGACATGGAGCGCCATTATTCCCCGGGTCGCACCTGGGAAGCGCTGGCGCGCACCGCCCTGCCGTTGCTGGAAACCGGTGACGTGCTCGATATCGCCTCCGGTGACGGCGTGCTGGCCGAGCTTGTGGCGCCGCACGCCAAGCGCTACATCTGTATCGACACCAGCGCGCGCGTGGTCGCCGCTGCCAGCGAGCGCCTGCGCCGGCTGGCCAATGTGGAAGTGCGCGAAGGCGATATGCATGCCCTGCCCTTCCCCGACCAGAGTTTCGACCTGGTCGTGCTGATGCACGCACTGACCTATGCGGCCAAGCCGGCCCAGGCCGTCGCCGAGGGTGCGCGCGTGCTGCGCCCAGGCGGGCGCCTGCTGCTGTGCAGCCTGGCCCGCCACGAACACCGTGCGGCCGTGGATGCCTATGGCCACGTCAACCTCGGCTTCAGCGACAAGGAACTGCGCAAGTTCGTGGAGAAGGCCGGCCTGGTCGTTTCCAGCCTGGAAACCGTGACCCGCGAGAAGCGCCCGCCGCATTTCGAAGTCATTTCGCTGATTGCCAGCAAGCCCTGAGGTCTGCCCATGCCATCCCTGCCCTGGCTCCACCCCGACCGCGTGCATGCGCTGGAAACGGCGCTGGCCCAGCGCATCCTGATCATCGATGGCGCCATGGGCACGATGATCCAGCGCCATGGGCTGGAAGAGGACGATTACCGCGGCGCGCGCTTCGCCGGCGGTTACGACCACCAGCACGGGCCCGGCTGCGATCATGCCGCGACCGGTGACACGCCGGAGGGACATGACCTCAAGGGCAACAACGACCTGCTGTTGCTGACCCGCCCGGAGGTGATCGGCGGCATCCATACCGCGTACCTGGAGGCCGGCGCCGATCTGGTCGAGACCAATACGTTCAATGCGACCTCGGTCAGCCAGGCCGACTACCACCTTGAACACCTGGTCTACGAGCTCAACAAAGCCGGTGCTGCAGTGGCGCGTGCCTGCTGCGATGCAGTCGCGGCGACCACGCCGGGCAAACCGCGCTTCGTGATCGGCGTGCTCGGCCCGACCAGCCGCACCGCGTCGATCAGCCCGGACGTGAACGATCCCGGCTTCCGCAATACCAGCTTCGATGCGCTGCGCGAGACCTACCGCGAAGCCATCGATGGCCTGATCGACGGTGGCGCCGACACCCTGATGGTGGAAACCATCTTCGATACGCTCAACGCCAAGGCCGCGCTGTTCGCCATCGAAGAAGTGTTCGATGCGCGCGGTGGTCGACTGCCGGTGATGATCTCCGGCACGATCACCGATGCCTCCGGCCGCACCCTCTCCGGGCAGACGGCCGAGGCGTTCTACGCCTCGGTCGCGCATGGCCGGCCGCTGTCGATCGGGCTGAACTGCGCGCTCGGCGCCAGCGACATGCGGCCCCACGTGGAGACATTGTCCACTGTGGCCGAGTGTCTGGTCAGCGCGCATCCCAATGCCGGCCTGCCCAATGCCTTCGGCGAGTACGACGAAACCCCGGAAGAAATGGCCACCACGCTGCGCGAGTTCGCCAGCGCCGGTCTGCTCAACCTGGTGGGCGGCTGCTGCGGCACCACCCCGGCGCACATCCGCGCGATTGCCGAAGCGGTGGCCGATCTGCCGCCGCGCCGCCTGCCCGCACCACCGCTGGAAGACGCGGCATGACCGCATCCGCCCCACGCTCCCGTTGTCGTTGACCCTCCTCCGCCAGCCCGTGCCAGCCTGCCCATGACGTCTTCCCGCCACACCCGCCTGTCCGGTCTCGAGCCGCTGGTCATCACCCCGGACCTGCTGTTCGTCAACATCGGGGAGCGCACCAACGTCACCGGCAGCGCGCAGTTCCGCAAGCTGGTGAAGGAAGAACGCTATGAAGAGGCGGTGGAAGTGGCGCGCCAGCAGGTCGCCAACGGCGCGCAGATCCTCGACGTCAACATGGACGAGGGCCTGATCGATTCCGAAAAGGCGATGACGCGCTACCTCAACCTGATCATGTCCGAGCCGGACATCGCCCGGATTCCGGTGATGGTCGACTCCTCCAAGTGGAGCGTGATCGAAGCGGGTCTGAAGTGCCTGCAGGGCAAGAGCGTGGTCAACTCGATCTCGCTCAAGGAAGGCGAAGCGCAGTTCATCGAACAGGCACGCAAGGTGCTGCGCTACGGTGCGGCCGCCGTGGTGATGGCCTTCGATGAGGACGGCCAGGCCGATACCTGCGCGCGCAAGGTCGAGATCTGCACCCGCGCCTACCGGGTCCTGACCGAGCAGGTCGGCTTCCCGCCCCAAGACATCATCTTCGACCCGAACATCTTCGCCGTCGCCACCGGCATCGAAGAGCACGACAACTACGCGGTCGACTTCATCGAAGCCACCCGCATCATCAAACGCACCCTGCCGCACTGCCATGTCTCCGGCGGCGTCTCCAACGTGTCGTTCTCGTTCCGCGGCAATGAAACCGTGCGCCAGGCGATCCACTCGGTGTTCCTGTTCCATGCCATCGGCGCGGGCATGGACATGGGCATCGTCAACGCGGGCGCGATGCCGATCTACGATGATCTGGACGCCGAGCTGCGCGAGCGCGTGGAGGATGTGATCCTCAACCGCCGCAGTGACGGCACCGAGCGCCTGCTGGAAATTGCCGAGCGCTACAAGGGCAAGAAGGGCGAAGTGCGCGGCGAAGACCTCGCCTGGCGCGAAAAGCCGGTCAATGATCGCCTCGCGCATGCGCTGGTGCACGGCATGGATGCGTGGGTCGAGCAGGACACCGAAGAAGCCCGTGCGCGCTCGACCCGTCCGCTGGATGTGATCGAAGGACCGCTGATGGACGGCATGAACATCGTGGGCGACCTGTTTGGCGCCGGCAAGATGTTCCTGCCGCAGGTGGTCAAGTCCGCACGCGTGATGAAGAAGGCGGTGGCCTACCTGCTGCCGTACATCGAGGCGGAAAAGGCCCGCAGCGGCGACACTGCCAAGAGCAACGGCAAGATCATCATGGCCACGGTCAAGGGTGACGTGCACGACATCGGCAAGAACATCGTCGGCGTGGTCCTGGCCTGCAACAACTTCGACGTGATCGATCTGGGCGTGATGGTGCCGGCACAGAAGATCCTGGATGCCGCGCGCGCCGAGAACGCCGACATCATCGGCCTGTCCGGCCTGATCACGCCCTCGCTGGAAGAGATGAGCCACGTCGCGCGCGAGATGGAGCGCCAGGGCTTCACGATGCCGCTGATGATCGGCGGTGCGACCACCTCGCGCGCGCACACCGCGCTGAAGATCGATCCGCACTACAAGGCACCCACGGTGTGGGTGAAGGACGCCTCGCGCGCGGTCGGCGTGGCGCAATCGCTGATCTCGCGAGAGCTGCGCGATGCCTTCGTGGCTGCCAACGAGGCCGACTACGCCGACATCCGCCAGCGCCACCGCAATCGTGGCGACGCCAAGCGGTTGGTCACCCTCGCCAAGGCACGCGCCCAGCGGTTCGTGGGCGACTGGGCCACCTACACACCGCCGGCACCGCGCAAGCCGGGCCTGCATGTGCTCGACGATTACCCGCTGGCCGACCTGGTCGAGGTGATCGACTGGACGCCGTTCTTCCAGGCCTGGGAACTGGCCGGCAAGTTCCCGGCGATCCTCACCGATGAGATCGTCGGCCCGCAGGCCACCGATCTATACAAGGACGCCCGCGCGATGCTCACCCGCATCGTCGAGGAGAAGTGGCTGACCGCCAAGGCCGTATTCGGCCTGTGGCCGGCCAACAGCGTTGGCGATGATGTGCACCTGCGTACCGACAATGGCCCGGCCGAGCTGCACTTCCTGCGCCAGCAGGTGGACAAGCCGGTCGAGCGCCCGGATTTCTGCCTGGCCGATTTCATCGCCCCGGCCGACAGCGGCAAGCAGGACTGGATCGGCGCGTTCGCGGTGACCGCCGGCATCGGCATCGACCCGCACGTGGCCCGCTTCGAGGCCGACCACGACGACTACAACGCGATCCTGCTCAAGGCACTGGCCGACCGCCTGGCCGAGGCCCTGGCCGAGCGCCTGCACCAGCACGTGCGCATGGATTACTGGGGCTACCAGCCCGATGAGCAGCTGGACAACGAATCGCTGATCGCCGAGAAGTACGCCGGCATCCGCCCTGCGCCCGGCTACCCGGCCTGCCCCGAGCACAGCGAGAAAGCCACGCTGTTCCGCTTGCTGGATGCCGAGCGCAACGCGGACATGCAGCTGACCGAGAGCTTTGCGATGCTGCCCACCGCGGCGGTGTCGGGCTACTACTTCAGCCACCCGCAGAGCCAGTATTTCGTGGTCGGCCGTGTCACCCGCGAGCAGGTGGTCGATTACGCCAAGCGCAAGGGCGTGGACCGTGTACAGGCCGAGCGCTGGCTGGCGTCCAATCTGGATTACGATCCGGAATAAGGCGGTCGCCCACCCCGTGCCCGGGTGCGCGCGTCCATAATGCACCGGTCGTCACCGAGATCCCGCATGACCGCCCTCCCCCGCGACGCCGTACCGGCCGTCCGCCTGTCCTCGTTCTACCTGTTCTACTACGCCGCTCTGGGCGCGTTCACACCGTACTGGTCGTTGTTCCTGACCTCGCGCGGCATGAGCGTCACCGCGATCAGCGTGATGATGGGCATCTGGTATGCCACCCGCATCGTGGCGCCCACCACCTGGACCTCCCTCGCCGCCGCCTCGCCGCGCCCGATCTTCTGGCTGCGACTGGGCTGCGTGATCACCCTGCTGACCTTCTGCGCGTTCCTGCTGCCGTTGCCGCAGCCGTGGCTGTACCCGGCGATGATCGCGTTCTGTTTCTTCTACAACGCGGTGATGCCACAGTTCGAATCGATCACGTTGACCCACCTGGGCAGCGACAGCCATCGCTATGGGCTGATCCGGGTGTGGGGCTCGCTGGGCTTCATCGCCGTGGTGATGCTGTTCGGCTGGATCATCGAAGGCGACGGCGGCGCCGGCAACGCACATCTGCTGCCGTGGTTGATGCTGCCGCTGTTCGGCCTGCTGACCGCCTCGGGCTTTGCCAACCACTACGCACGCAACCTGCAGCGCAGCGACGGTGATGCCAGTGGATTCTGGGCGATCGTGCGCAAGCCGCAGGTGCTGGCGTTCTTCCTGGCCGCGTTCATGGAGCAGCTGTCGTTCGGCCCCTATTACACCTTCTTCTCGGTCTACATGGATCACCACGGCTACGCGACCTCCACGCTGGGCGTGCTGTGGACGGTCGGGGTGGTGTTCGAAGTGGGTGTGTTCTTCACCATCGGCCGCTTCTTCCGCCGCTATGACGCCAGCTGGATGCTGCTGATCGCCCTGCTCAGTTCCACGGTGCGCTGGGCGGTGACCGCGCTGTTCCCGGAGAACCTGCCGGTGATGCTCCTCGCCCAGACTGCGCATGCGCTCGGTTTTGCCGCCTTCTTCGCCGCCGCGATGCAGATGCTGGCCACCTACTTCCCCGGGCGCCTGAACGGCCATGGCCAGGGTTTGTTGTACGGCTTCTCCTCCGGAGTGGGCGGCGTGCTCGGCGCACTGATCGCGGGCCAGTTGTGGCCGATCGATCAGGGCCGTACCGCGTTCCTCGCGGGCAGCGGGTTTGCGTTGGCCGGGGCCTTGCTGTGCTTCTTCGCGATCAGCCTGCCGCTGCTGCGGGCGCGCACGCACTGATTGTCCGCTGCCGGTAGTGCCGGCCACTGGCCGGCAACCCGATCCCCGGATGGGGTAGGCTCAAGGCTCCCCCTGACTGGAGCCGCCGATGCGACCGACCCGCCTGTGGGCGCTGCTGCTTGCCGCCACCACCGCCCTGCCTGCCGCAGCCGAGCCGATCCTGTTCGAAAACGCCCGTGTCTTCGATGGCACCCGCGACCTCGGCATCACGCCAGTGCTGATCGACGGCGCGCGGATCGTGCATGTCGGCACGCCGCTGCCGGCGGCCGCCACCGGTGCGCGCCGCATCGATTACACCGGCAAGACCCTGTTGCCCGGGCTGGTCAGCGACCATGCCCACGTCGGCAATACGCAGGGGCTGGAGCACGGTGACCGTTTCTACACCCATGACAACGTGGTGCGCGACCTGCGCCAGTTCCAGCGCTACGGCATCACCACGGTGACCGCGCTGGGCATGAACGGCGCGGACTTTTTCGCCATCCGCAAAGCGGTGAACACCGATCCCCGCCTGGGCGCACAGCTGTACGGTGCCGGCGGCGGTATCGGCGCCCCGGAGGGTGCGCCCCCGGCCGACACCATGGGCCTGCGCCACGATCCGGTGGCACGCCCGCGCAACGCCGAAGAGGCGCGCGCGGCCGTGGCCACCCAGCATGCCGATGGCGTGGACCTGATCAAGCTGTGGGTGGACGACCTCGGTGGCAAACGCCCGATGATGACTCCGGAGGTGTATCGCGCCGCCATCGCCGAAGCGCATGCGCGCGGGCTCAAGGTTGCCGCGCACATCCACGATCTGGAGCAGGCCCGCGACCTGGTCGATGCCAAGGTCGACATCCTCGCCCACGGTATCCGCGACCGCGCGGTGGACCCGATGCTGGCGCGGAAGATGCGCGACCAGGGCACCTGGTACATCCCCACCATCGCCATCGACGAGGCCAATTACTGGTATGCCGAGCATCCGCTGGCATTGCAGCAGCCCTTCCTGCGCCAGGCACTGCACGCCGATGTGCTGGCGCGCTGGTCGCAGCCGGACTGGCAGCGCAGCCAGCTGGCCAGCGACGGCATACCCGCCGCGCGCAAGGCGGTCGTGACCAATCTGGACAACGTGCGCCGCCTGCATGCGGCGGGAGTGAAGCTCGGCTTCGGCACCGATGCCGGCGCGATGCCGCAACGGGTGATCGGCGTGGCCGAACATCGCGAACTGCAGCTGTTGGTGGCAGCCGGGCTGACGCCCTCCGAAGCCTTGCAGGTCGCCACCACGCAAGCGGCGGCATTGCTGGGGCTGACCGACCGCGGCCGCATTGCCGCCGGCAAGCGCGCCGACCTGCTGGTGCTCGATGCCGATCCGCTGGTGGATATCGCCAACACGCAGCGCATTGGCGCGGTCTGGCAGGCCGGCCAGCAGGTCGCCGGCCCGATCGAGGCCGCTGCAGACACGGCTACCCGCGACTGATCGCGGGGTGTGTGATTCAGGGGGCGACGGCGGGTGCCGTCGTCTCCCACCGCTTCAGCTGCGCCTGGAAATCAGGCAGCAGCAGACGATTGCCATAGCCGCTGAGATGATCACCATCGAAGAACAGCGGCTTGCCCTCACGTGTCGGCAGGCATTGCTCGCCGGGGCACAGCAACGGCATCGGATCCCAGATCGACGCGCCGGGCAGACCTGCAGCCACCTGCTGCAGGCCGGCCAATACCGGCGCACGCAACTGCTCGATCTCGGTGCGCGGCACGGTCATGCCGTTGGCGCAGATCGGATTGTGCCGGTTGAACACATCCGAGCACCGGTACGGGGGCGCTGGCAAAACGGGTTTGGGCGCCTCCAGCACGATGTGAACACCGCGATCGGCCAGCGGCGTGAGCTGCTCGATCCAGTGGGATATTTCGGCGGTACGGCCTGCATTGGCCGCCTCGCTGAGATGGGCAGCGCGAACCTGCGCGACATCGAACAGTGCGTACTGTTCGGACAGGCGCGGCAGCCGCAGCCCTGCCAACAGCACCACATCGCCCGGCTGCGCACGCGCCTGGATATCGTCCAGCACATTGCGCGCATAGGCCTCGCACGCCGGATTGGGCCCCTGCCAAGCGCGCAGCCCGACCAGCGCGCAACCTCCGCTGCCATACAGTCGGATCGGCGCTCCATCCAGCACAGCCAGGCGCTGCAGCATTTCGTGGTAGGCCAGCGCATGCGAATCGCCGGCCACGAACAGTTGGCGGGTGGATGCGGTGCGTCCCGGGCACTCACCACGCGCATACAGACGCGCTTGCCCGCCCAGCACCGGCACGTTGCTGACCCGCACGCGGCAGTCGGGGATCTCCTTCTTCAACCCCTTGGCATACGGATACCAGTCCAGCGGGGCACGGCTGACCACGCTGAGCGAGGTGTACTGCTGGGTCTTGACCAGCGCCGCCTGCAGGCCGGCGCCAAGCACCAGTACGCCCAGCCCGACCACGACCCAGCGCGCGTTGCTGACGCCCCAGCGCGCACCATGCCGCAGGGGCTGTTCCACCCAGCGCCACGACAGCCAGGACAACAGTGCCACGCACAGCAGCGCGGCGCCGCCGGTGGCCACCGTCTCCAGGCCCACCGTCCAGCGGAACAGCACGAAGACCGGCCAGTGCCACAGGTACAGCGAGTAGGACAGCCGACCGATCGTCACCATCGGTGTGGTCGCCAGCGCCCGCCCGACCCAGCCCCCGGGTGAGCGCTGCAGCAGGCCCAGCAACCCCAGCGTGCCCACTACCGGCCACAGCCCATCGATCCATGGCGAATGCCCCGGCCGTGCGGCCCACAAACCATAGCCCAGCGCCGCAAGGCTCAGCACCAGCAGCGGCGAGCGCCAGCTGATACCGCGCGGCGGCACCGGCGGCGGCGTGAACCGCCCGCTCAGGGACAGCAGCTGGAACAGCAGCACGCCAGCGCCCAGCTGCCAGAAGCGCGTGGTCGTGAGGTAGAACGCATCGATCTCATGGCCGCCCTGTCGCGCGCGGAACACCGCATAGCCCAGCGATGCCACGGTTGCCACGCCGAACAGGCCCAGCGACAGCCAGCGCCCACGCGGGCCTTTGGCCCACGCCAGGAACAACAGCGGGAACAGCAGATAGAACTGCTCTTCCACACCCAGCGACCAGGTATGGGTGTACGGATTGAACTCGGTGCGCGGCGAGAAGTAATCGTTGCCGGTGCTGGCGAGCACCCAGTTGCTCAGCCCGACGAACGCCATCCGGCCGGTCTTGTCGCTGGTCTCGCTGAGCCAGGATTCGGGAATCAGCAACGCGCTGAGCATCGCCGTTACCAGCAGGCAGACCACCAGTGCCGGAGCGATGCGACGCATGCGGCGCGCATAGAAGCGTGCCAGCCCGGCCCAGCCGCCGACCGCCGGCAGGCGATCCACCGAGGCGCTGACCACGAAACCGGAGATGACGAAGAACACGTCCACACCAGTGAAGCCGCCCGGCAACCAGCTCGCCTTGAGGTGATAGAGGATGACCGCCAGGACCGCGATCGCACGCAGGCCATCGATATGCGGGAAATACCCGGGACTGCGTTCCTGCATGGCCCTGCTCCTGACATGCACTGGGCGCCTCACGGCGCCCAGTGCGTTCAACAATGGTTGCGTTGGTTTACCAGACCAGGTCGTCGGGCACCTGGTACTGCGGATCGGCATACGGATCTTCACCGGCCGGCGCATCCGGATCGACCTTCAGCGCCACCGACGGTGCGAACACCGCTTCGGCTTCGGCCAGCACCGCGGCAGTCACCAGCACATAGCGGCCGTTCTGCTGCAGCACGCCGAGCTCGCCGGCATTGAGTGCCCTGAGCTGGTCGGCGGTGACGTAGATACGCTTGATCTTGCCGCCGTACGGGAAGTGGCGCGCGATGTCGGCCGCTTCAGCGTTGAGGGACTTGCCTTCCAGCAGGACCTCCAGCTTGGCCTTGGCTTCGCGACGCAGACGGGCTTCTTCCTGCTTCAGGCGCTCGGCCTCGATACGGTCGTCTTTTTCCTTCTGCGCACGGATCGCATACGCCTTGGCGAGGTCGATGTCCTCGCGCGAGCGCGGCTTGCCGGGTGCGCCCTGCGGCGGGCGGGCACCAGCGGGGCGGCCCTTGCCCTGCGGGCGGCGCTCGCCGTCGCGGGCGGGCCGCTGGCCCTCGCCGGGCTTGCCGGCCGGGCGCGCGCCCTGCGGCTTGCCGGCCGGGCGGCCATCGCGGCGCGCGTCGGGTCGACGATCCGGCTTGCGGTCGTTGGTTCGTTCGGGTTTGGGCGCGGCTTTGAAGCCAAGGCCCAGCAGCTGGTCGCGGAGAGTATCGCTCATGACGTCAGATCAGTAGTGCGGCGGCGGCGGCTCTTCGGCCGAATCGGAATACAACGCGGTGCGGACCTTGCCGAGGTCTTCGAGCAGGATGCGGGTCAGGTCGGCATTGCGGTTGCCTTCCATGCGCGCATCGGCCAGGGCCTCGCTCAGTTCGGCCAACGCCTGCTCCTGGAAGGAGACGCGCATTTCCAGCTCGATCAGGCGTGCTTCCAGTGCCTGTTCGCGCTCGGAGGGTGTGGACTCATGCATTCAACGAACGTCCCCGGCCAATGCCGTAATAAGCCAGGCCCGCGGCTTCGATGTCCTGCGGGTCGTACAGATTGCGGCCGTCGAACACGACCGCATCGTTGAGCATTTCACGCAGGCGGACGAAATCCGGGCTGCGGAACTGCTTCCATTCGGTCACCACGACCAGCGCATCGGCGCCCTCGAGGGCGTCATAAGCGTTGTCGCAGAACACCAGATCATCGCGCTCACCGAAAATGCGGCGCGCTTCTTCGGTCGCTTCAGGATCGTAGGCGCGCACCTGCGCACCGGCCTCCCACAGCTGCGCCAGCAGGCGGCGGCTGGAGGCTTCACGCATGTCATCGGTGTTGGGCTTGAACGCCAGGCCCCACACCGCGAAGGTCTTGCCGCGCACGCCTTCATCCTCGCCACGGTCGTAGTGGCGCTGGATCAGGGCGTACAGATGGCCCTTCTGGTGTTCGTTGACGGCTTCGACCGCGTTCAACAGCTTCGGCTCATGGCCGTACTGCTGGGCGGTCCGGGCCAGCGCCTGCACATCCTTGGGGAAGCACGAGCCACCGTACCCGGCGCCGGGGTAGATGAAGTGCCAGCCGATGCGCGGATCCGAGCCGATGCCCTGGCGGACCTGCTCGATATCGGCACCGACCTTCTCGGCGATGTTGGCGATTTCGTTCATGAACGAAATCTTGGTCGCCAGCATCGCGTTGGCCGCGTACTTGGTCAGCTCCGCCGAGCGCACGTCCATCTCCACCACGCGGTCGTGGTTGCGGTTGAACGGCGCATACAGGCGGCGCATCAGCGCGACCGATTCGGGATTGGACGCGCCCACCACGATGCGGTCCGGCCGCATGCAGTCGGCGACCGCGTCACCTTCCTTGAGGAATTCGGGGTTGGAGACCACGTCGAACGCGATCTCCACGCCGCGGTCGGCCAGCGCCTGCGCGATGGCCTCACGGACTTTGTCGGCCGTGCCTACCGGCACGGTCGATTTGTTCACCACCACCACCGGCACGGTGATGTGCCGGCCGATGGTGCGGGCCACGGCCAGCACGTACTGCAGGTCGGCACTGCCGTCCTCGTCCGGTGGCGTGCCCACGGCAATGAAAATCACCTGGCCATGCGCGATCGCGGCGGCGGCGTCGGAGGTGAAGGTCAACCGCGACGCATCGTGGTTGGCCTTGACCATCGGCTCCAGGCCGGGCTCATAGATCGGAACGATCCCGTTGTTGAGGCCGTCGACCTTGGCCTGGTCGATATCGACACAGATCACCTGGTGGCCAACCTCGGCCAGGCAGGTACCCGTGACAAGACCGACGTAGCCGGTACCGAAAATCGCAACGCGCATGGGCGGTGGTGCTCCAGATCCGTTACGGCAGAACGTTCAGCAGCTCGACGTCGAACGTCAGCGTCGCGTTCGGACCGATCGGGCCACCCGGGGTGCCCTGCTCGCCATAGGCCAGCTCGCCCGGAATCCAGAAGCGGTACTTCGAGCCGGTCGGCATCAGCGAAACGCCTTCGGACCACCCCTTGATCACCTGGTCCAGACCGAACTCGATCGGCTGGCCACGCTGGTAGCTGCTGTCGAACACGGTGCCGTCGAGCAGCTTGCCTTCGTAGTTCACGCGCACCTTGCTGGTCGGCATCGGGCGCTCGCCCGAACCCGGGCGCAGCACCTGGTACTGCAGGCCCGAGGCGGTGGTCACCACGCCCGGCGCGGTCTTGTTCTTGGCCAGGAAGTTGTTGCCATCCACGCGGTTGGTACCGGCCTGGGCGGCGGACTTGGCGTCCATTTCAGCCTGCTTGCCCTTCATGAAGCCTTCCAGCGTGGCCTTGGCCTGCTCGGCGCTCATCTTCGGAGTGCCGTTGTTGAAGGTGGTGCTGACCGCATCGAACAGCGCGTCCAGGTCCAGATCGTCCTTCAGCGGTGCCAGCGACGGGCCCACGGCGAAGCTGCCCAGCATCAGGCCGACCTTTTCACGGTCCACCTTCGGCGGCGCGGTGCCCGGCGCAACGCCCGGAACCGGCTGGCCGCTCTTGGCCATCACGGCCTGGCGCAGGGCGGCATCGGTCTTCTGCGCCTCTTCCTGGCTGATCAGCGGCTGCTTGCCTTCAAAGGCATTGGTCACACCGCGACGCAGGGCGGCCAGGTCGATCTCGCTGGAGATCGGACCGAACGAATTGGCCACATCGATACCGATGGCGTAGCCGAGCTTTTCCCGTTGGGTGTTCAAAGTGGAAGTCTCCTTGACAGCCGCGCGGGCGGCTGGTTGTTGCGACATCGCGGTACCGGTGGCACCCATCGCCAGAATCAGAACCGACGCCGCGGCGCCGCGCATTCCCATCTTCATTCGCTGCATTCCTGGAAGTGACTGGACGCCGACGTCGGCGCGAAAGCAACCATTGTCGCACGCGCGTCCGAGATGTCGATATCGTCAGCGCGTGTTGGTGGTGACAGAGAGTTCACGTTCGATCGCCGCCACCAGCTTCGGATCGTCCGGCGTGACCTTGCTCGGGAACTGCGCTACCACCCGGCCATCGCGGCCGATCAGATACTTGTGGAAGTTCCAGCCCGGGGACACGCCCGTGGCGGTGGCGAGACTGCGGTACAGCGGCGTCGCTTCCGGCCCGGTCACCACCACCTTCTGGAACATCGGGAACTTCACGCCGTAGGTCAGCGTGCAGAACTCCTGGATCTGGCTCTCATCGCCCGGCTCCTGACCCTTGAAGTCGTTGGAGGGGAAGCCCAGCACCGAGAAACCACGCGCGGCGTACTTGCGCTGCAGCGCCTCCAGGCCTTCGTACTGCGGGGTGAAACCGCACTTGCTGGCCGTATTGACCACCAACAGCACCTTGCCACCGTACTGCTTGGCCAGATTGACCTCACCCTTGCCCGCCAGCGGGCGGTAGCTCACATCCAGCAGGTCGGCCGCCTGGGCCGACGCGCCCACCAGCAGGCTGGCCGCCAGCAACAGCAGGGACCAAGGCGCCCGGCGCGCAGCGCGGTCGCGACGGACAGACGACAGAGACACGTGGTGCATCGCGACACTCCAAAGTGGGGACAACGAGGGGGTGAACGGGCCTGGCAAGGGCTGCCAAGGCTGCGGCGGGCACTATATCACCGGTGTTTTTGCCGCCGGACGCCGCCGGTCCGCCGGTTTCAGGCACACGCCAGCAACGCGGTCGCAGCGCCCCATGCAGGGCGCGGGCCCAGCGCATTCGGGGGCTGCTTTGCCGCGTTTGGCGGTGTCGGTTGCGGTAGCGGGCATCCGCATCCCATTGCCTGAATGCGCTTACGGCTTGCCATACCATTGACATCAATGAATGTGCGCTGGCGCATGTCGCCGTCGCGCATCCAACAAACATCCTTTCCATTCAAAGACTTGGGAGATTCCGGACGGGGCCGCCAGGCCCCTGCCATCAGTTGGGTATCGCCCCCTGTTGATCTTCGGCGTGCCGGTGTTATAGTTGCATACAACACCAGTCACCTAGACAGGGGAAGCCCATGAACCGCATGCGCCACCGCCACGCCGCCAAAGCCGTCACCGCCGCCTCGGCGCTGCTCCTGCTCGGCTGGTTCGGCATCCCCTCCGGTGACGCTGGCAGCCCTGCCAGCGCCGATGTGTTTGAAGGCCCGCAGGACGCAGGCGTCATCGAGGCAGGGACCGCCAACGGCGCCCCCACGCCCCCCCGCCGGCTGCACAGCTCCCTGTCCATGCCTTACTTCTCATTCGCGCAGTCGCTGAACCCACGGAGCTGACCATGAGCGATATTCAATGGAGCGATGGTGCTCCGATCTACCGCCAGCTGAAAGAGCGCGTGATCGCCATGATGCTTGACGGCATCATCAAGCCCGGCGACGCCTTGCCTTCGGTCCGGCAGGTTGCCGCCGAGTACCAGCTCAACCCCATCACCGTATCGCGCGCCTACCAGGAACTGGCTGATGAAGGCCTGGTCGAAAAGCGCCGCGGCCTGGGCATGTTCATGACCGAGGAAGCGGCCACGCAGCTGCGCAGCAGCGAGCGCGACCGGTTCCTCAATGAAGAATGGCCGCTGGTCCTGGAGCGCATCCAGCGCCTGGGCCTGAACCTCGACGAATTGCTGCCCCAGGGGAAATCCTCATGAATGCCGTTGCAAGTGATGTCGTCATTTCCGCTCGAGGCCTGCGCAAGGCCTATAAACAGACCGTGGCGCTGGACAACACCAGCTTCACGATCGCGCCCGGCCGCATCACCGGCCTGATCGGCCCCAACGGCGCCGGCAAGACCACCCTGCTCAAGGCGCTGCTCGGCCTGACCTCGGTGGAAGGCGAGCTGCGCGTGCTCGGGCTGGACCCGACCGAGCAGCGAAATGCCCTGATGAACGATGTGTGCTTCATCGCCGACGTGGCGGTGCTGCCGCGCTGGATGAAGGTGCGCGAGGCGATCGATTTCGTCGCCGGCACCCATCCGCGTTTCGACCGGGCGCGCTGCGAGCGCTTCCTGGCCTCCACCAAGCTGCATCCCAAGCAGCGCGTGCGCGAACTGTCCAAGGGCATGATCGTGCAGCTGCACCTGGCCCTGGTGATGGCCATCGATGCCAAGGTGCTGGTGCTGGACGAGCCGACCCTGGGCCTGGACATCCTGTACCGCAAGGAGTTCTACCAGCGTCTGCTGGAGGACTACTTCGATGAGCAGAAGACGATCATCGTCACCACCCACCAGGTGGAAGAGATCGAGCACATCCTCACCGATGTGATGTTCATCCGTGATGGCCGCATCGTGCTCACCACCGATATGGAAGACATCGGCGAGCGCTATACCGAAGTGCTGGTGTCGGCCGATGCCGTCGAGGCCGCGCGCGCACTCAAGCCGATCGACGAACGCGCCCTGCCCTTCGGCAAGACCGTGCTGCTGTTCGACGGGGTGCCACGCGCCCAACTCACGCCCTTGGGGGAAATCCGCAGCCCGGGGCTGGCGGATCTGTTCGTGGCCATCATGAAGGGAACCTACGCATGAACACCGTCAACCACCCCATCAGCAAGGCCAGTTCGTTCAAGTGGCTGCTCAAGCGTGAGTACTGGGAAAACCGTGGCGGGTTCCTGTATGCGCCGGTGATCGCCGGTGGCATCTCGCTGGTGATGAGCCTGCTCGGCATCGTGTTGGGCCTGGTGGCCATGCACCGTGCGGTCAAGAGTGGCGGCCTCCACCTCAACGACGAAAACGTCAGCATCAACGGACTGGACCTGAGCCTGCTGACCAGCAAGCTCGATGCCAAGAACCTGCATGACCTGGCCAACGGCCTGGATCTGACCCTGATCCTGAGCTCGGGCTGGCCGCTGATCGTGCTCGCCTTCGTGGTGTTCTTCTACTGCCTGGGCGCCCTGTACGACGACCGTCGCGATCGCAGCATCCTGTTCTGGAAGTCGCTGCCGCTGTCGGATACGTCCACCGTCCTGTCCAAGGCGCTGAGCGCGTTGTTGATCGCCCCGATCATCGCGGTGATCGCCTCGGCCCTGACCATGTTCGGCTTCCTGGTGATGATCTCGATCGTGGTGATCGCTCACGGCGGCGACCCGATGATGTTGATCTGGGGACCGGCCAGCCCATTGACCATTCTCGCCGGTCATCTGTCCTGGATCCCGGTCTACCTGCTCTGGGCGTTGCCGACCGTCGGCTGGCTGCTGCTGTGCTCGGCGTGGGCCAAAACCAAGCCGTTCCTGTGGGCGGTGATGCTGCCGCTGTTCGCCGGCATCATCGTCAGCACCACCAAGGTGATGACCCTGTTCGACCTGACCGGCGGCTGGTTCTGGAAGCACATCGTGGGCCGCCTGCTGCTCAGCGCGGTCCCGGCCAGCGACCAGTTCTACCGCGGCGAGTCGATGTTCAGCGGCAACGGCAACATGGACAACCTGGTCAACGAACTGGGCCCGAGCCACCAGCTGGCTACCTTCGCCATGCCGGAACTGTGGATCGGTGCCGCCGTCGGCGTGGTGTTCCTGTTCCTGGCCATCCGCCTGCGCCGCCGCGCCGGCGAAATCTGATCCCCGCCCTTCACTGAGGAGCCACCCATGATCCGCATGCTCGCTGTTGCTTCCCTGTTGTTGCTGCCGCTGACCGCCCTCGCCGATGAACCGCAGTGCAAGTTCAACGAAGTGCGTGACCTCAAGCTCGACCTGGCCGGCGCCAAGGCGGTGGTGTTCGAAGTGAACCAGCACGACCTGGTGCTGCAGGCCGGGCCGGGTGCGGCCCAGCTCGGGGGGCGCGCCTGCGCCTCCAATGCGGATTGGCTGCGCGAACTGACCGTGACCCAGCAGAAGGTCGGCGACAAGCTGGTCGTCCGCCTGCAGCGCGACGCCCGCAACACGCTCACCATCAGCGGCAGCAGCTATGCCTACCTGGACATGCGCGGCACCGTACCGGACTCGATCCTGGTCCAGCTCAAGGTCGGCTCCGGCGATGCCAGCGTCACCGGTGCGCACTCGCTGAGCGCCGACGTCGGCTCGGGTGACATCAAGGTTCAGCAGATCAAAGGCCTGGTGACCGCAGCGGTCGGCTCGGGCGATGTCATCCTCGACGGTGCCGGTGCGCTGAACCTGCTCTCGGTCGGTTCCGGCGATTTCAAGGCCCGCAACATCCGCGGCGATGCCAAGGTCGGCACGATCGGCTCGGGCGACTTCGAGCTGGATACCGTGGGTGGCAACGTCGAGATCGGCGTGGTCGGCTCCGGTGATACCGATGTGCGCAAAGCCAAGGGCAACGTGCGCGTCGGCACCGTCGGCTCCGGCGACACCGACCTGCGCGATATCGGCGGCAGCGTCACCGTGGACCGCCATGGCTCCGGCGATGTCACCGCGCGCGATGTCGGCGGCGACCTGCGCGTGGCCAACAGCGGCAGCGGCGACATCCGCCACAGCAACGTGCGCGGCCGGGTGGAACTGCCGCGCGGCAAGTAAGCCTCTCTTCTCCTCTGACGGATACGCATCATGACGACTCGACTGCTGCTGCCTGCCCTGCTGTTGTGCCTGCCGATCGCAGCCTGTACCGCCCCCGACAGTGGCAAGGGCAAGGCGCCCGCCGACCAGAGCGCCGCCGCCCCGGCGACCAGCGCGCTGGATACCGATGGCATCGGCAAGACCGTGCAGGAGGCCACCGAGAAGGCCCGCCGGGAGATCAGCCAGGGCAACATTTCCATCGCCAACGGGAAGACCCCGAAGGCGGAGATCAGCCCGCAGGGCGACCTGCTCATTGATGGCAAGGCCGTTACCGTGGATGCCCACCAGCGTGCGCTGCTGCTGGACTACCGCAAGCAGGTCGAGCAGCTGGCCAGTGCCGGCATGGAGATCGGCGTGGCCGGTGCCAATCTCGGCGTGAAGGCGGCCGGCGAAGCCATCAAGGGCATGTTCTCCGGCGACACCCAGGGCATCGAGGCGCGCGTGAACGACGAGGCCAGGAAAATCGAGGACCAGGCCAAGAAGCTGTGCGGGCTGCTACCCGGCATGATGGTGAAGCAGCAGGCGCTGGCCGCTGCGCTGCCGGCCTTCCAGCCCTACGCAACGATGGACCAGAGCGACATCGACGACTGCGGCAAGTAATCCCGGCACTGCCTGCGACGATGCGTCGCAGGCAGGCCCTTCCCGGCGCCGGAGGACTACAATCCCCCTTCCCGTCGCATGCGTTGCCTGCTCATGAAGAAGCTGAGTCTGTTGCTGTTCGCCCTGTTCTGCCTGGTCGCCACCGGTTGCGATCAGGAGTACCGCAATCACCGCGCCGAGCGCAGCAAGCCGAAGATCACCGTCAGCGACGGCATGGTCACCGTGCGCCGCGCGCCTGCGCCGAACATTATCATCCTGCCCAACGGGCACATGAAAATCGATGAGATCGAAATTCCGCTCAACGAAGAGCAGCAGGCGATGCTGCAGGGCATGTTCGGCCAGCTGCAGGTGCTGCGCCAGAACACCCTGACCGACGCCCCGCCGGACCCGGCCAAGCGCTCGGTGAAGATCCAGGTCCCCGAGGGCATGCAGCCGATCCCGCCGGACCTGATCACGAAGATTCCGGAATTCAAGGACTACACCGAAACCTTCGGCAACCTGCAGGCCGCTCGCCACTGAGTGTGTGCGCGAGCCCCGCAGTGACCGGCAGGCCCCTGGGCAAATGTCCCCCGTCCGCCGCCTGGCGGCGACGGCCTCCTCCTTGATTTTGCCCTGGGGCCCGCCGGCCGCTAGGGGGCTCACGCACAAAAAAACGGGCCGTTCGGCCCGTTTTTCGTTTCAGGTAGTGCGAGCGGTCAACCGCCCCCACCTCCACCGCCATGGATGCCACCGGCAGTCAGTGCCGCCGGATCCAGCAGCCTGCGCAGTTCGGCTTCGGACAGGCCACTGTCTTCCTTGGCCACGTCCAGCACCGGGCGTTGTTCCTTGTAGGCGCGCTTGGCAATTGCCGCCGCCTTCTCGTAGCCGATGATCGGGTTCAAGGCGGTCACCAGGATCGGGTTGCGATCCAGTGCCTCGCGGACGCGATCCTCGCGCACCTTCAACCCGGCGATCGCGGTATCGGCGAGCAGACGGGTGATGTTGGCCAGCAGATGGATGCCATCAAGCAGGTTGGCCGCGATCAGCGGCAGCGTCACGTTCAACTGGAAGTTGCCGGTCTGGCCGGCCACGGTGATCGCGGTGTGGTGGCCGATCACCTGGGCGCACACCATCACGGTAGCTTCGGGAATCACCGGATTGACCTTGCCCGGCATGATCGAGCTGCCCGGCTGCAGCGCCGGCAGTTCGATCTCGCCCAGCCCGGCCAGCGGCCCGGCATTCATCCAGCGCAGGTCGTTGGCGATCTTGATCAGCGCCACGGCCAACGCGTTGAGCTGGCCGGACAGTTCGACCGCATCGTCCTGTGCGGCGAGGCCTTCGAATTTGTTTTCCGCGCTGTCGAACTTGATGCCGGTCTGCTGCTTGAGCTGCTTGGCCACCAGCGCGCCGAAGCGCGGGTCGGCATTGATGCCGGTGCCGATCGCCGTGCCACCCAATGGCAGGCGACGCAGCCGCTTGAGGCTGTCTTCGATCCGATCCTGGGCCGAGAACAACTGCGCCGACCACGCGCCGAATTCCTGTTCGAAGGTCAGCGGCATCGCATCCATCAGATGGGTGCGGCCGGTCTTGACCACCTTGCGCAGTGCGCGGCCGCGCTTGTCGATGGTCTTGCGCAGGTGCACCAGCGAAGGCAGCAGCTGCTCATGCACGCCCAGCAGCGCGGAGACACGCAGCGCGGTGGGAATCACATCGTTGGAGCTCTGCCCCTGGTTGACGTGATCGTTGGGATGCACCGCGGTCTTGCCGGCCTTGCCCGCGCGGTTGGCGAGCGTGGCGATGACCTCGTTGGCATTCATGTTCGAGGAGGTGCCCGAACCGGTCTGGTACACATCGATCGGGAAGTGCGCGTCGTGGCGGCCGTCGGCAACGTCCGCCGCCGCCGCTTCGATGGCCTTGCCGATGTTGCGCGGCAGATGGCCCAGCTCGACATTGACGTTCGCCGCAGCGCCTTTGACCAGGCCGAGCGCGCGGATGAAACCACGCGGCATACGTTGGCCCGACACCGGGAAATTATCGACGGCGCGCTGGGTCTGCGCGCCCCACAATGCATCGGCGGGCACCTGCAGCTCGCCCATGCTGTCGTGTTCAATCCTGAAACCCTTGCTCATTGCTTCAACTCCGCACATCTTTCGTGGATGAAAGGGAACCTGCGGCTGGCAACGGGCCTGATTCCCTGGCTGGCGGCTCGCATCACGATACTCCCAAGCGCCGTTGAAACCCAAGGCCGCGATGGATCGGCTAGACTCGGGATTCGCTTCCATTCAGACAGCCTGCCGCCCCCATGGGTGACGATCCCGACAGTAGTACCGGGCGTGCCGCCGCGCACGCACCGATGACCGCCCTCGCCGCCCCGGCGACCGCGGGTACCCCCTCGCCCCTGGCAGCGCCGCTGCGGGGCCGCGAATGATCGGCAACCTCCTGCTCCTTGCGCTGGCGCTGCTGCTGGTGGTGCTCAACGGTTTCTTCGTGGCCGCCGAGTTCGCGCTGGTCAAGCTGCGCCACACCCAGGCCGTGGGCCTTGCGGAAAAAAACGGCTGGCGTGGGCGCCTGCTGCTCAACGTGCACGCGCACCTGGATGCGTATCTGTCCGCCTGCCAGCTGGGCATCACGCTGTCCTCGCTGGGCCTGGGCTGGGTGGGTGAACCGGCGTTCGCGCATCTGCTGCAGCCGCTGTTCGATACGCTGGGGTTGACCCCGGAAGCCTCGCGCCTGACCGCTTTCATCATCGCCTTCAGCATCATCTCGTTCCTGCACATCGTGCTGGGCGAACTGGCGCCGAAGTCGATGGCGATCCGCCGCCCGGAAGCGATGTCACTGTGGACGGCCGCACCGCTGTACCTGTTCTACTGGGCGATGTACCCGGCCATCTGGCTGCTCAACAACAGCGCCAACGCGCTGCTGCGCCTGGCCGGCTGGGGGGATGTGGAGCACACCTCGCACCGTTATTCACGCGAGGAGCTCAAGCTCATCGTGGGCCGCCAGCAGCCCACCGGCAGCGCGCCGGACCAGGACCTCACCCTGATGAGCCACGCCCTGGAACTGCCCGAACTGGTGGCCGGCGACCTGATGCGCTCACGCGACCATATGCGTTCGTTCCGCGACGGGATGAGCCTGGCCGACGTGATGGCCGAGTTCGCCGAGAGCCGCTACAGCCGCTACCCGTGGTTCGACCGCGACGGCGAGGAAGTGCTCGGCATCCTGCACATGAAGGACCTGCTGGTGGAAATCGCCCGCGGCAACCCAACCGACGATCTGCGCCCGCTGCTGCGCCCGGCCAACCTGATCGCGCTGGAGACCCCGGTGCCGCTGGTGCTGGAACGCTTCCGCACCGGCACCACCCACCTGGCACTGTGCGTGGAAGAACACGGCCGCATCCTGGGCTACTTCACCCTGGAAGACCTGCTGGAAGTGGTGGTCGGCGATATCGAGGACGAGCACCCGCATGTCATCAAGGACGCCCCGACCCGCGGCGCGGACGGCACCCTGCTGGTGGCTGGCTCGACCTCCATCTTCCGGCTGGAGCGCCTGCTGGGGCATGACCTGAGCGCGCCGGACCACCTCAATTCGGTCGGCGGGCTGATCGTGCACCAGCTCCAGCGCCTGCCCGAGGAAGGCGAGCAGCTGGAGATCGACGGGCACCTGTTCACGATCAAGCGCATGGCCGGGCACCGTATCCAGGCGGTGACGGTGCGCATGGCACAGGCCGAGGACGCCGGGGCAGCGTAGAATGACGGCCCCCGCTGCCACCGATCTGCGCCCTGCCATGTCCGAATTCGCCCTGCTCGCCCTGTCCCCGCTCGATGGCCGCTACGCCGGCAAGGTCGATGCCCTGCGCCCGATCTTCTCCGAATACGGCCTGATCAAGGCCCGCGTGAAGGTGGAAGTGGAATGGCTGCTGGCACTGGCCAATGAGCCGGGCATCGTCGAACTGGCCCCGTTCTCGGCCGCTGCCACCGCGCGCCTGCGGGCCCTGGCCGATGACTTCGCCCCGGCCCACGCCGCGCGGGTGAAGGAGATCGAGCGCACCACCAACCACGACGTCAAGGCCGTGGAGTACTTCATCAAGGAGCAGCTCACCGCCGATGCCGAGCTGGGCCCGGCGCTGGAGTTCGTGCATTTCGCCTGTACCAGCGAAGACATCAACAACCTCAGCTACGGCCTGATGCTTGAGCAGGCCCGCCGCGAGGTGCTGCTGCCGTCGCTGGACAACATCGCCGGCGTGCTGCGCGCCCTGGCCCACGCCCAGGCTGCCCAGCCGATGCTGTCGCGCACCCACGGCCAGACCGCCTCGCCGACCACCCTGGGCAAGGAAGTGGCCAACGTCGTGGCCCGTCTGGAGCGCCAGCGCCGCCAGATCGCCGCAGTGGAGCTGACCGGCAAGATCAACGGCGCGGTGGGCAACTACAACGCCCACGTCATCGCCTACCCGGACGTGGACTGGCCGGCCTTCGCCCAGCGCTTCGTGGAAAGCCTCGGCCTGGTGTTCAACCCGTACACCACCCAGATCGAACCGCATGACAACGTCGCCGAGATCGGCGATGCCGCGCGCCGCGCCAACATCATCCTGATCGACCTGGCCCGCGACGTCTGGGGCTATATCTCGCTGGGCTACTTCAAGCAGAAGCTCAAGGAAGGCGAAGTCGGCTCGTCGACCATGCCGCACAAGGTCAACCCGATCGATTTCGAAAACGCCGAAGGCAACTTCGGCATCGCCAACGCCCTGTTCGAGCATTTCAGCGCCAAGCTGCCGATCAGCCGCTGGCAGCGTGACCTGACCGACTCCACCGTGCTGCGTGCGGTCGGCACCGCGTTCGGCCACACCCAGGTCGCCCTGGACTCGTTGGCCAAGGGCCTGGGCAAGCTGACCGTGAACCCGGAACGCCTGGACGCCGACCTGGACGCCGCGTGGGAAGTGCTGGCCGAAGCCGTGCAGACCGTCATGCGCCGCCACGGCCTGCCCAACCCTTACGAACAGCTCAAGGCCCTCACCCGTGGCCAGGGCATCACCACCGAATCGATGCAGGCCTTCGTCGAATCCCTGGAGCTGCCGGCCGACGCCAAGCAGAGCCTGCGCGCCCTGACCCCGGGCGGCTACATCGGCCTGGCGGCGGACCTGGCCAAGGCGATCTGAAGGCATGGGCGCGGCACCGTCGCGCCCCCCAATACCCGTCTATACGCTGCAAGGATCTCCCCCATGGCCGCACGCAAGACCAAAACCCCCGTCATCGACATCCAGGCCCGCCCCGGCCTGCCGCTGGGCATGCCCGCCGCCACCTTCCTGCGCGATTACTGGCAGAAGCGCCCGCTGCTCATCCGTGGCGCCTTCCCGGATTTCGAAACCCCGGTGCAGCCCGAAGACCTCGCCGGTCTGGCCTGTGAAGAAGGCGCGCTGTCGCGCCTGATCACGCACGATCGCGTCACCGATGGCTGGAGCGTGCGCACCGGCCCGTTCCAGGAAGAGGAATTCCCCGGCATGCCCGACCACGACTGGACCCTGTTGGTCCAGGACGTGGACAAGTGGGACGCCGACGTGCGCGCCCTGATCAGCCACTTCAACTTCCTGCCGCGCTGGCGCATGGATGACGTGATGATCAGCTTCGCCGCCACCGGCGGCTCGGTCGGCGCCCATGTGGACCAGTACGATGTCTTCCTGCTGCAGGCCCATGGCCATCGCCGCTGGCAGATCGACGCCAGCGAATCCATCAAGGGCAAGCGCCCGCCGCTGGATTTCCGCGACGACGTCGAACTCAAGCTGCTGCGCCGCTTCAAGCCGACCCACGACTGGGTGCTGGCCCCGGGCGACATGCTCTACCTGCCGCCGAATGTGCCGCACAACGGCGTCGCCGAAGACCCCTGCCTGACCTTCTCCTTCGGCATGCGCGCCCCGGCCTCCGCCGAGCTGATCAGCGACTACCTCGATACCCTGATCGACGGTGCCGACGAGTCCATCCGTTACCAGGATCCGGACCTGAAGGTGCCCGAGGACCCGAACGAGATCGACGTGGTCTCGATGAACCGCGTGGTCGAAGCGCTCAACGCCATCCGCATGAACGACCCGGACAAGCTGGGCGACTGGTTCGGCCGCTTCATCACCACCTACCGCGCCGCCGGGGAAGTGATGGCGCACGGCGAACCGCTGCCGCGCGAAGAAATCGAAGCCGCACTGGGCGCAGGCGTGGAACTGCAGCGCCACCCGTGGGCGCGGCTGGCCTGGCGTCGTGCCAAGCGCGGTGCCAGCCTGTACTGCAGCGGCCTGGACTTCGCCCTGCCGGTCAAGGATGCGCAGGTGCTGGCCGGCGCCGAACAGATCGGCGCGGCGCTGTACCAGAAGCTCTCGGCCAAGGGCCGCGATGCCGTGCAGGCGCTGGTCGCCGGCGGCTTCTACCAGCTGGTGGACGATGCCGGGTTCGAGGACGAAGACGACTACGTCGCCGAGTACGACATCGTCGACGGCACCGACGCGGTCGAGGTCATCGATGACGAGGCCATCCAGGCCGATGTGCACGAGGTCACCATCCATGACGACGGCATCGAAGTGATCGTCGATTTCGACGACAGCGACGAGACCGACGGCAAGGACGAGCCCCCGCGCGGCTGATCCGCCCGCCCGCCATGGCCGCCTCCGGTTTCCAGGTTGACGTGGTCGATTACCCGGCGCAGCACGCCGCGCTGCACCGGGTGCGGTTCACCGTGTTCGTCGAGGAACAGCAGGTACCGGACGAGCTGGAGATCGACGCGCTCGATCCCCTGAGCGTGCACGTGCTGGCCCGGGACACCGACGGCACGCCGATCGGTGCTGGCCGGCTCACCCCGGATGGCCGGATCGGCCGGATGGCGGTGCTTGCGGCATGGCGCGGCAAAGGCGTTGGCGACGCCCTGCTGCAGGCCCTGATCGAGCAGGCCCGGGCCCGTGGCTGGCGCGAGGTCGGGCTGCATGCGCAGCTGCCGGCCCGCGTGTTCTACACCCGGCAGGGCTTCCTGCCCGAGGGCGAGGTGTTCGAAGAGGCCGGCATCGCCCACCAGCACATGCGCCTGGCCCTGTCCGGGGCGGTCGCGATCGACCGGGCCGAGGACGCCGTGGCGATCACCACCGCGCTGGTCCACCGCGCCCGCCGCCAGCTCTGGATCCACAGCCGCCAACTCGACCCCGGCCTGCTTGATGCACCGCCGGTGCTGGAGGCGCTGCGCCGCTACGCCACCGCCCGCCACGACAAACATGCCTGGCTGATCGTCCACGACAGCGCCGCCATCCGTCAGGCCGGCTCGCCCCTGTTGACCCTGCTGCAGCGCCTGCCGAGCGTCTTCCGGGTGCGCGAAGCAAGCGATCCGATCGACCGCGCCACGGCATCGGCCTGTCTGCTCAATGACGCCGGCGACTACTACTTTCGTCTGAGTGGCCACCGCTTCGACGGTGAGGCGGCCTTGTCCCAGCCGGCACGTTCACGACCGTTGCAGGACGGTTTGCAGCGCGTATGGGAACGTTCGCGTGATTGCAGCGAACTGCGCGCACTGGGCCTGTAGCTCACCCCACGCTCCCGAACCTGTCTGGGAATGACACCGCGGTCCCCGCACTGGCCCGTACGGTGCCCCTTCCTGTCTCGATGGGGGTACAATTTGGGGTGTTAGATACCGCCCGCGCAGGGCTATTCACTTTTCCCTGCCGGATCATCGAAGCCTTACCCCACAAGCGAATCCGACTCTCCATCGTGGACAATCAACTGAAGCAGTTTGCGCAATCTTCGCAGCTCGCCGGCGGCAACGCCTCCTATATCGAGGATCTGTACGAGCAGTACCTCGTTTCTCCGGACAGTGTCGATCCCAAATGGAAGACCTACTTCGACGGCTTCCAGGGCCGCGAAGCCGGTGATATTCCGCATTCGGCCGTCATCGCCCACATTGCCGACGCCGCCAGGAATGCCGTCAAGAGCGGCACCGCCGCCGGTGCCGGCGACGAGCGCGAGCGCAATGTCGGCCGCCTGATCACCGCCTACCGTTCGCGTGGCCACATGGCCGCCCGCCTGGACCCGCTGAGCCTGACCGCGCCGACCAATCCGCCGGATCTGGGCCTGCCGTTCCACAGCCTGTCGGAAAGCGACCTGGGCAGTGAGTTCAGCACCGGCGGTGTCGCCGGGCAGCCGCGCATGAAACTGCGCGACCTGCTGGAGCGCCTGAAGAAGACCTACACCGGCTCGATCGGTGCGGAATTCATGCACATCTCCGAGGTCGAGCAGCGCCAGTGGCTGTACCAGCGCCTGGAACTGGCCGGTGGCAACTACAACCTGGATGCCGATACCCAGCGCCGCACCCTGGAGCGCCTGACGGCTGCCGAGGGTCTGGAGCGCTACCTGCACACCAAGTACGTCGGCCAGAAGCGCTTCTCGCTGGAAGGCGGCGATGCGCTGATCCCGATGATGGACACCATCATCCGTGACGCTGGCAAGGATGGCGTCAAGGACGTGGTGATCGGCATGGCCCACCGCGGCCGCCTGAACGTGCTGGTCAATACACTCGGCAAGAGCCCGCGCAAGCTGTTCGACGAGTTCGAAGGCAAGTTCGAGCACGATGACCACGCCTCCGCCGGCGACGTGAAGTACCACATGGGCTTCTCCGCCGACGTCTCCACCCCGGGCGGCGCCGTCCACCTGGCGCTGGCGTTCAACCCGTCGCACCTGGAAATCGCCGATCCCGTCGTGGCCGGCAGCGTGCGCTCGCGCCAGGAACGTCGTGGCGATACCGCCCGCAAGCAGGTGATGCCGATCCTGATCCACGGCGACGCGGCCTTCTCCGGCCAGGGCGTGGTGATGGAGCTGTTCCAGATGTCCCAGGCCCGCGGCTTCGCCGTCGGTGGCACGGTGCACATCGTGGTCAACAACCAGGTCGGTTTCACCACCTCCAACCCGCTGGATACGCGCTCCACGCGCTACGCCACCGACGTGGCCAAGATGATCGCCGCCCCGGTGCTGCACGTGAATGGCGACGATCCGGAAGCCGTGGTGTTTGCTGCCCAGCTGGCCTTCGAGTTCCGCCAGAAGTTCGCCAAGGACGTGGTCATCGATCTGATGTGCTACCGCCGTTGGGGCCATAACGAGGCCGACGAACCGGCGATCACCCAGCCGCTGATGTACCAGGTGATCCGCAAGCACCAGACCACCCGCGAGCTGTACGCCGCGGCGCTGGAAGCTGCCGGCGTGATCGAAGCCGGTGGCGGCAAGGCGCTGGTCGATGCCTACCGCAACAAGCTCGATGCCGGCGAAGTCACCACCGAGCTGGCCCAGGTCGAAAAGACCCCGGCCACCAGCAAGATGTACGTGGATTGGCCCAAGCTGCTCAACGGCAAGCTCTCCGACGCGGTCTCCACCGCGGTCGGCATGGAGAAGGTCAAGCAGCTGGCGCAGATGATCAACACCGTGCCTGAAGGCGTGGAACTGCACTCGCGCGTGGCCAAGGTCTATGACGACCGCCGCAAGATGGCCGCCGGCGAGATCCCGGGCGACTGGGGCTTTGCCGAGAACCTGGCCTACGCCACGATCCTCGACGAAGGCAACAACCTGCGCCTGGTCGGCCAGGACGTGGGCCGCGGTACGTTCACGCACCGCCACGCGATCCTGCACGACCAGAAGACCGACAACTACTACCTGCCGCTGCGCCAGCTGGTCGAGTCGCCGGAACAGGCCACCATCATCGATTCGCTGCTCAGCGAAGAAGCGGTGATGGCCTATGAGTACGGCTTCTCCACCACCGATCCGAACACCCTGTGCATCTGGGAAGGCCAGTTCGGCGATTTCGCCAACGGCGCCCAGGTCGTGATCGATCAGTTCATCGCCGCCGGCGAAGCCAAGTGGGGCCGCATCACCGGCCTGACCCTGCTGCTGCCGCACGGTTACGAAGGCCAGGGCCCGGAGCACAGCTCCGCGCGCCTGGAGCGCTTCCTGCAGCTGTGCGCGCTGGAGAACATGCTGGTGTGCGTGCCGTCGACCCCGGCGCAGGCGTACCACATGCTGCGTCGCCAGATGCGCATGACCACCCGCAAGCCGCTGATCGTGATGTCGCCCAAGTCGCTGCTGCGCCACAAGCTGGCCGTGTCGACCCTGGAGGAACTGGCCAACGGCGAGTTCCAGCACCTGATCGGCGATGCCAACGCAGACGCCAAGAAGGTCAAGCGCGTGGTGCTGTGCTCGGGCAAGGTCTACTACGACCTGCTGGAAGACCAGACCAAGCGTGACCAGGACGATGTCGCCATCATCCGCGTGGAGCAGCTGTATCCGTTCCCGCGCGTGGCACTGGCAGCAGAGCTGAAGAAGTATGGCAAGGCGGCCGATGTGGTGTGGTGTCAGGAAGAACCGCAGAACCAGGGTGCCTGGTACCAGATCCGTCACCACCTGCAGGCGTGCCTGGCCGATGGCCAGAGCATCCATTACGCAGGTCGCGCCCGTTCGGCATCGCCGGCCGCTGGACACATGGCTGACCACATCATCGAACAGCAGAAGCTGATCGCCGATGCCCTGGTCAACCCGTTCAACGACTCGGTCGCTGAATAACTCTCCCCCTCATTCTAGAAAAGACAAACCAGGAAGCTCCCGCATGGCCACCGAAGTCAAAGCCCCGGTACTGCCCGAATCCGTCGCCGACGGCACCATCGCCACCTGGCACAAGAAGGTCGGCGATGCCGTCAAGCGCGATGAAAACCTGCTTGATCTGGAAACCGACAAGGTCGTCCTGGAAGTGCCGTCGCCGGTCGACGGCGTGCTGAAGGAGATCAAGTTCGAGGTGGGCGCCACTGTGACCTCCAGCCAGGTCGTGGCGATCATCGAAGAAGGCGCCGTGGCCGATGCCCCGGCGCCGGCCGCGGAAGAGAAGAAGGCCGAGGCCGCACCGGCCAAGGCGGCGGCTCCGGCCGCTGCCGCAGCGCCCGCACCGGCCGCCAAGTCCGCTGCCGACTCCCTGCCCCCGGGCGCCCGCTTCACCGCCATCACTGAAGGCGTGAACCCGGCCGACGTGGACGGCACCGGCCGTCGTGGCGCAGTGACCAAGGAAGACATCGTCAACTTCGCCCGTAACGGTGGCGCCGGCAAGTCCGGTGGCGCACGTCCGGAAGAACGCGTGCCGATGACCCGCATCCGCAAGCGCATCGCCGAGCGCCTGATGCAGTCCAAGAACGGCACCGCGATGCTGACCACCTTCAACGAGGTCGACCTGTCCAAGGTCTCGGCCGCGCGCAAGGATCTGCAGGACGAGTTCGTCAAGGCTCACGGCATCAAGCTGGGCTTCATGAGCTTCTTCGTGAAGGCCGCCGCCAACGCGCTGCAGCGCTTCCCGCTGGTCAATGCCTCGATCGATGGTGATGACATCATCTATCACGGCTACTCGGACATCTCGATCGCCGTGTCGACCGAGAAGGGTCTGGTGACCCCGGTCCTGCGCAACGTCGAGCGCATGTCCTTCGCCGACATCGAAAAGACCATCGCCGACTACGCCAAGAAGGCCCGTGACGGCAAGCTGAGCCTGGAAGAACTGCAGGGCGGCACCTTCACCGTGACCAACGGCGGCACCTTCGGCTCGCTGCTGTCGACCCCGATCATCAACCCGCCGCAGAGCGCCATCCTGGGCATGCACGCCATCAAGGAGCGTCCGATCGCCCAGAACGGCCAGGTCGTGATCGCGCCGATGATGTACCTGGCGCTGTCCTACGATCACCGCATCATCGATGGCAAGGACTCGGTCCAGTTCCTGGTGGACATCAAGAACCAGCTGGAAAACCCGGGCCGCATGCTGTTCGGCCTGTAAGACCTCCCACCCCTCCGCGCCTGCGCGGAGGGGTTCTGGTAAAGAAACAAGGAATATCTCAATGGCTGAACAATTCGACGTCGTCGTCATCGGTGCCGGCCCGGCCGGCTACCATGCCGCCATCCGCGCCGCGCAGCTGGGTCTGAAGACCGCCTGCATCGACGCTGCGCTGGGCAAGGACGGCAAGCCGGCCCTGGGCGGCACCTGCTTGCGCGTGGGCTGCATCCCGTCCAAGGCGCTGCTGGATTCCTCGCGCCAGTTCTGGAACATGGGCCACATCTTTGGCGACCACGGCATCAGCTTCAAGGACGCCAAGATGGACGTCGAGGCGATGGTTGGCCGCAAGGACAAGATCGTCAAGCAGTTCACCGGCGGCATCGCCATGCTGTTCAAGGCGAACAAGGTCACCGCGTATTACGGTTTCGGTGAGCTGCAGCCGGGCAACATCGTCAAGGTGAAGCAGCACGACGGCTCGGAAGTCGAGCTGAAGGGCACCAACGTCATCATCGCCGCCGGTTCGGATTCGATCGAACTGCCGTTCGCCAAGTTCGACGGCGAGACCATCGTCGACAACGTCGGCGGCCTGGACTTCACCGAAGTCCCCGCCCGCCTGGCCGTGATCGGTGCCGGCGTGATCGGCCTGGAACTGGGCAGCGTCTGGAAGCGCCTCGGTTCGGAAGTGACCATCCTGGAAGCCCTGCCGGACTTCCTGGCGGCCGCCGATGCCGAAGTGGCCAAGACCGCCTTGAAGGAATTCAAGAAGCAGGGCCTGGACATCCGTCTGGGCGCCAAGGTCTCCAAGGCCGAGGTGACCGGCAAGGGCAAGAAGAAGGAAGTCGCCCTGACCTACACCGATGGTGAAGGCGAGAAGAGCCTGATCGTGGACAAGCTGCTGGTGGCCGTTGGCCGTCGCGCCGCCACCAAGGGCCTGCTGGCCGAAGGCACCGGCGTCAAGATCAACGAGCGTGGCCAGATCGAAGTGGACGCGCACTGCCACACCGGCGTCAATGGCGTCTGGGCGGTCGGTGACTGCGTGCGCGGCCCGATGCTGGCGCACAAGGGCTTCGAAGAAGGCATCGCCGTGGCCGAGCTGATCGCGGGCCTGCCGGGCCACGTCAACTTCGACACCATCCCGTGGGTGATCTACACCGAGCCGGAGCTGGCCTGGGTCGGCAAGACCGAGCAGCAGCTCAAGGACGAAGGCATCCCGTACAAGGCGGGCAGCTTCCCGTTCGCCGCCAACGGCCGTGCCGTGGCGATGATCGAGCCGACCGGCTTCGTGAAGGTCCTGGCGCATGCCGAGACCGATCGCATCCTGGGCATGCACCTGGTTGGCGCGAATGTCTCCGAGCTGGTGCACGAAGGCGTGCTGACCATGGAGTTCAGCGGTTCGGCCGACGACCTGGCGCGCATCTGCCACGCCCACCCGTCGTTGTCCGAAGTGGTGCATGACGCCGCTATGGCCGTCAGCAAGCGCGCGATCCACAAGGCGAACTGAGCCGGCGTTGGTGCCGTAACGAAAAACCCCGCCTCGGCGGGGTTTTTTGTGGGCGACAGGTACTGTGCCGGCCGCTGGCCGGCTCCACGCCATCGGTAGTGCCGGCCGCTGGCCGGCTCCACGCCATCCCGACAGAAGAGCAGCCGGCCAGCGGCCGGCACTACCCGATCGCGGTGTTGTTCAGGCCGTCGCCGTGCGCCCGCCCCCCAGGACCCGCGCCGGCAGCATGAGCAGCGCGCCCAGGAACGCGAACAGTGCCGAGAAGGTGATGCCCACCAGCCGGAACGGCAGGCTCAACAGCCACACGAACGGCCACGCCACCAGGGCCAGAACCGCCAGCGGCCAGCACAGCACGAACAGCAGGCACCACACCCCCAAGGCGAACAGGGTCTTCATCGCACGTCTCCGTTGGCGGCACCCTGCCGCCCGGAGACCACCATCGCGCCCTGCCCGGGCGCACTGCAACGGGTTTGCGACGAAACCCGGGATACGCCGATGAAACGGCAGTGCCGGCCGCTGGCCGGCTCTGCACGATGACAGTTCCATAGGAGCCGGCCAGCGGCCGGCACTACCGTAACGCCTTCGGCGTTACTCGAACGAACCCACCGAATCGTGCGACAGGTTGTCGAACCGGGTGTATTCGCCGAAGAACTTGAGCTTGCACGAGCCGGTCGGGCCGCCTCGGTGCTTGCCGATGATGATCTCGGCCAGGCCCTTGTCCGGCGAGGTTTCCTTGTTGTAGTAGTCGTCGCGGTAGATGAACACGATCATGTCCGCATCCTGCTCGATAGCGCCGGATTCACGAAGATCGGCCATCACCGGGCGCTTGTCGGTACGCGTTTCCAGCGAGCGGTTGAGCTGGGAGAGCGCGATGACCGGCACGTTGAGTTCCTTGGCCAGGCCCTTCAACGACCGCGAGATCTCCGAGATTTCGGTCGCGCGGTTTTCGCTGTTGCCCGGCACGCTCATCAGCTGCAGGTAGTCGATCACGATCAGGCCCAGGTCGTGCTCGCGCTTGAGGCGGCGGCACTTGGAACGCAGGATTTCCGGCGACACGCCCGGCGTATCGTCGATGAAGATCTTGGTTTCCTTCAGCATCCGGATCGCACCGGTCACCCGGCTCCAATCCTCATCTTCCAGCTGACCGGTACGCAGGCGCTGGGCGTTGATGCGGCCGTTGGAGGAAATCAGACGCATGGCCAGCTGCGAGGCCGACATTTCCATCGAGAACACCGCCACGCCCTTCTTGGACTTGATCGCGGCGTACTCGGCGATGTTCAGCGCCAGCGTGGTCTTGCCCATGGCCGGTCGCGCAGCCAGGATGATCAGATCGGTCGGCTGCAGGCCGGCGGTCATCGCATCGAAATCGGTATAGCCGGTCGGCAGGCCGGTGATGTTGCCGCCGTTCTCGAAGCGGTTGCGCAGCTCTTCGAAGGCGTCTTTCAACGCACCGGGCATCGCCACGAAATCAGTACGGCCGCGCGCGCCCTGCTCGGCGATCGCGAACACGGATTTTTCCGCTGCCGAGAGCAGCTCGCTGCTTTCGCGGCCTTCGGGCTGGAAGCCGTCGTTGACGATGTCCGTGCCGACCTGGATCAGCTGACGCAGCACCGCCTTGTCACGCACGATCTCCGCGTAGGCACTGATGTTGGCGGCCGACGGCGTGGTGCTGGCCAGCTCGATCAGGTACGCGCCATCACCAACCAGCTCCATCTTGCCCTGCGATTCGAACCACTCGCCCAGCGTCACCGCATCGAACGGGCGGTCACGTTCGGACAGCTCGCGGATCGCGCGGTAGATCATCTGGTGATCGCGGCGGTAGAAGTCGGTTTCGGTCAGCTGGTCGTTGACCCGATCATAGCTCTCCGGGGCCAGCATCAGCCCGCCCAGCACCGCCTGTTCGGCCTCGATCGAATGCGGCGGCACGCGCAGGGCGTCGATGCGCATCTCATCGCGATCAAAGCGGTCACCGCGGTCTTTGCGGTCGGAACGGAAGCCAGAACGGGCGGACATGGGGGCGTACTTCCTGCAGTGTGAGGCGTGGGACATGGTAGGCACGCGGCGAGCCCCGCAGCCATGCACAAACCTGTGGATAAACAGTGGATGAGCTGGGGATACCGGCGCCTGCCGGTACGATCGGCCGGGGCCGTCGCATCGCGTGCGACGGACGCCCTTGCGACGTCCGTCCACGCCATTATCGCAGATGCATGACCCGCTCGCGGTGGATCAGTGCGTACCGCCGTGGGTGCCGACCCAGGCAATGAACGTGTCCACGAAGCCCTGCAGGAAGTCCTTGGTGCCCTCGTTGCTGATCGTGCCGTGGGCGTCGATCAGCCCTTCCTTGAAGTGCAGGAAGGCCTCGGGCTGGCCCAGCACCGGCATGTCCAGGTAGGCCAGGATGTTGCGCAGGTGCTGTTGGGCCAGCGCAGTGCCGATCACCCCGATCGAGGCGCCGATCACCGCTGCGGGCTTGCCGGCGAAGGCGCTGTCGCCATACGGGCGCGAGCCCAGGTCGATGGCGTTCTTGAGCACGCCCGGGACCGAGCGGTTGTATTCGGGGGTGACGAACAGCACCGCATCGGCATCCCGGATCTGCTGCTTCAGGCGGAGGCCCTGGCTCGGGTAGTCCTTGTCGAAATCCTGGTTGTACAACGGCAGGTCACCGATCTCCACATACGAGAACACCGCCTTGCCGGCGGCCAGTTTCTCCAGCGCGTGGGCCAACGCCTGATTGTGCGAGCCCTTGCGCAGGCTGCCGACCAGTACGGCGATCTTGTATTCGGCCATCACGTTCGCTCCGTTGGGGGAAAGGCCCAGCCTAGGCGGGCCCACCTTCGGCAACGGTGAAGGCGACGTCAGCCACCCATGGGTGGCTGCCTTCCGGCCAGACGTACCCGCACGCGTGGCGCTATGCGCGGGTCACTTCGGCGCGTGCGTTGCGCCAATGCGCCTGCCAGGCCTGGAACATCAGCACGTTCCACAGATGCGTGTGCCACTTGCGCTCGCCCTGCTTGAACTGCTGCCACAGCGGCGCCACCGCCTCGACGTTGAACACCCCCTCCTCGGCCAGCCGCGCCGGATCCAGCAGTTCATCGGCCCAGCCACGCAGGTCGCCTTTGAGCCACGCGCTGACCGGGGCCCCGAAGCCGCGTTTGGGGCGGTGCACCATATCCTGCGGCACATAGCGGCCCAGCACGCGCTTGAGCAGGTACTTGCTGACGCCATCGCGCTGTTTCATCGCCATCGGCAGCGACCAGGCGAACTCGGCCACCCGCCAGTCCAGCAGCGGTGCACGCGCCTCCAGGCTGACCGCCATGCTGGTGCGGTCCACTTTGCACAGCAGATCATCGGGCAGATAGGTACTGAAATCGGCCAGCATCATCGCGTCCGCCGGTGAGCCGGCACCGTGCAGCGGATCGGCCAGGTCGTAGAAACTGCCGGCCGCCTGTGCGCCGCGAACGGCGGCCACCGGATCGCGCCAGCGCGAAATGCGGTTGCGGTAGACATCACCAATGCCGCGCGCGCCCGACTCGGCCAGCAGCGCGGCCAGCCCGCCCGTGCGCGAGGCCTCGCCCTGCGTGTGCGCATGGCTGGCCATCCAGCGGCGCAGCGGCGCCGGCACCTTGCCCAGTAGGCGCCAGTTGCGCATCGCCCGCTGGTAACGGGTGTAGCCGAAGAACAGTTCATCGCCACCGTCGCCGGACAGCGCCACGGTCACGCCCTGCCGCGCCAGCTTGGCAACCAGCGCCGTGGGCACCTGCGAGGCATCGGCGAAGGGTTCATCGAACATCGCCGGCAGGCTGGGCACCACCGCGAGCGCGTCTGCACCGCTGACATACAGCTCGGTGTGATCGCAGCCCAGGTGCTGGGCCAGCGACTTGGCCAGCGGCGCCTCGTCATGGTCCGAACCGGTGAAGCCGATGCTGAAACTGTGCACCGGCTGGCTCGACTGTGCCTGCATCAAGGCGGCCACCACCGAGGAATCGGTGCCGCCGGAGAGGAAGACGCCGACCGGCACATCGGCCACCATGCGCAGCGCCACCGCGTCGCGCAGCACGGCATCCAGACGTTCTTCGGCCTCGGCATCGTTACCGGTGAACGGCGCGGCCAGGGCCTGCTGCATGCGCTCGCGCGCGTTCCAGAACGGCTGCTGCAACTGGTCCGGGCGATGCGCGGCAGCACCGGCGGCTACCGCCTCGGCGTCCAGCCGCAGCACGCGGCCGGGCATCAGCTTGAAACAGCGTTCGTGGATGCAGTGCGGCGCGGGAATGTAATCCAGCCGCAGCAGCAGGGTCAGCGCATCGCGGTCGACCTCGTTGTCGAAGGCCGGGTGCTGCCACAGGGCCTTGAGCTCGGAGCCGAACACCAGCGTTTCACCGGCCCAGCCGTAGTACAGCGGTTTCTTGCCGACCCGGTCGCGGGCCAGCCACAGGCAGTGCTCGGCGCGGTCCCACAAAGCGATGGCGAACATGCCGTTGCTGCGCTGCAGGGTCTCGTCCAAGCCCCATTCGGTGATCGCCGCGAGCAGCACTTCGGTATCCGAATGGCCGCGGAAGCCGTGGCCCAGCGCTTCCAGCTCGGCGCGCAGCTCGGCAAAGTTGTAGACCTCGCCGTTGTAGGCCAGCACATAACGGCCATCCACGGAGGTCATCGGCTGATGGCCCAGCGGCGAAAGATCCAGGATGCTCAGCCGGCGGTGCGCCAGCGCGATGCCGGCCGAGGCATCGGCCCACACCCCGCTGTCATCCGGGCCGCGGTGCACCAATGCGTCGCCCATGCGCCGCGCCTGTTCTTCCAGTGCTGCCTGCTCCCTTGCCGGAGCGGGCAGCAACATGCCTGCCAATCCACACATGTATCAATGGTCCTGCGCCAGCGCGAGGGCGGCGTTCAATACCGCATTGTCGCTTGGAAGCACGCACAATGCTGCCCCCGCCAGCGGCGTGTAGGTATCGGCCCCGCATACCCGCCGGATCGGCAGGTGCCCCAGCCCGGCCTCGACCAGCGCGGTGATCACGCCCTCGCCCACCCCGGCGCTGTGCCGCCCCTCATCGACCACCAGCACGCGCTGGGCATCGGCAGCCTGGCCAGCGATGAAACCGGCATTGAGCGGCACCAGCCAGCGCAGATCGACCACGCGCACCTGCCAACCCAGCTGCTGCTCGATCGCCCGTGCCGCCCGCAGGCTCATCGGCACGCCATTGCCGTAGGTGAAGATGACCAGGTCACTGGCCTCCGGCGCGTAGACCCGGCCCTCGCCGAGCACCAGTGCCTGGTCGGCGGCCGGATACGGGAACAGCCATTGGCCATCGCCCGGCGCGTGCAGGTCCTTGGTCATGTACAGCGCGATCGGCTCGAGGAACACCGCGACGCGGCCATCGACGGTCGCCAGCGCCGCCAGGGTGCGTAGCATCATCGCCGCATCGTCGCCGCGCGAGGGACAACCGACCACCAGGCCGGGAATGTCGCGCAGCGCAGCGATCGAGTTGTCGTTGTGGAAATGCCCGCCGAAGCCCTTCTGGTAGCCCAGCCCGGCAATGCGCACCAGCATCGGGTTGCGGTACTGATCGTTGGAGAAGAACTGCAGCGAGCACGCCTCGCCACGCAGCTGGTCGGCCGCGTTGTGCAGGTAAGCCAGGTACTGGATCTCCGGGATCGGCAGCATGCCCAGGTTGGCCAGGCCCTGCGCCATGCCCAGGATCATGGTTTCGTCCAGCAGGGTGTTGAACACGCGGCGTGGGCCAAACGCCTTGAGCAGACCCTTGCTGACCGTGTACACCCCACCTTTCTGCGCGACGTCCTCGCCAAACAGCAGCGTGGCCGGGTACTTGGCCATCAGATCGTGCAGGGCCTGGTTGATCTGGATCGCCAGATGGCGCGGCGGCTGTATTTCCGGCAACTGCGACGCACCCCCAAATGCGGCAGCACGCGCGTCATCGGCGGCCACGCGCGTAGCTTCGGCATGCACCGCCGCCGGCGAGTACGGCGCCAGTGGGGCGATGACCTCGGCGAGAGCGGTCAGCTTCGGGCGTCGGTCCGCCTCGGCGGCCGCGGCGAAGCAGCGCGCGCGCACGCGCTCGTACAGATCGAGCACCTGCGCGGCGGTCATCCACCCGGACTGCATCGCGATCGCCGCCGAGCGCAGCAGCGGATCGCTGGCCTCGGCGGCGCACAGCTCCGGCAACGGCCGCCATTCGATCTCGAAATCGGTGCCCGCATGGCCCATCAGACGCGTGGTACGCAGGTGCAGGAAGGTCGGACGGCGGGTCTGCCGGCAATGCGCCAGCGCGCGCTCGACCTGCGCATGCCCCTCGACCAGATCCAGCCCATCAGCGAAGAAGTAATCCAGGCCCGGGCGGTGCGCGAAACTCTGCGCGATCCAGCCGTCCGGGGTCTTGACCGAAATGCCGATGCCGTTGTCTTCGCAGACGAACAGGATCGGCGCGGGCAGCCGCTGGTAGGCCGCCCACGCCGCCGTGTTGAACGCGGTCTGCGCGGTGGCGTGGTTGGCCGAGGCATCGCCGAAGGAGCAGATCACCACGCTGTCCTCGGGAATCGGCAGCGTGTGACCGATGCGTCGCCCGCTTTCGATGGCCAGCGCGGTGCCCAGGGCCTTGGGCAGGTGCGAGGCGATCGTCGAGGTCTGCGGCAGTACCCACAGGGGCTTGCTGCCCCACACCTTGTGGCGTCCGCCGCTGGCAGGATCGTCCCGACTGGCCGCAAACGAAAGCGCCGCATCCATCACCGGATCCATGCCCGGCAGCTTGCGGAAGCGCTCGGCCATGAAGCCGCCGGAGCGGTAATGCAGGAAGGCCGGATCGGTATGCCGGGCCAGCCGCGCCACCAGCGCATTGCCTTCATGCCCGGACGAACCGATGGTGTAGAAGACCTTGTTCTGCACCCGCAGCACGCGCGCCATCAGGTCCAGGTGGCGGCTGATCAGCTGCGACTCGAAGAGGTCGGCAAAGCCCTGCGCATCCAGCGTGCTGCCGGGCAGGACGGGGCTGCCGGGGGCTGGCCTCGGCGCAGGCTCGCCACGCCACTGCTGCACGAAATCGATGAAGTTGGCGTCGCAGATCTCGGCCCGGTTGAGGCCCTTCATGCGCGCGGGAATCGGATCGGGAACCACGGCAAACATGCATCACCCTCCGGGACGTGTTGCGTAGGCGGATAACCGCACGAACTCAGCGGGACTGCGCGAACAGGGCCTGCACCTCCGGCAGCGGTACGGGCATGGGGATGAAGCGCGGCTGCTCGCGCACGCGCTGCAGCCAGGCCTGGACGGCCGGATACGGGGCCAGCGCGATGCCGCCATCCGCCGCGACATCGGTGTAAGCGAACAGCGCGATATCGGCGATGCCGTACGCGCGGCCACTGAACCAAGGCGACGTGACCAGGTGCTCTTCCATCACCGCCAGGGCCTGTGCCGAGCGCTCGCGCAGGCGCGGCAGCTCGTTGCGGCGCGGCGAGTCCAAGGGTGTCCAGCCGCTGATGAAACGTGCGACCGCCAGGCACGGTTCGTGACTGTACTGTTCGAAGAACATCCAGCGCAGCGTCTGTGCGCGCTCCCAGCCATCCGTGGATAGATACGGCGTGCCCTCGGCCAGCCAGAACAGGATCGCGTTGGATTCGGGCAGCACACGCCCATCATCGCGCTGCACCAGCGGCACCTTGGCATTGGGATTGATCGCCAGGAAATCCGGCGTATGGGTCTGGCCGTGCGCGCTGTCGACCTCGACCCAGTGGTAGCGCGTCCCCAGCTGCTCCAGCAGCAGCCGCACCTTGTGGCAGTTGCCCGACACGGACATGCCGTACACCGTCAATGGAGCCCGCAACGACGTCATCGCACCCTCTTGGCCATGCACCGCGGGCGGCTCGCCCGCGATGCCGAGTCTGGCCTCACCCCATCGCCTTTGCCAAGCGCGGGTGCAGCATCACCGCTGCCCGGCGCGGCGCTGCTGCCACTGCTGCCGCGACTGGCCCCAGATCTCGATTGGCTTGCCGGCATGCGGCGGCGGCAGCTCGCCCATGCGCAGCAGCGAGCTGCCCAGCTTGCGCGCGACGACCTTGGAGTTTTCGTTGGCGGCATCGATGGTGTGGATGACCTCGTCCCAGCCCAGCGTGTCGAACGCCCAGTCCATGCTGGCCACGGCCGCTTCGGGCGCATAGCCCCTGCCCCAACTCTCGCGGCGGATGCTCCAGCCGACCTCGGTGCCCGGCCAGTCCAGCGGCTGCCAGGGGCCCATGCGGCCGACCCACTCACCGCTGCTCTTTTCGATCACCGAAAACATCGAAAACCCGTACAGATGCCAACTGCCGACCAGGCAGCTGAAACTGCGCCACGCCTGCGACGGGGCCTGCACGCCACCGAGGTGCTGCATCACCTCGGGGTCCGAGCAGAAGCGCAGGAAGGCATCGAAATCCTCGGCGCGCGGTGGGCGCAGGATCAGACGGTCGGTCTCCAGCTGGAGGTCGAAAATGCTCATGGCGCCCTCGTGTGTTGCATGCGTGCCGGCATGATCGCAGATGCCGTGATCGGCGTGCCGTGCGGCTCGCCCCAAAACGCAGCACGCCGGCAGATGCCGGCGTGCGGGTGGTGCATTTGGAGCTGCAGGAACTTACTGCCTGTTCGCATCCAGTGCAGCGGTCTGGGTGACCAGCTGGCCATCGATCATCGGCAGGCGATCGCTGCTCGGCTTGTTGTCCATCTTCACGGTCTTCTCGGCGCCGTCGTAACGGTAGGTCACGTTGTAACCGGTGACCGCATTGGTGGTGCCCATCGGGATGCGGTTGCCCGGCTTGCTAGCCATGCGCATGGTGCCGGTGGTGCCGTCTTCATTGCGGTAGGTCACGTTGTAGCCGGTCACGCGGGTCGACTCGGAGGTCGCGGTTTCGGTATGGCACTGGCGCTCGGTGCGGTTGACCACGCGGCCACCCACATGGCGCTTGTCCACCTGGTTGCCGATCATGCCGCCGGCAACGGCACCGGCGGCCGTGGCGGCCTTGCGGCCATTGCCACCACCGACCTGGTTGCCCAGCAGGCCACCGATGACCGCACCGGCGACGGTACCGCCAACGTTGCCGTCGCGCTCGGGCAGGCGTTCCTGCACCACCACGTCCTGGCAGACTTCATGCGGCGTCTGCGTGCTGGAGGTCTCGCGCACCGGCTCGGTGCCGATCACGGTGGCGTAGGCCTTTTCCTTCTTGGTCAGCGGATCGACCTTGACGATGTCGGCGTACTCGAGCTTGCCCGCCTTGTCTTCAATGGCCAGCTGATCGGTGCGCGCGCCATCGTCGGCCAGTGGCGTGGTGTCCAGAGTGGGCCGGGTCTGAGCAGCGGTCACCGCATCGGGCGAGGAACTGCCGCCCTTCATGAAGGCAGCGGTGGCGATACCGCCAACCAGCAGCGCACCCGCAGCGACCAACGCAGTAGTAGTTGTACTTTTCATAACCGGCTCCTTGCGGACGATCCGCAACGTTCTTGAGTGAATTCCAGCACGGCCACCCTGAACGGAATCTCCACGGATCGTGAACATCCGGTCGCCCATTCAGGTTCGGTGAGCCTTGGGCTCGTGATAGCGTTTACAGCATCTGCCCAGGAGTGCCTCATGTCCAATCCCATACTGTTGCCGGTGCTGGAATGGGCCCGTCGGCTGCGCTACCCCACCCTGTTCAAGATCACCGCCGCCCTGTTCGCAGTGACGCTGGTGATTCCCGATCCGCTGCCGTTCGTGGATGAAGTCCTGTTTGGCCTGGGCACACTGCTGCTGGCCAACTGGAAGCGACGCGGCGACAAGCTTCCCCCGCCGCTGCCGGCCAAGCGCCGCGCGTGAGGTTGATCGACAGCCACTGCCACCTGGATGCGGGCGAGTTCGATGCGGATCGCCCTGAAGTGATCGCGCGCGCGCGCGCGGCCGGCGTCATGGCCCAGGTCGTTCCCGCCGTCACTGCCGCCAGTTGGCCCGGCCTGCGCGATGCGTGCCGGCTGGCCGACGGGCTGCACTCGGCCTACGGACTGCACCCGATGTTTCTGGACCAGCACCGCCCCGAACACCTGGAGGCTCTGCGTGCGTGGCTCGAACGCGAGCGCCCCTGCGCGGTTGGGGAATGCGGGCTGGACTTCTTCGTGGAGGGTCTGGACGTGGACGCTCAGCTGCACTACTTCCTGGGCCAGCTGCGGCTGGCACGCGAATTCGACCTGCCGGTGATCGTGCATGCGCGCCGCGCGGTGGATGCGGTGATCGCGGCGATCAAGCAGATCGGCGGGCTGCGCGGCGTGGTGCACAGCTTCTCCGGCAGCCCCGAGCAGGCGCGGCAACTGCACCAGCTGGGCTTCCTGATCGGACTGGGCGGCCCGCTCACCTATGACCGCGCCCAGCGCCTGCACCGCCTGGTCGCCAGCATGCCGCTGGAGCAGCTGCTCCTGGAAACCGATGCGCCGGATCAGCCGGATGCTGGGATCCGCGGAGAGCGTAATGAACCGGCACGCTTGCCGGTGATCCTGGAGACGGTGGCGCGACTGCGCGGGGAGCGGGCCGAAGTGATTGCCGCGCAGACCACGGCCAATGCGCGCAGCCTATTCGGGCTTCACGGTTTCTCCTGAAGCGCGCAACGGGTGGAGCGGCCCCGGCCGCATGCCAGACCAGCACAGGACGCTCGCCAGCAATAGCGCTGCCGCCGACATGCCGATCGAGATGTGCATGCCATGCATGAATGCATCCGGCGCGCCATCGCCGATCAGGCTGCCGAACAGGGCGACACCCAGCATGCCGCCGACCTGTCGCGCACAGTTCAGTACGCTGGAGGCGATGCCTGCCCGCGACCGGTCGATCGATGCAAGCGTCGCGTTGGTCATGGTCGGCACCACCAAGGCGACCCCGCTTGCCGCCATCAGCATCGGTACGATCAACAGCGCGTAATGGCCCCCGATGCTCACCGGCATCAACAACAGGTAACCCGATCCTGCCAGCGCAAGACCCATGAACATCAGCAACCTGGGACCGAGCCGCGTAATCAGGCGCCCCGCCACCACATTGAGTGCGACCAGAACGAGGGTCATCGGCAGAAAGGCCAGGCCGGTCTGTTGCGGGGATAGATGCTGCTGCATCTGAAAAAACAGACTGAACACAAAAATCAGCCCGTAATAGGCGAAATTCACCGCGACGCCTGCCAGCGAGACGATGGAGAACGTGTGATTCCGAAACAGATTCAATGGCAGCATGGGTGAGGTGCTGCGAGCTTCAATCCAGAGGAAGGCCGTGAGGGACATGAGCGCCAACAGGGCCCCTCCGCGCACCACGCCATGCCCCCAACCCAGCTGACCTGCCTCGATCAGGGTCATGGTCGTCGCTGCCAGCGCAACCATGGCAGCCACCTGCCCACTCCAATCGAGGCCACGCCGATGTCCGCCGCCGGAAGGCGCCGCATGCCGAAGCGTCAGGCAGATCCCGATCAAACCCATCGGAAGGTTGATCAGAAACACGCTGCGCCAGCCTGCATGCGCTACCAGCACTCCGCCCAGCACGGGACCGGCAGCCAGAGCCGCTCCCCCGAGAGCGCCCCACCAACCGACGGCACGACTACGTGCCTGGCTGTCCGGAAATGCCTGCTGCACCATGACCAGCGAGTTGGGTACCAGCAACGCCGCGCCCATGCCCTGGATCAGTCTGGCCCCGACCATCACAGTCAGACTGCCCGAAAGCCCGCAGGCAGCCGACGCCAGAGTGAACACCACCAAGCCCGAGAGATAGAGCCGGCGCGCGCCGAAGCGGTCGCCCAGCGCCCCGCTGGTAAGCAGCAGAGCGGCGAAAGCCAAGGTGTAGGCATTGACCACCCACTGCAAGCCGGCCACATCGGTTGAAAATTCATGCTGCAGGGCATCCAGTGCAACATTGACCACACTGATGTCCAGCAGCACCACCACGAAGCCGAGCGCGGCGGCCCAGAGCGTACCGCGCGCGGAAGCAGAAAAAGCTGTCATTGGGGTCCCACAAGCAGAAGAGACCGCCCATGCTAGGCTTGGCGAGCACCCTCGAAAATTCCCCGAAATCACACTCCATACCTGCGAAAACGCACCGATGTTCGACTGGGAGAATCTCCGTCATTTCCTGGCGGTTGCGCGCGACGGCACCTTGTCAGGCGCGGCTCGGGCGTTGCATGTCGACCATGCAACCGTCAGCCGTCGTGTTGCGGCGCTGGAGGTCGAACTGCAGGTTGCGCTGGTCGAGCGCTTGCCACGCTCCGTCCGCCTTACCGCGATGGGCGTCCAGATTTACGAGCACGCCAAGGCCATGGACGCCTCAGCATTTGCTGTCGCCCGCGTGAGCCGGGCCAGCCAGGAGGCCGTCAATGCCAGGGTGACGCTTAGTGCACCGCCAGTGCTGGTGGCGCACCTGCTGGCGGAACGGGTTGCCGACTTCCGGGCAGCGCAGCCCGGCATTCAACTTTCCGTGTCGGCCCAAGCCCAGCAGGTATCACTCGCCCGCCGCGAGGCGGATGTGGCTCTGCGGCTGGTCCGTCCCAAGGAAGCCAGCAGCGTTGTGCGCAGAATCGGACGAATGCCGTTCGCGCTCTATGCCAGCCACGAGTACGTCGCCACCCGTCGGCCCGAAGACTGGGCCTTCATTGCCTATGACACGCAGTTTGCTGACATGCCCCAGCAGCAGTGGCTGCTGCAGATCGCGGGAAGCCGGACCGTGGCGTGCGAACTGAGCGACATCAGCAGTCATCGGGCAGCCGCTCTGGCCGGAGCGGGCGTGGCCGCGTTGCCGCGCTTTCTGGGTGATGCCGCGCCCGGACTGACTCCGCTGGAGCATGACGGGGCGCCGTTCTCGCGTGACATCTGGCTGGTGGTGCACCGTGACCTCCGGCGCTCGCCATCGGTACGCACGGTCATGGACTTTGTGGCGAAAGTCGTCGCGGACCGGCCCGGCCTCGGGTTGGACGCGTAAGCCGGTCCACTGCGTGACCGCAGCGGCTCAGTCAGCCGTGACCGCCGTGGCCGGCTTCTTCATCAACATCTCCAGCGCCTTGCCCACCGCCGCGAACGCGAACGCGCCGGTGATATGCGTGGCCGCGCCCAGCCCGGCGCCGCAGTCCAGCTTCAGCGCCGCGTCGGCCCCGAGGTTCGGGCGGATGCCACACACGCTGCCGTCGGCCTGCGGGTACTTCACGTTTTCCAGCGAGTACACCGCCGGCACGCCGAAGTAACGCGAGGCGTTCTTGGGGAAGTTGAAATCGCTGCGCAGCTTCTTGCGGATCAGCGCCATCATCGCGTCGTGTTCGGTGCGCGAGACATCGCGGATCCGCACCAGGGTGGGATCGGTACGACCGCCGGCCGCGCCCACGGTCAGGATCGGCAGCTTGCGGCGGCGGCACCAGGCGATGGTCTCGACCTTGACCCGGAAGCTGTCGCAGGCATCGATCACCAGATCGAAATCGCGGTCCAGCAGCTCGACCATGTTGGACACGGTCAAGAAAGAGGCGACCGCATCGACGCTGATGTCCGGGTTGATCGCCCGGCAGCGCTCGGCCATCGCCTCGGCCTTGTTGCGGCCGTACTGGCCGGCCAGCGCCGGCAGCTGCCGGTTGGTGTTGGACACGCAGATGTCATCGGCATCGATCAGGGTCAGATGACCCAGCGCCGTGCGCGCCAGCGCTTCGACCACCCACGAGCCGACGCCGCCCATGCCCACCACCGCCACCCGGCGGGTGGCAAGCAGATCCACGGTGCCTACCCCATACAACCGGTCGATGCCGGCAAATCGTTCGCGCAATACGTCGTTCTTCATGCCCCTATTTTAATGTGCACAGGGCGGTCCGGGACGCGCCGTGGACAGGACGCGTCGTACCATCGCCGCAGCCACCCTCACCGAAGCCCTCACCATGAACGACCCTATGTCCCCGCCCCGCCGCCCGTCCGCCGCGTACCGCTATCTGTTCGTCGGCCTGCTTGGCCTGGTGATCGGCCTGATCGCCACGGTGATGGTCTCGCGCGCGATCCAGGCCCGCCAGGACCCCTTCCCGGATTCGCTGATGCACGTGATGAACCGCCAGGTGCAGTTGCTTCAGGCGGCGCAGGCGCAGAACCGCTGCAGCCTGGCCGACACCGTGCCGCGGCTGCAGACGCTGCGCTCGCTCTCCAATGATCTGGACCTGGCCTTTCCCGGCCTGAAGGACAGCCAAGGCTTCCAGCAGCACGCCAGCGCCCTGCGCGCCACCCTCAATGAGGCCCTGGCCGCGCCGCCGACCGACTGCCCGGGCATGGCTACGCTGGTGGAGAAGATCCAGACAGACTGCAAGGCCTGCCACCAGGATTTCCGCTGATTCATCTTCCAGCCACCCTGGCGCACCGGGATTGGCACGCTGTTCACGCAGCACAGGACACGATCTGCTCCATGCGCACCAGACGCATTCGACCACCCCTCTGGCCAGGAGATACACCATGAAGATTCAACTGATTGCCGCCGCTGCCGTTGCCACCGTCGCCCTGGCTGGCTGTGCCACCACCTCGCCGGGCTACGGCAGCAGTGGTTACAACAACGGTTACGGCAATTCCGGCGGCAACTACAACACCAACCGCTGCGCGGACTGCGGCATCGTGACCCGTATCAATCAGGTCGCTTCGGGCCGCAGCGCACCGAGCGCGACCGGCGCGGTGCTGGGTGGCATCGTCGGCGCCGTCGCCGGCCATGAGATCTCCGACCACACCGGTGGCAGCCGTGGCAACAAGAACATCGCCGCCGCCGGAGGCGCGGTGGGTGGTGCGCTGGCCGGCAACCAGATCCAGAAGAACGTGACCAGCGATACGTTCGACATCACCGTGCGTATGGATGACGGCCGTACCGTCGTCGTCAACCAGCGTGATCTGGGTGGTATCCGCGAGAACACCTACGTCCGCGTGGTCAACGGCAAGGTGATCCTGCGCTGATCGGCGCAACGCACACGTAAATAAAAAAGGGCCCGCGCAAGCGGGCCCTTTTCGTGTTTCAACCAGGCAGGACCCGGTCTGCGCTCAGAGCGGCTTGACCTTGTCGGCCTGCAGGCCCTTCTGGCCCGTGACCACTTCGAACTCGACCGCTTGACCTTCCTTCAGGCTCTTGAAGCCCTGGGATTCGATCGCACGGAAGTGCACGAACACATCTTCGCCGCTCTCACGGCTGATGAACCCGAAACCCTTCGCGTCGTTGAACCACTTGACGGTGCCCTTCTCAGCCATCTCAGCTACTCCCTAACTGTCTTGTTGTTGGATACACCCGTACAGGCGGCTGACAGCAAGGGGAAGCGGGGTGCAACGATGCAGCGGATCTGGAAGATCTACCATCATCAGGCCACGATCCACGGTGACCTTGCCAAGCTCAGCGTCTGCAACTTAACCCGGGCAAAACGAAAAAGCAACTAGCTAAAAGCTTCCGATGTCAACCCCATTTCAGGAACCATACTCGACAGCATGGACCCTTCATTCATCTTGTATCTGCTAGCAGCCCTCCTGGTACTGGTCGGCATCGCCGGCATCCTCCTCCCGGCCCTGCCCGGAATTCCCCTGGTGTTCGCCGGCCTGCTGCTGGCGGCATGGGCAGATGGGTTTGTCCATGTGGGCTGGATGCCCCTGGCGGTACTGGGGCGGCTGACCCTGCTCTCCTTCGCGGTGGACATCCTCGCCACGGTGGTCGGCGCCCAGCGGGTCGGCGCCAGCCGCAAGGCGCTGTGGGGCACCTTCATCGGCAGCATCGCCGGGCTGTTCTTCATGCCGATCGGCCTGTTCGTCGGGCCGCTGGCCGGTGCGCTGCTGGGCGAGTATTGGCATACCCGCGAGCTCGGCCGTTCGACCAAGGTGGGCCTGGCAACCTGGGTTGGCATCCTGCTCGGGTTCGCCTTGAAACTGGCGCTGGTGATCGCGATGCTGGGCCTGTTCGCGTTCGCGTGGTTCTTCTGACCGGCGGCGGCGTGACGGCTTCACGCCCTGACCACACCATTGACCGGCATAAACCGGATCAGATCGACCGTGTCGTGCGCTGGCGGGAATAGTCCTCAGCGGCCACACTGTGCCGGTTGACCCATTCATTCTTGTCACGCGGCCCTGCTCCCATGACCATTCCCCATTCCCGCTCCGCCCTGTTCACCGCCCTGGCCCTGGCCTGCGCGGCGCTGCCTGCTGCTGCCCAGGAAGCCGCGCCCACCCCGGCCTCGCCGGAGGCCTGCGCCCAGGTGGACACAGACGCAGCGCGCCTGGCCTGCTACGACACGCTGTTCGGGCGTACGCCCGAGGTCACCCTGGCCGCCGATGCCGCTGCCACCGCCGCCAAGCAGGAGCGCCGGGAAGAACGTCATGCCGCCCGCAGTGCCGACGCCGACGCGCCCGCGACGCAGCGGGTCAAGCAGCGCCTCGGAGAAGTGTTCAAGAACGACGGCCATGAAGATGCGCTGGCCAATGCCGGCAAGGGCTCGCTGCTCGACAGCCGCTGGGAGCTCGCGCAGGACTCCAAGCTCGGCGCGTTCCAGCTGCGCGCCTACAAGCCGGTCTACCTGCTTCCCGCGTTCTGGACCAGCGACAAGAACCAGATGCCGCAGTCGCCCAATCCGGTCAACACGGTCACCACCTCGCAGCAGCTGGACAGCGCGGAACTGAAGTTCCAGCTCAGCTTCAAGACCAAGATCGTGGAGAACCTGTTCGGCGACAACGGCGACATCTGGGCCGGCTACACGCAGAGCTCGCGCTGGCAGGCCTACAACGCCGACAACTCGCGCCCGTTCCGTGAGACCAATTACGAGCCGGAAGTGATGCTGATGTTCCGCAACGGCTACTCGATCGGCGGCTGGCGCGGGCGCATGAGCGGGATCAGCATCAACCACATGTCCAACGGTCGCGCCGATCCCCTGTCGCGCAGCTGGAACCGGGTGATCGCCACCGTCGGCCTGGACCGCGAAAACTGGGCGCTGGTGCTGCGCCCGTGGTATCGCATTCCGGAAGATCGCAAGGACGACAACAACCCGGACATCTCCGATTACATGGGCCGCGGTGACGCCACCCTGACCTGGAACAAGAACGGTCACGAAGTCTCGCTGATGGCGCGTCACTCGCTGCGCGGCGGCGACCGTTCGCACGGTGCGCTGCAGCTCGATTACGGCTTCCCGATCAGCAATCTGCTGCGCGGCCACGTGCAGATCTTCGATGGTTACGGCGAGAGCATGATCGATTACAACCACAAGGCCACCTATGTCGGCCTGGGTGTGTCGCTGCTGGAGTGGTATTGATGGCCGTGACGATCTGGCACAACCCGCGCTGCAGCAACTCGCGCGGGGCGCTGGAGATCCTGCGTGAACACGGCATCGAGCCGGTGGTGGTCGAGTACCTGAAGACGCCGCCGGACCGTGCCACGCTCGCAGGGCTGATCACGCGCATGGGCATCGCCCCGCGCGCGTTGCTGCGCAGCAAGGAGCCGGCCTATGGTTCGCTCGGGCTGGACGACGACGCGTTGCCCGATGCCGCGCTGATCGAGGCGATGGTCGCCCACCCGGAGCTGATCAACCGCCCGATCGTGGAGACCCCGCGCGGTGCACGCCTGTGCCGGCCGCCGGAGACGGTGCTGGCGATCCTGCCGGCCTAAGGCCGTGCCTCAGCTGCCCCCGCAGCGGCTGGTGCACCGGCTGTTATCCTCGCCGCAGGTCAGCGCGGGCAGCCGGTTGCGGCAGTAGTCGCTGCTGGCCTGGCATGCCTTGCGCAGCTCCGGGTTGTCGATCTTGTCGCACTTCGCGTCGCGCTGGGTCGCCACCCCGGCGCCACAGCTGTCGCCGCTGCCAAATCCCGTCCGGTTGGTCATGCAACTGTCGTACTGGCGTTGGCACTGCTGCATGCACTGATTGGCGGCGGTGACCTCGCGCAGGCTGGGCGGGGCGGTGTGGAAATCGCCACCACTGCTGCAGGCGGTGACCAGCAGGATCAACAGCAGGGCGGAAAGCATCCTCGGCATCGTCGTGCTCCGTGTCGAAAGCATCCGGCCATGGCCGGCATGTGTGCATGCCCGGAATGTAGCACTGCTTGTTTTCCAAATTAATACCCGGGCTGCCACCGCAGCCGCAAATGCCTCTTCCGTTACGCCGGCTCCGGCGCCCACAATAGCCCCGCCCTTTCACCTGGATGCCAGCGGATGGCCCGACCACAACGCTCGTTCTTCGCCTACGGCTCGGCTCTGCTGGGCCTGCTAAGCCTGATGGGCGTGGCCTGCTTCCATTTTCCGGATCTGTTGACCAGCCGCGAGTTCCGCGCGGTCTACAACGAACAGTTCGCCCGCCACCTGCTGCTGGTCGGGCTGGCCGCCGCCTTCATCATGGGCACCCTGGCGATCCTGCGCGACCGCAACAAGCGGATTGCCACGATCGGCGTCGGCAGCGCCACCCTGGCGGTGCTGCTGGGGGGTACCAACGTGCAGTTCGATGCGATCGGGCAGACACCCTACTCGCTGGGTCTGGACTGGTTCGTGCTGTCGCTGTTCTTCTCGGCACTGGTATTCGTGCCGCTGGAGCGCTACCTCGGCAAACACGTACTCTCGCCGCTACGGCCGGGATGGCGTACCGATGTCGGCTATTTCTTCATGAGCCACGTGCTGGTGCAGTTCATCCTGATCCTGGTGACCGCCTCGACCTCGACCATTGCCGGGCTAGCCGCGTTCCCTGCGCTCAAGACACTGATCCAGTCGATGCCGGTGTGGCTGCAGTTCCTGATCGCGGTATTCGTCGCGGACATGGCCCAGGCACTTCTGCACCGCGCGTATCACAACACCCCATGGCTCTGGCGCTTCCACGCCGTGCACCACTCCAGCCGGCACATGGATTGGCTGGCCGGCTCGCGCATCCATTTCGTCGAAATCGTCATCACCCGCAGCTGCGTGCTGCTGCCACTGCTGGTACTCGGCTTCTCGACCCCGGCGATCAATGCCTACGTGATCCTGGTGGGTCTGCAGGCGGTGCTTGCCCACGCCAACCTGGGCATCCGTTTCGGCTGGCTGGAGTACCTGCTGGTGCTGCCGCGCTACCACCACTGGCATCACGCGCGGCAGCAGGAGTACGTCGACGTCAACTACGCCATCCACCTACCGCTGGTGGACATGCTGATGGGCACCTTCAAACTGCCCCGGGATCAGCGCGAATGGCCGCAGGAATACGGCGTCATGAAACTGGAGACCGTGCCCAAGGGGCTGCTCAACCAGCACCTGATGCCATTCCGTGCACGACGGACCTTCGACCAGTACGTCGACTGAACCCTGTCAGCGCCAGTCGGTGATGCCCTCGCGCCGGTAGACCTCGGCGAACGCCGGCCGTGCTTTCAGGCGATCCGCGTAGGCCTTCAATGCCGGCCAGGTGTCACTGGGCGTGGGCATGTTGCGCGACCAGCGCATCAGCATCACCAACATGAAATCGACCACGCTCAACGACTCGCCCAGCACATACGGGCCGCGCGTGGACAGGTGCTCGGTCAGATGCTGCCAGGCGCCTTCCAACCGCTCGCGCGCACGCTGGCGGGTCGTGTCCACGTGCTCGGGGTCCGCCATTTCCTGCGGGTAGAACCACGCCCGGTACGCCGGCTGTACGGTGCTGGCGCACCAGAACATCCAGCGGTACGCCTCGGCGCGGTCGGCAGACCCCGGTGCTGGCAGCAGGGCCGCTTCCGGGTGGCGGTCTGCCAGATGCAGCGCGATCGCTGCCGCTTCGGTCAATACCTGCCCGTCCAGCACCAGCGTCGGCACCAGGCCCGCGGGATTCAAGGCGAGATACGCTGCATCCTTGTGCTCGCGCTTGTCGAAATCCAGCAGCACCAGATCGTGCTCGATCTGCAGTTCCAGCAAGAGCCAATGGACGACCAGGGCGGCGGTACTCGGCGATCCATACAACGTGGTGCGCATGCTCAGGGCCTCTTGAGGGAGGCGCACAGTATGCGCCCGCGCTCCGTGCCATCACATGGGTACAGAGCACGGGCGATGGGGACGCGTTCTGTCTCTGCCACTGCGCCGCGGACGCTCGCAGAATGCGTCCTCTGCCCCGCCGCCAGCCCAGGATCCCCCCATGCCCGATTCGTCCGCTCTGCTCGCCTTCGGTCTGATTTCGCTGGGGATGGTGCTGACGCCCGGGCCGAACATGATCTATCTGATCTCGCGCTCGATCTGCCAGGGACGCACCGCCGGGCTGATCTCGCTGAGCGGTGTCGCGCTGGGTTTTCTGGTGTATCTGGTGTGCGCGGCACTGGGCATCACCGCGCTGCTGATGGCAGTGCCGCATGCCTACGATGTGTTGCGTTTCGCCGGCGCGGCGTATCTGCTTTACCTCGCCTGGCAGGCGCTGCGCCCTGGCGGACGTTCGCCGTTCCAGCTGCGCACGCTGGACCATGACAGCCCGCGCAGATTGTTCGGCATGGGCCTGTTCACCGCGCTGCTCAATCCGAAGATCGCCGTGATGTATCTCTCGCTGCTGCCGCAGTTCATCCAGCCCCGTGGGCATGGCAGCGTGATGGTGCAATCGGTGGTGCTCGGGCTGGTGCAGATCGCAACCAGCGTCAGTGTCAACGCACTGATCGTACTGGCCGCCGGCAGTATCGCCACCTTTCTGGCCGGGCGCCCGCGCTGGCAGACGGTACAGCGTGGCCTGATGGGCACGGTGCTCGGCGCGCTGGCGGTGCGCATGCTGGTGGACGCGCGCCGCTGAGGGGAAGTAGCGGCCAACGGTCGGTGCCTGCCAGCGTCAGCCACGAAAAACGGCGCCCTGGGGCGCCGTTTTCGTTTCCAGCGTTGCCGCGACCGGAGGCCTCAGGCGACCACAACTGGAATCTTGCCGATGCGGGCCTGCCATTCGCGCGGGCCGGTCTGGTGCACGGACTCGCCGGTGGAATCCACCGCCACGGTCACCGGCATGTCCTTCACGGTGAACTCGTAGATCGCTTCCATGCCCAGATCCGCGAAGCCCACCACCTTGGCCGCCTTGATCGCCTTGGAGACCAGGTACGCCGAGCCGCCGACCGCCATCAGGTAGGCCGACTTGTTGTCACGGATCGCTTCGATCGCCGCCGGGCCGCGCTCGGCCTTGCCGACCATGCCCAGCAGGCCGGTCTGTTCCAGCACCTGGCGGGTGAACTTGTCCATGCGGGTGGCGGTGGTCGGGCCGGCCGGGCCCACCACTTCGTCGCGCACCGGATCGACCGGGCCGACGTAGTAGATGAAGCGGCCCTTGAGGTCGACCGGCAGCGGCTCGCCCTTGTCCAGCATCTCCACCATGCGCTTGTGCGCGGCGTCGCGGCCGGTCAGCAGCTTGCCGTTGAGCAGCAGGGTCTGGCCCGGCGTCCAGCTGGCGACGTCTTCCGGAGTGATCGTGTCCAGATCGACCCGGGTGCCCTTGGAGGCGTCATAGGTGATCTGCGGCCAGTCTTCCAGCGACGGCGGATCGAGCATCACCGGGCCGCTGCCATCCAGCGTGAAATGCGCATGGCGGGTGGCCGCGCAGTTCGGGATCATCGCCACCGGCAGGTTGGCCGCGTGGGTGGGGAAATCCTTGACCTTGATGTCCAGCACAGTGGTCAGGCCGCCCAGGCCCTGCGCGCCGATGCCCAACGCGTTCACCTTGTCGAACAGTTCCAGGCGCAGTTCTTCGGCACGGTTGGAGGCGCCACGGGCCTTGAGCTCGTTGATGTCGATCGGCTCCATCAGCGACTCCTTGGCCAGCAGCATCGCCTTCTCGGCGGTACCGCCGATGCCGATGCCGAGCATGCCCGGCGGGCACCAGCCGGCGCCCATGGTCGGCACGGTCTTGAGGACCCAGTCCACGATCGAATCGGACGGGTTGAGCATGGCGAACTTGGACTTGGCTTCCGAACCGCCGCCCTTGGCCGCGACGATCACCTCGACGGTGTCACCCGGCACCACCTTGACGTTGACCACGCCCGGGGTGTTGTCCCTGGTGTTGATGCGCTTGCCGGCCGGATCGGCCAGCACCGAGGCGCGCAGCTTGTTGTCCGGGTAGTTGTAGGCACGGCGCACGCCTTCGTTGGCCATGTCCTCCACGCCCATCGTGGCGTCGTCCCAACGCACGTTCATGCCGATTTCCAGGAACACGGTCACGATGCCGGTGTCCTGGCAGATCGGCCGGTGGCCTTCGGCGCACATCCGCGAGTTGATCAGGATCTGGGCCATCGCCTCCTTCGCGGCCGGCGACTCTTCGCGCTCGTAGGCAGCGTTGAGGCTCTTGATGTAATCGACCGGGTGGTAGTACGAGATGTACTGCAGCGCGTCGGCGATGGACTGGATGAGGTCTTCCTGCTTGATCGATGTCACGACTTGCTCGCTTGCTGGAGGCTGGCGGGGTTGAACCGCCGATTTTAACAACTACCGCCGGGCGGCGTTGAGAATCGCTCGCGGCCGCGGCGTTTGGTGCACAGTGGCCGCCCAGCCTTGTCACAGCGGCCTGCCCGGCCGCGTCCTTCCGGCATGACCCCGACCGATACCTTCCAGACCCACCGCCCCCGCCTGTTCGCCCTGGCCTACCGCCTGCTGGGCAGCCGCAGCGACGCCGAGGACATCGTCCAGGATGCCTGGCTGCGCTGGCAGGGCGCCGACACCACCGTGATCCGCGACCCGGAAGGCTGGCTGGTCACCGCCACCACCCGGCTGGGCCTGGACCGGCTGCGCGCCCGGCGCAGCGCACACGTGGAGTACGTGGGGCCGTGGCTGCCCGAGCCGCTGGAGATCTCCCTGGACCCGGACCCGCTGCAGGACCCGGCCCAGCGCCACGCGCTGGCCGACGAGGTCTCCGTGGCGTTCCTGGCGCTGCTGGAGCAGCTCACGCCGGACGAGCGTGCCGCCTTCCTGCTCAAGCACGTGTTCGAGTACGACTACCCGGACATCGCCCCGCTGCTGGAGCACACCCCGGCCAACTGCCGGCAGCTGGTCCATCGGGCGCGGCAGCGGCTGCAGACCGGGGCCCCGCGCTTCGCGGTCTCGCCGGCGCAGCACCGCAACCTCCTGGCACGCTTCATGGACGCCTCCCAGCAGGGCGACCTGGCGGCGATCCGCGCGCTGCTCGACGCCAACGCCGAGATGATCTCCGATGGCGGTGGCCGCGTGACGGCGGCAATCCGTCCCCTGCTCGGCGCCGAGCGCATCGCGCAGCTGTACTGGGCGATCGCGCGCCGCAACGGCCAGCATCCAGCCCTACTGGGCCAGGTCAACGGCGAGCCGGCGATCCTGCGCTTTGCCGGGGACCAGTTGCACTCGGTCACGATGATCACGGTCGATGCGGGGCACATCGTGCGCGTGCTCAGCGTGCTCAATCCGGAAAAACTCACTGCGCTTGTCACAGCGCGCGAGGCTGGCGCGTCCTCCTGATGAAGACGGCCATTGCGGCCGTCATGGAGTAGCCGCATGTCCGCTTTACCCCGCGTTCCGTACACCCGTCTGGCCGCCGAGGCCTTCAAGGGCCTGCTGGCCACCAGCAAGGCCGTCCACGACAGCTCCATCGATCCTGTGTTGATGGAGCTGGTGTTCCTGCGTGTCTCGCAGATCAATGGCTGCGGCTACTGCATGGACATGCACGGCACCACCCTGCGCAAGGGGGGGATCGAACCGCGCAAGCTCGATACGCTGCCGGCCTGGCACGAGAGCCGCTTCTTCGATGGGCGCGAGCGCGCCGCGCTGGGCTGGGCCGAAGCGCTGACCCGGCTCAGCACCGCAGCGCCCTCCGATGCGGCCTACGACGCACTGCCCCCCCACTTCGATGAAAAGGGCATCAGCGACCTGAGCATGGGCATCGCGGTGATCAATGCCTGGAACCGCCTCGGCGCCGGGCTGTTGCCGCCCCTGCCGTAAGCGCCGGGTAGTGCCGTCCGCTGGCCGGCTCTGCACGATGCTGGCTGCCACCTGGAGCCGGCCAGCGGCCGGCACTGCCGGGCTGCGGTCCGCGCGCACTCCCGCGCTGCGGTGCGTATGCGTCCGCAATCTGCGCGTGCATTGAATTCATGCATCAACCACGGTCACGACGCGCACAATGTCGCCCATGCCCGCCTCCCCCGCTGCCGGTGCACCCGGCCAGAAGAATCCCAGCCTGCGCGAGCGCGTCAACGCGATGCGCAATCTGCCCCCGTTCCTGCGTCAGGTCTGGCAGACCAGCCCCGGGCTGACCCTGGCCAGCCTCGGCCTGCGCGTGATCCGTGCGTTGCTGCCGGTGGCGATGCTGTATGTCGGCAAGCTGATCATCGATGCGGCGGTACTGCTCAGCCAGCACGATGCGGGCTTCCCGCCGTTCGGCGAGGCACTTTCCAGCGGGCTGCTGAACCCGCTGCTCGGTCTGCTCGCACTCGAGTTCGGCCTGGCCATGGCCTCGGACCTGCTCGGCCGCATGGTCAGCTACGCCGATACGTTGCTGTCGGAGCTGTTCACCAACGTCACCAGCGTGCGCCTGATGGAACACGCCGCCGAACTGGACCTGGAGGATTTCGAAGACCCCGACCTGCAGGACAAGCTGGACCGCGCACGCCGCCAGACCATGGGCCGGATGAACCTGATGAGCCAGCTGTTCGGCCAGGTGCAGGACAGCATCACCGTGGCCAGTCTCGCGGTCGGCCTGATCGTGTACGCGCCCTGGTTGATCCTGCTCCTCGCGGTGGCGCTGATCCCGGCGTTCATCGGCGAATCGCATTTCAACGCTGCCGGCTACAGCCTCAATTTCCAGTGGACGCCCGAGCGCCGCCAGCTGGAGTACCTGCGCCAGATCGGGGCCAGCGTTGAGACCGCCAAGGAGGTGAAGATCTTCAACCTCCATCGCTTCCTGATCGACCGCTACAAACGGCTGGCCGAGAAGTTCTACCTCGCCAACCGCGCCCTGGCGCGCAAGCGTGCGATCTGGGGCACGCTGCTCGCCGCGCTGGGAACGCTCGGGTACTACGCCGCGTACGCTTACATCGCCTGGCGCACCGTGCGCGGCGATTTCTCGATCGGCGACCTCACCTTCCTGGCCGGCAGTTTCCTGCGCCTGCGCCAGCTGCTGGAAGGCCTGCTGATCGGTTTTTCGCAGGTCGCTGGGCAAGCGCTGTATCTGGACGACCTGTTTTCGTTCTTCCAGATCGAACCGGAGATCCATTCGCGCCCGGACGCCATCGCCATCCCACAACCGATCACCCAGGGCTTCGTGTTCGAGAACGTCGGCTTCCGCTATCCCGATGCCGAAAGCTGGGCGGTGCGCCATCTGGATTTCGACCTGCGCGCCGGCGAAGTGCTGGCGCTGGTCGGCGAGAACGGTGCCGGCAAGACCACCCTGGTCAAGCTGCTGGCCCGCCTGTACGACCCCGATGAAGGCCGCATCCTGCTTGATGGCCGCGACCTGCGCGATTACGACCTCGATGACCTGCGGGCCAACATGGGCGTGATCTTCCAGGACTTCGTGCGCTACAACCTCAGCGCCGGCGAGAACATCGGCGTCGGCCTGGTCGAGGCGATGACCGACGACGCCCGCATCCGCGATGCTGCGCGCCGTGGCATGGCCGATGAAGTGATCGCCGGCCTGCCCGGCGGCTACGACCAGCTCATCGGCCGCCGCTTCAAGATGGGCGTGGACCTGTCCGGTGGGCAATGGCAGAAGATCGCGATCGCCCGCGCCTACATGCGCGATGCGCAGGTCATGATCCTCGATGAACCGACCGCGGCCCTGGATGCCCGCAGCGAGTTCGAGGTGTTCCAGCGCTTCAAGGAACTGTCCGACAACCGCACCGCGGTGCTGATCTCGCACCGCTTCTCCTCGGTGCGCATGGCCGACCGCATCCTGGTGCTGGCCGGCGGCCGGATCGAGGCCAGCGGGACCCACGCCGAACTGATGACCCAGGGCGGCCGCTACGCCGAACTGTTCGAGCTGCAGGCCGCTGGCTACCGCTGAAACCCACGCCTGGCGGGCCTGTCCAGCCAGTCAATGAGAATTTATCTCATTTGAGATAAACTAGACCCGACGAAACCGACCAGAACCCCACCCCCATGTCTTCCGCTTTTGGCGCCGAAACGGTGCTTGAGGTCCGTCACTGGACCGACGCCTACTTCAGCTTCACCACGACCCGCGACAGCGGCTTCCGCTTCGAGAACGGCCAGTTCGTGATGATCGGCCTGGAAACCGAGGCGCGGCCGCTGCTGCGCGCGTACTCCATCGCCAGTGCCAACTGGGAAGAAAACCTGGAGTTCTTCAGCATCAAGGTCCAGGACGGCCCGCTGACCTCGCGCCTGCAGCACATCCAGCCGGGCGACAAAGTGCTGGTCGGCAAGAAGCCCACCGGCACCCTGCTGATCAGCGACCTGCACCCGGGCAAGCACCTGTACCTGCTCGGCACCGGCACCGGCCTGGCGCCGTGGCTGTCGGTGATCAAGGACCCGGAAACCTACGAGCGCTTCGACAAGGTGATCCTCACCCACGGCGTGCGCTACGAAAAGGACTTGGCCTACCGCGACCTGTTCGAGAAGGAACTGCGCGAGCACGAATTCCTCGGCGAGATGATCGGCGACAAGCTGCTCTACTACCCGGCCGTGACCCGCGAAGCCTTCCCCAACCAGGGCCGGCTGACCTCGCTGATGGAAAGCGGCGAGATGCAGAAGACCCTCGGCCTGCCGCCGCTGGATCCGGAAAACGACCGCGCCATGATCTGCGGCAGCCCGCAGATGCTGGCCGACTTGCGCACCGTGCTGGACAGCCGCGGCTTCCAGACCTCCCCGCGCATCGGCACGCCGGGCCACTACGTGTTCGAGCGCGCCTTCGTCGAAAAATGACGTAGAGCCACGCCATGCGTGGCTGGGCCGGCGAAGATCATGCAACACGAGCAGCCGGCCAGCGGCCGGCACTCCCCGATCCCGGCCCGTCGTGGTCGGGCAACCGCCTCAGCCCAGCGCCGCCTCGATATCCCCGCGCAGCGATGCCGGCGTGTCGGTCGGCGCGTAGCGCGCCAGCACCTGCCCATCGCGGCCGACCAGGAACTTGCTGAAGTTCCACTTGATCCCGCGCGTGCCCAACACCCCGGCCTTCTCGGCCTTGAGCCACTGCCACAGCGGATCTGCGCCGGCGCCGTTGACCTCCACCTTGTCCGACATCGGGAAACTGACCCCATAGGTCAGCGAACAGAATTCCCCGATCTGCGCCGCATCGCCCGGCTCCTGGTGCCCGAACTGATCGCAGGGAAACCCGATCACCACCAGCCCCCCCGCCCCGAACTCCCGCCACAGCGCTTCCAGCCCCTCGTACTGCGGCGTAAAGCCGCACTTGCTGGCCACATTGACCAGCAACAACACCTTGCCCCGATACTGCGCCAACGCCTGCGGCTGGCCGGACAGATCCACGAACGGGAAATCGAAGGCAGTGGTCATGGCAGGGGTTCCGGTGGAAAGACCTCATCTTAGCTCGCCCGCTGGACTTGTCCTGCACGGCTGGGGAGCCGGCCAGCGGCCGGCACTACCGCTCCTAATCTTGGCCGCACGCCGCTTTTCGAGGCGCCGGACAGT
>NZ_JBWJOZ010000019.1:0-1234 GCF_056393115.1 Stenotrophomonas sp. Steno-Z10-BAI | reverse complement strand
TGAATCGCCCAGGCTTTTGTAGACACTCTTCAGCCGTTTAGTGCGTACTGCCGTTCAAACTCTATCGGGGACAGGCCGCCATTGGAACCGTGTCGCCGTGTCGGGTTGTAAAACATCTCGATGTACTGGAAGACATCGGCGCGTGCCTCGTCGTGATTGCTGTAGATCCGCCGCTTAATCCGTTCGCGTTTCAACAGCTGGAAGAAGCTCTCCATTGCTGCGTTGTCGTGGCAATTTCCTCGTCGGCTCATGCTGCATACGATGTCGTGCTCACGCAGGAAGCACTGCCAGTCTTCGCTGGTGAACTGCGTTCCTTGGTCAGAGTGCAGAAGCAAACCTGGAGCGGGTTTGCGCCTCCAAACCGCAGCGAGCAGCGCTTGCAGAACCAAGTCGGTGTGCTGCGTGGGGCGCGTCGCCCAACCCACCACCTGGCGTGAGAACAGATCGAGCACAACGGCTAAGTACATGAAGCCGTCGTAGGTTCGGATGTAGGTGATGTCCGTTACCCATGCGCGATTCGGTTCACTTACTTTGAAACCGCGCGCCAAGACGTTCTTTGCCACTGAGCCCACGGGCCCACTCAATGGGCGCGGTCTACGGCCATAGCCAACCATCGCCCGAAGCCCTTCGTTCTTCATCAATCGCGCTACGCGATGCCTGCTACACGTCTCCCCTAGCTCGCGAAGATCCGAAGTGATCTTGCGATGTCCGTAGACCGAGCCACTCTCAAGCCAGCTGTGCTTGATCAGTCCAAGCAGTCGTTGGTCATCCCGTTCGCGGGGGCTTGTCGGGCCTCGAAGCCAGGCGTAGTAACCGCTGCGATGGACACTCAGTACCCGGCACATGGCTGCCAACCCGAACTGATCCACATGGCACTTCATGAAGGCGTACTTTGCTCTTACCCCTTGGCAAAGTACGCGGCGGCTTTTTTTAGGATGTCTCGCTCTTCAGTGACGCGACGCAACTCAGCCTTAAGTCGACGAACCTCAGCGTTCTGGTCCTGCTCAACGCGACGCCCCACCTCTCCCTGGCCGTGCTGACGTCTCCACCCATACAAGCTATGGACCGACACACCTAGTCGCTCAGCCACCTCAGCTACCGGTCGGCCGTACTCGACAATCTGCCGAACCGCCTCGATCTTGAACTCATCCGTATAACGCTTCGTGCTCATAACCACCTCCGCCTAAGCCATAGTTTATGGCTGCGAGGTGTCTACGAAATCCTGGGCGATTCA
>NZ_JBWJOZ010000018.1:0-1497 GCF_056393115.1 Stenotrophomonas sp. Steno-Z10-BAI | reverse complement strand
GAAGACCGCCCGCTGCCCGAGTATGTGCGCGAGGAGTTCGAGACCTACCTGCGCTGCGGCGTGCTCGAGCACGGCTTCCTGCGCGTGGTCTGCGAGCACTGTCGTGCCGAGAGGCTGGTGGCGTATTCCTGCAAGAAGCGCGGGCTGTGCCCGAGCTGCGGCGCACGGCGCATGGCCGAGTCGGCGCGGCATCTGGTGGACGAGGTGTTCGGCCCGCGGCCGGTGCGGCAATGGGTGCTGAGTTTCCCCTACCCGTTGCGCTTCCTGTTCGCCAGCAAGCCGGAGGCCATCAGCCCGGTGCTGGGCATCGTGCATCGTGTGATCGCCGGTTGGCTTGCCGATCAGGCCGGCGTGCCGCGGGATACGGCGCAATGCGGTGCGGTGACCCTGATCCAGCGCTTCGGCAGCGCGCTGAACCTGAATGTTCACTTCCACATGCTGTGGCTCGACGGCGTGTACGACGCGAACGTCGAGCCCCCGCGGCGCAAGCCGCGCCTGCGCCGCGCCCCCACCTCTGCGCAACTGACGCAGCTCGCCAACACCATCGCGCATCGCGTGTGCCGGCACCTGTCGCGCCGCGGCTGGCTCGAAGGCGAAGACGAATCCGTGTTTCTGTCCGACAGCGCGGCGGGCGACGACGGCATGGACGCGCTGCGGATGAGTTCGATCACCTACCGCATCGCCACCGGTCGCGACGCTGGCCGCAAGGTCGTCACCCTGAAAACGCTACCCGGTGATGCGGGTTCTCTGGACGGCGACGCCGGCAAGGTCGGCGGCTTCTCGCTGCATGCCGGCGTGGCCGCGGAAGCACACGAGAGCCACAAGCTCGAAAAGCTGTGCCGCTACATCACGCGCCCGGCGATCAGCGAGCAGCGGCTGTCGATCTCACCGCAGGGTAGGGTGCGGTATCAGCTCAAGACGCCGTGGCGAAATGGGACCACGCATGTCGAATGGGATGCGGTGGACTTCATCGCCAAGCTGGCGGCACTGGTCCCGCCACCTCGCGCGCATCTCACCCGCTTCCACGGCGTATTCGCCCCGAATGCAAACCTGCGCGCGCAGGTGACGCCATCGGGGCGCGTCAAGCGGCCTGCGAGCGATGCAGTGCCGGTGGACGTCAGCGCCCACGACGAGCCGCGCAGCCCCGAGCAGAAGCGCCGTGCGATGAGCTGGGCGCAACGGCTCAAGCGGGTCTTTTCCATCGACGTCACCACCTGCGCCCACTGCGGCGGCGCGGTGCGGATCGTCGCCAGCATCGAAGACCCCAAGGCCATTCGCGCCATCCTCGCCCACTTCGAGAAACACCGCGCGCTGGAGCAAGCGCACTACCGGCCCGCAGCGCGCGCCCCGCCGCCCGCCGCGTGATGAGGCGCCGGCCACACAGCCGGCAGCCAAGCCAGAGTCCGATCCGATGCGGCCACGACCCCGCAGGGCTGCGCTCGGCCCTGTGCCGGGATTCGGTGAGAAATGGCTACGCACTGAGCCGCTGCGTGGCCC
>NZ_JBWJOZ010000017.1:0-3299 GCF_056393115.1 Stenotrophomonas sp. Steno-Z10-BAI | reverse complement strand
GATCGATGACCTTGAACTTCCCCGACTGGAGTCCGTACATGTATTACAGCAGTGGCAATTACGAAGCCTTCGCCCGCCCGCGCAAGCCAGACGGGGTCGACGGCAAATCCGCATGGTTCGTCGGCTCCGGCCTGGCCTCGCTGGCCGGCGCCGCCTTCCTGATCCGCGATGGCCAGATGCCGGGCGAGCGCATCACCATCCTGGAACGCATCGACGTGCCGGGCGGCGCACTGGATGGACTTGAGAAGCCGGACAAGGGCTTCGTGATCCGCGGCGGCCGCGAGATGGAGAACCATTTCGAATGCCTGTGGGATCTGTTCCGCAGCATTCCGTCGCTGGAAGTCGAGGGGGCCAGCGTGCTCGACGAGTTCTACTGGCTGAACAAGGACGACCCCAATTTCTCCCTGCAGCGCGCCACCATCGAACAGGGCAAGCCTGCGCCCGACATGGGCAAGTTCACGCTCAGCAAGGCCGCGCAGAAGGACATGCTCAAGGTCTTCATGGCCACGCGCGAGGAGATGGAGAACAAGCGCATCAACGAGGTGTTCGGTGAGGACTTCCTCGCCAGCAACTTCTGGATGTACTGGCGCACCATGTTCGCGTTCGAAGAGTGGCATTCGGCGCTGGAAATGAAGCTCTATCTGCACCGCTTCATCCACCACATCGGCGGTCTGGCGGATCTTTCCGCGTTGAAGTTCACCCGCTTCAACCAGTACGAATCGCTGGTGCTGCCATTGGTGAAGTGGTTGAAGGACCAGGGCGTGGTGTTCCAGTACTGCACCGAGGTGACAGATGTCGATTTCGACATCGATGCCACCAACGGACGCAAGCAGGCCACGCGCATCCACTGGAACCGCGACGGCCAGCCCGGTGGCATGGCACTCGGCCCCGATGACCTGTTGTTCATGACCATCGGCTCGCTGGTGGAAAACAGCAACGAGGGCGACCACAAGACCGCGGCGCTGCTGGACGAAGGCCCGGCACCGGCTTGGGATCTGTGGCGGCGCATCGCGGCCAAGGATCCGTCGTTCGGGCGGCCCGACGTGTTCGGCACGCACATTCCGGAGACCAAATGGGAATCCGCCACCATCACCACGCTGGACGCGCGCATCCCGAAGTACATCGAGAAGATCGCCAAGCGCGACCCGTTCAGCGGCAAGGTGGTGACCGGCGGGATTGTCACCGCCAAGGATTCCAGCTGGCTGCTGAGCTGGACGGTGAACCGCCAGCCGCACTTCAAGAAGCAGCCCAAGGACCAGGTCGTGATCTGGTTCTATGGCCTGTTCGCGGACGTGCCGGGGGATTACGTCAAGAAGCCGATGCAGGACTGCACCGGCGAGGAAATCACCCAGGAATGGCTGTATCACATGGGTGTGCCGGTTGAGGACATCGCGGAGCTTGCAGCCACGGGAGCCAACACCGTGCCGGTGATGATGCCGTACATCACCGCCTTCTTCATGCCGCGTCAAGCCGGTGATCGCCCTGACGTGGTGCCAGCGGGCGCTGTGAACTTCGCATTCATCGGCCAGTTCGCGGAGTCGAAGCAACGCGACTGTATCTTCACCACCGAGTACTCGGTGCGCACGCCGATGGAAGCGGTCTACACGCTGTTGGGCATTGAACGCGGCGTGCCGGAAGTGTTCAATTCCACCTACGACATCCGCACCCTGCTGGATGCACTGCACCAGCTGCGCGATGGCGAAGAATTGGCGTTGCCGGGCCCGTCGTTCCTGCGCGACCGCGTGTTGGCCAGGCTCGACCGCACCGAGATCGGTGCATTGCTCCACGACGCCGGCCTGCTGGCCGGGGAGGACGCATGAACATGACACAGGACACCACAAAGACCGTCGCCTCGCCCTCCGGCCTGCAGCGGGTGACCGTGCTGGGCACTGGCGTGCTCGGCGCGCAGATCGCCTTCCAGTGCGCCTTTCACGGCAAGAGCGTCACGGCGTACGACATTGACGCAGCAGCGCTGGAGCGTGCCCGCGACGCCCTGACGCGATTGGCTCAGACATATGCCGCCGACCTGCCGGGGACGACGCCCGAGGCGACCACCAGGGTCGCGGCGGCCATCGCACTGAGCAGCGACCTTGCGCAGGCCGTGCGCGACGCGGACCTGGTAATTGAAGCGGTGCCGGAGAAGCTGGAACTCAAGCGCTCAGTCTATGCCGAACTCGCCAGGCTGGCGCGCGAAGGCACCATCTTCGCCACCAACTCCTCCACGCTGCTGCCCAGTGCATTCGCGGATGCGACGGGCCGGCCGGAGAAGTTCCTGGCGTTGCATTTCGCCAATCACATCTGGCGCCAGAACACAGCGGAAGTGATGGGTACGCCGCAGACCGATCCTGAGGTGTTCGAGCAGGTGGCGCGCTTCGCTGCGGAAATCGGCATGGAACCGATCCGACTGCACAAGGAGCAGCCGGGTTACGTGCTGAATTCGCTGCTGGTGCCGTTGCTCAACGCGGCCGCCGCCTTGTTGTTGAAAGGTGTGGCGAGTCCGGAGGACATCGACAAGACCTGGCGAATCGGGACCGGCGCCAAGCTGGGGCCGTTCCAGATCTACGACATTGTCGGCCTGCGCACGGCGTACAACATCGCAAGCGCAAATCCCGCAACGCAGGGCTGGGCCGAATATCTCAAGGTGAACTACATCGACAAGGGTCGCCTGGGCGCCGGTGCGGGGGGGGGCTTCTACGATGATTGACGCCATGTCCGCCGCCCGTGCGTGCTCCGTCGGGAACGGTCACCGCACGCTGACGGCGTCCTGTGCAAGGCGGTGGCATACTGCCGCCCCGTCGCGCCGGAGCCGGCCGTGAGCCAAGCCCAACGCCACGCACGTCCGCTCAACCGCAGTGAATCGCAGGCCCGCACGCGCGCGGCGCTGCTGGATGCCGCCGAGGCGCTGATCGTGGAGCACTCGATCCCGGCGCTGTCGCTGCGCGCCGTCTGCACGCGTGCCGGCTATACGCAGGGGGCCTTCTACTCCAACTTCGCCGATCGCGAGGAGCTGCTGCTGGAGGTGATGGAGCGCAACCTCGAACAGAAGGCCGCCAGCCTGGAGCAGATGCTGGCGACCTGCGGCGACGCAGGTCTCGACGGCACCCTGGCGTGCATCCTGGATTGGCTGGACACCATCCACCATCGGGGCGAATGGGCGCGCATCGCCATGGAGCTGGGGTATAGGAAGTTCAACCGCCCTTTTTGGCGAGTCTGGCGGGTAGGAAGCGGCCGCGCAAGCGCCGCTTTGGGCACAGATCGGGCACAGATCGGGGGTTCATGCGTGGGTTTTCGACATCGCA
>NZ_JBWJOZ010000016.1:0-4512 GCF_056393115.1 Stenotrophomonas sp. Steno-Z10-BAI | reverse complement strand
CGCGATGTCGAAAACCCACGCATGAACCCCCGATCTGTGCCCGATCTGTGCCCAAAGCGGCGCTTGCGCGGCCGCTTCCTACCCGCCAGACTCGCCAAAAAGGCGGTTGAACTTCCTATACCCTCCAGGCATCATCGCCACCGCCCACATCGCAGTGTTCCGCGCCTGTACTGGCCGTTCCCGACTTGACCCCGCGTGGCGCGGACGCTACCCTGCCACCATGCCGCGCCATCGCCCGCTTCCCACCAGCCGCCATCCCGAACTCCACCGCACCAACCGGGTCGGCTGGCTGCGCGCGGCGGTGCTGGGCGCCAACGACGGCATCGTCTCGGTGGCCGGCATCGTCGTCGGCGTGGCCGCCAGCGGCGCGAGTTCCGAAACCATCCTGATGACCGGAGTGGCCGGCGTGGTCGCCGGTGCGATGTCGATGGCCGCGGGCGAATATGTATCGGTCCAGTCACAAGCCGATACCGAAGCGGCCGATCTGGCGATCGAGAAACGCGAACTGCGCGCCGAGCCGGGCCTGGAGCTCGCCGAGCTCACCCAGATCTACGTGCAGCGCGGACTCGAGCCCGCCCTGGCGCGCCAGGTCGCCGAACAGCTCACCGCCCATGATGCCCTCGCCGCGCACGCGCGCGACGAACTCGGTCTCACCGAGGAACTGCGTGCGCGTCCCTTGCAGGCGGCGTTGGCTTCGGCCGCCGCCTTCACCGTCGGCGCGGCGCTGCCAATCGCGGCGTCGGTGTTCGCGCCGGCGGACCGGGTTGCCGCGGTGACCACCGCGGTCACCCTGGTCGGCTTGCTGATTTCCGGCGGCATCGCCGCGCGGATCGGCGGTGCCTCGATCCTGCGCGGCGCATGGCGGGTCGGCTTCTGGGGCGCGGTGGCGATGGCCGCGGCGGCGCTGGTGGGCAGGCTGTTCAACGTCGCGGTCTGATTCGATCAGGTTCGGATGAACGCGCCGCAGGATCCCCGTTCGTTGCTGCTCGCCCGCCTCGGCTCGCTGGTCGGCTGCGCCCGCGCGGAAGGCTATGCCTGCATCACCGCGCGCCATGAGCACGGCGCGCACGCGGTGGACATCGATCATCCCTGCATCGCGATCGTATTGCGCGGGCGCAAGCAGGTGCGCACGCATGCGCAGGCGCTGGAGTTCGCGCCTGGCGACCTGTTCCTGATCGCGCGCCGCTGCCGGATGGACGTGACCAACATTCCCGATCCCGACAGTGGCCTCTACCTGACCGTCACCATTCCGCTGTGCGAGGAAGTCCTCGCCGCCGCGCGCCTGTTGTGGACCGATCCGATCAGCGGCCGCGGCGATGATCTCGCCCGCCTGGACAGCGCCGAGTTCGCCACCGATCTGCAGCACTGGCTGGCCGCACTGCAGGCCGGCCGGTACACCGAAGCGCGGTTGGCGTTGGCCGCGCTGACGGTGGCGTTGTGCCGCCGCGGGCACACCACCATGCTGGTGCCGCCGCCGCCACCCAGCCTGGCGATGCGGATCCGCGATCTGATCCGCGCCGATCCCGCGCGCGACTGGCAATCCACGCACGTCGAAGCCGCCCTGGGCGTCAGCGGCGCCACGCTGCGCCGTCGCCTGGTCGCGGAGGGCACCGGCCTGCGCGAGGTGGTTGCCGCGGCACGCCTGGCCTGCGCGATGGATCTGCTCTACACCACCCATTGGCCGGTGAAAACGGTGGCCGCGCGGGTCGGCTATCGCTCGGTCGCCAGCTTCACGCGCCGCTTCAGCGAGCGCTACGGCCTGGATCCGGCCCATATCGGCAATGCCTGATCGGCCGGGCGACGTGAGCGTTTGACGCCATGGATTGAGCGTTGCGCTCGATCCCGCCTGCCTACGATGGCGGCTCCGCGGCATGCCGCTTTCTTTCCTTCCCCGTCATGGTCCCGATCCGGTTCCGTTCCCGCTCCTTCATCCTGGCGTCGCTGCTGCTGACGGCCACGGCCTTGCCCGCCAGCGCCCAGACCGCGCCCATCCGCCAGGTGCCGGGCGTCTATCACCAGGCCATCGGCGAGGTGCGGGTCACCGCCCTGTTCGATGGCGTGGTGCCGCTGGCACGCGCCGAGCTGTCCGGTATCGACGACGCCGGCAAGCAGGCGCTGCTCGCTTCGCGCCACGTGCCCGAAACGCCGCAGGGCCTGCAGACCGCGGTCAACGCCTATCTGGTGCAGCGCGGCGATGTGCTCACGCTGGTGGATGCCGGCACCGCGCGCTGCTTTGGCCCGGGCCTGGGGCATGTGCTGGAAAACCTGCGCAGCGCCGGCTACTCGCCCGAGCAGGTCGATCAGGTGCTGATCACCCACGCGCATCCGGATCACCTGTGCGGATTGCTCGACGGCCAGGGCCACGAGGCCTTTCCGAAGGCGACCGTCTGGCTGGCACGCGCCGACGCCGACTACTGGCTGGATCCGAAGACCGAAACCCGTGCCGACACCCGCGCGGCGTTCCGCCCGCTGTTCAAGATGGCGCGCGACGCGGTGGCGCCCTACCAGGCGGGCGGGCGACTGCGGCTGTTCGCCCGCGGCGAGCGCCTGCCCGAGGGCGTGAGCGGCCTGGATTCACCCGGCCATACGCCGGGGCACACCTCGTTCCTGTTCGACGCGGGCGCCGGCCAGCAACTGCTGGTCTGGGGCGACATCGTCCACTACCACGCGGTGCAGTTCAGCCGTCCGGACGCCTCCTTCGAGGCCGATCTGGATCGCGGCCTGGCGATTGCCAGCCGCCGCGCGCTCATGGCGCGGGTCGCCGATGGTGGGTGGTGGCTGGCGGGCGCGCATCTGCCGTTTCCCGGCCTGGGCCATGTCCGCCGGGACGACGATGCCTTCGCCTGGGTGCCCGCGGAATTCTCGCCCTTGCCGGGAGAGCAGTGAACGCGGGCTGGAAGCCCGCTACGCGAGCTCCAGCCAGTCCGTCACCACCTGGCGCGCCTGGTCCACGCCCTGCTTGGACTCGGAGGAGAACACCTGCACGCCGACGCTGTCGCCGAACGCCGAGAACAATTCCTTCTTCACCGCCTGCAGGGTCTGCGACTGCTGGCCAGGGCCGAGCTTGTCGGCCTTGGTCAGCAGCGCATGCGCCGGCAACCCGCGCTGGACCGCGTAGCCCAGCATCTGCCGGTCGTAGTCCTTGAGGGGGTGGCGGATGTCCATCACCACCACCAGTCCCTTGAGCGACTCGCGGCGCTGGAAATAGTCCTGGATGAAGGCTTGCCAGTGCGCCTGCAATTCCTGCGGCACCTTGGCGTAGCCGTACCCGGGCAGGTCGACCAGGTGGCGATCCGGCCGGACTTCGAAGAACACCAACTGCTGCTGGAACATGTCGGTACGCAGCGCGGGATCTCTTGGTGAGTGGACCGGGGCGGTCATTATACGCGCGCGGCAACGTGCTGACGGTGACCGTCCGAACATAGCGATGGCGCCGCGGCGCGCCTTGGCGCGCGATTGATCCGGATCAGGCGGACAGCGCGACCGCCGTCACGCAGCGCGCGTGACGGCGCGCAAGCAGGCCCGTCAGCGCTCGAGGATCGCCACCACGCCCATCCCGCCGGCGGTGCAGATGCTGACCAGGCAGCGGCCCCCTGCCGGATCAGGCCGCATCGACCGACGTCATCGCCATCAGCTTCCCGGAGCAGGCGTTCGCGGAACCCGCCGACGTGCGCGTGCACACCAGCACCGACCCGACCCTGCTGGCGGGAATCGACCGCTTTCTCGAAACGGTGCCACGCCGCTTCATCCGCGACAGCCATGCCATCCGCATCACCACCGGGCGCAGCGCGCCGCAGCAGGCCGCGACGGTGGAACTGGCCGTGCCGGCCGCCTTGACCGCACGCTCGGCCTCGCAGGACGAATACCTGGTGTGGGCCCGCTACCCGCAAGCCGGCGATGCCGTGCCACCGCACACCTATCTCACGGCCGACGTGCGCTACATCCAGGCGCGCGACCTGCTGCGGTTCGACCTTGAACCGGCCGCCTTCACCCTTCGCCCCGACGGGCAGTGGGAAGCGGTGCTGGTGCTGAGCACGCCCGACGTGCAGCCTGAACCCGAGGCGGACGCACCAGCCGAAACGGCCACTGCCAACGCCAGCCGCTGACGGCAGACGCTGAAGGGCTGACTGGCGCCGTCGCCATCAGCCCGCCGGCGGCACCAGTACCTCGCCGCGCATCAGCACGCGTGCGGAGCGCGACATCACTGCTTTCTGGCCTCCGACGTGGGAAACGCCCTGTCTTAAGCGCGGCGATGTCCGATACGAAAACCGGAAAAGGCCGATATGAACCGGCCGGGGCGGGCGCAAGCCTGAGCAGCCATTCCCTGCACCGGAGTGTTTCGTGCCGCGCCTCGCCGCGACCGTGTCGCAGCTGCAGGATGCCGTGGCGCACGCAACGTCGCCGGCAGCGCATCTGCCCACGGCTCGCTATGCGCCTCACCGTCCCGAGCGCACGCTGCTGTATTCGCTGGTGCAGGCGCATTGGCCGGACTTTCTCGCGCGCCGTGAGGTA
>NZ_JBWJOZ010000015.1:2500-5132 GCF_056393115.1 Stenotrophomonas sp. Steno-Z10-BAI | reverse complement strand
GATGGGATCGGGTGGTTCCACAGCGCTAATTTCACCAGGGAGACAGTTGGAGCGTCGCCATCCTAAGGAACGGATTAAGGCGCCTGCCTCTCGTAAGTCTTGTGACGTAGCGTGCACTTGGGATCTATCGACATGTCATGTCGGCCAAGGCAACTTGAGGTTATATGGTCAAGCCACACGGATCATTAGTATCAGTTAGCTCAATACATTGCTGTACTTACACACCTGACCTATCAACCACATAGTCTATATGGTTCCTTCAGGGGGCTTGTGCCCCGGGAGATCTCATCTTGAGGCGCGCTTCCCGCTTAGATGCTTTCAGCGGTTATCGCTTCCGAACATAGCTACCCGGCAATGCCACTGGCGTGACAACCGGAACACCAGAGGTTCGTCCACTCCGGTCCTCTCGTACTAGGAGCAGCCCCTCTCAAATCTCCAACGCCCATGGCAGATAGGGACCGAACTGTCTCACGACGTTCTGAACCCAGCTCGCGTACCACTTTAAATGGCGAACAGCCATACCCTTGGGACCGACTACAGCCCCAGGATGTGATGAGCCGACATCGAGGTGCCAAACACCGCCGTCGATATGAACTCTTGGGCGGTATCAGCCTGTTATCCCCGGAGTACCTTTTATCCGTTGAGCGATGGCCCTTCCATACAGAACCACCGGATCACTAAGTCCTAGTTTCCTACCTGCTTGATCCGTCGATCTTGCAGTCAAGCACGCTTATGCCTTTGCACACAGTGCGCGATGTCCGACCGCGCTGAGCGTACCTTCGAGCTCCTCCGTTACTCTTTAGGAGGAGACCGCCCCAGTCAAACTACCCACCATACACGGTCCCCGATCCAGATTATGGACCTAGGTTAGAACGTCAAGCACGACAGGGTGGTATTTCAAGGATGGCTCCACTGCAGCTAGCGCCACAGTTTCATAGCCTCCCACCTATCCTACACAGACGAACTCAACGTTCAGTGTAAAGCTATAGTAAAGGTTCACGGGGTCTTTCCGTCTTGCCACGGGAACGCTGCATCTTCACAGCGATTTCAATTTCACTGAGTCTCGGGTGGAGACAGCGCCGCTGTCGTTACGCCATTCGTGCAGGTCGGAACTTACCCGACAAGGAATTTCGCTACCTTAGGACCGTTATAGTTACGGCCGCCGTTTACTGGGGCTTCGATCAAGAGCTTCGCCTTGCGGCTGACCCCATCAATTAACCTTCCAGCACCGGGCAGGCGTCACACCCTATACGTCCACTTTCGTGTTTGCAGAGTGCTGTGTTTTTGATAAACAGTCGCAGCGGCCTGGTTACTGCGGCCCTCTTCAGCTATAGCTCGCATGAGCCACCAAAAAGGGCGCACCTTCTCCCGAAGTTACGGTGCCATGTTGCCTAGTTCCTTCACCCGAGTTCTCTCAAGCGCCTGAGAATTCTCATCCTACCCACCTGTGTCGGTTTACGGTACGGTCTGCGTAAGCTGAAGCTTAGGAGCTTTTCCTGGAAGCGTGGTATCAGTGACTTTGCCTTAAAGGCTCGTCTCGGTGCTCGGTCTTAAAGGATCCCGGATTTGCCAAAGATCCAAACCTACCGCCTTTCCCCCGGACAACCAACGCCGGGTACACCTAACCTTCTCCGTCCCTCCATCGCACTTACGCGAGGTGCAGGAATATTAACCTGCTTCCCATCGACTACGACTTTCGTCCTCGCCTTAGGGGCCGACTCACCCTGCGCCGATTAACGTTGCGCAAGGAAACCTTGGGCTTTCGGCGTGCGGGTTTTTCACCCGCATTATCGTTACTCATGTCAGCATTCGCACTTCCGATACCTCCAGCAGACTTCTCAATCCACCTTCAACGGCTTACGGAACGCTCCTCTACCGCGTACATATAAATATGCACACCCCAAGCTTCGGTTCACTGCTTAGCCCCGTTAAATCTTCCCCGCAGACCGACTCGACCAGTGAGCTATTACGCTTTCTTTAAAGGGTGGCTGCTTCTAAGCCAACCTCCTGGCTGTCTGTGCCTTTCCACATGGTTTTCCACTTAGCAGTGAATTTGGGACCTTAGCTGTGGGTCTGGGTTGTTTCCCTTTTCACGACGGACGTTAGCACCCGCCGTGTGTCTCCCATACAGTCCGTCTCGGTATTCGGAGTTTGCAATGGTTTGGTAAGTCGCGATGACCCCCTAGCCATAACAGTGCTCTACCCCCGAGAGGATACATATGAGGCGCTACCTAAATAGCTTTCGAGGAGAACCAGCTATCTCCGGGTTCGATTAGCTTTTCACTCCTAATCACAGCTCATCCCCGTCTTTTGCAACAGACGTGGGTTCGGGCCTCCAGTACCTGTTACGGCACCTTCACCCTGGCCATGACTAGATCACCCGGTTTCGGGTCTACTGCCCGCGACTATGCGCCCTTATCAGACTCGGTTTCCCTTCGCCTCCCCTATACGGTTAAGCTTGCCACGAACAGTAAGTCGCTGACCCATTATACAAAAGGTACGCAGTCACTCTTTCGAGCTCCTACTGCTTGTACGCACACGGTTTCAGGATCTATTTCACTCCCCTCTCCGGGGTTCTTTTCGCCTTTCCCTCACGGTACTGGTTCACTATCGGTCGGTCAGTAGTATTTAG
>NZ_JBWJOZ010000014.1:0-5284 GCF_056393115.1 Stenotrophomonas sp. Steno-Z10-BAI | reverse complement strand
CAGCGCGCCGTATGGTGGGCCATCCCCATGATACCGCTCGATCTTAGGTCGACTGGGTCAGGCTAGCAAGCCGACGTTTTAACCCGATTGAAGAGGCCGGCACTGCCGATACCAAGTGTCCGCTTTGGGTCGAAAGCGGCCTCCGGACGTATGTCCTTGAGGCCGCCGGTCCAGTAGTTGTGTCCGTTAGGCTTCAGTCTGCTCTGCCATCTCCAACGCGTCCTCGACCTCTATGCCCAAGTACCTAACTGTGCTCTCAAGCTTGGTGTGGCCGAGCAGAATCTGAACTGCGCGAAGGTTCTTAGTCCGGCGATAGATTAGTGATGCCTTCGTCCGACGCATGCTGTGAGTTCCGCAGCTATGTCGGTCGAGTCCGATATCTGTGACCCATGACTCAACGATTCGCGCGTAGTGGCGGGTGGAGAGATGGTCCGCAGCCCACCCAGGGAATAAGTAAGATGCAGATGCTAGCTGGGCTTGACGGGACCAGTCAGCAATGGCGGACCTTGTCATCTCCGTTAGCTCAAATTGAACTGGCCTACCTATTTTCCGCTGCAGTACGATCGTCCTCCTGGCGATGGTAGAGCCGTGAGATACATCTTTTAGCCGAAGGCTGATTAGATCGCACCCCCGTAGCTTTGAATCAATCGCTAGATTGAACATCGCCAGATCTCGAGCTCGCCCGGCCAGCTGTAGGCGCACCCGAATGGACCAAATGTCGCTGAGTCTGAGCGGCGCGTTTTGGCCGACCAGCTTTCCCTTGTTCCACGGCGTGAGGTGAGATGGCATATGAGGGTCCCGGCTCGGGCCTCTACCCTGCCTGCCTTACGTGACCTCCGCTGGACTCAACCTTAGGCCGAAAGCGGATACCAAGCCGATGGGTGGTGCGCGTATGCGATCAAGCGTCATTGGGTGCAGCACACTTGGGCCTGTCGATAAGCTGACCAATAGGCACCACCATCACTTGGAACCCTTCGGGCGCAGTTGTCGCCTAGCCGATACTCAGAGACTTCAGCACAAGTTGGCCGCAGCCGGCAAAATTGCCTTTTACGGTCCATAAGTCGTTGAATCGTCTAGGGCGGCCAGCTTCGAGAGGCCTCAAACCGGCCAACTTGTGCTTTACGCTTTAGTACAAGTTGGCCGAAACGGCCAACTTATGCTTTCGCCCACACGGTTGATGCCAAGTGCCTGATTCGATGGTGGCCCACCAGCAATCACATTCAGTCCCCAAGAGTTTGTTGGGAAAGAAAATAATTTGGGCGGTCAGCTGCGGTTACTCGCATCGTTACTCACATTCCCCAGAAGCGGACTGGATTCGAAGCCTGACGGTCGATGTGAGCAGACGAGCAATAGTCCCACCTCGTACAGGAAAGTACTATCCAGTCTTCTTCATGCCCCGCGCTTGGTGCTCACCTCTGTGGGCTGTGGGGACACTGGACGGAGGACGTACCCAATGACCGCCAAACAGAAGCCTGGACGTGATGGCGTCAAGTATTGGCGAGCAGCCGACGCCATCGAAGCGTTAAACAGCGCCTCGCTGGCCGAGGTCGAGGATTGGGACCGGGCGCACTACCCTCACGACCCGCTGGGGAACGCCCGCGCCGACTTGGAGCTTTTCACTGTCAACTCCCCCAGCCGAATTCACTACAACTACTCGCGCACGAACTGGCGAAGCGACCAAGACCACCCACACGACCGCTTGTTCAAGCTGGTCGACCCCGGCCCGCCGCGACGCACCCGCTACGTGCTGTTCAACACAGCGGACCACGGGCACGTGGACCTGCAAAAGGGCGGCGACGGAAAGTGGAAGGTCATGCCCCTGGTCATGGACGACCAGGCGCGGGTGGAGGCAGACGCGCAGGCAGGGGCGTTCGCCGCTCCAGTGGACAGCGACCACGACGCCCGCGTGAGGGCGATGCGCGCCGTGGCCCAGCGCCGCGGCCAGCCGTTGTTCCGCGCCAAGCTGTTGGACGCCTACGGCGGCCGCTGCGCCATCACCGGGTGCTCGGCGCTGGAGGTGCTGGAAGCCGCTCACGTGCTGCCTTACAAGGGCGCGCATACGAACCGGGTGGACAACGGCCTGTTGCTGCGCGCGGACGTCCACACGCTCTTCGATTGCCGGCTACTGTGGATCACCCCCGCGCATACGGTGGCCTTGGCGCCGTCTCTGCTCACCACCGACTACGCCGCCTTGCAGGGCAAGGCGCTGGTCTTGCCCGCTTCACCGGCCCACCGCCCCAACCCGGCCCACCTGGCCGATCACGCGGCGCGGTGCCAGGCTCGCCACTCGGGGCCATAAGCCGATGCGACTGTTCGACCTGCTCAAGGTGTGGGAGCCCGCGTTTGATCCGTCGAAGGCCAAGGTCCACCTGGCGCGTTACAACGGCAACGAGCGACCGCTGGACGTGTTCCTGGAAGGGAAATTCGACTGGTGGCAGCGCTGGCAGACCAAACGCAACTTCCAGCGCGAGTTAGTCGTATCGCTGGTCAACACGGGCTCCCCCACGCGCTGGCTCTACGCCGGACTGTTCCGATCTCTCGACTACGTGGAAGAAGCCGATCCGAAGCCCCACTATTTCTACACCCTTGAGCGGGTGCCCTCCTGCGAGGAGTGGGTGGGTCGCCTCTACCTGGAAAGCGTCTACACCGAACGACATTCCTACCCCCGCGGCGAGACTTTGGCCGACGATCTCACGGTGGTCGAGCTGCTGCCCGAGCGGCTGTCAATCGCCGACTTCCCCGGCTTCAAGGCAGTGAACCTCACCAAAGCGCAGCTAGACATCGTGGTGCGCAACCAGTCCGCCGCCTGGCGCGCGGCTCTTTCGTCGGTGAAGGGGGTCTACGTCATCACAGACACGGCCACCGGCCGGCTCTACGTCGGCAAGGCATCGGGCGCCGACGGCATCTGGGGTCGCTGGTGCGCGTATGCGGCCAACGGGCACGGGGGCAACGTCGCCTTGCGCCAGGAGTTCGGCATCGAGGCCCCCGACGAACGCCGGCATGCCTTGCGCTTTGCCGTCCTGGAAATCGCTGACCTGTCGGCAACCGAGGCCGATCTCTGCGAACGGGAGAGCCACTGGAAGTCCGTTCTGCTGTCACGGGACCACGGCCTCAACCGGAACTAAGAATGCCCCTTAGGTCACTCGGGGCGATTCAAAGAACCGCATCGATCGCACCAGCTCACAGACCGCCGCGTTAAGCTACTCAGGTACATGAGTCGATGTCGAAGGTAGTACGTGTGGAACAAAAGAGCATAAAGGAAACCTTGGCAGGACTCGCGGCTAAGTTCGACAGGACACCCGAGATGTCCAACCGCAGCGACGTCATCTTCTTCAACGAGATAAAGCGCGAAGCGGTGATCGAGCTGCTGGATGCAGCCCACTCCGCCATCCAAGAGAACCAAGAATCTGCTGCCTGGTCCTATCTCGTCCAAGCATCGGAGCACTTGGGGCACCTCATTGGCATCAATGAAGCCGAGTCCCTGACTACGCCAGAACAGGCCATCAACTCGAAGCTAGAACAGTATGGCCGCAAAGGCGGATTGAAGAAGGGCGAGAACGCCAAGCAACTTCAAGATGCTGTCGCCCGCAAGCTCATTGCCGCGACACCCAAGAACGGATGGAAGAGCCGCCCAGAGGTCCATCGGCAGTTTTTCGAACTAGCCGACGAGATCTCCGGATTCAATGCAACTGACTATCAGTGGCGCGCGTTGCTCAAGCGACCGGACATCAAAAAAGTCTTGCCTCCAACGAGCAGGCGAACCCGCTGATTACATCAGCGGTACCGGCAAATGCGGTTCTGATTCATCGCGAATTCCTAGCTAGCGTGCGGCACGCACGTCTGAGCGCATCACAATGACGTTGAATTGCCGCTATTACTCTACCTGATAGCCGCAATAAAAACGTATTGCATCCACTAGGGATCGGCACTTTCTCTCCGAATTTTTAACGTGTGTCCAAGCATCAGCTTGCCGACACACTCATGAATTCGCAGCGACTCCAAATCATTTCCCTGCTCGAGACGACGAAGCGCCTTAACCTCGCGCGTTCCACGCTCTACACGCGTCTCGATCGGAAATCACCCTACTTCGACCCTGACCTGCCGAAGCCCGTGCGCTACGGCTCAAGCGTCGGATTCATTGAGCACGAGATTGACGACTACATCCTTGGCCTGATGCAGGCCAGAGGGGGTGTGGACTGACAGTAGATGCGCGACTGGTTCGCGACTGTCCTGCGGGGCGTTGTTCTAGACGCTACCTGCCACACCCCGCCACACAACATGGCGGACCACCTCACAAAAATCTTGGTACGAAAAAATGCAGCACAACATCAACGATGACCTTCAGTTCGAAGCCGACGACATCATGGGAGCGCTTCGGGAATTGCAATCCAACCCTCAGCACCGGAAGGGCCAGCTCTTCTCGCTGCTCTATCCGGCGATCGTCGAGATGCTGGAAAAGAACGTCACACAAAAAGCGATCCTGGCCACCCTCGCGGAAAAGGGGCTGAAGCTCCATCCTGCCCGCTTCAAGGAGATGATGGCGATGGAGGCCCAGAAGATCCCCAGCATTTCGGGCTCCCGCGTTGAAGAGGAGGGTAAGGAATGAACACTCCCTATCTGCCTCGCGCCTACCCCATCCACGCTATGTACAGCGCCATCCGGGACGCGATCCTGGAAGTCCAGCACAACCTGAAAGCGCCCGACGCGCTGATCGCCGGTTCGTTCCTCACGGCGATGTCCATCGCGTCGCAGGGAGATGTGGATGTCGAACTCCCCACTGGCCAGCTCCGCCCGGTTTCGTTGGATGTCTTGGTCATTGCCGATTCCGGCGAACGCAAGTCGGCCACCGACAGTATTGTTGGCGCGCCCATCTACGAGCACGACGAGAAGGTGGCAAGAGATCACGCCCTGGCCCTGCTCGCCTACAAGGCAGACCGGCGCCTTTGGGATGCCAAGGAGGCGTCCCTGCAACGCAGGGTAGCCAAGGCACTGGACAGCGGCACAGACGACGACATCGAACAACTGCGCGAAGAACTCATCAGCCATGGCGCGTGCGAGCCCGCCAAGCCTGTCCTCAGTCGCATCGTGCACCAGAACATCACCGAACGCCCCCTGATGGAAAGCATGCAGGGCGATGGCAAGTCGATCGCAATCCTGAGTGATGAAGGCGAAATCGTGCTCAAGGGAGGTGCCATGAACAAGTTTGGTACGCTCAACAAGGCTTGGGACGGCGCCAAAACACTGACGCTGGATCGCGCAGACGACAGCATCGTGGTCAACAATC
>NZ_JBWJOZ010000013.1:0-17230 GCF_056393115.1 Stenotrophomonas sp. Steno-Z10-BAI | reverse complement strand
TCGCCTGACCATCAGCATGATGGTGCAGGAAAGGGTGTTCAGGGAGTTCATGACCAAGCGGGGTGAGGTGGCTCGCGGGTCCGGTCACCTCGCGCGATACCTCGTCGCGTGGCCCGCGTCCACGCAGGGCTTCCGCTTCATGTCGCTTGAGGAACCTGTCTGGGAGCAGCTGCCCCGATTCCATCAGCGTGTGAGCGAACTTCTCACGGCCGCACAGGCACGTCGTATCGCCGGTGATAACACCCGTAAGACGCTCACGTTCACGCAAGAGGCGAAAGAGCTTTGGGTGAACACTCAGAACGCGATCGAACCGCGCCTGCGCCAGGATGGCGATCTGTCCAGTGTTCGGGACTTCGCATCAAAATCGATGGAGATCACGGGACGGGTTGCCGCAATCCTGCACCATTTCAGCGCACAGGAGGGCAACCTGATCACTAAGGAAACTCTGGGCCGAGCGCTGGAAGTCGTGGGCTGGCACTTCCAAGAGTTCCTCGATGTATTTGGAGACAGGAATCACGAGCCTGAGCAGGCCAAGGATGTCCGCACTCTGGCCATGTACCTGTGGAGGCGCTACTGGTGTGCTGGATATGGGGCGGCTGTGCGCAACGAAGTACGAAAGAGCGGCCCGATCCGGAACCAGGGACGCTTCGAAGCGGCACTCCATCAACTGCAGATGGAGGACTCTGTCCGCGTGATGCATCAGGACGCCGCCCGAGGGAAAGGCAGGCTCTGGATCCACTTGAACGGGGCAGTCTTCAGCCAGATCACGACCCAGTAGGAGACCCTGCCAACTACAGCGACCGAGGCCGCCCCGTTAACGGGGCGGCCTCGCTCCTTATCCCCCTGCCGACAGGCCGATTTGAGGGAACAACCGATTGCACGACGTGCGATTCTGCTACAAGTGCCGCAAATCGCCCCCAGCGCAGGCCTACCGGCACGCCGCTAGGGTCATGGCACTGACCCACCAACCCATCGTAGCCCGCACGGCAGGTCAGGCCGAATCGCTCTCGCCATTTCGACGTACCGAAACGTATTGAGCCTTCTCCTGCGGTGACATTCCTCGAATCCTCGCCGGTCCGAGATGGCGTTCAGCCCTTCTATCAGCGCCCTGCTCCTTGAGCGTCCGGTGATCGACCCTCGCAGCATGCCCGTTGATCTCAAGATGCTGATTGATGGTGTCCGCCACCGACTTTCGCATCGCGATGACCTCGTCCCTGAGCTGCATGCGATTGCGTCCTCCACTGGCTTTCCTGCGACCGCCATCCTCCGGTCGCTTACTGTTGTACCGAGTGAAGAAGCGATCTGAAGATCGCTCGACTCCATCATCCATGCGATCACACGTCATCAGGTGGAGATGTGGATTGGCCTCACCCTCCAGCGAGGATGATGGCGCATGGATTGCAAACTGGTATGGCTTTCCAGGCGTCAGCTTCGCAACGATATCGTCCACCAAAGCCGCGTTCTGCTCTGCTGTCAGCTCAGCAGGCAGCGCAATGATCGCCTCGCGGTATGCGGCACCGTTCTTGCGTTCGTACTTGTCCGCGGCCCTCCACATGACCTTCGGATTGTTGTCCGCCCAACGCGGCAGGTTTCCATGGCTCGCATGAACCAGATCGTCGCGTTTGCGGTGAAAGCCATTTCTGGCGATGTAATCCGCATGGTCACCTGCGGTTCCTTTGCCTCCACTCTTGATTTGAACATGAAACGTTGCCATCAGCGCACTACCCTTTTCTTGGTTGTAGAAATGAAAAGACCGGCCAGGTTGCCTTGGCCGGTCTTTGAGCAATTGAAGTGATTCGTGGGGAAACGGTAAGTGCGCGAAGGCTTTGCCCCCCCTATCAATATGGGACAAGCCAGCACTGATTACTGCGAACTACCAATCATCGAACCCACCCTTGCTCATAGGGTAGTGTTACGCAGGTATAAAATTACTTTTACTGGTTCTTCATGACACTGAAGTTGGATGGCGAAAGCGGCTCGCTTGAGCAACACAGCCAGACCTTCGGCGGTCCAGGCCTGAGATGCCTACCGACACGCGTCAATGAAGCATCCGCGCACTGCCGCTGGCAGCACCGGCAAACAGATAGGCGAACACGGCATCGCCCTTGCTCACCACCTCGTCTTCGGAATAGCCCATGTCGGCCATTCCGCTGTCCCACAGATGGTTCTCGATCTCGTGACGCAACTGCGCCTGCTTCGCTGCCATGTCGCGCAGGTGGCCTATCAGCAGATTGCGCTCCTCCAGCCTCGCCAGCAGCTCGACGGCCGCCTTCTTGACCGCCTCCCGATCCTTCCGGCTGAGTGACTTCTTCCGCAACAGGTCGAACACGGCGAGCTGCTGCTCGGTCTCCAGGCCTTCCCGCTGGAAGCGCCTGGCTTCCTCGTCCATCTCGTCATGGGTAGCGAACAGCTCTCCCATCACTTTCTGGATCTCAGCCTCGTCCTTGTCGGTGTTGTACTCGGCAACGATGCGCTGGAACTTCTCGTACAGGTCGATCCGCGTCGGGTTCTCCAGCACCATAGCCTTCAGCCCTTCCTCGATCTTCTCCATGAGGTTCAGCGCGACCAGATTCTTCTGCTTGATGTTCTGGAACTCCGCCCGCAACCGGTCGAAGTCGATGGTGCTCAGGTCGAACTGCGCAGGCGCCTTGCTGGCCCCCTGCTCCAGGCCAATGCCAAGGTCCACCACGTCATAGAAACCCTGCAGCAGCCTGGTGATATCCGGCGACGTGCGTGCCGCCTGCAGCTTGTTGTAGATGGCGTTGAGGGCGCTCTCCTGCTCGTCATAGGAAAACAGCCCGGGATTCGGGAACAGGCCGCGATACTTGGCCGCAACGTCCTCCACGATCACCATGAAGGTCTTGCGCCGCTCATTGCTGGCCGCAAGCAGATCGCAGGCCTCCAGGATTTTCTCGCCCTTGTCCATGCCCTGGGCATCGATCACGCCCTGCAGCTCGAAGCCAAGGTCCGCCAGGAATTCGGCCGCATGCTCGATGCTCGCGGCATACTCGGCAATCCCTTCGGCGTCGTCCTCCAGATACCCGGGGTCCTCACCTTCGCCGACTTCCACCTTGCCGTCGCGGTCGCCCTGGGCGAACGTCGCCAACGCCTTGCGCAGGCTCTTGATCATGCCGTTGTAGTCGATGATCAGGCCGTTCGCCTTACCCCCGCCAACGCGGTTCACCCGGGCAATCGCCTGCATCAGGGTGTGGCCCTGCATCGGCTTGTCCAGGTACAGGGTGGCCAGTGACTTCACGTCGAAGCCGGTCAGCCACATCGCGCAGACGATGGCGACCCGGAACGGGTTCTCGGCCTTCTTGAACTCCTGCTCGAGATTGCGCGAGGTCATTTTCGCCCGATGTGGCGCGATGTCGAGCGGCTCACCGCGATGGTTGGTCCACTTCCTGAACTCCTCCACCTCGCCCTGCTCGCTGGACACCACGACGCAGAACTCAGTTTCGCGCATCCACTCAAGGCGTTCGCGCTTCTGCTGCAGGATCCGCGGCAAGGGGCGCTGCGGATACTTGGCATTGAAGGTCGCCTCATCGGCGAGCAGCTCCGCTTCCAGCGTGTCGCCCAGCGCCTTCCACTTGTCGGCGATCAGGTCGTACATCTTCACGCAGGTGATCTTGTCGATGCAGACCATCAGCGCCTTGCTGTTGCCACCGGAGACGGCATTGCGGCGCTGCGAGTAGTGCTTGACGAAATCTTCCGCCACCGCGTCCAAGCGCGTGGGCGAGGTGAAGATGGTGTACTCCCTGGCCAGCTTCCTGTAGAGCTTGTCTTCCTTCTCGTCCGTCCACGGGTCTTCCGCCGTGGAGTCGAGCATGGCTTCCTCGATGTAGCGGGTGATCTTCTCGTTCAGATCGTCATCAACGATCTTCAGCTTCTCACCGTGGTTCTCGTACTTCAGCGGCAGGGTCGCGCCATCAGCGACCGCACGCTGGAAGTCGTAGACAGAGACGTAGTCACCAAACACTTCGCGGGTGAGCTGCTTCTCCGCCGCTTCGATCAGCGGGGTGCCTGTGAAGCCGATGAACTTGGCATTGGGCAATCCCTTGCGCATGTTCAGAGCCAGGCGTCCGTACTGGCTGCGATGCGCCTCGTCGCTGATGACGATGATGTCGCCGCGCTCCGAATAGGGCTCCGTCACGCGCTCGCGGTACTTCTGGATCAGGGTGAACACATGGCTGCGGTTGCTGTCGCGGAGCATGGCCCGCAGGCTGGCGCCGCTCTGGGCTTGGTCATCCTTGGCATTTGCGCGCCCGCAATGGGTGTAGGTGCCGGCGATCTGGTCATCCAGCTCGCTGCGATCGGTGACGACAACAAAGGTGTAACCCGCCGACACCCTGCGCCGGATCTTCTCGCTCAGGAACACGATGGAGTACGACTTGCCCGACCCCTGGGTATGCCAGAACACGCCGAGCTGGCCCTTCGCCAGCTCGGCTTTCACCTTGTCATCGTCCGACTGCAGCCGTGCGATGACGCGATTCACGCCCAGATACTGGTGGTTGCGGGCCACGATCTTGGCGGCGCCGCCTTCGCTGGCATCGAACAGGATGAAGTTCTCGATGATGTCCAGCAGCCGCGCCCTGTCCATCATTCCGCGCAGCAGCAGCGGAAGCTGCATCGTGCTCTTTCTCGGCTCCGGATCGTCCTCGTCCAGACGCTTCCACTGGTAGTGGTGCTCGGGCGTGGCCGTGATACTGGCGTACTTGGCGATGTGGCCATTGGAGAACACCACAAACTGGTTCCAGTGGAACAACTGCTCGATGCTGCCTTCGATGGCGGCTTGCTTGCCGGATTCATCGGTGCCGCGATAGTCGCGGTAGTTCTTCTTGTAGGCGTCGTGGTAGTCCACGTCGAAGCGCTTGAGCTCGACGAACACCAGCGGCAGGCCGTTGACTAAGCCCACCAGGTCGGCGCGACGCAGGTAGTTCCTCCCGCGCACCCACAGCTCGCGCACGGCCTTGAAGCTATTGTTGTCCGGATCGACAAAATCGACCAGCCGCAGGCGGCGTTCCACGGCTCGCCCGGCGCCGTCCTTGAACCGAACCAGCGCACCGTTGCGCAACAGCTCGTACTTGTCCTGGTTGATGGCCACCAGGGTCTTGGCGTGATCGTGGGCGGTCGCCTGGTCGATGGCCTGCTGGTAGGCCTCTTCGGGCAGACCGGGATTGAGGCGCTCCAGCGCGGCGCGCAGGTCGGGCTTGAGCACCGTCTCGGTGAAGTTGTTACGTCCGGTGAGATGCGGCCTGTCCTCGGTCTCGGCCTGGGCATGGATCGACGACCAACCAAGCTCACCGAGGATTGCGGCGGCATCCTTCTGGATCATCCCGTCTTCGCTGTAATCCCCCCGTGCACTCATCGCCTCACGCCTCGCTGAAGTCAAAGCCGCACTGGCGGTGATGGCGCAGCGTCAGCAGATGGATGCAGTCCTGATGGATGGCATACAGCGCCAGGTATTCTTCCAGAATGTACTCGCGCAGCTCGATGTCATCGCCCAGCAGGTCGCGCACGGCTGTCCAGGCAGCGAACACTTCGGGCGCTTCAGGGTTGTGGGCGATGAATTCGCGCCCGATGCGCGGCGCCTGAGCCAAACGCTTGGGCAAGGCGTCATAGGCGTCGTCCAGCAGCTCCTGCGCCGCGGCATCCGCGCCAACGCCGAGCAGGTGCGCCACGGCCTCGTCCAGTCTGCGCTCGTAGGCCGCACCCAGGACGACCTGCATGCGTCAGGCGTCCGTCTTGCGTGCGGCCCTGGCCGCGTCCAGCCGGGTCTGCGACCGCGCCCTGGCCTCCTCCACCGGGATGCCGGGCTTGCCCGCGCGAATGTACTGCAAACCGGCGGTCACGTCGTTCAGCAGGCCAAGCTGGAAGTTGGCTCGTGCCAACGTTTCGCGCTCCAGACGGTGGTAGTAGTCCAGCTTGCGGGCATCCACCAGCGCCACATAGCTCTCGCCGTTGCGGGTGATGATCTTTTCGTGGCCGGCGCGGACTTCATCGGCCAGCCGGGTCAGGTCGGCGCGAGCCTTGTTGAAGGGCACGATGTCCTGTGAGGTGATGGGCATGGCGGCTCCGGGTGTTGATGCGCCTAAACCTTAATGTATTCGTTGATGTTTGGCAAACTCGCCCTCCGGGCTACGCCGCTTCCGGCTGCGGTAGCGGGATGCCGGAGACGTCCAGTTGTCCGCTCATCAGCTTGGGCAGCAGGGCGTCGCGGGCTCTGGCGAGTTTCTTTTTTTGCCTTTCCAATTGGAATGCTTGCGAATACAGCGGTGCGACTAATGTTTCGAAGGAAGCAGCAACTTCACCGGCTGGCACAAGCAATGACAGCGAATGTGCGTAGTTTCGATTTAAACCAGGCACAGCGGCATCGCTGCTGATGAAGTTCAGGTTGCTCAGGGCTTGCAATAAATAGAACGTCGACGCTTCGGGATCAATGAAGAACACCGTATCGATCGGAAAGCAGGGCTCGGGCGAAAAGTACAGGCTGCCCACATTGCCTTTGCGCCCGACTACGATGGCGCCCCCATCCACGAGCGCACGATCATGGTTACCGACAACCCCACTTGAGCCATACACAGGCACCTGTCCATCCTTGCGTTCCGTAGCTTTAAGCGCCTTGCCGTACTTGAGCGGCGCGATTTGACCCAAGGTCTTGCGTGCCCAACCCTCCGGCACGCCATCCACCACCGTGACGGTCTCATGGCCGGGAAAGCGTAGATGCACGAACCATTCTCGATATAGGCGACGGGCGGCGTCTTCCAGAAGGGCGATGCGGCGCTGATTAGTGGCGATGAGATCGTCGTAAGCGAACAGTACTGCAGATATTCTTCGCTGCTCTCCCAACGAAGGAACAAAAATCTCGAAGCCTGGAAAATTCGTCAACGGAATCCGATCAACCGTCGCGCCCGTCATCGTTTTTGCTTCAATCTGTGCCCGCCATCTCGGCGCGAAGAAGTAGTAGAACAGATAGCGATAGTCGATCTTTTCTGGATCCGGGCGTATCAATGCGGTTCTACGACCCAACGTGAAACTCATGCCGTCGGGGATGATGGCGTACCTATTCAAAGTTGCTTCATAGGTGAAAACGATGTCATTCGCCTGCGGCGTCACGCGACGATTCCATCTCGGAAGGTCACGATCGGCAACCCACCGGGCAGTGGCTAGGTCAATTCTGCCATCTGCCGAAATGTTAGGAATTCCAAGGAATACCGCTGCACCCTCTTCATGAAGCTCTGGCGTTGCATGCGGGCCGTCGTAAACGCCAATAGCAATGTCTCGAATCGTTCGTACACTGTCACTCACGCGAACAACTCCTCGAAGTTCTCGCTGATGGTCGCCGCAAGCTCGGATGCCTTCTCATCCAACTCTGCCAGCTCGTCATGGATGGCCCGCATCCGCTCGGCAAACCCTTCTTCGTCATCTTCAGTGACCACCGCTACGCCGACATAGCGCCCCGGCGTGAGCGACCAGTCGTTCTGCCCGATGCGCTCAAGGGGGACGGCAGCGCACAGACCCGGCACATCCAGGAACACGCCGTCGGGAAACCGCGATAGCAACCAGTGCCCCTGGGCGATGAAGTAGCCGGATTGCTTCAGCGCCTCCAGCGCCAGGTCGCGAATCGTGGCCTCTTCATTCCGATTCCGGTCTGCGGCCAACAAGGCGCGTCTGGCCTCTCGGATGGCCTTGGCATCGAAGGCGTCGCTCTTGCGCCCACGCAGCTCTTTCTCGGCCTTGTCCAGCAACTTCAGCCATTGCTTGTGCCGGGCCTCAAGCTGCCGGGCCGTGGCCTTCAGTTGCGGCGCAAGGTCTTCCAGCGCGGCCTGCGCGACCTTCACGCTGTCAAGCTTGTCCGGCCGGGCCTTCGCAACGACCTTCCGTGCAAGCGTCATCGCCGCCTCAAGGTCTGCGACGGCTTGCCCGGTGTCCTTGCCGTCCTCCCGAGCCGCGTCAAGCTCTGCTTTGAAGGCCGCTAGCGTCGCTTCATCGAGCCGGGCCTCGTCGTCCACGCCGTCATTGAGCTCGGCCTGCGTCGCGCCCTTTGCGAACACGGTCAGATGCCGAGCCAGCACCTCGATTGCCGCCGTGTCGTCGGCCAGCCGCTGCGGCAGCTGCGCCAACCAGCCATCCGCTTGCTGCTGATGGCTGGTCACCAGCGCCGCAAACCTGTCGCCCTCCCCCCGATACAGCCACACCACCGCGTTGAGGTTGGCGAGCTGCTCCTCGGTGAAGACATGCGAACGCGCGGAGACGACCGTATAGACGTTGCGTGCATCCAGCATCAGCACCGTGTCCCTGCGCGACTCCGGCTTGCCCTTGTCGAAGAACCACAGCGTGCACGGCAGGCTGCGGGTGTAGAAGAACTTGTTGCCGATGGCGACCATCACGTCCACATCGCCGGTCCTGACCAGCTTCTCGCGGATCTCCTTGTCCTTGTTGCCGGCGTCCGATGCACTGGACGCCATCACGAACCCGGCGCGGCCGGTCGGGTTCAGATAGGAGTGGAAGTACTGGATCCACAGGCTGTTGGCATTGGAGATCGCCCCGGTCTTGGCGTTCAGGCCGGGCAGACCGAACGGCAAGCGGCCACCGGGCGCGACCTGGCTTTCGACCTTCCTGGTCTCCACGCCATCCACGTTAAACGGCGGATTGGCCATGACGAAATCGCACTCGCCAATCAGCGGTTCGATCTGTTCGTAGAAGGTATTGCCTTGGCGGATGTTGCTGGCATCCAGTCCGTGCACCGCCAGGTTCATGCGCGCCAGCTTGGTGTTGGTGTCGCTCTTTTCCTGCCCGTGGAACACCACGCCGGAATCCAGCGGATCCTGGCCGCGACTCTCGATGAAATGGCCGGACTGCACGAACATGCCCGCCGATCCACAGGCCGGATCCAGCACGAGGCCGTGGTCGGGTTCGATGACGTTGACGATCATCCGCACCAGCGAGGGCGGAGTGAAGAACTCGCCGCCCTCCTGGGCGCCGGTCATCGCGAACTTGTTGAGGAAGTACTCGTAGATGCGCCCGAACACGTCGCCGGTCGCGTTGCGGATCGCCTCCCCGTCGAAAACCTTGATGAGCCGCGCCAGCAGGTCCGGCTCGAACGCTGGGAAGCCACGCGGCAGCGCGCCTCGCAGGACTTCATGCTCGGCTTCAATGCTGCCCATGGCCGCATCGATCGCCTCGCCGACTCCTGGGCCCGCCGGCAGAGCGGCGATGTGCTCGAAGCGCGCCGCCTCCGGCAGATAGATTGCGGCCTTGCCCTGGAAGCCGAGCTTGATGAGGGCTTCCCGCCGTGAAGCGGGAACCTTCGGGCCGATTCCGGCGGTGATCCCGGGCAGGTAGGCATTGAAGCGGTTGCTGGCGTGGCGCAGGAAGATCAGCCCCAGAACCGGCATTGAGTATTCGCTGGCGGTGAGCTTGGAGTTGGCGCGCAGGTCGTCTGCCGACTGCCACAGGTCGCTTTCGAGTTGTTGGATGTTCATCGGGTGTCCTGATCCTTGTGCGGCTGCTGGAGCTGTGCGAGAAGTTCCTTCCAGAAGTCCTCTGCAATCCCGGCCTGCTCATCCTGCAAGCTATCGATCTGCCCCTGCAGCTCTTCTTCTCGTTCGAGGATTTCGACTGCGGCCTCAGTCAATGGCGGGTTCAGCGCAAAGACCTTGAGCTTGCGAAGCGTGCTGATGGACATCATCGGGATGGTCGCGCCGGTCTTGATGCCGTCCAGCACCTGCTGGCCCATCTTCGACCGCAACCACAAGCCCAGGCCACGGAGGTCCACGCCGGGCTTTGACCCCCGCAGGACCACGAACGACTGTCCGACAATCCAGCCTCCTTCCCCGGGTGGCGGCACGTTGTCGGGCACGATGCCAATCTTTCCAACGGTGCCTTTGACGACCAACAGCAGATCATGCGGCCGCAGGAAGATATCCATTACATCGCCGGAACGCTTGGCGGCCAGTTGCACTCTGACACTCTTCCCGGGGGTCCGGATGTAGCCGGCGCTGGGAAGATCGACGGCCCCGACCTCGAGAACATCGACTCCTGCTGACACATCCACTCCGCGGTCCCTGTTGGGTATTGGAATGAGGATGCGGACCACATCTTCCAGTGTTTCGGTTGGCAGGGTTTCCAACCGCGCTTGCGCTTTACGCTGCTGGTCTGGAATGACGTAGCGACCGACATCCAGCGTGGCATCGTTGTCAAAAATGGCGTCCAGACTGACGACTTGCGTATACGAGTCCTCTTCTTGACGTCCAGCCGCCGCCTGGATGTCAGATTCAACGCGCAACTGCCTGCAGAAGTCCACAACGAGGCCGGTGTTCTGCAGCGCAACCCGCCCCTTGCCCATCGACACACGGAAGTGCGGCAACGATGCATCGACGAATCCGACGCGACGGTGGCGCGCCTGCGTGTTCAACACCAGCATGGATGTTCCCAGCCCGCTGGGCTGGAAGATGCCATTGGGCAGCGCAATGACCGCCTCGACCCAGCCTTGCTGCAACAGGTATTCGCGAACGTCCCGATCCTTGCCTGAGCTGAAGAGAAAGCCATTAGGTACAACGATTGCGGCAATTCCACGTGTCTGCGCTGCAATGTGCTGCACCATCAGACCTGTCACGCTGGCCTTGACCACAGGAAAGCGGCTGTAGATGTCCTGCATCACCACGTCATCGACGCCGCCGGCCATGCCCATCGGTGGAATCGAAAGGGTTGCGTCAAATCTTTCCAGGTGTCCGCCATGAACTGCTGCAGGCGCACGCAGCGGATCGTTTGGCGCAACGTCTGTAGGCGCTGCACGAAACACGGCGAGCAATGCCGCAACTTGCGATCCGAGATGTGCTTCAGCGTGGACGCGCAGGTCAGGCTGATCCATCAGCACCCCGACAAGCTGGCCGCTAGTCTCCCAAGGCAAGTAGGCCGCACGCGTAGTCTCACCGACCGCTACATCTTTCATCAGACGCGCCAGCTCGACGGGCACATCGAAACCCTCGAAAGTGCCACCGACCAGGTCACCGGCGACATCGACCGGCGAGAACCTCTCGAATACACCGCCGTCGACCAGGTACTTCACCGTTCTCAGCGCAGCGAAAACCGCATCATTCGCCTGCTCGACGTATCGATTGGCATTGAAAAACGCCATTCCGAGCGCGCCGGGTTGCCAGAACAGTTTCTTCAGAACGCTCAACAGCCCCTCGACGCCTCCCTGAGCCACGGCGGTATCAAGCGTGACACTGGGCTCAAGCCTGTCCTTTGCCGACAGATGCGCCCACGTGAGCAACTGGAACGCGAGCAACTTGGACTCGTCGACGCTGAGAGAGGTGCTGCGGAAGTGCTCCATCACCTGGAACAGGACCTGTCCGGCATTGTCCTTGGACATAGTCACTGGCTCCTGCCCGCATAGTTATACGTGGTGATCTGGGCATCGCCCTCGGCAACGACCACCAAGCCGCCCTTGTCTACGATCTTCATGAGGGTGCGAAGCGCTTCGCGAAGCTGCTCCGACTTCTTGCGGCTCAGGACCACCTTGCTGCCCTCGTTTTCGCCGTACCCCAAAACCAGATCGATCATCGCCTGGTTGATGCCCCGCTGGCCCATCCGCTGCTGAAAGTGCTTCGTCTTATGCATTGCAGCTCCCTCCGCTGTTAAGCGTAGGCTGCACCTATGCGCGGCGCAAGTCAATGCGAACGCTGCAGTAATTGCCTAATGCGATTGTGCTTATTTAAATTATGTTCAGTTTTTTCGGTAGGCTAGCGTGCCAAAAGCACTCTATCCTATTGAAAAAAAAGAGAAAAGAGGAACAGAGGCCCTCCGCGCTCCCCCTTCTAGCCGAGCGGAAGCGGCCCCATTGCCACTGCCGCCGCAGGCGTGAAGCCCGAAGACGGCGGCGGAAGGACTTCGCACTCGCCTTTGGGCGCCGGCAGTTGCCGAATGACTCTGGCGGACTCTAGCCGGTCGATGAAGTCGTTGACGGGGGTGTAGAAGTTCGGAATCCGGTCGTTCTCTTCGTCAGTGAATACCCAGTAGGCCAGCCGCCTTTTGGGAAAGCCCGCGCGTTGGGCCTCGGCTCGGTTGGCATATTGGGTGACGAAGAGCCTGTATAGCGCCCTCTCTGGGTAGAAGCTCCGGCGAACCCAAGTGGCGACGTCGGGTTCTACCCCGAAATCACGGACGGTTGTAAAAGGGTTGAGAACTTCTGGTCTTGCCTGGCGACCCTTCGTCGCATCCTCGGATTGTGGAACCGCTCGATGTATTCGAACACATCGGCCCGTGCGGCATCGAGCGTCGGGTAGGTCATGCGGTAGACCCGCTCGCGCTTGAGCAGGCCGAAGAAGCCTTCGCATGCTGCGTTGTCACCGCAATGGCCCACTGCGCTCATCGAGCACACCAGGCCGTTGGCCGTCAGGTAACGCTGGTAGTCGCCGCTTCGGAACTGGCTGCCACGGTCGGAGTGCAGGATCACCGGATGGCTGCCTTGGCGCTGCCAGACCGCCATCTGCACGGCCCGGATCACCATTTGCCGGTCCTGCCGGTGGTGCATCGACCACCCCACGACCCGTTGGTCGAACAGGTCCAGCACGATGCACAGGTACAGCTTGCCCTGCCGGGTCTTGAGCTCGGTGATGTCGGTGACCCACTTGGTCTCCGGCTCCAATGCAGTGAAGTCCCGCTCCAGCAGGTTGCGCACCCCCGGCGGCGTCAGCGCCGGCTGGCTGCGCGGGCCACGCCGCTTCGGCCGGGGCCAGCCCTGCAGGCCATCGGCCGCCATCAGGCGCGCCACCCGGTTCAGGCTGGCCGACTCGCCTTCCTCGGCAAGGTCTTCGTGCATGCGACCGGCGCCCAGCGTGCCACGGCTGTCTTCGTGCAACTCACGGATTCGGTCGAGCAAGCGCTCGTTGTCGAGCTGGCGGGCGCTTGGCAGGCGCTTGCTCCAGTCGTAATAGCCGCTGGCGGACACCTGCAGGCAGCGGCACATCAGCCGAACCGGGAATTCATCGCGGCAACGTTCGATCGCCTGATACCTCAGGACGATCCCTTGGCAAAGAACGTCGCCGCTTCTCTTAAAAAATCCCGCTCCTTCTTCACCCGGGCCAGCTCGCGCTTCAGGCGGGCGAGTTCCTCATCCCGGGGCGTGCCGGTGCCGCCGAAGGCCACCTTGCCTTGGCTCTGGGCCTCTCGCTTCCAGCGGGTCAGCAGCGTGTCCCGGATCCCCAGCTCCCGTGCCACCTGAGCGCAGCTGACGCCCGGCTGGCTCGCCTGCTCAACAGCACCGCGCTTGAACTCCGCACTGAACTTCCTTCGCTTCGACATGAACACTCCTCATGGCCTCGATCGGCCTTCTCGTAAGTGTCCGTGAAAACGGGGGTGAACCCCAGCCGCCTGCCGCCGTTCAAGCGTCTTGGCGCGACCCTGCGCGAGCACAAGGCCGGGATCATCGAGCACTTCCGGAGTGGCCTCACCAACGCCAGCGTGGAGGCGATGAACGCCCAGATCCAGGCGGCCAAGGCGCGGGCGAAGGGCTATGCCACCCACGAGAACCTGATCGCGATCGCCTACCTGTTGTGCGCCAAGCTCAAGCACTTGCCGCGCAATCCATGGTTGGCGCCGGCGGCGGCATGATCAGGTCAGTTCCACAGGGATCGCGACAGAGCCTGTTCTTCGCGCCAGGGCACGAACCCGCGCAACGCCACGAGTACCAATTCAACCTCGACAGCGACGAAGGCCGGCAGACGCTGGCAGCAATGCTGGCCTTCCTGCAGGCCCACGTGCCGTCGCCACTGGCCTCGCCCACGGGGGCATCAAGCAGCGGGTAGCCATCGCCTCGCCCACCCGCCTGCATGAGGGTGCGCCGGCCTGGACCCCGGACGCCGCCACACTCAGACCAGCTTCGCCTCCCGCAGGAGATCCTCCAGATAGGTGCCCCGGGTCTTGGCGATGGCCGCACTGCTGGCGATGCGCGCAAGCCAGGGCAGCTTCACCTCGTCCAGCGGCTTGCGATCGTTGAGGTAGTACAGCGCGCTGAGCAGCACGCGCACGTCGAACATCGACGCAAAGACCTCGGGCACGCCGCGATCCACCCCCAGCAACGTGTACACAGCTTCCATCGCCGTACGCACCGAGTATTCGGTGGTGAACACCGTGTCGTGCTCGGTCTCGGCGAAATTGCCGATGAACGCCAGGTTCTGCGAGCCCTCCGGCACCACCAGCGGCCGGTCGCCGGCCGCGCGCGGCATGAAATAGGACGTGATGTAGGGCATGTTGCACGGCACGGTGCTGGCCGCGTTGTGCGCCAGCTCATCGATCTGGTCCACCGGCACGCCGATGTGGTACAGCCATTCGGCACACAGCTCCGCGCCGGTGCACTCGCGGATCGTCTTCGGCACGTAGTCGCCGGGCTTGTCGGAAAACAGCCCATACAGCCAGACCACCAGTTCCTTCTGCGGATCCTGTTCGGCGAAGTGGGGCTGCCGGCTCATGCTGAAACCGTACAGCCAGCTTGAATCCTGGATGCTGCAGGGGCCACCGGTGACGATCACGCCCGATCGCGGGTCGCGGCCCGTGATCCGTTCGAGATACGGCACGATGCGATCGTCGGTCAGCGTGACCGTCGCGGAGACCGTCCAGTTCGCCTCCGGAATGTTCTCGCAGAACTTCTCCGGACGGCCGAAGGCGGGGTCACGCTCGGCCATTCGCTTCCACAGCGACCATGCGCCGCCGCGGTCGGTCACGATGGACGCCGGCGTATCGTTGTCACCGAACGTGGAGCTTTCGGTGATCGAACCGTTGGTGACCAGCACCAGGTCCTTCGGACCCACGGCGATCTTCTCGGCGACGCCGTCGCTGGTGAGCCGGATCGCGGTCGCGAACTTGCCATTGCCGCTCGCGGTGACCAGCACGTCGTCGACCTGCGTGTTGTAGCGGAAGGTGACGCCCTGTCCTTCCAGATAGGCCACCAGCGGACGGATCAGCGACTCGTACTGGTTGTAGTGGGTGAAGCGCAGCGAAGTCAGGTCCGACAGGGTCGAAATGTGATGGACGAAACGCAGGATGTAGCGCCGCATCTCCACCGCGCTGGCCCATGGCTCGAACGCGAACATGGTGGCCCAGTACAGCCAGAAGTTCGAAGCGAAGAATTCCTCGCCGAACACTTCGTCGATGCGCTTGTCGTCCAGCTCGCTTTCGCGGGTCAGCGCCAGCGCGATCAGTTCCTCCACCGCTCCTGGAGTGAGCGTGAGGTCGGGCATCCGTTCGATCGGCTCGCCGCGGTTGTGGATCGCGCGGCAGGGGTTGCGGGACGGGTCGGTCTTGTGCAGCCAGTACATCTCGTCGAGTACCGAGGCATCGGGCGTATCGAGCGAGGGGATCGAGCGGAACAGGTCCCACAGTGTCTCGAAGTGCGCTTCCATCTCGCGACCGCCGCGGATGATGAATCCCTTGTGCCGGTCGAGGATGCCGTCCATGCTGCCGCCGGGCAGCGCAAGCTCCTCGAAGATCGTGATCGCACTGCCGGGCATCCGCGCGTCGCGGATCAGGAACACCGCACCCGCCAGCGAGGCCAGGCCGGAACCGACGAAGTAGGCACGGCGGCCCTCCACGCCTTCGGGCTTGGGGGGGCGCGAGAACGCCTCGAAGTTTCCACTGCTCCTGTACATGTCGATCTCCATGGTTGAGGGGTCGATCGCGGCCCCAGCCAGCGATCAGGGAGAACATTCGCAAAGCATCTGATAAGAATGGATGAAGAATCGAACCGACAGACGCGCCGCGCGAATGACGGGTTCGCAGTGCAGGGGCGATCGTGGTGGCGAGGGGGCGCGTCGTGGCCGCCGCCCTGTCGCCCGGCAACGGGGCACACCGCGGGTTCCCGGCCGGCAGCGATCCGGTCATACAGAGCTGGCCCCGTCTGTTTGAACAGCCAAGCCGTATCCGATAAGTGGATCGCCTGCCGGTCAAGCTGCCTTCGGCAAAGGCAGCGGTTGGTTGAAGTAGACCTGATCTGGCGTGAGTCGATCAAGCGCGGTGTGCGGCCTTCGCTGGTTGTAGAAGGTCAGGTAGCGGGACAGCGAAGCCTTGGCGTGGCTGACGCTGTCGTAGGCACGCAGGTAGACCTCTTCGTATTTGACCGATTTCCACAGCCGCCCGATGAACACGTTGTCGCGCCAGCATCCCTTGCCATCCATGCTGATGGCGATACCGTGCTGTTTGAGCAACCCGGTAAAGGTCTGACTGGTGAACTGGCTGCCCTGGTCGGTGTTGAGGATCTCCGGCGCGCCATGGCGGGCAATGGCCTCCTCCACGGCCTCGATGCAGAAGTCGGCGTCCATGGTGATCGACACCCGCTACGCCAGCACCCGGCGGCTGTGCCAGTCGATCACGGCGGACAGGTAGACGAAGCCACGAGCCATCGGGATGTAGGTGATATCCATCGCCCAGACCTGGTTGGGCCGGTCGATCTTCAGGCTCCGCAGCAGGTACAGATAGATCGTATGCCCCGGATGCCTGCGGCTGGTGTTGGGCTTGCGGTACAGCGCCTCGATGCCCATCCGCCGCATCAGCGTGGCCACGTGCTTGCGGCCCACGGTGAAGCCTTCCTGGTTCAGCAGGTCGCGCAGCATCCGGCTGCCGGCGAACGGAAGCTCCAGATGCAGTTCGTCGATCCGGCGCATCAGCGCCAGATCCTGCGCCGGGACGGGGCGTGGCAGGTAGTACACGCTGCCGCGGCTGATGCCCAGAGCCTGGGCCTGCCGGGTCACCGGCAGAGCATGGATGCGGTCGATCATCGCTTTGCGCTCAGCAAACCCGCTTTGGTGAGCGCGCCTTCTAAAAAATCGTTCTCCAGCGTCAACTCCCCGATCTTGGCGTGCAGGGCCTTCACGTCCACTGGCGGCGGGCCCGGCTCGGCGCCACCAAACGCATCGGCTGCGTTCTCGAGCAGCTGGCTGCGCCACTGCGTGATCTGCTTGGGATGGAGGTCGAACTGCTGGGCAAGTTCGGCCAGCGTCTTGTCTCCCTTGATGGCGGCCAAGGCCACTTTGGCCTTGAAGGCCAGCGAGTGGTTGCGGCGAGGTCGTCTTGCCATGGTTCTGCTCCTTGCGCGGCGATCATCATTGCCTCAGTGAGCAGGAAATCCACCTATCGAGCTGTTCAGATTTCCGGGGCCAGCTCTAAATGTACCTGCCCCCTCTTTCCTCGTGACCCTTTCTCCTCCCGCCCCCTTTTCCGCATACCTATGCCG
>NZ_JBWJOZ010000012.1:0-76862 GCF_056393115.1 Stenotrophomonas sp. Steno-Z10-BAI | reverse complement strand
TTTTATTGCAGGCACCTGGTTTTGACAGGTATCTGTTTCTCGGAAGAGACCTCTGCCGAGCTGGCGCAACGCGCTGCTCCAACCGTCTCCCTGGTGAAATTAGCGCTGTGGCACCACCCGATCCCATCCCGAACTCGGAAGTGAAACGCAGCTGCGCCGATGGTAGTGTGGCCTAAGCCATGCGAGAGTAGGTCATCGCCAGGGTTTACACCCAAAACCCCGCTGCTCACGCAGCGGGGTTTTTTTTGTCCGTCTCCCAACGGACGGGGAGCGTTTCATTACAACTGCCGCAGCAGACGCGTACGGTCGTGCGCGTGCGGACGGTACGGCCAGTGCGGCGGGTGTCGTTGGGTAGTTCTGCGTTTTGGGAATGGTGGCGTCTCCGCTTGCATCTTCCACGAGCGTGAGGGCCCCGTAGCGGCCGGCAGGCCCCTCGGCAAATGTCCCCCGGCCGCCGCCTGACGGCGACGCCCTCCTCCTTGATTTTGCCCAGGAGCCTACCGGCCGCTACGAGGCTTCGCGTGCTGTGTGCGGACTGACCAGATCAATCCCGGCACTCGCTGTCGCGCTGATGCTGGGCGGCGCCAGTTGACTGGATACGTTGGGTCGCGATGCCCTTGTGGGCGAAATCAAGGAGGAGGGCGTCGCCGCAAGGCGGCGGCCGGGGGCATCACCGGCAAGGGTATCGCGCCCCAAAGCCCGACCAACCCAGCAGCCGACCCAAAAAAAACGGCGCCTAGAAAGGCGCCGTTTTCATGAAGCAAAGATCACGTCACAGCAATCAACCGCTCAGCGTGCAGACTCCGCGGCCGGCGTCTCAGCGCCCTTGCCCTTCATCATCGCATCGCGTGCCGCCTTGAACGGATTGCCCTCGTACCAGTTCGGCCACCGGTCGCCGCCAGCCAGTTCCTTGCCAACCCCGTACAGCAGCTGCAGGTCCTCAACCGTGCCATCCAGCTTCCAGGTGGCCGGATCGAACTCGTCCTTCGGGCCGTGGTAACGGTTGCTGCCATAGTCTTCGGCGGCCTTGCGGCCCGCCTCGACACCGCCGTCGCGCAGATCCTCACCCCCGTCCGCATAGAGCGCCGGCACACCCGCCTTGGCGAAGTTGAAGTGATCCGAACGGAAGTAGAAGCCGCTCTGCACCGCGGTCTCGCCGTGCAGGGTACGCCCCTGGTTCGCGGCCAGCGGCTTGAGGATGTCTTCCAGCTCGGAGCTGCCGAAGCCGGTCACGGTCATGTCCTTGGCACGGCCTGCCACCGACATCGCATCGATGTTGATCACACCGGCGATCTTGTCCAGCGGGAAGGTCGGGTGGCTGACGTAGTACTTCGAGCCCAGCAGGCCGGACTCTTCCAGCGTCACTGCCAGGAACACCACCGAACGCTCCGGTGCTGGCTGCTGGTGCACCATCGCATCGGCGACTTCCAGGATGCCGGCCACGCCGGTCGCGTTGTCGACCGCGCCGTTGTAGATGGTGTCGCCCTGCTCACCCTCGTGCTTGCCCAGGTGATCCCAGTGCGCCATGTAGAGCACGGCTTCATCGGCACGCTTGCTGCCCGGCAGGACACCGACCACGTTGCGCGACTTCTTCTCGGCGATGGTGCTCTTCAGATCGAAGGACACCTTGGCCTTCAGCGGGACCGGCTTGAAGCCGCGCTTGCTGGCGTCCTTGTAGGCCTTGTCCAGATCCAGGCCGGCGTCAGCGAACAGCTGGCGGGCGGCATCGGCGCTCAGCCAGCCTTGTGCCGGGAGGCGCGCTTCCGGGTCATCCTTGGCCGGCAGGTCGTACTGCGGGCCGGCCCACGAGTTCTTGACCACGTCCCAACCGTAGGAGGCACCGGCAGTGTCATGCACGATCAGCGCGGCGGCGGCGCCCTTGCGTGCGGCCTCTTCGAACTTGTACGTCCAGCGCCCGTAATAGGTCATGCGCTTGCCGTCGAACAGCTTCTCGTCGTTGACGTGGAACCCGGGATCGTTGACGAACATCACGACCGTCTTGCCCTTCCAGTCCTGGCCGGCATAGTCGTTCCACTTCTGCTCCGGCGCATCCACGCCGTAGCCGACGAACACCAGGTCGCTGGCCTCGACCTTGACGTCTGGCTGGCCGCTGCGGGTGCCGATCACCATGTCGGTGCCGAACGTCAGCTCGCGGGTCTTGCCGGCCTGGTCCAGCGTCAGCACGGTCGACTCATCGGCCGTGGTCTCGGTCATCGCCACGTCCTGGAACCAACTGTCGCCATTGCCTGGCTGCAGGCCGATGCGCTGCATCTGGTCGCGGATGTAATTGACGGTCAGCTCTTCGCCCTTGCTGCCCGGGGAGCGGCCTTCGAACGCATCCGAAGCCAAGGTCTTGACCAGCTCGGCGAAGTCGCCGGCATTGATCTCGGGCGAGAACGCATGGCCCGGTGCGGTCGGTGCCGCGTCGGTGGCAGGCGCCGCGGTGGGCGCGGCGGATTCGCCCTTGCATGCGGTCAACGCAGCGGCAGCGGCAAGGCACAACAGAAGTTTGCGGGGCATCATCGGTTCCTGGAACGGGAAAGGCGGGTGCGCACGGCACCAGTCACCACCATATCAATCCTGCGGTGCGGTGTCGGTATCGAAGGGCACGGCCACCGCACCACTGACCGGGCCGATGCGGGCAGTGCGGTGCACATACAGGGTGACCTCGCGCTCGAACTGCAGCGAGCCGTTGACCGCCGCGTTCGGCCCGATGATCACGCGCGGCTTGCGGCCGGGGGTCAGCGACAGGTTGAAGTTCGGCTTCTTGACCTCGATTCCGCCTTCGACCTGCGAACCCACGCCCACGGTGATGTCGCCGTTGACGGTTTCGATGCCGCGCGCCACGCGCGTTTCGACCAGCCCGATGCTGCCGTTGACCGTTTCCAGCCCGCCGTCGATCTGGGTGCCGCGATCCAGGAAGATGCCGCCGTTGACGGTGTCCACGCCGCCACTGGCAACCACTTCGCGCCCGACCCGCACGCTGCCATTGACCGTGGAAATGCCGCCGGTACGCGCGCGATCGGCCACGCGGATGCCGCCGTTGACGGTTTCGATGCGACCGGTGACCGCGCCTTCGGCGACCTTGATGCCGCCGTTGACCGTCTCCAGATTGCCGTAGCTCTGGCCGGCCTCGGCGGAGATGCTGCCGTTGACCTTGCTGATGTTGTCGCTTGCGAAGGCTGGCGCACAGGGCAGCGTCAGGGCCAGCAGCAGCGGAAGCAGGGAGCGTTTCATGGGAACCTCGATGGTGGAGCGCGGCTGGCAGGCCGCCTGCAGGAATGTCACCATGCATCGTTGCAATCCGCATCTGCCTGAAGTCACTGGAAAGCCCTTGCGCCACAACGCCTTTTCCTCACGCCGGGATAACAATCCGACCGACGGACGCGGTCGCACGCAGTGGCTGACCCCGGCGTTGCGTGCGCTGCTGCTGGCCGTGGCCGTTCTCGGCGCCAGCCCGCTGGCTGCACAATCCTCCAAGGAAGCCGAACGCAAGCTGCAGAAGCTGCGCAGCGAGCTCAAGGGCGTGGCCCAGGAGCGGCGGAATCTGGAAGGGCAGCGCGGGCAGGCGTCGCGCCAGCTGCGCGACGCCGATGAGAAGGTCGCCCGCACCGGGCGCGTGCTGGCCCAGACCGAAACCGCATTGCAGCGCGAGACCCGCGCCATGAACGAACTGCAGGCCAAGCGCGATGCGCTGCAGGCCGGCCTGGAACAGCAGCGGGCGGAACTGGCCTCGCTGTTGCGCGCGGCGTACCGCATCGGCAACAACGCGCCGTTGAAGCTGCTGCTGTCGCAGGACCGTGTCGCCGATGCGAACCGCAGCCTGGCCTATCACCGGTATCTGCAGCGCGAGCGCGCGCAGCGTATCCAGTCCCTGACGGCTGATCTCACCGAACTGCAGCGCGTGGAGACGGAAATCGTCGAACGGCGCAAGGCACTGGAAGGCACCCGCCAACAGCAGAAACAGCAGGTCGCCACGCTGGCCGACGATCGTCGCGAGCGGGCGGCCACGGTCGCCTCGCTGGACGAACGGTACAAAGACCGCAGCGAACGCGAAAAAGCCTTGGGCCAGGATGCCAAGGCGCTGGAAACCCTGCTGGCCAATCTGCGCGCCGCCGCCGCCCGTGCCGAAGCCGAGCGTCGTGCTGCCGCGCGCCGCGCCGCCGCGGAGAAGGCGGCCGCCGAGAAGGCGGACCGGGCCGCCGCCGCGAATGGTACCCGGCCACCGCCGCGTGCGACCAAGACGCCCCCTGCGGTTGCCTCCGCGCCTGCGCCCAAGGTGGGCGGTCTGGGCTGGCCGTTGTCGGGCAATCTGCTCGCCCGCTACGGCGGCAAGCTGCCCGATGGCCGCACCAGCAGTGGCGTGCTGATCGGCGCGCCCGCCGGCAGCACCATCACCGCCGTCGCAGATGGCACGGTGGTGTTTTCCGATTGGATGACCGGCTACGGCATGATCCTGATCGTCGATCACGGCAACGGCTACATGAGCCTCTATGCGCACAACGACACGCTGCTGCGTGATGCCGGCGCCACGGTGAAGAAGGGCGAGGCGGTGGCCAAGGTCGGCAATTCCGGTGGCCAGGGCGTGACCGCGCTGTACTTCGAACTGCGCCGCAACGGACAGCCGGTGGACCCGGGCAGCTGGCTGCAGCGGCGATAAACCGCGCCCAACACGGGCGCGCCGCCAGGCACGGGGTTCAACGGGAATTTATCGTCGCTTCGCGCATAATCGGGCGACGCACCCCGTGCGTGGTCAACCGTCCCCCGCTCACCCTGGAGTGCTTCATGCGCGTAGCCCGTTCCGCCACCTTGCTGCTGGCCCTGTTGCCCGCGGTGTCCTGGGCGCAGCAGACCGCCGAAGCGCCGGCACGCGGGGCCGATGCGGCCACCACGGAAGAAGCGGTGACCTCACGGGTTCCGTTGGAAGAGATCCGCCGCTACGTCGCCGTCTACAACGCGGTGCGCGCCGCCTACGTGGATCCGGTGGACGACAAGAAACTGATGCGGTCCGCCATCCGCGGCCTGCTGCTGGACCTGGATCCGCACAGTACCTATTTCGACAAGGAAGACGCCGAAGCCTTCGATGAGCAGGCCAACGGCGCCTACGACGGCATCGGCGTGGAGCTGCAGCAGCAGCCCGACAACAGCAGCCTGAAAGTCATTTCGCCGATCGACGATACCCCGGCCGCACGCGCGGGCATTCTCGCCGGCGATCTGATCATCGCCATCGACGGCAAGCCGATCAGCGCGATCGAAGCCACCGAACCGCTGCGCGGCGTGGCCGGCACCAAGGTGGTGCTGACCCTGGTGCGCGAAGGCAAGCCCAAGCCGTTCGATGTCACGGTGACCCGCGAGACCATCCGCGTCACCAGCGTGCGCAGCAGGATGCTGGAACCCGGCTATGGCTACATCCGCCTGAGCACCTTCCAGGCCGACACCGGTGCCGATTTCCAGAAGCACGTTGGCCAGCTGCAGCAGCAGGCCGGGGGCAAGCTCAAGGGCCTGGTGCTGGATCTGCGCAGCAACCCGGGTGGCCTGCTCACCGCTGCCGTGCAGGTGGCCGACGATCTGCTCGAGAAGGGCAACATCGTCAGCACCCGTGGCCGCATCTCGATCAGCGATGCCCGCTTCGATGCGACCCCGGGCGATCTGCTCAAGGGCGCGCCGGTCGTGGTGCTGGCCGACGCCGGCTCGGCCAGTGCTTCCGAAGTGCTGGCCGGCGCGCTGCGCGACAACGGCCGCGCCCGCGTGGTCGGCAGCCGCACCTTCGGCAAGGGCTCGGTGCAGACCGTGCTGCCGCTGGACAACGGCGATTCGGTGAAGCTCACCACCGCGCGGTACTTCACCCCGAGCGGCAAGTCCATCCAGGCCACCGGCATCATTCCCGATGTGCTGCTGCAGCCGGAGAAGCGCGCCGGTGACGACGAGCTGCCGGCCAGCCTGACCGATTACAGCGAAGCCACGTTGCCCGGCCACCTGCGCGGTGACGAAGAAGGCACCGAAGGCTACAAGGCTGGTGATGTGCTGCCGGGCGATGGCCCGATCAATGACGCGCTGGCCGAGTTGAAGCAGCCCGGTTCGGTGCTGGCCAGGCAGAAGGCGGACGCGGCGAAGAAGCCGGCGGCCAAGCCGGCAGCGGCAGCGGGCAAGCCATCAGATACGAAGCCGGCAGAAGCAAAGCCGACGGAAGCAAAGCCGTCAGAAGCAACGCCGTCAGAAGCAACGCCGTCAGAAGCAAAGCCGTCAGAAGCAAAGCCGTCAGAAGCAAAGCCGTCAGAAGCAAAGCCGTCAGAAGCAAAGCCGTCAGAAGCAACGCCAACCGAACGGCCTGCTGCGGCACCGGCGACGCCCGCGCCGGCCAAGCCCGAGGCACCGGCCTCGACGGCGCCGATCAAGCCCTGACCGGTAGTGCCGGCCGCTGGCCGGCTCAGCAGAAATCCAACCGTACGTGGCGCCGGCCAGCGGCCGGCACTACCACAGCGCGATGGGTGTTCGCTTAGAACCCATGCCGCTTGCGCAGCCGTCGCGCGATGGCCGCACGCACATACACGCCGTAGCCCAGGCCGAACACGAAGCCGGCGATATGTGCCCACCAGGCCACCATGCCGAAGGTCGGGCCGATGTAGGCGAATACCACCTGCAGCGCTGCCCAGACCCCGATCAGCAGATAGGCCGGGGCGCGGACGAATTCCAGGAACAGGCCCAGCGGGATCACCACGCCCAGCCGCGCGCCCGGGAACAGGGCCAGGTAGGCGCCGATCAAGGCCGACACCGCGCCGCTGGCCCCGATGATGATCTGGTCCGGGCTGCCCATCGTGTAGATGGCGGTCAGATTCGAGATCGCCCCGCCGACCAGGAACAGCAGCATCAGCCGCCACGGCCCCAGCACGCGTTCGGCCGGCAGCCCGAAGATCAGCAGGAACACCAGGTTGCCCAGCAGGTGCGACCAGTCCGCGTGCAGGAACAGCGCAGTGAACAGCCGCAGCACGCTGCCATCCTGCAGCGTCGCCCACCAGTCCAGCGGGTGGGTCAGGCCGGTCGAGAGGGCGCCCCAGTCCATCCACAGGCTGCGGCGGGCATCGTCCGGCCGCGAGATCGACCACAGGAAGGCCACCCACAGCGCGGCGAACAGCAGGGGGGTGGCCCAGCGGTAGGCGGCTTTCTTGCGGGAGGGGGTCGACACGAACATGCGGGCACTAGCCTAGCGCGGAGGCTGAGCTGACGGGGATATGTCGCGTTCAGCATGAATAGCCACAAGGGCGACTTACGTTATTGTTTCATTAACCGCTCTCGGTATACTCGCATACGGCGTCGTATGTCGGGAGGGGAATCCGGCGCGTTGTCCTGACCCATCAAGGGGAGGGGCGGCGCAGGCGCGCGTTGCCAACATCACCGCTTTCCGGAGAGAACCAACAATGCATACCGCTTCCACTCTTGCCCGCGTCACCGCCCTGGCCGTCGGCATCGCCGGTGTCCTGGCCGTGGGCCACGTCAACGCTGCCGCCTTCCAGTTGAAGGAAAACAGCGCCAAGGGCCTCGGCCGCGCCTTCGCCGGTTCCGGCAGCGCCGCTGGCGACGCCTCGATCATGGCCGTCAACCCGGCCGGCATGCGCCAGCTCGAAGGCATGCAGGTCCAGGGCGATCTGAGCGCCATCAGCTTCTCGGCCAAGTACAAGGGCACCGGCCGCAATGGCGCAGGTCAGCCGCAGACGGGCGGTAACGGCGGCGACGCCGGCATGATCGCCCCGGTTCCGGCCGCGTACTTCCACATGCCGATCGGCGAGCAGGCCCACTTCGGCGTCTCGCTGACCGCCCCGTTCGGCTTCAAGACCGATTACGACAATGGCTGGGTCGGCCGTTACAGTGGTCTGAAGACCGATATGAAGGCCATCGACCTGGGCTTTGCCGCGTCCTACGACGTCAACCCGTACGTGTCCTTCGGCGCGTCCGTGTTCGTCGAGCACCTGACCATCGAGCTGAGCCAGGCTGTCGACTTCGGCGCCCTCTTCGCCGGTCGCGTGCCGGGCTACGCGCCGGGCAGCGCCGATGGCAAGTCGACCGTGAAGGGTGACAACAACGCTGTGGGCTGGACCGTCGGCGGCTTGTTCAGCCCGGACGAGAACACCCACATCGGCATCAGCTACCGCTCCAAGGTCGAGCACAAGATCACCGGCGGCGATGCCAACTTTGATCTGCCCAGCGATGGTGGCCGGACGGCGTCGATCCTGGCAGCGACCCAGCCGGGCGTGTTCGTCAACACCAGCGGCAAGGCCACGCTGACCCTGCCGGCCTCGGCCACCCTGAGCGTCACCCACAACATCAATGACCGCTGGACCGTCATGGGTGATGTGACCCGCACCGCGTGGTCGACCGCGTTCGACACGGTCACCATCGACTTCGCTTCCAACCAGCCGAACTCGGACCTGAACTTTGGTTACCGCGACACGACCTTCGTCTCGCTGGGTACCGATTACAAGCTGAGCGACACCGTGACCCTGCGTGGCGGTGTGGCGCTTGACCAGACCCCGACCACCGACGCGCACCGCGACGTCCGCGTGCCGGATACCAGCCGCAAGTGGCTGTCGCTGGGCGTGGGCTGGACCCCGTCGGCGAACACCGAATACAACTTCGGTTACACCCACCTGTTCACCAGCGAGCCGAACATCCTGGTCAAGCCGACCCAGGGCAACCAGGGCAACTCGCTCAACGGCAAGTACAAGGTCCGTGGCGACGTGCTGGCCGCTTCGTTCAACTATAAGTTCTGATCAACGCAGCACTGATCGGTTGAACGCAGCAGCAGAAAACCCCGCGAAAGCGGGGTTTTTTGTTGCCTGCAGACAAGGCGAAAGCGGTCAGCGCAACTGCCGCGGCGTGGCGTTGAGGCGCTTGCGCATCAGCCGGCGCAGGGCGGTGGGATCGCGGTAGCCCACGCGCTCGGCCACGGTCTCCACCGAGTAGCGGCTGTTCTCCAGCAGGGTGCGCGCCTGGTTCAACTGCACACTGCGGATCAGGTGCAGCGGCCCTTGCCCGGTTGCCTTGCCCACCTGCCGCGACAGCGTGCGCGTGGACATGCCGGCGTACTTGGCGAGCGCACCGACGCTGACCGTGGCCGGCAGCGTGGCTTCGATGTGGGCGGTGAGTGAGGCGATCAGCGCGTTGCCCTGCGCCATCATCGCCGGGACCATGAACGGCGATTGCAGTTGCCGGCGATCCAGCAGCAGCGCCCGTGCCACCGCATCGGGAAGCGCCGGGCCAAAGCGCTGCCGGAGCAGGTACAGCATCAGGTCGGTGTGCCCGAGCGCGGCACCGGCCGTGATCAGCGGCGCGTCGTCGATCACCATGCGGTCTGGATCGACCTGGCACTCCGGAGCTTGCCGCTGCAACGCGCCGGCCAGCCACCAGGTGGTGGTCACGCTGCGCCCGGTCAGCAGCCCGGCATCGTGCAGCAGGAAGACGGAGGCACAGGAGGCCGCGACACGCCCGCCCGCCGCCACATGCGCGCGCAGCGCCCGCACCACACCCGGGATGTCGGGCTCGCCCAGCCGCTGTGCGATGGCGTCAGGATCCTCCACGCCCAGCCCTGGCACGATCCAGCACGCCTGCGCATCTGCCACGCGTGGCATCGGCGCGGCACGCAGCTGCAGGTGCGTGCCCAGGCGGACAGCGCCGCGTGCCGGGCTGCAGACCTGCCAGCGCGGCACCGGCAGACCCAGGCGCGGGGCGAGGGTGGCGGCCGTGGTGAGGATGTCCAAGGTGAGCGCGACGCTGGAGGCGAACGCGCCCGGCAGGACGATGACAGTGAAATCGTGCATTGGCTGATTGTGCACGAAAGATGTCGGATCGGCCGATGTTGCCCGGGGCAGCGTTCGGCTCCAATGGAGTCCCTTTACGCAACCGGTCGATCCGCATGCCCAACATCACCCTCACCCTTCCCGCCAACGCGTTCGACGCCGCTACCCGGCAACGCCTGCTACAGGCGGTGCATGACGCCGCCGTCCGCGCCAGCGGCTTGGGTGCCGAGCCAGCTCAGCAGCGGCTGTGCTGGGTGATGCTGCAGGAAATCGCGGTCGGCCACTGGTTGTGTGGCGGCCAGGATATCGGCGCACGCGGCATTCCCTGCCAGGTCGAGGTGCGGATTCCGCAGGGCGTGCTGGATGCGCAGCAACGCGCCGACTACGCGCTGCACCTGCACGACGCCATCGCCGGTTGCGTGGCACCGGGCGATCCACGCGTGCTGCTGAGTTCGATCGTGATGACCGATATCGCCGATGGCCACTGGGCGGCCAACGGCCGACTGTGGCACTTGAACGACGTCGTACAGGCGGCCGGTTACGCGCATCTGCAACCGCAGGTCGCATCGGCATGATCACGCGCGCCGCGCGGCCGAAACGATGAACACTGGAATGACATCCAGCACGACGTACAATCCCCGCCCGGACTGCGCCCTGCCGTCCCGTGATTACTGACAAGGATCTGTATATGTCGTCTCTGCTGCTGCGCTCCACGCTCGCCATGGGTCTGGCCGGTCTCTCGCTGCCTGCCATTGCCGCGCCGGAGTTCGCTGCCTGTTTCACCTTGACCCCGGGTCTGTCCTGGTCGAATGCCGATGAAACGCTGACCATCGAAAAAGTGACCTTCGCTGGCCAGAACGCCATCAAGATGCACAGTGCCGGTGGTGGCATCGGGATGGCCACGTTCCATGACATCAGCGGCCGCCAGCTGCTGGGCCAGGAGCGTTACAGCATGTCCAGCGACGGCCCCACGCGGACCGATACCTTCAAGCCGGCGCCGACGTTCCCGCAGAGCGCCAAGCCGGGCGATCGTTTCGAGGTCACCGGCGCTGGCGAGCGCATGAACCATGTCGACGAAACCGTTGAACCGATCGACTACGACGGCTTCTCCGACTACACCTTCGTCGGTTTCGAAGACATTGACGCGGACGTCGACAACCAGCCGCGCACGTTCAAGGACACCTGCCACGTCACCGCGACCTTCGAAGACAACCGCATCGAGGCGTGGTACGCCGCCGGCTTCGGGCGCATCAAGTTCGAGCGGTACATGGGTAACGAGCTGCTGATGCAGGACCAGATCGAGTCCATCGAAAGCCCGTGACCTACAAAAAACCCCGCTTTCGCGGGGTTTTTTGTTTACCGCAGGACGCTGGGAATCAGTCGCCCAGGGTCAGCAGCGAGGCATTGCCGCCGGCTGCCGTGGTGTTCACGGTGACGGTCTTCTCGGTGGCAAAGCGCAGCAGGTAGTGCGGGCCGCCGGCCTTCGGGCCGGTGCCGGACAGGCCCTGGCCGCCGAACGGCTGCACGCCGACTACGGCACCGATCTGGTTGCGGTTGACGTACACATTGCCGACATTGATGCGCGATGAAATGCGGTCCACGGTTTCATCGATGCGCGAATGCACGCCCAGGGTCAGGCCGTAGCCGGTCGCGTTGATCTGGTCGATCACCGCATCGAGCTGGTCGCCCTTCCAGCGGATCACGTGCAGCACCGGCCCGAAGATTTCCTTGTGCAGCTGGTCCAGGTTCTTCAGTTCGTACGCACGCGGGGCGAAGAAGGTGCCGTGCGCGGCGTCGTCGCTGAGCGTGGCAGCGGCGATCAGGCGGGCTTCCTTCTCCATGCGCACGGCGTGATCCTTGAGGATCTGCAGCGCGTCGGCGTCGATCACCGGGCCGACATCGGTCGACAGCAGGCCCGGGTCACCGACCTTGAGTTCGGCCATCGCGCCGGACAGCATGGTCATCACCTTGTCGGCGATGTCGTCCTGCACGAACAGCACGCGTGCGGCCGAGCAGCGCTGGCCAGCGGAGGTGAAGGCTGACCCGATCGCATCCTTGACCAGCTGCTCCGGGAGCGCCGAGGAGTCGGCGATGAAGGCGTTCTGGCCGCCGGTCTCGGCGATCAGCACACCGATCGCAGCGTCGCGTGCGGCCATCGCGCGGTTGATCGCACGGGCGGTGTCGGTCGAGCCGGTGAAGGCCACGCCGGCCACGCGCGGGTCGGCGGTCAGGGCGGCACCGACGGTCGCGCCGTCGCCCGGCAGGAACTGCAGCACGCCTTCGGGCACGCCGGCATCGAGCAGCAGCTTCACCGCGTAATAGCCGATCAGGTTGGTCTGCTCGGCCGGCTTGGCGATCACGCTGTTGCCGGCGGCGAGCGCGGCGCTGACCTGGCCCAGGAAGATCGCCAGCGGGAAGTTCCACGGGCTGATGCAGACGAACACGCCGCGGCCATGCAGCTGCAGTTCGTTGGATTCACCGGTCGGGCTCGGCAGCGTTTCGGCGTGGCCGAACTGCTCGCGCGCCTGCTTGGCGTAGTAGCGCAGGAAGTCGACCGCTTCGCGCACTTCGGCGATGCCGTCGGGCAGGCTCTTGCCCGCTTCCTTGACGCACAGCGCCATGAACTCGGGCATGCGCGCTTCCAGCTGGTCGGCGGCGTGTTCCAGGATCGCCGCGCGGCTGGCGGCGGGGGTGCGGTTCCAGGCCGGCTGCGCGGCCACGGCATTGGCCAGTGCCTTCTCCACGGTGGCGCTGTCGGCCGGCTGCCACTGGCCCACCGCCTGGCGCGTGTCGGCCGGGTTGGTCACGTTCAACAGTGCGCCGGTCGGGTTGGCACCCGGCACCAGCGGCGCGGCGTGCCACCCGCTCTTACCCGGCGCGGGCACGGCCGCGTTGAGCTGCTCGGCCAAGGCGCGCAGATCGTTGTCGTTGGCGAGATTGACGCCCATGGAGTTCTTCCTGTCATGGTTCTGGCTGCGCAGCAGATCGACCGGCAGCGGGATTTTCGGATGCGGAATGGACGCGAACGAGGAGACCACCTCGACCGGATCGCGGATCAGGTCGTCGATGGCCACGTTCTCGTCGGTGATGCGGTTGACGAAGCTGGAATTGGCGCCGTTCTCGAGCAGACGACGCACCAGGTACGGCAGCAGGTCTTCATGCGAACCGACCGGCGCATACACGCGGCACGGCACGTTCAGACGGTCGGCCGGCACCACTTCGGCATACAGGTCATCGCCCATGCCGTGCAGTTTCTGGTGCTCGTACTGGCCGCCCTTGGCGATCGCCTGCACGGCCGCGATGGTGTGCGCGTTGTGCGTGGCGAACATCGGGTAGATCGCATCGCTGTGCGTGAACAGACGCTTGGCGCAGGCCAGGTAGGAGACGTCGGTGTTCTGCTTGCGGGTGAACACCGGGTAGGCCGGCAGACCGTCGATCTGCGCGCGCTTGATCTCCGCATCCCAGTACGCGCCCTTGACCAGGCGCACCTGCAGGCGGCGACCGATGCGACGGGCCAGGTCGGCCAGGTAGTCGATCGTGTACGGGGTGCGCTTCTGGTAGGACTGCACGACCACACCGAAGCCTTCCCAACCGGCCAGCGAGGCATCGCTGACCACGGTCTCGATGATGTCCAGCGACAGTTCCAGGCGGTCGGTTTCTTCGGCGTCGACGGTGCAGCCGATGCCGTACGACTTGGCCAGCTGCGCCAGTTCCAGCACGCCCGGCACCAGGTCGGCCATGACGCGTGCGCGCTTGGCATGCTCGTAGCGCGGGTACAGCGCGGAGAGCTTGATCGAGATGCCCGGTGCCGAATTGACGTCGCCATCGGGACGGCCGCCGCGGGCCTTGTGGTCACCGCCGATCGAGTGGATCGCGCGACGGTAGTCTTCCAGGTAACGCTTGGCATCCTTCATGGTCAGCGCGCCTTCGCCGAGCATGTCGAACGAATAGCGGTAGCTGGCGTTGTCGCCCTTGTGCGAGCGCGACAGCGCTTCGTCGATGGTGCGGCCCATGACGAACTGGTGGCCCATGATCTTCATCGCCTGGCGCACGGCCAGGCGGATCACCGGCTCACCCACGCGGCCGATCAGGCGCTTGAACGCGCCCGGCACATCGGCGCGGGTGGCATCGTTGATCTGGACCAGGCGGCCGGTCAGCATCAGGCCCCAGGTGGAAGCGTTGACCAGCACCGAGTCGCTGCCGCCCATGTGCTTTTTCCAGTCGGCCTCGCCGAGCTTGTCTCGGATCAGCTTGTCGGCGGTCTCCTGGTCGGGAATGCGCAGCAGGGCTTCGGCCACGCACATCAGCAGCACGCCTTCCTCGCTGCCCAGATCGTACTGGCGCATGAAGGCTTCGATCGCGCCCTGGTCCTGGGCGCGCACGCGCACGCGCTTGACCAGGTCGGCAGCGGTGGCCTGCACCTTGGCCTGCTCGGCGGCCGGCAGGCGTGCCTGCTCGAGCAGCTCGCGCACATGGGTGGCCTCGTCCTTCAACCAGGCATCGGTGATCGCCTGGCGGAACGCGTCGGGAACGGCCGGCAGCTCGGGGGACAGCAGCGGCGGGCGGGCGGCGCCGGACGATGCCGGGGCAGGGGGAAGGACAGAGGATGCAGTCATGCCGGTCGGCTCGTGGAGAACTTGACCATTTTAATCGTTTTTTTGGCGAGTCAAGGGGTTTTCGTGCCCGCGCCCATGCGGCGCATAGCCTTTCATACAGGGGGATTCGGCGGATTCGACCCGCCCGCTATTTATTGTGCTGTTTTCGTCAAAACGGCCGCCGCAGGCAATGCTGTATTGCAACATTCCTGAAACTGTGAATGGACCCTTGCTACTCGCTGGAGAGCGGGGCTACCATCGAGACGTTTCCCGCGGCAGGAAAAAACGCGGTTGCGACATGATCGAGGTGCTCATCGCTCCGGACGGATCAGGGACGCAACTGCGGCTGCGCCCCCCACGGGCGCTCGATGCCCGGCAGTTCGTCCTGTTGTTTGCGGTGTTGGCGGGGGTGATGTGGCTGGCGGCCGGCCTGGGCTGGTTCACCGGCAACGTATTCGCCCCCGTGTTTGCTCTGCTGTACAGCGTGTTGCTGGCAGTGGCGCTGCGCTCGGTGTGGCGCAGTGGAGAACGGCAGGAAGAGATCCGGGTAGTGCCGGCGTGTGTGGAAGTGATTCCCGCACCCGGGCATTCGCCGGTGTTCAGCGCCCACCCGCACTGGGTGAGGCTGATCGCCGACGAACGCAGAGTCCGGCTGGCATCCAGCGGTCGGCAGGTGGACGTGGGGAGTTTCCTCGCACCGGCCGAACGCCAGGTACTGGCTCAGAAACTAGAAGGCTTGCTCGCGGCCAATGACGGCCGCAACCGACGACGCTAAGGGTCTAGGCAATGAAGCAATGCAGAAAGTGGGGCAGGACGTTCGGGAAGTCAGTGTTGAGCGGGGTCGCGCTGCTGGCGCCGGCCATGGCGTGGGCCCAGGCGGCCGACCCCAAACCGTGGCAATTGAACATGGGCAAGGGGGTGACCCAGAGCTCGCGGTTGGCGTGGGAGTCCAACCTGTTCTCGCTGTGGGTCTGTACCGTGATCGGGGTGCTGGTGTTCGGTGCGCTGTTCTACGCGATCTTCAAATTCCGCAAATCCAAGGGCGCGGTGGCCGCCACCTTCAGCCACAACACCAAGGCCGAGGTCATCTGGACAGTGATCCCGGTGATCATCCTGGTGGTGATGGCCTGGCCGGCCACGGCCAATCTGATCAAGTTCTACGACACCCGCGATTCGGAAATGACCGTCAAGGTCACCGGGTATCAGTGGATGTGGAAGTACGACTACCTCGGCGAGAAGGTCAGCTTCACCAGCCGCCTGGACCGTGAGTCCGACCGCGTGCGCCAGAGTGGCGTGGTCCCGACCCGCGACAGCCATCCGCATTACCTGCTGGATGTCGACAACCGTCTGGTGCTGCCGGTCGATACCAAGGTGCGCTTCGTGATCACCTCCGACGACGTCATCCACGCATGGTGGGTGCCGGCGCTGGGCTGGAAGCAGGATGCGATTCCCGGCTTCATCAACGAGGCCTGGACCAACATCGAACAGGTCGGCGTGTACCGCGGCCAGTGCGCCGAGCTGTGCGGCAAGGATCACGGCTTCATGCCGATCGTGGTCGAGGCGGTCTCCAAGGAGGATTACCAGAAATGGCTGGCCTCCAAAAAGCCTGCGCCGGCCCCTGCACCGCAGGCCGCTCCGGCGCCCGCGCCGGCTGCCCCGGCCGAGGCGGCCCCGGCACCTGCCGCTGAGCCTGCCGCGGCAGCAACAGACAGCAACGCCTGAAATCGAGCCGCGTCCGCCAGCCGGCGGATGCGGGTACCACCGGATACAGTGAGGTGTAGTTGCGATGGCGCATTCCGCAGTTGACCACGACGGGCATCACGGGCATCAGCAGGGGTTCTTCGAGCGTTGGTTCTTCTCGACCAACCACAAGGACATCGGCACGCTCTACCTGCTTTTCAGCTTCATCATGTTCATCATCGGTGCGGCGATGAGCGTGATCATCCGCGCCGAGCTGGCGCAACCGGGGCTGCAGTTCGTCAAGCCCGAGTTCTTCAACCAGATGACCACCGTGCATGCGCTGGTGATGATCTTCGGTGGCGTGATGCCGGCCTTCGTCGGGCTGGCCAACTGGATGATCCCGCTGCAGATCGGCGCGCCGGACATGGCGCTGCCGCGCATGAACAACTGGTCGTTCTGGCTGCTGCCGGTGGCCTTCAGCCTGCTGCTGCTGACCCTGTTCCTGCCCGGCGGCGCACCGGCCGGTGGCTGGACGCTGTACCCACCGCTGTCGCTGCAGGGTGGCTACAACGTGGCCTTCAGCGTGTTCGCCATCCACGTGGCCGGCATCAGCTCGATCATGGGCGCGATCAACATCATCGCCACCGTGCTCAACATGCGCGCGCCCGGCATCGATCTGCTGAAAATGCCGATTTTCTGCTGGGCCTGGCTGATCACCGCCTTCCTGCTGATCGCGGTGATGCCGGTGCTGGCCGGCGCGGTAACGATGCTGCTCACCGACAAGTTCTTCGGCACCAGCTTCTTCAACGCCGCCGGCGGCGGTGACCCGGTGATGTACCAGCACATCTTCTGGTTCTTCGGGCACCCGGAGGTCTACATCATGATCCTGCCGGCGTTCGGCGTGGTCAGCGAGATCATCCCCACCTTCAGCCGCAAGCCGCTGTTCGGCTACCAGGCCATGGTCTACGCGATCGCCGCGATCGCGTTCCTGTCCTTCATCGTCTGGGCCCACCACATGTTCACCGTGGGCATGCCGTTGGGCGGCGAGATCTACTTCATGTTCGCCACGATGCTCATCTCCATCCCGACCGGGGTGAAGGTGTTCAACTGGGTCAGCACCATGTGGCGCGGCTCGCTCACCTTCGAAGCGCCGATGCTGTGGGCGGTGGCCTTCGTGATCCTGTTCACCATCGGCGGGTTCTCCGGCCTGATGCTGGCGATCGTGGTGGCCGATTTCCAATACCACGACACTTACTTCGTGGTCGCACATTTCCACTACGTACTGGTCACCGGTGCGGTGTTCGGGTTGATCGCCGCGGTGTATTACTGGTGGCCGAAATGGACCGGGCGCATGTACAGCGAAACCTGGGCCAAGGTGCATTTCTGGTGGTCGATCGTGTTCGTGAACCTGCTGTTCTTCCCGCAGCACTTCCTCGGCCTGGCCGGCATGCCGCGGCGTATTCCCGATTACAGCGTGGCCTTCGCGGATTGGAACCTAATTAGCTCGATCGGCGCGTTCGGCATGTTCGTCACGCCCTTCATGATGGCCGCGATCCTATGGCACTCGCTGCGTCACGGCGCGAAGGCCGCCGACCGCTGCTGGGAAGGCGCACGTGGCCTGGAGTGGACGATTCCCTCGCCCGCACCGGCGCATACCTTCACCACGCCGCCGACCATCCGTCCGGGTGATCTGGCCCATGACGACATCACCCATTGAGGCCGCTCATGACCAGTACCACCCGCACGCCGGATGAGCAGGCCCTGCAACGTCGCCGCGCGCATCGCACCGCGTGGGCGGTCGGGATCGTCGCGCTGATGGTCTATGGCGGCTTCATCCTCAGCGGGGTGATCGGGCGATGAGCGATCCGCGCCCGGCACCCGCGCGTCATGCGGGCCTGCCCCGCCTGATCGGGGTGGCGCTGGCGGTGTTCGTGCTGACCTTCTCGCTGGTGCCGCTGTACCGCATCGCCTGCGAGAAGGTGTTCGGCGTGCGCCTGGAGCGTGGCCCCGGTGCGGCGGCGGGCACTGCAGCCGCCACCGGCAAGCGCACCGTGCGGGTGGAGTTCGATGGCGGCGTGAATTCCAAGTTGCCGTGGGCGTTCCATCCCGAACAGCTGACGATGGACGTGGTGCCCGGCGAGCTCAACGAGGCGCTGTATTACGCGCGCAATGACAGCGATCGCGCGCTGGTCGGCAGCGCCGTGCCGTCGGTGGCACCGGCCAAGGCGTCGGGCTACTTCAGCAAGACCGAGTGCTTCTGCTTCACCGCGCAGACCCTGCAGGCCGGTGAGAAGCGCGACATGCCGGTGCGCTTCATCGTCGATCCCGACCTGCCGGCCAACATCACCACGATCACCCTGTCCTACACCTTCTACAAGAACGACGCCTTGTCCGCGCAGCTGGCCCCGGCCAGCCTGCCGACCGGCGCGCGTGCAGCTCCCTGATCCGGACCGGACCCAAGACCATGGCCCAGCAAAGCCCCGATGCGAACGTGTACTTCGTGCCCACGCACAGCAAATGGCCGTTCATCGGTTCCATTGCGATGATGGTGACCATGGTCGGCGTGGCCAGCTGGCTCAACGATTCCGGCTGGGGCAAGTGGACCTTCTACGCCGGCATCGCGATGCTGGTGCTGACCCTGTTCTGGTGGTTCAGCGACGTGGTGCGCGAATCGCAGGCTGGCAGCTACAACCGCCAGGTGGATGGCTCGTTCCGGATGGGGATGGTGTGGTTCATCTTCTCCGAAGTGATGTTCTTCGGCGCGTTCTTCGGGGCGCTGTTCTACACCCGCAACCTGGGCCTGCCGTGGCTGGGCGGCGCGGGCGATGGCGTGATGACCAATGAGTTGCTGTGGGACGGCTATTCGGCGGCGTGGCCGACCAATGGCCCCGGCGCGATCGGCGGCCATTTCCAGACCATTCCGGCCTGGGGTCTGCCACTGATCAATACGCTGATCCTGCTCACCTCCGGCGTCACCCTGACCATTGCGCACCACGCCCTCAAGGCCGGTCACCGCCGCCAACTCCTGGTCTGGCTGGGCATCACCGTGCTGCTCGGCGTGGGCTTCCTCACCCTGCAGGTGGAGGAGTACATCCACGCCTACAAGGAACTCAACCTCACCCTGGGCTCGGGCATCTACGGCTCGACCTTCTTCATGCTCACCGGCTTCCACGGCGCGCACGTGCTGCTGGGCACGATCATGCTGGCGGTGATGTGGCTGCGCTCGTCGAAAGGGCATTTCACCCGCGACAACCATTTCGGTTTCGAAGCCGCCGCGTGGTACTGGCACTTCGTCGACGTGGTGTGGCTGATGCTGTTCCTGTTCGTCTACGTGCTGTAGCGTCGGTGCGACGTCCTGCCGCATCGACGCCGGTGCGGCCTCAGCCGCCGATGCCGTGGGGCTTGATCCAACCGCTGTAGATGCCGATGACCACCAGCACGATCAGCGCCACCGATACCGCGATGCGGCGGGTGAGGGCATTGACGGTGCGCTTGGTCTGGCCGCGATCGACCAGCAGGTAATACAGCCCGGCGCCCAGATTCCAGACGATGACGATCAGAAACGCGATTACCAGCAGGGTCTTCAACGAATCATTCATGCGCGGCTCGATGGCGTGGCGGGTGCGCCTATATCACCGCGTTTTGCCGGCGTTGTCATGATGCGCAAGCACACACGCCTGATCGGCTGGATCGCCGCGGTGCTGGTCATCCTCGCGTTCTGCCAGCTGGGCCGCTGGCAACTGCAGCGCATGCACGCCAAAGAGGCGTTGCTGGCCCAGCAGGTACCCGCCCGCGCGCAGTCGCTCACGCTGCGCCAGGCCCTGGCCGCCCCGCCGCTGCTGCGCTGGGTGGAAGATCACGGCCGCGTCCTGCCCGGCACGATCCTGCTCGACAACCAGACCCGCGAAGGCCGCGCCGGCCTCAAGGTGTATCAGCCGTTCCAGAGCGATGACGGCGCACGCGTGCTGGTCGATCTGGGCTGGCTGCCGATGCCGCCGGATCGTGTCATCCCACCGATCACGCCGCTTGCCGGCCATACGGCCATCAGCGGCCTGCTGGCGCCGTCACCGGCCACCGGGCTGGCCCTGGGGCCGGCGCTGTCGCCCGCGCCACAGCCGGGCGTCTGGCTGGCCAGCCGGATGCCACCCGACGACATGGCCCGCGCGCTGTCACTGCTGCCGGGCAGCCTGGGCGCGCGCGTGCTGCGGTTGGATCCGGCGCTGCCAGTTGGCTACGCGCGCGATCTGGAGCTGCTGCCCAATACCCTGCCGCCCAGTCGCCATCTGGGCTACGCCGTGCAATGGTTCGGCCTGGCGTTGACCGTGCTGGTGGTCGCGCTGGTCCTGGAATTCCGTCGCCATCGCCGCCGGCGTGGCACTCCCCGGCGCTGACCGGCTCAACATGAGAAAATGCCGCCCATGAATGCCACTTCCCCGGCCCGGCTGCCGTCCCGTTCACGCGGCCGCTGGACCCTGATCGCGTTGTTCGGCGTGTTCTTCGGCGCCATGGCGCTGGCGGGCGTGCTGCGCTTCTCCGGCTGGCAGCCGACCTCGCACCGCAATACCGGGGAGCTGCTGCAGCCGCCGGCCGATCTGCGCGCACTGCCGCCCACCCTGGCCGATGGTCAGCCGTACCCGTGGAACCCCAACGACCGCACCTGGCGGATCCTGGTGGCCCCGTCTGCCAGCTGTACCAGCGAGTGCGTCACTTTGTCGCAGGGATTGGGCAAGGTGTGGCAGCTGTTCGGCCATAACGCCGATAATGTCGAGATCCTGTGGCTGGGCACGCCGCCGGCCGAGGTCCAGGGCATGCCCGCACTGCGCGCGCTGCGCGCCCAACCGGACCTGCGTGCCGCTTTGCCCGCCGTGGATGACGCCGCCGGCACGCCTGTGTATGTGATCGATCCCAACGGATTCGTGATCATGCGGTACGCGCCGGGATTCGATATGGCCGGTCTGCGCAAAGACCTGGCCACGCTGCTGAAACTGAAGTGAGTTCCGTTTAGATGAGCCTCTCCGCACGCCCGGTGCTGCACCGCAATTTCCACCGTCTGGCGTGGTTTGCGCTGATCATGACCGCCAGTACGATCATGTTCGGTTCGTTCGTGCGTCTGTCCGATGCGGGCCTGAGCTGCCCGGACTGGCCGACCTGCTATGGCCGTGTCACCTGGCCGCAGCACGCCGAGGAAGTGATCGGCCACGAGGCCGCCAAGATCCGCCCGCTGGAAACGCACAAGGCGTGGCGCGAGCAGGTGCACCGTTTCCTGGCCGGTGCACTCGGCATCGAGATCCTCACCCTGGCGCTGCTGGCCACGCGTCGTCGTCGCTGGGGCAACACGGCGGTGATCACCGCCTGTGTGCTGGTGGCGACCGGCATACCGCTGTACATGATGGGCATGCACGTCCCCGCGAGCATCATCGCCCTGATCGGCGAAGCGATCCTGCTGATCGCCGCGCTGCGCTGGACCAACATCGACCTGGCCCGCGCCGCGTTGCTGACGCTGGCGGTGGTGATCTTCCAGGCGCTGCTCGGCATGTGGACGGTCACCTGGCTGCTCAAGCCGATCGTGGTCATGGGCCATCTGCTCGGCGGCATGCTCATGTTCGGCCTGCTGGTGTGGATGGCGTGGCGCGCCACGCATATGCCGATCACCCTGGCCGAGGCGCCCAGGCTGAAGTGGCTGATCCGCGCCGGCGTGGCCGTGCTGGTCGCGCAGATCGCCCTCGGCGGCTGGGTCAGCGCCAACTACGCCGCACTCGCCTGCGGTGGCGGCAGCGCCTCGCTGGACAATTTCCCGCGCTGCGTCAGCCAGTGGTGGCCGCCGCATGATTTCAAGGAAGGCTTCACCCTGTGGCGTGGCATCGGCGTGGATTACGAAGGGGGCGTGCTCGACGGCGCCTCGCGCATCGCGATCCAGATGGCGCACCGCGTGATGGCGATCGTGGTCGCCGTGTACCTGCTGTGGCTGTCGGTGCGCCTGTTCCGCCTGCCGAGCATGCGCGGCTGGGCGAGTGCCCTGGGTCTGCTGGTGGTGTTGCAGATCACCCTGGGCATCCTCAACGTGAAGCTGGCGGTGCCGCTGGAAGTGGCCGTCGCGCACAGCGGGGGCGCCGTGGCCCTGCTGTTCGTGCTGGTGACCTTGCTGGCGCGCCTGCGCGCGCCGGATGCCGAGGGTGGCAAGGCCAGCGCTGCGTCCACTGCCGTGCAGGCAGGCTGACGGCATGGCCAGTTACCGTCAGTACTGGGATCTGACCAAGCCCAAGGTCGTCGCCCTGATCGTGTTCACCGCGCTGGTGGGCATGTTCCTGGCCATCCCCGGGGTGCCGACCGCGCAGCAGGCGCTGGACGGCGCCCTCGGCTTCCTCGGCATCTGGCTGGCCGCTTCGGCCGCCGCAGCGATCAACCAGCTGCTGGACGCGCGCATCGATGCGCAGATGGCGCGCACCTCGTGGCGCCCGCTGGTGGTGGGCAAGGTCAAGCCTTGGCAGGTGCTCGTCTTCGCGGGCCTGCTGATCGCGCTGTCGATGACGATCCTGGTGGTCTGGGTCAACGTGATCACCGCCGTGCTGACCTTCGCCTCGCTGATCGGGTACGCGGTGATCTACACCGTGTACCTCAAGCGCGCGACCTCGCAGAACATCGTCATCGGCGGCCTCGCCGGTGCTACCCCGCCGATGCTCGGCTGGGCCGCGATCACCGGCATGCAGGGCCCGTGGGACTGGGCCTACGCGTCGCTGCTGGTGCTGATCATCTTCATCTGGACCCCGCCGCACTTCTGGGCGCTGGCGATCTTCCGCCGCGAGGATTACGCCAAGGCGGAAATCCCGATGCTGCCGGTCACCCACGGCGTGGCGTACACCCGCAAGTCGATCATGGTCTATTCGATCGCCCTGGCCATTGTCAGCCTCCTGCCGGTCGTGTTCGGCATGAGCGGCATGTTCTACCTCGGCGGTGCGATCGTGCTCAACGCGGTCTTCCTCTGGTACGCCTGGCGCATGCTGAATCCGCCGGACGAACTGTTCTCGATGAAGATGTTCGGCTACTCCATCGTCTACCTGATGGCGCTGTTCGCCTTCCTGATGGTGGACCACTGGATGTTGCCGTTCCTGTGAGCTTCCTGCGCCGGCCTTGAAACGGGCCACAGCATCGCCATTGCTTTCATGACCCCAACAGGACGTGACGGTATGAAGCGATGGCTCTGGATGGCTGTAATGGTGGCTTCGATGGTGTGCGGCACAGCCGCTGCCGTGCCGGCAGGCAGTGTCGCTGACACCGCAACGCAGATAGTGACCTTGGCGGGCAACCACCGGCTGGTGATGCTGGGCGAATACCACGGCACCGCCGAGACACCGCTGCTCGTGGCCGACCTGATGGAACGCTACAGCCGCGACACCGCACCGGTGCGGTTGGGCCTGGAACTGCCGATGAGCGAGAACGCCGCGCTGGCGCGTTACCTGCGCTCCAGCGGCGATGCTGATGCGCGGGCGGCACTGCGCACCTCGCCGTTCTGGCAGGTAAAGGACGACCAGCACGACGGGCGCCGCAGCCGGGACATGCTGGCGCTGATCGAGACGCTGCGCGTGCTGCGCCTGCAGGGGCGCGACATAGGCGTGGCCGGCTATGACATTGAAATCAGTACGTACGACAGCGATATGGATCGCGACGCTGCGATGGCCACGCACTTGCGCCAGCAGTTCAACGCACTGCCGGCCGGGGCGCGGATGGTGGTGCTCACTGGTAACGTGCACGCGATGCGCCACCCCTTCGCGGACGCGCCGCCGGAGATGAAGCACCGCACCATGGCGTCGTACCTGCTGGACCTTCCGCTGTACAGCGTGCGCGTGGAAGCGCTGCGTGGGCAGTTCTGGGGCTGCATGAACCCCTGCCGCGCGCTCACGCTGCGTGAATTGCCGGCGCAGGATCCGGTCGTCGAAACGGATCCGGAACGGTCCTACGACGTGTGGGTGCATCTGCCGGCGCTGAGCGTGGGGACGCTGACGGACCCGTAGCGAGGCCGAATGCCGAGGATGCGGTGCCCTGGTAGGGTCGCTTCCCAAATGACCGCACGCAGACACCACCAGCCCGGTAAGGCATGACCTTTACCGGAGTTCGGCTTTGTAAGCGCCGTTACGTTTGCGACCGCGCTTACCCTCCGCCAATCATCGATACCGGCGGGGCGCTTCTCCGCATCCTGCGGCCGCGCCGCGCTGCATCCATGCGCGGTGTCATCTGGGAGACGACCTCCCGGCACTCCCCTCACATGGATGGCGCTTGAGGCACGGTCTCTTGTAAGGAACCCCCGCGTCGAGGGGGGGGACAGATTGCACGACCTGCAACGATACACAGCGCTCACTTTCATCAGAAACAACCCCGTAGAAATGACGTCGCGAGACTTTGCTCGCTCAATCTCATGGTGCTCAAGTGACGTCCATAAGAGACATCGGGGTCGTAGCCGCTACGGCTACTGGCCTGCTCATCAGTGCAGAAGCATCTGCTGCGATGAAAACCCTGAGTCGTGCCAACTGTCTGTTGTCCGTCAATGAATCAATCACGTATGACAGGCCGCTTTTCAGAAGAATGCCGGGATCAGCCGCGAGCACACATCATGCGCAAGGTGTGACCTTCATGAATTCTTTGGCCGTGTCGTTGCTGATTGTCGCGTCGCTGTACAGTGCCCCGAGCTTCAGTGCCCAGAACGACGTGGATGCGGTTGGAAAGTGGTTGAATGAGCGAACCATGCGCGCCGCAATGGAAGACAGCAGCAATGGAGTGCGCCGCTCGTCGGAGCAGGGTACCTATCAGGTCATTCCCCTGTCTGAGTTGGATGCACCCGAAGAAGTCAAGCAACACTTCCGTGCCGAAATAGCGCTAAGTCGAGCCGGAGTGCGACGGGTTTCCAATGGCGAGATCCCATCGCAGGGCCAGCTGATCTCTTCGCTTCCAAGAACCGTACGTTCCAACGCAGAACTGCGTCGGCGATTGCCTTCGCCGCCATCCGATCTCCAACGCACAATTCTCGGTGCGGCGGAGCTGATCGGAATGGAGCCAAGCGGCGCACTGGATGGGCTCAAATCCACCGGTCTAACCCGTTTCTATCGCGTGAATGGCGTGGGTATCGTCGAGTTCAATGAACACAACTTTCGTGCCCCAGGCAGCAAAGTAGAGGTGATCGCAGAGTTTCAGAACATCCGCGTTAACGGTGTGCCTGCGCAGCTGGAACAAGTCTCGGATGATCTTGGGCGCAGCCGCGCAACGTTGGAATGGGCAGGGGAAAACAAGGCCTACTCGCTGATCGCTATCGGGGAAGGCGACGTGGAGCAAAAAGCCATCGTGTTGCAACAGATCGCCGCTGGTGTGAAAGATTGAGACGACGGCGATAACAGCGCAACGCTTCCACGGGCTGTCCTCCGGTAGGGTCGCTCGACAGACGACTTCCGGTATCGGCGGTCGTCTGTCGAGCGACCCTACCGCGGGGTGACCGGGTCACGTGCATACCGCTGCGCGATCATCGCGCAGACGATCAACTGGATCTGGTGGTAGATCATGATCGGCAGCACGATCGCACCGAGGCTGCCGCCGGCGAACAGCACCTTGGCGATCGGCACGCCGGTGGCCAGGCTCTTCTTGGAGCCGCAGAACAGGATGGTGATCTCGTCTTCGCGGTTGAAGCCCAGCCGGCGCGCGATGAAGCGGATCAGCGGCATCGCGATGCCGAGCAGCACCGCCGCCACCACGGCCACACTGAGCAGCGACAACAGCGGCGTCTTGCTCCACAGCCCTTCGCTGACCGCTTCGCCGAAGGCGGAGTAGACCACCAGCAGGATCGTGCCCTGGTCGGTATAGCGCAGCAGCGCGCGCTGCTTCTCGACCCAGCGGGCGATCCACGGGCGCAGCAGATGGCCGGCCACGAACGGCACCAGCAACTGCAGCATGATGCTGACGATGGCCTGGCCGGGGTTGTGCATGCCGCCTTCGGTGCCGGCCAGCAGGGCCAGCAGCAGCGGGGTCAGGAAGACGCCGAGGATGCTCGACAGCGAGGCGCTGCACACCGCCGCCGGGACATTGCCACGGGCGATCGAGGTGAACGCGATCGAGGACTGCACGGTGGACGGCAGCGCGCACAGGAACAGCACGCCGATGTACAGCTCGGGCGTGAGCAGCCAGCCATCCAGCGGTTTGAACATCAGGCCCAGCAGCGGGAACATCACGAACGTGCAGGCCAGGATGGTCAGGTGCAGGCGCCAGTGCAGCAGGCCGGCGACGATCGATTCACGCGGCAGGCGCGCGCCGTGCAGGAAGAACAGCGCGGCGATGGCGACGTCAGTGACATCGTCGAGCACCATCGCGGCGGCGCCGTGCATCGGCAGGAAGGACGCCAGCAGCACGGTGCAGAGCAGGGCGAGGGTGAAGTTGTCCGGTCGCAGGCGCGACCACCAGCGGGTCATGGTGGGCAGGCTCCTGTAGAGCAGGGAAGTAAGCGGGAGAAGAAGAGCAGGGTCAACGCGCGGCGTCCTGCTCCAGCAGGGCACGGGTCGGCGCTTCCAGCGAGGTCATGCCGGCCGCGCGGCCGAACTGCAGGGCCTGATCCACCGAGGCACCGTCATGCGCCTGCAGCAGTGCCAGCAGCGCACCGGCGCGATTGCCGGAGGCGCAGTGCAGCAGCACCGGGCCCTGGCTCTGCGCCAGCGCGGTACGCAGGGCCTGCGCATTGGCGTCGGTCAGGCCGGCGGCACCGGCAACGGGGATGCGCACATAGCGCAGCCCCAGGCGTTCGGCCGCGGCGGTTTCATCGAAGCCGCGCGCTTCGTCGGGCTGGCGCAGGTCGATCAGCGTCGTGACCCCGGCCGCGGCGGCCTGCTGCAGCTGAGCGGCGCTGGGTTGTCCTGCGGTGTACAGCTGCGGCCGTGGCTGCGCGAAGGGCAGCTCCGCGGCCCAGGCGGGCATGCATAGCGCCAGCAGTGCGGCGATGACGCCAGCGCGGAGCCAGCGGAGGATCGATGCAGCGGGACGGGCGAGGTGGGATGCCACGGCGGCTCCGTTGGTCAGAAGCGGAGGGTGCTGCGCGCCTTGAGCAGTTCGCGCAGCTCGTACTTGTCAGTATCGTCCAGACCCTGCTGGCTCTGCTTTGCCTGAAGCTCATCCAGACGTTGCATCAGCAGCTGTTTCTCCAGCTGGGCCACCGCGTCATGCAGCTCCTGGGTCCACATCGCCTCATCGCCGGGCAGGGTCTGCGCGGCCAGCTTGTGCAGCGATTCCTGTTCCTCGCGGCCTTCGAAGTGCTCCAGCAACGCCCCGGTGCTGATGTCCGGGCGCTGCTCGACCAGGGTCAGCAGTTCGGTCAGCAATTCGATGCCGGGCAGGCGCAGGCCGGTGAAGTGGTGGCCTTCCAGCGTCATCGCCAGCGAGGGCTGCTGCAGCAGGATCGCGATGGCCGCGCGCACCAGGCTGCGGCGCTGTGCCGGTGCCACCGCGCGCTGCGGTTGGCGTGAGGGCTGCGCGGATGCACCGGGCTTGGCGCCCAGCCCGGTCAGCGTGGTCAGCTGCTGCTTCATCAGGTCGCCGAAGGCGCCATCGGGAATCTGCGCCAGCATCGGCTTGGCCCGTTCGGCCAGACGTGCCTTGCCGTCGAGCGTGCCCATGTTGACCTCACGGGTGAGCTCGTCGAAGAAGAACTGCGACAGCGGCGTGGCCTGCTGCAGGCGGGCATCGAAGCCCTCGCGGCCTTCCTTGCGCACGATGGTGTCCGGGTCTTCGCCATCGGGCAGGAACAGGAAGAAGGCCTGGCGGCCGTCCTTCATGCGCGGCAGCACCGACTCCAGCGCACGCCAGCCGGCGCGCCGGCCGGCGGCATCGCCATCGAAGCAGAAGAACACGTCCGGCGCATTGCGGAACAGCAGCTCGGCGTGGTCCGGCGTGGTCGCCGTGCCCAGTGTCGCCACCGCCTGGGTGACGCCGAACTGGAACAGCGAGACCACGTCCATGTAGCCCTCGACCACGATCAGCCGCTCGATCTTCTGGTTGGCCTGGCGCACCTGCCACAGGCCGTACAGCTCGCGGCCCTTGTGGAACAGCGCGGTTTCGGGCGAGTTGAGGTACTTCGGGCCGTCGTCTTTTTCCATCACCCGGCCGCCGTAGGCGATCACGCGGCCACGGCGGTCGAAGATCGGGAACATGACCCGGTCGCGGAACTTGTCGTAGACGTGGCCACGGTCGTTCTTGGAAAACAGGCCGGCGCGGTCGAGCAGCTTCATCCGCCGCTCGTCCTTGCCCAGGGCATCCTTCAGCGCGCTGTAGCCATCCGGTGCGTAACCGATGGCGAAGCGCTCGCGGTTCTCTTCATCGACTCCGCGCTGGTCCAGGTAGGCGCGCGCCTTGTCGCTGCCCTTCAGCGCGGTCTGGAAGAAGCGCGTGGCCGCATCCAGCGCCGAGTACAGATCGCGGCTGTCGTCCTGCTGCTGGGCGGTGCGCGGCTGGGTATCGCGCGGCACTTCCATGCCCACGCGCTTGGCCAGCTCATCGACCGCGTCGAGAAACTCGAGGCGGTCGTAATTCATCAGGAAGCTGATCGCCGTGCCATGCGCGCCGCAGCCGAAGCAGTGATAGAACTGCTTGGTCGGTGAGACCGTGAACGAGGCCGAGCGCTCGTCATGGAACGGGCAGCGCGCTGCGTATTCCTTGCCCTGGCGCTTCAACGGCACGCGACTGCCCACCACCTCGACAATGTCGGAGCGGGCCAGCAGGTCGTCGATGAATGCGTCGGGGATACGGGCCATGGGCAGCAGGCGGGGCATGGCCGCTCACGGCCACGCACGGAAGCGGGGGTACCGCTAGTCTACTAGCTGCCGGCCGGTTCGCCCGGTTTCGGTGGCTCCACCCCAGCCTCGGCGAGGACGGCATGGGCGCGCAGGCGCTCATCAATCACCGAGGTCATCAGTGCACCGACGAAGAAGACCACCGTGGCGTAGTAGATCCACACCAGCGAGATCACCAGCGCGCCCATCGAGCCATACGCGCTGCCCGGTGCGACGGTGGCGATGTACAGGCCGATGCCATAGCGGCCCAGTGCGAACAGGGCCGAGGTGATCGCACCACCGATGAAGGCCTGGCGCCACGCCACGCGGCGGTCGGGCAGGTAGTGGTAGAGGAAGGCGAAGCCCACGGTGTACAGGGCCAGGCTGGTCAGATAGCCGATCGCCGGCAGCACCGAGGGCAGGTGCGCGAACACGACCTGCAGCATCGTGGTGGCGGTCATCGAGAGGATCAGCAGGAAGCCCAGCGCCAGCACCACGCCGAACGAAAACACGCGCTTGCGCAACCAGGCCACGATGCCGTCCAGGCGCTCGCCGCTGGTGTTGAAGATCAGGTTCAGGGCGTTCTGCAGCTGCGCGAACACCGCCGTGGCACCAATGAACAGCAGCAGGGTGCTCCACACGCCGGCCAGCGTGCCGATGTCCGGCTGGTTGTTGGCGTTGCTGAGCACGGTCTCCGCCACCGAGGCGGCGCTGGTGCCGGCCACATCATTGATCTGGCCCAGCAGCGCCTGCTGCGCCGGGGGGTACAGCGAGGCGGTCAGCCACAGCAGCAGCACCAGCAGCGGCGCCATCGAGAGCAGGGCGTAGAAGGCCAGCGCGGCGGCCTGGGTCATCACGTCTGCATCGATGAAGCGGCGCAGCAGCACGGCGGGGAAGCTCTGCTCCAGCCGCGCCAGGTGTTTGCGGACGGTGGACAGGGAAGGGCGCGTATGCGGCATGGACGGCGTCAGATCGGGAGCGAGGCCTCCGTTCTAGCAAATCGCCGGGTTGAGCCGGGTGAAGTGGTTCGATCAGGTCAAGATCTTGACGGATATCGCGTTATCCTTTTGCCCGGTTTTCCACCTTCACAGCAGAAAGGACGCTTCATGAAAGGAATGGTCTACACGACGATGGTGCTGTTGGCCGCTGCAGGGCCAGCGATGGCGTCCCCGGCCTGCGAAAAGGCCTTCAAGACGGTAGGGGATCCGCGCAACGGCGCCCTTTACATGGCCGATCTCACCTTGCCGGGGTTGAAGGTTCAGAGCGCGCTGGACCAGCTGCGCAAGATCGGCGGCGATGACAAGTTCGAGGTCGGCGGCCAGCTGGTGGATGGCGACAGCGGCGATCAGTACCTGATCCAGCGAGAAGGCCTGCGCACCCCGCTGGTGATGGTTGCGACGGCCGACCGCACCGGCCGCGTCACCCTGGCGACCAAGCTGGCCCGCGGCCAGACGATCGAGCCGCAGGCGGCCAAGCAGTCGATGTGCGAGATGCTCGGCAAGCTGAAGGCAGGCAGCCAGGGCGATGCGCTCGCTGCGGCGGGGCGTTCGCAGTATCCAATGCCGGCGGTAGAGACGGTGGCCGCACCGGACCTGTCCAAGAAAATGGGCAAGGAAGTGAAAGACACCATGGCGCTGTACCGCAGTGCCGGCGCCTTCAAGGACATGTTGCTGGGGACCACCACCAACAAGGAAGACAAGGGCGATCGCTCGGCCACCTTCCTGCCGCTGTACGCGAAGTACGTGGGGCGGCGCTATCAGATCGACGGCCAGATCTATACGGTCAACACCAACACGTATTCGACCAAGCCCGGCGAGGTCGGCTCGATCAACTATCTGGTCACCCCGACCCGCGGCCTGCTGCGCGTCCGCCAGAACGACACGTTCAACAACAACAACTACACCATCCGCTGCGAATTCGCGTCGGACCAGGCCGCCAACTTCACCATGCTGCGCGAGCGCGACTGGGCCAAGCTGGAAGGCGAGATCAGTTCGATCGAGGAAAGCTCGATGACGCTGCGCAACTGTCGCCAGGCCTCGTAACAACGGACCTGTTGAAACGGAAAAGGCCCGCGAGATGCGGGCCTTTTCACTGCGGCGTGGCGGCGGGATTCAGCCAGCCAGCTGCTGCTTGACCAGCTTGGACACCAGGCCCATGTCGGCCTGACCGGCCAGGCGCGGCTTGAGGGCGCCCATCAGCTTGCCGATGTCGGCCGGGGTGGTCGCGCCGGTTTCGGCGATGGCGGCCTGGATGGCGGCCACGATCTCGGCCTCGCCCAGCTTGGCCGGCAGGTACTGGTCGATCACCACGATTTCCTCGCGCTCGATCACGGCCAGGTCTTCGCGGTTGGCGGCTTCGAACTGGGTGACCGAGTCCTTGCGCTGCTTGACCATCTTTTCCAGCACGGCGAGCACGGAGGCGTCGTCCAGCTCGATGCGCTCGTCGACTTCGCGCTGCTTGATCGCGGCGTTCATCAGGCGGATCACGCCCAGGCGGTGCTTCTCGCCGGCCTTCATGGCGGCCTTCATGTCATCGGTGAGCTGCTGCTTCAGGCTCATGGGAACACCTCGTGTCGGTGGAAAAGGAAAACGGGGCGCCGAAGCGCTGGAACGCAAAAAGCCGGTAACGCTCGCGCGTTCCGGCTTCGGCTCCGTCACGACAGGCCAAGGCCTGCCGTATCGAAGTTGCGTCCGATCAGTACAGGCGCTGACGCTTGGTGACGTCGCGCGACGAACGGCGCAGCTGACGCTTCACAGCAGCGGCAGCCTTACGCTTACGCTCCTGGGTCGGCTTTTCATAGAACTCGCGCTTGCGGGTTTCGGCCAGCACGCCGGCCTTTTCGCAGGTGCGCTTGAAGCGACGGAGCGCAAACTCGAAGGGCTCGTTCTCGCGGACTTTAACGCTGGGCATGGAATCTCCGGGACACAGTAGAACCGGGTCACGCCCGGTGAGAGCCGCACATTATAGCGGCGAGAAAAGAAGTTGCAACCCACCCCGGCGAACTTCTTGGCCACGGGTGATGCGCAGACAGGCCAGCGTACGTCTGCCGGGGCCTGAAGAGGTCCATAATACCCATTATGCGAGTCCTTGGTATCGAATCTTCCTGCGATGAGACCGGCGTGGCGGTGTATGACACCTCCCTGTCCGGGATCGACGCCCTGCGCGCCCATGCGGTCTACAGCCAGATTGCCCTTCACGCCGAGTACGGCGGGGTGGTGCCCGAGCTGGCCAGCCGCGACCACGTGCGCAAGCTGCTGCCGCTGATCCGGCAGACCCTGGCCGAGGCCGGCATGACCGTGGCCGACATCGACGGGGTGGCCTATACCGCCGGCCCCGGCCTGGTCGGCGCGCTGCTGGTCGGGGCGGGCGTGGCCCGTTCGCTGGCTTGGGCGCTGGAGGTGCCGGCGGTCGGTGTACACCATATGGAAGGGCATCTGCTGGCCCCGCTGATGGAAGACGACCCGCCGCAGGCGCCCTTCGTGGCCCTGCTGGTGTCCGGTGGGCATACCCAGCTGGTCGCCGTGGACCGGATCGGCCAGTACCGCCTGCTGGGCGAGACCCTGGACGACGCCGCCGGCGAGGCCTTCGACAAGACCGCCAAGCTGATGGGCCTGCCGTACCCCGGTGGCCCACAGTTGGCCGCCCTGGCCGAGCGCGGCACGCCGGGCCGGTTCAAGTTCACCCGCCCGATGACCGACCGCCCCGGGCTGGATTTCAGCTTCTCCGGGTTGAAGACCCAGGTCCTGCTGGCCTGGCGCGACAGTGACCAGAGCGAGCAGACCCGCGCTGACATTGCCCGTGGCTTTGAAGATGCCGTGGTCGACACCCTGGCGATCAAGTGCGAGCGCGCGCTGGATGCGGCGGGCACCGATGTGATCGTGGTGGCCGGCGGGGTGGGGGCCAACAAGCGCCTGCGTGCCAAGCTGCAGCAGATGGCGGCCCGCCGTGGTGGCCGCGCCTGCTTCCCGCGCCCGGCGCTGTGCACCGACAACGGCGCGATGATCGCCTTCGCTGGCGCGCTGCGTCTTGAAGCGGGCCAGCACACTCCGCCCCAGGTGCAGGTCACGCCGCGCTGGGATATGGCGACGCTGCCGGCGGTGTAGGGCGCGCCCACTCACCCCGGTTCCCGGCACATTCCGGACAGCCCCGTTACCATGGTCGCCATCTTCCACGTGGCATGGCTATGGACAAGGTATTCATTGAAGGGCTCGAAATCGATGCCCTGATCGGGATCTACGACTGGGAACGGCGGATCCGCCAGACCCTGCGTTTCGATCTCGAAATGGGCTTCGACAACCGCCGCCCGGCGGCCAGCGACGACATCGCCGATACCCTCAATTACAAAGCCGTCAGCAAGCGCATCGAGCAATTCGTGCGTGACTCGGACTACGGCCTGGTCGAAACCCTGGCCGAGCGCATCGCCGAGATCGTGCTGCGTGAATTCAACGTGCAGTGGCTGCGCCTGAAGCTCAGCAAGCCCGGCGCGGTACGCGGCGCGCGCGCGGTTGGCGTGATCATCGAGCGCAGCGCGCAGGACCTGGCAACGCCCTGATACCCCTGATAGGAGAGCGATACACGATGTTGGATGCGGTAGTGGCAACCCGATGGCTGGACAGTGTCCAGCGGACCCTGGAACCCTGGCCCTGGGCCTACACCCTGCTGGTGCTGGCGGCGCTGGCCCTGGCGGCCTGGCTGGCCAACTTCGTCACCAAGAAGATCCTGCTGCGCGGTCTGCGCAAGCTGGTCAACCGCCTGCCTGGCCACAGCGCGGGCAATGAAGGTGGCAACAACCTGCGGGTGATCTCGCGGCTGTCCAACGTGGTGCCGAGCATGGTGATCGCCGCCGGCATCCGGATCGTGCCCGACCTGCCGCCGGAGCTGGTGGAGTTCGTGATCGGGGCGTGCCGGGCGTGGGCGGTGCTGACCGTGGCGCTGGCCGTCTCGCATGCGCTGGACGCCGCCAACGATCTGTACGAGCGCCGCCCGGATGCGCGCAACAAGCCGATCAAGGGCTACCTGCAGGTCGTGAAGATCATCGTCTTCGTGATCGCCGGCCTGTCGATCGTGGCGACCCTGCTGGGGGTGAAGCTCGGCCCGCTGGTCACCGGCCTCGGCGCGGCCACCGCGGTACTCATGCTGATCTTCCAGGACACGATCCTGTCGCTGGTGGCCAGCGTGCAGATCAGCGGCGATGGCCGGGTGCGGCTGGGCGACTGGATCGAAATGCCCAGCCAGAACGCCGATGGCGATGTGATCGATATCGCGCTGCACACCATTACCGTGCAGAACTTCGACAAGACCATCACCACGATCCCGACCAAGAAGCTGGTGACCGAATCGTTCAAGAACTGGCGCGGCATGCAGGAAGCGGGCGGGCGCCGGATCAAGCGCTCGTTGTATCTGGACCAGCACAGTGTCGGCTTCGTCGATGCGCCGATGCTGGCCGAGCTGGAGCAGTTCGCGGTGCTGGGCGATTACCTGCGCGGCAAGCAGGCCGAGCTGCAGCAGTACAACGCCGAACTCCAGGCCAAGGGCGTGGCGGCCGTCAATGCGCGCCGGGTCACCAACCTGGGCACCTTCCGCGCCTATGTGGAGCGCTATCTGCAGCACCATCCGGGCATCCATACGGAGATGACCCTGCTGGTACGGCAGCTGCAGCCCACCACACAGGGCCTGCCGCTGGAGATCTACTGCTTCACCCGCAGCACGGCGTGGGGTGAGTACGAGGGCGTGCAGTCGGACGTGTTCGATCACCTGCTGGCGATCCTCCCGGCCTTCGGGCTGCGGGTTTTCCAGGAATCCAGTGATGCCATGTTGATGGCGGGGCAGCAGCGCTTGGCCGCTGCGGAGTAAGCTCCTGTGCCTCCGTCGCCGCCCGCGCGGCGGCGGGGGTCTCCCTCCGGGGAAGAAAAATGAACGCAAAAGTCATTCACAACGGCTTCGGGAACGCTAGAATCCCGGGCTTGTAAACGTTTTCATAAGGACAGCCGGTGGCCGCCGATCGTATCGAAACCCTCATTGCCCAGATGACCGTCGTTGAAAAAGTCGGCCAGCTGGGTGTGTTCGCCGACATGGTCCGCCCGTTCGCGCCGGATGTGAATCCGGAAGCCAACGTCAGCAACGCCGACCAGGTGCTGCAGCAGGTGCGCGAGGGCAAGGTGGGCTCGCTGTTCAATGGCGTGGGCGTGGAAGCCGGCCGCCGCATCCAGCAGGTCGCGCTGGAAGAAAGCCGCCTGAAGATCCCGGTGATCCTGGCTGCGGACGTGATCCATGGCATGCGCACCGTGTTCCCGATCCCGCTGGGCGAGGCCGCCAGCTTCGAGCCGGATCTGGCTGAGCGCACCGCACGTGCCACCGCGGTGGAAGCCACCGCCGCCGGCCTGCACTGGACCTATGCGCCGGCCGTGGATATCGCCCGCGACCAGCGTTGGGGCCGGGGTGCCGAGGGCGCCGGTGAAGACGTGGTGCTGGGCTGTGCATTCGCCGCCGCCCGTGTGCGCGGCTTCCAGGGCCCGGACCTGCGCGCCGACGATGCGCTGCTGGCCACGCCGAAGCATTTCGCCGCTTACGGCGCGGTGATGGCCGGCATGGAATACAACATGGTGGACATCTCGCCGCAGACCCTGCGCGACGTCCACCTGCCGCCGTTCAAGGCCGCCTTCGAAGCCGGCGCCCTGACCGTGATGTCCTCGTTCAACGACATCAACGGCGTGCCGGCCAGCGCCAACGCTGAGCTGCTGACCGACATCCTGCGCGGGGAGTGGAACTTCCCGGGCGTGGTGATCTCCGATTACACCGCCGACATGGAACTGGTCGCGCACGGCTATGCCGCCGATGACCGCGACGCCACCGCCAAGGCCTTCACTGCCGGCTTGGACCTGAGCATGCAGAGCGGCTTCTACGCCGAGCACCTGCCGGGCCTGATCGAGAGCGGCGAAGTGCCGATGGCCACCCTGGACGAATCGGTGCGCCGCATCCTGCGCCTGAAGGACGCGATCGGTCTGTTTGACGACCCGTACCGCTCGCTCGATCTGGCACGCGAAGCGGACACCTCGCATATCGCTGCGCATGACGAACTCTCGCGCGATGCCGCGCGCCGCTCGATCGTGCTGCTCAAGAACGCCGAGTCGGTGCTGCCGCTGAAGAAGGCCGGGCAGAAGATCGCACTGATCGGGCCGTTCGTGCAGGACCGCGAGAACATCGAAGGCTGCTGGACCTTGTTCGGCGACAAGTCGCGCTACGTCACCCTGGAAGCCGGCGTCCGCGCGGCGATCAGCGATGAAGCGCTGCTGGAGATCGTGCCGGGCTGCGATCTGGAAGCGGCCGTGCAGAACGGTATCGAACAGGCGGTCGCTGCCGCGCTGCGTGCCGATGTGGTGGTACTCGCGCTGGGCGAACCGCAGCGGTACAGCGGTGAAGCCCAGTCGCGCGTGGAGATCACGCTGCCGCCCGCGCAGCAGGCATTGGCCGAGGCAGTGGCGATGACCGGCAAGCCGCTGGTGGTGCTGCTGCGCAATGGCCGCGCGCTGGCCCTGCAGGGCGCCGTGCGCAATGCGCATGCCGTGGCGATCACCTGGTACCTGGGCACCCAGACCGGGCACGCCGTGGCCGATGTGCTGTTCGGTGATTACAACCCGTCCGGTCGCCTGCCGGTCAGCTTCCCGCAGGTGTCCGGCCAGCAGCCGTACTTCTACAACCACGCGCGTACCGGTCGCCCGGAACTGCCGACCATGTCCGAGTTCAAGGCGCGCTGGCGCGAGATTCCGAACGAGCCGGCATACGCCTTCGGCCACGGTATCGGCTACACCACGTTCGCCTATGGCGTGCCGCAGCTGAGCAGCGCGCAGCTGGGCTGGGACGACACCCTGACCATCACCACCACGCTGACCAACACCGGCGCGGTGGCCGGTGAGGAAGTGGTGCAGCTGTACATCCACGATCGCGTGGCCAGCCGCGTGCGGCCGGTGCGCGAGCTGAAGGGTTTCGACAAGATTGCCCTGCAGCCGGGTGAGAGCACTGAGGTGCAGTTCACGCTGGACCGCCATGCGCTGGGCTTCACCGGTCGCGATGGCGTGTTCCGCGCCGAGCCGGGCCAGTTCGAGCTGTGGGTGTGCGCATCGTCGGTCAGCGGCGAGCCGGTGATCTTCGAGCTGCTGGCCGCCTGAGCCGGCCTCGCGTCATCTCGTAGTGCCGGCCGCTGGCCGGCACTACCGGGGATCCATCATCGGCGGCTGACGTTTCGGCGGGTACGCTGGCTCCCTCGTGAAACCGATGGAGCCCCCCATGCGCCTGACCCGTACCCCGTTGCTGTTGGCCCTGGCCAGCCCGTTGTGGCTGGCCGCCTGCAGTCCGTCGGCGCCGCCGCCGGCCGAGACTGCCGCCGCCGATCCCGCCCAGGGGCCGGCCACGACCATTCCGGAAGGCCGCCCGACGCCCGGTGATACTGTGCCGTCGTCCGGCCTGTCGCCGGATGCGGTCACTGCCGGCAGCCCCGCGCCGACCAGCGCTGGCACCCGCGATGTCCGCCAGCGCATCGACCAGGTCCTCGGCGATTCTGCCCAGTATGAGACCGTCTTCAACGCCTTCCAGAAAGCCGTCAATGGTGGCGATCGCGCCGCCGTGGTCGAGGAGGTTCGCTTCCCCTTGAACATCGCCAACGGCGCCAGGATCACCGGCCCCGGCGAGTTCCAGCGCAACTACGAGCGCATCCTGACCCCGGCCGTGCGCAAGGCCATCGCGGCGCAGAAATTCGACGACGTCATGGTCAACCAGCAGGGCGTGATGATCGGCGACGGCCAGGTTTGGCTCAACGGCAGCTGCCTGGATGCGGCCTGCAGCCGCACCGAGGTCAAGGTCGTGACGATCCAATAAGCCGGTGCAGCGCCGGAACGCGCGTGAGTTGTGCAGGCTGCCGGCGATGCGCCGGCAGCCTGCCAAGGCTCAGGCCTTCGGCGTGAGCTTGAGCAGCTTGCCGTTGCTGCCATCTTCCAGCAGCCAGATCGCGCCATCCGGACCCTGTTCGATCTCGCGGATGCGCTCACCCATGTCGAAGCGCTCGGCCTCGCGGGCGGTGTCGCCGTCGAAGGCCACGCGGACCAGCGCCTTGGACGACAGGCCGCCGATGAAGCCGCTGCCCTTCCACGCCGGGAACTGCGTACCGTTGTAGATGATGAAACCGGCCGGGGAGATCACCGGGGTCCAGGTCACCTTGGGGGCAGCGAACTCCGGACGGGTGTCGTGGTCGGGGATGTCGCGGCCGTCGTAGTGGCTGCCGTTGGAGACGATCGGGTAGCCGTAGTTGGCGCCGCGCTCGATCAGGTTCAACTCGTCACCGCCGGCCGGACCCATTTCGTGCACCCACAGCTTGCCGCGCGCATCGAAGGCGATGCCCAGCGCATTGCGATGGCCCAGCGACCACACCTGCGCGGCCACGCCGCCCTGCGAGGCAAACGGATTGTCGGCCGGTACGCTGCCGTCGTCGTTGAGACGGATCAGCTTGCCGAGATTGCCGCTCATCTCCTGGGCCGGGTCGAACTTCTGGCGCTCGCTGGAGGTGATCCACAGTTTGCCGTCCGGACCGAAGGCGAGGCGGTGGCCGTAATGGCCCTTGCCGCTGACCTTGGGGGTCTGGCGCCAGATCACCTTGAGGTCTTCCAGCGTCCCGCTGCCATCGGCCGCCAGTGCCAGGCGCGCACGCGCCACCGCAGCACCGCGGGTATCGCCATCGCCTTCCTCGGCGTAGCTGAGATAGATCAGCTGGTTCGTCGCGAAGTCAGGGTGCGGCAGCACATCGCCGAAACCGCCCTGGCCCCCGTAGGCCACCTCGGGCACGCCGGTGATGGTGGCGGTCTTGCGGGTCTGCACGTTGAAGTGCTTCAGCGCGCCTTTCTTCTCGGTGACCAGCAGGCTGCCGTCGGGCAGGAAGCTCATCGCCCACGGTTCGTCGAAGCGGGCGAACTCCGTGGCGGCGAATGGCCACTGGGCTTTCTTGAGGACCGGTGCGGTCGGGCTGGCCGTGTCTGCCGCGACACAGGCGGTGGTGAACAGGGCGGGGGTGAGACTGATGGCGAGGGTGAGCAACAGCTTGCGGGTCATGGAAGTCTCCGTCGGGGAGGCGATGGCCAGCCCCTGTTGTACACCATGGCCATCAACGCCGCGTGGACCAAAGGTCCTGCAGACATGACAACGGCGACCCGAAGGCCGCCGTTGTCGGTTGCGCCGTTGCTCTGCGGGCAAGCGCGATCAGGTGCCGCGCGGTACGCCCTTGTCCAGGTGCGCCTGGCGCAGCGCGGTGGATTCATCCCAGCCGCGGCGCACGGCAGTGCGGGCCTGTTCCCAGCTCAGCTTGCTCTGGCCATGTTCCTGCGCCCAACGGGACTGCAGCTCGGCTTCCACTTCTTCATACGCGCGGATCATATCGTCGGCACGCGTACGATGACCGAGTTGGTACGCGGGCTCGTAATCATCGAAGAACTGATTGTTGTCGTAGTACGGTTCGCTTGGAAAGCGCTCACGCCAATAGTCCGATACGGCCTGGCGCGGGACACCGTCTTCCGGCACCCGGCCGGGAATCTGATAGTCAGTGCTCATGTGTTGGCTCCGGTTGGGTGAGGCTTCACCGTACCCAAAGCCGGGTTAACGTCATGGGCCCGCGAGGTGAATGACACATCAAGCGCCATTCACCTGCGCATCTGCTCAGCCCGGGTGATCGCGGCGCGGGAACATGTAGATCACCGCACCGACGGCGAACGCGATGACCGCCGCAGCAATGTTCTGCCAGCTCGCACTGGCGAACAGGGCCAGGCACAACACCAGCGCCAGGATCGGAATCAACGGGCCACCCGGCAGCTTCAGTGCACCCGGGCGATCACGGAAACGACGCGCCAGGACCAGCACCGCGGCGGCCGTGCCGATGTAGGCGAACAGGCGCGTGGTCATCGACAACAGCGCCAGCTGCACGAACGAACCGGACAACGCCAGCGCCAGCGCGATCAGGCCCTGCGCGATGATCGCCGCCGCCGGTGTGCGCAAGCGCGGGTGCACCTGGGCCAGGATCTTCGGCCCGTAGCCATCGCGTGCCAAGGCGAACAGGAAGCGCGGGCCCATCATCATCGTGTTGCTGTTGGTGCCGAGGATGGAGATCGTCGCGCCCACCGTCAGGATCAAGGCGAGCGTGAGTCCACCGAAGCTGGCGGCGGCATCGGCCAGCGGCGTCGGCGAGCTGGCCAACCCGGCCAGCGTGCCCTGCGCGATGAACTGCACCGCGCCGTAGATCACGGTGACGGTGATGATCATGGTGATCAACGCGAACGGAATATCGCGGCGCGGGTTCTTGTACTCGCCGGCGGCGGCCGGAATGTTCTCGAAGCCGGCGTAGGCATACAGCAGCAGCAGCGCGGCTTCGCCCATGCGCTGCAGATCGTGCGGGTCCGGGCGCACGCCGGAGAAGGCCAGATCGGTATCGACGTAGAACACGCCGATCGCCACGAACAGCAGCAGCGGCAGCAGCTTGCCGATCACCAGAATCACCCCCGTGCGTGCCGCCGAGCGCACGCCGGCCACGTTCACCGCAGTGAGGAAACCGAGCGAGACGACGATGATCGCGACGCGGCCGATGTCATGCCCGGCCCACGGCCAGAAGCGTGCCACCGCATCGGCCAGTGCATTGCTGAGCGCGGCGGCGGAGCTGATGCGGGTCAGCCAGATCATCCAGCCGATCTCGAACCCGGCAAACCGGCCGAAGGCCTCACGCGCATACAGATAGCTGCCACCGGGCTCGTCGAAGTAGCTGGCGGCCTGCGCATAGCAGAGCACCAGCAGCGCGACCACGATGCCGGCGGCGACCACGCCCCACAGGCTGAAGGGGCCGAGCAGGGCAACGGTGGCGGCCGGCAGCAGGTAGATGCCACTGCCGATCACATCGTTGATCGAGAGCCCGACGATCTGCCAGCGGCTGACCGCGCGTTCGAGCTGCGGATCCGGCGGTGCGGTACTCACTGCACGGTCCCCGCCAGTACGGGCAGTTGCCACTCGGCCTGCAGGCGCTGGTACTCCGCACGCGGCAGCAGCACGAAGCGCGGCCGCGCGCTGGCATTCAACCAGGCCAGCAGCGTGGTCATCCGTGCAGGCTCCATCGCGGTGCAGCCGGCGGTGGCCTCACCGGGCGCGCGCCACAGGTGGGCGAAGATGCAGCTGCCACGGCCGGGCGTGGCCCTGGGGTTGTGCTCGATGACGAAGCCCTCGCGGTAGCGCACGTCGCCCTTGTTGTGCAGGTCCAGTCGCATCGGCTCGGTCGAGCCTTCGACGGCCTCGGCCCCGACCACCTCGGCATCGACGATGCGGTTGTAATACGGCGAATCCGGCACATCCATGCAGTAGCTGGTGTCGCGCATCGGCTGGTAGGGCAGGCCGCTGGTGACGCCGGGCGCATAGCCGAAGGCCGGCCCGATCGCAAAGATACCGGCCGGGCTGCGCCCGTCGCCTTCCTGTTTCTGCGGCGTGCCGGCCTGGGCCGGATGCAGTCCCTCGCCCCACGCGCTGCCGCTGCGGCCCACGGCCACATCGAAGGCGGCGCCATGTGGCTGCCAGCCCGTGTCGGTGCGCTCGAAAGCCTGCAGCCTGCCCTGGGTGGCCTCCCAGCCTTCGGTGGTGACCACGACCAGCTGCGTGCTGCCCTCCAGCGTGGCGGCGAAAACGGACGCGGTGGCGAGCAGCAGCACGGCGGCGGTGACGGAACGGAACAGCGACATCATCGTGGCGGACTCCAGGGATCAGCTGTCGATCAGGTGTTCGATCCGTTCCAGGTTCACCCCGAGCTGGCGGTGGCGGTCCGGGTTGGCGTGGCACAGCAGGACGAAGACAACATCCAGCAGGGACTGCAATGAGGAACGGTACAGCAGTTGCGCCACGTGCGGCGCCGGGTCGTGGGCGCACAGCACCAGGCTGGCATCTGCATGCGCGCGCAGCGGGTTGGCGCTGTGGCGGGTGATCGAGACCACCTTGCCGCCCATGTCCTGGAACTGGCGCGACAGCTGGAACAACTGCGGCAGCTTGCCGAACTCGGAGAACACCAGCATCGCATCCCCGGGCCGCGCGGCCGAGAGGTTGGCCATCATCAGGATCGGATCGGCGTGGTGCACGGTGAGCATGCCGAGCAGCGACAGCCGCATGGCGAACTCACGCGCGTACAGGCCGTCATCGCCCAACCCGTAGACGAACACCTTGGGTGCCCCGTCGATCAGCTGCACGATGGCTTCGATGTCGGCCTGTGGATTGGCCAGCCAGGTTTCTTCTTCGGCGGCGGCTTTGCTTGCGCGCAGCCGCTCGGCGATCTGGGTGAAGCCGTCGGCCGCCTCCGGCGCGGGTGGTCGGCTGTGCGGGTCATTGCCGGCGCGCGCGACGGCCTCGCCGATGGAGTACTTGAGATCGGGGTAGCCCTTGAAGCCGAGCTTCTGGCTGAACTTGACCACGCTGGACTGGCTGATCCCCAATGCACTGGCCAACTGCTGGGAGGAGTAATCGCGCAGGAGGTGGGCGTTGTCGAGGATGAAGTCGGCGATGCGACGTTCGATCGCCGACATGTGGTCACGCTCGGAGCGGATTTTCACCAGGGGCGGCATGGGCACGGGGTCAGGACCACCGCCGCGGCGTGATCATGTCCAGCCCACGCACCTTGGTGATGCCCAGCCCGGGCGCATCGCTGATGGTGATCTCCGATTCGTTGAAGTTGACCCCGCCGGTGACCGGGTTGAACTGGCCCAGTGACGGCCCGTCCAGATCCACCTTGGTGATGATGTCGCTCTTGGCGACGGCCAGGTGCACGGCGGCGGCCACCGAGATGCTCGATTCGATCATGCAGCCGATCATGCACGGCACGCCGTAGATCGCGGCGATGTCGGCGATGCGGATCGCGTTGGACAACCCGCCGGTCTTCATCAGCTTGATGTTGATGATGTCGGCGGCGCGCTGCTGGATCAGGTCGAATACCTGGCCGGGGTTGAACACGCTTTCATCGGCCATGACCGGCGTGTTGACGCGGTCGGTGACGTATTTCAGGCCACTGATGTCGGCGGCCTTGACCGGTTGCTCCAGCAGCTCCAGCACCACGCCGGCTTCTTCCAGCGCACGCATCGCATGCACAGCCTGCTTGGCGGTCCAGCCCTGGTTGGCATCCAGCCGCAGCAGGGCGCGGCCCTGCACCGCGGCGTGGATCGCCTTGACCCGTTCGATGTCCAGGCCGATGTCCTTGCCGACCTTGATCTTCAGCGACTCGAAGCCGCGTTCGATCGCCGAGAGCGAGTCGGCCACCATCTTGTCGATGTAGTCCACGCTGATGGTGATGTCGGTGGTGATCACCGGGTCGCCACCACCGAGCATGCGGTACAGCGGCGCGTTGTGCAGCTGCGCCCAAAGATCGTAGACCGCGATCTCCACCGCCGCCTTGGCGCTGGTGTTGCGTTCCATCGAGGTCTGGATCAGCCCGCAGAGCCGGTTGAGGTTGGCCACGTCCTCGCCGATCAGGCGCGGCTTGATGAAGCTGTCGATGGCCTCGATGATCGAGCCGTGGGTATCGCCGGTGATCACCGCCGTGGCCGGCGCCTCACCGTAGCCGGTGTGGCCGCTGTCGGTGCGGACCAGCACCACTACGTCTTCGACGGTGTCCACGGTGCGCAGCGCGGTCTTGAACGGGGTCTTCAGCGGCACGCGCAGCATGCCGAGTTCGATGTCGGTGATCTTCATTCAGGGGTCTGTGGCCGAAGGCGCTGGATGTTGGTGATGCGGTCGATGTAGCTCACGGTATCGCTGGCCATCATCGGCTCCAGCGGAGTGACCGACACGCCGTTGAGATGGGCCTGCACACGCTTGCCGTCCGCGCCGATCCAGCCGCCGCCGGCGGTGTCATGGATCAGCCAGGTGCGGCCGTCGATGTGGCCGATCGCCATCATCACGTGGCCGGGGATGTAGACCAGATCGCCGACCTGCAGCTCTTTTACGGCGGCGTCGCGCGTGGGCTTGCCGTCCTTCGCGGTGAAGGCGATGCGGTCCAGCGCGGGGCTGATCGCCTGCGCGCTGGTGTTGCGTGGCATCAGCACGCCCACGCTGCGGTAGATCTCCGAGACGAAGCCGCTGCAGTCGCGGGTGTCGTAATCGTGGCCCCAGCCGTAGCGTTCGCCGAGGAACTTGAAGGCCTGGGTCAGCAGTGTGCGCGGGGTCAGCGGCAGGTGGTCATCCGCAGTGTCCTGCGAACGCGGCAGCAGCGCCGGGATCAGTGCCAGGCGACCGTCGGCTTCGCGTACCGGCAGCCGCACCACATGCGCGGCATGTGCCTGCTGGCCATTGACGGTCTTCTCCAGCGGCCAGTCGGCGATCACCGGCAGGCGCACGCCCATGTCCAGTTGAAGCCGCGACACGCGCGGTTCCTCGGGGGTGTAGGCGGTGAACGCCGTGGCGCCGGTGACCACGCGGTAAGGACCGTGCTGACCGTAGCCGAGCACGGTGTCCGCATCACCGATACCCACGAAGCGCTTCTCGATCCACGCCGAATACCGTTCGCTGGTGATGAACAGCCAGCGCCCGTCGGCGCTTTCATGCAGCACCGCCACCGCGTCGCCGGGGAACAGCGCCGACTCCTGGAAGCGATCGATGTCGGTGTCGCCCTGGCTGCTGAAGACCCGCAGCGTGGTCGGGAACGCCCGCAGCGCGGCACGATGGGTGACCAGGCCGTACTGCAGGGGGCGCTGCGCCGGTATCGCGTCCAGCGCGAGATTGGCCAGCGTCTCCCTGCGCTGCCCGTCGCTGATGGGCTTGCCATCCTGGCCATACAGCGTGCGCTCCGGCCACGTGGACAGCGACTGGATGCTGCCCAGCACTTGAGCACGGGGCAGCTGCGCCGGCAGCGTGCGGAGATCGTGGATCGAGCCGTCTTCGGCACGCATGCGGGCGTTCTGCGCGGCGATAGCCGCGCGATTGAGGATCACGCGGTCCGGATCGGGCAGGCGATCGGCCCAGAAGCCGGGCGCGAGATACGCCTCGCGCAGGGCGATGACCCCGCCGAAATCGGCGGCCGGTGCAGCCCGTGGCGCCTCGGCCCATGTCGGCGCGAGGTTGGCCGCGAGCACCGCAGCCAACACGGTGCGCGACAACCAGCGGGACCGCACGGGGCGGTGGGGGGAAGCCAGGATCATCACGCGGTCACCCTCCTCGGAAGCAGTAGGAATATTTATTCCTTTTTTCGGCGAAAGCAAGAATAAATTATTGACCGGCTATCAGGCCCGTGTTACACAGCGATTACCCCACCCGCACCTTGGGAAGTGTCGCCGTGGATCCTGTGATGCGCAAACCGCGATTGCCTCTGCCTGCTGTCTGGTGCCTGTGCGCTGGTCTGCTGGCAACGCCGTGGGGGCTGGCCGCTGCGCCGGCCGCGCTGCCGACGGTGATCGCCGGGATCGACCGCGGTGCGTTCGCGCAGGCCGAGGCCGACATCGCGACGGCGTTGCAGGATCCGCGCCTGCCGGCAGCCGATCGTCAGGCCTATGCCTTCGAGCGCGAACGCATGCGTCGCATGCGACTGGACTTCACCCTGGACGCGTCGGCTGCCAAAGCGCAGCTGCGCAAGCAGATCCCCGACCTCCGCGAGGACGAGTTCGCGCGCTGGGAGGCGGCCGGCCTGATCGAACACCTGGATATCGATGGCCAGCGCCGCTACTTCAAACGCGCGCCGTCCAATCTGTTCCGGATCAGCGCGGAAGCACGCGCCCGGCGCGCACCCGGTGCCCCGGTGCCGAAGGATGGCCCTTACGAGCATCTGCACCCGCACCACGAAGAGATCGTCGCCGCCGCCCGCGCTACCGGCGCGACCAGCCTGGTGCCGCGCCGCATCGAGGTGACCCAGTCGCTGGTGGTCAAGCCCGATGCCGTGCCTGCCGGCGAAATCATCCGCGCGTGGATTCCGTACCCGCGCGCCATCCCCGGGCAGCAGCAAGACATCACCTGGATCGTGGGTACACCGGCCGGCGCGCAGGTGGCGCCTGAAGCCACCCTGCAGCGGACCGCCTACCTGGAGCGCAAGGCGGTGGCCGGCGCGCCCACGGAGTTCCAGATCCGCTACGCAGTGACTGTGTACGCCCGGCATATCGAGGTCGATCCGGCCAGGGTCCAGCCCACGCCGCAGGATCCTGCGCTGAAGCCGTACCTCGCCGAGCAGGCGCCGCACATCGTGTTTACCCCGGCGCTGCGCGCGTTCTCGACGAAGGTAGTCGGGACGGAGACCGATCCGTACCGGATCGTGCAGAAGCTGTTCGACGCGGTGGACGCCATTCCGTGGGCCGGTGCGCGCGAGTACGCGACGATCGCCAACATCAGCGATTACGCCCTGCATGCCGGCCATGCCGACTGCGGGCAGCAGACGCTGCTGCTGATCGCCCTATTGCGCTTGAACGGTATTCCCGCGCGCTGGCAGTCCGGCATGGTGTATTCGGACGATGCGGTCGGTTACAACAATCTGCACGATTGGGGCGCGGTGTATCTGGCCCCGTATGGCTGGGTGCCGATGGATGTCACCACCGGGCGGCTGGACAGCCCGCAGCCGGCGCTGCGCGATTTCTATCTGGGCGGGCTGGATGCCTATCGCATCGCCTTCAACGACGACTACGGCCAGCCGCTGGTGCCATCCAAGCAGCACGTCCGCTCGGACACGGTGGATTCCCAGCGCGGTGAGGCCGAGTGGTCCGGCGGCAACCTGTACTTCGATCAATGGAATTACGACGTCCAGTCGCACGTGGTGCCACTGGAGGCAAAGCGGTAAACAGCGGTATCCACGATTCCACATCTGCAGGAGAGAGCAGGGAATGAATGCAAAGCGATTGAAGCGTGCGGCGTTGTACGCCGCGCTGGGGGTGTGTCTGGGCAGCCTGGTGCCGATGGGCGCCTCGGCACAGAACGTCAGTGGTGCCGTGGCCGGCCGTGCGACGGCCGGTGACCAGGTGACGGTCGTCAGCAACGGCACCGGCCTGACCCGTACGGTCACCGCCAGTGCCGATGGCAGCTACCGCCTGGGTCAGTTGCCGGTCGGCGATTACCAGCTGCAGCTCAGCCGTGATGGCCAGAAGCTGGGTGAGCCGTTCGCGGTGAGCGTGGCAGTCGGCGGCACCACCACCGTCAATCTGGCCAGCAGCGGTGACGTGGTCAACCTCGATGCGCTGCAGGTGATCGGTGCCCGCGTGGTCAACCGCGTGGATGTGTATTCCACCGAGACCTCGTTCAACGTCAACCGCCAGGAGCTGTCGCGCCTGCCGGTGGCGCAGGACCTGTCGGCCGTGGCATTGCTGGCACCCGGTGTGGTGGGCGGCAATTCCTCGTTCGGTGGCCTGTCCTTCGCCGGTTCCTCGGTGGCAGAGAACGCGGTCTTCATCAACGGCTTGAACGTCACCGACATGTACACCCGTCGTGGCTTCTCCAGCGCGCCGTTCGGCTTCTTCAACGAATTCCAGGTCAAGACCGGTGGCTACTCGGTGGAATTCGGGCGTTCCACCGGCGGCGTGATCAATGCGGTGACGCGCTCGGGCACCAACGAGTTCCAAGGCGGCGTGGAAGTCACTGCCGAACCGAGCGCGCTGCGCTCCAGCCCACGTGACCACTTCCATCGCGACGGCACGCCGCATTCCTATGCCAGCCGCGACAACAGCTCGTTCCTGAAGACCAACGTCTGGGGTTCCGGCCCGATCATCAAGGACAAGCTGTTCCTGTTCGCGATGTATGAAGACCGCGACGACACCGGCCACAACACCTCCTCCGACGCACTGAGCTGGTTCAAGAACAAGAGCGACAACGGCTTCTGGGGCGCCAAGCTGGATTGGAACATCAACGACAACCACAGCCTGGCGCTGCTGGCGTTCTCCGATGAGGGCGAGATCACCAACGGCGCGTACAACTACGATTGGGATGATGATCAGATCGGTGCGTGGGGCGGCGATTCAGTCACCGAGACCGGTGGCAAGAACTGGTCGGCAACCTACACCGGTCACTTCGGCGAGAACTTCACCGCGCGTGCCATGGTGGGCGAAAACAACCAGCGCGCCTTCACCAACTCCTCGCTGGATGAAGCGTGCAGCCCGGTGTTCACCGACGCCAGCTATGCGTCACGTCTGGGCAAGCTCAACGGCCTGCGCCCGGGCTGCCACCCCACCGGCGCCGCCGTTGCCGAGCGCGATGACACGCGCGAAGTCGCGCGGTTGGACTTCGAATGGCAGCTGGGCACGCACCTGCTGCGCTTCGGTGTGGACCGCGAGCTGATGACGACCAAGCAGTCCACGCGTTACCCGGGCCCGACCCAGCTCAGCTACACCGCCTACGTCGCCCGGCCGGGCGATGAAGTGTGGGATGGCGCCAACGCCTATGTGCCGGCCGGTGTGACCGAGATGCTGCGCGCACGCAATCGCGTGTCTGGCGGCACCTTCGAGACGGAGGCCAACGCGTTCTACCTGGAAGACATCTGGAACATCACCCCGAACCTGATGTTGAACCTCGGCGTGCGCTGGGACCGCTTCGAGAACCGCACTGCCGACGGCGATGCCTTCATCAAGATGGACGACCTGATCGCGCCGCGCTTCGGCTTCTCGTGGGACATGAAGGGCGACGGCAGCACCAAGCTGTTCGGCAACGCCGGCCGCTATTACCTGCCGGTGACCAACAACATCAACGTCAACTTCGCCGGTGGCCTCACCGACGAGTACTCCTACTACGTGCTCAACGGCTGGCAGCAGCAGGCCAATCCGGTCACCGGTGCGCCGTACATGGCCCCGGTCATCGGCCAGCAGATCGGCCCGGTCGATACCCGCATGAACACCGGTGCGGCCGACCTGCGCCAGAGCGTGGACAAGGATCTGAAGGCGGTCTACCAGGACGAGTACATCCTCGGCTTCCAGACCATGATCAACCAGGCCTGGTCGTGGGGCGTCAACGCCACCTACCGCAAGATGGACCGCGCGCTGGATGACATGCGCATCAACCACACCCCGTGCGGGCCGACCGGCACCACCCTGTGGCCGATCGCCAATCCGGGCGAGAGCCTGACGATCTGGGGCGACTCCAGCATCGGCTGCGCCACCGAGGGCTGGATCACCATTGATACCTCCAAGGATGGCTACCGCAAGGGCGGCAGCCTGGAGGTGGTTGGCTATTCCAAGCCCAAGCGCACCTACAAGGCGCTGGAATTCCAGATCGACCGCGCGTGGGATGAGAAGTGGCTGTTCAACGCGTCCTATCTGTGGTCGCGCAGCGATGGCAACTTCGAAGGTCCGGTCAATTCGGATACCAACTACGGCGACACCGGCATGGTCCAGCACTGGGATCATCCGTCCAACAACCAGCGCTATGGCCCGCTGTTCAACGACTTCCGCCATCAGTTCAAGTTCCGCGCCGCCTACGCGCTGAACGAGCAGTGGTCGTTCGGCACCACGCTGCAGGTGTTGTCCGGTGGCCCGATCACCGCCTTCGGCGTGATGTGGCCCAACGACACCGTGGCCGGCGGCAGCACCTCCAGTGAAGGCAGCGGCGGCGGTACCGGATGGCTGTGCGTGGCCAACTGCTCGGGCGCGTACAACCAGCGCCAGTTCGAGTACAGCCCGCGCGGCGCCTTCGGTCGCCTGCCGTGGACCTGGACCATGGGCGCCAACGTCACCTGGCGGCTGCCGGTGGAGGGCATCGACCTGAGCGCGCGCCTGTCGGTCTACAACCTGTTCAACAACCAGACCGTCATCAACGTGCACCAGCGTTATGAAGCCCAGCCGGGCCAGGTGCGTGAGAACACCTTCAACACCGGCACCCGCTGGCAGGCACCGCGTTACACGCAGCTGATGGTGACCTGGAACTTCTGATCCGTCCCGTGCGTGGCAGGTGCCGACAGTGCGTCGGCACCTGCCTTCACCGCCATACGGTAGGTACCGACCGGTGGTCGGTACGTGCCTCAAACACCCACTGGTAGGTACCGACCGTTGGTCGGTACAGCTTTCAACCGGCGGCCAAAGGAGCAGGCCCTCCGGTCATGACGAGGGAACCCATGCCGTCACGCGCTTCAACACACAGTCGATCCCGCCTTCTCACGCTTGGCTTGGCCTGCACCCTGGCCATCGCCCCCAGCGCACGGGCAGCCGAGCCCACCGACACCTTCAATCGCCTGCTCGATGAGACCGTCGCCCACGAACAGCTGCCGGGCATCGCCATGGCCGTCGTCGACGATGGCAACCCCGTCTTCATCGGCACCCGTGGCGAGCGCCGCGCCGGGCAGGGCGAGGCCATCGATGCGGATACCCTGTTCAAGATCGCCTCCAACAGCAAGGCGATGACCGCCGCGCTGCTCGCCCGTCTGGTCGACCGCGGTCTCCTGCGCTGGGACGACCCGGTCATCAAGTACCTGCCGCAGTTCCGCATGCACGACCCGTGGGTCACGCAGCAGATGCAGGTGCGTGATCTGCTGATCCACAACAGCGGCCTGGGCCTTGGCGCGGGCGATCTGATGCTGTGGCCCGAGCCGAACAGGTTCACCCGCCAGGACATCATCGCCGGGCTGGCCCACCTCAAGCCGGTCACCAGCTTCCGCAGCGGCTATGCCTACGACAACCTGATGTATGTGGTCGCCGGCGAAGTCGCCGCCGCAGCCGGTGGCAAACCGTACGATCAACTGCTGCGCGAGGAAGTCTTCTCGCCGCTGGGCATGGATCGCTGCCAGGTCGGCGCGTGGTCGGTCGCAGCGGTGGGCAACGTCGCCCAGCCGCACACGCGGAAGGACGGCCGCAACGTGGTGCGTGGTGCCGATGGTGACACCAGCGCCGATCTGACCTCGATGGCCGCCGGCGGCATCCGCTGCAGCCTGCGCGACATGACCCGCTGGATGCAGGTGCTGCTCGATCCGGCGCTCGTGCCCGGTTGGCTGAGCACGGCGCAGCGCCGCGCGCTGTGGACCGCGCACATGCCGATGCCGCTGGGCGAGCGCCAACGCCGCTGGGACAACGCACATGTGTCCGCCTACGGCTACGGCTGGCGCGTGTCGGATATGGACGGCCAGTGGAAGGTGGCCCACACCGGTACGCTGTCAGGCATGTATTCCTCGCTGGCGCTGCTGCCGGACCGCAAGGTCGGCGTGGTGATCCTGATCAACAGCGACGCCGAGGATGCACGCATCGCGCTGATGCAGGCCGCGTTGAAGACCTACACCGCACCGGAGGAGACGGCCGACGTGAGCCACTACCTGGCCCTGCTGGACCAGGAGCGCACTGGCCGCCGCGATGCCGGGCAGGTGCGCCCGGATACCGGCGCGCGCCGGGCCGCCTCGCTTCGCACGACCGCCGCCGCGCACGGCCGTTATCGCGATCCGTGGCTGGGCGAGGCGCTGCTTTGCCCGGAGCAGGGCGTGCTGCGTTTCAGCGTGGCCAAATCGCCGATGCTACGCGGCCAGGTCATGCAGCTCGGTGAGCGCTGGCTGGTGCAGTGGGATACGCTCGGGGCCGATGCCGAGCCGTGGTTGCAGCTGCAGCCAGGCGCGACGCCCGCCCTGACCTTGGCCGCGATCGATCCGGAGATCGACTTCAGTTATGACTACCAGGACCTGCACTTCACCCGCACCGGCGATTGCCCGTAGCCCGCTGCTGCGGGCGTTGCTGGCGCTGCTGGCCGGCAGTGCCCACGCGGCAGCGCCAGCGGTGACGATCTCGCCCGCCCGCGATGTGGCTGACGCCGGACTGGTCGACATCCGCACGCTGACACCGGCGATCGAACAGGACATCCGCTACGCCGGCCCCGACAACTTCACTGGCCAGCGCGTGCCCGGCTATGACGCGCCCAAGTGCTATCTGCTCGCCCCGGCGGCTACTGCACTGGCACAGGTGGAGGCCGACCTGCGTGCGGATGGCTTCGCGCTGCGGCTCTTTGATTGCTACCGCCCGGCCCACGCGGTGAAGGCCTTCGTCGCCTGGGCACAGGATCCGCACGAGCAGTCGCGCAAGGCGCAGCAGTACCCGGACCTCGACAAGCCCGCCCTGCTCGGTGGCTACATCGCCGAGACCTCCGGCCACAGCCGCGCTGCCACGGTCGATCTGACCCTGCTCGATTGCCGCACCGGCCCCTGCGCGCCGGTAGACATGGGCACCGACTTCGATTTCTTCGGCCCGCGCGCGCATACCGATGCGCCGGAGATCAGCGCGGCGCAGCGCAGCCACCGCCAGCACCTGCGCCAGGCGATGGCGCGGCATGGCTTCGCCAACTACCCGATGGAGTGGTGGCATTTCACCCTGCAGCCCGAGCCGGCACCGACCACCGCCTACGATGTGCCGGTCCGCTGAGGCGCACCGCTACACTGTGCACTGACTGCCGGATCGGACCACGATGAACCTGCCGCTGCACGTTGGATTGCTGGGAACGCTGGAGGCAGGGCTGATCGCGCTGTTGGTCGGGCTGCTGGTGTATGCGCTGTGGCATCGCCTGTGCCGCTGGGCAGGCTGGACCGACGGGCATGCGATCGGCTGGGCCTGCGTGATCGCGGTGGTGGCCTCGGCCGGCATCGATGCGTGGAATCTCTTCTATATGGGCATGATGCGGCTGGAGTCGCCGCTGTATGCGCGGTTGTTCCTCGCCGGTATCCATGATCCGAACGAGCTGGGCTCGCGCGTGGTGCTCGAAGTGGCCGGTGCGATCGGCGGTGTGGCGCTGGGGTGGCTTTTGTTCAGCTCCCGCTCAGGCGAAAAAAACAGCAACACCGCGTGAGATTGCGTTCGCATCCGGTTAAATGCCCGGCCAATGAATGGGCGTGTTACCAACTGCTCACCTGCGGCTAACCACTGCGGTAATGCACACGTTCGCGCAGGTGGTTAAGGCCGCGTGCGCAGCGCGGTCGAGGGGCAATATCGATTCACAAACGGGGTGGCAGTGTAGGGCCGTGCGGAAACAACAGGCCGCGCAATACCTACCAAGGAGACCACCCCAATGACTACTCGCATCCGCAAGCCCCTGATCGCCCTGATCGTCGCCGCAGGCAGTGTGCTGGCCATGCCGGCGATGGCCCAGTCGGCACAGCACAGTGCCGCGCAGGCGCAGAATCAGGCCGCCCAGGCACAGCAGGCGGCGGCGCAGGCCGGTGACGCAGCCGATACCGCGGCCAACGCCGCTGCACAGGCCTCCGCGCAGGCCAATGGTGGCGGTGGCCAGACGTGGGCCAGCGTCGATACCGACGGCAACGGCACCATCAGCAAGGCCGAGGCGCAGGTGAACGCGGGCCTTGCGCAGGTGTTCGATCAGGCCGATACCAACAAGGACGGCGAGCTCTCGCCGGATGAATACAAGGCGTATGTGGCCGCCCAGCAGGGCAAGGCCGCCGATAACGGCGCCCAGCAGAGCAAGTAAAGACCGGGGACACCGGTAGCGCAGTGAGGGGGAAAGGGCGGCTTCGGCCGCCCTTTCTTTTTGCGCTGCCGGGGTGGGGCCGCTGGGCCGCTGTTGGTATCCTTGGCCGATGATGACTTCCCTGCCCACGCCGCAAGGCGCTATCGGCCTGGTTGGTTTTGACGGTGATGACACGCTGTGGAAGAGCGAGGATTTCTACCGCAAGGCCGAGCAGGACTACCTGGATATCCTGTCGCGCTACATCGACGTGCATGACACGCAGACCGCGCGCCATCTGCTGGAAGTGCAGCAGCGCAACCTCGGCGTGTTCGGCTACGGCGTGAAGGGCATGACCCTGTCGATGGTCGAAGCGGCCATCGAGATCACCAACCAGACCATCAGCGCCCGCGACCTGCAGCAGATGCTGGACATCGGCCACGACACTCTGCGCCACCCGGTCGAGCTGATCGACGGTGTGCGTGAGTCGGTCACCGAGATCGCCCGCGATTACCCGGTCGTGCTGATCACCAAGGGCGACCTGTTCCATCAGGAGGCCAAGATCAAGGTGGCCAACCTGCGCGACCTGTTCCCGCGCATCGAGATCGTCTCCGAGAAAGACCCGGAAACCTATGCCCGCGTGCTGGAGGAGTTCGATCTGCCGATCAAGCGCTTCGTGATGGTCGGCAATTCGCTGCGCTCGGACATCGAGCCGGTGGTCACCCTCGGCGGCTGGGGCATCCACACTCCCTACGCGGTGACCTGGGCGCACGAAACCCAGCACGGCGTGGCCGACGACGAACCGCGCATGGTCGATGCACCGACCGCCTTCGACTGGCCGCAGGCGCTGCGGACCATCGAAGCCAAGGCCGCACAGGCCGGATGATGCGCGCCGGCCTGCTCGCGCTGCTGCTGATGCTGCCCTGGGCAGCCGTGGCCGAGCAGACCCCGGAGAAGTCCGCCGCCTACGTGGTGGACACCGGCGATGCCTGGGTGGACACCCAGCTGCAGGACATCAACCACTACGCCGAGCGCTACCCGGACAGCTTTCTGGATGAAGTCTCGCGCTATGCCGGCGTCTCGCGTGGCTACATCGCCGCGCTGATGCACACCCACGGCTGGCAGGCCGGCGACATCTACTTCGCCTGTTTCTGGGCGCATGTGATCGAACGTTCCTGCCGCGAAAGCGTGCAGACGTGGTCGCGTACGGTACCGGAGGAGGGCGAGGCCAAACGCTGGGAAGCGGTGGTGGCCCAGCTGCCGGTCACGCCGACCAACCTGCACTGGCGCGCCTTGCGCCACGCCATCGTGGCCAGCCACGACCACTGGGACCGCCCGGTGAAGCTGGACGCGACGCTGCAGCGCCAGCTGGGGAACCGCGAGCAGCGCCAGCGCACGGCGAGCAGTCCCACGCCACCTGCGCGCTGAGGGACTTCTTTGCTGCTGTGCAGATCGCGGTAACCCCCGCGCTCGGCGACAATGCGCGATTGCTGCCCCCCCTCGTGATCCGTTGCCGAGTACGTAATGAGCGCCGACTGTTTCGTTTCACCCGACGATATCCGCAGCCTGTTCGCCCAGGCGATGTCCACCATGTACCGCACCGAGGTGCCGCTGTACGGCACCCTCGTCGACCTGGTGGCCGAGATCAACGACGCCGTGCTGACCGCCACTCCGGCGCTGGCCGAGCAGTTGGACCGCACCGATGAACGCGCCCGGCTGGACCACGAACGCCATGGTGCGATCCGGGTCGGCACGGCGGAAGAACTGGCCACGCTGGGCCGCCTGTTCGCGCTGATGGGCATGTACCCGATCGGCTACTACGACCTCTCGGTGGCCGGCGTGCCGGTGCATTCCACCGCCTTCCGCCCGCGCACCGCGCAGGCGCTGGCGCGCAATCCGTTCCGCGTGTTCACCTCGCTGCTGCGGCTGGAGCTGATCGAGAACGCCGCGCTGCGCGAGCAGTCCGCTGCCATTCTTGCCCAGCGCCGGATCTTCACCGACACCGCGCTGGCCCTGATCGCGCAGGCCGAACGCGAGGGTGGCCTCGACGAGGCCGATGCGCGCCGCTTCGTCATCGAAGCACTGGAGACCTTCCGTTGGCATGGCGACGCCACGGTGTCACTGGATACCTATCACGCGCTGCATGACGCGCACCGGCTGATCGCCGATGTGGTCAGCTTCCGCGGCCCGCACATCAATCACCTGACCCCGCGCACGCTGGACATCGACGCTGCGCAGGACGGCATGCTGGCCCGTGGCATCGACGCCAAGGCCGTGATCGAAGGTCCGCCACCGCGCCGCTGCCCGATCCTGCTGCGCCAGACCAGCTTCAAGGCGCTGGAAGAAACCGTGCACTTCCCCTCGGGGGAGGCAGCGGACGCCGGCACGCATACCGCGCGTTTCGGTGAGATCGAACAGCGCGGCCTCGCCCTGACGCCCAAAGGGCGCGCGCTATACGACCAGCTGCTTGCGCAGGCGCGAGACAGTGGGGGTGCCGGCAGCACCGGCCAGGATTACCCGACGCGTCTGGCCGCGGCCTTCACCGCCTTTCCGGATGACCACGACACCCTGCGCCGCGAGGGCTTGGGGTACTACCGCTACGCGCTGACCGACGCCGGTCGCGCCAACCCGGGTGCGGTGGGTGATCTGCCGGCCGAAGCGCTGATTGCCGCCGGGCTGGCCAGTGCCGATCCGATCGTCTACGAGGATTTCCTGCCGGTCAGCGCCGCGGGCATCTTCCAGTCCAATCTCGGCGGCGACGAACAGCGCGCCTACGCCGCACATGCCAACCGCGATGCCTTCGAGCAGGCGCTGGGCATGACGGTGGAGGACGAGTTCGCGATCTACGCGCGGCTGCAGGCCGAATCGCTGGCAAGCCTGCGGGGCGGCTGACGGAAGGAGCCGGCCAGCGGCCGGCACTACCGGTAACCCGCCCGGATCGCTGACCACTCACGGACCGCCCTACGGTAGTGCCGGCCGCTGGCCGGCTCCTCATGTACCAAACGCGCATCCGGGCTTGCGGACGGTAATGCGTGGAGCCGGCCAGCGGCCGGCACTACCCGGAAACAGAACGTCCCGGCAGGTACCGACCGTCGGTCGGTACCGTGCATCCTCAGGCTTTCATCGTTCCGGTATCCAGCCACCGCTGGTGCCACGACAGCGCTTCGGGCAGCAGATGCGGGGTGTGCTTGCCATAGCTCTCGCGGCTGGCACGGTCGAAGTAATCGTTCAACTGATCGCGGAAATCCGGATGCGCGCAGTTGTCGATGACCACCCGCGCCCGTTTGCGCGGGGGCAGGCCGCGCAGATCGGCCAGGCCCTGTTCGGTGACGATCACCGACACATCGTGTTCGGTGTGATCCACATGGCTGACCATCGGCACGATCGCCGAGATGCTGCCGTTCTTCGCCGTCGAAGGACTCAGGAACGCGGACAGGAAGCCGTTGCGCGCGAAGTCGCCCGAGCCGCCGATGCCGTTCATGATCCTGCTGCCCATCACGTGGGTCGAGTTGACGTTGCCGTACAGGTCGGCCTCGATCATGCCGTTCATGCCGATGCAGCCCAGGCGACGCACCAGCTCCGGATGGTTCGAGATTTCCTGCGTGCGCATGATGATGCGCTCGCGGTAGAAATCGATGTGTTCCTTGAAGGTCTCGTTCGCCTGCGGGCTCAGCGCGAAACCGGTGCAGGAGGCGTAGCTCAGCACGCCATCGCGCAGCAGATCGAGCATGCCGTCCTGGATCACCTCGGTGAACGCGCTCAGATCGCGGAAGCCGCTCTTGGCCAGCCCGGCCAGCACCGCGTTGGGGATGTTGCCCACGCCGCTCTGCAGCGGCAGCAGATTGGCCGGCAGGCGGCCCTTGGCCACTTCGTGCTTGAGGAATTCGATCAGGTACTGCGCGATCTGCTCGCTGGTCGTATCGATCGGGCTGAACGGACTGTTGCGGTCCGGGCCGTTGGTACGCACCACGGCGACGATCTTGTCCGGGTCGCAGCGCAGCGCGGTCTCGCCGATGCGGTCGTTGGCGTGCACCAGCGGGATCGGCTTGCGGTGCGGCGGCAGCGCGGTGCCGTAGTAGATGTCGTGCATGCCGTCCACGCCGGCCGGCTGCCATTCGTTGACCTCGACGATCACCTTCTTGGCCAGGTCCAGCCAGGTCTTGTTGTTGCCGACCGAGGTGGAGGGCACCAGCGAGCCATCCTCGCGGATCGCCGAGACCTCGATCACCGCGGTATCGATATCGCCATAGAAGCCGAACCACACGTGCTGGGCGACATGGCTGAGGTGGATGTCGATGTAATCCAGCTTGCCCTCGTTGATGCGGTTGCGCGCATCCGGGTCGCTCTGGAACGGCATGCGCATCGCGATGCCATCGGCCTTGGCCAGCGCGCCATCCAGCTCCGGCGCGGTCGAGGCGCCGGTCATCAGGCTGATCTGGAAGGGCAGCCCCTGGGCGTGCACCGCTTCGATGCGCTGCGCCAGCGCGACCGGCACCGCCTTGGGGTAGCCTGAACCGGTAAAGCCGCTCATGGCGACGGTTTCACCCGGCTGGATCAGGGCGGCGGCAGCTTCAGCGGAGACAACGCGGTCACGCAGACGCGCGTTTGCAATGCGATCGACAGACATGACGACAACGTTTTTGGGGGGATCGCCATTATCGGCGATCCACGCAGGGGCAGGGGTTCTACCTTGGTGGGATGGCGTTTTTACATCGGCGCCTCCCTGTTCAGGTTTTCCGCCTACTTCTGTACCCGCAAGTATTGTTTTGCAGTGCAGCGTGCAAGTTCGTCGCCGACCCTAGAAGATCGACCTGCATCCCGACGTGGGGGAGGGAGCAGAGCCCGCTGGCAGTTCGCTGCAAGCGGGCTTTTTTATGTCTCGCTTCCGGAACATCGGGGCGCCGATGGGTCTCTCGCGTCGACACGCGCCGGGCATAATCCCCCCATGCCGATTTCCGACCTCGCCGCGCCCGCGCGCGTCCCCGACGCCCTTGTTCCCCTGGTTGATCGCGCCCTGGCGCGCTTGGCCCTGTCGCTGACCGATGGCGGCCACTGGCCGCCTCCGGCACCCGTACTGGCGACCCTGCGCGCGCTGGCCGTCACCAGCGATTTCGCCATCGACACCCTGTGCCGCCAGCCGGCGCTGGTGTCCCATCTCACCCAGGAGGGCTGCCCACCGCTGCCCCTGCCGGAACTGGATCCACTCCAGCCCAGCGAATGGCAGCAGCGCCTGCGCCGCTACCGCACCGCCGCCTCCACGCGCCTGATCTGGCGCGACCTGACCGGGCAGGATGACGTGCCTGCCACGCTTGCCGGTGCCACCCGCTTGGCGGAGGAGTGCCTGCAGCTGGCGCTGTCCGCGCTGGAGCAGGAATTCACCGGCCGCCATGGCGTGGTCCGTGCGGCGGACGGCAGCGCGCAGCAGCTGGTCGTGTTCGGGCTGGGCAAGTTGGGTGGTGGTGAACTCAATTTCAGCTCGGACGTGGACCTGGTCTACGCCTACCCGCAGGGCGGCGAATCCGATGGCGCGCGCCCGCTCGCCGCCGAGGAATACTTCGCACGCCTTGGCCAGCGCCTCGCGCGGTTGCTCGATGACACCACCGTGGATGGCTTCAGCCACCGTGTCGATCTGCGCCTGCGCCCCTTCGGCAATGCCGGACGCGTGGCGCTGTCGTTCGCCGGCATGGACCAGTACTTCCAGCGCGAAGGCCGTGACTGGGAGCGCTATGCCTGGCTGAAGGCGCGCGCCGTCGCCGGGGATATCGCCGCGGGCGAAGCGTGGCTGCAGACCCTGCGCCCGTTCGTCTACCGCCGCTATCTGGATTTCACCGCGCTCGATGGCCTGCGCGAAATGAAGGCCGCGATCACCGCCGAGGTCTCGCGCCGCGAGATGCACGATGACATCAAGCGCGGGCCCGGTGGCATCCGTGAGATCGAGTTCCTCGCGCAGGCCCTGCAGTTGATCCGCGGCGGCCGTGAAGCGCCGCTGCGCGAGCGTCGTCTGCTGCACGCGCTGCCGGCGCTGGTCGCCTCCGGCCAGATGGCCGAACAGGACGGCGCCGACCTGCTGCATGCCTACGGTTTCCTGCGTCGCCTGGAAAACCGCCTGCAGATGCTCCGCGATGCACAGACGCATGCGTTGCCCACCGACACCACCGACCGCCTGCGCATCGCCAGCGGACTCGGTTACGGCGACTGGGACGCGCTGGTTGCCGCGCTGGATGTGCAGCGCGAGCGCGTCAGCACCGAGTTCGCCGCACTGCTCGCACCGCGCCGTGGCCAGGCTGCGCCGGATGCACTGGCCAGCTACTGGCGCGGCCTGCCCGACAACGGCAGCGCCGAGGTGCTGGCCGAAGCCGGCTTCTTCGATGCCGGCAGCGCCGATCAATCGCTGCGTGATTTCGCACAGAGCTCCGGGGTGAAGTCCTTGTCCGATGCCGCGCGTGCGCGCCTGGACCGCGTGCTGCCGGCGCTGCTGCACGCCGCCACGCGCTCACCGCAGCCAGATGCCGCGCTCAAGCGCGTACTCGGCCTGCTGCAGGCGATCCTGCGCCGGACCAGCTATCTCGCCCTGCTCGACGAACAGCCCAGCGCATTGGCGCGCCTGGTCGATGTACTTGCACGCAGCGCATTGCTGGCCGAGCGCCTGGCGGCGTATCCGCTGCTGCTCGATGAACTGCTGGACGTGCGTGTCTCCGGTCCGATGCCGGATGCCGCGGGCATGCAGGCCGAGTGCGCTGTCGCGCTGACCATCGATGATCCCGAAGCCGCGCTGCGGCTGCTCAACGAGATCCGGCTGGCGCTGAGCTTCCGCATGGCGATGGCCACGCTGGATGGTCGCCAGCGCGCGGTCGACACCACCCGGCAACTGGCCGAACTCGCGCAGGCGGTGGTCGTCACCGTGCTCGCGCTGGTGCAGGCGGACATGCAGCGCCAGCACGGTGGCATTCCCGGCGGGCGTTTCGCCATCATCGGCTACGGCAGTCTGGGCGGGTTGGAGCTGGGCTTCGGCTCGGATCTGGATCTGGTCTTCCTGCACGATCACCCGGCCGATCAGGACAGCAGCGACGGTCCACGCCCGCTGGACCCCGGCCGCTGGTATGCGCGCCTGGCGCAGAAGGTGATGGCGATGCTCGGCGCGGTCACCGCCGCCGGCCGCCTGTACGACATCGACGTGCGGCTGCGCCCGGATGGCGGCAAAGGCGCGCTGGTGTCCTCGCTGGCCAGCTATACCGAATACCAGCGCGAACGCGCCTGGACCTGGGAGCACCAGGCACTGGTGCGTGCCCGTGCCATCGCCGGCGATGACTCGCTGTTGGCCGACTTCGAACGGGTGCGCGCGCAGACGCTGGCGCGCCCGCGCGACAACGCCGTGCTCTACACCGACGTGCTGAAGATGCGGGCACGCATGCGTGCCGAACTGGACCGCAGCGATGCCGCACGGCTCGATCTCAAGCAGGGCGCAGGCGGTATCGTCGATCTCGAGTTCCTGCTGCAGACCGGCGTGCTCGACAGCGCCGTTACGCACCCGCAGGTGGTGCAACCGCGCGATACCCCCAGCCTGATCGATGCGCTGGCCGACATCGCCTGGCTGCCCGGGGGCACCCGCGATGGCCTGCACGAGGCGCACGCGGCGCTGTTGGATGTGGGCCTGGCCTGCACGCTGGACCGCCGCCCGCGCCTGGCGCCACCGACCCCTGCATTGGAAGCGGCGCGCGCGATGATCACCGCGGCGAGCGATGCGGCGGGGTTGCCGTTCCAACAACGGATCGATGTCGTCAGCTGACGGCGGTTTGCACCGTCATCGACCTCGCACCGCTCTGGCACCGGTAGTGCCGGCCGCTGGCCGGCTCCCATGAACTCTGCTGAGCCGGCCAGCGGCCGGCACTACCCATCGTGATGCCCGACCGATAGCGATACCCGGCCGAGAGCGATGCCCGACCCAGGGTGATACCGGACCCAGGGTGATACCCGACCGCCAGCGCTACACCGGACGATCGGCGCCCGATGTCACACCGCGCGCGGTGCCATCTTCCACAGCAACGCGCGGAACGGCGCCAGCAGGAACACGCCGATCGTCAGCTTCACCGCCAGATCGCCCAGCGCCCAGCTCACCCACGGCAGGCTGGAACCGGCGAAGGCGATGCTCCAGAAAATCGTCGTATCCAGCGTCGCGCTGCAGGTCGTTGCGACCATCGGGGCGCGCCACCAGTGCCCGCGGCGCAGCCGGTCGAACACGGTGATGTCCAGCAGCTGCGCGGCGATGAAGGCCAGGCACGAGGCCACCGCGATCCGCGGCGTGGCGATCCAGATCGACAGCAGTACCGCCAACGCGAACCCGGCCCAGGCCACCCGCCGCGCCGCCGCCGGCCCAAAGCGGCGGTTGATCAGGTTGCTGACCAGGAACGCCACCGGGTAGCTGAAGGCACCCCAGGTCAGCCAGTCGTTGATCGGGTACTGCACCAGCACGTTCGAGCCCAGCACCACTGCGCCCATGGCCAGCACCGCCAGCAGCAGCGAGCGCGGGGTCAACGGGGCAAAGGCAATGGCAGGACGCGCGGACATGGCGAGCCGGGGAAGTCGGGGGAAGCGGCGGATTATCCGGGCTTGGCCGGCCCAGGGCCAGCCCGGACCGGTTCAGTCAGAAGCGTTCGCTCATGCTGGTGGCCGCCGCATCCTGGGTCGGCAGGAACGCCAGCGCGGCGCCTTTGGCATCGGCCACCATCCAGCCCGCGCCGGCCGGGGTCGGGGTGAACGCCAGCACATCGCCCACCTTCACCCCTGCCGCCGGGTTGTCGGCACGCGCCGGCCAGGCCACCACGGCCGGTGCATCCGGGGCCTGCGGGTTCTTCAGCGCCACCTGGTAGCTGCCGTCGGGCTGGTGCGCCACGCGCTCCACGGTGAGCGGCGGTAGCGGGCCGGCCTTCTGCCGCTTCGCGGCCCGGGCGGTCAGGTTGTGCGGCATGGAGGCGTCATGCAGCTCGCTGACCCCCAACGCACTGAGCCAGACCGGGGCGGTGATCACCGCCAGGCTCACCACCGAGGTGGTGAGGACGCTGCTGGTGACCGGCGAGGCATTGCTGAGGTTCTGGGCGGTGACCGGCAGGCTGGTCGCGAGCAAGGCCACCGCCAGCAGTGGCGCAACGGCAGGACGGGATATCCGGTTCATTCAATAGCTCCGCGGGACGGTGGACAGCAAGGGGTTACCAACGTGCACTCGGCTGCGCCGCCGCCGCATCGATGGGCAGGAAGGCCAAGGCCGTGCCCTCGGCCGTGGTCACGGTCCAGCCGGCGCCGCCCTGGGTGGGCGTCAGCGCCAGTACGTCGCCCACCGCCACCGCGGCTGCCGGGTTGTCCTCGCGCGCAGGCCAGGCAATCACGGCCGGCTCGTCCGGTGCCTGCGGGTTCTGCAGGGCCATTTCGATGCCGCCTTCGGGCGTGCGTTCCACCTTCTCCACGGTGAGCGGCGGCAGCGGCCCGGCTTTGCCGCGTGCGTCCTTGGCCGCGCGGCTGCGTCGGGCCGAAGCGTCGCTGGCCTTGCTCAGGCCGGCCGAAACCAGCCACACCGGTGCGGTCACCACCACCACGCTCACCACCGAGGTGACGATGACGCTGCTGGTCACCGGATGATTGATGCCTACCACCTGCGCGGGCGCCGGCAGGCTGGTAGTGCACACGGCAATGGCCAACAACGGCGTAACGATGCTGCGCGAAACTCGTGTCATCGAAGATCCTTCTGATGGCTCAACATAGGCCCGCAGTATGCGCGCTGGCGTGCTGCCCGCCGCTGACTCACGGTTTGGGGGCGGTAATGCCTTTCACCGGTACATGCGGCACGGCCAGTTCCTGCTGCAGGCTGCTGCGCAGTTGCAGGAAATCAAAGATCGACTCCACCGTCACCACCGAGTAATTGCCGGAAATGCGCTCGCTGGCCGGGTGGTCGGTAACGGCGGCATTGGGCACGAAGAAGCGCGCGCCGAGCCGCTTGGCCACGCCGATGTGCAGCGTGCTGGGCGTATACATGTGTCGCTGCAGCCATTGCTGTGCCTGGGTACGGTTGACGATCAGGGTGCGCTCTTCCACCTGCGCCATCGCCGCGCCCAGCACTTCCAGGATCCACTGGTTGGAATTCTGGTACTCGGTGCGGAACGGATACGCCACCACGCTGTAGCGTGCTTCATGCAGCGCCTTGGCCTGGATCGCCGGCTGGGTGAGCATCGCCTTGAGTGCATCGCGCAGCGCAGGGGTCGGCACGCCGATGCGCAGGTCGGTATGGCTGGAGGTCTCGCCGATGAAGGTGGCCACGCCCTCGCGGAACAAGTGCGACTCGGCGGTCTTGCACGGATTGAGCAGGTGCACCGCGCGCCACTGCCCATCGTCTTCGCGCAGCAGGAAGGCCAGATGACTGTGGCGCAGGCCGTACTTGCTCAGGTCCTGACCACCGCGGGCGATCAGCACCACGTCCACGCCATCGAGTGCGTCCAATGCGTCGGTGGTGGCCAAGGCCACATCGAACATGGAGGCCAATGCAGCCGGCGTGGGATAGCGTTCGGTGCACTGCGGTTCGGCCTGCGCGGTCAGCGCGGCGCCCAGCAATACGCCACACAGCAGAACGGGGTGCAGGCGCTTGATCAGTGCAGCGAAGGGTACGTCCATGTCACACAGTCTCCGGCGGCACCGGCCGCGGTCGCATCATAACGCTGTGCGATGCCGTCAGGCCTGAATCCCCAACCGCGCGCGTACTTCATCAGCAACGCGCGTGGTCTCGCGCAGCGGCTCGATGCGGCCCTGCGTCTGCCAGTCCAGCCAGCGCGCCTGCAAGCGGCCACGTTCGCGCAGCGCGTGCTGGAAGTGCGCGAGTCGCCCTTGCGCCTGGCCGGCCAGGGCCACGGCGACCGGCATGCGTGTGGCGCACGCTTCAGAGAGCAGGTTCACCGAATCCGGCGAGACCACCACGCGGTTGGCCCAGCCGAGCAGCCCGGCATACGGGTTCACGCCATCGCCGCCATCGCCCCAGATCACATTCGGCACCTCGGCAAACGCACTGCGCAGCGCACCGACCAAGGCCGGTGGGGTACGCCGCGAGGTCGTGGCCAGCAGGCTGCCGCCTTCCTCGCGCAGTTGGGAAGCGAGCTGCTGGAACACCTGCACCATGTCCGGCTCGTGCCACGGCGCGTGCGGGGTCGGTCCGCCGACCAGCAGCGCGGTGCGTGGGCCGGGCAGGGCGCTGAACGCGGCGAATGCCGCACGGCCGCAGGCCAGCCAGTCATCGTTGACCGGGTTGAGGCTGCCGAGCAGGGTGAGCACGTTGCTGCCGCGCAGCCGGTCGTGTTCGGGCACGACCAGCAGGTCCCAGTGGCGCGGGCTGAGGCGAGGGTCGAGGATCTGGACGACCTTGGTGCCACGGCGGCGCAGTTCGCGCAGCGCGCCGGCCGCCTGGCGGCCACAGCCGACGGCCAGCTCAGGGGCGTCGGCGGCCAGGGCTGCGAAGGCGTCACCGTAGCCCTTGGCGGCACCCGGCAACCAGCGCGGGGCCAGCCAACGCCAGGGCGCGCGCGGGGTGAGCACCAGCGGACGATGCGCCCCCAGCTTCAATGCCGTGGCCAGGGCCACCGCCTGCCGCACATTGCCGGCACGGCCGTCAGTGATCGTCCAGGGCGGACTCCATCGTTTCACGTATGGCATTAATTCGTTTCAGTCAGGCTGGGTGTTGCAACTGTCGCGACACTCTACACTGCCAGCCTTCGCCGATCGCGCGGTCGCCCTGCCACGGTAGCCGATGCGCGAACGATTCCCCTTGTTTCCGGAGGCTTCATGTCCCACGTCCTTGACGATGCTGCGCTCGATCAGTTGTTCCGTACCGCCCGCACCCAGAACGCCTTCCTTGATAAGCCGGTCGAGGACAGCCAGCTCAAGGCGCTGTACGAGCTGCTGAAGTGGGGCCCGACTGCCGCCAACGGCAGCCCGGCGCGCTTCGTGTTCGTGAAATCCCCGGAAGCCAAGGCCAAGCTCGCCCCGGCCCTGTCCGAAGGCAACCACGACAAGACCCTGGCCGCCCCGGTCACGGTGATCGTCGCCTTCGACGAAGACTTCCACGAGAAGCTGCCGTTCCTGTTCCCGCACACCGATGCCAAGGCGTGGTTCGACGGCCCGCGTGAAGGCCGCACCGAAGGCGCGTTCCGCAATGGCAGCCTGCAGGGCGCCTACCTGATCCTGGCCGCCCGCGCGCTGGGTCTGGATGCCGGCCCGATGTCCGGCTTCGACAACGCCAAGGTCGACGAAGCCTTCTTCAAGGGCACCGCGATCAAGTCGAATTTCCTCGTCAACCTGGGGTACGGTGACGCCTCGGGCCTGTTCCCGCGGCTGCCTCGCCTGTCCTTCGACGAAGCCGCCCGCATCGCATAAGCGTTACCGCCGGATCGTGGCCCGTCCGTGCGGATGGGCTGCATGAATTTTTTTCTTTTCCCTTCGATTACGAGAGAGACCTGACATGACCGTGACCCGCAAACTGCTGCTGCCGCTCGCCCTGACCCTGGCCATCGCCGCCTGCTCCAAGCCGGCCGACGAAGCCGCTGCCCCGGCTGCTGACGCGCCGGCCGCCACCGAAACCGCCGCCCCGGCTGCGGACGCCGCGGCTGCCGCCCCGGCCGCCGAGGCCATCCAGATCGCCTCGGGCACCTACAAGCTCGACCCGACCCACACCGACGTGCTGGTCCAGTGGAGCCACTTCGGCTTCTCGCACCCGACCGCGCATTTCGGCAGCGCCGAAGGCACCCTGGTGTATGACGCCGCTGACGTGACCAAGTCCACCGTGGAAGTGAAGCTGCCGCTGACCGGCCTGAACAGCTTCACCGCCAAGTTCGACGAGCACCTGAAGAGCGCCGATTTCTTCGACGCCGCCAAGTTCCCGGCCGCCACCTTCAAGAGCACCAAGGTTGAGGCCAACGGCACCAACAAGCTGACCGTGACCGGCGATCTGACCATCAAGGACATCACCAAGCCGGTGACCCTGGATGTCACCATCAATGGCGGCGGCGAGCACCCGATGGCCAAGGTGCCGGCGGCGGGCTTCGATGCCACCACCACCATCAAGCGCAGCGACTTCGGCGTCGGCGCGTACGCCCCGAACGTCAGCGATGAAGTGAACATCCGCATCACCACCGAGGCCACTGGCGAGAAGCCGGCTGCCTGAGTTTCTCCTCACTCGTCGTGAGAAGGCAGAAAGCCCGCCAATTGGCGGGCTTTCTTTATAGGGCGAGCCGGCCAGCGGCCGGCACTACCGTACCTGATCAACCCGCCGCCACCTGCGCGCTCACCTTGCCCAGCCACAGCGTGGTGAAATCGGTCGGCGTGCGCCGCGCCGGCGCGGTCAAGCCGCTCTCACGCAGGAACGCATGGGTGGCCTGCGCGAACGCCTGGCGGGCCAGCAGCGCGGCCTGCTTCACCGAGGCCTGCTGCTTGCGCAGCTGCACGATCTGCAGGCTCGGCTTACCGGGCATCGCGTACTTCTGGTAACGGCGCAGCTCATCGGCGACCAGGTCGATATCGATGTTCGCCTGCACCAGCGCGGCCTGCGCACGGGCCAATGGCACCAGGGCGGTGCGCAGCGGGGCGATGTGCTCGCCCACGGAAGGCGCCAGCGCCGCCAGGGCGGCATCCAGCGCGGGATCGGCCCGCTCGGCGCGGTCGATCAGGTCGGTCAGTGCCGAAAGAGGAGAGGCTTGCATGAAAGGCACCGGCACAAAACGCGATTGTCGCATTCGCGGCCGGTGCCCGTCGCGGGCTCAGTCGTCGTGGTGTTCGCTGCCGTGCGCCTTCCAGTAGCCGGTGGAGCGGATCCAGTCCTTCGGCACACCCAGGTGACCCTCGATGTACTTGCGCATCATCCGGGCCCGGCGCGATTCGGCGGCGATCCAATAGAAGGTGTCGCCGTCCGGTTCCTCGAAATCGGTCAGCACGTCCTCCAGCAGGGTGCTGCTGGCGGCGTCGAAGCCGTTGCGCTCCAGCCACGAGATGCGGATGCGGTCGTCCTCCGGCAGCTCCTGGCGATCGCCGGATTCGGGGATCTCGATGTAGACATCGGCATTCGCGCCGTCCGGCAGCGTCTCCAGCCAGCGGCCGATCGCCGGCAGCGCGGTTTCATCGCCGATCAGCACGTAGGTGTCGAAGTCATCGGCGGTCATGTGCGAGCCACGCGGGCCGCCCACGGCGATCGCATCGCCCGGCTGCGCGTTGGCGGCCCAGGTCGAGGCCAGGCCGTCGCCGTGCATGACGAAATCCAGCGCCAGCTCGTGGGTCTCCAGGTCCCACCAGCGGGGGGTGTAATCGCGCGAGGGGGAGGGCGTCTGGCCTTCCGGGTAGCGCGGGCCTTCCGGGGTCATCGTCGGGACCACGAACTGGCCCTCGGCGTTGGGGAAGAACAGCTTGACGTGGTCGTCCGGCGAGGGCGAATCGAAGCCTTCCAGCGCCTCGCCCCCGACGATCACCCGGCGCATGCACGGGCTGATCTCTTCGGTGCGCAGCACCTGCAGCGGGCGGAACTTCACGGTATGACGGAGCAGTCGGTTTTCATGCAGAGCCATGGGAATACCTGGATCAGTGCCGCAGCGCGGCGTTGAGAAAGAAGGACCTGGCGGGCGGTGGCTGGCTGGGTCTGAAACGAAGAAGGAGGTCAGCGGCCCTGCGCACGGATGTGCGCGGCGGCCTCGCGCAGCGCCTCGGCGACGGCCGCGGCGTTGTCGTCCTGCCAGCGGCCGTGGCACAGGCCCAGCGCGTGCTTGAGCTCGCGCAGCGCATCGCGCACGGGCGGCGGCAGGTTGGCCTTGGTGATCGTGCGCGCGCTGTCGCGCACCCGATGTACCGCGGCATCGACCTCATCGCGTTGCGCCTCCAGCTCGGCCAGGCCCAGCGCGCTGAGCGCGTACCGCTTGCGCCCGCCGTCCTCGACCGCGCCGACCCAGCCGGCCGCCTCGAACTGCGCCAGCACCGGGTAGATCGAGCCGGCGCTGGGCGTGTAGACCCGCACGAACATGTCACTGATCAGCTGGATCAGCTCATAGCCGTGGCGCGGCTGGTCGGCGAGCAGGGACAGCACCAGCAGGCGCAGGTCGCCGCGGCTGAGGGGCCGGGCGGTCAGCGGGCGGGCAGGGCGGTCGAGGTCGCGCGGAGAGGTCATTTCGATATATCGAATGCAGTGGCGGAACGATATATCGAAAACTCCGTTTCGACCAGCGCTCGCGCACGCATGGGAGGAATGCGTTCAGGTCAATTCCTCCTGTGACGGTGCGTGCTTGTGGTGGAACACTGCACCCGGTTGTCACCTCCCAACGGCACCGATGATCCACGCCGATGGGCGCTCCAACGCCGTCGTTTCGCGCACGTTCCGCGCCAATCGCCTGCGCCGCAGCGGCTGCGCTGTCCATCGGTGTCCTGCTGACGCGCCGGTGTCATCGCCGCCGGGCAGGCTGAAATGCAGCGGGAACCTTCCGGCGCGGCCCTCGCGCTGTCGCCTGCTGTCCTTCCGGACACGCCGGGATGGTTCCATACGCAACCGTAGCGAAGTAAGCAAACCCCTTGGTGCGCTACACTTTGCGGCTAGAAATCTAAAACAGTCGCGCGCGTGCGTGCGGTCATGGGAGCGCAAATGAACTGGTTGAACGAGGTGCTGAACAACGACCCGAATCCTGTGGAAACCCAGGAATGGATCGAGTCGCTGAAGGCCGTAATTGATGTCGAGGGCCCCGAGCGCGCGCATCAGCTGTTGGAAGGCATGGTGGAACTGACCCGTCGTTCGGGTGCTTACCTGCCGTTCTCTCCCACCACCGAGTACGTGAACACCATCGCGCCGACCCTGGAGGCCAAGAGCCCGGGCAACGCCGAACTGGAATGGCGCATTCGTTCCATCATCCGCTGGAACGCGATGGCCACCGTCGTGCGCGCCAACCGCAAGCCGGGCGACCTGGGCGGCCACATCGCCTCCTTCGCCTCCGGCGCCACGCTGTATGACGTGGGCTTCAACCACTTCTGGCGCGCCCCGAGCGAAGACCACCCGGGCGACCTGCTCTTCATCCAGGGCCACAGCGCCCCGGGCATCTATGCGCGTTCCTTCCTGGAAGGCCGCATCGACGAAGCCCAGCTGGATAAGTTCCGCATGGAAGTCGACGGCGGTGGCCTCTCCAGCTACCCGCATCCGTGGCTGATGCCCGATTACTGGCAGACCCCGACCGTGTCGATGGGCCTGGGCCCGCTCGCCGCGATCTACCAGGCGCAGTTCCTGCGTTACCTTGAAAACCGTGGCCTGATCGAAAAGTCCGACCGCAAGGTGTGGTGCTTCATCGGCGACGGCGAGAGCGATGAGCCGGAAACCCTCGGCGCGATCGCGCTGGCCGGCCGCGAAGGCCTGGACAACCTGATCTTCGTGGTCAACTGCAACCTGCAGCGCCTGGACGGCCCGGTGCGTGGCAACGGCAAGATCATCCAGGAACTGGAAGGCGTCTTCCGTGGCGGCGGCTGGAATGTCATCAAGCTGCTGTGGGGCGGTTACTGGGATGCCCTGCTGGCCAAGGACACCAATGGCGTCCTGCGCAAGCTGATGATGGAAACCGTCGACGGCGAATACCAGAACTGCAAGGCCTTCGGTGGCGCGTATACCCGCGAGCATTTCTTCGGCAAGTACCCGGAAACCGCTGCGATGGTCGCCGGCCTGTCCGACGACGATATCTGGCGCCTCAACCGTGGTGGCCACGATCCGCACAAGGTGTACGCCGCCTACCACCAGGCCGTGAACACCAAGGGCATGCCGACCGTGATCCTGGCCAAGACGGTCAAGGGCTACGGCATGGGCAGCGCGGGTGAAGCACTGAACCCGACCCACCAGACCAAGAAGCTGGACGACGACGCCGTCCGCCACTTCCGCGACCGCTTCAACATTCCGGTGACGGATGCGCAGCTGGCCGATGGCCAGGTGCCGTTCTACCACCCGGGCCCGGATTCGCCGGAAGTGAAGTACCTGCAGGAACGCCGTGCCGCCCTGGGTGGCTACCTGCCGCAGCGCCGCCGCAAGGCGACCAAGAGCTTCAACGCACCGAAGCTGGAAAGCTACGAGCGCCTGCTCAAGAGCAGCGGCGAGCGCAGCTACTCCACCACCATGGCCTTCGTGCAGAGCCTCAACATCACCCTGCGCGACAAGGAACTGGGCCCGCACATCGTACCGATCGTGGCCGACGAAGCCCGTACCTTCGGCATGGAAGGCCTGTTCCGCCAGATCGGCATCTACGCCCCGTTCGGCCAGAAGTACAAGCCGGTCGATGCGGACCAGCTGATGTTCTACCGCGAAGACCAGAGCGGCCAGGTGCTGCAGCAGGGCATCAGCGAGCCGGGCGCGATCAGCTCCTGGATGGCCGCCGGTACCAGCTACTCGGTCAGCAACGTGCCGATGCTGCCGTTCTACATCTACTACTCGATGTTCGGCTTCCAGCGCGTGGGTGACATCGCCTGGCAGGCCGCGGACATGCGTACCCGTGGCTTCCTGCTCGGCGGCACCGCCGGCCGCACCACGCTGAACGGCGAAGGCCTTCAGCACGAAGATGGCTTCAGCCATATCGTCGCCGGTGGCATCCCGAACGTGCGCAGCTACGACCCGACCTTCGGCTTCGAAGTGACGGTGATCCTGCAGCACGGCACCAAGGCCATGATGGAAGATCAGATTGATGAGTACTACTACATCACCCTGATGAACGAAAACTACACCCACCCGGAAATGCCGGAAGGCGCGGCCGACGGCATCGTCAAGGGCATGTACCTGCTCACCGACGCCGGCAAGCCGAAGAAGGGCGAGCTGCGCGTGCAGCTGCTGGGTTCGGGCACCATCCTGCGTGAAGCCATTGCTGCCGCCGAGCTGCTGGACAAGGACTTCGGCGTGACCGCCGATATCTGGAGCTGCCCGAGCATCAACGAGCTGCGCCGCGACGGTTTCGATGCCGAGCGCTACAACCGCTTCCACCCGGAAGCCGAGCCGCGCAAGGCCTACGTGACCGAGCTGCTGGAAGGCCGCCAGGGCCCGGCGATTGCCGCGACCGACTATGTGCGTGCGTATGCGGACCAGATCCGCGCGTTCGTGCCGATGTCGTACACGGTGCTGGGTACGGATGGCTTTGGTCGTTCGGATACCCGTGCGAACCTGCGTCGCTTCTTCGAGGTTGACCGGTACTACATCGCGCATGCCGCGATTGCGGCGCTGGCTAAGGAAGGGAAGATGACGGGTAAGGATGTTGCCCGGGCGATCAAGCAGTACAAGATTGATCCTGAGAAGGCTAATCCGGTCGGGGTTTGATAGGACTAAAAAGTTAAGTGGAAGGGGCCCGGCGTAAGTCGGGCCTCGTTTTTGTGGGTCATAAAACAAGGATATGTTATGGAGCTAAAGGATCTCGCTTCGTTGTTTGAACAGGCTCGTTCTGCAACATCGGAGAACGGATACCTGATGTTTATGCTAATTATCGGTTTCATCATTCTATTGCTGCATACGATAGTGAGGGTTGCGGAGTCGGCGCTGAAGTTTGTGGAACTACTGAAGAGCGCTCTTTCGCATGGTATGGAGCTGGTGCGTGGCGGTGCTAGGCATAGGGAGCACATTGAGCGAAGAAAGCAATTTCTATCCGTTCTTGGCTCTGACCTCGCTGGCATAGGAAAGGCAGAGGCATGGAACGACCAGAACTTCACTGACCTTGAGGCAGAGGTTCAAGTTGAGGGCGGATACTACGCGACAGTATTCGATCGAATTCGCCGGCGTCGCTCTTTCGCGCAACGAAAAGAGCCCTCGCTAATCGGCGCGATTGATGGCAGTACTGAAAGGTGCCTCCTTCTAACTGGAGATCCAGGTGCGGGCAAGAGCGTGGCCTTGCGTCATCTAGCTGTTCAGATGATAGAAAGAACCAAGAAATCAAAAAGGAAATACGCACCGATACCGCTTTACATAAATCTGCGCGAATTGGGTGGAGAGGGGGCGGTGGATAGCTCTGCGATCAGAAAGTTTGTGATTGATAATGTCAGGCGGGGGGATGCGGACACGGCTGAGTATGTTCAATCGAACTGGTCTGATTTCAATAAGAAAGGCGGTTGGTTTTTTCTTTTTGACTCATTTGACGAGATTCCAGAAGTCCTCCACGCGGCTAATGAAGACACCCAGATAGATCGCTATGGACGAGCTATTCAGCAATTTATGGATGGGCTTGGATCTTGCAGGGGCGTGCTCGCATCAAGGGAGTACAAGAGCCCTAAGCTCCTTGCATGGCCAAAGCTCAAAATTTTGCCCCTTAACGAGAGCCTTCAGGAGGAACTTGTAAATCGCACTTTTCTTGATAAGGACCAGAAGGGGATTGCTGTAAGGGCATTGTCTTCCTCTCCAAGCTCAACCTATCGAAACCCACTGTTCCTAACGCTCCTCTGCAGATTTGTCAGGGACAATAATGCGCCTCCTAAGAACGAGCACGAGCTTCTATATCGTCACGTTGAGGCACTCTCATCTCGCGATTCAGAGTTTGTTAGAAAGAAGTGGGGTCTTTCACCCACTCAAGTTAGGGCATCAGCGGCAGAAGTTGCGAGAATCTTTGCAATGGCGCCAGATATAGGCTTGGCGCCCACGGTTGAAGAGCTCGCCAACCATGCGAGTCGTTTGGGCTTATTTCCAGACGGTATTGAGCATGTAGTGGAATCCTTGACATACGTCAAGATTGGTAGAATGGACGTAGCATCGGCATCCCGTTCGGAGAGGAGATTCGCTTTCTCTCATCGGAGGTATCATGAGGCAATATTTGCAAAGTACCTTTCAGAAAATCCGGATGCGGTAGACGCCAGAGAGCTTTTATGTAATCCGAGGTGGCGTGAATATCTGGTTGCAATGCTGCAATCGACCCCAGCTCAGTCTCAGCAATGGTTAATAGATGAATCAGCTAGAATTTTAGGGGCTTGCTGTGCATCAGTAAGACTATTTGAAGAGAAGGTCTCAGGTTTCACTGTACGGACATACGCGTGGGATGATCGGACTCTCATGCATCTTCTCCAGTTGATGGTCGACGTCAAAAGGTTCAATCCATCAGGCGCATGGGGGATTGCGGAAGACAAGGTTGAAGCTTTCTTTGGGCCTTTGTGGGCAAAGGGAGATGCATTCGACCGTCTGATGATTATCAAACTTGGTGGCGCTGGTTCCTCGGCGGGTCATTCAAGGCGCCTTGACTTTGTTCGTCAGTCAGGTGTTTCACTGCTTCAAGAGGAGGCTGTATCCTCGTGTCAGTTTGCTGCCAATCCCAGTGCCGAGCTGGCCGGATGGATTAGGGGGCGTGTCTCGAGCAAAATTATTACATCACCTCGGAAATTTGAGCTTTTAAAATGGGAGGCGATCGCTAGCCAGCTCCCTCCAGCGTACGACATATCGGCGTGCTTAGTGCGTGCGAAGGCGGTGATACGTCAGCGCTTCTATGCTGAATTCTGGTCTATGCCGGTTCTAATTACCGTTAGACTTATATCTTCACTTAATCCGGTGGCCACCTTTGAGAGAGCGCTTGAACGATCCACCAGGATATGGTTGCTGACCACTAACATTATGCCGATGATGTTTGGCATTGCGGCATTGGCTCAGCCTGTTTCACGGGGGCTGCCATCAGCGGTAAAGTTATCCATTCTCGGGATTATTTGTATACTCATCATAAACTTCGCCACGCTGTTTATTAGGCTGGAGCATCTTTCCTTGCCAAGGAGGATCAAAATCACTGATCTTGTTCCAGCCATTCGGGGCGACTGGTGGACGATCTTGCTGGCTGGCGCGGCTGGCTTGATAGTGATGATTTTGATGACACTGCCCGGTTTAGGCTTGCTATGGCTTGTCCGACTGACGGGAGTACTTGAAGAAATGGACTCTCAAGAGGTTGTAGCGATTGGGTCCGCCATGTTTTTGATCAGCCTGATTGCAGGGCTAACAATCTTTTTGCGCTTTCGAGATTCAAAGGTTAGGAGTGCTGCAGTGTCCTTGCTGGCTGAAAGGAGATCGCTGAGATCCGCCATCTCCTCTTCACGAAGCAGTGTGGAGATTCTGCACCTGTGTCGAGCAGCCATCAATGACCCTGGGGTAACGAACAGTGATGTACGTCGCACCATTTCGTTTCTATCAGAAAGGCTGTTCTCGCGCGGGCGGGGCTCAAAGACACGGCAAGCTAGTTTTGACGTTCATATGAAAGGGGCCGTCTCGATTTTGCTAAGTCATCACGCTTCTCACGCCGAATCTCCTACATGAAAGAATCTTCGCAAAGTGGCGAAGTGTGCCCGAGGTTTAGCGTCGGGCACGTAGACTACCTGAGTTGCGTGTCTGTACAGCTCAGCACGCGGCGATTGGATCTATCCACCTTCGCCGCCACTATTAGGTGGCGTGAGGAGCCAGCCGGAATAAGCCTCCTTGGATTGTGTGGCAGGCTTCTTCCAGCAGCCACCTGAGAGAATGAAACGTTTTGTAGCTTTTGCTGAACTTGGAATGGATGTCGAAGGGCTCCTGGAGAACTGGCGGATCGAACTGTGGCCGGACCGATCGGCAAGGTAGTCAGTCGCACGGCTGCATGGGTGCCTTAACGTTTTCACTCGGACTGGTAAAGCATCCTGCCAGCCTCTGATTTACTGCTTACTGCTTACTGCTTACTGCTTACCGCTTACCGCTCCACATATTCAGCAAGCCATCTTGCTCGGGATTGCAAACCTCTACCTGCCCTTCAATTCGACTATGCGGTAAACCGCTGTGCACCATCAACCGCCGAAGCGATCTTGTATAAGCGGCGCTGCTGGTTGGGGCAAACAGAACAATCTTTCGCAAGTAGACCATGCTCTGTTGATCCCCTACGCCTGTGATACGCGCGCGCCCCGGAGCGTCTTAATTTTGCAGAACGACCGCAAGGACTATGCGTTCCGCCGCGTCAGCGCCGCCCAGAAGTGCCCGCCCAGATGGGTGTGAATGAACTGCGGCGGCGGAAGGAGTAGTAATCCTGTCGGTGGCCATGCACGTGTCGGCAAGAACCACCTGCTACCATCCCCCTAACCCAGCCAGCCCACCCAGCGCAGACAGATGCGGGGCCGGCCGTCACACGTACGGCCCAGCGAGCCAGGACACCCTCCCGTGCCCCTTCAAGGAAGCTCGCATGTACCGCAATTCCGTAATCCGCTCGGCCGCTCTGGCCTTCGCCATTTCCCTGAGTCTTGGCGCGCCGTCCGCGTTCGCCGCTGACCAGACGACAGCATCCGCCAGCACCGCCGCCGTCCAGCGCAAAGCCGTCGCCCAGGGCCTCTACGAGCTGGCCTTCAGCCCCAAGCAGAACGCCGTGTTCGTCGCCTCCTCGGGCGGCTTCGGCGACGCCGCCGGTCCGTCCCAGGTGCTGCGCCTGAATCCGGAAACCCTGGCCGTCGAAACCGCCATCCCGCTGGAGCGCAAGGCGTTCGGCGTGGTGCTGGACGATGCCAACAACCGTCTGTACGTCGGCAACACCGTCGATACCTCGGTCACCGTGGTCGACACCGCTACCAACAAGTCGGTCGGCATCGTGCAACTGATGGAAAAGAAGGTCGGCAAGGATGGCAAGGCGGCCTACACCCACGATCTGCGCGAGCTGGTCGTGGATGGCGCCAACAACCGCCTGTACGTCACCGGTCATTCGGGTGAGGGCAGCGTGCTGTTCGTGGTGGATACGCAGTCGCTGAAGGTCATCAACACCATTCCGGGCTTGGGCAATGCCAAGGCACCGGGTCTGGCGCTGGATGCCAAGGCCAAGCGTGTATACACCTCCAACCTGTTGGCCGAGGTCGTCACCGTCGGTACCGACAGCGGCAAGGTCGAGCAGCGCTTCAAGGTCAGTGCCGAGCAGCCGATGAACATCGCGCTGGATCCCGCCGGCAAGCGCCTGCTCGTGACCGACCAGGGCTCGGAGATGATCCGCAAGTACCAGGCCAGCAGCTCGGGCTTCGAATCGAAGCACCCGGGGCAGCGCGTGCTGGTGCTGGACCGTACCACCGGCAAGGAACTGGCCAGCATCCCGACCGATGCCGGCCCGCTGGGCATCCTGCTGGATGCGCCGCGCAAGCGCCTGTACGTGACCAACCGCGATGGCGGCACCGTGACCGCGTACAACAGCGACACCTACAAGCAGGTGGCTACGTACGCGGTGCCGACGCACCCGAACAGCCTGGCGCTGGATGCCAAGAAGAACGTGCTGTACGTGACCGTCAAGAACGGTGACAGCGAGCCGAAGGGTAGTGAAGAGTCCGTTGCGCGGATTGCGCTGTAACAAATAGTAGGGACGAGCTGCCCGGTAGCAGATATGCGCCGGGCAGCTTGCTACGTCGAAGTGTGGTGATCCCTAAGCGGGCGGTCGCATTTTTGTTCATGCGCTGAGCAAGTAAATCGCGGTCGACGCCTCACTTCGGCGCTGCACAGTACTTCTGTCCGGCACGCGCCATCGCGACAGCGTCCAGTCAGCCACTTTGGTGGGGCCGGCGCATCTGCGCGCACCAGCGCTACACATCCAGGGCAGCAAAGCTGCTCCGGATAGGTCTGTACAACAACATCGGCCAACCTTCTGCGAAATTTAGGGTGACTCGTCAGAGTCCCAAAG
>NZ_JBWJOZ010000011.1:0-78996 GCF_056393115.1 Stenotrophomonas sp. Steno-Z10-BAI | reverse complement strand
CCCCCCCCCCCCCCCCCCCCCCCCCCCCCCCCCCCCCCCCCCCCCCCCCCCCCCCCCCCCCCACTACTCTGCGTGCTGTTGGGATTTCTGCGGAGCCGGCCAGCGGCCGGCACTACCTGCGTGCTGTTGGGACTTCTGCGGAGCCGGCCAGCGGCCGGCACTACCGGCGTGCTGTTGGGACTTCTGCGGAGCCGGCCAGCGGCCGGCACTACCGGTCATGCGCATCGACCAACGGTCGATGCCTACCGTGGGCCGAGACGTCTTACCCCAACAACGTCTCCAGCACCGCCATGCGCACGGCGACGCCGTTGGCGACCTGGCGCAGCACCCACGACTGCGGGCCATCGGCCACTTCGTCGGTGACTTCCACGCCGCGGTTGATCGGGCCCGGGTGCAACACGGCGGCATCGGTGCCGGCACGCTTCAAGCGCGGGGCATCCAGGCCGTACTGCGCGTGGTACTGCTCCAGCGAGGGCACCAGGCCTTCCTCCATGCGCTCGCGCTGCAGGCGCAGCATCATCAGCGCGTCGGCGCCTTCCAGCATATCGTCGAAATCGTCGCCGACGATGCAGCCCTTGAGGGTGTCATCATCCGGCAGCAGCGACTGCGGGCCGCACACGCGGATCTCGCCGACGCCCAGCGTGCGCAGGGCATGCAGGTCGGTGCGGGCCACGCGCGAGTGCTTCACGTCGCCGACGATGATCACCTTCATCTTCGAGAAATCACTGCCCTTGGCCTGGCGCAGGGTCAGCATGTCCAGCAGGCCCTGGGTGGGGTGCGAACTGCGGCCATCACCGGCGTTGACCAAGGCGGTGCCCTCGCCTGCCGCCGCGGCCAGCGCCGCCACCGCGCCATCATCGGGATGCCGCACCACGAAGCCGCGCACGCCCATCGCCTCCAGGTTCTTCAGCGTGTCGCAGGCGGTCTCGCCCTTGCGGGTGGAGGACGTGGAGGCGTCGAAGTTCAGCACGTCCGCGCCCAAGCGCTGCGCGGCCAGCTGGAACGAGCTGCGGGTGCGCGTGGACGGTTCGAAGAACAGCGTGCAGACCGCCGAGCCACCGAGCACGTGACGCTTGTTGCCGACCCGGCCGACGGCCGCATCGCGGATCTGGCCGGCGCGGTCGAGCAGCTGCAGCAGGGTTTCGCGGGGCAGACCTTCCAGGGTCAGCAGGTGGCGCAGGCGTCCATCGGAATCGAGTTGCGAGGCGGTCATGGGCAGGGTCTGAGGGTCAGGAAACGGGGGTAGCGTCATCCGGGCAGGAGAGCCAGCGTTCGATGATCACCGCCGCGGCCACTGCATCGAGTGCAGCGGCATCGCGGCGGCGTTTGCGGCCTTCGGCGCGCTCGACCGCGAACCGGCGTGCCGCCTCGACCGAGCTGGAACGCTCATCGACCAGCACCACCGGCAGTTTGAAACGTTCCCGCAGCTGGCGGGCAAAGCCCTGCGCACGCTTGCGGTTGGGCTGGTCCTGGCCGTCCAGGGTCAGCGGGTCGCCGACCACCAGGCCGTCCGGCCGCCACTCTTTGATCAGGCGCTCCACCGCGGTCCAGTCCGGGCCGTTGCCGTGGACATCGACCACCGCGATCGCACGCGCATGGGTGCCGAACGAACTGCCGATGGCCACGCCGATGCGGCGCGAACCGACGTCGAAGCCGAGCACCGTGCCATCACGGCGGATGGTCGGCGGCGCGGGCGCGGCGGGCGCTGGCGTGGCCGGCTCAGACATGGCCGCTGTAATCGGTGAGGCGGAACAGGTCCACGCCGATACGTGCCGCCGCACCTTGCCAACGCTGTTCGAACGGGGTGCTGAACAACAGCTCGGCATCGGCCGGCACGGCCAGCCAGCTGTTCTCGGCCAGCTCGGATTCCAGCTGCCCCTCGCTCCAGCCGGCGCAGCCCAGGGTGACCAGCGCGTTGCGCGGGCCCTCGCCACGGGCCATGGCTTCAAGGATGTCGCGCGAGGTGGTGAGGAACACGCCCTCGCCCACGGCCAGGCTGGAATCCCAGCTGCGCGCATCGTCATGGATCACGAAGCCGCGCTCGGGATGCACCGGGCCGCCGTTGAGCACGATCTGGCCAGGCAGTGTGTCGCTGGTGGTGGTGATCTCCATCTGGGCCAGCACTTCGCCGAGGGTGTACTCGGAGGGCTGGTTGACCAGCACGCCCATGGCGCCGTTCTCGTCGTGCTGGCAGATCAGCGCCACGGTACGGGCAAAGGTGGGGTCGGTCAGCGACGGCAGCGCGACCAGCAGGTGGTGGGCAAGCGAAGTGGACAGTTCAGACATGGCCCCATTCTAGCCGCTGGCCGTGATGTGCGCTTTCGCGCTGACATAATGCAGGCCTGCACGCGTGCCCCGGCCCGCATGCCTGATCCGCCATCGCAAGGAGCTGCACGTGTCCGGTTACTGCCTCATCGCCCCCGGCCATCCGGTCCACGGCCACTACCATGACCACGAGTACGGCTTCCCGCAGCGCGAGGAGCGCGAACTGTTCGAGCGCCTGATCCTGGAGATCAACCAGGCCGGCCTGAGCTGGGAGACCATCCTGAAGAAGCGCGAGGGCTTCCGCGCGGCCTACGACGGTTTCGACGTGGACACGGTAGCCGCCTATGGCGAGCGCGACATCGAGCGCCTGCTCAACGATGCCCGGATCATCCGCAACCGGCTCAAGGTGCACGCGGCGGTCCACAACGCCCAGGTGATCCAGCAGCTGCGGGCCAGCCACGGCAGTTTCGCCGGTTGGCTGGATGCCCACCATCCGCTGGACAAGGCCGGCTGGGTGAAGCTGTTCAAGAAGACCTTCCGCTTCACCGGCGGGGAGATCACCGGCGAGTTCCTGATGAGCCTGGGCTACCTGCCCGGCGCGCACAGCCCGGACTGCCCGGTGTTCAAGCGCATCGACACGCTCAAGCCGGCTTGGCGCCGGAAGTGACGCACCCCGTCGTGCTGGCTGCGCTGCTCGCTGCCCTGAGCCTGGCCCCGCTGGCTGCAGCAAGCGATCTGGACGGCGTGCTGGAGCGCCTGCGCGCGGAGATCGCCGCAGTGCCCGCCGATGATCCGGCCCCGATCGATACCGTGCTGGCCCGTTACCGCGACGAGACCGGTATCGACCTGCAGATCCCGGTGGCCGGTGACAGTGATGCGCCGCTGCCCGCGCTGGTGCGCCCTGCCAACGTCACCCCGGCGGACTGGGACGCGGTGACCCGCTACCTGCGCGAGACGGATGCCCAGCACACCGTGCCGGTGGAGATGGGCGAGCTGTCGCTCTCCCTGCTCGATCTGGATGGCGACGGCCAGCGTGACCTGGTGCAGAGCGCCTACAGCGGCGGTACCGGCCTGTACACGCAGGTGGACATGCTGCGGCGGAATCCGCTGCGCGGCTTCGTGGTGCCGGACAGCCTGGACCCGCAGCGCCCCTGGGCGCAGGGTCAGTACGGCCTCAGCGGGCGTGGCAGCGATCAGGGCCTTTACTGGCTGCGCATCGACGGGGTCAGCTACATCGCCTACCGCGATGGCGACTACTACGGCGATACCCTGCTGCTGAACCGGCCGTTGTCGGCGGACCCGCGCGAACGCAGTCCGACGACCCGGTTGCAGGTGCGCTACGGCCGCGAGCATCGGCTGGCCGATCCTGCGGTGCATGCCGATGGCGAACCGCTGGACGCGAACGCCACGGCGATCGCGGCCGACCGGCGCCTGCTCAAGCACATTGAGCGCCTGCTGGCCGCGCTGACCCTCGATGGCGACGGCGTGGCGCACTTTGGCGACGCGCAGGCGCGTTGCCCGGTGCCACCCGGCACCGATCCGGGCGAGGCCGAGATCTGGCCGTGGCGCGGCGCCGGCAGCTACACCTTCGATACCGCCGCCGACACCGTGATCCGCTCGGGGAAGCAGTGCTACAGCGCCACGCTCATCGCGCTGCGCAGCAGCTATGCCGGCGACCATGCCCTGTGCTGCCAGCTGTGGTTGTACCGCGGCCCTGGCGAGCAGGTGGCCACGCTGGACCTGCGCAGCCGCCGCTGGGTCTCCGGCGTGACCGTCGTGCCGGTGCCGCCGCAGGGGGAATGACCGGGCGTCAGACGCCCATGTAGCGGCCCGGGCGGTGGTTGAACATCAGCACCAGGCTGAGCACCACCGCACCGATCGCCGAGTACATCACCTTGGATGGGGACAGCACCGAGAACGCCACGCACATCAGCAGCGTGTCGAACGACATCTGTACCTTGCCGGCGCTCCAGCCGCGGGTGCGCTGCAGGTACACCGCCAGGATGCCGATGCCGCCCAGGCTGGCCCGGTGGCGGATGTAGAACAGGATGCCCAGGCCGGCCAGGGCCCCGCCCACGATCGCCGAGTACAGCGAGCTCATGTGGGCGAAATCGGCCCAGCGCGGCAGCAGGTCGGTCAGCACGCCGCAGGCGGTGACCGCCGCGAAGGTCTTCAGGGTGAATTCCCAGCCCATGCGGCGCACGGCCACCCAGTAGAACGGCAGGTTGACCAGGACGAACACCAGGCCGAAGTTCCAGCCGAAGGTGTAGTGGGCCAGGAAGGCCAGCCCGGCCATGCCGCCGATCATCAGCCCGCCCTTGGCGAAGATCGCCAGGCCGAGCGAGGCCACCAGGGTCGCCAGGACCATGCCCTGCACGTCCTCGGCCACCGAATGGCGCAGCGCCTTCTGATCGGCCACGGTGCCGGCACTGTCCGGAGGCGGGGTCAGCGGGCCTGCGGTGACCAGGTGGCCGTCAGCGTCGTCGCACGGCGCGGGGCCATGGGAATCAAGGGACATGGGGGTGGGGGGTGTGACGTGGGGAGCGGTATTAGACACGATCGGCGTGACAGTTGCTGGGGAGATTGATTCAGCGGACTGTTCTTCACGCCCCCGCCTCGTGGCCTTGGGCTGTCTGTGCCCGGCAAGACGCGAACGCACGGCCACCTTTCATGCCGGCTGAACACCCTGTCGACGCAGCATGCACGGGTAGCACCCGCACCGCCCATCCCTCCCCCCAGGAGTTCCGTGCCATGCCCTACGTCACCACCGCCGACAAGACCGAGATCTTCTACAAAGACTGGGGCAAGGGTCAGCCCCTCGTGTTCCATCACGGCTGGCCGCTCAGCGCCGATGACTGGGACACCCAGCTGCAGTTCTTCCTGCTTCAGGGCTATCGCGTGATCGCGCACGACCGCCGCGGCCATGGCCGCTCCTCGCAGACCAGCGGCGGGCATGAGATGGACACCTACGCCGCCGACGTCAACGCGCTGGCCGATCATCTGGACCTGCGCGATGCGATCCACATCGGCCATTCCACCGGCGGTGGCGAAGTCGCGCACTACGTGGCGCAGGCCAAACCCGGGCGCGTCGCCAAGGCCGTGCTGATCGGTGCGGTGCCGCCGATCATGGTCAAGAGCGAGACCAACCCGGGCGGCACGCCGAGGGAGGTCTTCGATGGCTTCCGCCAGGCACTGGTCGCGGGCCGTGCGGCGTTCTACCGCGACGTGCCGATTCCGTTCTACGGCTTCAACCGCGAGGGCACGCCGCCGCAGCAGGGCATCGTCGACAACTGGTGGCGGCAAGGCATGATGGGCGCGATCAACGCGCACTACGATTGCATCAAAGCCTTCTCGGAAACCGACTTCACCGACGACCTGAAAAAGATCGACGTGCCGGTGCTGATCCTGCATGGCGATGACGATCAGATCGTGCCGATCGCGGATTCAGCGGAGCTGGCGATCAAGCTGCTCAAGCACGGCACATTGAAGGTCTACAAAGGCTTTCCGCACGGCATGTGCACGACGCACGCGGACGTGATCAATGCGGATCTGTTGGCCTTCATTCGCGGGTGAGGCGTGTGCCGACCCACGGTCGGCACCTACCCGGGATGCGTTGCACCGGTAGCGCACGACCGTGGGTCGTGCGCTACCACCGCCCCGCTCAGCGCGCGACCAGCTTCTGCCGCTCGGCGCTGTAGCGATCGCCGACGATGGCGACGCTGTCCAGCGCCGCACCGATCTGCTGCAGCTCCGCATCGCTCAACACCACGGCCGCCGCGCCCAGGTTTTCCTTCAGGCGGTGCAGCTTGGTCGTGCCGGGAATCGGCACGATCCACGGCTTGCGCGCCAGCAACCAGGCCAAGGCGATCTGGGCCGGCGTCGCGCCCTTGTCGGCGGCGATTGCGGTGATGCGATCCACCAACGCCTGATTGGCCTGGCGCGCTTCAGCTGCAAACCGCGGCACGCTGTTGCGGAAGTCGTCGGCGGCGAACGCGGTGTCGGCGTTGATCGCGCCGGTCAGGAAGCCCTTGCCGAGCGGACTGAACGGCACAAAGCCAATGGCCAGTTCCTCCAGTACCGGCAGCACGCTCTGCTCCGGCTCACGCCACCACAGCGAGTACTCGCTCTGCAGCGCCGTCACCGGCTGCACGGCGTGCGCACGGCGAATGGCATCGACACCGGCTTCGGACAAGCCGAAGTGCTTCACCTTGCCCTCGGCGATCAGGTCCTTGACCGTGCCGGCCACGTCTTCGATCGGCACGTTCGGGTCCACCCGGTGCTGGTAGAACAGGTCGATGCGGTCGGTCTTCAGGCGCACCAGGCTGGCCTCGGCCACCGCGCGGATACGCGCGGGGCGACTGTCCAGGCCGGCGTCGGCATGGCCATCCTTGAAGCCGAACTTGGTGGCGATCACCAGTTGGTCGCGGAACGGGCCCAGCGCCGCGCCGAGCAGTTCCTCGTTCAAGAAGGGTCCGTAGGCTTCGGCCGTATCGAAGAAGGTCACGCCCTGCTCGACGGCGGCGCGCAGCAGCGCGATCGCCTCGGTGCGGTCGGTGGCCGGCCCATAGCCGTAGCTCAACCCCATGCAGCCCAGGCCGAGGGCCGAAACCCGCAGGCCGCTGCGGCCCAGTTCACGTGTCTGCATGGGGGTACTCCTGCCGGTGGGACCGGCATCATGGGGGACAGCCACGATAGCCCTGTCGGCGGCGAAGATTGGATGCCGCGCAGTGCTGTCGGTGATGAGCGTGGCTCATCAATGCTCACCGATACGCCGGGGCCTACCGTGTGGCGCCCTGCACGAAGGTGCCGACCAATGCGATCAGCAGGAAGAGCCCGCCGAAGATCACCACCAGGATGTGCCACACACCGAAGCGGTCATACGCCCGCATGTCCATGCCCTCGTCGTGGTGGTAGCGGCGCAGCAGGCTGTTGACCGGCAGCAGCGGAACGAAGCTGAACAATGCGAACAGCCACAGGGCGTTGGGAAAGCGGCTGGAGAAATTGAGCAGAAAGTAGGCGACACCGAGCAGCCCCGGTGCGAACGCCAGCGGGCGACGATGATTGCTGGCGGCGTTGCGCAGATCGCTGAAACACAGGAACGACCAGAGCGGCGAGAACAACGCACGCGCCCACGGCCACTGATCGCCGCCGGTTTCACGTTTGATCGCCCGCCAGTTGCGCCAGAACCAGTACACCGGATAGATGCCCAGCGTGGTCAGCGACAACGCCGCGATCTTCAGCGTGGGTGGCGAGTAATACGGTGCGACATCGGTGGCGGCAAAGGTCGCCGCCGGCAGTACGGGAGAAGCCGTCGGCGCGGTCGCCGGCGCGCGATACGGATCGTGCATGTCCATATGCCCATCACCTGATGCGTTGATACCGGCGAGGTGCCGGCGCCCCCTGCAGCCCGGTTGCCCGGGACGGCGCGACTATCGCAGCGTCGCGCCGCCTGTTGAAGCCCCCTGTGTCAGCGGACTTCCGAAATCTCCACCCCGTCCAGGCCCTGCGACAGCGTGCGTGCATCGCCACCCTGCGAGAGCTTGATGCGCAGGCGTACTTCGTTCTGCGAATCGGCGTAGCGCAGTGCGTCTTCGTAACTGATTTCGCCGGCCTGGTACAGCTCGAACAGGCTCTGATCGAAGGTCCGCATGCCAAGCTGCACCGAGTCCTTCATGACTTCCTTGAGCTTGTGGATCTCGCCGTCGCGGATGTAATCCTGCACCAGCGGCGTGCCGAGCATGATCTCCATCGCGACCTTGCGCGATTTGCCATCCGGCGAGGGAATCAGCTGCTGGGCGACCACGCCCTTGAGGTTCAGCGAGAGATCCATCAGCAACTGGTTGCGGCGGTCCTCCGGGAAGAAGTTGATGATGCGATCCATCGCCTGGTTGGCGTTGTTGGCATGCAGCGTGCACAGCACCAGGTGGCCGGTTTCAGCGAAGGCGATGGCGTGGTCCATGCCCTCGCGGGTGCGCACCTCGCCGATCATGATCACGTCCGGCGCCTGGCGCAGGGTGTTCTTCAGCGCCGCCTCCCAGCTGTCGGTATCGATGCCCACTTCGCGCTGGGTGATGATGCAGCCCTCGTGCTTGTGAACGAATTCGATCGGGTCTTCGATGGTGATGATGTGCCCGGTCGAGTTGTGGTTGCGGTAGCCGATCATCGCCGCCAGCGAGGTCGATTTACCGGTACCGGTCGCGCCGACGAACAGGATGATGCCGCGCTTGGTCATCGCCAGCGTCTTGATGATCGGCGGCAGGCTGAGCTCTTCCACGGTGGGAATGCGCGTCTCGATCCGGCGCAGCACCATGCCGACCTGGTTGCGCTGGTAGAAGCAGCTCACGCGGAAGCGGCCGACACCGGACAGGCCGATGGCGAAATTGCATTCGTGGGTCTTTTCAAACTCTTCGCGCTGCGCCGGCGTCATCACGTTCAACACCAGGTCGCGGCTCTGCTGCGGCGTCAACGGTGTCTGGGTGATCGGCGAGATCTTGCCGTTGACCTTGATCGCCGGGGGCATGCCCGCGGTGATGAACAGGTCCGACGCCTTCTGGTGCGCCATCAGCTTGAGGAACGAGGTGAAGTCGATGGTGGTGGTGCTCATCGCGGTGTACTCCGAAGGTTTTCAGGAGCCGGCCAGCGGCCGGCACTACCACTATTCGAAAATCCGCTTGTCCTTGGCGTACTCGCGCGCCTGGTTGCGGGTGATCAGGCTGCGCTTGACCAGATCCTGCAGGTGCTGGTCAAGGGTCATCATGCCCATCTGCTGGCCGGTCTGGATCGCCGAGTACATCTGCGCGACCTTGTCCTCGCGGATCAGGTTGCGGATGGCCGGGGTGCCCACCATGATTTCCCAGGCGGCCGTACGCCCACCCCCCACCTTTTTCAGCAGCGCCTGCGAGATCACCGCGCGCAGCGACTCGGACAGCATCGAGCGCACCATCGGCTTTTCGCCGGCGGGGAACACGTCGATGATGCGGTCGATGGTCTTGGCGGCCGAGCTGGTGTGCAGCGTGCCGAACACCAGATGGCCGGTTTCGGCGGCGGTCAATGCCAGCCGGATGGTTTCCAGATCGCGCAGTTCACCGACCAGGATGATGTCCGGGTCTTCGCGCAGGGCCGAACGCAGCGCTTCGTTGAAGCCGTGCGTGTCGCGATGCACTTCGCGCTGGTTGATCAGGCACTTCTGCGAGGTGTGCACGAATTCGATCGGATCCTCGACGGTGAGGATGTGGCCGTATTCGTTCTTGTTGATGTGGTCGATCATCGCCGCCAGCGTGGTCGACTTGCCCGAACCGGTCGGGCCGGTGACCAGGATCAGGCCCTGCGGCTGATCGATCAGCTCACGGAAGATCGGCGGGCAGGCCAGGTCTTCCAGCGTGAGCACCTCGGAGGGAATGGTACGGAACACCGCACCGGCGCCGCGGTTCTGGTTGAAGGCATTGACTCGGAAGCGCGCCAGCGAGGGAATCTCGAACGAGAAATCGACCTCGAGGAATTCTTCGTAATCGCGGCGCTGCTTGTCCGACATGATGTCGTACACCAGCGCGTGGACCTGCTTGTGGTCCAGGGCCGGAATATTGATGCGACGGACATCGCCGTCAACGCGGATCATCGGCGGCAGGCCGGCCGACAGATGAAGATCCGACGCTTTGTTCTTTACAGAAAACGCCAATAGTTCGGCGATATCCATGCGCTGCTACTCCCCATGACTGCTGCGACTGGAAGGTTCTTTCCCCGGGCGGCAGTATAGAGCGAGATGTGCACAATACGCTCCAGCCCCTGATCCACCGGACCCGCCGTGACCATCCAGACCCTGCCTGCCATCCTGACGAACCTGCACAACGCGGCGGTGGCCGCCGGGCGGCCAGATCCGGTCCTGCTGGCGGTCTCCAAGACGCAGCCGGCCGAGGCCGTGCAGGCCCTGGCCGCGCAGGGCCAGCGCGCCTTCGGGGAGAACTACGTGCAGGAGGCGCTGGCCAAGATCGAGGCCTTGGCGGCGCTGGGCCTGGAATGGCACCTGATCGGGCACCTGCAGTCCAACAAGGCCGAGCTGGCTGCCCGCCATTTCGACTGGGTGCAGAGCGTGGACCGGCCCAAGCTGGTCACCGCGCTGGCCACGCACCGCCTACCCGGCCGGCCGCCGCTAAACGTGCTGATCCAGGTCAACATCGATGACGAGGACAGCAAGCACGGCTGCGCGCCGGAAGACATCGATACCCTCGCCGCCGCCATCGCCGCGGCGCCGCAGCTGCGCCTGCGCGGGCTCATGGCGATCCCCGCGCCCTGGCCGGACGCCGAGCGTCGCCAGGCCGCCTTCACCCGCATGGCCGCGCTGTTCGCCACACTGGCCGCAGCGCATCCGCACGTGGATACGCTGTCGATGGGCATGAGCAGCGATTACCCTGAGGCCATCGCCCACGGCGCCACCCTGGTCCGCATCGGCACCGCGCTGTTCGGCGCCCGCCCGCGACCGGCCTGAGTGCCCCGCCCGTTCCAAGGAGAGTTCATGAGCACGTCCCCCATCACCTTCATCGGCGGCGGCAACATGGCCCGCAGCCTGATCGCCGGCCTGGTCCGCCAGGGCGTGGCCCCGGCCAGCCTCCATGTCGCCGAGCCGGTGACCGAACTGCGTGAGCAGCTGACCGCCGAATTCGGCGTCAAGACCTATGCCAGCGCGAGCGAGGCCGCCGCGCAGGGCACGGTCTGGGTGCTGGCAGTCAAACCGCAGGTGCTGCGTGATGTCTGCGCCTCGCTGACCGGTATCGCCCAAGGCAAGCAACCGCTGGTGGTCTCCATCGCCGCGGGCATCACCAGCGGCCAGCTGGACCGTTGGCTGGGCGGTGGCATGGCGGTGGTCCGCGCGATGCCCAACACGCCCGCCCTGCTCGGCGCCGGTGTCACCGGACTGTTCGCCACCGCCACGGTCAGCGCCGCGCAGCGCGCGCAGGCCGACACCGTGCTGGCCAGCGCCGGCCGCACCGTGTGGATCGATGACGAAGCGCGCATGGATGCCGTCACCGCCGTCTCCGGCAGTGGCCCGGCCTACGTGTTCCTGCTGGCCGAAGCGATGGAAGCGGCCGGTATCGCCCAGGGCCTGCCCGCCGACGCGGCCCGCACGCTGGTGGTGCAGACGCTGCTCGGTGCGTCGCGCATGCTCGATGAATCCGGCGAAGCCCCGGCCGAACTGCGTCGCCGCGTGACCTCGCCGAACGGCACCACCCAGGCCGCGATCGAGCGTTTCCAGGCCGACGGCTTTGAAGCCATGGTCGCGCGCGCGATCGACGCGGCGACGACGCGCGGGCAGGCATTGTCGGCGGCGAATGATTGACGACCAAGCGCAGCCACGCATGGCGTAGCTCAACCCCCTACGTTTACGGGAGACATGCACATGAAGATCCTGCTTGTCGGTGCCAGCGGCACCTTGGGCCAGGCGGTCGCCAGCACACTTGGCGTCCACCATGAACTGATCCGCGCCGGCCGCCACGGCGGCGATGTGCAGGTCGATCTGACCGACGATGCCAGCGTGCAGGCGCTGTTCGCGAAAGTGGGCAAGGTCGATGCCGTGATCGCGACCACCGGCCGGGTCCACTTCGGTCCGCTGGCCCAGATGCGGCCGGCCGACTTCAACCTGGGGCTGCAGGACAAGCTGCTTGGCCAGGTGCGGCTGAGCCTGGCCGCCCAGCATCACCTGAACACCGGCGGCTCGATCACCCTGACCAGCGGCATCATCAGCGCCCAGCCGATCCGCGATGGCGCAAACGCCACGGCGGCCAATGCCGCGCTGGAAGGTTTCGTGCGCGCCGCCGCCTGCGAACTGCTGCCGCGGGGGCTGCGCATCAATGCCGTGAGCCCGAATGTGCTGGCCGAATCGATGGATGACTACGGCGCGTACTTCCCGGGCTTTGAACCGGTGACCGCGCAGCGCGCATCGCTGGCCTACCAGCGCAGCGTGGAAGGGATCCAGAGCGGGCAGGTATTCACTGTCTGGTGAGGCCGACGCCGGCCAGCGGCCGGCACTACTCCCAGCGGCGCGGGCCATCGCCCTGATCGCCGAGCGCATCGCCGGGGTTGGTCAGACGGCAGCGCTTCAATGACAGGCACCCGCAGCCGATGCAGTCGGTGAGCTGGTCACGCAGCAGCAGCAACTGCTCGATGCGCTGGTCCAGCTCGCTGCGCCACAACGCCGACATCTTCGCCCACTCGGCCTTGGTCGGCGTCTTGTTCTCCGGCAGCGCCGCAAATGCGGTCGCGACCGCCTCCAGCGGCATGCCGACCCGCTGCGCCACCCGGATCACCGCCAGCCGGCGCAGCACATCGCGGGCGAAGCGACGCTGGTTGCCGGCGGTGCGCAGGCTGCGGATCAAACCCTTGCGCTCATAGAAATGCAACGCCGATACGGCCACCCCGCTCCGTTTGGCGACCTCGCCTACACTCAGTTCCTGCGCGATCACTGCTTGACCTCAACCATGGTTCAGGTGGCATCCTGCGCGCCGCTGGGGGTGCACTGCAAGCCCGGCCCTCCTCCCGATGTCTGGAACCCGCATGTCCGCTGAAGTTTCCTCTCCGCCCACCACCGCTCCGGTGGAGGACACGCCGATCCCCTCGATCCTGTCGCCGGCGTACCGGGCGACCACGATCGGCATGGTCGCGCTGGTCTCGCTGCATGGCTTCGAGGCGTTGGCCGTGGCCGCAGCGATGCCCACGGTGGCCCATGACCTGGACGGGCTGCGGCTGTACGCGCTGGCGTTCGGCGGCACCCTGGCCACCAGCGTGATCGGGATGACGCTGTCCGGGCGCTGGAGCGACCAGCAGGGCCCGGCGCGCCCGCTGTGGCTGGGCCTGGCGTGCTTCATCGCCGGCCTGCTGGTCGCCGGCTTCGCCCAGCACATGCCGGTGCTGGTGCTTGGGCGCCTGATGCAGGGGCTGGGGGCCGGCGCGATTTCCGTGGCGCTGTATGTGCAGGTCGGGCGCTCGTTCCCCGAGCCGATGCGGCCGCGCGTGTTCGCCGCATTCTCCGCCGGTTGGGTGGTGCCTTCGCTGATCGGCCCCAGCATCAGCGGCCTGATCGTGCAGCACCTGGGCTGGCGCTGGGTGTTCCTGATCGTGCCGCTGCTGGCCATTCCGGCGGCGTTGCTGCTGCGCCCGGCCCTGCGCCAGGTCGGCGTGGTGGCCGCGGGCAGCACCGGCCGCAACGTGGTGCCCTGGGCCGTGGGTGCCTCCCTCGGCGCGCTCGCGCTGTATGTCGGCGGCCAGCAGCAGGGATGGCTCGCGCCCGCGCTGCTGGTGCCGGCCCTGGCCGTGCTGGCACTGTGCAGTTGGAAGCTCCTGCCTGCCGGCACGTTGACCCTGCGCCGCGGCCTGCCCAGCGTGATCGCGCTGCGTGGGATCGCGGCCTCTGCGTTCTTCGGTTGCGAAGCGTTCCTGCCCTTGCTGCTGCAGCGAGAACGCGGCCTGACCCCGCTGTTGGCGGGCGTGGCATTGAGCCTGGGCGCCTTGGGTTGGTTTGCCGGCTCGTGGCTGCAGGGCCACCAGCAGCGGGGCTGGTCACGCCGGCAGTTGCTGCAGTCCGGCGCGCTGTTGATGTGCGTGGGCATCCTGGCCACGTCGCTGGCGATCCAGCCCGGCATGCCGCTATGGTCGGCGATGGTCGGTTGGGTGCTGACCGGGCTGGGCATGGGGCTGATCTATCCCAGCCTCTCGGTGCTCACGCTGTCGCTGTCAGCGCCGGCACACCAGGGCGCCAACACCTCCGCCCTGCAGCTCAGCGAGGCCTTGGGCGTGGCGACCACGCTGGCCGTTTCCGGTTCGCTGTTCGCGCTGTTCCTGGAGGGCCGGGAAGCACTGGGCTACCTGCTGACCTTCGCGATCATGCTGGTGCTGGCGATGCTCAGCGTGGCGGTGGCGCGGCGGATCTGAGCGAGGTGGCATGGCGTGCGCCTCCTCACGGATGCGTGTCGCCGACCTCTTTCAGATCCTCACGCAGGATGCGGCGGATCTCCAGCACGGCCTGCGGGGTCTCCTGTACGCTGTGCCCGGAGAGGATAACCTTCTCCGATACCGCCCCCTCCAGATGCGCGCTCCAGTACGGCACCAGGCCATCGTCGGACTGCAGCAGCGGCACGTCCGGTTTACGCTGGGCGATGATCGAGTGGTACTTCAGGCCCGGGGTGATCGGCAGTGCACCAGCCGCCTTCACGAAGGGATCGCTGGCCTTGAGGTTGTCGATGCTGTTGGGCACCTGCAGCTTCGTGGTGGTGTTGGCCGATTCGGATTCCTGCAGGGTCAGGAACACATCCTCGAACTTGCCCAGGATGGTGATCGGCAACCGCACCAGCCGGCCGATCAGGCGCCCCAGCCGGTTGCCCGCGATGTCCGTGCCCTTGTGCGGCGCGGCGATGAAAATCACCCGCTCCACGTTCGGCTCGGCGGTGAAGTGCAGCAGCGGGCCGAGCTTGGCTTCGACGCGCTTCAGGCGCTCACCCTTGAGATCGTAGTTGGCCAGCAGATCGTTCCACAGCACATCGCCGGAGGAGGTCACCAGCAGGCGTGCAAGCACGCCGCCCATGCTGTGGCCGATGAACACCATGTCCTTGGCGGCCGACGTGCTGCCGGTCGGGTCGAAGTGCTTGAGCGTGTTGTTGAAGGCCTGGTTGATCTCGTAGCGGTTCAGCGCGATCGGGGCGTTGGTCGGGTAGTACACCTGCCAGACCTGGAAGTGCCGGCGCAGCTCGGGATCGCCCATGATCTCGTTGGCCACGTTGACCCAGGCTTCCGGGCTGCTGCCCAGGCCGTGCAGCATGAAGATGATGCGGCGGTTGGGGTCCCACGGCTGCATCAGGTACATGTGCGGTGCGCCGATGCCTTCGCTCATGCCGAACAGCGTGCGCAGCGACTGCGTGGCAAAGCCGGACTGGGCAAGCCACAAGCCGTAGGCCGCGGTGAAGTTGCCCGCCAGCGGTACCTTCTCACCGTGCAGGTCCACGCTCTCGGTGGACTCGGGCGAGTACACATCAAACAGCACCTGGGTGGTATCGAGCACCTGCTGCAGATTGTCGCCCTTGAAGCGCAGCAGGGCGGTGGCGTTGATCGCCGACATCTCGCTGTACTGCGGAATCTCCGCCTTCCCGCCGTCGGCCGGTGCAACCAGCTTGGGGGGGTCCATGATCACCACCAGCTCGGCGCCGAAGCCATCGCGGCGATAGGTGCTGCGCAGCCCGGCAAAACTCACCGCCGAGGCGGACACCATCCGGGTCGGGATGCTCTGCATGCGCAGCTCATCGAAATCGGAGGTCAGCGTCCAGCGCTCCCCTGCCACGGCCGCGTTGTAATCCTCGCCTTCCAGCGCACTCTCGCGGCTGCGCTTGAACACCACCGAGGCGGTCTGCTCGGCGGCGTAATTGTAGTAATCGCGCACCTGCGTCTGGCGATCCTCGAAGGCGCGGTCCGAAGGCGTGCGCCCGCTGAAGAACAGGTACGCATACGCATACCGCGCCGCTTCCAGCCATGCATCCAGCGCGGCATCGGACATCGGCGTTTTCTCGCGGTCCTTGGGCTTGGGGGTCAGCGCGAGCGCGGTCTTCACCCAGAGCTCGGACTGCGCCGACAGGCGCTGCTCTTCGGGCAGGACATCGGTGTCGGCGAGGGTCTTCTGGCAGGCAGTCACATCCTTTTCGCACTGCGCCACGTCCATGCCGATCACGCTCAGCGTTTCCTGCGAGGCGGCGCTGAGCTTGCCCGAGGTGAGCACGTCGCCACGCTTGTTGGCCAGGTACTCGGTCGGGGCCACCTGCTTCATGGTGACCATCGCACAGCCGCTGGAGAGCAGCAGCGAGAGCACCACGGCCGTCATCGGCAACGCGCGGTGCGCGAGCAGTTTCACAATGGATCTCATGGAACGCTTCCCTGCCCTGTCCCCGGAACATCCCGGCGGATCACCTGTGAAAAATCATCGTTTGCATTGCTCGCCCGCGCACGGTCGGTAATCCGCCCGCGTGCCTTCAGCGTCTCGAACGGTACCCCCGGCGTGAGCACCCCCAGATCGCGCGCGTATTCGGCGAAATAGCCCGAGGCCAGCAGCCGGTAGTCCATCGGCAGGCCCGGTGCGATCTGCTTGGCCAGTTCGTACACAATGGTCGTGCAGTTGCTGGTCAGCGTGTTGTAGAACGCCGGCGCGGCATCGAGCCTGCGGGCCTCGCCGAGGTAGGACACGAACAGCGCCTTGAGCTGCTCCTGGGTCATGCCGTGCAGGCGGTACAGATAGACATCTTCGCCCCGCGCATTGGTGCGCGTGCGCACGATGTCGGTTTCCTCCGAGGCGACCAGGGTCATCTCGAACTTGCGGAAGAACCCGCCCAGCGCGGAGAACGACTCGCCGCGCTCCTTGCGGATCTCCAGCGAGAACACCAGGTAGCGACCGTCGTCGAAGCCGAACGAGATCAGCGTGTGCGCGATCATGGGGCCCATCCAGTAGGACAGGATCAGGTCGGCCGAGCGCAGCTGGTCCAGGTTGTACTCGCGGCGCACCCAGCGCGCGTCGTAGTCGGTCTCGCTGCGCCAAGTGAAATCACGTACGTTGTCGAGCACCACACGCGGGCCATCCACCTCGACCACCTTCGCCCGCTGGGCGACATCATCGGCCCAGATGCGATCCTGCCGCGGGGTGAGCAGCAGCCACCAGATGCCCGAGACCACCAGCGCCACGCCGTACAGCACGCCCGGCCAGCGCCCGGCGCGCGCACGCGCCACCCCGATCGCCCCGGTGACGGCGAACACGACCCACAGCCCGACCAGCAGATACCGCACCCAGCCCGGACCCGGCAACTGGTAGGCCAGCAAACCGGTGATCCACAGCGCCGCCAGCAGCATCAGCAGCGCCAGCCCCCATCGTCCTGCCTTCTTCACGCATCGATCCGTCGTCTATCCGGGGCGCTAGTTAGCCATAACCCCTGTGTGCGCCGCATGTCGAGCCTGTTCAGCTTCGGGCCGCCGTTCACCCCGGGCCCCGCACCGGCTGGCTCCGCCCCCCGGGCCGGTCGCATACTTGCGCGATCAACGGCCATCAAGGAAGCGCCCAGCATGCAGGGTCTGACCACCGTGGGCGGGGTGCCCATCCAGCGCCACCATCTGCTGCGCTGCCATTGCGGGGCCGTCGTCCTGCGCCTGCATCTGCCGGACGGCGTGGTCTCACCCCGCCGCTGCGACTGTTCGATGTGCCGGCGACGCGGCGCGATCGTGGCCTCGGTGAAGCTGGCCGATCTGGAGATCGTGCAGGGCCACGACGCACTGCGCCTGTACCAGTTCAACACGCATGTGGCCCGACACCACTTCTGCGGCGTGTGCGGCATCTATACACATCATCAGCGCCGCTCTTCACCGGACGAATACGGCTACAACGTCGGCTGCCTGGACGGGGTCAATCCCTTCGATATCGGGCAGGTGCCGGTCAACGACGGGGTCAACCACCCTTCCGATGCCAAGCGTCCTTAGCGGCGGCCCGGGCCGACCTTCTGCCACGGGGCCATGCCTTTGCGCCCATGCAACAGCGGGCGCTTGAGCGGTAGCCGGCGCGGCATCGGGATGCCCACCCCGGGCGCGGCGGTATCGTCCTGGCGCAGTGACTCGGCGCGCTGGCCGACCAGCAGGGCCGCCACTTCCTCCAACCCGTTTCGCATGGTCCGGGCGACCGTCTGCAGGGGATTCATGGCGTGTCTCCAAGCGGTGTGGGGACGATCTACGCTAATGGCGCACCGGCATGGACACCGTGAACGGAATGGGTCAAAAAGATGAAATCGGGGGTCCGGGGAGGCAACGCCGTTCAGTGTTTTGCCGCCGGATCGGGCCGGCCCTTGCCCAGGCGCCGCACCAGCACGAAGAACAGCGGCACCAGCAGGATCGCCAGCAGCGTGCCGGAGAGCATGCCGCCGATCACGCTGACACCGATCTCGCGCCGGCTCACCGCACCAGCGCCGGTCGCCAGTGCCAGCGGAATCACGCCCGCCACGAAGGCCAGCGAGGTCATCACGATCGGCCGCAGGCGCAGGCGCGCGCCCTTCAGTGCCGCCTCCACCGCCGAGCTGCCCGCGCGGTACTCGGCCTCGGCGAACTCCACGATCAGGATCGCATTCTTGGCCGATAGACCGATCGTGGTCAGCAGCCCCACCTGGAAGTAGATGTCGTTGACGAAGCCCGCCGCGGTGGTGGCGATCACCGTGCCGATCACGCCCAGCGGGATCACCAGCATCACCGCCACCGGCACCGTCCAGCTCTCGTAGAGCGCGGCCAGGCACAGGAAGATGAAAGCAATGGACGCCGCATACAGCCACAGCGTCTGATTGCTGGAGAGCTGCTCCTGGTAGGACAGCCCGCTCCACTGCAGTTCAAAACCGGGCTGATCGGCCACCAGGGACTGCATGGTCTGCATCGCCTCGCCCGAGCTGCGCCCTTCGGCGGCACTGCCTTGGATCTGCATCGCCGGCAGGCCGTTGAAGCGCTGCTGCAACTGCGGCCCGCGCGACCAGTGGCTGCTGGCGAAACTGGCGAACGAGGCCATCTGCCCGTTGCTGCCGCGTACGTACCACTGGCCGATGTCGTCGGGCACGCTGCGGTAGGGCTGGTCGCCCTGCACGTACACACGCTTGACCCGGCCGCGGTCCAGGAAGTCGTTGACGTAGGTGCCGCCCCACGCCGAGGACAGCGTTGAATTGATGTCGGCCTGGGCCAGGCCCAGCGCGCTGGCCTGCGCCTGGTCGATGTCCAGATGCAGCTCGGCCTTGTCGCCAAGACCATTCAACCGCACCGAGGTGAGCCGGTCGTCATCGCTGGCGGCCTGCACCACCTTTGCCTGCGCGGCCTGCAGCGCCGGCCGGCCGGCAGCGCTGTTGTCCTGCAACCACAATTCGAACCCGCTGGACTGTCCCAACCCACGCACCGCCGGCGGCGCCAGCACGTTGACCTTCGCATCGGGCAGGTTGCGGAAGTGCGCGTTGGCGCGGGCGATGATCGCCCCGGCGCTGTGCTTGGCATCGCGTTCGGACCACGGCTTGAGCGCCATGAACCCCTGCCCCGCGTTCTGCCCGGTGCCGGCGTTGTTGCGGCCGACCACCACGAACACCACGTCCAGGCTGTCCTTCTCGTGTTCCATGAAGTAGCGGCTGATCTGCTCGCCGAGCGCCTCGGTGCGCGCCATCGGCGTGCCTTCCGGGGTGGAGAACTGAAACGTCACCTGCCCTTGGTCCTCCACCGGCAGGAAGCCGGTCGGCATCCGTGCATACAAGGCGACCACACCCACCACCAGCAGCACGTAGAAGGCCATCCAGCGCCGCGGGTGCGCCACGATGCCGCCCAGCTTGCCGCGATAGCCGTTCTGGCTGCGCTCCACGCCGCGGTTGAACCAGGCGAAAAAACGGCCCGGTGGCTTCTGCGCGCTCGATGGCTTGAGCAGGGTCGCGCACAACGCCGGGGTGAGCGTCAGCGCGACCAGTGCCGACAGCGCCATCGCCGAGGCGATCGTGATCGAGAACTGCCGGTAGATGATGCCGGTGGAGCCGCCGAACAAGGCCATCGGCAGGAACACCGCGCCGAGCACCACGGTGATGCCGACCAGCGCACCGGTGATCTCGCCCATCGATTTCTCGGTCGCCTCGCGCGGCGGCAGGTGTTCCTCATGGATGATGCGTTCGACGTTCTCCACCACCACGATGGCATCATCCACCAACAAGCCGATCGCCAGCACCATCGCGAACAGGGTGAGCGTGTTGATGGTGAAGCCGGCCACCGCCAGCACGCCGAACGTGCCCAGCAACACCACCGGCACGGTGATCGCCGGAATCAGCGTCGCGCGCAGGTTCTGCAGGAACAGGAACATCACCACCACGACCAGCACGATCGCCTCGATCAGGGTGTGGATGACACCCTCGATGGAGACCCGCACGAACGGCGTGCTGTCGCGCGGGTAGGCCACTTCCAGCCCGGGCGGGAAGCTCGGGCGCAGCCGCTCGATCTCGGCGCGCACCGCATCGGCGGTTTCCAGCGCATTGGCGCCGGAGGCCAGCGTCACTGAGAAGCCTGCGGCGGGATAGCCGTTGAGGAAGCTGCTGGTCTGGTAGTTTTCCGCGCCGATTTCCACCCGCGCCACATCGCTCAGGTGCACGGCCGCGCCGCTGGGCAGGGTGCGCAGGATGATCGCGCGGAACTGCTCGGCGGTCTGCAGCCGCGACTGCGCGGTGACGGTGGCGTTGAGCGCCTGCTCCGGCCCGGTTGGCAACGCGCCCAGCTCACCGGCGGTGACCTGGGTGTTCTGCGCCTGGATCGCGGTGCGCACATCCGAGGGCATCAGATCGAACGCGCGCAGCTTGTGCGGGTCCAGCCAGATACGCATCGCATAGGGCGAACCGAACACGTTGATCTCGCCCACGCCGGGAATGCGGCTGATCGGATCCTGCACGTTGCTGACCAGGAAATCGGAGACGTCCACCCGCTCCATGCGCCGGTGGGTGTCATACAGCGACACCACCATCAGCGAATCGCCCTGCGATTTGGCCACGGTGACGCCCTGCTGCTGCACTTCCTGGGGCAGCCGGTTGATCGCCTGGTTGACGCTGTTCTGCACCTGCACCTGGGCGATATCCGGGTTGGCGCGCTGGTCGAAGGTGACCGTGATCCGCGCCTGGCCCGAAGATGAACTGGTGGAGGAGAAATACAGCAGGTGGTCGATGCCCTTGATCTGCTGCTCGATCACCTGGGTGACGCTGTCCTCCACTGTCTGCGCCGAGGCACCGGTGTAGTTGGCGGTGATGTTGACCTGCGGTGGCGCGATGTCCGGGTACTGCTCCACCGGCAACTGGGTCACCGCGATCGTGCCCAGCGCCATGATGCAGATGGCCAGGACCCAGGCGAAGACCGGGCGGTGGATGAAGAAGCGCGGCAGCATCGGCGGCTCAGCCTTCGCCGGCCGGCGCGGCGGCGGGCACCGTGGCCGGTGCGGCTTCGCCGGCAGGCTTGATCCGGACCGTGGCGCCTTCGCTCAGCCCCTGGCGGCCACTGAGCACGACCTGCTCACCGGCACGCAGGCCATCGAGCACCAGCCACTGGTCTCCCACCGCGCGCGCCGTCGCGAACGTGCGTTGATGCACGCGCCCGTCCGCGCCCACCACCCACGCCAGCGCCTCGCCCTTCGGGCTGCGGTCCACGGCGGCCTGCGGCACCAGCAGGGCCTGCTGGCGCGTGCCCTGCCCGACCCGGGCGCGCACGTACATGCCGGGCAGCAGCTGCCCCTGTGGATTCGGGAACTGCGCGCGCAGGGTGATGCTGCCGGTTTCCTGGTCCACATCGATATCGGCGAATTCCAGCGTGCCGGTCACGGCGTAATCGGTGCCGTCGGACAGTTTGAGCTGCACCGGCGCGGTCGTCGCTTCCACGCCGCCCTCGGCGATCGCGCGGCGCAGCGCGAGATACTCGTTGCTGGACTGGGTGATATCCACGTTCATCGGATCCACCTGCTGGATGCGCGCCAGCGGCTCGGCCTGGCCGTTGGTCACCAGCGCGCCCGGGGTGAACAGCGCGCGGCCGATCCGCCCGCTGATCGGCGCGGTCACCCGCGCAAAGCCCAGGTTGGTGCGTGCGGTATCGCGCACCGCCTGCGCCGCCTGCACCGCCGCCTCGGCCTGGTGGTGGGTGGCCACCGCATCATCCACGTCCTGCTGCGCCGCCAGTTGACCGACGCCGAGCTGCTGCATGCGCTTCGCACGCAACCCCGCCGCCACCGCACTGGCCTCGGCCGTGCGCAGGTTGGCCTGCGCTTCGTTCACCGAGGCCTGGTACAGCGCCGGTTCGATCTGGAACAGCGGCTGCCCGGCTTTCACCATCTCGCCCTGCTCGAACAACCGCGCCTGCAATACCCCGGAAACCTGCGGGCGTACATCCGATTCCTGAGAGGCCACCGTGCGCCCGGGCAATTCCTGGGCCATCGCCAACGATTGCGTCTGCAGGGTCAGCACCGTCACCTCCGGCGCCGGTCCCTTTGCCTTGGGCGCTTCCTTGCTGCAGGCGGCCAGCCCCAACGCCACGGCCAGCCCCAGCAGCGGCAGGCGCCAAGGGCCGCACAACAGGCCGGGGGCCGGGGAGGACGGGAGCGGATCGGTCATGGGGGACGGTATTCCAGGCGTGAACGGGGCACATGGACCCGGGCGGCAGGGCCACTGCTCGGGGCGAATATAGGAGAAGCGGGGCGAGGATCCGGCGAAAACCGCATGAAACATTTTTCATTTGCAGTCCCTCCGGGGGGTTGCGACGATGCACCGGTCCCAATCGTCAAAGTGGCCCATGCCGCGCGTACTCACCATCGAGGACGACCTCGTCACCGCCGAGGAAATCGCCACGGAACTGCGCAGCCACGGCTTCGAGGTGGACCGGGTGGGCAATGGCGAGGACGGCCTGGCCATCGCCTGCCGCGGCGACTACGCCGTGATCACCCTGGACCGCATGCTGCCCGGCATGGATGGCCTGGCCCTGGTCACGGCCCTTCGGCGCCAGGGCATCACCACCCCGGTGCTGATGATCAGCGCCCTTTCCGATGTGGATGAGCGGGTCCGGGGCCTGCGCGCCGGCGGCGATGACTACCTGACCAAACCCTTCGCCTCGGATGAAATGGCCGCCCGCGTGGAGGTGTTGATCCGCCGCCATGGGCAGCCAGCCGTGGCGGAGAACCAGTTGCGCGCCGGCGACCTGGAGCTGGACCTGATGACCCGCACCGCCCGCCGCGCCGGCGAGGAGATCACCCTGCTGCCGACCGAGTTCAAACTGCTGGAATTCCTCGTGCGCAACGCCGGCCAGGTGGTCACCCGCACCATGTTGTTCCAGGAGGTATGGGGCTACCACTTCGATCCCGGCACCAACCTGATCGACGTCCACATCGGCCGCCTGCGCAAGCGCATCGACCAGCCCGGGCGTGCCCAGCCGATCCGCACCGTGCGTGGCACCGGCTATGTCCTGGACGACCATGTCTGATCACTGGCGTTCCTCCAGCAGCCGGCTGCTTGGGCTGTACTGCGTGCTGTTCGTCGCCTGGTCCAGCGTACTGCTGGGGGTGATGTACTGGCGCGTCTCGGACTACCTCAACGACCTCGCCGAATCCGGCCTGCAGCAGCGCGCGCACCTGTTCGAGAAGTTCGAGGGCCAGGCGCTGGACGATGCGCTGCGCGACAGCCTGCGCTACGACCTGCACGGGGCGTATGCCTACGGCATTTTCAGCCGCAGCGGGCAGCCACTGGCTGGCCCACTCCTGGCGATTCCCGATGGCCTGCGCATCGACGGGCACGCGCAGGCGGTGGAACGCTGGTCCCTGCGCAGTGGGCCGATCAAGGCGCCCGGGCGCGCGCTCGGCGTGGAAACCCAGGATGGCCGCCTGCTGGTGTTCGTTCGCCAGAGCGGCAAGCTCACCGCGGTCAACAGCATCATCCTCGATGCGCTGCTGTGGGGCGTCTCGTTGACCATCATTCCCGGTCTGGCCGGCTGGCACATCCTGCGCCGGCGCCCGCTCAAACGGATCCAGCAGATCGAGGCCGCGACCAACCGCATCATCGCCGGCGACCTCGGCCAGCGCCTGCCCGTTTCCGGCCACCCGGATGAGATCGACCGCCTGTCGAGCATCGTCAACGCCATGCTCGAACGCATCGAGCAGCTGATGACCGAGGTCAAAGGGGTATGCGACAGCATTGCCCACGATCTGCGCACCCCGCTCACCCGTCTGCGTGCGCATCTGTACCGCACCCGCGTCGGGCTGGAGGAAGAGGACCCGCGCGCGGCGCAGCTGGACAAGGCACTGACCGAAACCGATATGTTGATGGCGCGTTTTTCCGCACTGCTGCGCGTATCGGAACTGGAAAGCCACCAGCGCCGCTCCGCCTTCGTGGAACTGGATGCGGGCGAGCTGCTGCAGGAACTGCACGCGTTCTACCTGCCACTGGCCGAGGAGAAGGACCAGCAGCTGCTGCTGGAGATCGACCCGCAGGTGGGCACGCTGTGGGGCGACCGCGAACTGCTGTTCGAGGCGCTGGCCAACCTGCTCTCCAACGCGCTGCGCTTCACCCCGGCGCAGGGCCGGATCGTGCTGCGCGCGGCGGACGACCACGGCGCACCACGCATCGATGTGATCGACAACGGCCCCGGCATCCCGCCGCAGGATCGCAGCCTGATCTACCAGCGCTTCTTCCGCGGCGGCAGCGGCGGCGAGACGACCGAGGGCTTCGGGCTGGGGCTGTCGATCGTGGCCGCCATCGCCGGCCTGCATGGGTTCCGGGTCCGCGCCGGGGACGCGCCGGGCGGCGGCGCATGGCTGAGCATCCGCTGCGCGGCGGAGGGGCTTCGCTGACATCCGGCCGCCTGCACATCGCGGCGATGCGGTAGCCACTAGCATCGGCGGCGACGTTTGATTCGCTGCAAGGTGTACCCCTCGATGTCCTCATTGCCCGGCCCGCGCTTCCTCAACACCGTCCTGCTCGGCGGCAGCACCCCCGAGAAACTCGATGCCGCCGCAGCCGCCGGGTTCGCACAGGTCGAGCTGTGGCGCGAGGATGTAGCGTCTTCGTCGGTAGCCGAGGTCCACGCCATCCTTGCGCGCACCGGCCTTCAGCTCACCGATGTGCAGGTGCTGCTGGATTTCGACGGCGCTTCGGCTGCCACCCGCGAGGGCAAGTGTGCAGAGGCACTGTCATTGCTCGCGCTGGCGCACGACATGGGCGCACGCACGGTGCTGGTGCCCGCCTGCACAGCGACCGACTACGTGCCCGACCGCGTCACCGATGATCTGCGCTGGCTGTGCGCGCGTGCCGCCGAACGTGGCCTGCGCATCGCCTACGAAGGCATGGCGTGGAGTCGCCTGCATTCGACCCTGCCCTCGGCGTGGCAGCAGATCGAGCAGGTCGGCGCGCCGAACCTGGACAGCGTGGTCGATGCCTTCCACCTGTTCGCCGCCGGGCGCACCGCCGACGATCTGCGCGACGTGCCGGTGGAGCGCATCGCGCTGGTGCAGCTGTCGGATGTGCTGACCCAGCCACTGCCCGGCCAGGTCACCACGCAGGCGCGCCATCACCGCTGCCTGCCGGGCGATGGCCTCTGGCCGCTGGAGACGCTGATCGATGCGCTGGCCGCGATGGGATACAGCGGGCCGATCGGGCTGGAGGTGTTCAACGATGCGCTGAAGGCACGCGATCCCCGTGACGTGGCGCGTGAGGCGATGGCCGCGTTGGAGGCCGTGCTGGCGGATTGATAGCTACCTTGTGGCAGCCCATCAGTCGGCGGAGCGTTACTGCTGGCCATCCTCAGCGCCGGCCCAGCTGCTGACTGAAGTCACGCGGGCCAGCGATCCGTAGGTGGGATCCTCGGCGACTACCTCAAAGGAAACAACGACCTTTGCCTGCCCATCCCTCATTGCGTGGCCCTCCGTTGCGGGATGGTAGTGCCACCTCTGAGCGCGCGCAGTGACCCAGTTGTCCAGCTCAACTGAACCGCTGGACTGCATAAGCTGCACCGCACCTGCGACGCCCTCAGCGGAGACATCCACGCCCACCAGCACCGGCCCACTCATGCCGATGGTGGCCCTAAATACCCTCACATTCTGGTCTCCGATCTTGGTGTCATCGGAAATCTCAGCGAAGCAATCTTTCTCCAGACACTCGAGCTTGGCGCCAGGGCGACCACTTCCATCGCGTCTTCTGAAGTCATCGATCAAGGTGTAGTTACTGCTGACTTCACTGCATAGGAAGTCCTCGGGATCATCCGAACGTGCGAACGATGCAGACCTGGAGCAGTTGGAGACATGCTTGGACAGCGAGGACTGAATCGGGCGGAAGCACTCCATGCTGTACGCGCGACCATCGTGCCCTGTGCAGCGCTGCAGTTCAGCCAGGTCCGCGCGGATAGCGACCTTGCGTGCGTCAAGCTCAGCCGCGTTCTGCAGCCGACGCTCCATCTCAGACTGTTCAAGGCGCCGCTGCTCGATTTCCTTGTGGACTTCCTCGGAGGCAAGGCGCTCTTCGAATGAACGCTGCATCCTTTGCAAGCGATCCATCGAAATGACCTCGACGGGCCTTGAACCGCAATCAGTGTCGATATGACGCCAGGCCCCTTTGCACCATTCGATGACGAAGTCGTCCTTGAAGGTCTCCTGCTCACCCGCCTTCCAAGACTCCATCCGATCCTTGGCAAAGCGTAATCCAATCTTTCCTTCCAACTGACGATAGTGCTCCGCCAGTGTCGTACGTGCGCCCTCCTCTTCTGCGGCACGCTGCTGGAGAAACTCATAAGATGCAGCGCCGCCAGCGCGCAAGGCCAGTACTGTCCGGCCTTGAACCCGATACCGCTTGCGTTCTGGGAAGGGCACCTCCGTGATACTGACGGGCCTGACCTGCACGACCTCAAGCAGGTCATTACCGATTGGCCCAACACCCCTGAATTTCACCTCGATAGGGCTGTTACGCCGCGCCTCAGTGATTCTATCGACCGTAGGGGAAGACGGTCCCATCCATGAACATGATGCTATCAATGGAGCAAAGCCAAGACCTATGATCCATTTCCTGATGTCCATCGTTCCCTCGATGTAGTGAATGCGGGGATTGTAGACGGAGACTATCTCCATCGGCAGCCCAACCACGCTGGCGATCGAGGTGATCCCCGTTGGTCGCGCCATACATGCGCAGCCTTCAGCGTGGCTCTACAGCCGCCTTCGCGATAGCCGGCCACTGCGCGGCGACCTCCTCCACACTGCCGGCCGGCACCGCCCGCAGATCGCGCGGATAGTGCACACCCTCGGCCTCGGTCAGCCGCGTGGCATGGAACTGGCCGTTGCTCGCACGCAGGATCCAACCGCCTTCGCTGCAGGCGCGCGAGGCCAGGAACACGACGCCTGGTGCTACGTTTTCTGGATGAAGCTCATCCGGCTCGCCCTCTATGCCCCACATGCGGGTCTTGGCGACCGGCGACACCGCATTGACCACGATGCCATGCGCCGCACCCTCGGCCGCCAGCACGTTGACGATCCCAACCGCGGCCGACTTCGCCGCCGCGTACGCCGCCAGCCCGTGCTGCACGTACTGCGGATACAGCGCGCGGTCGGAGGTGGTCAGCACGATGCGGCCATGGCCCTGCGCCTGCATGGCCGGCCATGCCGCCTGCGCCAGCCACAGCGGCGCCTTGGCCGCGACCGCCATCATGTGGTCGAAACGATCCTCATCCACCGCATCGATCTGCTGATACTCGACCCAGCCAGCATTGTGCAGGATCACATCCAGACGGCCGTGTCGCTGCAGAATGTCAGCGACCCGTGCGGCAGCCGCAGTGCGGGTAACAATGTCATGGTGGCTGGCCTCGACAGGGAGCCCCTCTGCACGCAGACGCGCTACAGCGTGATCGATCCGCTGCGGATCGCGGCCGGTGCCGTCCGGCGTGGCGCCCACGTCCTGCATCACCACGTGTGCGCCGCGCTGCGCCAGCAATCGGCTGTAAGCGAAGCCGAGCCCACCCGCGGCACCGGTGACCAGGGCCACCTGCCCGACGAAAGAAAGTGTGTCGTTGATCGTCATGCGGACAGCATCCGCCCTGGTCAGCGCGGATGCCAATACCGATGAGAGCTTGCTGCGATACTCAGGGCGTATCGCGCGCGCGATGCTCAGACGTGCGTGGGCTCGACGATCACCGCCGTGCCGTAGCAAAGCACTTCAGTCAGGCCGGTCATCACATCGGTAGCGTCATAGCGCATCGCGATGATCGCGTTGGCGCCCAGCAGCCGCGCATGGTTGGACATGTCCCGGTAGGTCTCTTCGCGCGCCTGCTCGCACAGCTGCGTGTAGATGGTGATGTTGCCGCCGAAGATGGTCTGCAGCCCGCCGAGGAAGTTGCCCACGATGGAACGCGAACGCACGGTGATGCCGCGCACCACGCCCAGGCTGCGCACCACGCGGAAGCCGGGCAGCTCCATCGCCGTGGTCACCATCGCATCGTCGAGCCGGGTTGCCGGGCCTGCGCGGCCACCGCTGTTGTAAGGATCTGCCATTGCTGCCTTATCCAGGTTGAGAGTATCGATCCGGCCAGCACGCAGGGTGCGGCTGGCGCTGGCGGAAGGATAGCGCCAAGGCAAGCACGGATGTGATGCCACGTGATGCCCCAGCGGCGCCCCTATACCCCGCCGAGCCGGACCACCTGGTACACCGCCACATTCTGCTCGGCCAGCGCCCGCACCACCTCGGGAATCAGCTGCATCGGCAGGTCCACTTCGTAGCCGTGCGGACGCGCGTGCAGGAGCGAGGCGTCGAAGTCGAAGGCAGGATTGTCTCTGGCGCGTTGAACGAGGAACGTGGTGATCGCATCGCGGGCGATGTCCTCCGATTCCCCGACTTCGAAATACACCCGGTACAGCGTGTCGCCATAATCATCGGGCGTGCCGTGCACGGAAGTCACCGTTGGGTCGGTCATCGCGTCCTCCTGTGTTGGCGCAAGCGCCGGGCCAGCCGAAACCATACACCTCGGTCGGTCCACAGCGCCTGCACACAGTCGCACTTCCGGCAGCCCTCAGCGCCCCCGCGGATCCACCAGATCGCTCTTGCTCCTGGCAAACACCGGCGCCCCCACGTCCAGCTCCGCATCACCCACCGGCCGACCCGCCAGGAAGTCCGTGATGCCTGCGGCGATGGCAGGGGTCCCGAGCCACAGCTCGTTGTCGTGGCTGGCCCCGCGCACCCGCAAGGTGCGGCTGTCGCTGAACCCCGGCCGCAGCGCCTCGGCGTTGGCTGGCGGCGTGCGCCCATCCAGCGTGCCACTGATGAACAGTACCGGCACGTTGCTGCGCAGTGGCCCCCTGAAAGCATCGCCAAGATCGACCAGCCCCAGCCCATCCCCGAGCGCCGGGAACGGGAAGTTCAGCGCATCGCCAAACAGGCTCTCGCGTGATTGCGCCTCGGCCAGTGCGCGGCGCTGCGCAGTCTGGCCCGAGGCCACATCCATCGCCAGCGACATCGCGCCGTAGCTGCCGTACTCACTGCGCAGCAGCAGGACCATCGCCGCCAGCAGATCGTAGTCGCCGTTCTCGGCATCGCGCAGGATCAGCGGCAGCCATTGCTGGGTCATGCGGCGCCCGAGACAGGCGCTGATCGCCAACTGCGCGTCATACGCGCCGATCATCACCGGCTTGCCACCGTGCATGACACTGCGGCCCTGACGCGGCTGCTCGCGCAGTGCTGCCAGCACGCGCGTGGCCGAGCCGGTCAGATCATCGAATCCCGCCCCCTTGGCCAGCACGCTCAACTCCGCCAGCAACGCATCGGCCGACAGCGGCAGCTTCAAGGTGTCATCGGGCCCTTCCGTCCCCATCAGCACCACGCGGTCCAGACCGGCGCCGTGCAGGCGCACCGTGGCCAGCGCCAGATGCGTGCCATAGCTCATGCCCCACAGGCTGATCTTCGGCACCTTCAACGCACGCCGCAGGTCCTCCAGATCGCCGGCACTTTCCGCGGTGGTGTAGGCCCCCAGGTCCACGCCCGTCTCCCGCCAGTACGCCACGCAGCGGGCGGCAACGTCACGCAGCGCGGCGAGCGCGGCATCGCGCTGCAGCGGCTGTGCATCGTCGAACGTGTGCTCGTGCGGGCACGGCGGCGGCGGCTCGGACTCGCCCGCCCCGCGCTGATCAAGCAGCAGCACGTCGGTTTCGCGCCGGACCTGATAGAACACCGGCCAGCGCGGTCCGCGCGCGGTGCCGATCCCTGAGCCACCTGGACCGCCGGCCAGATACACCACCGGGGCCGCACTGCCATCGCCGCCGGTCGCCGGAAGGCGCACCACCCGCAGGCGCATGCGCGGTCCGTTGGGATCGGCATGCCGACGCGGCACCTCCAGATAGCCTGCCTCGGCGTCGATGGTGCCGTGCTTCTGTGTCTCGAACGCATACGGGGTGAATACCAACGGCGCCGGCGCATCGACTGCCAGCACGGGCGCACCGACCAGGGTCAGGCAGAGCGCTGCCCACCGCGTGACCCGCAGGCACAGGCCGGGAGCAGGAGAACGGAACAGGGACATCGGGACATTGGACATGACGGACTCCGGGTGGGAGGTAAGGGAATCGAGCGCCGAGTGAGGGCGCATGCACCACGCCGCGAGCATCACTTTCCCCACGGCAGCCGAGGACGGCCCGTCCGCCGAACAGCTCCAGGCGGGGGTCCAGTGACTCCGTGCAACCGATACGATGGGCACATGCAGATCCCACGCACCCTGACCGCCCTCGCCGTCCTGCTCATCGCGGTCGCCGCGTGGCTGCTGTTGGTCGCGCCCCCACCGGGCCTGCACTACTACGAGGCCCAGGAGATGGCACCCGCCACGCTGGGCGCTGATGGCGCACTGCCCACCGCTCCGCCAACGACGCTGGAGTGGCAGCCGGCCAACCAGCGCGAACTGGTGCAGTGGCGCGGCCCGTACTGGCTGCGCTGGCGCCTGCCTGCGCAGCCAGCACACCATGCGGCCGACCGTGCACTGCGCATCTCGGTGCGCGCCGCCAGCCAGCCCTTCTGGAACGGCCAGCCCTTGGCCGCCAATGGCACCGTCGGCCGCAACGCGGACGAAGAGCAGCCGGGACAGGTGGACATCATCCGTGTGCTGCCGCCCTCCTCGCCCAGCAGCACCGATACGCTGGTGCTGCTCGCCTCCAGCCATCATCAGTGGTTCAAACTGCGGGGCGCGGATGCCTTCGTTGCGGTCGGGCCGGCCGCCTCGATCTACAGCCTCAACCTTGGACCGTGGTTGATCGCCGCGCTTGCCACGGGGGCGCTGGGTGCCGCCTGCCTCTACTTCCTCGCTGCACAGCGCGGCCGGCCACGGGTAGCGGGTGCGCGCCTGCTGCTCGCATTGGGTGTCGTCGGCCTTGCGTTGCCCATCGTCGAAGCATGGCGTCCGCTGGTCGGCTATGCCTATCCGTGGCACGGCCCACGACTGCTCATGCTGCTTCTGCTGCACCTCGCCGCGGCGATCCTGCTGCCGGCTTACCTGGCGCGTCGTTTCGGCGTCGCGGTGCCGAAGACAGCCCGCATCGCCTATCTCGCCACCCTGCTGGCGCTGGCCGCCTTCGTGCCCAGCTTCGACGGCCGCGGTGCCGCACTGCTGCTGCTCAGCCTGCTGACCTCCACCTACGTGCTGCTGCGCGCCCGCGGCGAGCCCGACGAGCGCTGGCCGATCCTGACCTTGGTGGTGGCCGGTGCACTCGCCGTGCCGCTCGCTGGCGGGATTTTCCTCGACGGCCCCTACTTCCTGTTCCTGGCCGTGCTGATGGGCTTCCTGCTGATCCGCCACGCCGCCCAGCTGCGGATGCTGGACCACCACAACGCGCAGCTGCGCGGAGAGCGCGCCCGTCTCTCGCTGCAGCTGCTGCAGCGGGGCATCCAGCCGCATTGGCTGATGAACACCCTCACCGGCCTGCAGGAACTGATCGAACAGGCACCGATGCGCGCCAGCCGCCTGGTCGAATCGCTGGCCGAACAGTTTGATCGCCTGCGCGAAAGCAGCACCCGCCCCAGCGTGCCGATCGAAGAAGAGCTGGCGCTGTGCCGCAACCACCTGGACATCGTCGGCCTCGCGCTGGATCGCCACATCGGCTTTGAGGTCGAGGGCGAACACAACGGCCTGTGGCTGCCGCCCGGCGTGCTGCATGCGCAGGTCGAGAATGCGCTCACGCATGCGGGGGCGGTCGCGTGTGCCGAGCATCCGTTCCGCCTGCGTGTTCAACGCGAGGACGACCGTTGGATGCTGGAACTGCGCAGTGCACGCGGCACTGCCCCGCATCGCGGGCAAGGCACGGGCACGCGCTATATCGAGGCCAGCCTGGCCGCCACCTGCCCCGAGAACTGGCGCTTTGAACAAGGCCCCGATGGCAACGACTGGTACGGCCGCATGGAGCTGACATGCGCATCCTGATCGTCGAGGACGAACTGCTGGTCCGCCAGCGGCTGCTGCGGATGTGCACCGAACTGGCCGGCAGCCGCGCCCGATTCGATGCCGTGGCCGACCTGGATGCCGCCGGTGACCGGCTGCAGCGCAGCGTGTATGACGGCCTGCTGCTGGATTTGAATCTGGGGGGCGAGGATGGCTTCGACCTGCTGAAGCGCGTGGTCGCTGGCCGATACCACTGCGTGGTGGTCTCCGCGCATCGGGAGCGGGCGCTGCAGGCGTTTGAGCATGGGGTGCTGGATTTCGTGCCGAAGCCTTTCTCACGCGAACGGCTGGGGCAGGCGCTGGAGCGGCTGCTGGATGTGGGTCGGTATCGGTCTGGCGCGGCGCGTTACCTGGGCATCTGGCATGCGCAGGGGACCGCGATGGTGGAGCTGGCCGATGTGCTGTGGATTCGTGCTGATGGGGACTACAGCGAAGTACGTATGTGCGATGGGCGGAGTGAGCTGCATGACAAATCGCTGGCGAGTCTTACTGCCGTGCTACCGCCGGATTTTGTGCGTTGCCATCGGTCGTATCTGGTCAATCTGACGCATGTGCGGACGTTGCATGCCGCTTCGGGGAGCCGTTACTGGCTGGTGCTGAATGATGGGGCTGAGGTGCCGGTGGGGCGGGCGTTTGTTGAGGACGTGCGCGGGGAGCTTGGGTCGATATAAGCGCTTTCCACCGCGCCTTCTCACTTGCCGGTCATCTTCAAGGCAGCGTCCGGCAAGCGCGCACCGCTGATACTGATCCGGGCCACGTCCTCATCGATACGCGCCAGGTCGGCCGCATCCAGTGCCAGTTCCACCGCACCCAGATTCTCATCCAATCGATGAAGCTTGGTCGTGCCGGGGATCGGTGAGATCCACGATCGCTGGGCCAGCAGCCAGGCCAAGGCCACCTGGGCAGGCGTGGCACCCTTCTCTGCCGCCATCGCCTTGACCACGTCAACCAAGGCCATGTTGGCCCGGCGTGCTTCAGCGGAGAAGCGCGGCACCGCATTGCGAAAATCCGCTGCATCGAACTGCGTGTTCTCGTCGATCTTCCCGGTCAGAAACCCTGCACCCAGCGGACTGAAGGGTACGAAGCCAATGCTCAGCTCTTCAAGCAAAGGAAGAAGCACCTTCTCTGGTTCACGCCAGAACAGCGAGTACTCGCTCTGCACCGCCGTCAGAGGCTGCACCGCATGCGCCTTGCGGATTGTCTGCACACCCGCTTCGGACAAACCGAAATGCGCAACCTTGCCCTCTGCAATGAGCGCCTTCACCGTGTCGGCAACATCCTCGATCGGCACCGCCGGGTCAACGCGATGCTGGTAAAGAAGGTCGATGCGCTCGGTGCGAAGCCGCTTCAGACTGGCCTCTACGGCAGCGCGGATGTGTGCGGGCTGGCTGTTGGTACCTGTGCCGCGAGCACCCGTCACCGGATCGATGTCAAAGCCGAACTTGGTGGCGATCACCACCTGGTCACGAACGGGCGCCAGTGCCTCGCCCACCAGTTCTTCGTTGGCAAAGGGGCCGTAGGCTTCGGCGGTGTCGAAGTGGGTGATGCCACGCTCCACCGCAGTGCGGATCAGCGCAATCATGTCCAGCTTGTCTGCGGCCGGGCCATACGCCGCGCTCATGCCCATGCAGCCCAGGCCGAGGGCGGAAACTTCAAGGCCTTGTCCAAGGGTACGGGTCTTCATGGTCGACTCCTCATCGGGCAGTGTGCGGAGTGGTCAACCAGGCGTTGACGCTCTCCATGGTTTTACGTTCCTGGTCGGCCTGCATCACGAATGCATTCAGGATGCGGGCGTTGGGTGCGTGGCTGGCGACCACGCGCAGGCTGCTGCCCACGCCGAAGCCGCCGTGGGTGATGAACGGCACGATCGTCTTGCCCCTCATGTCGTGCTGCGACAACAACGATCGAATGATCGGCGGCGCGGTCTCGCCCCAGATGGGGAAGCCCAGGTAGACGGTGTCATAGCGATCCATGCTGGCAATGCGGGTGCGCAGTGCCGGCTCTACCCCATCGTCGCGCTCCTGCCGCGCCTGGGCCACCGTTTCCAGGTAGTCGGCCGGGTAGTCGACGGCAGGCTGTATCTCGAACAGGTCGCTGGGCATGCTGCGATGAATGAGGCCGGCAACGACCCGGGTGTTGCCCGAGCGTGAGAAGCAGGCAACCAGTGTCCGTGCGTCTGATCGACCCGCAGCGCCGCTCTCCGGCCGCTCCGCACCGGAGCATCCCAGCGGCAGCGACGCCAGCGCCGCAACGACTGCCCGGCGACCATGATTGGGGGTTGGAATCGTCATGGCGCCAATCTACGCCCCCCAAACACATTCTTGCAGAGGCATAATCGGATATCGCTTATATCCGATGCGCATCAATGAGCGTAGACAATTACGACCAGTTGGCCATGTTCGTCCTGGTGGCGCGGGAGCGCAGCTTTACCCGTGCTGCCGCCCAGCTGGGCATGTCCCAGCCGGCCCTGAGCCGATCGATGCGTCAGTTGGAAGAGCGCCTGGGTGTGCGCCTGCTTGCCCGGACCACGCGCAGTGTTTCGCCCACCGAAGCCGGAGAGCAGCTGCTGCGGGTGATTTCACCGCGCTTCGAGGAAATCGACACGGAGCTCGCCCAGCTCAACGCTTACCGCGACAAGCCCGCCGGTCGCCTCCGCATCACGGCGGGTGAGCATGCCGCGCTCACCGTGATGCAGCCGGTACTGGGCAAACTGCTGCCGGCCAATCCCGACCTGAACATCGAGGTGATCGTCGACTACGGACTGACCGACATCGTGGCCGAGGGCTTCGATGCCGGTATCCGCATGGGTGAGCAGGTGGCCAAGGATATGATCGCCGTGCGCGTGGGGCCGGACCTGCGCATGGCAGTGGTCGGATCGCCTGCCTATTTCCAGCACCATCCGAAGCCGAAATCACCGCACGACCTCACCCAGCACAATTGCATCACCATCCGCCTGCCGACCCACGGTGGCATTTTCGCGTGGGAGTTCGAAAAGAAGGGCCAGGAGCTGAAGGTGCGGGTGGAAGGCCAGCTGGTGTTCAACAACATCGCCCTGCGCCTGGGCGCCGCACTGGAGGGACTGGGGCTTGCCTACATGCCCGAGGATCTGGTGCGCGCCCATGTGCAGGCAGGCACCCTGGTTCACGTGCTGCAGGACTGGTGCCCCTCCTTCCCCGGCTACCACCTGTACTACCCCAGTCGCAGGCAGTCATCGCCGGCGTTCACCGTGCTGCGTGATGCGTTGCGCTATCGGGAATGAGCGCTAACGCAGTGGCGCCTCCACGCCACTGTAGGCCTGTACCGCTGGCGGAAGACGCTCGCCCTGCACTGCCACCGCAGCAACTGCAGCATTGAGCTCCCGCAGCTCACCTGCGCTGAAGACCACCTCGCCTGCGCCCAGGTTGTCGAGCAGATGTGCCATCTGCGTGGTGCCGGGAATCGGCACGATCCAAGGTTGCTGCGCCATCAGCCAGGCCAACGCGATCCGTGCAGGCGTGGCCTGCTTTCGCTCGGCCCAGTCCCTGAGCAAGCGCACCAATGCCAGGTTATGTTCGATGTTCGGCGGGGTGAAGCGCGTTTCGATGCCGCGAATGTCGCCCTCGGCAAACCGTGTTCTGGCGTCGATCGCACCGGTCAGGAAGCCTACGCCCAGTGGGCTCCATGGCACGAATCCGATGCCCAGCTCGGCGCACGTGGCAAGCACCTCCTGTTCCGGCCCACGCCAGAGCATCGAGTACTCGCTCTGCACAGCCGTCACCGGCAGCGCAGCGTGCGCGCGGCGAAGCGTCTTCAGGCCCATCTCGCACAGGCCCCAATGCAGCACCTTGCCCTCGGTCATCAGGTCCTGGATCGCACCGGCCACGTCTTCGATCGGCACCTGCGGGTCCACGCGATGCTGGTACAGCAGGTCGATGCGGTCGGTACGTAGCCGCGTGAGCATGCCCTCCACCGCCCGCTTGATATGTGCGGGCCTGCTGATCAGGCCCGGGCCACGCGCACCGGTTTCCAGGTCGATGTTCCAGCCGAACTTGGTGGCGATCACCACGTCGTTGCGGAATGAGGCAACGCCTTCTCCCAGGATTCGTTCCACTTCATGCGGGCCATAGGCCTCGGCCGCATCGTAGAACGTCATCCCCCGATCGAACGCGGCACGGATGATGCGGTGCATGTCGGTGCGCGAGGGGATGGTGGTCTGGTAGGTGCGGCTCATGTTCTGCACGCCCAGCCCGATGCTGGAAACCTGCAGCGTTCCGAGCGTGCGGCGGCCGTCCATTTTCTGCGCGGCAGCTGCGGGGGAGGCGTTTGCCGTGGACGTGGCCAGCGCGCCGGCCAGCGGCAGCGCCGCCAGCGTAGCGGCGCCCTTCAGAAGGGAGCGGCGTTGGGCATTGGTGGGCAGGGTGTTCATTGGGGTCTCCATGTGGGGCGCTGTCAGGGCCGGGGTGCCGGGGTCTGTTCCAGTGCCTGCACTGCGCGAGCGGATGCGGCTGCGTAGCCGCTGTGGGCCAGCAGTTGGGCCAGGTGCTGCAACTGTGCGCGGCTGAGGCCCACGCGCTGGCTGGCCGCCATGTGCGAGCGCAACTGCGCCTCCACGCCGGGCATCACTGCCAGCGCGCCAACCGTGGCCAGTTCACGGCTCTGCCAGTCCAGGTTGTCGCGCTCGAAGATGTCGCCGAACAGGTGCGTCTGCAGGTACTGGTTGATGATCGGGGCGAAGTCCATGAGCGGCCCGGTCACCGGGGCGCCGGAGATCCGGGTCTGGTTGGCGGTGCCCACCGCGCGCAGCGCGTCGCCCACGGGAACGTTCCTGGTGGGCGGCTGCCCGGGTGCAGTGGCGACGCCCTGCGCTTGACGTACGCGCACCACCTCCATCAGCTCGCCCAAGGCATTGAGGCTCTTCGGGAAACCCGCATAGGCATACAGCTGCACGAGCACTTCCTTGGTCTCACTCAGCGTCAGCCCTGCATCCAGTCCCCGGCGCAACGCGGCAGTGAGCTGCGGCATGTCGCTGCTGGCGGCGGCGGCCGCAATCAGCGGGATCGCCTGCTGCCTGGGCGAAAGCGGCCCGGCAACGGGAGCGACGATGCCTGCTGATGCCTCGCGATACTGGTCATCACTGACCTTCTCCAGCCACGCCACCGACTTGCCGTCTGCTACCCCGGTCACGGCAAGGTGGGTCATTGCGCTGTGGGGCGCGGCGCCGTGCCAATGCTTGACCCCTGCAGGACACACCACCACATCCCCGGCGTGTATCTGCTGCACCGGCTTACCCCATTCCTGGGTCAGCCCAACGCCGGAGGTAACCACCAGTCGCTGACCGGAGGGGTGCGTGTGCCAGGCCGAGCGCGCACCCGGTTCGAAGCTGACGTATGCGGAAGAGACGTGCACCTGCTCGTCCGCCGGGAACAGCGGATCTACCCGCACCTTGCCGACGAAGGTCGCTGCCGGACCGGCAACGGACGACTGCGTTCCCGCTCGGGTGATCTGCTGCGTAGGTGTTTCGACGGCGCCAGCGAATGGTGCCGCCACGCTCAATGCCGCGCCCAGCAGCGCCGTCTGCGCGGTTGATTTACGAGGCGCGCTCATGGCGCAAGCGTCCGGCCGTAGAACGTGGTCAGCGAGGCGACGGCGGCGTCCACGTATTTCGGCACCCAGTAGGTTTCGATATGCGTAGCGCCGTCCAGCAGCACCAGTTGTTTGTCGGCGGTACCGGTCGCCTTGGCGAAAGCGTCCTGGGTCATGTACAGGCTGTCAGCCTTGCTACCGGCAATCATCAGAAGCGGCTGGTTGATGAGCTCGATCTGGTCGGTGGCGTCCCAACGCATCAGGTCCAGCAGGCTGCTGGTCGCATAGCGGAAGGTGGAGTTGGGATGGGCGTGCGTCTTCCAGTAGTACGCATAACCTTGCCGATACAGATCGAAGGGAAGCGTGGCGATCTGCGCGTCGGTGAGGTTGGCGTCGCCGGAGTACAGCACTTCGCCGCCGGCGGCTTCCTGTGCTCGCGCATTGGAAGCCTGCTGCAGGCGCTGCTGGATCGTGTCCAGCTGCGAGTCGGCATAGCCGTTGCGGCGCACCCGGCCGGAGTTGAACATGCTGATCGTGGCTACGGCCATGAACCGCTTGTCGGTCTGCGCGGCCGCCAACGAATAGCCGCCGCCGCCACAGATGCCCAGCAGACCCAGGCGCGTAGTGTCGACCCAGGGGAATCGACTGATGAAGTCCGCCATGCCGTGGATGTCTTCGATGCGGTGTGAAGGCATGTCCACGCTGCGCGGCTGGCCGCCACTCGCGCCCTGATAGGCCGCATCGGCGGTAATGGCGATGTAGCCCTGCTCGGCCAAACGCTGCGCGTACAGGCCGGCCACCTGCTCCTTGACCCCACCATTGGGGTGGGCAACCACGATGGTCGGGTATTTCCGTGCGGCATCGAAGTTGGCCGGCGTGTAGAAGTTTGCCGCGATCTCGATTCCATTCAGCGGATAGGACACCGAGTGGACGTTGACCTCGCTGGGCACATTCCGTGTGATCGCACCTTCGTAGGCCAATTTGAAGGGGTTGAGCTTGTAGTCGGCGGCGGACGTGTTGCCTGCCGCCAAGCCAAGGGACATCGCCAACAGCGTGGCGTGCACGATGTGCTTCATTCAACTGCTCCCAGTGTGGACGTTACCCCGGCCGGTGCATGTGGCGCGCCCACGTTGGCGGGGATCAGGCGTAAAACTAACCGCCGTGCACTCATAGAAAAAGAGCATCAGCCGGATATCACTCATGCATGAATGATATGAATCTGGCGGGCGACGCAGCCGCCATGGCGCCACACGCCTTTCATGGCGCGATCAATGCACGAGGCAATCCGGCTCAATGATCCAGATTCTTCTTCGCCAGAAACCCGCTCACCAGATCGGCGATCTGGACGTTGTTGAGGTCCGAGAACAAGAAGTGGCTGTTGCCACGGATTCCCATGTCCGGCAAATGGATCAGGGTCACGTCCCCACCCTGCCGATTGACGGCGTCGCGCCAGGCGCGCGCCATTTCCAAGCGTGCCCGCCAGCTGTCCTGCGCGGGCAGGTCAACAGGCTTGTCAGGGATGTTGTCGCCATACAGCACCAGAATGGGAATCCGCGTCAGCGCCTTGAACGCTTCGGGAGAAACCACCGCCGGTGCGACCGTATCGAATGCACTGGGAATCGGCGCCGGCGCGTCGTTTTTGGCAAATACGAAACTGCTGCCAGGCTCGAAGGCGACGATGGCGCGCACATTCGGGCTTTTTATCGCCGTCATCCAGCCAGGGCCACCCGCCTGCGAATGGGTAAACAGGATGGCAGGACCGGTCTTCTGCAGCACGGCAGCTACTCCGTCGGAGACCAGCCCGAAGTCGAACGGCCCCGTGTTCGGCGTGACCGAACGGAAAAACTGGTCAAGCGTCGCCTCCCCTGTCGGAAATTGACTGCCACCGAAGTACGTCGGCCAGAGGCCAATTCGGAACTGGTTGAACCACATCTGATCGTCTGCCACGGGCTTCAGCGTGGACTCGACCATGCTTCGGCCGGCTTTGCCTCGCCGTGGCTGATCGATCAGGTAGGTAGCGAAGCGACGACGCAGGAACAGATTCTGGAAGCCCTCGCGCCCATCGGCCGTCGTTTCCCAACTTTTGGACGACTGGCCCGCACCGTGCCACATCACAATCGGCAGCGAACGCGCATTCACCGGCGTCTGGTAGAAGGCATAGACGTGATCACCGTGGTAGCTCTGGCCCTGCGGATTGGACGGCTTCAACGGATCGAACGTGCCAGGTTCCGTCTTTTCCATGCCACCCGCGAGGAAACTCCCCTGCGCCTCGATCTGCAGTGGCTCGTTGGCCATGGCGGCCGTGGAACAGAGGGAAACCGCCATCCAGATCAGCGTGGAGGGAAAGCCAGGCACCAGAGTGCGAAGGCGGGTGCGTGTCTGCATGGGTCACTCCGTGACAGATTGTCAGGGAAATCTACCGTCGGGGCCATGCTGGAAGAAGCGCGCACACGCATATCACTCATGCAGGGGGGGTATATATGCCATATCTACGGCATGACAGTGGCCAGCAGATGCACATCGTGGAGCGATATCTTCAACAAGGCGACCTCGTAAGCGGGGCAGCGAGCTGGGCGCGCCGGGCATTCGCGATTGGTCAGCGCGGCAAAGGAGGCGCATGTCGGCTTCCGGCCAGGAGCAGTCGTCGCGAAACGTAAGCCGAAGGTGGCCTAGTCGAGCTTTATCGAGGAAGCCAGATCACCCTTTGTTGACACTTCAGCAAAGGCAGTCTCGGTTCCAGCCGGTAGTGGCACTCGCATCCCGAACCTGAGCTGCCTCGGGTTCGCCAAATATCTGGAGCGGAAGTCGTCGCCGGTACGCCGCGAACCAGCATCCGATCGGCAAGGGCCCGGACGGGGCGATGCCGCCCGGGCAGTGGCGTTACCTGCTGGTCGGCGAGAAGCTCTGAGCTCCGCGCGTCTTTCGCCACTGGATCCACGCGATCGCGGCGACGAAGAAGACGCTGCACAGGTAACTGCCTTCCGGCCCTTGCGCGCCACCGGTCAGGGTGTCAAGGCCTTGCGGGCGCAGCGCCACCAGCAGCGCCGGCAAGTGCGCATCCATGCCGGTGACGGGCAGTTCGAAGCCGGTTGCGAGCAACCAGTTCCACCCCGCGTGCCAGCCCATCACGCCCCAGATATTGCCGCTCCGCAGCGCCCAGGCGCAGGCGAACAGCGAGAACAGGAACGTGCTGAGCATGACCAGGGGCGGCTGGTGCGGACTGAAATGCAGGAAGCAGAAAACGAGCGACACCAGCAGCACTGCCACCGCAACATTGGTCTTGCGCGCCACCACCGACAGCATCCAGCCGCGGAAGATGACTTCCTCCACGCTCGCCTGGAACATGAAACTCAATAGCAGCAGACCGATGTGCAGCAGACTGACGGGCGACCGCCAGGCCTGCCCCAAGCCCGCCGCCTGCATGCCGCCAGCCATCCAGATCGCGACTACGACCAGCGCGATCATGCCGAATCCAACGGCCAGTCCGCGCAGGAAGGTTTTCAGCGGCGCCGGACCGGTCAGCCCGATACTCGCCAGCGAGCGCCCTTCGACGAAGCGTACCCAGGCGAGCACGGCCGCCAGCGTCGGCGCGAAGCCGATCCACAGCAGCGCATGCAAGCCAGCGAGGCCGATCGGATCGCCGCCCGGCGTCGACCAATGCTGCGACTGCATCCACCCGTCCAGCGCGATCACCGGTACCGCGTTGAACAGGATCATCAGGATCGGCGTCAGCCAGGCCCAGGGCAGCCAGCCGCGGGCCGGATCGGGCGAATACAGGACAACGGGGGTCATGCGGGGCTCCAGGTCGACGTGATCGGCGCTGCAAGTTGCCATCCGCGTGGGGGCGTGGCTACCCGTTTGCGACCAAGCCACAGAAGCCGCCGATGAATCAGCCGGATCGCCGACGAAATGGCGCTGAGTCGTCGCCCGTGGTGTCCGCTTTGGGTGGCGGTTCCGACAGCCACAAGGCCCTGATGTGGGACCGCTGGCGGCAGGGCGAGTCGTTGCACCAGATTGCGAGGCTGTTCGATCGGCATCACTCGTCCGTGCGAGTGGTTCTCGCCGAGACTGGCGGGATCCGGCCGCGCTCCGTCCACGATCAGCCGGGAGATCAGGCGAAACGGAGGCATCGCCCCCTACCGGGCGAGCCATGCCGACCGAGCGGCCTGGGACCGGGCACACCGCCCCAAGGCTCGTAAGCTGGCGCTGCAGCCCACGCTGGCGAGACGGGTGGCGGACAAGCTGCAGCAGCAGTGGTCGCCCGAACAGATCGCTGGCTGGCTCAAGCGGACTTACCCGGCCGATCCGAGCTGCCGGGTCTCACACGAGACGATCTATCGCACGCTCTTCATCCAGTCGCGCGGGACGTCCAGACACCGATCAAGCGATATCAACAAGCTGTTGCATTGACCAGTTGAAACCGCCGTCGAAAGCGGACATCACCAGCGGTCGGCGCCTCCGTCCTCCCCGAACGTCCACTTTCGGCCAGGAGCAGACACCGATGGCAACCGCCTACTGCAGTGCTTGCGATTCAGCCCCCTCGCCACGCCGGCGGGAAGTCTGCCGCGAATCGCATCAACCCAATCAGCGCGTCGGAACCCACGACCTATTCACTAGCCAGCAGCAGCGCGTGTGACTACGCGAAGAGGCCTACCTCGCCGGCGCCCCCAAAAGGCTTCCCAGGCACATAACTGCCCCACCCCAGCTCGGCACCAGAAACTTCGACCATCACATCAACTCTAGAAAGCTTGAGCATTCAATACTCATCGCGCAAGACGAACGGAACATTCCTTCAGATCGAATTGCCCGTAAATCTGCATGATCTCGAGATTCGCCCTCGCCCGTGAGTTTCCCTGTGCAGCAGCTTTGCAGTACAGGGATAGACCCACATCAATGTCCTTGGTCACGCCGATCCCCTCGTAGTACATGTATCCCAGCATGGCCTGCGCCGGGGCGTACCCCGACGCTGCCGCCTTGCGGTACCAGTCGGCCGATTGAGTCACGTCCTTCTGCACACCGAGGCCCCGCTGATACATGTCACCGAGTGCGCTCTGCGCTTTTGCGTCGCCGCCCTCGGCCGCCGCCACCAAGTCGTCCACGGGACCGAAAGCCCCGGGCGTATCGACCTCGGCACACCACACGCTGTTTTCGCCGCGATACTCGCAGAGCTTCTGGCGGGACTGCCTGACGCCCAGCTGCGAGGCGGCCTGCACAGCTGCCTTGCCGTACCAGCGTATGGCCTCAGCGTCATCTTCAGCGAGGCCGGCACCTCCTCTTTGATACAGACTGGCAAGGTTGTATTGCCCTGCGGGTGAACCCTGCTCAGCCGCCTTGCGGAGCCAGAGGATGGCCTGGACATCATCCTGTGGGACGGCAATTCCCTTGAGATACATCATTCCAAGATCGGACTGTGCCAGTGCGTCGCCCTGCTCCGCCGCCTTGCGTATCCAGCCGCTGGCCTGCATCGCGTCTGGCGGCACGCCAACTCCGTGTAGATACAGTCCACCGAGCGCGGATTGGGCCGGCGCATAGCCCTGCTCTGCCGCTTTGCGATACCAGATCGCCGCCTGCACCTCGTCTTTGGCGACTCCAGCGCCCTGAAGATACCTGTAACCCAGGTCATTCTCGGCTTCAGCGCTACCCGCCTTGGCCGCTGCCTGCACTTCCTCAAACGAAGGCGGCTTGTCAGCGCCAGACGCCTGCGCACTGCAGACAAAGGCAGCCAGGCCGACCCACATCACTACCCGAGCCAGGGTTCCAATCGGTCCTTCCATGAACATTCTCCATTCGTCATTCGATTGAGCGACGACGCGCCCAGGCATTTATTCAATGCCCCCATCAGATTTCGATGCGGCGTAATTGTCCCTCCCATGCGGAGGATAGTGGGGTCGCCCATTTCGTCCGCCAAGTCGCCCTGCTCAAGCCTAGAATGGCTAACCGCACGCCAACAAAAAAGCCCCCGTTTCCGGAGGCTTTTTCGACTGAATCATGGTGGGCGGTACAAGGTTCGAACTTGTGACCCTTGCCGTGTGAAGGCAATGCTCTACCGCTGAGCTAACCGCCCGATGCTGCTGAGCCGCTCATTATAGGGCGGCAAATTTTGACGTCAACGGTTTCGCCGAAATTTCTTCACATCGTGTGCGTGGGCTTGTCCGCGGTCAGGATGCCGGCCAGCAGGGTCTCGATCCGGTGGCGGACGGCCTCCCCTTCCGCGCCATCGGCCAGCTGTACGCCGATGCCTGCGGCACGGTTGCCCTGGGCCCCGGCGGGGGTCACCCAGATCACCTTGCCGGCGACGGGCAGGCGCTCGCTGGAGTCCGGCAGGGTGAGCAGCAGGAACACTTCATCGCCCAGGAAGTAGCGCTTGGGCGTGGGCACGAAGATGCCGCCGTTCTTCACGAACGGCATGTAGGCGCTGTACAGCGCGGCCTTGTCCTTGACGGCAAGGGACAGGATGCCCTGTCGGGCGTTGGTGGCGCTCATGCTCTATTCCCCTTGGCGTGCCGTTCGTTGACCTTTCCCCAGGCCAGCAGCAGCTCAACCACCGCAAGATCGGCGCGCACCGTGGTGCGCAGCAGGTCGCGGGTGCGGTTGGCCGCATCGAACCAGGCGGCCAGCTTGTGCAATCGATCGGGATCGGTCAAGCCACCGCCGGTGGCCTGGGCCAGGGCGAGATCGGCGGCGTGGCGCAGGCGCAGGGCGGCGTTGTCGTCGGCGGTCCAGCGCTGGGCCAGTTCCACCGCGCCGGAGCGGCCGGCAACGAGGGCTTCCAGATCGCTGGCGACCTGGCGGCGCAGGGCCAGGCCGTCTTCGCGCAGCCACTGGTCGGCCAGGCCGGGGTGGCCGCGGGCGGCGTCCAGTGCTTCGCGGGCGCTGGCTTCGCTGTGGCCCAGGGTCTGCAGCCAGGCGAGCGCTTCCTCGCGGGGCGGCAGCTTGAACTCAAGACGCTGGCAGCGGCTGCGGATGGTGGCGGGCAGGCGCGCGGGGTCGGCGCTGATCAGCCACAGGTAGCGGCCGGGCTGCGGCTCTTCCAGGGTCTTGAGCAGGGCATTGCAGGCCGCGCGGTTGATGGCGTCGGCGGGGTCGACGATCACCACTTGGGCTACGCCGTACTGCGGGGTCAGCGAGAGCTTCTGCGAGACCTCGCGGATCTGCTCGATCACGATCTCGGTGCGCAGCTTGTCGCCGGATTTGTTGGGGATGAACGAGATCCGCTGCAGGTCCGGGTGGGTGCCGGCGGCCAGCAGCTGGGCGCTGCGCTTGGCGGCGGCGGGCTCGCCTTGCCCCAGCACGTGCTCGGCCAGCCGCAGCGCGACGCCCAGTTTGCCCAGGCCGGCCGGGCCGCAGAACAGCAGGCCATGGCCGAGGCGACCGGCGTCGAGCGCGGCCACCGTCTGGTCATAGGCGCGCTGCTGCCAGGGGGAAAAGGGTTCAGCCACGATCCGGCTCCTGTGCCAACCATGCCTCCACGGCCGCCACCACCGCGCCGGCGACGCCGGCCTGGTCCTGGCTGGCGTCGATCAGGCGGTAACGTGCGGGGTCTTCGCTGGCACGCTGGCGGAACACCGCGCGCACCCGCTGGAAGAAATCATCGTGCTCGCTTTCGATGCGGTCCGGCCACAGGTCGCGGCCGTTCGCGCGGGCACGGCCGACGGCCACGTCCACATCCAGCAGCAGGGTCAGGCCGGGCAGCAGGCCGACGGCGCGGCGCTCCAGATCGGCGATCCACGCCGCATCCAGGCCGCGGCCGCCGCCCTGGTAGGCGTAGCTGGAATCGGTGAAGCGGTCGCACAGCACATAGGCGCCGCGCTGCAGCGCCGGGGCGATCACCTGGCGCACGTGCTGGGCGCGGGCGGCGAACACCAGCAGCAGCTCGGCCTCGGCCGAGAGCGGCTCGGCGGCGATCTCCGTGTCCGGCTTGAGCACCAGCGCGCGGATGCGCTCGGCCAGCGCGGTGCCGCCGGGCTCGCGGGTCAGCACCACCTCATGGCCGCGCGCCTGCAGGGCCTCGCGGATCGCGTTGATGGCGGTGGTCTTGCCGGCGCCCTCGCCCCCTTCCAGGCTGACGAAATGCGGGTGCCGGTGCAGCGCGGGACTCATTGGGGTGCGGCCTCGTTGGTGCGTTTGCTGCGCAGTTGCTGCAGGTAGCGGGCAACGGCGGCGTTGTGGTCGGTGTAGTTGGCCGAGAAGATGTGCGCGCCACTGCCATCGCCCACGGCCACGAAGTACAGCGCATCGCCCTTGGCCGGCTGCGCGGCGGCATGCAGCGCATCACGCCCGGGCATGGCGATCGGGGTCGGGGTCAGGCCGGCGCGCGTGTACGTGTTGTACGGCGTATCGGTGGTGAGGTCGCGCTTGCGGATGTTGCCGTCGTAGCTGCTGCCGATGCCGTAGATCACGGTGGGGTCGGTCTGCAGGCGCATGCCGATCTTCAGGCGGCGCATGAACACCCCGGCGATCTGCGGGCGCTCGCTGGGCAGTGCGGTTTCCTTCTCGATGATCGAGGCGAGGATCAGCAGCTCATACGGCGAGTTGAGCGGCAGGTCATCCACGCGACTGTCCCACGCGGCGGTGAGTTCTTTTTCCATCGCGGCATGCGCGCGCTTGAGCACGTCGATATCGCTGTCGCCACGCTGGTAGACGTAGGTCTCGGGCAGGAAGCGGCCTTCCGGATGCTCGCCCGGGAAGCCGACCGCCCTCATCAGGGCGGCATCGTCCAGTTCGTCGGTGGTGTGCACCAGCGGATCGGCGCGCTTGAGCGCGGCGCGCAGCTGACGGATGTTCCAGCCTTCCACGATGGTGACGCGGTGCTGCAGGACGCGGCCCTGGCGCATGCGGGTCAGCAGCTCGCGCGGGGTCAGCGCGGGATCGAGCGCGTATTCACCCACCTTGAGCTTGCCGGCGGCGTCGAGCTGGCGCGCCAGCAGTTGCCACTGGGTGTCGCTGCCTTCATCCACGCCGGCCTGGCGCAGCTTGCCGAGCACGGTGCTGAAGCCATCACCGGAGGCGATCACCACGCTCTCCGCGCTGGGGGTGACCGGTGCATCGGCAAAGGCGCCCTGGCGATGCCAGAACCAAGCGCCTGCGGCCGCAACCAGCAGGGCCAGCACCAGCAACACGGCCAGTACGGCCAGACATCCCCGTTTCGCACCCGCCATGCTCACCTCGAATCCATTTCTTCGCCGCGCAGCATACCGCGCGGGTGCTGCACACCGCCAAACGGCTCAGGCATCGCTGCCCAGCGCACGCAGCAGGCCGCGGGCCTTGGCGCGGGTTTCGTCCAGTTCCTTGTCGGCCACCGAATCGACCACGATCCCGGCGCCGGTGCGGAAGCTGGCGGTGTCGCCGGCCACTTCGGCGGTGCGGATCAGGATGTTCAGGTCCAGGTCGCCATCGCGGTTCAGCCAGCCGAACGCGCCGGTGTACGCACCGCGGGCGGTCTGCTCCAGCTCGGCGATGATCTGCATGCAGCGCACCTTGGGGCAGCCGGTGATGGTGCCGCCGGGGAAGGTCGCGGCGATCACCTGGCCGGGGCTGACGCCCTCGCGCAGGCGGCCACGCACGTTGCTGACGATGTGGTGCACGTGGGCGTAGCTCTCCACGGTCATCAGCTCATCCACCTCCACGCTGCCCGGCGCGCAGATGCGGCCGAGGTCGTTGCGTTCCAGATCGATCAGCATCACGTGCTCGGCGCGCTCCTTGGGATGGCCGACCAGTTCCTGGATGCGCGCGGCATCGTCATCGCCAGCGAAGCGCGGGCGGGTGCCGGCAATCGGGCGGGTCTGCACGTCATCGCCGTGCACCGAGACCAGCCGCTCGGGCGAAGAGCTGACCACCGCCCTGCCCTGCGCCATGAACAGCCCGGCGAACGGTGCGGGGTTGGCCACGCGCAGCTGCGCGTACAGCGCCTGCGGCGAGAGCGCCTCGGCGAACTGCGCGTTCCAGCGCCGCGAGAGGTTCACCTGGAACACGTCGCCCGCGCGCAGGTAATCGATCACCTTGCCGACGCCGCCGGTGAAGCGCTGTGGCGCGTCCTCGCCGATCGCCACCGGTGGCTGCCACGCCGGCAGCGGCGCCAGCGTGGCGGCCGCGGCGAGGTCATCCTGCAGGGTCTGCAGCAGCGCGGCCTGGCCGGTCTCGCACACGGCATGGAACTGGCCCAGCACGCGGTCGTGCAGTACCGCCGCCGGGCAGCGCAGCGCCAGCGCGGCGGGCAGCCCATCGGCGCGCGCAGGCAAGGCCAGCACGTCCTCGATCTGGCCAGCCAGCTCGTAATCCAGCATCAGTGCCCAGCCACCGCGGAACGGCAACGTGGTTTCTTCGCGCGGCAGCCGCAGTGCGGCCCAGTGCGCATCCAGCACGTCAAGGAAGCGGCCGTCATGCGCGACACCCTCGGCATCACGCACCACGCCGTCGGCCTGCAGTGCAAGGGATTCCCCGTTGCCCATCAGCAGCAGATCCCAGCGGCCCTGGGCGGTGCCCGAGGCGGTGGATTCCATCAGCAGCGGGTAACGCTGCGGGGCCAGGCGCTGCAGGGCCAGCAGGTCGGTGGTGGCGGGCAGCGGAAGCGTCTGGAACATGACAGGACACCGGAAGGGCGCGCAGCGTGCGCGGGGGCCAGATACACCAAGGCCGCCATGATGGCGGCCCGGGTGGGAGTACACGGAACGGGCGGTCAGACGCGCTTGAACACCAACGTGCCGTTGGTGCCGCCGAAGCCGAAGCCGTTGGACATCACCACATCGACCTTGGCTTCGCGTGCGGTATTGGGCACGTAATCCAGGTCGCAGCCTTCGCCCGCTTCATGCAGGTTGATGGTCGGCGGAATGATGTTGTCGCGCAGCGCCAGCACCGAGAAGATCGCTTCCACGCCGCCGGCCGCGCCGAGCAGATGGCCGGTCATCGACTTGGTGGAGCTGACCATCATCTTGTAGGCGTGGTCGCCGAAGGCGGTCTTCATGGCCATGGTTTCGCCCAGGTCGCCCAGCGGCGTGGAGGTGCCGTGCGCGTTGAGGTAACCGACCTGCTCCGGGGTCACCCCGGCGTCCTTCAACGCCATGGTCATGCAGCGTGCGGCGCCTTCGCCGTTCTCGCTCGGCGCGGTCATGTGGTACGCATCCGAGCTGGCGCCGAAACCGGCAAGCTCCGCATAGATGCGCGCGCCACGCGCCTTGGCGTGTTCGTACTCTTCCAGGATCAGGATGCCGGCACCGTCGCCGAGCACGAAGCCGTCGCGTTCCTTGTCCCACGGGCGCGAGGCTTCCGCCGGCGCATCGTTGCGGGTGCTCATCGCCTTCATCGCGCAGAAGCCGCCCAGGGCGGTCGGCGAGGAGCCGCGCTCGGCACCGCCGACCACCATCACGTCCGCGTCGCCGTACTGGATCATGCGCATGGCGGTGCCGATCGAGTGGTTCGAGGTCGCGCAGGCAGAGACCGCCGAGAACGACGGCCCCTTCAGGCCGGTGATGATGCTCAACTGGCCCGGAAGCATGTTGATGATGGTCTTGGGCACGTAGAAGGGCGAGATCTTCTTGCCCTCGTGGAAATCGATGGTCTGCTCTTCGATGCCCAGCAGGCCGCCGATGCCCGCGCCCACGATGGCGCCGATGCGCTCGGCATTGCCGTCGGTGATTTCCAGGCCCGAATCGTTCAAGGCCATAAAGGCGGCACCGAGGCCGTAATGAATGAACGGGTCCATCTTCTTGGCATCCTTGCCAGTGACCCGGAATCTGCCGAACTGTTCGTTGTCGGCGGTGATGTCGAAGTCCCTGACCTCACCTGCGATCTTGGTGGTGAAACGGTCCAGGTAGGACTGCGAAACGTTGGTCAGCGGACCGATGCCGGAACGGCCTTCGGTGATGCCCTTCCAACTGCTGGCCATATCATTGCCCAATGGCGAGACCATGCCCATGCCGGTAACGACGACGCGACGCTTCATTGCAGATTCTCCTGACCCGGGTGTTGCGGGTATCACGCGGTATAACGCTCAAAAGCACAGGGCCGCAAGCGCGGCCCCATGGGTTTGCCGCACGCGGTCGCAGCAATCGCCACGGCCGCGCGCGAGCCGCCTGACATCAAGCCTTGACGTGGGCGTTGATGTAGTCGATCGCAGCCTGCACGGTGCTGATCTTTTCGGCTTCTTCGTCCGGGATTTCGCACTCGAACTCTTCTTCCAGCGCCATCACCAGTTCAACGGTGTCCAGCGAGTCAGCGCCCAGGTCATCGACGAACGATGCGCTGTTGGTGACTTCCTCTTCCTTGACGCCAAGCTGTTCGACGACGATTTTCTTGACGCGTTCTTCGATGGTGCTCATTGGATATCGCTCCAGATGGAGTAGTGGTTCAAAAATGACGCCATCCGGTGAGGGATGACCGTGGGATAGTGTAGTGGAAACCAGCGACACCTTGCATTGCAGCAAAACATCAAACGGATCAACCACTTGCGGCGCAGTCCTTGCGCCACATGCTTACGGCATGTACATGCCGCCGTTCACATGGAGGGTTTCGCCGGTGATGTAGCTGGCCGAAGGACCGGCCAGGAACGCCACCGCGTTGGCGATATCGGACGGCTCGCCGAGCCGCTCCAGGGCGATCGACTTGACCAGGCCGGTGCGCTGCTCTTCCGGCAGGGCCTTGGTCATGTCGGTATCGATGAAGCCCGGCGCGACCACGTTGACGGTGATCCCGCGCGAGCCGATTTCCTTGGCCAGCGACTTGGAGAAGGCGATGATGCCGGCCTTGGCCGCGGCGTAGTTGGCCTGGCCGGCATTGCCGGTCACGCCGATCACCGAAGCGATGTTGATGATGCGGCCCTTGCGCGCCTTCATCATGCCGCGGATGACGGCCTTGGAGGTGCGGAAGACGCTGGTCAGGTTGGTGTCCAGGATCGCCTGCCAGTCTTCTTCCTTCATCCGCAGCAACAGGTTGTCGCGGGTGATGCCGGCGTTGTTGACCAGGATGCTGATGGCGCCGAATTCCTTGGCGATCCCGTCCAGCACGGCTTCCAGCGCAGCGGCGTCGGTGACGTTCAGTGCGCGGCCGTGGCCACCCACGGCGGCCAGGCGTTCACCGATGGCGGCGGCACCGGCGTCGGTGGTGGCGGTGCCGATGACGGTCGCGCCCTGCGCGGCCAGTGCGTCGGCGATCGCGGCACCGATACCCCGGCTGGCGCCGGTGACCAGTGCGATTTCACCCTGAAGGGGCTTGCTCATCTCATTTCCTCAAACGGGACCGGTCCGGCCGGCCTGGCGCGAAGCCATTCCAGCACGGGCGCGATCGAAAGACATCAGGCGGCCCAGGTCTCGCGGGCCGTCTCGAAATCGGCGGGCGTGGACAGTGTGCGCGCGTCCAGCGATTTGTCGATGCGCTTGATCAATCCGCTCAGCACCTTGCCCGGGCCACATTCGGCCACGCGGGTGACGCCACGGGCGGCCAGCGCCTGCACGCAGCCGGTCCACTGCACGGGCAGGTACAGCTGCTGCACCAGCGCCTGGCGGATGGCGTCCACGCCGTCATGCACACGGGCATCCACGTTCTGCACCACCGGCAGGGCCGGGGGGCGCCAGTCCAGGCCGGCCATGGTTTCGGCCAGGCGGTTGGCAGCTTCGCGCATCAGCGGGGTGTGCGAGGGCACGCTGACAGCCAGCTTGACGGCCTTGCGGACGCCCTTCTCGGCCAGCAGCGCCAGCGCACGATCCACGGCAGCCGCATCGCCACCGATGACGATCTGACCGGGCGAGTTGTAATTAGCCGGCACGACGACCTGGCTGCCGGCGGCCTGCGCGCAGACCTCCACGACCAGCGCATCTTCGGCGCCGAGCACGGCGGCCATGGCGCCGACGCCGGTCGGGGCGGCTTCCTGCATCAGCTGGCCGCGCAGGCGCACCAGGTGGGCACCGTCCCGCAGGGTCAGCGCGCCGGCGGCCACCAGGGCGGTGTACTCGCCGAGGCTGTGGCCGGCCAGGACGGCCGGCTGGGCGCCGCCAACGGCGTTCCAGGCGCGCCACACGCCGATGCTGGCGGCCAGCAGGGCCGGCTGGGTGTATTCGGTGCGGTTGAGCATTTCCTCGGGACCGCCCTGCGACAGCGCCCACAGGTCGACACCGGCGCCGTCGGAGGCTTCGGTGAAGGCCTCGCGGATCTGCGGGTGCAGCTCGGCCAGTTCGGCCAGCATGCCCAGCGACTGCGAGCCCTGGCCCGGGAACACGAATGCGAGATTGGTACCGGTCACGTGATCATCCGCCTGCAAAAATCGAACGGCGAATGATAAAGGGGAACGTCGCCCTTCGTCTGTACTGCCGCGTATGTGGGGTCTTTGCTCAGGTGAACAGCTGGAGGATGTCCAGATCGCCGTCGCTGAAGAAATCGATGCAGATCACGGCCAGCATCAGCACGCCCAGGGTGGTGGCGCCGTGGACGATCAGGATGGAATGGGCCAGTGCGCGGGCGGAGCGGCCCATCTTCATGCTGGCGCGGGCCAGCCCCTGCAGGCGGCCGGTGACGTCGTGAGCATGGGCCAGCACCGGAGCTTCGGCACCGTCCATCGCCTGCGCCATGAGGGTCTGCAGCTGTTGCGGACGGTCCTCGTAGTATTTGGCCACGCCGTAACCGAACATCAGCCAGTCGCGGGCCTGGGCCTGGGCGAGGTCCATGACTTCCAGGGGATCTTCCTCGAAATCGATGAAGCCGATCTCCTTGCCATCCCAGGTGAGGTTGCGCGGCAGCGGCTGGCCGAAGTACGCGCCCTTGCGGTGCGCCTGGGCAATGGCATTCATCGCGGCGGACACGAGGCGGTCACGGCCGGCATCGTCGGCTTCGCGCAGGCAGGTGTTGAACGAGGAGCCGTTGTCGCCCAACACGAGGGCGGCATGGCCACTGCCGATCACACTGGGGACGTTGACCCCTTGCGCCTGCAGTTCGGCAAGGCGGCGGGCTTCGGTTTCGCGGGCGGCGTCGCCACCGCGGTGCGGCGGTGGGCGCAGGGCATCGAGCTGGAAGCGGCGGGCGATGAAGTTCAGCAGGCCCAACGCGACCACGCGGCTTCCTTCGCCGTACTGCTTCAGCCAGGCGCGCTGCCCGTCAATGACGATGGGCTCAACCATGACAGTTCTCCTGAAATGCATACGGCCCCGTAATGGGGCCGTAACGACAGCGTCACGTTGTCGTAACTGGCACTATCAATAGCGCAGCAGAGCAGAACCCCACGTGAAGCCCCCGCCGAACGCTTCCAGCAGCAGCAGCTGGCCGCGCTCCACGCGGCCGGAGCGGACGGCGTGGTCCAGCGCCATCGGCACGGAGGCCGAGGAGGTGTTGCCATGCTTGTCGACCGTCACCACCACCTGGTCCATGGACATCTCCAGGCGCTTGGCGGTGGCTTCGATGATGCGCAGGTTGGCTTGGTGCGGGATCAGCCAGTCCAGGTCGTCCTTGGTCAGCGCGTTGGCTTCCAGGGTTTCATCGACGACCGAGTCCAGCGCCTTGACGGCGTACTTGAACACGTCGTTGCCCTTCATCAGGATCGCGCCGCGGGCATTCTCGCCCTCGCCGAAGCCGGCCGAGACGCCCACCGGGTTCCACAGCAGCTCTTTCTTGCTGCCATCCGAATGCAGGTGGGTGCTGAGGATGCCGGTGTCTTCGTCGGCTTTGAGCACGACGGCGCCCGCGCCATCGCCGAACAGCACGCAGGTGGTGCGCTCGGTCCAGTCGACGATACGGGTCAGCGTTTCCGCACCGATGACCAGCACATGGCGTGCATCACCGGAACGAATGAATTTGTCGGCCACGCTCAACGCGAACACGAAGCCCGAACAGGCGGCGTTGACGTCGAAGGCGGGGCAGCCGCTCGCACCGAGCTTGGCCTGGATCAGGCACGCGGTGGACGGGAAAATCAGATCAGGCGTGGTGGTACCCACCACGATCATGTCCAGCTGCGAAGCGTCGATACCGGCCGCTTCAAGCGCACGTACCGCGGCGTGGTAGCCGAGGTCGCTGGTGGTCTCGCCTTCGGCCGCAATGTGCCGTTCGCGGATACCAGTGCGCGATTGAATCCACTCATCGCTGGTGTCGACCATTTTCTCCAGATCCTGGTTGGTCAACACTTTTTCGGGCAAATAACTACCGGTGCCCGCGATCCTCGAGTAGATCCGCTTGCTCATTGCATGTCCTGTAGCTCGATCGCCAAACGTGACGATCGGGAAGAATGGGGTAAAGGCCGCTGCCCGACCGGGCAGCGGCCTTTACAAATCAATCTTCTTCGACGGCCGAGTTCGACTTGGTCGTGATCACCTTCTTGCCACGGTAGAAACCGTCAGCGGTGATGTGGTGACGCAGATGCACTTCACCGGTGGTCGGATCGGTGGACAGCTGCTTGGCGCTCAGGGCGTCATGCGCACGGCGCATACCGCGGCGGGACGGGGTGACACGGGATTTCTGCACAGCCATGGGATTGCTCCAAACTCGGTTCGTTTTGCTTCGTCGTATCGTCGCGCAGGACGCCAGCGCCCAGCACAGTTTTCGCTTTCGCCGCAGCCGCCGACGACAATCCGGCTGCTATTGTTTTTTCAGTGCCGCCAACGCCGCGAACGGATTGGCCTTGCTGATTTCTTCTTCGGTCGGTGCCCAGTCCTTGTCCACTGCCTCGCCATCGGGAGACAACGGCACGACGGGCACGGCCAGGACGAGTTCGTCCTCGACCAGCTCCAGCGGTCGCAGCATGCCGTCTTCGGGCACCAGCCACGGTTCCCAGCCTTCCGGCAGCGAGGATTCTTCCTCTTCGCTGCGGATCAGGCCGAGCCGCTGCACCATCGAAACCGGCAACAGGAAGCGCTGCAGGCTGCGCTGACAGATCAGCGGCAGCGCGGTGTCGATGGACAGTTCAACATAGGATACCTGCAGGATGTCGTCGTGCGCGAATTCCAGTGCATAGGTGCACGTTCCTTCGGTATCGGCGACAAGGCCCTGGAGGCGGGTCAATTCCGCTAGATCCACCTGGCCGTCGAAGCACCTGCGTGCTGCGACCATCCGCCAAGCATCCAGCATTTCGGGCACGTTTGCGGACATAAGCCGCTGAATGTTAAGGATCGTCCGGGCCGCTGTCAAATGCCTGCGCAGTCAGGTTGCCGATCCCCGCCCCGAGGGGCCAGACTGCCGCCCTTCCGTGCCCGGTATTGTCGCATGACCCCGCTGCTGCTTGCCTCTACTTCCCGCTACCGCCGTGACCTGCTGGAGCGGCTCGGCCTACCCCTGGAGACCGCCCGCCCCGAGGTGGATGAGACCCCCGGCCCCAGTGAGGCCCCACGGGCCTTGGCGGTGCGGCTGGCGCGCGCGAAGGCCGAGGCGGTTGCCCGCCTGCACCCGGGCCGGTGGGTGATCGGCTCGGACCAGGTAGCGGAACTGAACGGCGCCCCGCTGGGCAAGCCGGGCACGGTGGAGGGCGCGCATGCGCAGCTGGCCGCGATGTCCGGGCAGGTCGTGGACTTCCACACGGCCGTGAGCCTGGTGCGCGATGGCGAGGCCCTGGCGACCTGTGATCTGACCCGGGTCCACTTCCGTGCCCTGGGGGCTGAAGAGATCGCCCGCTACGTGGCCGCCGAGCAGCCGCTGGACTGCGCCGGCAGCTTCAAATGTGAAGGCCTGGGCATCACCTTGTTCGAGGCGATCGAGAACCGCGACCCGACCGCACTGATCGGGCTGCCCTTGATCGCGCTGAGCCAGCTGCTGCGCCAGGCCGGCCACACCCTGCCCTGAGCCTCAGCGCAGCTGCAGCGCCTCCAGGCAGCTGGCATCAAGTTCGCCGGTGGCCCAGCCAACCCAGCGGCCCGCCAGCGGCATGGCCAGGCCCACGGGACGCCCACCGCATTGCAGGACCAGCCGCGGCGCCCTGCTCTGGGCGCTGAACTGGATGCGCCAGGCCGAGCCCCCGAGGGTGTTGCGCACCGCCACGAGGGAGACATCGCCGACCGGAACGACCACGCCGGGTGCCGCCGTTGGCGCACCCTCCAGATAGCGGGCTTCCGGCCAGGCAAACACGGAGGCCCCGTGCGCGCGCAGGCTGGGTAGCGCCGCCAGCACTTCGCCGGGCACGCTTTCGCCATGGGTCTGATCCGGATCGACCACACCGGCCGCGGCCGCCGTGGCGGTCATGTTGGCCACCCGCTGCATGCCGGCGCCGAGATAGGCCATCCACGCCGTGCTCGGCACGGCCACCAGCGCCAGCAGCAGGGCTGCCCACGCCACCCGCCCGGGATGGCGCAGGCCGACGCGCACGATCGTCCACAACACCAGACCGGACCAGAACAGCCACGACCAGGGCACATAGCGCGTTGCGGCCACCTGCGTGGGGTAGTCAGCGAAGTAACTCCAGCGGCTCAGTGCGACCAGCGCGCCCACGGCCAGGCCGAACCATGCCATCGCCAGCCCCAACGATTCCCCGGCCCCGGCGCTGCGGCCGCGCTGCCAGGTGCGCCAGGTCATGCCGAACAACGCGGTCAGCCCCGACGCACCGATCAGCAGATGCGGCCAGCGCGAGGTCAGCACCGGTCCGAACAGCGCCTCATACGCGCTCGCCACGGACTGGACCGCACCGCGCACGGGCGCGAACGGCAACTGCTGCGCCGCCGCCGGATCCAGTGCCGGCCAGGCCAGATAGATGAAGGGCGAGGCCAGCCAGCGCAGCAGCACGTCCAGCTGCGGCAGCGGGGCAAGCGCCATCTGCGTCGGCATTCCCGTCCGCCCCATGCCCAGGTGCAGCCCGACCGCCACGAGCAGGGCGGCGGTCCATGGCACCCAGTGCGACCACGGCGCACGCCGCACCATCATCACCGCCGCCAACCCCACGAACACGGCCACGCCGCTGCCGAAGGAGAACGTCGCCGCGACGCCACACACGGCGGCCACTACCGCGCCGCGACGATCGCCACGCAGCAGCAGGGCGACGCCGGCCATCAGCGCTGCGGTGATCAGGTACGCGTGGACCGATTCGTTGGCATGGGTGAGCGCGCGCTGGCTGCCCAGCCAGAAGATCGACAGCGCCGCGACCAGGGTGGCGGCGGCGCGCACCGGTGGTGCCAAGGCATCGGCCCTGATGATCCGGGCCAGCAGCCCTGCTGTCGCCAGTGCCAACGCAACGCCGGTACCGATCTGCAGCCATTGATTGCCGTGCAGCCACTCCAGCTCGGCATAGCGCACCAGGTTCGGCAGGATTTCACGGTGGCCATTGTCCGACACCAGTACGTTGCCCGGCCACGGCATCTCCAGCAGCTTCTGGGTGAAGCGCCACGGATCGGCGTACAGCACGCGTGGCGACAGCCACAGCATGGCGGCCACACCCACCGAAACGATGCCCGCCACCGCGCACCACAACGTCCGGATCAGCGCAGGCGCCACCGGCGCGGGGTACGGATGGGAAGCAGACAAGGGGGTAGATTCCTGCGGCGCATCGCGCATGACGGTGTCATCCATGGAAGAGCACGCACGTTCAGCGCGCGGGGACGGTAAAGGCCTGTTCCTGCCACTGCTCCACGCTGCCGTCCTTGCCGTGCAGCGTCATGCCGAGCCAATGACGGCCGGGCGCGAGGTGGTCGGTCTTCAGCGTGGCATCGAAGGCCACATTCGGGTGCTGCGGATCGGTGGAGATCTTCCACGCGCCGGTGATGTCGTAGGGCCGCCCGTAGACCGCATCGCCCACCGGCCTGCCATCGACCAGCAGCTCGACACGCGCGATGCCCACGCCATCCTTGAAGGCCCAGCCACGCACCTCGAGGGGGCTCCCCACCGCGGCACCGGGCTGTGGCGCATCCAGCCAGGCCATCGCCGGCGTGACGCACGGCCCCTCCACGCGTTCGGCCGGCAGCTTGAACAGCAGGAAGCGCTGGAAGCCATGATCGTTGCTCACCACACGCGGTGGCGGCAGCGGGCCGACCTGTTCGCAGACCGCGTGGTAGCGCGCCAGCAGATCGCGATAGCGCTGATCGCTGGGCGACAGCACCAGCAGCATCGGCGCGTCGCGCTGGCCATCGTGCAGCAGCCCCCACAGCCCCAGCTGCGCACTGCGGCCGTGCTTGTCGTTCAGCGGGTGGCGCAGCACCTCGATCGAGGGATCGCGCAACTGGAAACCCAGCTCCGCCCCCACCTTGAAGTTGCCGGCCAGCACGCGCGTGCCGGGCGGCATGCTTTTCAGCTCGTCGCGCACGGCGCCTGCCAACGGTTCCCAGCCGGCAAAGTTGCGCGGGTAATACTTGTAGCCGGCCAACTGCTCGCGCACGCTCGGGATGGACGCCGTCAGGTAATAGCCGAAGGCCAGCGCGAGCCCGGCGCCGGCCAACCACCAGCCGGTACGGCGCAACCAGCGCGGCCAGCCGTTGAGCACCACCGGCACGGCGATCAGCAGCGCCAGATAACCCGGCAGCGGCCAGTGGAAACTGATGCGCTCCACATCGGTGAAGAAGCCCAGGCCGAAGATGGACAGCGTCGACACCGCGCCGATCAGGCCGAAGTAACGCCATTGCGCGCGTGCGCCGCCACCGGAGCGGGTGCCCGCCAGGGCCACCTTCCACATCGCGATGCACAGGATCGGGGTGACCAGCATCGGCTGGATCACCAGGAACCACAGCCCGCTCCATTCGAACGCCCACGGGTGGCGCTCGATCACCTGGAATTTCAGGCCCGCATCATGGTTGTCGGCATTCCACGACAGCAGCGGCAGCCACGCCAGCACACCCACCGCCAGGGCCACCCAGACGCGCGGATCGCGCAGCATGCGCCGGCCCTGCGGCAGCACCAGCAGCGCGATGAAGCCGACCACGATCACGCCGATGAAGCGGTAATGGCTGAGTGCGCCGATCGCCAGGCCGGCGGCCAGTTTTACTGCCGCCGCGGCATCGACACTGCGCAGCAGGCGCGCGCCGGCATCCAGGCACAGCACCGCAGCCAGCGCCATCGGCACATCGGGCACGGCCAGCATGCCCAGCGTGGCCGACAGCGGCATCAGCAACGTGAGACTGCCGGCCTGCCAACCGGCCACCGCACCGAACCAGCGCGTGGCGATGCGTGACACCAGCCATGGCAGCCACGCACCGATCGCCAGGAACGGCAGGCGCAGCGCGAGCACATGATTGCCGCCCACTTCCACGCCCAGGCGTGCCAGCCAGGCGGTCAGGCCCGGCAGGTCCGAATAGGCCGCCGCCAGGTGCTGGCCTTCCTGCCAGTAAAAAGCTTCGTCCACGAACAAGGGCAGACGTGCGGCCACCACCAGCTTGACGGCGGTGACCAGCGTCCACAACAACAGGAATATGGTGCGTGCGCGTTGTTCGCCCTGCATTGCTCTATAGAATCAGTGGAATCATCGAATCGAGACGGACATGGATCATTCGCCCCCCGTGCCAGCCATGCTAACCGATGTACTGCGTCAGTCCCTTCGCGCCGCCCAGGATCAGGTCAACGGGCTGGTGCTGGGCAAGGCACAGGAGGTGCGGCTGGCGTTCGTGGCGCTGCTCTCCGGCGGCCATCTGCTGATCGAGGACCTGCCCGGGCTGGGCAAGACCACCCTCGCACACGCCATGGCGTGCAGCCTCGGGCTGGGCTTCCAGCGGGTGCAGTTCACCTCCGATCTGCTGCCGGCCGATGTGCTTGGCGTCTCGGTGTATGACGCCGGCAGCCGCCAGTTCCAGTTCCACCCCGGCCCGGTCTTCACGCATGTGTTGCTGGCCGACGAGATCAACCGCGCGCCGCCGCGTACCCAGAGTGCGCTTCTGGAAGCGATGGCCGAGCAGCAGGTCACCCTGGATGGCGTGACCCATCCGCTGCCGGATCCCTTCTTCGTCATCGCCACCCAGAACCCGGTCGACCTCTCCGGTACGTTCCCGTTGCCGGACTCGCAGCTGGATCGCTTCCTGCTCCGGTTGGCCCTGGGCTACCCCAATCCGGAATCGGAACGCGAGCTGCTGCGCGGCACCGATCGCCGCCATCTGATCGCGCAGGCCACCGCGCGCCTGAGCGAGGTGGACGTACGCACGCTGCGCGAGGCGGTGGGCCAGGTGCATGCCAGCGAGGCGTTGATCACGTATGTGCAGGCCCTGCTCGCCCGCAGCCGCCAGCACGCCGGGGTGCGCGTGGGCCTGTCGCCGCGTGCCGGCCTGGCATTGCTGCGCGCCGCCAGGGCGCATGCGCTGCTGCTCGGCCGCGCGCATGTGGTGCCCGAAGACGTGCAGACCCTGTTCGTGGCAGTGGCCGGGCATCGCCTGGTGCCCGAGGCAGAAGCCGGCAACGGGCCGGCACTGGCCCGCGCCATCCTCCAGACCGTGCAGGTCGACTGAGATGCGCCGCGGCTGGGGAGCCCGCTGGCAGCAACTGCAACATCTGGCGCGACCGCGCCGCCCAGAGTACCTGCCGTGCCGGTTCGACCGGCGCCGCATCTATGTGCTGCCGACGCGGTTCGGGCTGTTCGTCGCCGCGCTGCTGTCGGCGATGCTGCTCGGCGCGCTGAACTACAACAACAATCCTGCGCTGCTGCTGGCCCTGTTGCTGGCGACGGTCAGCATCGCCAGTGCGATCAGCGCGCACCTGCAGCTGTCCGGGTTGCAGGTGGATGCGGTCTCCGCCGAGCCGGTCACCGCGGGCGCGCCGTTGCGGCTGCGCATCAGCCTGTCGCGCGCCGATACCCGTGCCCGGCGCGGCCTGCAGGTGGAGCACGAGGGCGTGGCCGCATTCGGGCACCTGATCGACAGCGACCAGATCGAAGTGGATCTCGAGCTGCCCACCCACCGGCGCGGCTGGTTCGACCTGGCCCGCATCCGCATCGCCACCACGCAACCGCTCGGTCTGGTGCGCGCGTGGTCGTGGGTCTGGCCGGAAACGCCGTTGCTGGTCTATGCCGCACCGGAAACGCACGCACCCGCCCTGCCGGAAAGCGGCGGTGACCCCCTGCATACCCGCGTGCATGCCAGTGGCGACGAGCTGCATCAGCTGCGCCCGTATCGCGCTGGCGACCCGATCCGCAGCATCGCGTGGAAACACTCCGCGCGACGCGACACCCTGTTGGTGCGCGAGTACGAAAAGCCGGTCGGGGTGGAGATCGTGCTGGACTGGTGGCACCTGGCACCGCTGGGCACCGAAGCACGGATCGCACGCATGGCGCGCTGGATCGACCTGGCCGAGCGCGAAGGCCGCCGCTATACGCTCAAGCTGCCCGGCCAACCGGTGCTCGGGCCCGGCAACGGCAGTGCCCATCACCACCTGTGCCAGCGCGCGCTGGCGCTGTTGCCCCATGACTGACCGGCCCGTGTCCCTGCTCAGTCCCGGCGCGCGCTACTGGACGCTGGCCAGCGCGGCGCTGGGCCTGTTGCCGCTGCTGCTGCAGCTGCCCACCGTGCTGGCCACCGTCATCGCCGGTGTCGCACTGCTGACCGCGCTGGCCTCGCGGCAGCGGCTGCTGCCGGGCGCCCTGCGCCTGTTGCTGGTGCTGGCCATGCTGGCCGCCATTTATTGGCAGATGGGTCCACGGCCTGGCCGCGACACCGGCTGCGCGCTGCTGGCCGCAATGCTCGCGCTGAAATCCAGCGAGCTGCGCAGCCTGCGCGATGGCCGCAGCCTTGTCGGCTTCGGGCTGTTCGGCCCGTTCGCCGCGTTCCTGCTCGACCAAGGCCCGTTGACGATGACGCTGGCCGTGCTGGCCGGCCTGGTCGCACTGCTCGCCCTGCAACGCCTGGCACACCTGGAGGGACAGGCACCGCCAGCGCCCCTCAAACGCCAGTTGCGCGGCATCGGCCGGCTGGTCCTGCTCGGCCTGCCACTGGCCTTGGCCGGTTTCTGGCTGTTCCCGCGCTTGAGCGAACCGCTCTGGGGCATCCCGGACCGCGCGGTGGGCAAGCCCGGCCTGTCCGACACGATGGAGCCCGGGGAGTGGCTGGACCTGATGGCCGATGACACCCCGGCGCTTCGCGTGCAGTTCTTCGGCGCGATCCCGGCGCCGCAGCAACGTTATTGGCGCGGGCCGGTACTGACCCATTTCGATGGCAAGCGCTGGGAGCAGGACCGGCGGCAGATCACGCGTGCGCCGGCCGCGGTGACCCACGCCAGCACGCAGTGGGACTACCAGATCGATTACGAGCCGACCGATCGCCGCCAGCTGGTCGCGCTGGATCTGCCGCTGCAGGCACCGCCCGGCAGCGACCTGGATGCCAACCACAGCCTGCGCAGCCACGCGGCGTTGAACGCGCTGACCCGTTGGCGGCTGACCTCGGCACCGGCGGTGGCCTATACCGACGCGCTGACGCCTTACGAGCGGCGCCTTGCGCTGCAGTTGCCCGACGGCTTGAATCCGCGCACGGCAGCCCTGGCCCGGCAGTGGCGACAGGACGCGGGCAGCAATGATGCGGTGATCGTGCAGCGCGCGCTCGACTGGGTGCGGGCGCGTTTCGTCTACACCCTGGATACGCCCGAGCCCGGTCGCGATGGCGCGGACGAATTCCTGTTCGATCAGCAGGCCGGCTTCTGCCAGCACTTCAGCTCCTCGTTCGTCGTATTGATGCGCAATGCAGGCATCCCGGCGCGGGTGGTGACCGGCTTCGCGGGCGGCATCCGCAACCCGTATGGCGACTACTGGGTGCTGCGCCGGATGGATGCACATGCCTGGGCCGAAGTGTGGCTGCCGGGGCGTGGCTGGGTGCGGGTCGATCCGACCGCCGCCGTTGCGCCGGAGCGCGTTTACGACACGCTTGAGGACCGGCTGGGGGCCGGCGCCGCCGGCGCCACGCTGGACAGCCGATGGCTGCAGATCGGGCAGATGGGCGACTGGCTGCGCCGGGGCTGGAACGACCTGGTCCTGTCCTTCGATGCCAACCGTCAGCAGCAGCTTCTTGAACCGTTTGGTTTCGAGCGGCTGGATCCGAGCCAGCTGGTGGGAATTTTCATCGTCTTCGCACTGGCCGCGCTAGGCTGGATGGCATGGCTGCTGGCCCGGGGCGAACGCGAGCGCGACCCGCTGCTGCGCGCGTGGCACGTGCTGGGACGCCGGTACGCGCGCTATGGACTGTCCCGCGCCAGCGCCGAACCGGCTGGCGAGTGGGCACGCCGGGTAGACCGGCAGCGACCCGATCCTGCGCTGCTGTCGCTCAGCGCGCGTTTCGTCCAGGCGCGCTACGCTGGCGCTGACGTCGACCTCACTTCATTATTGCGCGACCTGCGCAGGCATCGCCCGACCTCCGGAGCATCCCCATGAAGATTCAAATCCTGCTTCCCCTTGCTGCCTCTCTGGCATTGGCTGCCTGCGCCACCGCGCCCAAGCCGTTGCAGGGGCAGTTCAGTATGGTCAGCCCGCGCGACGCGGTTCCCACCCAGCAGGTGGGCACCCCGGTGCGCTGGGGTGGCCGCATCATCGAAACCAATCCGGGCCAGGGCCAGACCTGCTTCCAGATGATTTCGCGCCCGCTCAACGGCAGTGGCCGCCCGAGCACCACCTCGGCCGACGCCAGTGACGGCCGCTTCATCGCCTGCCGCGCCGGCTTCTATGATCCAGCGGTGTTCGAGCCGGGCCGCGATGTGACCTTCATCGGCAAGATCGGCGGCTACGAGAACACCCGGATCGGCGAGTACGACTATCGCCTGCCGAAGCTGGATGCCGACGTCATCTACCTGTGGCCGGAACAGCGCCAGGTGGATGTGGTGCCCGCCTACCCGTACGGCCCGTGGGGCCCGGGCTGGGGTCCGGGTTGGGGCTACCGCGGCTGGGGCTGGTGGTAACACGCTGACGCAGAAACGCCGCCCTCGGGCGGCGTTTTTGTCTGTGCCTGGCCGGCTCAGCCGTTGGGCGTACCGAAGTGACCCAACTGCGCGCCGGCCAGCAGGTGCAGGTGGATATGGAACACCGTCTGCCCGGCGTGCTCACGGCAGTTCATGACGATCCGGTAGCCATCCTGCGCGAAACCTTCGCGGCGCGCGTACTCCGCGGCGGCCATGGCCAGCTTGCCGATCAGGTGTGCCTGCTCCGGGCGCACGTCATCCAGGGTCGGGATCGCCTCGTGCTTGGGAATGAACAACACGTGCACCGGCGCCTGTGGGGCGATGTCCTTGAAGCCGAGCACCTCCTCGTCTTCGTAGACGATGGTGGCCGGAATTTCGCGGCGGATGATCTTGCCGAACAGGGTGTCGTGACTCATGAGGGCACCTCGTGGAACAGGGCCTTGGAGAGTAGCGTGGATGCGCCCCCGGTTTCGATCATTGCCGCGCGGTGCGCCGCGTCATTCCTGCACTTCGGTACGCGTGCCGAAGGCGTGCGACAGCGTGCCGCGATCCACGTATTCCAGTTCGCCACCCAGCGGCAGCCCCTGCGCGAGGCGGCTGGGCCGCACCTTGCAGCTGCGCGCCATCTGCGCCAGGTAATGTGCGGTCGCTTCGCCTTCCACGGTGGCACTGGTAGCGATGATCAACTCGTTGACCTCACCCTGCTTCAGGCGCGCCTCCAGCTGATCCAGGCCCAGCTCGCGCGGGCCGATGCCATCCAGCGGCGACAGCCGCCCCTGCAGCACGAAGTACACCCCGCGGTAGCCGGTGGCCGTTTCGATCGCCAGGCGATCAGCCGGTGATTCCACCGCACACAGCTGCTGGCGCTCGCGGCTGCCATTGGCGCAGACCGCGCAGATATCGGTCTCGCTGAAATCCCGGCACTGTTCGCAATGCCCGATCCGCTCGATCGCCTTGGCCAGCACCTCGGCCAGCTTCTGACCGCCCTCGCGCTCGCGCTCCAGCACGTGGTACGCCATGCGCTGGGCGGTCTTCTGGCCCACGCCCGGCAACACGCGGAAGGCCTCGATCAATTGTTCGAGCAGGGGCAGGCTCATGGCGGATCGCTCATCTCAGAAACAAGCGCGCGAAGCCCGGAGGCTTCGCGACGCGGTCAGCACGGTCGCGCCAGGCAGACACCCGGCGCAGGCGGTGGTCAGAACGGCAGCTTCATGCCCGGGGGCAGCTGCATGCCGGCGGTCGCCGAACCCATGCGGTTCTTCGACTCGGCGTCGATCTTGTTGGAGGCATCGTTGAACGCGGCGGCCACCAGATCTTCGGTCATTTCCGCATCGGACAGCACCGACGGATCGATGCGCACCTTGCGGCATTCCTTGGTGCCGGTCAGGGTCACGCTGACCATGCCGCCGCCGGCGCTGCCGGTGACTTCCAGCTTGGCGAGGTCTTCCTGGGCCTTCTGCAGGTTTTCCTGCATCTTCTGGGCCTGCTGCATCAGTTGGGCGATATTGCCGCGCATGGGTCTTTACTCTTCAAAAGGACGAATGGAATCGGCGACGACCCGGGCACCGTGTTGCTGGACCAGCAACTGCACCGAGGGGTCGGCCATGAAAGCGGCTTCCGCCGCCGTCTGGCGTTCGCCACGCTGGCGGTCAGCGCGCTGATGCAGGGTCTCGGCACCGGCTGCACCGGTATCGATCACCAGGCGCGGGGCCTGCCCCAAGGGGCCGGTCAACGCCGCGATCAGCGCCGCCTGCGAGCGGTCCGAACTCAAGTACTCAAATCCGGGCGAAATCGCCAGTTTCAAGACGCCGTGCTGGTAGCTGATGAACGCCGAGTGCGCGGCCAGCTGCTTGGACGGGCCATTGAGCTGGCTGCCGGCCACCAGTTCGAGCCAAGCATCGGCGGTCAGGTCGCCCTGTGCCTCCGAGGGGGCGGTATCCGGCGCCGAGGGTGCGATGGCGATGCCCTCCGGGCGGGCCACCGGGGCGGCGGCTTCCCGTACAGGCGCGGGAGCAGGAGGTGCCACGGTCCGCTCGGACGGCGCTTCCCACGGGGCGACCATGGCCGCATCCGGGGTGGCCATTTCAGCGGCCAGCGCTTCGTCGCGATCAGCCGCGTCGCTTTCACGGTGCCACGGCGGCAGATCGTCGTCGGCCGCGGGAGCGACGACGGCGGGCTTGGCCGGTTTCACCGGTTCGGCGGCGGCGGCCGGGGCCGGGGCCGAGGCCGGGGCGGATTTTTTCGGTGCCGGCGGTGCGGGCTCAGGCGCTGCGGAGACCGTAGCAACCACGGGCGCCACGGGGGCCGGCTGAGCGACGGGGGCGCTGGCCTTGGCCGACGCAACGGCCGAAGCAGCAGCCGCGTTCGCTGCCGCAGCGGCCATGCCGGTGCCTTGGCCGCTGGCCTGGCCACCACTGTTCACGTCGGTCCCGGTGCCCGGATCGCGGGGCACCGGCGGTACGGCGGCGGCCGGGCGGAACGCCAGCATGCGCAGCACGGCCATCTCGAACCCGGCACGCGGGCTCGGGGCCAGGTGCAGGTCACGGCGGCCGCCCAGGGCCATCTGGTACCAGAGCTGCACCACTTCCGGGCGCAGGCGCTGGGCGAAGGCCTCGGCATCGATCCCCTCGCCCGCCGTCGCGGCGCCCGGCACCAGCTGCTGCACCTGGATCCGGTGCAGGGCCTCGGCCAGGGCGTCGAGCACCCCGCTCCAGTCCGGCGAGAACTCGGCCAGCAGCGCCACGGTCTGCAGCAGGCGCGGACCATCGCCATCGGCGAGCGCATCCAGCATCGCGGCGACCTGGGTGCGGTCGACCGTGCCCAGCATCGCGCGCACCACATCCTCGCGCAGCGCACCGCCGGCATAGGCGATCGCCTGATCCAGCAGCGACAGGCCGTCACGCAGGCTGCCATCGGCGGCCTTGGCCAACTGCACGATCGCGGTCGGGTCGGACTCGATTTCCTCGGCCGCCAGGATCTTGGTCATCTGGCCCTGGATCTGATCCTCGTCCAACCGCTTCAGGTTGAACTGCAGGCAGCGCGAGAGCACCGTTACCGGCAGCTTCTGCGGATCGGTGGTGGCCAGCAGGAACTTCACATGCTCCGGTGGCTCTTCCAGCGTCTTGAGCAGCGCATTGAACGCCGCCTTGGACAGCATGTGCACTTCGTCGATCAGGTAGACCTTGTACTTGCCGCGGGAGGGCATGTACTGGGCGTTCTCGATCACCTCGCGGACATCATCCACACCGGTATTGGACGCGGCATCAATCTCGAGCAGATCGATGTAGCGGCCGGAGTCGATATCCAGGCAGGCCGGGCACTGACCGCATGGATCAGCGCTGGTGCCCTGCTCGCAGTTCAGCGACTTGGCGAAAATACGGGCAATGGTGGTCTTGCCGACCCCGCGGGTGCCGGTAAACAGGAACGCATGGTGCACCCGGCCGCTGTCCAGCGCATTGCTGAGCGCACGGACCACGTGTTCCTGGCCCACCAGCTCGGCAAAACGCTTCGGACGCCACTTGCGGGCAAGGACGAGATAGGACATCAGGCCACCGTCTTCATCGGGACGACCATTGTGCCACGCCTGTCCAGCCCCCCTGCCCTTCGTGACGAACCGCTTGTGCGAATCCAATTCCCCCGCTAGAATCTGCGCCCCTGCAGCGGGTTATCGCAGCAGGTCCGGAGAGGTGTCCGAGCGGTTGAAGGAGCACGCCTGGAAAGTGTGTAAGCGTCTAAACCGCGCTTCGGGGGTTCGAATCCCCCTCTCTCCGCCAGATTAAGCAAACCCCTGTTTACGCAGGGGTTTTTGCTTTCTCTGGTTTGGCTGTCTGTGGCGATGCAAGGCGAGACACATCTCCCATGCGCATCCCCCATCACTTGGTTCGAGCCCGCTCTGGGCTCTGGTCGTTCCGGCAACGGGTTCCCGTCGATCTTCAGCCGGCTCTTGGCCGCCTGACGTTCAAGCGCACGCTGCGCACATGCGACATGAAAGAAGCCCGGCTGCGCGCCCTGATGCTCGCGGCCAGCTATGCTCAAGCCTTCGCCGTGTTGAGGGAACGACGCGTGGAGAAGTTGAGCAAGAAGGAGGCCGATGAGCTGATTGCGCGGCTCACCGAGAGCACCAACCTCCGTGACCTGACCCTTCACCGGACCCAGGCCCCGGACGGCACGATCAACGAGCTCTGGCAGATCGACAGCCCCGAGGACGTGCAGCTCTATCAACAGATGATGGAACTGACCGCGGCCATGGACCGCCGGGCACTGCCGCGCCCCAGCCTGCTCTACGGCCCAATGGCGGCAGCGTCCCCCGCCCCGTCCCCCGCGCCAAAGCCGGCGATCGAAACGATCACCTTGGGCAAGGCTAGGGACGCCTGGTTGGCCAGCATCAAGGGCAGCACCCTGCCCAAGACTTGGACGATCAAGAAGACGGCCGTCGAAATGCTGACGAGCTTCCTGGGCGAAAGAACGAAGATTCATGCCATCACCCGCTCCGACCTGGCGCGCTGGTATCAGCACATGCGGGACGGAGGGGCGTCCACCCCCACGCTGACCAACAAGCAAAGCTACATCGGCGGAAAAGGCGGGTTCTTCGACTGGGCATTGGCGTCGGGCTACTACCCGAAAGGGGACAATCCCGCCAACGGCCATGTGAGCTACTCCACTCGGGAAAAGCGGGCCCGGCGAAAATTTGGCTTCAAGGCCTACGACAGCCATCAAGTCCAGGTGCTCTTTGCCCCCGCGGCCTTTGAGAGCCTCCCTCTGCCGGCCCGCTGGGCATCCTTGATTGGCCTTTACACCGGTGCTCGGGCATCCGAAGTGGGTCAACTGTTGATTGGCGACGTGCTTGAGGACGGCGGAGTGCCCTGCATCCAGATCTCCGACGAGGGCGAGCACCAGCGGGTCAAGACCGATGTCAGCCTGCGCACCGTGCCGGTCCACCCCGACCTGGTGGCGCTCGGCCTGCTGAAATGGATCGAGGGCCTGCGTGCCGAGGGCCACGCCCGATTGTTCCCCGGCGCCAAGGCCGAGGCCAAGAATGGCCAAGGCAATTGGGTGTCCAAAGCGTTCAGCCGGTATCTGGCCGAGGTGGGCAAGAACTGGCCAAACGCCCGGCGTGGCTTCCACTCCCTCCGCAAGACCCTGATCCAAGAACTCCAAGGCGCAGGCGTGGTCTCCGAACTGCGCGCGCAAATCGTGGGCCATGAGTTGGACGACGAGCACCACGCCACTTACAGCCGCGACTTCACCGTTAAAGAAAAGCTGGAGGGACTGGGCGTCCACTCGCCGGGCCTCCTGTCTCTCAACTACGGACTCAACCTGGAGGCCCTGCGGCCCTTGGTGGATCCGGCTCTGCTGCCCGAAGGCAGCCTCCCCAAGAACAGCCGCCGAGCAAGGAGCAACGCATGAGCATCGTGCCTTTGGAATCCCGCGTCGCCGTCCTGGTGGATTGCGACAACGTCCCGCCAGAAATCGTGGACCACGCCCTGCTCATGGTGGCCCAGTTTGGTCGCGTGGTTCTTCGGCGGGGTTATGGGAACCATCAGACCCTCGCCCGCCGCTGGCAAGAAGTGTTGGTTCGGCAAGCCTTTACGCCGTGCCTGCAATACCAATATGCGGCTGGAAAGAACACCTCAGACATCGCGCTGGCCCTGGATGCCTTAGAGGCGATGTTCGATCAACGGGCCGACACCTTCTGCTTGGTGACGAGCGATTCGGACTTCGCCCACCTTTGCCGCAAGTTGCGGGAGCGCGGCGCCACGGTTTGCATCGTCGGAGAGCCCAAGACGCCCGACGCCTTGCGCAATGCATGTGACCAGTTCTTCGAGTGGGTCCCCAGCGAGCCGGCCCAAGCCCAGGAAGAAACGGCTGCGCCCACCGCGGTCAACAAACCCCAAGCGTTGTCAGAACCTGTCGTCAAAGCGGAACCCACCAAGCCCCTGCCCAAGCGGCGCCCTCGCTTTCTTATCGAAGCGGTCGAGCTGTTGGCGGATGGGACCGCAGATGGGAAGGTCGATCTGCCGGCCCTGGGCCAGTACCTCAAACGCACCAACCCGTCGTTTACTCCCAACCTCTACGGGCACTCGGGCCTTCTAAGCATGATCCGAACCTACGACATGCTGAGCGCAGAACAAGAGGCGACGGGACGCTGGTCGGTACACCTTGCCAGCAAGCCCGGAAGCGAGGCAGAAACCGCGGTGATCTGATCTCATCGCCAGCGCGAATATGGCCAGCAACTTGAATTCAGGTGCCTTAGTGTCCGTTCCAGGCTCTCAGGCGCGCTAGCAGGGATGGCGCACGGGCGGCATACGTGATCTCGCAGAGCTAGGCCGCTTGCTCTTTGAAGCTCACTGCAAGGGCGTCGCAATACCAATGCGGCCCGCTGGTGTCTGGGTTCTTTCCCTCGTTGAGCTGGATACAGCATTGGCCGTTGAAGAACAGCGCCCGATCAGCCCGTAAGTAGTCCGACACTACGCCGTCAAAATGGTCCATCGCTTCGTGTCATGGCTCTTCTAATCGAAACGACCGTCCGGCCGGGCTACGGAATGGGCGGACGGAATGCTCATTGGTTCAACAGCTTGCTCTTTTGCGAATCGAACTCGGCCTGCGTCAGGATACCCTGCTCCTTGAGCTTGAGAAGCTTGGCCAACTCATCGGCAACCGAAAGGGCTGGCGCTACGGGAGCGGGCACCGGGGCGGGCTCCTCCGCGACGCTGGCAACCTGAGTGGCCGTGGGTCGGTATTCCCGGTCGACGGTGAGCGACATTGCAGCGTCGTTGCGCGTGACATCGAGTTGGTAGGTCGGCGCCTTGGCTGCCTTTGCCAAGCCATCTAGGAAGTCCACATCGGTCTTGAACTTCTTTCCGGCCACGGAGGTGATGACGTCTCCCGCCTTGAGGCCCGCTCGGTCAGCAGCTCCACCAGGCGTCACCTCAGCCACCTCGTAGACAGCAGCCCTGCCGCGCGGAGCGACTTTCCCAAGAACTCCGAGCACGGCGTGGTTAGGGAAGGTCGTCCCTGCGGGGAACGCACCTCCCGCACTGATCAGGAAGTTCATGATGTTATTGTGGAAGTCCGCCCCTGAAAAAGGAGCGCGCTGCATTTGGCCGAAGGCCATCTGGGTTTCCATCCAGCCCGACACCTGCACACGCGAGATCCCGGACAGCTCACTCACGTTGAAGCGGAAGAAGCGCCGAGGCGGCGTGGAGTAACTGTTCCCGAGCAGCATCTGACCCATGATGGACTGACCCGTGCTCAACGGCGACTCGCAAACGACTTCTGTATCGCTGCTGCTCACGACCGTCCAATGGACATCTATGCATTTGCTGGACAAGCGGGACACCGCCACCGATGCCTTGCCTGAAAACACTGCCTCGGGTGTGCCACTGGGAGTCACAGCGAACAGCTGAGAGCCAGTTGCGGTGAACGGCAGGACGATGACACCGAGAAGAAATATAAACGTTCGAATCGCCATGTGCGCTCCCCCTAGAGCATCTGACGTTGGACTTCCAGCCAATGCTATTGCATTAAGCACTTGGCAGCTATCTGCTTCAGGACAGATTGAAGCAGGGTCTCCAGCGATCTGCACTGCGGACGCTAGAGGCCCAAAGGACTGCTGCGCGTGAACTCGCGCTTGCAGCGCCTGCATATAAAGAAAAATGGCGTCCGATCTGGAAACACTGGCTAGCCATTGGTTTCCGACAGACCTCGTTAAGCAGCCCGGCTCATCAAATGATGGGCCGGGCATGTGCATCACTTCTTAAGCATGTCTCTCATCGCGCTCTTAAAGCGGGCGCCAATCTCTTCGCCAGTTGGTGACGCATCCGGGTCGTCCGTGAAGATAGCGACCATAGCGGCAAGGTAAGCTTCGCCCAGCGCCGACGTCAGCGCGACGGCCGTCGTTCCAGAGATAGCCGCTCCCGCAGCGGTCCCTATGCCCGGAGCGAACTTGAGCAGGTTGCTCACCAAGGTGCGACCAAGAAAGCTAGCACCGGCCACACCCACCGCCGAGCTGACAAGCGATGTGAGCATCGAGTTAGTCAGATTGACGCCAAAGATCGATGTGATCTTGGCGATCATGCCGATTTGCACGGGGGCAATGATCATCGCGTCCGAGAAAGGAATCGGGCTCACCCCTGCGGCACCAGACGCAGTGGCTGCCGCCATGATGATCTTGCGGGCTTCAGACTTTTTTGTATTCAAGTCAGCCTTCTGAGCCGAAGCAAAAGCGCGCTTCGCACCCTCAGGGATGGCGCCGATAGTGACCTCCACCAAAGTGGAAAGCCCCTTTGGCGAAAGAACGACGTCGTCATCGAGCTCTTCCCTGATCGCTCGCACTTGCACGATGTTGCGGCACTCCGGCAACAGCCCTTCAACGTCCTTCTTAAAGCCTTGGTCGGACCGATGCTTGGTGATGACGCCAATGACCGGAACCACCTTCGCGAGAGCAGCATGAAGCTCTACTTCAGCTGGCTCCACTCGTCGACCGTCTTCGATCACGCAAATCCAAGCGACATGAATGTGCTTGGTCGGATCAACCTCGTTCTTTCGTGCCTGGATGAAGTCGGTCAGCGCGCCAATGGTGCTCTTGTAGTCTGCCATCTCCAGCCCGCGCGTATCGAAAATCGATACAGGCATGCCTTCCTTGGTGATCTCTTTGGTTTCTTTGGTGACAGGGCGCCCCTGCCCCGTTTCAGCCAAATCTTCATGGAAGATGGCGTTGACCAGCGTGCTCTTCCCGACTCCAGACCGGCCGGCGATCAGGATGTTGACATGTCCCATCTGCTTGGCCGCATCTGCGACCGCGTCTGCGATTGTTGAAGCGAAGTTTCCGTCCATACTTCCCCTGTTTCCATTTTAAGAACTAGGCCACACATCCAACGACGTCGCCACATAACTATCGATGGCGATTTCACTTCGACGACAACAATAAGCTGGTGTCGTCTCATTTCCTAAGAATAAGACGCTACGCGATAGCGGCCCGGAGCTGCTCAGTCACGCTGTTGCCCTTCTCATCCTTCAACTGAGCCATGAGGTAGACCCCTCGGCCATCGCTCTTAGTGGCCCAAAGCTCGCCGATCATGCGCTTCTCCTTTTCGGAGTCCGCCGTGTATCGGTCGCCGCCCTTGTATTCAACGACCAGCAGGCGACCGTCCTTGAGCCTGGCAACGAAGTCCGGGTAGGTCCGCTGCTTGGACGTCGGCATCCAGAACTGGCTCTTGTCCACCAGGTTGCGGACCCAGAACTCCACCTCATCCAGCTGGTCGATGGCTTGGGCACACAAGAACTCTTCACCGACCTTGCCGCTGGCGGTCTTCCACTGAAGATCGCCGACGAAAGGGTAGTAATGCTTGCGAAACCTATAAGTTCCGCCTTGCTGTTCGTAATACGAGTGCCCCGGATACCTACTGAAGTCCGCCGGGTAGGTGAACATAGCATCCGGCTCGTCGCTGACCACGATCTCGGCGTTCGCACCGAACAAGGCCTGCTGGAAGCCATCCTTGAGGGCATCGGCCTTGGCGATCTGGAGCTGCTCGCCCAACTTCCGCCGGAGCACGAACTGGCCGTTGAGCAACTGGGACAGCGAGAACCCACGGTCTTCGGACAGCCCGCTGATGGACCGGCGCAGCCACTCGCGAAGAACTGGCTGCTTCACGCCAGGGTCTCGGATCTTCTGATCCAGCCAACCCACCAAATCTGCTTGGGTTCTATCCTTAGCAAAGCCCGGCAGATAGGTGTTTACGTCGTCATCGATCTTCGTGTAGCTGACCTTTGCATCAACCAAATCCACCTCGAATGTCTGGCTGTCGGCGTTGAACTTGAGGCTAGAGAGGTCCGGCGGGTAGGCCAGCAAATCCCAGGCGAAGCCCGGGGGCGTGGCACCGCTCTCCAGGAACTCCAGCTCGCCCTGCTCCATGACACCGAGCCGGGGGACACTGAACACCACGCCGTTCTGGCTGGGCGCTTTGACCGCCTTGGCCGTGATCTGGTGCCGCTGGATCGTAGCCGTCGCTTCCTCGCGCTCCTTGGTTGGCACAGCCTTGGTGATCGCTTCCACCGTGGAATCGTCAACCTCGCCCGTGATCTCGACCGATCCGCCCTTCCCCTCTTCGCTTGGGGTAAACACCACGTTGGCCTGGTCCCGAGCAGGGATACCGGTGAGGTCTGGCTGCTTGCTCACCGCGATCGTAGTCTTCGGCGTGACGGGGGCCGGATTGACGTTGCCGCCTTGCAGCGGCAAACCAGGCCCAGGGGTGAGGTCCGGCAGCACTGCGCCGACGGCCTCCAACGGGTTAAACCCGATATCGATGAGCGACTTGGTCAGCTCTGCCGCCGCCAGGTTGAAAGCCGTGGTAGTAACGTGCGCGTAAGCCTTGTTCATGGCCTCCTGCTTGCGGCGGGTGGCATAGGGCATGCGCAACACGCGGCCCAGCAACTGCTGGATGTCTTTGTCGCTTTTGACTTGGGCCACCGAGCAGAAGACGTAGGCGAAAGAACAATCCCACCCTTCCTTGAGCGCTTGCTTGGTGATGATGACCTCGATGGGGCAGTCCTTGGCGAACAGGTCCACCCCGTCGATTTCGCGCTGATCGCCGGTCGCAATGGCGATGGCCTTCTCGGGCACCTTTTCATTGTCGATGAGGTGCTTCTTGACCTCTTCCACCGTGGCCGTGCCCTTCGCATTCTCGGCCTGGATCAGCAGGATGGGACGGATGTAGTCCGGCTCCCCAAGCGCGGTCTTGCCCAGCTCGTTTCGGCGGGCGACGGCGCTGCCCACAGCCACCTCCCATTGCCCGACGTGCTCCTTCAGCACGACCGGGAACTTGATCATGTTGGCGACTTTCAGCTCAAACGCGCTGACGCTGACCAGCACGTTACTCTTGCTGGCGTCGGGGGTGGCGGTCAGTTCCACCACCACTTTGGCGCCCAAGCGCTCGTAGACTTGATACGACAATGGGGTATTGGCGTTGTGGGCTTCGTCGGTGATGACCAACGGTCCGTGGAGTTTGAGCAGGTTGGCAAACGAGGCAATCGCCTTACCGGCCTTGTTTTGCTCCAAGTAGGGCAGGTCCGAAACGCTGCCGGCGAAATGGGCTTCGAGATCTTCGTGGTGCTCGTAAACCTTGCGGCCTTCCTGGTTCTCCACTCGCAGTGCTGCCATGGTCGAGATGACCACGCATACCTTGGTGCCCAGGTCCGCGGGACGGATATGGGTGAAGTCCTCGACGTCAAACACCGCCACCTTTCCGCCAAACGCCTCGTCCAGTTCCTGGCGGTAGGGGTGGCGTGGGTTCTTGAACGCTTGCAGGGTCTGGCTCTTGATTTGGGTGGTGGGCACCATCCACATGACCAAGGGGAACTCGCGCTCCAGGTAAGCATCGCCTGCAGCCTGAATGATGTGCGCGCCCATCACGGTCTTACCGCCGCCCGTGGGGATGCGCAAGCAGGCGTAGGGCGAGGCTTCCATGCCCGGCATGGGTTTGTAGTGGGTCATCAGGCCAAGATCCACGTTCTTCTCAAACGCGGATGCGGGGCCGGTCAGCCGGGCATCTTCGAGGAACTGGGTCAGGCTGGACAAGGCCCGCTGCTGATACACCTTGAGGGAAAGAGCCATGCTTAGCGTGCCTTGATGTCGTAGGGGGTCTGCTTGAAGGTGATCTGGAGCTCCTCCAGCCTCTCCTTAGGCAAATCGCAGGATTCGCCGTAGATCACCTTGGGCACCTCGAAGGACTGCAGGCCTTTTAACACCCGCTTGGTCAGCACGTTGCCACCGGTCTTGCTCTCATCGCCCAGGATGCCGTTGAACAGCAGGTAGTAGCCGATCCCGTGGTGTTCGCCCAGGAAAGGCTGCTTGGGGGCACGGGTGGAGCGAGCGGTGCCTGTTTCGGCGAACCAAACGTGGGCGGCCAAGTGCTCGAACTTGATGCCCCCGCGGATGTGGCCCTCGTCATCGAACACGGGCACGCCTAGCTTATAGAAGCGGAAGCCGCCTCCGCCCTTCCAGTCCACCACTTCCGAAACGCCTCCCTGCTCGCCGTCTATTACCTTCGCGAGTCGAGGCTGACACATGGTCCGAGCATGCTCGCCCGCTTCAACCCCAATCCAGCGACGGCCCATCTTGTGCGCCACTGCTGCGGTTGTGCCTGATCCCAAGAAGCTGTCGAGGACAATGTCGCCTTCTTCCGTCGCGATACGGATAACGCGCTCCAGCAACGCTTCCGGCTTGGGCGTATCAAACGCAACATCTCCCGGGAACAGCTTGCGGAGTTCATTCTTTGAGGTTCGATTGCTGCCCACGTCCTCTTTGCGCCAGAGCGTGCGCGGCACTAAGTCTCCGACTTCGGACAGGAACTTTTTGATGCTCGGACGCGCGTCTTTTTTGGTGCCCCACCAAATGCGGCCGTCCTCATCCAAATCCCATAGCTTTTCTTCAGATATGCGCCAGAAGCGACCCGGGGGCGGCGAGAACGTCCGCCCAGTTGGTCCGGTCAATGTGTAGGTGCCCTTCGAATAGGGCTTGTTCGCATAGGGGTCACCGGGTAGCCACGGACCCCGAGGATCGTTGTCGGGGTTGGTGTAGATGGCGTTGGACTTTTCGTCACGTGGCAGCTTGCGAGGGCGCCACGCTTCGTTTTTCGAGTAGACGAAAATGAAGTCATGATCGCTGGAGAACTGACGAGCAGAGTTGCGGGGCGAATCCGCTTTTTCCCAAATCAGGGTCGAGACGAAGTTCTTCCGGAGGAAGATTTCGTCCATGATGACCTTCAGATAGTGCGCCTCAGCATCGTCCAGCGTGATCCAAATGGATCCGTCCTCACTCAAGAGTTCCTTGAGGAGCTCAAGACGCGGATACATCATCGACAACCATTTGGCGTGCTCAAGGTTGTCGTCGTAGTGATCAAAGGCGCTGCGCGTGTTGTAGGGTGGATCGATGAAAATGCATTTCACTTGGCCCGCGTAGTAAGGCAACAAGGCCTTCAACGCATCCAAGTTGTCGCCCTCGATCAGCATGTTGGGGGAGTCCACCTCCCCATAGGACAAGCTGGCCACCGGCTCCAGAAGGCGGTAGGGCGTCAGGGCGGAACGGGTCAGGTCTTCATCACGGTCAGACCAGTTGAGCAGCGGCATCTAATACATCCCCTCGAACAGGCCCCAATTATCGTTCAGCCGCGCGTCTGGGCCAACGCTTCCGACCATCTCCGCCCGTAAGTGCCTGATCGTCATGGCTACCGGAGGATTGGACGGCGAGGAGGCCCTCCCCCTACTAGGAGGCGATGAGGCCCGTCTTCTTGCAAAAGCGGTAGACCGCCGAGCTGCTGACCCTGAGCTCCCGGGCCAACTGGGCTCTACTGACGGCCTTTAAACGGGCCTGAACCTGCGCCAGATTCAGACCACGCAAGGTGCGGTGCCTGGACCGGACTGGGGTGCTGCCCAAGCCCAAAGCCTGACGATCGAGACTGACTGCGGCGATGGAAACCCCCAACCGCCTCGCCACCTCCACCGAGGACCTCCCGTCCTTCAGCAGTTGTCGCACCTGCCAGCGGCGTTGAGCCACCTGCTCGGCTTGCCGTGATCGGTAGGCCCGCAGGCCCCCAGAAAGGAGGCCGTGTCGGCGCACGAAGCCGTGTGGGACTTGGTCTCCCCCGCCAGCAGCGCCCGCGATACAGATTTCTTGCCTCCCCGGGGCAGTCGCTCTTGTTGGAGGTCAGGCATAGGACCTAATCTGGGTCCAGTCGATGACCGTCAACAGTGTCCATGCCTACCTCAGAGTTCCCAATCACCCCCACAAGCGTTCGCTTCATCAAGTTGGGCAATGGAGGGCGATGGGAGAGGCTCTGCATCAAGGAGCGACAAATCCTCTGCTTCGGATTTGATTCCACAGACCCCGAACAGCATCAGCTGATCGCAAAGAAGGATTGGCAAGCTGTTCGCGAAGGCTGGATGAAGCCAGGGCGCGATTCCCGTTTCGCGACATACGCGGCAAATTCGCTCAAAGCCTATTTTGAAGACGATGGCACGACTCTATGGGTCACCTTCTTTGCCGGCGACCTTTACTGGTGCTTCTTAGAACCTGGCGAGCCACAGCAATTGGCTGAAGGCGATGGCTCATACAGCTATCGAAAAGTGCGTGGCCGATGGTCCAACGTTGACTGCACCGGATCCGTATTGAGTCGGCGAACACTTCCTGGCGCCGTCAATGCAGCTTCGCACACCCGAAACACAACTCACTTGCTTACGGCCCACGTTAGACTTTTGCAACGAATCAATGGTCAGCGCCCGAAGTCTGTGGAAGTAGCTGAAGCCGCGCATCGTGCATTGATTGACTCAATGAAGCCGCTGATAGGCGAGTTGACGTGGCAGGACTTTGAGATCCTTGCCGACTTGATTGCAACAGCCAGCGGCTGGCGCCGGAACAATCAAAGGGGCGGCACTGAAAAGACAATCGATCTAGACTTGGAGCTTCCTCTTACCGGGGAGGTAGCGTTTGCGCAGATCAAGGCTAAGTCGAACCAAGCCGAGCTCGATAGTTACGTGTCGCAAGCCGCAGATCGCGAAGACGCCAAGATGTTCTACATTCACAACTCCCCCCACGAACTCGTGTGTGAGGACTCCAACGTCTACGTAATTGGCAGAGAGCGTCTGTCCGAGCTGATCGTCAAACTCGGCCTTGTGGAATGGCTCATTGAAAAGGCTCGATAAGCAGCCATCCGTGCATCGAGCGAGCGCGACCGGCGGCCTGGGGTTCGATCTACCCCTCAAGCGCGATCACGCCATCCCTTGGAGCCATCTTCCGCTCTTAGGCACGGCGCAAGCTCCAATTTCCTGCCGTAGGCAGCCTCCCCAGCAATGGCCGGCAGAGCAGAGGTTCGGGGTCGACCGACCGACCAGCGCTCAATCGCAGCGGTTCCTAAGACTCCTCCTCGTCGGGCTGACCGCTCTCATGAGCGGAAGAACTGCTGGTTGAGGAGTTGCCCTCCTGCAGGACGTGGATGTGCACATTCATGAACTGATGAGCGATGCGGCGCGCTTGGTCCATACCTTCAGGTGGGTATTCCTGCGGCACATCAAGCTCGGCACCGTATCGCTCCTTCAAGTTGGCAGCGATGTATTCCGCACCCACAAGGTTGGAAACGGAATCGTACTGCCGTCGTTCGAAGTCTCCAGGCCTCGGAATCCCACTCTCGACACCCCAAGCCTCTCCTACGAAGCATGCCAAGAATGAGTCAACCAAGTCGGGCGATGTGATCAGCTGGGCGCGTAGTGCTTCTTGCACGTGCGCGTCTGACGTCTGTTCGCACCAGAGCCAGTAGAGGGTGGGTGCATCTTTGGGTTCCGTTAAGAACAACGGCTGCTCTGCGCTCAAAAGCGCAATGCGATCACCGAGTAGCCCACCGAGTGCCTTGTCACCTTCTTCATCCAGGACTCTCTTCTCTTCAGACTTGCCTTGGTAGTGGCGGATCCAACGGAGGCATT
>NZ_JBWJOZ010000010.1:0-86054 GCF_056393115.1 Stenotrophomonas sp. Steno-Z10-BAI | reverse complement strand
TGAGGCCATAGGGTCCATGCGTACGGGTAGTCTCCGATCTGCTCTGAAAGCCCTGCACGGATCGGATTGCCGAGGATGTAAAGGGCATGCCGATGCAGCGACTCGTCGCAACGCACGGCGTGATCGTGGTAACCGGCTTGCCAGAACGAACCACCACGACCCAGCGATCGATTGATCGCCAACGCAGTCGATGATTTCAAGCGTCGAGCGATATCGGCAAGTGGCTTCGTTTTCAGTTCCAGCAACCAGTGCAGATGGTCGGGCATGACGACCCAGGCAAGGAATCGTGCATATCCACGTTCGTCCATTTCCTTCAGGCCGAACATCGCGATCGCGGAAACGTCGGGATCATCAAACCAACGCCGACGGTTGTGGCAGACCATCGTAAGGACGTAGGTCTGCCCTGGAATCGAACAGCGCCCTGCGCGTAGCCGAGAAGAACTCATGGTGCATCGTCATTGATTCCGCAGGCCCGCGGTGTCGGGCAAGGCCGCAAGCGCTTATCGCGGAATACCACGAGAGCGTAGTGCCGGCCGCTGGCCGGCTCTGCATGACCCACAACGTGACGGGGTAGTGCCGGCCGCTGGCCGGCTCCACGGAGCGTCTGCGATCACGAACAGCATGGCGCGATGACGGAATGTTGCAGAGCCGGCCAGCGGCCGGCACTACCGAAAATGCCCATCACTGCTTCTGCGCGAACAGCCACGCCCACATCGCCGCATCGGCATAGGTGGCGTCCCAGGCGTTGTGGTTGCCTTCGGGGTACTCGGTGTAACGCACATCCTTCGCGCCGGCCTGCTGGAACGCGGCGTGCAGCTTGCGGTCGTCGTCCGGCGGCACCAGGTCGTCCAGCGCGCCATGGAACATCCAGATCGGGACGTTGCGCAGGCGCTGGGCAATGGCGGCGTACGGATCGGCCTCGTGGGCGACATCCTCGACGAACAGGGTGGGGCGCACCGCGCGCGGGGCCAGCACCGCGCCGCACACCGGCACGATCGCGGCGAAGCGCTGTGGCGCGTCCAGCGCGATGTTCCAGCTGCCGTAGCCGCCCATCGACATCCCGGTCAGGTATTGGCGCTGCGGGTCGGCACCAAACTCGGCAATCGCGGCATCCAGTGCGGCCAGCGCGATGCGGTTGTTCTCGCCGGACCACTCCTGGTCATCCGGCGTCTGCGGCAACACGACCAGCGCGGGGAAGGTGGAGGCGTGCTGGCGCAGGTACGGCCCCAGCCCGGCCTGGGTCTGGCGGCGGCCGTCGCGGCCACGCTCACCGGAGCCATGCAGGAACAGCACCACCGGCAGTTCGCCGCGTGAGGCGGCGGCGTTGCGCGGCACGAATACCTGGTAATACGCGGTCTGCCCATCCACTTTCACCGCACGGCCGACGAACTGGCCACCGGAGCCAGCCGGGGTGCTCGCACAGCCGGCCACCGTCATCATCGCCACCGCCCACAGCAGCCATCCACCCCAGCGTCGTGCCATTGTCGTGCCCTGATTGAAATCGTTTTCAGTCTAGGCCCGGTTGTGCGCCGGAGCATCTTGCAGTGCATCAGTGCGGGCGCGGTGCCGCGGCGAGGATGTCCAGCTGTTCGATCGCCTCGGGGTGACCGTCGGCGGCGGCCGCCTGCACCTGCGCCAGGCTGGGGTGGACCACCAGCAGGATCGGGTTCTCGCACTGCGGGCAGTCGAACTGCGCTTCGTCTTCGTGCAGTTCCATCGGCATCTGCCGCGCGCTGCCCTGCCATTCGCAGGCGGCGCAGGTATAGGTCGCGTCGCGCCAGCCGGGCTGGAAGTAGTTGTCGAGGGTCAGGGCCATGCGGGGTCCAGGGTCAATGCAGGAGGATCAGGCTGGCCAGGCCGAGGAAGCTGAAGAAGCCCATGACGTCGGTGACGGCGGTGACCACCACGGTACCGGCCACGGCCGGATCGACGTTCATGCGCTTGAGCAGCAGCGGCAGCAGGACGCCGGCCAGGGCCGCGGCGCAGAAGTTGATGATCAGCGCCATCGTGATCACCAGCGAGAGCAGGAAACTGTGGAACCAGAGGTAGGCGATGATGCCGACCACGGTGCCGATCAGGGTGCCGTTGATCAGCGCGACCCGCGATTCCTTCCACAGCAGGATGCGTGCGTTGCTCTGGCCGACCTGGCCCAGCGCGATGCCACGCACCATCAGGGTCAGCACCTGCACGGCGGCATTGCCGCCCACGCCGGCCACGATCGGCATCAGCACGGCCAGCGCCACCACTTTCTGCAGGGTCAGCTCGAACTGGCCGATCACGCTGGCCGCCAGGAACGCGGTACACAGGTTGATGCCCAGCCAGACCACGCGGCCGCGCACGGCGCGCTTGATCGGCGAGAACAGATCTTCTTCTTCGTCCAGGCCGGCGGCGCCCAGCGCCTGGTGCTCGGCCTGCGAGCGGATGATGTCGACCACGTCATCGATGGTGATGCGGCCGAGCAGGATGTTGTTGTCGTCCACCACCGGGGCGGAGACCCAGTCATGATCGGAGAACTGGCGCGCGACTTCATCGGCGCTCTCGCCGACATCGATCGCCGGCTGCTCGTCATCGATCAGGCGGTTGATCGGGGTGTTGTCCTCGTGCGTCACCAGCGCGGCCAGCGACAGGCGGCCCAGGTATTGATGGCGGCGGCTGACCACGAACAGGTGATCGGTGTGGTCGGGCAGTTCGCCGCGCAGGCGCAGGTAGCGCAGCACCACATCGACATTGACGTCGGCGCGCACGGTCACCACGTCCGGGTTCATGAGGCGGCCGGCGCTGTCCTCGGGATACGACAGCACCTGCTCGAGCCGCTCGCGGTTCTCGCGGTCCATCGACTTGAGCACTTCATCGATGACCGTGTCCGGCAGGTCTTCGACCAGATCGGCAAGGTCATCGATGTCCAGGTCTTCGACCGCGGCGATGATCTCGTCCGGGTCCATGTCGGCCAGCAGGCTTTCGCGCACTTCCTCGCCGACGTGGACCAGCACCTCGCCGTCGTCTTCCGGATCGACCAGGCCCCAGACAATCTCGCGCTTGCCCGGGGGCAGCGATTCGAGCAGGTTGCCGATTTCCGCCGGCGCCAGGGTGTTGACCAATCGACGGACCGGACCCAACCGCCCGCTGTCCAGTGCATCGGACAACAGCCGCAGCTGGCGCGCCGTCTTGTCGTGGCGTACGGCTTCGGCCATGCGCAGCTCCTGCGGAAAAAGAAAAGGCCGCTATCCGGTAGAGGATGCGGCATGGGCGGTGGTCACCGCGTCATTATCGCGCGCTTACATGTCAATCCGGTAGGCCATCACCGTAGGCGATGGCAACCGTCATGCCGTCGCCAGGCTCGCCTTCTCGATCCAGCGTTCGATACCGCGGCGGTCGCGTGCCTGCAGCAGCTTGGGCGCCATTGCCTGCAGCACCGACAGATCGCTCTCGCGCACCGCGCGGCGCACTTCCAGCAGGGTGCCCGGGTGCAGGCTGAATTCCGTCAGGCCCAGGGCCAGCAGCAGGCGGGTCATCAACGGGTCGCCGGCGATCTCGCCGCAGACCGCCACCGGAATGTTGTACGCCTGGCCGGTGCGCAGGATGTGCGCGAGCAGGCGCACTACCGCCGGGTGCAGCGGCGAGTACAGCTCGCCGACCGCCTCGTTGTTGCGGTCGGCGGCGAGCAGGTACTGGACCAGATCGTTGGTGCCGATCGAGAGGAAGTCGACCAGATCGATGAAACTCTCCAGCGCGATCGCCGCGGCCGGCACTTCGATCATCGCGCCGAACGGGATGTGCTCGGCCACTTCGTGGCCTTCCGCGCGCAGCAGCTCGGCCTGCTTGGCCAGGCGCCGGCGGACCGCAAGGATTTCCTCGCGGGTGCTCACCATCGGGATCAGGATGCGCAGCTTGCCGTAAGCCGAGGCGCGCAGGATCGCGCGCAGCTGGGTGTCGGCCACCTTCGGCCGCGCCAGCGACAGGCGCACGCCACGCAGGCCCAGCGCCGGGTTTTCTTCGTTGCTCAGGGTCAGCCCGGTGCGGTCGGCCTTGTCCGCGCCCAGATCCAGGGTGCGGATGGTGACCGGCCGCCCGCTCATGCCGAGGGCGGCATCGCGGTAGGTCTCGAACTGCTCCTGCTCGTCCGGCAGCTCGTTGCGCTGCAGGAACAGGAATTCGGTGCGGTACAGGCCCAGCCCGTGTGCGCCCAGCGCATGCGCCTGGGTGACGTCTTCGCTGGACTCGGCATTGGCGAGCAGGGCGATATCGACGTTGTCGCGGGTGCGGCTGGGTTTGGTGCGCAGGCGCCCGAGTTCGCGCTGCTCGCGCGCGTGCTCGCGCAGGCGCACGCGGTAGTCGCGCAGGTCCTGTGCCTGGGGGTTGATGGTGACCGTGCCATCGCTGCCGTCCATGATCAGCACGTCGCCATCGGCGACCTTCTGCAGCACGTTCGGGACGTTGACGATCAACGGCAGGTGCAGGCTGCGCGCCAGGATCGCGCTGTGCGAGAGCGCGCTGCCCCCGGCGGTGACGATGCCGACCACACCGTGGGCCTGCAGCTGGGCCAGCTCGGAGGGGGCGATGTTGTCGCAGATCAGGATCTCGCCGGCCATGCCTTTGACGTCCGGCGGGCGCTTCTGCAGGAACGCATGGATGCGCCCGATCACATGGTCCAGATCGTCCATGCGGCTCTTCAGGTAGGCATCGTCCATGCCATCGAAGACCTTGGCCAGGCGGTCGCGCTGCACGCGCAAGGCGTAGCCGGCGCTGTACGGGCCACTGCGGATCAGTTCGTCCAGGCCGAACAGCAGCTCGGGGTCATCGAGCAGCAGGGCATGCAGATCGAGGAATTCGCCGACCTCCTGGTTGAGCGCGCCATGCAGGCGCTGGCGCAGCTCGTGCATTTCGCCACGGGCCGCTTCCACGGCCACGTGCAGGCGCTCCAGCTCAGCCTCGATCTTGGCCGGCGCAATGCGCTGCTCGGCCACTTCCAGGGCATGCGGCAGGCGCACCCGGGCACGGCCCAGGGCGTTACCGCGCGAGGCACCGTGGCCGGACAACAGCATCGCCCCGGACGCGGTCCGGGCCGGTGCGGAGGATCCCGATCGCGGCTGCCCCCCCATGCTCAGTTGTCCTCGTCGAAACGCCGCTCGAACAGGGCGACCACCGCGTCCATCGCGGCGACTTCGTCTTCGCCCTCGATGCGCACGGTGACCGGGGTGCCCTGGCCGGCGGCCAGCAGCATGACGCCCATGATGCTCTTGGCATTGATCTCACGGCCTTTGGCGGCCATGGTCACGTTGCAGCGGAAGGGCGCCAGCTCCTGCACCAGCTTGGCAGTGGCGCGGGCATGCAGGCCCAGGCGGTTGGAAACAGTGAGTTCACGTTCAAGCATCGTCGACAATCGCTCCATTGCGAGTGCCTGCCGCGGCTGTGGCAGGCAGTTGATCCAGTCCCTGTTCCGGATAATTCATCACTCGCATCAACATCGGCAGGCTCAGCGCCGAAACCCGGCGTGCCGGGGTGCCCAGACGAGCCAGTTGCCCGGCCAGATTGCTGGGGCTGGCGCCGTACAGGTCGGTCAGGATCAGCACGCCCTGGCCACTGTCCACCCGGCGCAAAGCGGCCGAGGCGAGCGGGAGCAGGACGTCCATATCTGCGTCGAACGGTACTTCGAAAGCTTCGGTCTTCAGCGGCAGGTGCCGCAGCAGACGGGTCGCCACGTCCAGCAGGGCCGTGCCGACACCGGGATGAGTTACGAGGAGAATGCCACAGGTCATTCCCGAACGTTAACAGGTCAACATGAATTGGCGATAGCACGCGTGAAAGACTGCTGTGTTCCGCGGTTCAGCGTGTCGATGCCGGCCGCCGCCGGCAGTGCCGTTTTCAGTCCAGTTCGCGGTGGAAAGTGGCCACTTCCGGCCAGCCCTGGTCACGGGCATGGCGGGCCATGCGCTCGGCCATGTACACCGAGCGGTGCTTGCCGCCGGTGCAGCCGAAGGCGACGGTCACATAGCTGCGGGTGTCATTGCCCAGCCGCGGCAGCCAGGTATCCAGGAAATCGACCAGCTGGCCGGCATAGCGCTGCACATCGGGCTGTTCGTCCAGATGCTCGCGCACCCCGGCATCGCGACCGGACAGCGGGCGCAGCTCCGGGTCCCAATGCGGATTGGGCAGCACGCGCACGTCGAACACGAAGTCCGCTTCGGCCGGCACGCCGCGCTTGTAGGCGAACGATTCGAACAGCAGCGAGAGCTTGTTGCCGTGGGCCAGCGCGAACTCGGTCACCACCTTGCGGCGCAGCTGGTGCACGTTGAGGTGGCTGGTGTCGATCACCGCATCGGCGGCGGCGCGCAGCGGCGCGGTGAGTTCGCGCTCGCGGGCGATCGCTTCGGGCAGCGACAGCCCGAGCTGGCTCAGCGGATGCCGGCGGCGGGTGTCGGCGTAGCGCTTGAGCAGGGTTTCATCGGTAGCATCGAAGAACAGCAGCTGCGCATCCAGGCCGGCCGCCTTGGCATCTTCGCGCCAGTGCGAGAGCTGGGTCAGGTCACTCTGCGCGCGCACGTCGATGCCGACCGCCAGCCGGCGCGGGGCCTCGCGGCCCGGATCACCGAGCAGGCTGCGCACGAAATCCGGCAGCAGGTCGATCGGCAGGTTGTCCGAGCAGTAGTAATCGAGGTCTTCGAAGGTCTTCAGCGCGACCGTCTTGCCGGACCCGGACAGCCCACTGACGATGATCAGGGTGGCGGCGGTCGGGGCGGAGGCGGGGGCGGGTGTGGTCATGGCGTGCGGCGTTCCAACATGTTGCTGTGGCGGGCGATGAACATCGCGGCCGGGTCGATGCCCTTGGTCCGCAGGATGTGCAGGCGCGTGGCGGCTTCGGTCAGCACGGCCAGGTTGCGGCCGGGCATCACCGGCAGGGTGATCAGCGGCACATCCAGGTCCAGCACGTGGCGGGTACCCGAGTCGCCGGTCAGGCGTTCATAGCCGTAGGGGGTGGGTTCGGTCATCGGCTTGGTCAGGTGGACGATCAGCCGAAGGTACTTGTTCTTCTTTACCGCCGTGTCACCGAACATCTCGCGCACGTTGAGCACGCCCAGGCCGCGGACTTCCAGCAGGTCCTGCAGCAGCTCCGGGCAGGTGCCGTCGAGCACGTCCGGGGCGATCTGGGTGAACTCGGGGGCATCGTCGGCGACCAGGCGGTGGCCACGGCTGAGCAGCTCCAGCGCCAGCTCGCTCTTGCCCGAGCCGGCTTCCCCGGTGATCAGCACGCCGATGGAATAGATCTCCATGAATACGCCATGCAGGATCACCCGCGGCGCCAGCGTGCGCGCCAGGTGGTAGGACAGGTGGTTGAGCAGTTCGTGGCCGCGTTTGGGTGAAATCCACAGCGGGGTCTGCGATTCGTCCGCGGCGGCGCGCAGGTCTTCCGGGCAGGACTGGTTGCGGGTGATCACCAGCGCCAGCGGATGGGACTGCATGATCCGCTCGATGGTCTCCCAGCGCTGGCGTGAGTCCAGCGAGTCCAGCCAGGACAGTTCCTCCGTCCCCAGGATCTGCACTTTGTTGGGGTAGATCGCGTTGAGGTAGCCGGCCAGCGAGGGGCGGCGAGAGACCTTGTTGCCGGCCTCCAGCTCACGGCGCTCGCCCTGCTGGCCGGCGACCCAGCGCAGGCTCAGGCGGTCACGCTGCTGTTCGAACAGTTCGCGCGCGGTGATGCTGGTATTCATGCGGCACTCGCCGGCGGGGGGAATTCGATGACCCGACGCAACGCGTCGCCGTCGCGCGCTTCGCGCAGCGCCTGGCGGATGGCCGGCTCGGAGAACAGCTCGGCCAGCTCGGAGAGCAGCATCAGGTGTTGATGGGTGTAGTGCGCAGGGACGGCAATCGCGAAAACCAGGTCGACCGGTTCATCGCCGCCGAATTCCACCGGCGATTCCAGCCGCAGCAGGGCGCCGCGGGGGCGTTCAAGCAGGGGGGCACGACCGTGTGGAATGGCGATGCCGTGGCCGATGGCGGTGCTGCCCAGCGTCTCGCGCTGGCACAGGTTCTGGTACAGCAGCTCGGCGTTGGCTTCGCGGCAGGCCAGCAGACGGGCTGCGGCCTTCAGCACGCTGTCGCGATCGGCGGCCGGCAGCACTTGCGTGCGGACGGCCGCCAGAAGATCAGTCAGAGGCATGTCGGGGTGGAAACGAGGGCATCAGCCCTCATTGTCGCCCACCGGCAGCGGTTGCGGTGCGTGCTGCTGCTTTTTCTCTTTGTGCTTGATGACCAGGCGGTCGAGCTTGTCGGCCAGGATGTCGATCGCGGCATACATGGTGGGGCCGCTGGCGTCCGCGTGCAGAGTCTGCCCGGGAACATTCACACTCGCATCGGCATGGTGCTCCGGCTTGCGGATCGACAGTTGCACGCGAACCTCGCAGTGCTGGTCGAAGTGCTTCCTCAGCCGTTCCAGCTTGGTCTCCACGTACTCGTTCAGAGCCGGGGTGATCTCAAGGTGGTCCTTGCCAAACGTCTCGATGTGCATCGGGTTTCTCCTTTGTTCGGATGTGCCAATGAACCTTCCCGCCGGGCGCGGTGGAGCGTCAGACGATTCTTACCCTTTCGTGCGAGGCGGAAATGTTCATGGCTTCACGATACTTCGCCACGGTGCGTCGCGCCACCGGTATTCCCGAGGTTTTGAGCAGGTCAGCCAGCTTGGCGTCAGAAAGCGGCTTGCGCGGGTTCTCGTCGTCGATCAGCCGGCGCAGCATCGCCTGGATGGCGGTGCTGGAGGCTTCGCCGCCGCTGTCGGTATCGATGCCGGAGGCGAAGAACGCGCGCAGCGGCAGGGTGCCGCGCGGGGTGCGCACGTACTTGCGGGCGATCGCGCGTGAAATGGTGGATTCGTGCAGGCCGAGCTCACCGGCCACTTCACGCAGGGTCAGTGGGCGCAGCGCCTGTTCGCCGAACTCCAGGAAGGCGGCCTGCTGGTCGAGCAGGCAGCGCATCACCCGCAGCAGGGTCTCGCCGCGGGCCTCCAGGCCCTTGAGCAGCCAGCGTGCTTCCTGCAGGTGGGCGCGCATGTAGCCGGCGTCGGCCTCCCCGCAGCGGCGGATCAGCTGCTCGTAGCCGCGGTGGATGACAACCTTGGGCCCGGCATGGCCGGCCAGGGCGGCACGCCAGACGCCGTTCTGGCGCCAGACCACGCAGTCGGGCACCACATAGCTGTCGTGGGAGAGCTCGCCGATCTGGGCGCCCGGGCGCGGGTCCAGCGAGCGCAGCAGCTGCACCGCGACCTCGACCTCGGCCAGTGGCTCGCGCAGCTCGTGGGCGATGCCGGCCACACCGCTGCGAGGCAGGCGCTCCAGCGGGCCATCGGCGATGCGCCGGGCCAGCGCCAGTCCCGGGGTCTGCGCGGGCAGTACCAGCAACTGCAGGTCCAGGCATTCGCCCAGGGAGCGCGCACCGACCCCGACCGGGTCGAAGCGCTGGATCTGGTGCAGCACGGTGAGGATTTCAGCCTCGTCGGCCTGGATGGCCGGGCGCAGGGTCTCGGCGATGGTCGCCAAGGGCTCGCGCAGGTAACCGTCTTCTTCGAAGGCATCGATCAGGGCCGCGCCGATGCTGCGGTCACGGGCCGACAGGTGCGACAGATGCAGCTGCCAGAGCAGATGGTCAGCCAACGATTCGGTCTCGGCCACGCGTTCGGCGGCGCTGCCGTTGTCGTCATCGTCGAAGGAGCCGCCACTGCTGCCGCTGGTCCAGTCGCCTTCGCCGGGCGACCAGTCATCGCTCGCCGAGACCTGATGCTCGCCATCGGCATGGGTATCGGTGGGGGCGGGCGGGGGCGTGTCCTCGCCGGGACTGGCCTCGAGCGCCGGTTCAGCGTTCTCGGCCCAGTCCAGCAGCGGGTTGGTCTCCACCGCCTCGTTGATTTCCAGCTCCAGTTCGGCGCTGGACATCTGCAACAGCTTGATCGCCTGACGCAGCTGCGGCGTCATGACCAGGTGTTGCCCCATCGATGTCTGCAGCCGTGCTTTCATGCCTGTGCCGAACGGAAGGAAGGCGTTGCGGCGGCCGCTGGATCAGAGCTTGAAGGTTTCCCCAAGGTAGACGCGGCGGACGTCGGCGTTGGCCAGGATCTCGTCCGGCGCGCCCTGTGCCAGCACGCTGCCCTCGTTGAGGATATACGCGCGGTCGCAGATTCCCAAGGTTTCGCGGACATTGTGGTCGGTGATCAGCACCCCGATCCCGCGCTGCTTGAGATGGGTGACGATGCGCTGGATTTCACCGACCGAGATCGGGTCGACACCGGCGAACGGTTCATCGAGCAGGATCAGGCGCGGTTTGGCGGCCAGCGCGCGGGCGATTTCACAGCGGCGGCGCTCACCACCGGAGAGGCTGGCACCGAGCTGGTCGGCCACGTGGTTGATCTGCAGTTCGTCCAGCAGACTGGCCAGTTCCTTTTCGCGGCCGGCCTTGTCCAGATCGTCGCGCAGCTCCAGCACCAGGCGCAGGTTGTCGGCCACGGTCAGCTTGCGGAACACCGAGGGTTCCTGCGGCAGGTAGCCCACGCCCTGCTTGGCGCGGGTGTACATCGGGTCGCTGGTGATGTCCTTGCCGTCCAGCACGATGCTGCCCGCATCGGTCTCGACCAGGCCGACGATCATGTAGAAGCAGGTGGTCTTGCCGGCTCCGTTGGGGCCGAGCAGGCCGACCACTTCACCGGCCTCCAGGGTCAGCCCGAAATCCTTGACGACTTCACGCTGCTTGTAGCGCTTGCGCAGGCCTTTGGCGACGAGCATTACTTCTTGCTCCCGGCGGCGGGCTTGGCCGCAGGCGCCGCCGGCTTGGCGGCCGGGGTGGCCGGTGCTGCGCCCTTGGCCTTGGGCTGGATCACCGTGCGCACGCGCGTGCCGTCACCACCGCTCTGCATGTTGCCGGTGCGCGTGTTGTAGGTCATCTTCTGGCCGCTGTTGGTGCCGCGCGGCGACTCGACCTTGTAGTTGCCGGTGAGGATGATCACTTCGCTGTTGACGTTGTAATCCATGTTATCGGCCCAGGCATTCATCTTGGAGCCGTCATCCATTTCCTGTTCCAGCGTGGCCTGCTTGCCGGTCAGCACGACGCGTTCGATATCGCCGTTCTTGCGGAACAGATCGGCGTTGGCGGCGTGGATCACCAGGGTGCCCTGGGTGATCACCACGTTGCCGGTGAACGTGCACTTGCCCGCATCATCGGTCAGGTTGCAGTCGTTGCTGTTGGATTCCAGATTCATCGGCTGGTTGCGGTCGGATGACTTGGCCAGCGCCATGCCGGGCAGCAGCAGGGCGAGCAGCGCGAGCTTAGCGGGCAGCGTTCGGTTCATAGCGGGTCTTGACCTGTGAAAGGAGTTTGTACTGCCGGGTTTTCATGTCGGCTTCGAAGCCGACCCCTGTCTGCGACAGGCCCGGGCGGGTCATGGTGACCCGGGCATCGGTCTTGGCACGGTTCTCTTTCGGGAACACGTCCAGGTGATCGGTGCGGAAGGTGGTGGGTGGTGCACCGGCGACCTTGGGGCTGTCGCCGCTGACGTTGCCGATGAGCTTGAGCTGGTCACCCTTGGCGCTGACCCAGCCGCTGTCGCCACGCATTTCCCAGTGATTGCCGTCCTGGTCGGGCAGCAGGAACACCGGTGTGGTCAGGGTCATCGTTTCATCGCTGCGCGCACGCTCCAGCAGCGGGGCGCGCAGGGTGGTGGATTCCTTGCCCTGTTCGTCCAACGCCACGATCTGGAAATCATGCAGCACGTAATCCTTGGTGGCATCCTCGCCTTCGGCCGCGGGGGCCTTGTCGCGATGGTGCAGGGCCAGCCAGCCGGTCAACAGTGCGGCGACCAGCAGCAGGCCCCCGATGGCGGTACGTACGTTCATGCGCCGAACCTCGCCAGCACCGCATCCACATGGCCCTGCGCGGCCAGCAGCACGTCGCACAGCTCCCGCGCCGCGCCCTTGCCGCCGTCACTGCGGGTCTGCCAGTGCACGCGCTCGGCGATCCAGGGGTGGGCATTGGCCGGCGCAACCGCCAGGCCGACCGCGCACAGCGGGCCGAGATCGGGCAGGTCGTCACCCATGAAGGCCACCTGGTCCAGGCCGATGCCGTGCTGACCGCACAGTGCCTTGACGCTGGCCAGCTTGTCGCCGACCGCGATCTGGGTATCGATGCCCAGGTCCGCGCCGCGCTTGAGCGCGGATTGGCTGTTGCGTGCGGTGATCAGCACCGGGTGGATACCGTGGTGTTGCAGCAGTTTCAGGCCGAGTCCGTCCTGCACGTAATACGCCTTGCTCTCGTTGCCGTCCTTGTCGTAGTAGAGCCGACCGTCGGTGAGCGTGCCGTCCACGTCGAAGCAGGCCAGCCGGATACGGCCGGCGGCGGCATGCAGGTGGGACGGGAAACCGGGCAACGGGGAGTAGGGCATCGTCTGGGGCAGCTCAACTGAATGGAGGAAGGCAACTGTGGTTTAAACCACCCGGGCCCGCAACAGGTCATGAATGTTGAGCGCGCCGACGAGATGTCCTTCGGCATCGACCACCATCAAGCCATTGATCTTGTGGGCTTCCATCAGCTGCGCCGCTTCGGCCGCGAGCTGATCGGCACCGATGGTGCGCGGGCCATGGGTCATCACATCGGCGATCCGCGCGCTGCGCACGTCCAGATCGGTATCCAGGGCGCGGCGCAGATCGCCGTCGGTGAACAGACCGATCAGGTGGTTGTCGGCATCCACGACGGCGGTCATGCCCAGGCGCTTGCGGCTCATCTCCACCAGGGCCTCGCTCAGGCTGGCGTTGACATCCACGCGCGGCAGTTCATCGCCGCTGTGCATCACATCGGTGATGTGCAGCAGCAGGCGGCGGCCCAGGCTGCCGGCCGGGTGCGAACGGGCGAAATCGTCGGCGGTGAAGCCGCGGGCATCGAGCAGGGCCACGGCCAGTGCGTCGCCCATGGCCAACGAGGCGGTGGTGCTGGAGGTCGGGGCCAGCGCCAGCGGGCAGGCCTCGGCCGGCACGCTGACATCCAAATGAACGTCGGCGGCGGTGGCCAGGCTGGACTGCGGGCGGCCGGTCATGGCGATCAGGCGGTTGCCCTGGCGCTTGAGCACCGGCAGCAGCATCAGCAGCTCATCGGACTCACCTGAATAGGACAGCGCCAGCACCACGTCGGCCTCGGTGATCATGCCCAGATCGCCATGCCCGGCTTCACCGGGGTGCACGTAGAAGGCCGGGGTGCCGGTCGAGGCCAGGGTGGCGGCGATCTTGCGGGCGACATGGCCGGACTTGCCCATGCCGGTGGCGACCACGCGGCCCTTGCTCTGCAGGACCAGCTGGCAGGCCTGGCTGAACGCTTCGCCCAGCCGCTCGGCGACCGCGCCCAGCGCATCGCGCTCGATCTCGAACACGCGGCGGCCGCTGGCGACCAGTGCCGCAGCGTCGGCCGGATGGGGGAGTTGGGGCGAGACAGCCATGCGAGCGCCACGTGGAAGAGTAGAATGAGCGCTCATTTTATTAGGAAAGCCCGTTGGACGCCGAGACCATCCGCAATCTGATCGAAACCGGCCTGCCTGGCGCCCGCGCGGACGTGCAGGGTGACGACGGCGTGCACTTCGAGGCCACCGTGGTCTGCGACGCCTTTGCCGGCAAAATGCCGCTGGCGCGCCACCGCATGGTCTATGCGACCCTGGGCGATCTGATGGGCGGGGCGATCCACGCGCTGGCGCTGAAGACCGTCACCCCGGCCGAAGCGGGTTAGTCAGCCCAATGATTGGATCAGCCGACCCGCGGTCGGTTCTACCCCCGATTACATCCGCCGACCGACGGTCGGCTCTACCTCATTCCAAGTAGATTCCATGGCCAAGATCGTAGTGACCGGCGGCAAGCCGCTGCACGGTGAAGTGAACATTTCCGGCGCCAAGAACGCTGTCCTCCCCATCCTGTGCGCGACCCTGCTGGCCGATGCGCCGGTGGAGATCACCAACGTGCCGCACCTGCACGACGTGGTCACCACCGTGAAGCTGCTCGGTGAGCTGGGCGCCAAGGTCACCATCGACCAGGGCACCCTCTCGCGCGGCAGCGCGATCGTGGTCGACCCGCGTCCGGTCAATCAGCACGTGGCCCCGTACGAGCTGGTCAAGACCATGCGCGCCTCGATCCTGGTGCTCGGCCCGCTGCTGGCCCGCTTCGGTGCGGCTGAAGTGTCGCTGCCGGGCGGCTGCGCGATCGGCTCGCGTCCGGTCGACCAGCACATCAAGGGGCTGCAGGCCCTCGGGGCGGAAATCACCGTCGAGAACGGCTTCATCAAGGCCCAGGCCAAGCGCCTGAAGGGTGCCCACTTCACCTTCGACATGGTCAGCGTCACCGGCACCGAGAACGTGCTGATGGCCGCCGTGCTGGCCGAAGGCACCACCGTGCTGGACAACGCCGCAATGGAGCCGGAAGTCACCGACCTGGCGCACTGCCTGATCGCGCTCGGCGCGAAGATCGAAGGGCTGGGCACTGCCCGCCTGGTGATCGAAGGCGTGGAGAAGCTGTCCGGTGGCCGTCATGAAGTGCTGCCCGACCGCATCGAGACCGGCACCTTCCTGGTCGCCGCGGCGATGACCGGCGGCAAGGTCACGGTCAACCGTGCCCGCCCGAACACCATGGATGCGGTGCTGGCCAAGCTGGTGGAGGCCGGTGCGCACATCGAGACCACCGAAGACAGCATCACCCTGGACATGGGCGGCAAGCGCCCGCGCGCGGTCAACCTGACCACCGCGCCGTACCCGGCATTCCCCACCGACATGCAGGCGCAGTTCATGGCGCTCAACTGCGTGGCCGACGGCGTGGGCGTGATCAACGAAACGATCTTCGAGAACCGTTTCATGCACGTCAACGAGCTGCTGCGCCTGGGCGCGGACATCCAGGTCGAAGGCCACACCGCGATCGTGCGTGGTGCCGAGCAGCTCAGCGGCGCGCCGGTGATGGCGACCGATCTGCGCGCGTCGGCCTCGCTGATCCTGGCCGGCCTGATGGCCGAGGGTGACACCACCATCGACCGCATCTACCACCTGGACCGCGGCTACGAGAACATCGAAGAGAAGCTGTCCTCGCTGGGCGCCATCATCCGGCGTATCGCCGCATGATCCTGCGCGGCCGGTTCACCCGCCGCCGCAAGGCGCTGCTGGTGCTGGTACTGATCGTGCTGGCGTGGCTGGGCTACGCCTGGTACGCCGGCATCGCGATCACCCAGGGCATCCAGCAGGAAGACATGGACTGGAATGCGGACGGCACCGTCAGCCGGACCGAAGTGTTCCAGTCGTTCTATGCGGTCGGCGTGGACAAGACCGTCGACGGCAACCGGCATTGCAGCACGTACTACTGGCGCGACACGCGCCAGCAGATCCGGGTGGACTGCAAGACGGTATTCGGCGACGCCAAGCCGGAATGAAAAAACGCCCGCGGAAGCGGGCGTTTTTTTGGGTCAATTCATCCCTTTGATCGTCAGATCCAGCGCATCCTTGCCGCTTTCACGCTGCAGCAGACGCGCCGGCACCGGGAACTCCGGCACGATCCAGGCGATCAGCTCCTTGTTGCCGTCCACGCGCGAGACCTTGGTCGCGTCGTAGGACTTGCCCGCCACGGTGATCTTTTCCTTGCCGACCACCTTGTAGGACATCGGCTTGATCCGGCCTTCGTCGACCATGCGGTAGTTCAGCGGCTTGCCGGCGGCCAGATCACGCGCGATCGCCAGGTTGATCAGCAGGGCATCCATGTCGCCGGGCTTGAGCGCCACCGGGCCACGGCGGTCCGGCTTGACGTCCCCGGTCCAGGTGGCCTGGTTGCTGCTCCAGTTGTAGTTGGCATCCACGTTGCGCTTCTTGACCAGCAGCACCGAGCGGTCGTTGCTGGTCAGCGGCCGCAGGCGGCCGTTGGCTTCTTCGAACACGGTGGTCTGGCTGAGATCGGCCAGCTGGTTCTTCACGTTCAGGCTGTAGCGCCATTTGTTGGCGCCTTCGCTGGCCAGGGTCATGGTCCCGTTGGCCTGCATGCCCATGTAGCTGGCCTGGTAATCGGCCTTGAACGGCTGCAGGGCCATGGCGGGCAGGCTCACCACGGCAAGGGCGCCGGCGGCGATCCAGGTCAGCGGACGGTTCAGTGTGGTCATGCTCAGACTCCTTGATATTCGATCAGGCGCAGATCAATCCGATCTTCGCCGTCTTCGCGTTGCAGGATGCGCACCGGCGTGGGGACACCGTTGGCGATCCAGAGGATGGTTTCGTCATTGCCGCCGTTGGTGCGATACACCCGCAGCGCGTTGTAGGACAGATCGCCGACGGGCACGTTCTCGGTGTCCGGTGCGGCCTGGTAGTCGTGCTGGCGGACGCGGCCCACGTCCACGTAGCGGTAGTGCATCTGCCCGCCGGGGCGGGCGTCGCGCATGATCGCCAGGTTCAGCAGCAGCGCGCTCTGGTCGCCGGGCTGCAGCGGGATGGGCTGGCGGCGCTCCTTCTTCAGATCGCCCAGCCACTGCGCGGTGCCGGCCTGCCAGTCGTAGGTGCCGGTGACCTTCTTGCCGAGGAACAGCCCCTTGCGGACCGTGCTCTGGCTCAACGGCACATAGGTGCCGCTGCGGTTCTCGAACACCGTGCTCTGCTCCAGGTTCAGGCCAAGCACGCTGGCAAAACCGCTGCGCCCGATCACCTGCATGTCCACGCGCCACTGGTCACCGCCGGTGTGGGTGACACGCATGGTCGCGTCGCCAGCCTGTTTGCCCTTGTAGAGGGCCTGGTAGGTTGCGGTGAACGGCTGCAGCGGCGGCGCTTCCCAGCTCATGGCAGGCAACGCGGGCAGTGGTGGGGTGACCGTCTCCTGCGCGTGGGCAAGGGCGGCGGTGCACAGCAGGGATGCCATCAGCAGCACGGGCTTGAACAAAGGCGTTCTCATGCGGGCCGGTCGGTAGAGGAGGGGAAAGGATGCCAGCGCCGGGATCAGCGGCGTGTGTGCGCGGCGCTTATCGGTTCAGCTGTCCGGCGCAATCTAGGCGCAGCGGGCTAAACAGGGGGTGACCATCGAGCTGGAGCTGACCTGCCTGTTCAGTTACGCGGCCGCTGACCAGCAGCGCCAGGCTGGCGATCAGCAGCGGATGCTCCACGGCCAGCACCCGCAGGGCCAGCGCTTCGGGGGTGTCGCCGGCCTGCACCGGCACCCGGGCCTGGGCCAGCACCGTGCCGGCATCCAGTTCGGGCACCACGAAGTGCACGCTGGCGCCGTGCTCGGCATCGCCGGCCTGCAGTGCGCGCGCATGCGTGTGCAGCCCTTTGTAGAGCGGCAGCAGCGAGGGATGGATGTTGACCAGGCGGCCATCGAACCGGGCCACGAAGGCCGGGCCGAGGATGCGCATGTAACCGGCGCAGACGATCCAGTCCGGCGCGAAGGCATCCAGCGCATCGGCCATCGCTGCATCGAACGCGGCGCGGTCCGGGTAGCCCTTGGGCGAGCGTGCCCAGCGCTGTGCCGGGCTCACCTTGAGCAGGGCCGAGGCATCGGGCTTGTCCGAGAGCACGGCCACGACCTGCGCATCCAGCTGCTGCGCGGCGATGGCATCGAGGATGGCCTGCAGATTACTGCCCCGGCCAGAAGCGAGTACGGCGATACGGCTGCTCATGCGGTCTGGAAGGCCGCCTTGACCGCGGGGCGCGACAGCACCACCAGGGTGAACACCCCCAGCGCAGTACCGAACGGCATGAAGATGCAGGCGATGCCGGCCACCACCATGCACAGCAGGTAACGCCGGCGCTGCGCCAGGCACCGCCCGGCATAGGCCATGTAACCGGCCAGCACCAGCCCGGCAGCGCAGCCCAGCCCGCCGATCAGCACGAACACCCAGCCGAGCAGGCGCGGATCGAACGGGGGCGGTGCCTCACCCGGCGCCAGCGGCGCCGGCGCGGCGAAGATCACCGCCACGCCCATCAGCAGGTAGATCAACGGGAACAGCGAGAACAGGGCGGTCAGGCCAGCCACCACATAGTGGAAGACCGACAGCAATTGCAGCTGCGCGGTATCCACCGCCGCGGCCGGTACGACCGGCGCCGCTGCGGTGGGCAGCGACGGCGGTTGGGCAGGGAACTCCGGGCCGGGCTCCGTCACCTGGCTCAACCGATCTTGACGCGTTCGGCGCCGTCGGCGCGGGTCACTTCACCGATGGTCCAGTGCTCCAGGCCCTGCGCGGTCACCGCGGCACCGACCGAGGCGGCTTCGTTGGCAGCCACGATCAGCACGAAGCCGATGCCGCAGTTGAAGGTGCGCCACATCTCGCTGTCGGCCACGGCGCCTTCCTTCTGCAGCCACTGGAACACCGGCGGCAGGGTCCAGGCGTCGGCCTTGATGTCCAGGCCCAGGCCGTCGGGTACCACGCGGATGATGTTTTCCGTCAGGCCGCCACCGGTGATGTGGGCCATGCCGTGGATCGCCGCGCCGTGGGTCTTCAACAGCGCCAGGATCGGCTTGACGTACAGGCGGGTCGGCGCCATCAGCGCATCGACCAGCTTGACCCCGCCGTCCAGCTCCAGATCGGCCGGCTGCCCGGCGCGGTCATAGATGCGGCGCACCAGTGAGTAGCCGTTGGAATGCGGGCCGGAGGAGGCGATGCCGATCAGCACGTCGCCGGCGGCCACGCTGGCGCCGTCCTTCATGTCACTCTTCTCGACACCGGCGACGGTGAAGCCGGCCAGGTCGTACTCGCCCGGGGCATACATGTCGGGCATTTCAGCGGTTTCACCGCCGATCAGCGCGCAACCGGCCTCGGTGCAGCCGTTGGCGATGCCGCCCACGACCGCCGCAGCGGTATCGATGTCCAGCTTGCCGGTGGCGAAATAATCCAGGAAGAACAGCGGCTCGGCACCCTGGACCAGCACGTCGTTCACGCACATGGCGACCAGATCGATGCCGATCGTGTCGTGGCGGCCCAGCTGTTGTGCGAGCTTCAGCTTGGTGCCCACGCCGTCCGTGCCCGAGACCAGGACCGGCTCGCGGTACTTGTTGGAGAGGTCGAACAGGGCGCCGAAGCCACCCAGTCCGCCCATGACTTCCGGGCGGAAACTGCGCTTCACCAGCGGCTTGATGCGCTCGACCAGCTCATTGCCCGCGTCGATATCGACACCGGCGTCGCGGTAGGTCAGGGGAGAGGGGTTGGACGGGGAATTGGTCACGGGCGTCGGCGCTGCGCTGGGGTGAAAGCGCGATTTTAACAGGCCACGTTGGCGCGCAGGCCCTATTCGGGCAACAATTCCCCCCGGATACGCTCAATGGAAGTCCTGATGCGCCGCAGCCTCTTTTTCATGATGTTCCTCGCGCTTTGCCTGCCGGTGGCCTCGATGGCCCAGAGCGGCCTGCGCACCGAAGGCGATGTGGCCAGTGCCAGTGGCGCTTACGAGGCCGAGGTCCCGGTCAACAGCCAGGCCGATTCGGACCGCAACGGTGCCCTGGCCAGGGCGCTGGGCAATGTGCTGGCCAAGCTCTCGGGCGACCGCAGCGTGATGAGCCGCCCCGGCGTGATGCAGGCCCTGCGCAATGCCAAGGATTACGTGGCCAGCTATGACTACCGCCAGGACCAGAGCACCTCGGCCGGTGGCGCGCCGAGCTACCGCACCATCCTGGTGGCGCGCTTCCGCGAGGATGACGTCGATGGCCTGATCTCGGCCCTCGGTCTGCCGCTGTGGCCGCAGCCCCGCCCGAAGCCGGTGATCTGGCTGGCCATCGACGATGGTTCCGGCCCGCGCCTGGTGACCGTCCAGCAGGCCAATGCGGCCCGCCCGCTGCTCAACCGCGCCATCGAACGTGGCTACAAGCTGGGCCTGCCCTCGGGCAGCGCCGCCGAGCAGGCACTGGTGGGCGCGATCTGGCGCCAGGACACGGCCGCCGTGGCGCGAGCCTCCGCGCGCTATGCCCCGCCGATGCAGCTGATCGGCAAGCTCTACCGCGATGGCAGCGGCTGGGTGGCCGATTGGGTGTTCGTCGATGGCGGCAAAGAACTGAACAAGTGGACCACCAAGGACAGCGACGCCCGCCGCGCGATGGCCAGCGGTGCCGATGGTGCCGCCGATGCGCTGGTGCGCCGGTACGCCAAGGCCGGGGCCGCCACCGGTGCCGCCGGGACCTACACGATCGTAGTGCTGGGCCTGAACAGTGCCGAGGATTACATGCGCCTGGCCGCCGGCCTGCGTGAGACTGCCGTGGTCCGCAACGTCACTCCGGTGCGTGCTTCGGGCGACCGCCTGGAGCTGTCGCTGGAGATGACTACGGGGCTGGCCGGCCTGAACCGCATGCTCGGCGACAACGGCGTGATCGCGCCGACCGCGCCGCTGGCACTGCCGGTGCCGATCGATGAAACCAACCCCTCGGCCCTCCCGCCGCCCGCCAGCAACGAGTACCGCCTGCGATGATCCTCACCCCCGAAGCGGAAATCGCACAGTTCCTCAGGCGGTTGAAATACGTCCTGGTGGCGCTCGCCGCCGGCTGGGTGATCTGGCTGCTCGGCCCGATCCTGACCCCGTTCGTGCTGGCCCTGGCACTGGCCTGGCTGGGCGACCCGCTGGTCGACCGGATCGAGGCCACCGGCCGCTCGCGCAACACCGGCGTGGTGCTGGTGTTCGTGGCGATGATCCTGTTGATCACTGCCGCGCTGCTGATCCTGGTGCCGATGATCGAGCGTCAGGTCGCCACCCTGGTGGCGGCGATCCCGCAGGCACAGCAGTGGCTGATGGAAAAGGGCATCCCGTGGTTCGAGCAGAAGACCGGGCTGGAGATCATGCAGTGGATGGACCCGGACCGCTTGATTGAATGGGTGCGCAGCCACTGGCAGCAGGCCGGCGGCTTCGCCAAGACCTTCTTCGGCTACGTGCAGCGCTCGGGCTTCACCATGGTGACCTGGGTGGTCAACATCCTGCTGCTGCCGATCCTGGCGTTCTACTTCCTGCGCGACTGGGACAAGCTGGTCGAGCGCGTGGCTTCGATGATTCCGCGCAACCACGTCGGCACCATCACCAAGCTGGCGCGTGAATCGGACGAAGTGCTCGGTGCGTTCATCCGTGGCCAGTTCCTGGTGATGATCGCGCTGGGCGTGGTGTACGCCGCCGGCCTGTCGCTGGTCGGCCTGAAGCTGGGCCTGTTGATCGGCCTGGTGGCTGGCCTGATCAGCTTCATTCCGTACCTCGGCGCGACCACCGGCATCGTCATGGCGGTCGCAGCGGCGCTGGTGCAGGCGCAGGGCTTCGATCTGAAGCTGTTGATCCTGGTCGGCATCGTGTTCACCGTGGGCCAGCTGCTGGAAAGCTACGTGCTGACCCCGCGCATCGTCGGCGACAAGATCGGCCTGCACCCGGTGGCGGTGATCTTCGCGGTGATGGCAGGTGGCCAGCTGTTCGGCTTCCTCGGCATGCTGCTGGCCCTGCCGGTGGCGGCGGTCAGCAACGTGCTGCTGCGCTATGCGCATCAGCGCTATCGCCAGAGCGACCTGTATGCCGGTGAGAAATCGGCGATCGTTCTCGATGCCTACGTCGACACGCCCGGGATCGTGGTCGTGGGCAATCCGAAGGGGCCGGACGCGCAGTGAGTGTCGTTCCGCAGTTGCCGCTTGCCCTGCGCTACCCGCAGGACGAGCGGTTGGAGACGTTCATCGGTGCGCCGGATGGCGCGCTGGCGCAGCTGCGCGCGATTGCCGTGGGCGCCGCGCACGACTGGGTGTATCTGGAGGGCGCGCCGGGCACCGGCAAGACCCATCAGGCGCTGGCGATGTGCTCGCTGGCCGAACAGGCCGGCCGCCAGCCGACCTACCTGCCGCTGAAGGCGGTGGTGGGGCGCACGCGCGCCGCGCTGGAATCGCTGGAAGGCCGCGACCTGGTCGCGCTGGATGGGCTGGACGCCGTGGCCGGGCAGCGCGAAGACGAAGTGGCGCTGTTCGATTTCCACAACCGTGCGCGCGCGGCGGGCATCACCCTGCTGTACACCGCGCAGCACGCACCGGACCAGCTCGGGCTGGTGTTGCCCGACCTGCGCTCCCGCCTGCAGCAGTGCGTGCGCGTGGTGCTGCAGCCGCTGGACGACGAAGGCCGCGCGGCGGTGCTGCGCGAACGCGCGGCGCGACGCGGCCTGGCGATCGATGAAGCGGCGATCGAATGGTTGCTGACCCGTACCGGCCGTGAGCTGGGCAATCTGGTCAGCCTGCTGGACTGGCTGGACCGCGAATCGCTGGCGGCACAGCGCCGCATCACCGTGCCGTTCCTGCGCCAGGTCCTGGAAGACGGCCCGCACCTGTTGTAACCGTCCGGAAACGGACGGTAGATCCACGCCATGCGTGGATGCATCGGGTGCCGGCGCATCGTTGCCTCAGCCACGCATGGCGTGGTGCTACCTTGGCGGCGTCAGGCGTTCAGTTCCGCGTCCAGCTGCGCCAGCCGTTCCGGCGTGCCCACATCGGTCCATCGGCCGCGATGGTGCTGGCCGGTCACGCGGCCCTGCGCCATCGCATGCCGTAGCAGCGGGGCGAGACCGAACTGTGGCGGTGTCGCGCTGGCACCGGCGGTTTCGCCGATCACCGCGCGCCAACCGTCGATGATCGCCGGGCGGTACACGCCGATACCGGCATAGGTGAGCCGCGCGCTGTCACAGTCATCGCTGACGCGACCATCGGCGTGCAGGATGAAATCGCCACGCGGGTGCTGCGCCGGATTGTCCACCAGCACCAGATGCGCATCGCCGGTGGGTGTGCGTGGCAGGGTAGCGACATCCGCATCCGTCCACACATCGCCGTTGATCACCAGGAACGGTGCCTCGCCAAGGATCGGCAGTGCGTTGAGAATGCCGCCGCCGGTTTCCAGCGGCACGTCGCCTTCGTGGATGAAGTGCAGCCGCAGCCCCCAGCGCGCACCGTCGCCGAGTGCGGGCGCGAACTGATCGCCGAGCCAGGCGGTGTTGATCACCACCTCATCGATGCCGGCCGCAGCCAAGCGTTCCAGATGCCACACGATCAGCGGTTTGCCCCCGGCCACCAGCAATGGCTTGGGCGTGTGCAGGGTCAGCGGGCGCATGCGCTCGCCTTTGCCGGCCGAGAAAATCATCGCCTTCATGGGCGGGCCAGGACCGGTTCGGCGATACGGGCCAGGGCCGGTTTGATGCGCAGCTCGAACAGATCGTGCAGGGGGGCCAGCGCGGGATGGCGCGGCAGCACTTCATCCAGATAGCGGATGAAGCGCGGCGCATCCTCGAAGTAGTGTCCCTTGCCGTCGCGGTCGCGCAGGCGCACGAACAGGCCGAGGATTTTCAGGTGGCGCTGCACGCCCATCCAGTCCGCGTCGCGCAGGAACTGCGGCCATGGCCGTACCGGCAGACCGGCCGCCAGCGCTTGTGCGTGATAGCGCGCCAACCAGGTATCCACGCGCTCGATCGGCCAGCTCAGGAACGCATCCTTGAACAGGCTGACCGGGTCGTAGGCGATCGGTCCACGCACCAGGTCCTGGAAATCCAGCACGGCCGGCCCGCCGTCGATCGGCATCAGGTTGCGCGGCATGAAATCGCGGTGGGTCAGCACCTGCGGCTGCTGCAGTGCGTTGTCCATCAGCAGGCGATGCATGCGCTGCAGGTTCTCGATCTCGCCACAGTCCAGTTCAAGGCCGAGGTGACGTTGCAGGAACCACTCGTCGAACAGCCCGGCATCGCGCTGCAGCAGTGCCTCGCCGAAGCTGCCCATGCCTTCGGGCACCGGGATGGACTGCAGGCGGATCAGCTGCGCGAAGGCAGCGTCGAACCAGGCATCGGCGTTGTCGGTGTCGATATGGCGGGCCAATGTCGGGCCGCCCAGGTCTTCCAGCAGCAGGAAGCCGTTGTCTTCATCGCGCGCCAGCACCTGCGGCACGCGCACGCCGTTGGGCTCGAGCAGGTCATGCATGCGCAGCCACGGCCGCACATCCTCCAGCCCGGGCGGGGAGTCCATCACGATGTGGCTGCCGCGCGCGCTGGTGGCGCGCCAGTAGCTGCGGAAACCGGCATCGACCGAGGCACGGTCCAGGGCGGTGGCCGGATCGCCGAGGGCGGCGCAGGTCCACTGCCGGCGGTGTTCGGCGCGCAGCGGATCGGAAGCAGGATCGTTCATGGACGGGTACGTCGAAGCGGCGCCGGACGGCGCGCGGGAAAGAAAAGAGCGGCGATGCTCAGCGCTTGCTGCTGAACAGCCGAAGCACGGCCAGGACCGCGACCGCACCGAGGATCGCGCCGATGAACCCAGCGGGCTCGCCGCGGGCATACCAGCCCATGTACTGGCCGAACCAGCCGGCCAGCAGGGCACCGACGATGCCGAGCACGATGGTCAGCAGACAGCCCATGCGGTTGTTGCCGGGCATGAAGAAGCGCCCGAGCAGACCGACGACGAAGCCGACCAGGATGATGTAGAGCCAGCTGGTGCTGCCAAACAGTCCGTTCATGCCAAAGACGTCAGTAGAGGGTGGACGCAGCCTAGCAAGGCCAGGCTGCGTCCGCCAACGTCAGCAGCAGCCGTGGCCGCCGTGACGGGTGCCGCTGTCGGCGGCGACCGGCGAACCGCTGGTCTCGCCGCGCAGGCTGGCGGCATAGTGCTCGCTGATCACCTTGGACACGCACGAGGTCACGCGCTTGCCCATCGGGATGTGGAGGAACTCGTTCGGGCCGTGTGCATTGGAGTGCGGGCCGAGCACGCCGGTGATCATGAACTGCGCGCCCGGGAACTTCTCGCCCAGCATGCCCATGAACGGGATCGAGCCGCCTTCGCCCATGTACATCGCCGGCTTGCCGAAGAAGGTCTGGCTGGCATCGTCGATCGCCTGGGTCAGCCACGGCGCCATCGCCGGGGCATTCCAGCCGCTGGAGGCTTTTTCCAGGTCCAGCTTCACTTCCGCACCGTTCGGCGGATCGCGCAGCAGGGCTTCCTTCAGCAGCTCGCCACAGGCTTTGCCGTCAGCGGTCGGGGGCAGGCGCAGCGACAGCTTCACCGCGGTATGCGGGCGCAGCACGTTGCCGGCCGAGGCCAGCGGCGGAAGGCCGTCCACGCCGGTGACCGACAGCGCCGGGCGCCAGGTGCGGTTGAGCACCAGTTCGGCCAGGTCGTCGTTCATCGGGCGCAGGCCGTCGACCATCGGGAATTTCTCGAAAATCGCGGTGTCCACCACTTCGGCGGCACGCTTGGCCTGCTCCTGGCGCTCGGCCGGGATCTCGACATTCATGCCGTCGATCAGGATGCGGCCGGTGTTCTCGTCCTCGATGCGCGAGATCAGCTGGCGCAGCAGGCGGAAGCTGGACGGGATCACGCCGGAGGCATCGCCGGAATGCACGCCTTCGTTGAGCACCTTGACCGAGAAGTTGCCGCCGGTCAGGCCGCGCAGCGAGGTGGTGCACCACAGCTGGTCGTAGTTGGCGCAGCCCGAATCCAGGCACACCACCAGCGAGGGCTTGCCGATGCGGTCGGCCAGGTGGTCGACATAGGCGGGCAGGTCGTAGCTGCCGGATTCCTCGCAGGCTTCGATCAGGATCACGCAGCGCGCGTGCGGCAGGCCCTGTTCCTGCAGCGCCAGCACGGCGGCCAGCGAACCGAACATCGCATAGCCGTCATCGGCGCCGCCGCGGCCGTACAGCTTGTCGCCGCGCAGCACCGGGATCCACGGGCCCAGATCATCGTCCCAGCCGGTCATTTCCGGCTGCTTGTCCAGGTGGCCGTAGAGCAGGATGGTGTCGTCGCCGGTCTCGGCGCCGGAGGCCGGAACTTCCAGCAGCAGCAGCGGGGTGCGGCCCTCCAGGCGCACGACCTCGACGGTCAGGCCGGGCAGGTTCTGCGCCTTGGCCCAGGTTTCCATCAGGGTGACGGCCTGTTCCATGTAGCCGTTGGCGACCCAATCGGCGTCGAACATCGGCGATTTGTTGGGGATACGGATGTAATCGACCAATTGCGGGACGATTTCGTTGTCCCACTTTTCACTGACGAATTGGCCGAGCTTGGCGCTGTCCATCTGAACTCCGGAGTGCTTTTGACAAGTCCCGCCATTCTACGCCTGCGCTGGGGTAGGTATTTCCCTACACCACGTCGGGTGTTAGGCCTGCTGTGTGAAGGTGCCGTGGACGATAGGCTGTGTGTATGTGGCGAGGGACGCTGGAACCTTCGACAGGATTGCCGGCAGGGGCCGGTTCCGAGCCACAAGGAGTGACACAGTGGGACCTTGGTTTTCGTGCAGGGCGCTGGTGCTGGGACTGCTGTTGAGCGGAATGGCCTTCGCGGCCGATCGGATCAACATCAATACGGCGGACGCGTCGACGCTGCAGCAGGGATTGGCGAACGTGGGGCCGATGAAGGCCGAAGCGATCGTCGCGTACCGGCGACAACACGGCCCCTTCGAACACGTCGAGGATCTGGCGCGGGTGAAGGGGATAGGGACAGCTACCGTCGAACGGAATCGACAACGGATGACGACCGGGGCCAGGCAGGCGCCGGCCGAGGCACCGCCCAGGAGGGCAGCGCCGGCCTCCGTACCAAGGCGCTGAACAACAGGACAGGTCGGGACCGGCAGGAGGCCAGTCACTGGTTGCCACGGCAGGATGCCGTGGCGGCACCGACAGCTGCAGGAGGCAGCACGCATGGAAGCGGCGCGGAAGGATTGGCGCGGACCCACCATTACGGTGGCATCCAGACCCCGGGAAGGGCTGAGATGGCGGAAGCATATACGGCCGAGTGCAGGATGCATGGCCGGCACCCAGACTGGGCAGGATGCACAGGGGGAAGGCGGGATGCCGACAAGGATGTATCGATTGCCCGGTTCGCACAGGATGTGTGGCCGGGCAATTACTTTTTGGGGCGGACGAAAACCGGCAGCAGGGCTGCGCGTGGTTTTCGCGAACGCATGCAGGCAGTTCGTGTAGCGTGGCGGCATCTCTTCGAATGGATGCACGACATGGCAGTACGCAGCACGCTGTTGAGTCTGGCACTCGGGACGCTGCTGGCGACCGGGATGCTTCCCGCCACCGCCGCCAACAGTGCGCCGACGGCCAACAAGACGACCGAGGCCCCGCGTGGCCCGACCGATCTCAAGCCCGGTGAATTCCTCTGGCATCCGGAGATCTCCCCCGCCGGCCCGATCGTGCTGGTGGTCAGCCTCGATGAGCAGCGCGCCTACGTGTACCGAAACGGCATCGCGATCGGCATGAGCACGATCAGCTCGGGCAAGACCGGGCATGAAACCCCGACGGGTGTGTTCACGATCCTGCAGAAGGACAAGGACCACAAGTCCAACCTCTACAACAGCGCGCCGATGCCCTACATGCAGCGCCTGACCTGGGATGGCATCGCGCTGCACGGCGGCAGCCTGCCGGGCCACCCGGCCTCGCACGGTTGCGTGCGGCTGCCACAGGCGTTCGCGCAGAAGCTGTTCGGCGAAACCCACCGTGGCGATACCGTGGTGGTGGCCGATGCCAAGAGCGCGCCGATGACGCTGGCCTATCCGGCCGTGCTGGCGCCGGTCAGCAGCACCGGCACGCCGCTGGTGGAGAGCACCGACGCACCCGCGCACTACTGGAATGATGCGGCGGCACCGGCCGGCCAGGTCGGCATCCTGGTCAGCCTGCACGACCAGCGCCTGTACGTGCTGCGCGATGGCGTGCTGATCGGCGAGTCGCGGTTGGAGGCCAAGGCCTTGCCGGCGTTCGAGGGCACCACGTTGTTCGTGATGGGCCAGGGCTACCAGGACAACCCCAGCCCGCTGGACCCGCACCGCCCGCTGCACCGCTGGACCGCCTACCCGCTGCTGGGCCAGACTGCCGCCAATGCCACCCCGGACCTGCTCGCCACGCCGAGCCTGCCGATGGCGCTGCCGCCGGAATTCGCCGAACAGCTGTACAGCGTGCTGGTGCCCGGCACCACGCTGCTGGTGACCAGCCTGCCGGCCGTTCGCCCGGTGGCCGATGAACAGAACCTGCAGCCTGTCTTGGAATCCGATGCCGGTGGGTCCACGTTGTAAGGGTTGCCTGCGCCTGGTGAGCTGCCCATGCCCGTTGTGAAATTGCTGCCTGCCGCCTTCTGCGGCCTGATCGCGTCCGCCACGGCGGGCGCGGCCAGCCCCGCGCCGGCCCCGGAGGCGAGTCCGGTGCAGATGGCCGAGATGCTGGCCAAAGCCGCCCCTGCGGCGGACAAGCACGTCCTGCAGCTGGCGGCCCGCGCGATGCGCTGTGCGTTGCGCCGGCCGGAGCTCGGCGTGGACCCGGGCAAGTTGAGCGTGATCGATTACTCGCGGCCGTCGACCGAACCGCGCATGTGGATTTTCGATCTCACGCGCCAGCGGCTGCTGTTCGAAGAGTGGGTCGCGCATGGGCGCAACAGCGGTGACAACCGCACCCAGCATTTCTCCAACAAGGACGGCAGCTTCATGTCCAGCCTGGGCGCGTTCACCGCCAAGGAAACCTACATGGGCGGCAACGGCTATTCGCTGCGCCTGGAAGGGCTGGAGCCGGGTTTCAACGACCATGCCCGCGACCGCGCGATCGTGATCCACGGTGCGCCCTACGTCAATCCGGCGATCGCGCGCCTGCAGGGCCGGCTGGGCCGCAGCCTGGGGTGCCCCGCCGTGCGGCTGTCCGTGGCGCGGCCCCTGATCGACAGCCTGCGCGGCGGCACGATGGTGTTCGCGTATTACCCCGACAAGGACTGGCTGGCGCGTTCGCGCCTGCTGGAACCCGATTGCGGCGGCGTGTCCTGACAGGACTGCGGTACGTCGGCTCAGGCACACTAGCGCCATGTCGACCGATACTGTCCTGAGCGCGGCCAGCCGCGTCATTCCGTCCTTCCAATACCGCCGCGAACGCTGGCGCAACGGCCTGGGCTGGACCCGCGAGATCCTGCGGCTGCCCGACAACGACGACTGGCAGGTGCGCCTGTCGATCGCCGAGATCGAGCAGGACGCCGCGTTCTCGGCCTTTCCCGGCGTCGACCGCGAGCTGGTGCTGCTGCGTGGCGAAGGCCTGCACCTGCGCTTCGCCGATGGCACGCTGCATACGCTGATGCCGCCGCACGACCGCCTGCGGTTTGCGGGCGAAGCGAAGGTGACCGGCGAACTGATCGACGGGGTGACCCACGATTTCAATCTGATGTGGCGGCGCGATGCCGTGCAGGCCGAGCTTCTGCACCGGCCGCTGGTGGGCAGCATGTTCTTCTTCACCGAACCCGCGGCGGCGTGGGCGATTCACCTGCTGGCCGGCCAGGCCGAGTTTGAGGGCGAGCCGTCGCTGGCACCGCTGGCCGCCGGTGATACCGCCTGGTTGGCGGCCGGTGAGCGCCGCCGGTTCGCGTTGCACGGCGGCGGCGAGTTGCTGGCGATCCGTGTCAGTGCGGGTGGCCGCACCGCCTGAGGGCCTGCAGGCAACCCTCAGTACACGTCGCGCCGGTAGCGCCCGGCCACGATCAACGCTTCTTTTCCGTCGCGTCCCAGCGCCTGCTCGATCACCGCATCCACCGCCGGGGCCATGCCCTGCAGGCTGCCGCAGACCAGGATCGTGGCACCGTCGTGCACCCACTGCTGCAGCGTGTGGATCTGCGCCTGCAGCCGGTCCTGCACGTAATGGTGTTCGCCACCGTCTCGACTGAACACCGTATCCAGACGCGCGATCCAGCCGTCGCGCTGCCAGGCGCGCAGGTCGTCGCCGAAGAAGAAATCGTGCGCGGCCGTGCGCTCGCCGAACAGCAGCCAGGTGCGGCGCGCGCCGGCGCTGATGCGCTCGCGCAGGTGGGCACGCAGGCCGCCGATGCCGGTGCCGTTGCCGATCAGGATCAGCGGCGTTGCCGGCGGCACACCGTGGAAATTGGGATTGCTGCGGAAGCGCAGATCGATGCGGCCCTCCAGCGCAGCGTGATCGCACAGCCAACCACTGCCCAGCCCCGGGGTGCCATCAGGACGCAGCTGCCGGCGCAGCAGCAACTGTACCTGGCCTTCGGCAGGCAGGCTGGCGATGGAGTACTCGCGGTGCGGCAGCGGACGTAACGCGGCGACCAGTGCGTCTGCGTCGGCAAACGTCGGGAGTTCCCCATCACCGGGCAGATGCGCCCGCGCGAGATGTGCGCGCAGCGGCCGTCCATCGATGAGCATATCGCCCTTCCACGGGGTATTTCGCAGCCACGCCTCGACGTCGGCCGGTGCATGCTGCGGCCCGATCTCGACCACGTCGCCGGCCTGCCACGCCGGGAGCACGCCATCGGAGGGCACCAGCGTGATGCGGTACGTCGGTGCGCCCGGGCTGCCCGGGTTTTCCAGATGCCGCGCCTGCAGTTGCCACGGCAGATACTCGGCCGGGGCCCAGTCCGGCAGTTCGGTGGCGTCACCGCCGAGCTGGCCGAGAAGCTGCTGCCAGTGGCGCAGTGCGCCGGGGTCGGCGTTGTCTGCCTCCACGGTATCGAACAGCGGATGCGCGCCGTGCTGGCGCAGCCAGGCATCCAGCTGGTGACCGAAGGCGCAGAAATGCCCGTAGCTGCGATCCCCCAGCGCCAGCACGCCGTACTGCAGTTGTGGCAGTTCCAGCGCCTGTGGCATCACCTTGCGCAGGAAGGGCAGGGCATGATCCGGCGCATCGCCTTCGCCGGTGGTGCTGACCATGAACAGCACCTGCCCGCTGCGCTGCAGAAGCTCGGCGGTCACCGCATGCAGCGCGCGGATGCGGACCGGCAAGCCGGCAGCGCGCAACGCCTCCGCACTGCGTTCGCACAGCTGCTGGGCGAAGCCGGTCTGGCTCGCCCAGACCAGCAGGATCGGTGCGGATCCGGGATCGGCGACGTGGTCTTCGCGCGCGCGCCCGCGCCACCAGATCAGCGTGCAGAACGCCGCATACAGCACCAGGCTGCCGGCGGCCCAGCGCCACTGCGAGGCCAAGGGGGCGCTTTGCCACCACGCCTCACCCAGATGCAGGCGCAGCAGCGCCCAGGCGATGACCGCCAGCAACAGCATGACCGCCAGGTTGCCCAGCCAGGCACGGGAAGGACGCAGGCTCATGCCGCGCCTGCGCGGTCGTCGGCGAGCAGCTGTTCGAATGTAGGGCTCATGTGTTCCTCGATACCGTGCGCACCCCGGCTGACAACGCGGGCGGCCAGTGCATGGGTGCGCGCAAATGCGATGCCCTCGCCGGGGCCCATCACCGTCAATGCGGTGGCCCAGGCATCGGCCTGCATGGCGCTGGCGGCGACCACGGTGACCGCGGCCGCAGCGCGCGTGACCGGTGCACCGGTGCGCGGATCCAGCGTGTGGCTGAACTGCTCGCCGCCCTGTTCGAAGTGATGCCAGCGATCACCGGAGGTGGCCACCGCCCGATCCCTCAGCGCGAGCACGCGCGGCGGATGCTCTGCCTGTGCATCGTCTTCCGGGGCCGATTCCACCAGCACGCGCCACGGCTGACCGTCGGGCTTTTGGCCGAACCCGTGCAGCTCGCCGCCGACTTCCACCAGCGCTGCGCGCACGCCGTTCTGGCGCAGCCACGCGCTGACCTGGTCGACACCAAATCCCTTGGCGATCGCCGAGAGATCCAGCGCCAACCCGCCGGGTTGCAGCAGGCGGCCGGGCTGCCACTGCAGCCGTTCCCAGCCACACCGCGCACGGGTCGCGGCGAGGGCGGCCGCATCGGGAATGCGCCGGGCCTGCGCCTGCGCGCCGAATCCCCACAAGGCCACCAACGGGCCGATGGTCGGATCGAAGGCGCCGCCGCTGCGCTGTGCGATGTCCAGCGCGCACTGCATCACGGTGTCGAACAATGGCGGCAGCGCCTGCCACTCACCGGCGGAGGCGCGGTTGAACCGCGCGATATCGCTGTCGGCTTCCCACGTGCTCATCTGCGCCACGATGGCGTCCAGCTGCGTCTGGATGCCGGCGTGCAGCGGGTGCAGGTCGCGGCTGCGCGCGACGGCCAGCCTTACCTGCCAGGTGGTGCCCATGGTGTGGCCGCCGAGGCTGGCGATGTCGAGATCCAGGTTGTTCATGGGGTGGGCACGTCGGGCCTAGTAAGCCCGATGGCCGGACTGCGTCGGGTGAAAAGCCCCCGTCGTGTCGACGGGGGCGCGATGAGGTGGACGGCGCGTGCAGCGGCCGCGCCGAAGGCCGTTACTCGGGCAGCACTTCCAGCGTGGCCACGTAGCTCAGGCGACGCTTCTTGGCCTCCTTGATCGAGGTCCTGCTGTCTTCGGTGCCGGTTTCCAGCCAGTACATGCCCGCTTCCGGCCAGGTGACGGCGAACTCGCCCTTGGCATCGGTGCTGACCTTGATCTCGTCCTGCGCGTTGCGGTACCGGGTGCCGCCGCGGGTGATCTCGAACGCCAGGCCGGCGGTCGGCTTGCCGTCGACCAGCACGCGGAAGCGCGCGGCTTCACCGGCGACCAGATCGTTCGGGTGGGCCAGCGCGATCATCTCGATGCCCTGGTTGGTCGGCTTGAGCGCGGTGTCGTTCGGCGTGCCGTTGGTGACGAAGGTTTCCACGCGACCCACCGACTGCGAGACCTGCAGGTTCCTGGCGTTCTTCGGCACTTCGGTGGCGAAGGTGGCGGGGGTGCCACGCCAGCGCTTGGGCTTGCCGTCTTCTTCCCAGCTGGCCGACAGGCCGTTGTTGATCGTGGCCAGGCGGTAGGTGCCCTGCTGGGTCAGCTCGACATCGAACACGCTGCGGAACTTGCCGGTCGCCGCGTTCTGCGGCTGCACGGTGCTGCCGTCCGGCGCGGTGATGACCAGGTTGTCCAGGCGCAGCGGCACGTGGTTGAAGTAGAACAGGTCGTTGGAGACCGCCGCATCGACGGTGATCCACGGGTTGGTACCCGCGATCACGGTCTGCGAGGGCTGCAGCCAGGCCTTGTGGGCCAGGGCGGAGAACGGAAGTGCGGCGGCCATGGCGGCGGCGAGGACGAGCGTGCGCTTCATCGAAAAACTCCAGGTGGATGGGGGGATCAGGGCTTGGCGGACAGGGTGACCAGACCGAGTTCGGTCGCGCCCTGGGCCTTGCCGGACTGGGCGGACGTGGCCGGCCAGGTGAAGGGGATCTTGAGCAGTTCGCGGCCGCCGACTTCGCGCACCGCTTCCACCACGAGGGTGTAGTTGCCCGGGGCGAGCGCCTTGAGCGCCGGCTGCTTGTCGCTGAAGGAGAGCGCGTGCTTGCCGACCGGGCGGGTCGGGCCGGTCACGCCGTCCACCGGCACCTCCAGCGTGCGCCCGCTCTTGCGCCACCACTGGCGCAGGTCGGGCAGCCACTTGGTGCCATGGCCTTCGGCGTTGCCGGTCTGCTGGTACCAGACGGAGAGGTTGGCGGCGACCTTCTGGTCGGCCCCTTCCAGCCACACGGCCACATACGGGCGGTGGTACTCGGCCACGTTGAGCTTGGGCACCTCGACGTTGATGTCCAGGGTGGTGGCATAGGCCGGCGAGGTGGCCAGCAGGCCGCTCAGGGCGATGGTCAGGGTGACGCGCATGGTGCGGCTCCGGAAGGGACGGTCAGTGGATGAGGATCAGGGCGATCAGCAGCGGGATCAGCAGGCCCAGGCCGACCAGCGGCCAGGTCATGCGGCGCTGGCGGGCATGCAGGTGCAGCAGGAACAGGCCGGTGATGCAGAACACCAGGCAGGCCACGGCGAAGATATCCAGGAACCAGCCCCAGGCTGGCCCGGCATTACGCCCTTTGTGCAGATCGTTGAAATAGGACACCCAGCCGCGCGCGGTGGATTCGTACTCCACGTCACCCGTTTCGCGGTCGATGCTCAGCCAGGCGTCGGCCCCCGGGCTGGGCATGGAGAGATAGATTTCGCCATCGGACCATTCGGCCGGGCGGCGACCGATCGAGATGCCGAGCTGCGCATCCAGCCAGCGGCTGGCCACGCGGGGCAGAGGAGCATTGCCGTCGGCGCGGCCGCCGAGCTTGCCGAGCAGCTCGGCAGGCAGCGCCAGCTGGCGGCTGACCACCTCCGGCTTGGCTTCGATCCTGGCCGCGTGGTTCAAGGTGATGCCGGTCGCGGCAAACAGCAGCATGCCGATCAGGCACACCGCCGAGCTGATCCAGTGCCACTGGTGCAGCGTGCGCAGCCAGAAGCCGCGGCGTTGTTGTTGCACGCTGGAAGAGGGAGCGCTGGTGGCCACGGTCGGGAGAGAGAGTACTGAGGGGCGAATTACACCATTGATGAGAATGATTCGCAATTTCTGCAAAAAGAAGGCAGCGTTCCGTTGTCGGCGCGCTGCCCGAGGTCAAGGCCCGCGGCGGCGTCACCAGGACGCCGCGGCGGTGTGCCTCAGAACTTGGCGTTCAATGAGATCCAGTAGCTGCGGCGCTGATCCTTGGTGGAATAGTCATCCACACAGCTGTAGTCGCTCTCGCTGATCAGCACGCAGGACTGCGAGACGAAGTTCTTGTCGAACAGGTTGTTGACCCGCGCGTTGACGGTCAGCCACTTGTTGATATCCCAGCTGCCGCCGAGGTGGAAGATGGTGTAGTCCTCGTAATAGCGGGTCTGCGAGCTGCTCACGCCGCCCACGTTGCTGACCAGCGTGTCGCGGTAGCGGTCGTAGCGGCCTTCGCCGATCAGCGACAGGCTCACCGCCTCGCTGATCTGCCAGTTCAGGCTGGCATTGGCCATGTGCCTGGCCGGGTTGCCGGTGATCGGCAGGCCCTTGCCGGTGCCACTGGTCTGCTCGCTCTTGGTCCAGGTGTAGTTGCCGCGCAGTTGCAGGTTGTCCAGCAGATCCACCTGGGCCGCCGCTTCCACACCGCGGGTCTCGGCCTTGTCGATGTTCACGCTCTGGCCGAAGGTGCTGTAGCCCAGCTCGGCCCAGCCCGGGCCGATATCCACGCAGTAGCTGCCATCGTTCGGGGCGACTTCGCAGTTGGCGAAGGTGCCGCCGCTGGCGATCTTGTCGTCGAACTTGTTGAGGAAGCCGGTGAGGTTGAAGCCCCAGCGATCGCCTTCGTAGTACGCGGCGATTTCGTAGTTGGTACTGGTTTCGGGCTTGAGATTCGGCGAGCCGACCAGCGGGATCACGCCCTGGCCACCGAAGCCGACGATGCCGGGGAACAGCTGGTCCGGACGCGGGGTCTTGTAGCCCGTGCTGACGCCGCCCTTGACGGTCCAGGCATCGTTGGCATTCCACACCAGGTAGGCGCGCGGGCTGACGTGACTGCCGAAGATGTTGTGGTCGTCATAGCGCACGCCGACCGTGGCGGTCAGGGTGTCGGTCAGCGACCAGTTGTCCTCGGCGAACAGCGCCCACATGCGGTGCTGCTGCTTCACGTTGTTCTTGTAGCCGGCGCCGTCCATGCCGAACACGCCGTCGATCATGTCGGTATCGTTGTACTGGCCGCCGACGGTCAGCTTGTGCGCGCCGAAGGTGAGATCGAGCATGGTGTCCAGCACGTTGCCCTTCAGTTCCATCGTGCGCAGCGGGCGCGGCAGGAAGGCCTGCAGGCGCGCCATCTCGGCCGGGTTCAGCGCAGCCAGACCGTTGCGTGCGCTGGCGGCGCAGTTGGCGGCGACGCCGGTGCGGCGGCAGACGTCGTTCCACAGGCCCTGCAGATCGGCGCGCTCATCCAGCGTCAGCGGCAGCGACCGGCCGAGGTTGTTGCTGGTGATGTGGGTCAGCGTGGTCTGCCAGGTGCCGAATTCATAGCGGCCCTGGTGGGTCAGTGCCAGCTGGTCGCGCTCATAGCGCTGGTAGGCGGTGTAACCCACGCGCGGCTGCACCACGCGGCGGGTAACGTTGCCGGTGCCGTTCGGGTTGGGGATCGTGGCATTGCCCACGCGCCACAGGCTGGCCAGGCTGTCCAGGGTGCCGGTCTGGCCTTCGCTGTTGTCGTACTTCTGGCGCGACACGTCGTAGTCCAGCCACAGCTCGTGGTCGTCATTGACGATGAAGTTCAGGCGCAGGCCGGTGTTCCAGTTGGTGTTGGCCACCGCCTTGCCGCCGGCACCGAAGCCGATGCTGCGCGACCATAGCGTGCCGTCCGGCAGCGGCAGATCGTCCCATTCAGGGTTGGAGGCTTTGGCGTCGTAGTAGCTGCCGCGCACCGACAGGCCCAGGCGGTCCTTGATCAGCGGGCCGCTCAGGTAGACATCGGTGCTGCGTGCATCACCGAACTGGTCGTCCTGCTGCACCGTGAAACCCTGGGTGACCGCGCCATGCCACTCGGTCTGGTTGCGGCGGGTGATGATGTTGATGACCCCGCCCATCGCATCGGAGCCGTACAGCGTGGACATCGGGCCGCGCACCACCTCGATGCGTTCGATCGCATCCAGTGGCGGCATGTAGGAGAACTGGCCACCGCCGAAGTTGTTCGGGTACAGGTTGCCGGCGTTGCTCTGGCGGCGACCGTCGATCAGCACCAGGGTGTAGTCCGACGGCATGCCGCGCATGGAAATGGTGGCGCGGCCGTTCTTGTCGGTCGGCTCCATGCCCACGTCGATGCCTTCCACGTCGCGCAGCGCATCCACCAGGCTGGTGTACGGGCGCTTGCTCAGCTCTTCGCGGCTGATCACGCTGATGCTGGCCGGGGCATCGGCGATCTTCTGCTCGAAGCCGGCGGCCGTGACGACCACCTTGTCCAGCGTGGTCGGGCCGGCCGCGTCGCCGTGGGCGAAGGCCGGGGCGCTCAGCGCACCGAGCAGGGCGATGGACAGGGTGCAGCGGGACAGGGACGTGCGACGACGATGGCGCTGGGCCATGGGGGTAACCTCGAAAAGGAGAACGCGGACGCGACATGGCAGGCCGCAGGGCGGCAGCACGCGCAGGAATCAGGAAGGCCCGGAACGGGCAGAACGTGCGTGACCGGGCGGGGCGCAATGGCGCCGCCGGCCGTGTGGATCAGCCCTGCGGTGGGGCTTGGCCGCGCTGGACGCGCAGGCCGGGTGCGGCAGGCAGCGGCGTGGCCGGTGCCGAATCAATGGCGGGCACGACCCGCGGCGGCTGTGCCACCAGGGTGGCCATCAGCGCATCCAGCGATTCCACGACCGGTGGCAGCGACGGCTGCGGCGGTGGCGTGGAAGCAGGGCGTGCGCTGGCGACCCGGCGCGGCTTGGCCGGGGCTTCTTCCTGCGGGGTGGTCTCGCCACCGCCGGCCGGGCGCTCGTCCATCGGCATCTGCAGGACCATCACGGTGCTGCCGGGGGCAACGCGCTCCAGTACCGGCAGGCCGGCCAGCAGCAGCGACAACAGGCCCAACCACGCCAGCACGGTCGACAACGCCTGCTGCCGCCCGCGCATGGCGGGAGCAAAGCTGCGATGGCGGTGTGGATGGCGCAAGACGAGCCCCTGTCGAAGCGGCCAGTCGATCAGCCGACCGGCAACGCGGCGGGATTGTAGGTGAGATTCGTTAGCGGACGCAAATGAGAATGATTAATGATTCTGCGCCTGCAGGTACGTCAGCCTTTGCAATCAGGCAACCAGCGCCCGGATCGAGGGATGGGGCGAGGCCGCCAAGGTGGGGCGCAGGTGAGCCAGAAACGACGGACTGCCGTGGGCAAGTGCGCGTCGCAGCCACTGCGCCGCAGCGTCGATTTCCCCGGCGGCGAGCAGCAACGAGGCATGGCTGGCCTGGCCGCGGAAGTCGCCGGCCTCGGCCGCGCGCCGATACCAGGCCGGTGCCGCAGCCGGATCGGCCGCCACGCCGATCCCGTCCTCCAGGCAGCGACCGACCAGATTCATTGATTTGGCATGGCCGAGCCGCGCGGCGCGCAGATACAGCGCGAACGCAGCGCGTTCGTCGCGGGCCACACCTCGCCCGGTAGCCAGCAGGTTGGCCAGGTTGTACTGGCCCCAGTCCAATTCGGCCTGCGCGGCCTTGCGGTACCAGACCGCCGCGAGCACCGGATTGACCGGCGTGCCGCTGCCGAGTTCATGGCAACGGCCAAGCATGTTCATGGCGATCGCCAGGCCACCATTGGCGGCGCGCTCGAACCAGAGCACGGCGGCGGCGGCATCGGGCGCGATCCCGCGTCCTTCCATCCGCGCCTGGCCGAGCAGGCACTGCGCCTGCGGATCGCCGCGCTGTGCGGTAGCTTCCAGGGTGGCGAGTGCGGCGGCCGGATCGTGCCGCAGCTGCTCGGCCAGTGCCGCCACGTCGAGCGCAGCCAAGGGGGCCTCAGACATCGGCCCACTGCCGCAGCAGGTTGTGATACACGCCGGTCAGGTTCACCAGCGCGGGGTGTTCGGGGTGGTCATGGGTGAGACGGCGGATCGAGACATCCAGATCCCACATCAGGCGCCGCTGGCCGTCATCGCGCAGCATGCTCTGGATCCAGAAGAACGAGGCCAGCCGCGTGCCGGCGGTGACCGGGGTGACCTGGTGCAGGCTGGTGCCCGGGTACAGCACCATGTGGCCGGCTGGCAGTTTGACCCGCTGGTTGCCGTAGGTGTCTTCGATCACCAGCTCGCCGCCCTCGTACTCGTCCGGATCGCTCAGGAACAACGTGGCTGACAGGTCGGTACGTATCGGCTGTGGTTGGCCCGCAACGGTGTAGTCGTAGCGCACCGCGTTGTCGACATGGAACCCGAAGGTCTGCCCCGGCTGATAGCAGTTGAACAGCGGCGGGAAGATGCGACGCGGCAAGGCGGCCGAGAAGAAGGTGCTGTTGCGGCCCAGCGCATCGAGGATGGCCGAGCCAACCGCTCGCGCGGCCGGGTCGGACTCGGGCAACTGCAGGTTGTGCTTGGCCTGCGCGGACTGGTAGCCCGCAGTCAGGCGGCCGTCGGTCCAGCCGGCCGTGGCCAGCTGCTGGCGGGCCTGGGTGACCTGCTCGGCGGTGAGGACGTCGGGGATGTGCAGCAGCATGGTGGGCTCCAGCCCCTCCCGCACGAGCGCGCGGGAGGGGGGCATCGCTTAGAACGTGAAATTGAAGGCCAGCGTGGCCGAACGACCCGGCGCGATGGCGGCGTAGTGCGAAGCGTACGCCTTGGTGAAGTAGGTTTTGTTGGTCAGGTTCTGCACGTTCAACTGCAGGCTGTAGCGCTCGCTGAAGGCGTAGCCGACCATCGCATCCCAACGGGTGTAGGAGGGCACCCACTTGGTGTTGTTGACGTTGCCGTAGACCTTGTCCACGTAGTTGGCACCCGCGCCCAGGCTCAGGCCCGGCACGAACGACGGCGCCCACGTGGTCCACAGGCTGGCGCTGTGCTTGGCGGTGTTGGGGAACGCGTTGCCGTTGAACGGCGAGGGCACGTAGACGCCGTTGACCAGCGCGAAGCCGTTGTCCTCGACCACCGCATCCAGGTAGGTGTAACCCCCGAAGACCTGCCAACCCTCCACGATCGTGCCGCTGAAGCCCAGCTCGGCGCCCTTGACCTTCTTGGTGCCTGCGTTCTGCGTGGTGCCTGCATCGCTGGTCACGCGCGCGTTGCTCATTTCGGTCTGGAAGATCGCACCGGTCAGCGACAGGCGGGCATCGAACAGATCCCACTTGGTGCCCAGCTCGATGTTGCGGCTGCGCTGCGGCTTGAGATCCTGGATGGTGGCACTGATGCCGTCGGCGCCGTCGCCGCCGTCCACGCCGACCGGGGTGGAGGAGGTGCCCCAGGAGAGGTAGATGCTGCCGTTTTCCACCGGCTTGAACACCAGGCCGGCCTGGCCGTTCCAGAACGAGGTGTCGTTGCGCAGGTGCTGCAGGTTGGCCGCCGCAGTGGGGTTGAACTGGTGGGTGTTGTAGTCGTCCAAGCGCGCGCCCAGGTTCAACATCCATTGCTCGCTGAAGCTGATCGTGTCGAACACATACGCCGATTTGGTGCGGGTGGTCTGGCGCACATCGCGGGCCGGATCGCTGCGGGTGACGGTATGGGTGGCCGACCACGGATCGTTCGGATTCGGATTGGTCAGATCGGTGCAGTTGTAGCCGGTGGCGGCGCCGGTGGTCGGGCAGCTCTGGTTGGCGGTCAGCGGGTTGTTGGTGCCTGCGGTGGTCTGGCCATTGGGGCGGCGCACATCGGCGATCGCATAGGTGCCGCGCACGGTCTTTTCGCTGCTGTACTCGACGCCGGCGTTGAAGCTGTGGCGCAGCGGGCCGGTTTCCAGCTCACCGGTCACGCTGGTCTGGTTGACGAAGCTGTCGGTCTGCGTGGCGCGTGCATTGGTACGGCGCCAGACGGTGCCGAACAGGTTCGGGTTGCCCTTGCTGTCGTCCGGCTGGGTCCACAGGTAATCGTTGCGGGTATCGCCGTAGCGGGTGATGTTGCGCAGCACGATGCCGCCAAAATCATGCGACAGATTCAACGTGGTGATGTCCGCCTTGGTTTTCTGGAAGTCGCGGTCGACCAGGCCATAGAACGCATCGCGGTTGGTCACGATCGGGCTGCCGTCACCGTTGAGCGCCACGTTGGGGCCGCTGGTGAACGGGTTGTTGTACGGGAAGCCGCCGGCATCGGGCAGGTCGTCGGTTTCCATGTGGTAGTGGCTGATCACCGCCTGGGTCGGGCCGTTCAGGCCGAATGCCAGCGACGGCGCGATGCCCCAACGGCTGCTGTTCACTTCATCGCGGCCGGCCACGTCGGCATCGTGCTTCATGATGTTCAAACGGGCGGCGATGCCGTCGCCGATCACCTGGTTCGCATCCAGCGTGCCGCGGCGGTAGCTGTCGGTGCCGGCGGCCAGGCTGCCGGACACGAAGTCCTCCAGCTTGGGCGTCTTGCTGACCAGGCTGATGGTGCCGCCGGCCGAACCGCGGCCGGAGTAGGCCGAGCTCGGGCCCTTGACCACATCGATCTGCTCGATGGCGAACACTTCACGGGTCTGGCTGCCGGCATCGCGGATGCCATCCACATAGATGTCCGAGGCCGAATCGAACCCGCGGATGAAGGGCCGGTCGCCGGTCGGGTTGCCGCCTTCGCCGGCACCGAAGGTGATGCCCGGCACGGTGCGCAGCGCATCGAGCAGGGTGGTGGCGGCGGTCTGCTCGATCACCTGCTGGGAGATCACGCTGACCGACTTGGGCGTATCCAGCAGCGGTGCGGTGAATTTGGAAGACTGCGCGCGGACGCGCTCGCCGTGGACATCCACGCCGTCCAGTTCGGTGGCGCGCTGCGGATCGGCGGCAGCGTCGGTCTCTGCATGGGCGATGGCGGGGGCGGCGATGGCCAGCAGCAGGGCGGACGACAACGGAGTCGGGCGGACGGTCATGGTGATTCCTGGGAAGACGGACGAAGGCCGGACGGCACGCGGCGGTCACGGCGGAGCGGAGGCAGGTGGGGAAAACGGACAGGCGGCCGACGGCGGCGCGGTGACGCAGGCGTGGCGGGCATCGACGCGCAGCAGCGTCGACGCCGGGATCAGGCGTAGGGAGGCGCGTGGCCGGGGTTGAGCCGCAGCGAGGGTTCCAGCCGCTGCCAACGCAGCGCGTCGGCGCGCCACAGCGGCACCCGCGCGACCCACGGCCCGCGGCTCAGGCGAGGCAGCACGGCCGGGTGGCCGGCCTCGGGGTCTGGGCCGGTCTCGGCTGTCAGGCTGGGCTCGGCGAACGGCAGCTCCGGCGCAGGCGCGGGCGCGGTGGGCGCGGTGACCCGAAGCGTGCTGCCGGCGTCCACTATCGCCGGGGTCTGGCCCGTCGCCGGGGAGCGCCCGGCGTTACCGGAACCGCCGGCGCTCAGCCAGCCGCAGGCCAGCAGCACCACGCAGAACGTGGCCCACAGGGCGGCGATACCAAGGACGGAGCGGTTGGCGGACACGGCTTACCGGGCAGGAGCGGCCGGGTGGCCGCAATGCCTATGGTAATAGGAACAATTCGCGTTTTCAAAACGCCGACGTTCAGCCCGGATCAGTCGCGGTCGTCGCGGGCCCAGACGGCGTCGTGTTCCCGCTTGACCGGGAACTTCGCGACCGGCGAGTAGGCCGGGGCGCACAGCGCGGCCCCGTCGCGGATGTCGAAGCGGGCCCCGTGCAGGACGCACTCGATGCTGGCCTCGGTGGTATCGAAGGTGCCCGAGGACAGCTCGAACTCGTCGTGGGTGCACTGGTCTTCCAGCGCGTACAGCTCGCCGTCCAGGTTGAACACCACGATCGGCGTGCCGGTCACCTCATCGAAAGTGCTCTTCATCTCGCCGGGCAGCAGCTCGGCGCTGGCGCAGACGAAGGTCCAGGTGTCGCTCACGCCGGCACCGCCAGCGCCTTTTCCAGGATCTCGAAGCGCAGATCGTCGCGCTTGGGGATGCCGAAGCGTTCATCGCCATACGGGAAGGGCTTTTTGATGCCGGTGCGCTGGTAGCCGCGGCGTTCGTAGAAGGCGATCAGCTCGTCGCGGATGTCGATCACCGTCATCTGCATGACCGGCACGCCCCACTCGCGCGCGGCGTGGGCTTCGGCGGCCAGCATCACCTGCTTGCCGATGCCGCCGCCCTGCTGGGTCGGGTCCACCGAGAACATGCCGAAGTAGCCTTTGCCCTGGTCATCGGCGATATGGGCGCAGGCCAGCAGCTGGCCCCCGCGCTCGGCCAGCAGGATGGTACTGCGCGGGCGCTCGATGTCTGCCTGAAGACCCTGCGGGTCGATGCGGGCGCCATCGAGGATGTCGGCCTCGGTGGTCCAGCCGGCGCGGCTGGCATCGCCCCGATAGGCGGAGGTGACCAGGGTGACGAGGGCGGGGATGTCGGCCAACGTGGCGGCGCGGTAGGTGAGTGTGCTCATGCGGCCATTTTAGGCTGGCCGGGGCCGGGACGGAAACGACCGCAGCCGGGAACGAAAAACGCCGTGGCAGGCCACGGCGTTCCGGTGAGGCACAGACGGGGGCGGACTCAGCCCAGCAGCTTGCGCACCTTGTTCAGCGCCACGATGAAGCGCTCGATTTCGTCATGCGTGTTGTAGAACGCCAGCGAGGCGCGGCAGGTCGCGGCGACGCCGTAGTACTGCAGCAGCGGGTGCGCGCAATGCTGGCCCGAGCGGACGGCGACGCCTTCCAGGTCGAGCAGGGTGGCCAGATCGTGCGAATGCGCGCCGTCCACCAGGAAGGAGACCACCGCCGCCTTGTCCGGCGTGGTGCCGAAGATGCGCAGGCCGTCGATCTTGTTCAGCTCTTCGGTGAAGTGCGCCAACAGCTCGCCTTCGCGGGCTTCCACGTGCTCCAGGCCCAATGACTCGAGGTAATCCACCGCCACGCCCAAGCCGATGAAGCCGGCGATGTTCGGGGTGCCGGCCTCGAACTTGTGCGGGGCATCGTTGAACACGGTGCCCTCGAAGCTGACTTCCTTGATCATCTCGCCTCCGCCGAGGAACGGCGGCATGGCATCGAGATGCTCGCGCCTGGCCCACAGCGCGCCGGTGCCGGTCGGGCCGCACATCTTGTGGCCGGTGATGGCATAGAAGTCGCAGCCGATCGCGGGGATGTCGACCTTGCGGTGCGGCACCGCCTGCGAGCCGTCCACCACGGTGATGATGCCGCGCTTGCGGGCTTCGCGGCAGATCTCGCGGACCGGGTTGACCGTGCCCAGCACGTTGGAGACGTGGGCAACCGCGAGCAGCTTGACCTCGGGGGTCATGGCCGCGCGCAGCGCATCCAGATCCAATGCGCCCTCCGGGGTGATCTCGGCCACGCGGATCGTCGCGCCGGTGCGCTGGGCGACCAGCTGCCACGGCACGATGTTGGCGTGGTGTTCCATGCGCGAGACCAAGATGACATCGCCGGCCTTCAGCCGCGGCAGTGCCCACGAATAGGCGACCAGGTTGATCGCGAACGTAGTGCCGCTGCACAGCACCAGCTCGCTGGCGCGCACGTTGAGGAAGCGCGCCAGTTTGTTGCGTGCGCCTTCGTAGGCATCGGTCGCTTCGGTGCCGAGCGCATGCACCGCACGGCTGACGTTGGCGTTGTAGCGGCGGTAGAACTCGTCCACCGCGCCGATCACCTGCACCGGCTTCTGGCCGGTGTTGGCGTTGTCGAAGTACACCAGCGGCTTGCCGTGCACTTCGCGCATCAACAGCGGGAAGTCCAGGCGCACGCGGTCCCAATCGGGTGCGGCGCCGGTATCGGCGACCGGGCGCGGCGTGGACAGGTTCATGCCACGCCCGCCAGGGCCAGCGCACGGTCGAGCTGGGCGGTGAGCTGCTCGGTCAGGCGCGCGTCGAGGGCGTTCAGTGGTTCATGGCAGAACGCCGCGCTCAGCAGCTGCTGCGCGCGATCGGCCGGCAGGCCACGCGAGCGCAGGTAGAACAGCGCGTTGGCATCGAGCTGACCGACCGTGGCACCGTGGGCGGCCTTCACTTCGTCGGCATCGATCACCAGCGTGGGCTGGGTATCGATCTCGGCATCGGCGGAGAGCAGCAGGTTCTTGTTGGACAGGTTGGCGTCAGTGCCATCGGCGCCTTCGCGGATGTGGATGCCACCGTGGAAGACCACGCGGCTGCGGTTGGCCGCCACGCCTCGCCAGACCATTTCCGAGGCGGTATCACGCGCGATGTGCTCGATGCCCAGGCGGGTATCGATATGGCGGCGGCCGTTGCCAAGCAGCACGCCGTTGGCGGTCAGCTGGGCGTTGTCGCCTTCCAGGCGGACGTTGAGCTCATGGCGGCTCAGCGCGGCGCCCAGCTCCAGATCGATGCGGCGGTACTGCGCGTTACGGGCCAGCACGGCGTCGGTGCGCAGCAGCGAGGTGGCGCGGGTGGCATCGGCCTGCACGCGGGCGTGCGAGAGCACCGCATCCTGCGCCAGATGGACGTGCACCAGGGTGTTGTCCAGGTGCGCGGCATCACCGACATGCAGGTGGTGCTCGACCACGCCCAGCGCAGCGCCAGCACGAAGCTCGATCAGGTGGCGGTGGTGCCAGGACAGGTCGGTATCGCCGGCCACGCTGATGAACACCAGCTGCAGCGGCGCCTCGACCTGCACGCCTGCTTCCACGCGCAGCAGCACGCCCTCATCGGCGAGCGCGGCGTTGAGGCGGGCGAACACTTCCTCGCTGCGCTCGAAGCGGCGGCCGAGGAAACGAGCGGCTTCATCGCCCGCGGCCAGTGCCGAGGACAGGGTGGCCAGCTGCACACCGGCCGGCACTGCAGCGACATCGCTCAGCGCGCCGGACGGGCGACCATTGACGAACACCAGCCGCGGCGACGGGATGTCGGCCAGCAGGGCGGCATCGACCATGGCCGGGGCGAGCGGGGCGGGCTGGAAGCTGCGACGCTCCAGCTGGCGCAGGGAGGTGTATTTCCAGGCTTCGGTGCGCGGGCCGGGCAGGCCGGCCTGCAGGGCGGCATCCAGCTCGGCGCGACGTGCATCGCTGCCGCAGAAGCCGCTGGCGAGGGAATCGAGCAGGGCGCTCATCAGACCGCTGCCTCCGGCACCACGCGGTCCTTCAGGAAGTGGTAGCCATGGGCTTCCAGTTCCAGGGCCAGTTCCGGGCCGCCGCTCTGCACGATCTTGCCATCGGCCAGCACATGCACCACGTCCGGCTTGATGTAATCGAGCAGGCGCTGGTAATGGGTGATCACGATGAAGGAACGGTCCGGCGAACGCAGCGCGTTCACGCCGTCGGCCACGCTTTTGAGCGCGTCGATATCCAGGCCGGAGTCGGTTTCATCCAGGATCGCCAGCTTCGGCTCGAGCACGGCCAGCTGGAAGATCTCGTTGCGCTTCTTCTCGCCACCGGAGAAGCCTTCGTTGACGCCGCGGTGCAGCAGCTCGTCCTTCAGGTGCAGCACGGCCAGCTTCTGGCGGACCAGCTTGAGGAACTGCATCGAGTCCAGTTCTTCCTCGCCGCGCGCCTTGCGCTGGGCGTTGAGCGCGGCGCGCAGGAAGTAGGTGTTGTTCACGCCGGGGATTTCCACCGGGTACTGGAAGGCCAGGAACAGGCCGGCGGCGGCGCGTTCTTCCGGCGCCAGCTCGAGCAGATCACGGCCTTCGAACTGCACGCTGCCTTCGCTCACGTCATAGCCGTCGCGGCCGGCCAGGACATTGCCCAAGGTGGACTTGCCGGCGCCGTTGGGGCCCATGATGGCGTGCACCTGGCCGGGCTTCACGTCCAGCGAGAGGCCCTTGAGGATGTCTTTGTCGCCGATGCGTGCGTGGAGGTTGTCGATCTTCAACATGTCGATAATCGTCTTGTCAGATAGGGGAACTGGAGGCAGCGCGACTCAGAGGTCGTATTCGCTGCGCTCGAGGAATTCGTTGCGCAGGTAAGTGACCCGCGCGGTGGTCAAGGCCGCCTTGGCGCCGGAATACAGCATCGGGTACATCGAGCCGTACAGCAGGCGAGGGTTCTCGTCATCGCCCACCGGGTAGCGCGCGTCCAGATCGGCGTCGCGCAGCTGGACCCACAGGCGCTGCGCTGCTTTCATCTTTGCCAGTGCGACCGGCTCGCCGGCCAGCTTGGCCACGATCTGGCGGTACACCGCGTTCAGTTCGGCATCGGCCTGCTTGAACTCGCCGTCAGCGCAGGCATTGAGCTCGAGCTGGTTGCCACCCGGATCGCATTTCACGTCCTGCGCGGCCGCCGGCGCCACCGCGCCCAGCAGCAGACCCAGGCTGATCAGGATGCGGATCATCCGACCGAGCCTTCCAGGCTGACGTCCAGCAGCTTCTTGGCTTCCACGGCGAACTCCATCGGCAGCTCGCGGAAGACCTGCTTGCAGAAGCCGTCGACGATCATCGACACCGCATTTTCCTGATCGATGCCGCGGGCGCGGCAATAGAACAGCTGGTCGTCGGAGATCTTGGAGGTGGTCGCTTCGTGCTCGACCGTCGCGCTGGGGTTCTTCACCTCGATGTAGGGGAAGGTATGCGCGCCGGACTTCTTGCCGATCAGCAGGGAATCGCACTGGGTGTAATTGCGCGCGCCCTCGGCGCCGCGATCGATCTTCACCAGGCCACGATAGGTGTTCTGGCCATGGCCGGCGCTGATGCCCTTGCTGACGATCTTGCTCTTGGTGCGCTTGCCGATGTGGATCATCTTGGTGCCGGTGTCGGCCTGCTGACGATGGTGGGTCAGCGCAACCGAGTGGAACTCGCCGACCGAATCATCGCCAAGCAGCACGCAGGACGGGTATTTCCAGGTGATCGCCGAGCCGGTCTCGACCTGGGTCCAGGTGACCTTGCTGCGCGCGCCACGGCATTCGGCACGCTTGGTGACGAAGTTGTAGATGCCGCCCACGCCGTTCTCATCGCCCGGGTACCAGTTCTGCACCGTGGAGTACTTGATCTCGGCATCGTCCAGCGCGACCAGCTCGACCACCGCGGCGTGCAGCTGGTTCTCATCGCGCATCGGCGCGGTGCAGCCTTCCAGGTAGGACACGTACGCCTTGTCCTCGCAGATGATCAGCGTGCGCTCGAACTGGCCGGTATGGCCGGCGTTGATGCGGAAGTAGGTGCTCAGTTCCATCGGGCAACGCACGCCCTTGGGGATGAACACGAAGCTGCCATCGGAGAACACCGCCGAGTTGAGCGCGGCGAAGTAGTTGTCGCCGACCGGGACCACGGTGCCCAGGTACTGTTTGACCAGTTCCGGGTGTTCCTTGATCGCCTCGGACATGGAGCAGAAGATCACGCCCTTCTCGGCCAGTTCCTTGCGGAACGTGGTGCCGACCGAGACCGAATCGAACACCGCATCCACGGCCACGCCGGCCAGCCTGGCGCGCTCATGCAGCGGCACGCCGAGCTTGTCGTAGGTGTCCAGCAGTTCCTTGGGCACATCGTCCAGCGAGGCGTACTTCGGGCCCTTTGGCGCGGAGTAGTAGCTCAACGTCTGCAGGTCGATCTGCGCGATCTGCAGCTTGGCCCAGTCCGGCATCGGCATGGTCAGGAAGTGGCGGTAGGCGTCCAGGCGCCACTGCGTCATCCACTCCGGCTCGTCCTTCTTGGCGGACAGGGCACGGATGGTGTCCTCGTCCAGGCCGGGCGGCAACGAGTCCGATTCGATGTCCGTGATGAAGCCTGCCGAGTACTTGCGGCCGAGCTGCTCATGGATCTCGCGGTTGGGGGTATCGCCGGTGGCGACGGTATCGAGGGTATCGGTGGCCATGGGGGCTGCCTGATCAGGAGACGACATCCGCCGCGATCGCGCGGCGGTGGGCGTCAACAAGGGGAAGAGGGGGCAGGATCTGCGCCAGGGTGACCGCGCGCAGCGCTTCGGACACCACGTCGTTGATCATCCGCCAGCTGCTGCGCGCGCCACACTGCAGCTCGCGGCCGCACTGGCTGTGGTCATGGGCGCACTCGGTCAGGCCCAGCGGCCCTTCCATGGCTTCCACGATCTCGAACAGCGTGATCTGGTCTGCCGCGCGGGTCAGCCGGTAGCCGCCGCGGACGCCGCGCAGGCCTTCGACCAGCCCGGCCTGGGCCAGCGGCTTGAGCAGCTTGCTGACGGTGGGCGGTTCCAGACGGGCGAACTCGGCCAGTTCAGTTGCACTGAGCACCTCGCCCGGGCGGGCAGCGAGCACGGTCAGCACGACGGTGGCGTAATCGGTGAGCTTGGTGACGCGGAGCATGTGGGGTGCAGAACCATAAAGCGGACTGAAATTGTACGCTTTTCTCCGGCGGCATCCAACCCGCCCGTTCAGGCGCCCGCAGGGCGGCCTTGGGCGTGTATTGGACTGCATCGCTTTGGCAATCACAAAGATTAAGCGAGAATCGGGGCTTCCCACCGCAACGGTCAGCCAGATGCCCAAGAAGATCCAGGCCCGCAAGTCCACCATCCATGGCAATGGCGTGTTCGCGCTGGCGCCGATCAAGAAGGGCGAGCGGGTCATCCAGTACAAGGGTCTGCTGCGCAGCCACGCCGACGTGGACGCCGACGACACCGGGGATGTGGAGAGCGGTCATACCTTCCTGTTCACCCTCAACGACGACTACGTCATCGATGCTAACTACAAGGGCAACGACGCGCGCTGGCTCAACCACAGCTGCGATCCGAACTGCGAAGCAGTGATCGAGGAAGCCGAGGGTGACAACCGCCGCGAGGACAAGGTATTCATCGAGGCGATCAAGGACATCAAGCCGGGCGATGAATTGACCTACAACTACGGCATCACCCTGGCCGAGCGTCACACCGCGCGCCTGAAGAAGATCTGGGAGTGCCGCTGCGGTTCGAAGCAGTGCACCGGCACGATGCTGCAGCCCAAGCGCTGATCCCTCCGGTCGCCACCGGCCATGGGCCGGTGGCTGTCCCGACACGATGTGCACATCGTGGTCACCGCCGCCCAATGCGCCCGCGGCCACACTGAGCGCTCCTACTTACTGGAGCCGCTCCATGGCACACGCACTCAACGGCAAGCACATCGCGATCCTCGCCACCGATGGCTTCGAACAGTCCGAGCTGCAGGAACCCAAGCGCCTGCTGGAATCCTGGGGCGCCTCGGTCAAGGTGATCGCCCCCGGTGACGCCCGCACGATCCGCGGCTGGAAAGACAAGGACTGGGGCGAGGACGTCACGGTCGATGCACCGCTGAAAGGCGCGAAGGCCGGCGATTACGACGCACTGGTACTGCCCGGCGGCGTGATCAATCCCGACAAACTGCGCATCGACACCGACGCGGTCGCGCTGATCAAGGCCTTCGGCGCGGCGGGCAAGCCGGTCGCCGCGATCTGCCACGGGCCGTGGCTGCTGGTCGAGTCCGGCTTGGCCAAGGGCCGCAAGGTCACCTCGTGGCCGTCGCTGAAAACCGATCTGGGCAATGCGGGTGCCGAGTGGACCGATGCCGAAGTGGTGGTGGATGGTGGCCTGATCACCAGCCGCAAGCCGGGGGATATTCCCGCCTTCGCCGATGCGGTGGCCAAGGCATTGGCCGGTTGATCGTGTGGGCACCGACCCAGGGTCGGTGCCCACAATCGCGTTACTTGCTCAGCAACCCGGCCGGCACCAGCGCGCCGAGATCCTGGTTGAAGGTTACCACCAGCTTGCCGTTCTCCACTTGGGCCGACTGCACCTGCAGCGTGCCGAGCACCGCGGCCACGCTCGGGTCGATCTTGTAGATCGGTTCGCGCTGGGCGTAATCGGTGAGCCAGGCATTGAGCAGGCCGCGCGTACGTGAATCCAGCTTGCCGCCGTTGTTGGCCGGGGTGAAATCATCGACCGTCGGCTCCTGCAGGTGGAAGCCCTGTGTCTGCGCGTCGTAGCGCAGGCCGCTGCTCAGCTTCACTTTGCCCAGCGGCGCCGGGTTGCCGCCGGCGGTCGCCATGGCGACATCGAAGCCCAGGTCCAGCCGGCTGCCCTGCGGAAGGGTCAGCTGCGGATGGCTCATCGTCATTGCGATCAGGCCCCCCAGCGCGTTCTGCGTGCGCGGGAAGCTGCCGTCGAGGTACTGCTGCACATCGGTAGCGCCGACGGACAGCTGGCGGCCGGATACGCTGGGCGCGGCCTGCGCGCCGATGGCGGCGGCCAGCAGCACGGTGCAGGCGGCGAGGCGGGACAACAGCGGGCGAACGTTCATGGCGGCAGGCCGTGGGGAATGAGATGCCAACAATAGCGCGCGCGGCTGAATCCAGCTTTGACGTACGCGGTCAGGATTCGATGGCGCGCCCTGCGATGCAGTCAGTTCAGCACCGGCTGGATCGAGGCGCCGTGGATTTCCCACCCGCTCCCATCCGCGCGGGGTTGCAGCCGATACCAGCCCTCGAAACGCAGTGTGCGTGTGTCGGTGCTGACCCGGATCTGGACCGGCACTTCGCGCAGCCGGGAGGGCTGGGCGGTGTCGCGTGCGATGGGCGCGCCGGTCTTGATGCGCAGCCCGCGGAAGTCGGGCAGTGCGCGAAGGGGGGCATCGTCCGGGTGGCCGCCCGGGCCGCCGCCGGTCCACTGCGCGTCGGCGGTCGCGACGTCGCCCTGCGCCAATGCACTCAGGTAGCGATGCACCAGCGAAGGCTCATCCAGTGCGTCCGCGGCCACTGCGCTGAGCGCGGTCGGTGCCGCGGCGGTGGGCGGGGGCGTCGGTGCACTGTGCCGAGGCGGCACGTCATCGGCGTCCGCTGCGCCTTCGGGCGCCGCAGGTGACTCGGTCATGGGCGGCTGCTGCTGGCAGGAGCAGCCGTGCAGGAACAGCAGCGGAAGCAACAGGACGGCGCGGCGCATGCAGGACTCTCCCCGGAGAGCGCCGAGTGTAGCGCCACGCCCGGCGCTTGGCTCAGGGCGCGCCCTGGATCGACTCCAACGCGGCGAGCACCTCGTCCAGCTGCGGTTGCAGCACGGTAAGCGGGTGGCCGGGTTCGTCGGCGTGGCGCTGGGCGAGGTCGCGCAGCAGCTGGGTGGCCACGATGGCCGCGGCACGTTCGTCACCGCTGAGCCCGGTGTTGCGCCGCGCGATTTCCAGCAGGCGCATCCAATCCTGCTGCGCACGGTGCTCCAGCTCGATGGTGCAGCGCCCGCTGCACTGAAGGCCGTCCTTTTCGATCGGGGTGACGGTGATGCGGTAACGCTGGGAAGAAGAGCTGGCCATGGCTGCCTGCGCGGTGGGGGGTCAAGGCCACCATAGGGCGCGAGGCGTACCGCGACGACAGGCGCGGTCGCACGCAGTGTTCCACCCTGTGCGTTCCGGTCGGTTCTGCTATGCCCTGGATCACGGCAGGGCAGGCATCTGCGCAGGAAGCAGGCGGCGCGAACGTCTTTGGAAACGCTGTGTTTCGCTAGGCACGCCGAGCCCGCAGCGACCGGCACGCCCTCGGCAACTGTCCCCAGGCCGCCGCCTGGAGATGACCAAAAAAAACGGGACGGCTTATGCCGTCCCGTTTAGGTGCTGCAGGAAGCGCGCAGATTAGAGCGCGGCGTCCTTGAGCTTCTTGAGCGGACGCACCTTCAGCTTGGTCGACGCCGGCTTGGCGGCAAACCACTGCTCTTCCTTGGTGAACGGGTTGATGCCCTTGCGCTTCGGCTTGGCCGGCACGCTGACGGTGGAGATCTTCAGCAGGCCCGGCAGGGTGAAGCTGCCCGCGCCCTTCTTGTGCACCGAAGCGGCGACGGCGCCTTCCAGCGAGGCGAGCACGGCGCGCACGTCCTTGGCGACAACGCCGGACGCTTCAACGATGTGTGCAACCAGACCAGACTTGCTCAGCACTTCCTTGATCGGCTTGGGAGCGGCCGGCTTCGCGGCTGCCTTCGTAGCGACTTTCTTTACTGCCTTCTTCGGGGCAGCCTTCTTAGCGGTCTTTGCCATGGTTTCCTGTTCCGTGAACGGTTGGTTGTTTGGTCGCGCCGAACCCCGTCGGCAAGCGAAATGTAGGGCAACTATGGGGCGCCGCCAATAGGCAGGCGCATAAAAATTCGTGATTTCCACGCCCTTCGTTACCGCAGTGCATCAGGTCATAGCCAAAAAACAGGGTCCGCCCTCGCGGCGGGTGCCATCGGTCATGGACCGTCGCACCCCGACTGTCGCACGAAAACCACTTGAAAACAGCATCGATCTTGAGGACCGATTCAGCTGGGAGCGCCACCTGCCATGCCGCTGACGGCAGCCAGACATGGCACTAACGCGGCACGGTCTAGGCTGGTCTGGTCATTCACGCCGCAGGAGATCTCACGATGGGTATTTCACGCCACGCCACCGCGCATTGGGAAGGTGACCTCAAGACAGGCAAGGGACAATTGAGCACGCCCCAGAGCGGCTTGATGGACAAAACACGCTATGCCTTCAGCAGCCGCTTCGGCGATGAGAAGGGCACCAACCCGGAAGAGCTGATCGCCGCTGCACATGCCGGCTGCTTCACGATGGCGCTGTCGGCCAAGCTGACCGAGGCCGGTTTCGTGCCCACCTCGCTGGATACCGAAGCCAAGGTGGACCTCTCGATGGAAGGTGGCCCGCAGCTGTCGCAGATCACGTTGAAGGTGAAGGCCGTGGTGCCGAACATCGAGGCCACCCAGTTCCGTGCCATCGCCGATGACGCCAAGCAGAACTGCCCGGTCTCCAAGGCGCTCAGTGCGGTACCGATCAGCCTTGAGGCCGAGCTGGCCGGCTGATCCGCGCCAGCGATTGGTGCACAGCAGATTGTGATGGGAAAGCGGCGGCCGCATAGTCGCCGCTTTCCTGTTGTGGGGTATCTGCATGCGTCCGACCGCTCTTGCCACCCTGCTGGCCTGCCTGCTGGCCGGCACCGCGCAGGCCGATGTGCGCCTGCTGACCGCCGCGACCATCCATACCGGGGATCCCGACGCGCCCGCCGCCACTGCGCTGGCGTGGGATACCGACACCGGGCGCGTGCTCGCCGTTGGTGATCGGCAGGCACTGTTGACGCTGTATCCACTGGCGGCGCTGACCGACGTCGGCGAGGCCACCGTGATCCCGGGGCTGATCGATGCGCATGCACACCTGATGTTCCTGGGCGGCACGCTGATGCAGGCCGATCTCACCGGTGCGACCAGTACCCAGGACATCGTGGTGCGCCTGCAGCGCTTTGCGGCCGACAACCCCGAGGGCTGGCTGCTGGGCAGCGGCTGGGACCAGAACCGGTGGCCGGACAAGCAGTTCCCGACCGTGGCCGATCTCGACACGGCGTTCCCGGACCGACCGGTCTGGTTGGGTCGCATCGATGGTCACGCGGGCTGGGGCAACAGCGCGGCATTGCGCGCGGTCGCACGGCAGCCCGGCCAACGCGCGCTGAAGGGCAGCTGGCAGCCGGCCGGTGGTCGCATCGTGCGCGATGCGAAGGGGCAGCCGAGCGGGGTGTTCGTCGATGAAGCGATGACCCTGGTGCAGGCGGCGATCCCGACGCCCAGCGACGCAGCCCGCGAGCAGATGCTGACCCGCGCACTGGATAAAGCGGTCAGCCACGGCCTGACCGGTGTGCACGACATGGGCGTATCGCGCGCCGATCTGGCTCTGATGCGCCGCTTCGCCGATGCCGGCACGCTGCCGCTGCGTATCGATGCGTATGCCGATGGTAATGGCGATGCGCTGGCTGATCTGTGTGCACAGGGCGCGTACCAGCATCCCGGTGGCCGCCTTGAGATGCGCGGGGTCAAGCTGTTCATGGATGGCGCGCTGGGCAGCCGCGGCGCCGCGCTGCTGGCCGACTACAGCGACGACCCGCACAACCGCGGCTTGCTGGTGACCTCGCCGGCCGAGTTTGAAACGGCGGTGCGCAAAGCCGATACCTGTCATGTCCAGGTCGCCACCCATGCGATCGGCGATCGAGGCAACCGGATCGCGCTGGACACCTACGCCAGGGTGCTGGGCGAGCGTCGCAGCAGCGATCATCGCTGGCGGATCGAGCATGCGCAGGTGGTGGCGCTGGAGGACATTCCGCGCTTTGCCCAGCTCGGCGTGATCGCCTCGATGCAACCTACCCACGCCACCTCGGACATGGGCTGGGCGCAGGATCGGGTCGGTCCCGAGCGCATCCTCGGGGCCTATGCGTGGCGGCGGATGCTGGGCTCCGGTGCCCGGCTCGCGCTTGGTTCGGACTTCCCGGTGGAACAGGTGGATCCGCGCCTGGGCCTGTATGCCGCGGTCACCCGCCAGGACCGTGCGGGCCAACCGCCGGGCGGCTGGCAGCCCGATCAGCGCCTGACCGCGGCCGAAGCGCTGCGCGGGTTCACCGCCGATGCCGCGTGGGCAGGCCATGACGAGGCCCAGGTCGGCCGGTTGCAGCCCGGCCTGCACGCGGATTTCGTCGTGCTTGATCGCGATCCGCTCAGCATCGCCCCGGCCGACCTGGCCGACCTGCAGGTGCGTTCGACCTGGGTCGATGGCGCACCGGTGTACGACACGGCGCGTTGACGCGCCGCCGCCGGGATCACCAGTCCAGCGTGCCGCGGATGACGGTCTGCACCTGGCCGCCGGACCAGACATCGCCATGGTCATCGATGCGCAGGGTCAGGCGCGCATCGTGGCCCACTTCACGGCCCTGGCTGACGACGTAGCCGTGCGCGGTGCCGGGCAGCGCATCGCGGCTGTCCAGCCACGCGGCCAGCACCGCATTGGCCGCACCGGAGGCCGCATCTTCAAAGCGACGGCCATTGCCGACGAACGCACGCACCGCCAGATCCCACGCCTGGCCCTGGCTGCGTGCATAGGCGAATACCCCCATGCTGTCGGTGGCCTCGGCCAAGGTGGCCACGGCATCCCAATCCGGGGTGAGGGCGCGCAGGGCGGCCTCGTCAGCGAGTTCCACCACCCACCAGCTGCGGCCACCGGCCATGCTCGCCGGCGGCAGATTGCCCAGCGGCCAGCCCGCCAAGGCTGCCTGCAGGCGCGGGTCGGCGGCAGTGGTCACTTCGGCCACCGCGGCGCGCGGGGTACGGATCGCGATGGTGCGGGCGTCACCGCTGCCATCCACCCGCAGCGGCAGGGCACCGGCGATGCCGTCCTGGACCAGCACGCCCTCGACCGGTGCGGCCACGCCCAGCTCGAGCACGGCATGCGCGGTGCCCACGCTGGGGTGGCCGGCGAACGGAACTTCCTTCTGCGGGCTGAACATCCGGATGCCGTAGCTCGCGCCCGGGGCGGCAGGCGGGAACACGAAGGTGGTCTCCGGCAGGCGGGTCCAGCGGGCGATGGCCTGCATCGCCGTCTCGTCCAGGCCCTGTGCATCGAGCACGACGGCCAGCGGGTTGCCGGCGCCGGGGTAGGGCGAGAACACATCCAGCTGCAGGAAACGACGGGAGGTCATGGCGGGGCGCTCAGGGAAAAACGGGCGGGCAGCTTACCAACCGGGGCCGCATTGCGGGCCCGGCCCCTGCAACGGGCAGGCTTGGCATAGAATCGGGGGTTCGGCCCGGCGTGCCGGGCGATCCCTCTCACTACCCAAACCTCCACCTCCATGTCAGCTTCCCCCCTTGTCGATCGCTGGATCGTACTGAAGTTCGGCGGCACCTCCGTGTCGCGTCGTCACCGCTGGGACACCATCGGCAAACTGGCGAAAAAACGGGCGGAAGAAACGGGCTCGCGCGTGCTGGTGGTGGTATCGGCGCTGTCCGGGGTGACCAACGAACTCACCGCGATCGCCGATGGCGCCGCCGACAGCCGCGACCGTGTCGCCGCGCTGGTCGCGCGCCACCGCGAATTCCTGACCGAGCTGGCGCTGGACGCCACCGCGCTGGACGTGCGTCTGGACGCGCTGGCCGGGCTGCTGGACGATCCGCGTGCCGCCGGTCGGCCGCTGGAGTGGCAGGCTGAGGTGCTGGGCCAGGGCGAACTGCTGTCCTCGACCGTCGGTGCGGCCTATCTGCGCGCCAGTGGCCTGGATTTCGGCTGGATGGATGCCCGCGAGTGGCTCGATGCACTGCCGCCGCAACCCAGCCAGAGCGAGTGGTCGCAGCGCCTGTCGGTGAACTGCCAGTGGCGTGCCGAGGCCGATTGGGCCGCGCGTTTCCGCGCCCAGCCGACCCGCATGCTGATCACCCAGGGCTTCATCTCCCGCCATGCCGATGGGGGCACCGCCATCCTCGGTCGCGGCGGTTCGGATACCTCGGCGGCGTACTTCGGTGCGCTGCTCGGCGCCAGCCGCGTGGAGATCTGGACCGATGTGCCGGGCATGTTCAGCGCCAACCCGAAGGACGTGCCCGACGCGCGCCTGCTGACCCGCCTGGACTATTACGAAGCGCAGGAAATCGCGACGACCGGCGCCAAGGTGCTGCACCCGCGTTCGATCAAGCCGTGCCGCGATGCCGGCGTGCCGATGGCGATCCTGGATACCGAGCGCCCCGAGCTGCCGGGCACCAGCATCGATGGCAATGCCGCGGCGGTGCCGGGTGTGAAGGCGATCAGCCGCCGCAACGGCATCGTGCTGGTCTCGATGGAAGGCATCGGCATGTGGCAGCAGGTCGGCTTCCTGGCCGACGTGTTCGGGCTGTTCAAGAAGCACGGCCTCTCCGTGGACCTGATCGGTTCGGCCGAAACCAACGTGACCGTCTCGCTGGACCCGTCCGAAAACCTGGTCAGCACCGATGTGCTGGCCGCGCTGTCGGCCGACCTGTCGCAGATCTGCAAGGTCAAGATCATCGTGCCGTGCGCGGCGATCACCCTGGTCGGCCGCGGCATGCGCTCGATGCTGCACAAGCTCTCGGACGTGTGGGCCACCTTCGGCCGCGAACGCGTGCACATGATTTCGCAGTCGTCCAATGACTTGAACCTGACCTTCGTCATCGACGAGGCGGACGCGGACGGCCTGCTGCCGATCCTGCACGCCGAACTGATCGACAGCGGCGCGATGCCGGTGGAAGAGGGCGAAGTGTTCGGCCCGCGCTGGCGCGAAATCGCCGGCACCATCCGCCCGCGCGAAACCGCCTGGTGGCGGGGCCAGCGCGAGCACCTGCTGACGCTCGCCCAGGCCGGGACGCCGCGCTACGTCTATAACCTGCCAACGGTGCGGGCGCGTGCGCGCGCGCTGAACGCGATCAAGGCGATCGACCAGCGTTACTACGCGATCAAGGCCAACTCGCACCCGGCCATCCTGGAAGTGCTGGAGCAGGAAGGCTTCGGCCTGGAGTGCGTGTCGCACGGCGAGCTCAAGCACGTGTTCAACACGCTGCCGACGCTGTCGCCCAAGCGCGTGCTGTTCACCCCCAGCTTCGCGCCGCATGCCGAGTACGATGCCGCGTTCGCGCTGGGTGTCACCGTCACGCTGGACAACGTGGAAGCCCTGCAGCGCTGGCCGGAACTGTTCAGCAACCGCGAGCTCTGGCTGCGCGTGGATCTGGGCCGTGGCGAAGGCCACCATGCCAAGGTCCGCACCGGCGGCAAGGACTCCAAGTTCGGCCTGCCGATCGCCCGCGTGGATGAGTTCGTCCGCATCGCCGGCGAGCTGGGCACCCGCGTGGTCGGCCTGCATGCGCACCTGGGCAGCGGCGTGGAAACCGCGCAGCACTGGCGCCTGATGTGCGATGAACTGGCCGGGTTCGCCCGCCGCATCGGCAGCATCGAGACCATCGATATCGGCGGTGGCCTGCCGATCCCGTACAGCGCCGACGACGAGCCGTTCGATCTGGAGGCCTGGGCGATCGGCCTGGCCGAAGTGAAGGCCGTGCACCCGGCGTTCCGCCTGGCGATCGAACCGGGCCGCTACCTGGTGGCCGAGTCCGGCGTGCTGCTGACGCGGGCCACCCAGGTGGTGGAAAAGGACGGCATCCGCCGCGTCGGTCTGGATGCGGGCATGAACACGCTGATGCGTCCGGCGCTGTACGACGCCTGGCATGACATCGAGAACCTCAGCCGCCTGAGTGGCTACTCCGAAGCGATGTTCGATGTGGTCGGCCCGATCTGCGAATCCAGCGACGTGTTCGGCAAGCGCCGCCGCCTGCCGGCCTCGACCGCGCCGGACGATGTGATGCTGATCGCCGACGCCGGCGCGTATGGCTACGTCATGGCCAACACTTACAACCAGCGCGAGCTGCCGCGTGAGGACGTCATCGATGATGGCCATTGACCGCTGCCTGCCGCCATTCAAACCGGATACACCATGACTGCTTTTGATAAACACCAGGTTGCCGTTTTCCGCTTCGTCCGCTGCGAATTCGACGCGGGCACCGGCGTGGCGCAGCTGGTCTACGCCTTCGATGACGGCCCGGAGCTGATCGAGACGGTGACCATCCCGGGCGCGCCGTTCGTGCTCGAGGATGACCGCGCCGAGGCGGTGCAGCGCGCCCTGCGCCTGCTGCACCTGATGGCCGGGGTGAGCTACTACAAGGCCGGCGTGCCCGAGCAGGTGCGTATCGACAGCTACACCATTGACGCGGCCACCGCGGCGCTGGTCGAGACGGTGTACCTCAACGGCCTGGGCGAATTCGCCTACCGCAATGGCCTGAACCTGCGTGGCCGCTTCCGCCTGCCGGTCGAGGGCGAAGCCTTCGCCGCACCGGCGCTGGGCCTGCGCGAACACGCGCTGGTCGCCATCGGCGGCGGCAAGGATTCGCTGGTCAGCATCGAAGCGCTGCGCAGCCTGGGTATCGCCGAAACGGTCACCTGGATTGGCGGCTCGCAGCTGATCCGCGCCTGCGCCGAGCGCACCGGCCTGCCGATCCTCAACATCGGCCGCACGCTGGCCCCGGAGCTGTTCGAGCTCAACCGTCAGGGCGCCTGGAACGGCCATATCCCGGTCACCGCGGTGAACTCGGCGATCCTGGTGCTGGCCGCGCTGCTGCAGGGCGTGGACCAGGTGGTGTTCTCCAACGAGCGCTCGGCCAGCTATGGCAGCCAGATTCCGGGCACCGGCGAGGTCAATCACCAGTGGTCGAAGGGCTGGGCGTTCGAACAGGCCTTCGGTGAGCATCTGGAACGCCACGTCGCCGCGGACCTGCACTATTACTCGCTGCTGCGCCCGCTCTCGGAGCTGGCGGTGGCGCGTCAGTTCGCCAAGAGTGACTTCTACGACGCGCATTTCTCCAGCTGCAACCGCAATTTCCACATCCTGGGCGAGCGCCCGGTGAACCGCTGGTGCGGCGTCTGCCCGAAGTGCCACTTCGTGTTCCTGGCGCTGGCCCCGTTCATGCCCAAGATGCGCCTGGTCGGCATCTTCGGCCGCAACCTGCTCGACGATATCGAGCAGGCCCCGGGCTTCGATGCGCTGCTGGAGTTCCAGGACCACAAGCCGTTCGAGTGCGTGGGCGAAGGCCGCGAATCGCGCGCTGCGATGGCGACCTTGGCCGCGCGCCCGGAATGGAATGAAGACGCGCTGGTGAAGCGCTTTGTCCACGAGATCCGCCCGCAGCTGGACGCCACGGAACTGCAGATCGAACCGCTGCTGGCGCTGGAAGGCGAACACCGCATTCCTCCGGCGATCTGGGAGCGTCTGCGTGCGAATTTCGCAGCTTGAAGGCAAGCGCGTTGCGTTGTGGGGCTGGGGACGTGAGGGGCGCGCCGCGTTCCGCGTCCTGCAGCAGCGGCTGCCGTCGCTGCCGCTGACGTTGTTCTGCCCGGAGGCCGAGGCCGCCGGTGCGCGTGAGGAAACCCAGGGGGCGCTGACGGTTCGTTCGGATGTCACCGGCCTGGCGCTGGCCGCCTTCGAGGTGGTGATCAAATCGCCGGGTATCAGCCCGTATGGCGAGGCAGCCCTGCACGCCACCGCGCAGGGCACGCAGTTCATCGGCGGTACCTCGCTGTGGTTCGCCGAGCACGCCGCTGCCGACGGCATCGTGCACGACACCGTGTGCGTGACCGGTACCAAGGGCAAGAGCACCACCACCGCGCTGCTGGCACATCTGCTGCGTGCTTCGGGCGCGCGCACCGGGCTGATCGGCAACATCGGCCTGCCGCTGCTGGAAGTGCTGGCCCCGCAGCCGGTGCCGCAGTACTGGGCAGTGGAACTGTCCAGCTACCAGACCGGCGAGGTCGCGCGCAGTGGCGCGCACCCGCAGGTCGCCATCGTGCTGAACCTGTTCCCCGAGCACCTGGATTGGCACGGCAGCGAAGCACGCTACATCGATGACAAGCTGCAGCTGGTCACCGGGGCCGCGCCGCGGACCGCGGTGCTCAACGCGGCCGACCCGCACCTGGCGGGGTTGTCGTTGCCGGAGAGCGAGGTCATCTGGTTCAACCAGCCGTTGGGCTGGCACATGCGCGGCGATGTCGTGCATCGCGGCGAGCAGGCCGTGTTCGACACCTCACACACGCCGCTGCCCGGCCGACACAACCGCGGCAACCTGTGCGCGGTGCTGGCGGCGATCGAGGCGCTGGGCCTGGACGCGGTGGCACTGGCCCCGGCGGTGCAGGACTTCCGCCCGCTCCCCAACCGCCTGCAGACCATCGGTAAGCGTGAGGGGATCACCTTCGTCAACGATTCGATCAGCACCACGCCGCACGCAAGTCTGGCGGCGCTGGAGTGCTTCGCCGGTCGCCGCATCGCGCTGCTGGTGGGCGGGCATGATCGTGGCCTGGACTGGCACGACTTCGTCGCGCACATGGCGCACGACGTGCCTCCGGTGGAGATCGTCACGATGGGCGCCAACGGCCCGCGCATCCACGCGCTGCTGCAGCCGTTGGCCGATGCAGGCCGTTTCGGTCTGCATGCCGCCGCCGATCTGCCCGAGGCCATGCGGCTGGCGCAGGTCGCGCTTGGCGGGCAGGGCGGGGTGGTGCTGTTGTCGCCGGGTGCGCCGAGCTACGGCGTGTACCGCGACTACGTCGCCCGTGGCCGCCATTTCGCCGAACTGGCCGGCTTTGATCCGGACCAGATCACCGCGATTCCGGGCATCGGGATCGCCTGATCTGCTCTACCCCGGGGCGACGCGGGATACGTCATCCACCCTGGTTACGCCGGTGATGCAGGCATCAGGCTTCTTCTTCATCGATGAACGCGTAGTCCCCGTCGATGAGCTGCTGCAGATAGACATCGAAGCTCGGCGCGATCACCCGGTAGCTGTCCGGGTCGTGCAGGTAGCGCACCACCTGGCCGGCCGTGCCGCCCGGTGCGGGATCGAAATCCAGATACAGCACCGAGGTGCCACCGTTGTTCATGCAGTGCGAGAAGCACAGGCGCTTGCCCATCGGCAGATCCGCGTCAATGCCCTCGCCAAGAATCTCGGGGTCTTCCTCCAGCCACTCCTCGTAGATCGAGCGGATGCTGTCATCCCACTGCGCGCTGTCCTCGAATACCTGCGCTACCGAGCGCAGGAAGTAGGGGTAGTGCCCCTCCTCGACATCCGAGCCCAGCATCAGCACCACCGCCTCGCCACCCGGGTAGGTGCGGAAATGCGTGCCATCGACCCGCCCCAGCAGCGCCACCAGGCTCTCGGGCACCTGCGGCCAGCGCTCGCGCAGGCGCGCCAGATCGGCCGTGCTGGCGCCCTCGACCCAGGCCCACATCCGCGCATCGTCTTCGGGCAGGCGCGGCACCAGGCCGGAAAGGAAGCGGTCGACAAGGCTCATGAGCTGTTCCATGCACAGGGGGCGGCCAGCCTGCCATAACAGGGACGGAGGTAGTTAATTCAGATGAGGTCGGGCGTGGCCGGCCTGTCAGATCACGGGGTCGCACGTCGCGCCGGCGCGTCTACACGGTCCCGTCAGCCGACCGTCATACACTCGGGGCTCTTTCTGTCGGGAGCAGGCGCATGAACACGCAATGGCGGTGGGGTGCAGCGGTACTGTTGGGCATGACGGCGCTGCCCGCGCTGGCGGCGATGCAGGCCAAGCCGGTGGAGTGGACCCAGGATGGCACCACCTTCAGCGGGGTGCTGGTCTATGACGACAGTGACAACGACAAACGCCCGGGCCTGGTGATGGTGCCCAACTGGAAGGGCGTCAACGACTCGGCCATCGCCAAGGCCAAGCAGCTGGCCGGCGATGACTACGTGGTGCTGGTGGCCGATGTGTACGGCAAGGGCGTGCGCCCGAAGACCGATGCCGAGGCGGGTCCGGTGGCGACCAAGCTGCGCAATGACCGCCCCGTGCTGCGGGCGCGTGCGCTCAAGGCGATCGAGGTGCTGAAGGCGCAGGCCGGCAAGGCACCGCTGGATGCGAGCCGGATCGGCGCGGTCGGGTTCTGCTTCGGCGGCACCACGGTGCTGGAGATGGCACGCGCCGGTGCGCCGCTGGCCGGTGTGGTCAGCCTGCACGGCGGGCTGGGCTCGCCGCTGCCGGCCAAGGCCGGTGGAACCCATCCCTCCGTGCTGGTGCTCAATGGCGCCGACGACAAGAGCGTGAGCAAGGACGACATCGCCAGCTTCGAGCAGGAAATGAATGCTGCGAAGGTGGACTGGGAGTTCACCAACTACAGCGGCGCGGTGCACTGCTTTGCCGAGTCGGATGCGAACAGTCCGCCGGGGTGCCAGTACAACGAACGCGCGGCCAAGCGCGCGTGGAAGGCGCTGGACGAGTTCTTCGAGGAGCGGTTCGAGACGACACGCCGGTAGGTGCCGACCGTTGGTCGGCACGCCTCCGGTCAATGCGAGCGCTGCACCGCGTAACGGGCCAGCCCGCGAAGAGCGGCCACGGCATCGTTGTCGGCCAGGCCGTCGAGCGCACGCTCGGCGGCATCGGCGTACTCCTCGGCGCGGGCGCGGCTGTAGTCCAGCCCGCCGGTAGCGTGGATGGCCGCCAGCACCTCGGGCATCGCCTCGGCGTCACCGTTCTGCACGATCTCGCGCAGGCGCTCGCGGGTGGTGGCATCGGAATGCGCCATCGCGTGGATCAGCGGCAACGTGGCCTTGCCCTCGGCAAGGTCGTCGCCCAGGTTCTTGCCCAGCTCCTCGGCATTGGCCGAGTAGTCCAGCACGTCGTCGGCGATCTGGAAGGCGTAGCCCAGGTGCATGCCGTAATCGTACAGCGCCTGCTGGGTGGCCTCATCGACACCACTGGCCAGGGCGCCCAGGCGGGTGCCGGCGGCGAACAGCACCGCGGTCTTGCGCTCGATCACGCGCAGATAGGCCGCTTCGTCCGTATCCGGGTTGTGGACATGCAGCAGCTGCAGCACCTCACCCTCGGCGATCCGGTTGGTGGTATCGGCGAGGATCCGCATGACCGGCATGCGGTCCAGTTCGACCATCAGCTGGAAGCTGCGCGAGTACAGGAAATCCCCGACCAGGACGCTGGGAGCATTGCCCCACAGCGCATTGGCGGTGCTGCGGCCGCGGCGCAGGCTGGATTCGTCCACCACGTCGTCATGCAGCAGCGTCGAGGTGTGGATGAACTCGATGATTGCCGCCAGCTGATGGTGTTCCGGGCCGGCCTGGCCGACCGCGTGGCCGGCCAGCATCACCAGCATCGGGCGCAGGCGCTTGCCGCCGGCCGAGATGATGTGGTCGGCGATCTGGTTGATCAGCACGACATCCGAGGACAGTCGGCGACGAATCAGCGCATCGACGGCGTCCATGTCGGGCGCGGCGAGCGTCTGGATCTGGGGCAGGCCCAGCGCGGGGCGGGTGTCTTCGGTGATGGTCATGCGGTCTGACTTTCAGGCTTGGGCGGAATTATAGGCGGTGCGGTCGTATTCCGCCCGCGAAGACGTGCCGGTGGTCCGGTCAAGGCGCGGGGCAGGGCGCCGGATCGTGCCGACCTTGGCCGCCGGCGCCCGGGGCCCTGCTGGGCGAAGCGCCGCCTGACCGGGTGCCCGTAACGCCACGCGCACCGCGATCCGGCGTGAATACGTATGCATGCGACCCCACCGCTGGAGGCGCCCCGCTAAGCTTGTCGGGTTCGTTTCTGGCCCCCTCGCGGGTGCCGTGGAAGCCCGAAGGGGGGCCCCAATGTCGCAGTCTCCATGGTGGCGCGGTGCCGTCATCTATCAGATCTACCCGCGCAGTTTCCTGGACGCCAACGGCGATGGCGTGGGCGACCTGCCCGGCATCATCGAGCGCCTGGACTATGTCGCCGCGCTCGGCGTCGACGCGATCTGGGTCTCGCCGTTCTTCAAATCACCGATGGCCGACTTCGGCTATGACATCGCCGACCACCGCGACGTCGACCCGTTGTTCGGCACACTCGCCGATTTCGACGAGTTGCTGGCCAAGGCGCATGCGCTGGGCCTGAAGGTGATGATCGACCAGGTGTTCAGCCATACCTCGATCGACCATGCCTGGTTCCAGGAGAGCCGGCAGGACCGCACCAATCCCAAGGCGGACTGGTACGTGTGGGCCGATCCACGCGAGGACGGCACCCCGCCCAACAACTGGATGTCGATCTTCGGGGGCGTGGCCTGGCAGTGGGAGCCGCGGCGTGAGCAGTATTTCCTGCACAACTTCCTGGCCGACCAGCCCGACCTGAACTTCCATAACCCGGCAGTGCAGCAGGCCACGTTGGACTACGTGCGGTTCTGGCTCGACCGTGGCGTGGATGGCTTCCGCCTGGATTCGATCAATTTCTGTTTCCACGACGCACAGCTGCGTGACAACCCGGCCAAGCCGCTGGAAAAACGCCTCGGCCGTGGCTTCAGCGCGGACAATCCGTACGCCTACCAGTACCACTATTACAACAACACGCAGCCGGAGAACATCGGCTTCATCGAGCAGCTGCGCGTGCTGTTGGACGCGTACCCGGGATCGGTCAGCCTGGGTGAAATTTCCGCGGAAGATTCGCTGGCGACTACGGCCGAATACACCGCGCCGGGCCGCCTGCACATGGGCTACAGCTTCGAACTGCTGGTGAAGGATTTCAGCGCCGGTTACATCCGCGACACCGTGTCGCGGCTGGAAGCGACGATGACCGAAGGCTGGCCGTGCTGGGCGATCTCCAACCACGATGTGGAGCGCGCGGTAACGCGCTGGGGCGGTCATCCGGCACAGCCGCGCCTGGCGCGCATGCTGGTGGCGATGCTGTGCTCGCTGCGCGGTTCGATCTGCCTCTATCAGGGCGAGGAGCTGGGACTGGGCGAGGCGGACGTGCCGTTCGAGGCGCTGCAGGATCCTTACGGCATTACGTTCTGGCCGAACTTCAAGGGCCGCGACGGTTGCCGTACGCCGATGCCGTGGCTGGATGCGCCGAAGGCGGGCTTCACGACGGGTGAGCCGTGGTTGCCGATTCCGGCGGAGCATCAGGCTGCGTCGGTGGCGACGCAGGAACAGGATCCGCACTCGGTGTTGAGCGCGTTCCGTCAGTTCCTGGCGTGGCGGCGGACGATGCCGACGCTGTTGGTGGGCGACATCCGTTTTCTTGCGTGCGCCGAGCCGGTGTTGATGTTCGAGCGTGTGCACGGGGAGGAGACGTTGCTGTTGGCGTTCAATCTTTCGGCGGATTCGGTGCGGGCTGCGTTGCCGGTGGGTGAGTGGCAGGCGGTACATGTGCCGGGTCCGGACGTGGGCGAGGTTGTTGGTAATGAGCTGGTGTTGCCGGCGCAGTCGATGTATTGCGCGCGACGCGGCTGATCGGTGTTCCGGTGGTATTGAGAGGGCGGGGCCAGGTGCCTCGCCCTTTTTTTGTCTTGCGTTCGTGCGTTGGGGTACAGCCACAGCCACAGCCACAGCCACAGCCACAGCACTCGGGGCTGTAAACGTGCTGGTTTGGGCGGGCAGGGGTGGGTCAGCGGGACCCGCTGCAAGTACGTCCATGTAAGCTCGTATGCCGCCATCCATGGCGGCATACGGTCCCGCCAACCCACCCCTGCCCACCCTTTGACAGGGTGTCGGTGTGCAATGGAAAAGCGGCGCTTGCTTGATGGCTCAGTCAACCTGCCCAGACTTCGCGGTGATCGAAACGCAAAACTGACACGGCGGTAGACGCCTTGCTGTGCCATGGCCACCAACCCACTGTCGAAGGGCGGGGGTGTGTGGGTTGGCGGGACCGTTGTGCCGCATGGATGCGGCTCACGAGCCCCCATGGATGGGTTTACGGCGCGCCCCGCGAATCCACACACCCCCGACCAGCCCACGGACAGCCGGCGCTGACGCTCTTCAGAGTCAGAGAGAAGCCAACAAAAAACCCGCTGCACAAGCAGCGGGTTCCCGATGTCGCCACTAAGTGGCTGACAAGAGCAACATCAGAACTTGTAGTTCACGCCCAGCATGTACGTGCGGCCCCACTCCACGTACTCCAGCGGACGATCCTTCGTGCCAGCGTAGGTGCGATACGGCTCGTTGGTCAGATTGCTTCCCTGCAGCAACAGCGTCAGCCCATGCAGACTGCTGCTGTCGGCGAACGTATAACTGACCTGCGCATCCGTCACGTTCTCACCGACCACATAACGCAGCGTCCGGTTGCCGTTGAAGTTGCCGATCTCACCGATGAAATCCGAACGACGGCGCTGGCTCACGCGGGCCTCGAACCCACTGCGCTCGTAGTACGCGGTGAAGTTGTACACGCGTTCGGACAGGCCCGGCAGGCTGATCGGATCGCTGCCCACGCTGGAGGCGCTTTCCGGATCCAGGATCTTGATGTCACTGTCGTTGAACGTCGCACTGGCCTGCACGCCGAAGCCACGAAGGCTCTCCGTCAGCATCTCCAGCGGGAACGAGGCGGTCAGCTCCAGGCCCTTCAGCTTGCCACCCTGGCCGTTCTGCGGGGCCGAGAACGTGCCGGTCGGCAGGACCGGGACGATCATGCCCGGCGGCGGTACGTAGCTGGCCAGCAGGTCGCTGAAGTTGTAGTCGTCGCGCGACTGCGTGTAGACGTAGGACTTGAGATCCTTGAAGAACACCGCGGCCGCCACATACGCTTTTTCGCCGAAGTACTTTTCGTAGGACAGATCGATCGCGTTGGCGCGCCACGGATCCAGCAGCGGGTTGCCACCGCTGCCGCCGGGCTTGCCGGTGGCGGTGTCCACGCCGAACTCCAGGCCGGCACGCATCTGGTCCACGCGCGGGCGTGCCACCTGCTTGGCCACGGCGAAGCGCAGCGTCTGCTGGTGCGGGAACATGAAGGCCAGGTTCAAGCTCGGCAGCCAATCGGTGTAGGTCTTGCCGTCATCGATCGGCAGGATGTTCTGGCCATCGGGACGCGAGCGGTCGAAGTAGTTGGACTGCGAGCTCTGGTCGGTGCGCACCATCTGCACGCCGATGTTGCCGCGCAGGCCTACCTCACCGAGGTCGGTGTTGATGTTGGCGCGGATCCACGCGGTGCTGGTCTTTTCCTGCACCGTCCAGGCCTTGGGAATCAGGTAGTCCAGGTTGGTGACCGGGTTGAAGACCATGTAGCGGTCCACCGCAGCCGGCACGTTCCAGGCCGGGATGTAGCCGATACCGGCGAAGCCCAGATTGACCGGTGCGTACTGCAGGTCACCGGCGATGTTGGCATCGCCCTGGTCGCCAAGCAGGATGTTGCCCTCGGCCTGGGTCTTGTCCTTGCGGCGGTCGGCGTAGTTCACGCCCACGTCCACATCGGAGAACCACGGCAGCGAGTCGGGCATCGCGAAGGTGGCCTGCAGGCGGGCGCCCTTCAGGCGGTCTTCGACCATCGGCACCTTGCCGTAGCCGGAGCCGTAGATGGTGTTGGTCAGGAACAGCGCGTCCGGGTTGGAATAGTCCAAGCCCGGGCTGATCTGCGAGAACCCGTCCGGCTTGACCACCACCCCGACCGAATCCAGCTGCGGCATCGGGGTGAGCTGCAGGTTGTTCTCCAGGTTCAGTTCGTTGCGCGTGGCCTTGGAGTAGTTCACATCCGCGACGACCTTGACGCGTTCGAAGTTGAACTCGTTGTTCCAGCCGAACGCGTCGATCTTGTCCTTGCGCTTGTTGTACATGCCGCGCACCAGCGGATACACGCCGGTCGCCACGCCGCCGGCGAAGGTGCCATCGGCGTTGACCTGCGGGTTGGTGATCAGCAGGCCCGGGGTGTAACCGCCGTTGTAGTTGCTGAGGTTGACCTCGAACTGGTTGGCAGTATCGATCTGCTCGGCTTCGGTGTGGAACGCATCCAGGGTGCTGGTCCACACGTTCGACGGGCGGAACTGCACGGTGGCCATCACGCCGTCGCGCTCGTTGTTGCCGGTGCGGCGCAGCGCCTTGATGCCGTCGGAGAACACCGTGCCCGGGGCCAGGCCGGGGCGATTGCCTTGGTCGGTCTGCTCGGTGGTCCACGGTTCGTACAGGCCGACCTGGTTTTCCTGGATGGGCATGTCGCTGTGCGCGTAGCCGATCGAGATGCCCAGCGTGTTGTCGAGGAACTGGTCGATGTAGCTGGCGCTGAAGCGGTTGCCGTACGGGTCGACGTTGGCGGCCTTGCCCAGCGAGCTCTTCTGGTAGCGGCCGCTGATGGCGATCACGCGCTCGGCGAAGCTCAGCGGGCGCACGGTCTGCATGTCGATGGTGCCCGACAGGCCCTGGCCGACCAGCGCTGCATCCGGGGTCTTGTACACGGTCACGCCGTTGACCAGTTCCGAGGGGTACTGATCGAACTCGACGCTGCGGTTGTCACCGGTGCTGACCACTTCGCGCCCGTTGAGCAGGGTGGTGGCGAAGTCCGGCGACAGACCGCGCACGCTGATCACCTGGGCGCGGCCGGCCACCCGCTGGGCGGCCAGACCGGGCAGGCGGCCCAGCGATTCGGCGATGCTCACGTCGGGCAGTTTGCCGATGTCCTCGGCCGAAATCGCTTCGACCACCGAGGTGGCGTCCTGCTTGATCGCGATCGCGTTCTCGATGCCCCGGCGGATGCCCGTGACCTGGACGGTGTCCAGATTGGTTGCCGCCGTGCCGGTCGGTGTGGTGGTGGTACTGGGTTCGGCGGTCTGCGCCGACGCCATCAACGGCGTCAGGGCGACGGCCAGCGCGAGACTCAGCGCGCTGCGCTTGCGGTTCAACATTTTCCCCTCCCAGGCAATGTTGCCAATCGATTTTTTGGTTGCCCGGAGGACCCGGGAGCGTCATGGCGCGGTGGCCGTTGACTGCGTGGCTATGGTAGGCAGCGCATCGGCTGCGGGAATCACCCTGCATACGTATTCAATGACGTTTGCAGCGTTGGAAGCGATTACAGGCGTGTTATCGCAGTCGCGCTGCTGCGCCACGTTCTGCCATGCAACCGTCGATGGTAGTGCCGGCCGCTGGCCGGCATCCCCGAGGAGATGCCATGCAGATGCAGGAGCCGGCCAGCGGCCGGCACTACACGTCATGGGGCTATGTCGAGGCCACCTCTGATCAGGTCTACAGCGGCGTAAAACGGATCGCCTGGCCGCCACCGGGCGCAAGCACCAGCGCCAGCGCGTCGGCGCTGGTGACCTCGCGGGTTTCGCGCACGAAGGCGAAGGGATTGCTGCGGAAATCGGCGCCGTCGCCATCGCGGTAGATCTCCGCGCGGTAGCGCACACCCGGCTCCAGGAAGCCCAGCGAAACGGGCAGCACGCGGCCGTGTTCGTCGGTGATGCTGCCCAGGAACCAGTCGCGGCTGTGGCGGTCCTTGCGCACGATGGTCACGTAGTCGCCCACCTCGCCGTCGAGCACGCGGGTGTCGTCCCAGTCCACCGCGACGTCTTCGATGAAGCGGAAGGCCTCACGGTGCTGCTCATAGTGCTCGGGCAGGTCGGCGGCCATCTGGATCGGGCTGTAGAGCGTCACGTACAGCGCGAGCTGGCGAGCCAGCGTGCTGGGGATCGCCTGACCGCCGCGGCCCTTCAGGCTCAGGATGCCGGGGGTGTAATCCAGCGGCCCGGACAGCATGCGGGTGAACACCAGGTTGACCTCGTGCTCGGGTGGGTTCGGCGGCTGGCCCCAGGCGTTGTATTCCATGCCACGCGCGCCTTCCCGGCTGATCCAGTTCGGGTAGGTGCGGCGCAGGCCGGTGTCCTTGATCGGCTCGTGCGGATTCACCGAGATATGCCGCTTGGCTGCTTCCTGCACCACCTTGAGGTGATGGCGGGCCATGAACTGGCCGTCGTGCCACTCGCGCCACAGCGGGCCACCGGCCGGGTTGCGGCGGTCGACCTGGCCGTCGTCGCAGACGTAGCCGCTCTTGAACGAATCCACGCCCAGCCGCGCATACAGATCCAGCGCCGCGCCGAGCTGATCTTCGTAGTGTTCGATCGCGCAGCCGGTTTCATGGTGGCCGATCAGGTGCACGCCCTTCTTCGCGCCGTAAGCCGACAGGGCCTCGATATCGAAGTCCGCGGTGGGCCGGGTGAAATCGAAGGCGTAGCCATTGCCGACCCAGTCACCGTTCCAGCCCGGATTCCAGCCTTCCACCAGTACGCCGCGGAAACCATGCCGGGCGGCGAAGTCGATCACGCGCATGGTCTTGGCCGTGGTCGCGGCGTGCCGTGGGCCGGTGGCCCAGCTCTCCTCATCCAGGTGCATCGACCACCACACGCCCAGGTACTTGGAGGGCTTCACCCAGCTGACGTCGCCCAGCACGTTGGGCTCGTTGAGGTTGAGGATCAGGCTGGACTCAACCAGTCCGCCGGCGGTGTCGCTGATCTGCAGTGTGCGCCACGGGGTATTGAAGGGCAGGCTGCGCCGCACTTTCCAGCCTTCCGCCGAGGGCGACAGCTGCGCGCGCAGGCGCTGGCCCTCGGTGCGGCGCAGCCACATGCCGGCGTAGTCCACCAGCGCCGCTTCGTGGATGGCGACATGCAGGCCATCGCGGCTGCGCAGCGTCATCGGCGTATGTGCCAGCGGCACCTGGTCCAGCGGCGTGCGCTGGTAGAGATACTCGTAGTGAATCGGCTCACCGGCCGGAATCCACCAGGCGGTGGAGGTCGGTGCGATCGCGAACTCGGTCAGCTCATCGTCGATGATCGCCTCGCGCATACCCGGCTGCTCGGGGAAGTGGTAGCGGAAGCCCAGGCCGTCGTCATAGACCCGGAACACCACATCGATGCGACGCTTGGCGCCACTGCGTTCGGCCAGCTGCACGACCACTTCGTTGAAGTGATTGCGGGTAAGCCGGCGCTCGCCCCACGGCTGTTCCCAGGTTTCATCGACGCTGCGCGACTGCTGGCCAAGCACGGCAAGATCACGGTCCAGGCGGCCATCGCGTAGCTGGAAGCCGAGCTTGGAGGTGTCCACCACGGCCTCGCCGAACCGTTCAACCCGGTAGCTGGGGTTCCCGCCGTCCAGTTGCAGTGACACGCGCAGCACCTTGCCGGGCGAGTCGACGCTGGCCACGGTGACCGGCTCGGCAAGGGCGGTGGCGCTGAATGCGCAGAAGATCCAGCCCAGCAGGGGCAGGCGACGACGTGCGTGATGCCCGTCCGTTGGATGCGACAGTGACGGCATTTCCCCTCCCAAGGCGGCCGAAAACACCCTCCGGACTATAGCGACGCGGTCGCGATTGCCGACCGCCCTGGCCATGAATACGTATGCATCTCGATGCAGGCTGCGGCGTGCCGTCTACCATGGGCCCAAGGCACCCTGGGAGGGGGCCGCGAGCGCATTGCCGCGAGGCGGTGCGGACCTACAACGCGAGCAAAGGGGAGGGAGGCAACAGGCGTGAGCCGGTTCGCCACTTCGATGCTGAAGATGATCTGCCTGACCGTTGCCCTCGGGGCGGCGATGGGGTCCACCGCACGTGCGGCCGACCTGGATTTCGACGGCCGCCATACGCGCGCCGAGACCGCCGCCGAAGGTGGCTACCGTCTGCACGCGCCGCAGGGCGAGGTGCGCGTCAGTGCGCAGCCGATGCGCAGCGAAACCGGCAGTGTGCTGTTCGATGCGCTGTTCGGGTTGGCCCAGCAGGAGATGGAGGCCGACCGCGTCGATGCGATCCGCGACCCCGCCTTCAATCACGGCAAGCCGGTTCCTTGTGCCTGCTTCCAGACCGGCGAACGCTGGCCCTACGTGTGGACCCGCGATGTGAGCTTCGCCGCTGATCTGGCGCTGTCGCGTCTGGATCCGGTGCGCACGCGCCAGTCGCTGCAGTTCAAGCTGTCCACCGCGCGCGACGGCCACACCCCCGGTCTGTTCGTGGCACAGGACACCGGCTCCGGCGGCAGCTGGCCGATCAGCAGTGATCGCGTGGTGTGGTTCCTGGCCGCACGCGGGCTGCTGGATGACGCGGCCTTTGCCGACCAGGTCTGGCAGGCACTGCAGGCCACTCTGGCGCAGGATCGCGAGGCGGTGTTCGATGCGCGGGTCGGGCTGTATCGCGGTGAGACCTCGTTCCTGGATTGGCGCGAGCAGACCTACCCGGACTGGACCCGCGAGGATGTGCGCTTCATCGGCGAGTCCTTCGCGCTGTCCACCAACGTGCTGCATTACCAGGCGCTGCGACTGGCCGAGCAGCTGGCACGCCAGCACGGCGACGCGCGCGCCACCACCTACGGCCAATGGGCCGATGCGCTGGCCCGCCAGGTCGATGCACGCTTCTGGCGCGAGGATGCCGGCCAGTACATGAGCTACATCGGCGAGGCGGCCCACCCGGTGCCGTACGCCAAGTACGATCTGCTCGCGCTCTCGCTGGGCGTGCTGGCCGATGTGTTCCCGGCCGATCGCGCACGCCGCGCGCTGGCGAACTACCCGGCCGTGGCCGGTGGCAGCCCGGTCGTCTGGCCGCAGGAAGCGCAGCAGCCGATCTACCACAACCGCGGCATCTGGCCGTTCGTCAGCGCGTACTCGCTGCGCGCGGCGCGCCGGCTGGACGATGCGCCGCGCATCGCCATGGAAATCGAATCTCTGATGCGCGGCACCGCGCTGGCCGGCTCCAACATGGAAAACTACGAGATGCGCACGCTGGCGGTGCATGTCGATGAAGGCGTGCTCAGCGGCCCGGTGGTCAATTCGCCGCGGCAGCTGTGGTCGGTGGCCGGGTACCTCTCGATGGTGCTGGAAGGCGTGTTCGGCGTGGAAGACGATGGCCGCATCGCGCCGAAGCTGCCGGTGTCGCTGGTGCCGACACTGTTCGGTGAGCATGACCGCATCCGCCTGGACGACGGCAAACAGCATTACGTGCTGGTGCGACCGAAGCAGCTTGCCGGCGAGCTGCTGGTGGCGGGTGACATCCAGCGCGATGGCAGCATCACCACGGTGCAGCTGGTGCCGTTGCATGCCACGGGCGCGACGCCATCACCAGCGATCCTGCGTCCCTCGGCGGTGTTCGCCCCGGCCACCCCCGCTGCCCCGGTGCCGCGTGAAACGACGGCAGGCTGGCAGATCACGGTGCCCGCCGGGCACGTGCTGTGGCGCGACGGCCAGACGCTGACGCCCACACGGGGTGTCGCCACGATTGCCAGGGACGGTGCCAGTCACTGCCTGAGCCTGACCCGCCGGGAGGGCACTCTGGAATCGCTGCACAGCCCGATGACCTGCATCGGCCCGCAGCAGGTGCTGGCCGGCGACAGGCACTGGCAGTGGACCGCACCGACCGCCGGCCGCTGGCGTGCACGGCTGCGCTACGACAACCCGAACGGCCCGATCAACACCGGTGTGACCGCAGCGGTGAAGACGCTGGTTCTGCAATGCGAGGGTCAACCGGAGCAGCGCCGCCCCATCGTGATGCCGCACAGTGTGGGCGAACAGGACTCCACTGCGGTTGAATTCGAGCTGCCGGCACGCGCCTGCCGCATCACGTTGGACGAGGGCTTCAACATGAGCGCGTTGACCCACTTCGCGCAGTACAACGGCGGCAAGGGCGGCAGTGAGGGCGTGCTCAATCAGGCCCGCGTGTCCGCGCTGACCCTGATGCCGGTCGCGGCCTCGACGGAGCCGCGCCGATGAGCCGGTCGCCCAAACCAACGCTGTCGTTCTGGCAGATCTGGAACATGTGCTTCGGCTTCCTCGGCATCCAGTTCGGCTTCGCCCTGCAGAACGCCAATGCCAGCCGCATCTTCGAGACGCTCGGCGCGCCGATGGATGCGGTGCCTGGGCTGTGGATCGCCGCGCCATTGACCGGCCTGCTGGTGCAGCCGGTGATCGGCTACCTGTCCGACCGCACCTGGACGCGCTGGGGCCGCCGCCGCCCGTTCTTCATGATCGGTGCGGTGCTGACCACGCTCGCCCTGCTGGTGATGCCGAACTCGCCGACGCTGTGGATCGCCGCGGGTACGCTGTGGGTACTGGATGCCTCGATCAACGTATCGATGGAGCCGTTCCGCGCGTTCGTCGGCGATCAGCTGGCTCCACGGCAACGGCCGACCGGCTTTGCGATGCAGAGCTTCTTCATCGGCATCGGTGCGATCGTCGCCAGCTTCCTGCCTTTCATCCTGGCCCAGTTCGGCGTGGCCAACACAGCGGCCGCGGGGCAGGTGCCCGATACCGTGCGCTACGCGTTCTACTTCGGGGCCGCGGTACTGCTCGCGGCGATCACCTGGACGGTGGTCAGCACCCGGGAATACTCACCGGCCGAGCTGGCCAGCTTCGATGATGCCGAGCCGTCCGCGGTGCACCAGAGTGCGCGCGTGGCCGGACCGCCGCCGTGGGCGCAGATCGGCGGCTGGGTGGCGGTGGGCATCGTGTTGGCCGCCGCCATCGCGGCGCGGCAGGGTGACCGCATGCTGTATGTGCTGGCTGGCCTGTGCATCGCCTATGGCGTACTGCTGGGGGTGGCGCGCTGTGTGCCCGGGGCGAACATGCTGGCCACCATCGTCGACGACCTGCGTGCGATGCCGCGCACCATGCGTCGCTTGGCCTGGGTGCAGTTCTTCTCGTGGTTCGCGCTGTTCGCGATGTGGATCTACACCACTGCCGCCGTCGCCGGCACCCATTTCGGCTCCACCGATACTGCGTCGGCCGCCTACAACGAGGGGGCCAACTGGGTCGGCGTGCTGTTCGGTGCCTACAACGGCTTCGCGGCGCTGGCCGCATTGCTGATCCCGGTGATGGTGCGCGCACTGGGCCTGCGCTGGAGCCACTTGGTCAATCTGTGGCTGGGCGGCCTGGGACTGATCTCGATGCTGTTCATCCGTGATCCGCACTGGCTGCTGCTGTCCATGGTCGGCGTTGGCTTCGCCTGGGCCTCGATCCTGTCGCTGCCGTATGCGCTGCTGTCGGACAGCGTGCCGGCGGCCAAGATGGGCATCTACATGGGCCTGTTCAATTTCTTCATCGTGATCCCGCAGCTGGTCGCGGCCAGTGCGCTCGGCTTCCTGCTGCGCACCTGGCTGGGCGGCGATCCGATGCACGTGCTCGCCCTCGGGGGCGGCAGCCTGCTGCTGGCCGGTCTATGCGTGCTGTATGTGCCATCCCAACAGGAGGTTGTCTGATGTTCCGGTATTCGTCGTTGTCGCTGGCCCTGTCATTCGCGCTGTCCGCCAGTCCCGCCCTGGCCATCGAACGCCCGGACTATGTCGGCACGCGTGAGCCGTTCGCCAGCCAGGCGGTCTACTTCGTGGTTACCGACCGCTTCGTCAACGGCGATCCGTCCAACGATCACCGCGATCAGGGCGGCGCGCATCCCACCTTCGATATCCCGGTGCCCTGCCCGGACAAGGTGGATGGCAACATCGGCTACCTCGGCGGTGACTTCAAGGGCGTGCTCGACAACGCCGCGTACATCCGCAATCTGGGCTTCGGCGCGGTGTGGATCACCCCGATCATCGACAACCCGGACCAGGCCTTCACCGGCAGCAAGCCGATCAGCTGCACCAGCACGCTGACCGACCGCGGCAAGACCGGCTATCACGGCTACTGGGGCGTCAACTTCTATACGCTCGACGAGCATCTACCGAGCAGGGACCTGGACTTCGCCGCGTTCACCCGCGGCCTGCATGCCGCTGACCTGAAGGTAGTGCTGGATATCGTCGGCAACCATGGCTCGCCCGCGTGGACGATGCCGGTGGCGCAGCCGCAGTTCGGCCAGATATTCGACAAGGACGGCACGTTGATCGCCGATCACCAGAACCTGCCCCCGCAGCAGTTGGATCCGGTCCATAACCCGCTGCATGCCTTCTACAACAGCATCGGCCCTGTCGACGGGAAGAACGGCTCGATCTTCGATGGCAACCTGGCCGAGCTGTCCGACTTCAACGAGCACAACCCGGCGGTGATGGACTACCTGGTGGGCGCCTACCTGCAGTGGACGGCGCAGGGTGTGGATGCGCTGCGCATCGACACCACCGGCTGGCTGCCGCACCCGTGGTGGCATGCCTTCGTCAACCGCATCCGTGCCGAGCATCCCGGCATGTTCATGTTCGGCGAAGCGTTTGACTACGACGCCAGCAAGATCGCCGAGCACACCTGGCCGGCCAACGCGAATGTCAGCGTGCTGGACTTTCCGCTGCGTGGCGCACTGTCGTCCGTGTTCGGCAAAGAACAGAAAGGCTTCGAAATCCTGGCAGAGCCGCTGCACCTGCTCGATGGGCCGTATGCGAATCCGTACGAGCTGATGAGCTTCTACGACAACCACGATATGGCCCGGCTGGACGCGAACGATGCCGGGTTCATCGACGCCCACAACTGGCTGTTCACCGCACGCGGCATTCCGGTGATCTATTACGGCTCGGAAACCGGCTTCATGCGCAGCCGCGCCGAGCATGCCGGCAACCGCGCCTACTTCGGCCAGGCGCGCGTCGACGACGCGCCGAACAGCCCGATCTACGCGCCGCTGCAGCGCATCGCCAAACTGCGTGAGGCCACACCCGCCCTGCAGCGCGGTCTGCAGGTCAACGAGCGGCTGCAGGGCGATGAAGCGGCGTTCTTCCGCGTGCTGCAGCACGGCGATACCGCCCAGACCGCGCTGGTGCTGCTCAACAAGGGCGACACCGCCCGCACCCTTGAGGTGCGCCGCTATCTGCAGGCCGGGACTTGGCGCGACGCGCTGGGCGGCGCCAACCAGACGGTCAAGGGATCACTGAAGGCCGAGGTGCCTGCGCATGGCGTGCGCGTATTCGTGCTGGATGCCCAGGTCGAACAGGCCGCGCTGCAGGCCCGGTTGAAGGCGGCGGTCGACGATCAGCAGGCACGCACCAAGCGCCTGGCGAAGTAGCCAGATGATGCCCGGCCTGCCGTTCGCGGTGGGCCGGGCACTACAATCGGGCTCGCGATCGCGCAAGGCGATCCTTTCGAGTACGTTCTCCATGTCACGCCTGTCCCTGCGCCCCGCGACGCCCGACGACGCCGAGCGCCTGTTCCACCTGATGCAGTTCTACTACTTCGAGGCGTCGGCCTGGAGCGGAGAAGAAGTTCGCCCTGATGGTCTGTTCGACTGTGACCGGCGCGATGTCGAGGCCTCGCTGCGCGACGATCCACAGTGGGCGCGGTTGTTGTTCGTCGACGAGGCACTCGCCGGCTTCGTGCTGGTGGACCGGGTGGAACGGGACGGCCACCACTATCCTGAACTGGCCGATCTCTTCGTGCTTCCCAAGTACCGGCGGCAAGGCCTGGCGGCCTACGTGGTCAACGCACTGGTGCGCCCCGGCAAGGGGCAATGGCTGCTCGCAGTGTTCCGCGGCGACGTGGCTGCGCATGCCCACTGGCTGCGGACCCTGCCGCGTCTTGGCCTGCCGCATGTCGCGCTGGCCGAGGATGACCCGCGGTTCCACCTCTACCTGATCGGCGGTCCACCGCGCCCGTAATGCCGGCCGCTGGCCGGCTCTCCACAGCCCCGGCGGTACACTAGCGGCCCCCACCCATACCCCTGCATTCCATGAACGATGCCGCCCCCCAGACCCCGATCGAAACGCTGCTCAAGACCGCGATGGATGGTCAGCTGCCGATCGGCCTGTTCATGAAGGCATTCGTGGCGTCCGAAGTGGTGCTGCTCACCGGCAGCCTGGTGACGCCGGATGGCAGCGGTTTCGATCCGCTGCTGTTCGATAAGCAGGGCGTGTTGCACGTGTCCGTGTTCACCGATATGAGCCGCGTCGGTTTCCACAGCCAGCAGGCCCCCCACACCATCCGCATGCTGATGCTGGAGGTGCTAAAGCGCGTCCCCGGCGGCTACGGCGTGGTGATCAATCCGGGCACCTCGCTGGGCTTTGAAATCTCGCCGTCCGGCGTCGGCGAAATCCTCAAGGACTTCGCCGACGGCCCGCGCTGAAGCTGCGTTAAAGTGACGTCGTACGTTGCATCGGCACGCTTCTGCGCGCTCGCGGTCAGGACGCGGTTGTCGTAGAAGCTGATTCTCTCGAACAGGTCCGTCACCCGCTGCTGGCGGTCGGCCGGCGTTTCGGCGCGGATGTAGGCGAGCAGTTCGGTGGAGGTGGTGTAGGGCGGTTGCTGGAAGCCCTTGGGTGCTTCTGGACACGTGTGCGCCAGCGACCGGCCAGCCATGACACGCCCACGCAGCCTGCGACCACCAGCAGCCAGCCGGATGCTGTCGGCCCGGCGCTCTGCTTGATCGCGCCCCACCACGCCGGGCCGAACATCGCCCCGATGGCCAGGACGGCGAGTGCCAACAAGGCAAGCAATACCCGTGACACCCAACGCTCGATACCGGCGTCATGCCGGGCAATGCGCAGCGCGACATCACGGGCGAAGCGCATCGGCGGCCCACTCTGCGGTGCGGAGGCAATGGCCTGGGCGATGCGCAGATAGTCGGCGGCGTCCGGCGCAGCACGCTGGCCACTCAGCGCCGCGCGCAGGCCACGTTCCTGGGCCTGCCATTCCTCGGGGTCGATACGGGGATCATCTGCGGTGCTCATGCGGGCACTCCAATACGGGATTCGAGCAGCTCGCGTAGCCGTTTCCGGCTGCGGAACAGATGGCTCTTGATGGTGCCTTCGGCCAGGTCGGTCAGGTTGGCGATCTCGGCGATGGAGATCTCTTCCAGATGATAGAGGGTGAGCAGCGTGCGTTGCAGCGGGGGCAGGGCATTGATCGCCGCGTGCAGGTGGGTGTTGATGTCCTGCTCGCTGGTGCGTGCTTCCAGATCGATGCCATCGCCGATCCGATCGATCAACGCGGTGCCGTCGTCGCTTACGGTGTTCTCCACCAGCGGAATGCGGCGCCGTTCCAGGTGGCGCTTGGCGATCGAATAGGCGACCTGCGCCACCCAGGATTTCAACGCGCTTTCGCCGCGATACTGATGCAGCGTCTGATGGATGCGCAGGAAGGCTTCCTGGCACAGTTCGCGGGTGTCGTCGGGGTGGCGGACCATGCGGTCGACCACTCGCCAGCACAGCCCTTGATACTCGCGCACCAGCTGCTCGAACGCGCCGGGCTGCCGCGACAGAATAGCGGCGACCAGTGCCCGGTCGGCGTCCAGACAGTCGGCAGGGGTGGGCGGCGGGATGCGCATCCCCATAGGGATACGTCGAGTGCGCCATCGGTTGCAACCGTGATCCGTGCAACCCATTCCGCCCTGGCCGTATCTCAGTGGACAAGCCCCTCCTCAATGGAACGAACGCCCCATGGATTACAACCTGATTCTTCCCGTCGTCCTGATCCTCGGCATCGTGTATGCCATCAAGAGCGTGGTCGATGGCCACACGCGCCGCCGGATCGTTGAAGCGCGCGGCTCGGAAGAGCTGGTGCGCTCGCTGCTGGCCGGCGATACCACCAAGCGGCGGCTGGCCTCGCTGCATTGGGGCTGCGTGTTGCTGACCCTGGCGCTGGCCTTCGGCCTGGTCGATCTGCTCGGTATCGACCGGGTCACGCCCGGCGCGATCGCCCTGCTGCTCGGTGCGACCGGGCTGGGCAACGTGGTGTACTTCGTGCTGGATCGTCGCCTGAAGTAAGGCCGCGCGCGCGTCGCTCAGCCGCGCAGCGAGGAGTCCCGCAGCACCTGCTTCACCGCGATGCTCTGGCCTTCCACCGGCTGGCCTTCGATCAGCGCCAGCAGTTTTTCCACCAGCAGGTGACCGGCCTGCTTGGTGTCCTGCTGCACGGTGGACAGCGGCGGGGAGACCGAGGCGGCCAGCGGGATGTCATCGAAGCCGGTGACCGCCACGTCCTCGGGCACGCGCAGGCCATGTTCGCGCAGGGCGCGCATCGCACCGATCGCGATCAGGTCGCTGGCCGCGCACAGCCCGTCGATACGCTCGCCGCGCGCCAATAGCGCCTGGCAGGCATCGAAACCGGACTGCTCGGTGGTGATCGCATCGTGCTGCAGGGACGGCTCGGCGGTAAGGCCGCGCGCCTGCATCGCCTCCACGTGGCCGCGGTAGCGCTGCTCGAACTCGGGGTAGTGGCTGGAGGCATGGCCGACGAAGGCGATCCGGCGGCAGCCCTGGTCGAGCAGGTGGACGGTGATGTCGAACCCGCCCTGGAAATTGTCGCTGCCGATCGAGACGCCGGGCTGGTCGGGCAGGGACGCGCCCCAGCGCACGAAATGGGTACCTTGTTCGACCAGCCGCTGCAGGCGTTCGCGCGACTCGTGGTAGTCGCCATAGCCCAGCAGGATGATGCCGTCGGCCTTGTTGCTGTCCTCGTAATCGGCCTGCCAGTCGGTGGACAGCTGCTGGAAGGAGACCAGCAGGTCGTAGCCGCGCAGCGCGCAGGCCCGGGTGATCGAGCCGAGCATGGCGTGGAAGAACGGGTTGATCAGCGAATCGTCGTTGGTGGGGTCTTCGAAGAACAGCAGGGCCAGCGTGCCGGCATTGCGCAGGCGCAGGCTGGAGGCGTTCTTGTCGACCTTGTAGTTCAGCTCCCGGGCGATGGCCAGGATCCGCTGGCGGGTCTCGGCATTGACCATCGGGCTGCCACGCAGCGCCCGCGACACCGTCGGCTGGGAGACGCCGGCCAGGTGGGCGATATCGAGGGAGGTGGCTTTGCCGCGGATGGTCATTTCAGCAGGGGGCGAGGCGGTGGAGGAACATCATGCCATGCGCTGCCAGGGCTGGGCCGGGCGGCGGGATGGCCCGGCGGGCCGCGGCCCGGCCGCGTCCGGTGTAACCGCCGTCACCCTTGCGGGATATGGCTCGAGCAGGTTTCCGGTCGCTGCCGGGCAGAATTCCGACAGGGTCGGGGACGGCGGCGATGATAAGATGGGGCAATCTGGATCCCCCCAATTCTCCCGAGGGTGGCCCGGCAGATCTGCACCCCGCCCGGGGCTGTGATATGACTGCGGCCTGCCCTCGGACAACGGAAGAGCAACCCTATGGCGCGCGGCATCAATAAAGTCATCCTGGTCGGCAACCTCGGCAACGACCCGGACGTGAAGTACACCCAGGGCGGTATGGCGATCACCCGCATCAGCCTGGCCACCACCAGCGTCCGCAAGGACAAGGATGGCAACCAGCAGGAGCGTACCGAATGGCACCGCGTGGTGTTCTTCGGCAAGCTCGGTGAAATCGCCGGTGAATACCTGCGAAAGGGCAGCTCGGTCTACGTCGAAGGCAGCCTGCGTTACGACAAGTACACCGGCCAGGATGGCGTGGAGAAGTACTCCACCGACATCATCGCCGATGAAATGCAGATGCTCGGCGGCCGTGAAGGCGGCGGTGGCGGTGGTGCCGGCGGCGAACGTCCGCAGCGCCAGCAGGCCCCGCGCCAGGAGTACGGCGGTGGTGGTGGTGGTGGTGGTGGTGGTCAGCGCGGCGGCGGTGGTGGTGGCTACGGCCAGCAGCGCCCGCAGCAGCAGGCCCCGCAGCAGTCCGCGCCGCCGATGGACGACTTCGCGGATGACGACATTCCGTTCTAGGTTGTACCACGGTCTTAAACGTTAGTTTTAGAGGAAAAGCCCGCTTCGCGCGGGCTTTTCTGTACCTGGGCGCCGTTGCGTATAGGCCATTCCGGAGTAGAGTTCTCGCTACCACCTGCCGCTTTGGTACATAGCCGTGAGCATAAGGACTGGCCCCGTTGTTTCGACCATCGTTTTCAGGGATGGGGAGCGGTTCCCGATACTGATGGACGAGCAGGGAACTCCTCTGTGGAATCCAACGCTGTATATGACTACCCAGCTCAGAAACGCGAGCTTGGCGCCCTCGACGACGAAAGCAGCTCTGGAGGCAATCAAGCTCTTGAATGCGTGGGCCGACTCAGAACGCATCAACCTTGAAGCAAGGCTAGCTCACCGTCAGTTTCTTTCAGACATTGAGATACAGCTGCTTGCTACGTTCCTCAGAACGCGGGCAGCCAAGGCAGCGCTCAGTAGTCGGCCTTTATCGTTGGTGAGATATGCCAGTCGCGTCCGCGCCGCGCCCGGTGCGGCGCGTAGGCAGGTAGACCCGCACACGGCCTATAACCGAATCACGGCGGTTGCATCCTATCTGGACTGGCTCGCTAAGTACCTCTTAGAGCGTGAAGCAAAAGGCATGGATCAGGCTGCAGCGCTGACTATCGCGCTGATGGGAGAACGCCTGAAATGCAAGCGAGGCCGGAAGCGTAAGTCCAGCATCAATGCGCGAATGGGTCTGGATGAACCGCAGAAATCGTTGCTCGATGAAATGATGGGCACCGGCAGCGCCCTCAACCCGTTTCCACTTGAAGTCCAGATCCGGAACGCTGTCATCCTCGACCTACTGGATCTGGGGCTCCGGGCGGGTGAACTGCTTTCCCTGAAGGTCTCGGACTTCGACTTTCAGGCCAACACCTTCACGGTCGCGCGGCGGCACGGTGATAGCTCCGACCCGCGCAGGAGCCAGCCGGTCGTAAAGACAAGGGACAGGGTCCTGCCGATCACGGACGAACTCGCGCGGCGGATTTTAGGCTACGTATCGAGTGAACGAAAAAGCTGCGCCGCGTCGCGACGGCATTCATTCCTGCTGGTGACGCACAAGTTGGGCCCGCATCACGGACAGCCCATGTCCTACCAGGCGCTGTCCAAGGCATTCGCCAAGCTACGCGAAGCTGCGCATGGAAGACTCGACGGATTATCGCCGCACGTGATTCGGCACACCGCGAACGATCGTTTCTCCCGGCAGATGGATTCGCTGGGTACACCGCCTGCCCAGGAGGAGAAGATGCGGTCTTACATCATGGGCTGGCGGGAAGGTTCGGGCTCGGCAGCCACCTACACGCGACGTCACACCCAGCGCAAAGCCATGGAAGCGACCTTGATGCTTCAAAAGTCCAGGCGCGACAAGGGACGGGCATGAAGATCCTGAGCCGAGAGGGATACGAGCTGGATGTAGAAGAAGCCGTATGGGTTTTGTCCCGGGATGTGACCATCCATTTGGAGTGGGTTCGGGAGTCACTTGATGGAGAACTGCGCGACGGATTCCTAAGTGTTGCATCTTGGTATGCATCAAAATTCGCTCCTGGCACGGTGATGGCGGCCCTTGGTGGGTTCAGGAAATTCATCACGTTCCTGACGCATCGTGCCGATCGTGTGTTGTGCGTGGACTCTATAGACCTGATCAACTATCGAAACACCCTAAGTGAGCGGGAACGGTGTCACCTGCCAGGGTTTGGACGTTGCTCCGGCACTGGGTCCGGCTTAAAGCGCCGGGAATCGACAGAGATGTGTTGAACACGATTTGCGCATGGAAGGACAAGAGCTCGCCAAAAGGCGTGGCGGTCAGGACGCGATGCTCGAAGAAGGGTCCGCTCTCGCAGTTGGAGTACGAGGGTTTGACAGATCGCTTGGTACAGGCTTTCTCCGATCGATCTGTAAGTCTGGGAAGTTATGTCCTGGCGGATTTCTTGGTCAGCACGGGCCGAAGGCCGAGTCAGCTGGGAGACCTCAAGTTGGCCGACATAAAACGCCCAGACGGGAGCGTTCAAGAGGAGTGTGGCCTGGTCGTGCTGGTTCCGCGGAGAAAGCAGGCCTGCACTTGGAGATCGGAGTTCAAGCCCGCCTACCTCACCCATGAGAAGGCGGCGCCGATGTTGGAGCTGGTGGAACACACCACCCGGCGCATGAGGCGCTTCTGGCCGGCACTGTCAAAAGACGATATCGACCAGGCGCCGCTGTTCCCCTCTTGGCGCACAGTGCGGCGTGCGCGTGGTCTCCCTCTCGCCGAGGTGAGGCAAAGGCTAAGGTCGGAGGCGTTCCATATACGGACTGCAACCATCACCGCTCGTCTAGAGCGGACGGTGGCGCGTCTAGAGGTCCCGTCCGAGCGCACACGCAAGAGTCTGCATGTCTTTCCGCTAAGGTTGAGGAGGACGGTTGCCACCCGCGCCGCTAGGGAGGGGCTCGGGACGGTCGTGATAGCAGAGCTACTTGATCATACCGACGATCAAAACGCACGTGTGTACACCGAGAATGTGCCGGAACACGTGGCGGCCATTGATGCGGCGGTTGCTGCGCAGCTGGCGCCCATCGTTCAGGCATTTTCCGGCATGTTGGTGGACAAGGAAGCCGAGGCGCTGCGCGGGAATGACATCGCCAGCCGGATTCGGTGTGACAGCGGGTCCAATGTGGGCACTTGCGGCTCGTTTGGCTTTTGCGGCGCCATTGCACCTCTGGCTTGCTACACCTGCAAGGCCTTCCAGCCTTGGCTTGACGCGCCGCACCGCGAAGTCATGGATCGACTCGTCCAGGAGCGTGGGCGCATCCGCACCATCACGATGGACGACTCGATTGCGGCGATCAATGACCGGACCATCATTGCGGTTTCGCAGGTCATTTGCCTGTGTGAGCAACGTAAGACGGAGTTGCGCGACCATGACTAGGCCGCTGCCGTTTAGTTCGAGAAGACAGCAGAGTGCCGCGCAGAATCGTGCATCGTTCATTGAGACATGCAGACACAAGCTCACGGTATTCGGCATGGACCTGAGCTGGGATGAGAACCAATGGCCAAATCCTGGCGTCTCGTTTGGAAACCTGGATCAGACGAGCCGCGTGCTGAAACCTGAGAATGTCCTGCAAGAGCCTTTCTTGACTTTTGCCAAGGCCTACTTTCGCTACATGCAGCGCGCCGGCAAGCGCAAGGCCTTCACGGAGATGCGGGCATTGCGAGTGCTGGAACGGGCGCTCGTTAATCGAACCGGCGGCGCCAGCATCGCCGACGTCGATGGGTGCATCCTGGATGCGGCGGCGATGCTGGCACGCGAAGCATACTCTGCGGGGGTGGCGTATCAGGCGGGAAGGGAGTTGGCCAAGCTCGCCACGTTCCTTTCGGACGAGCGTCTGGTGCCTAGGTGCCTGCAATGGGCGAGCCCGATAGCACGTCCAGCGGATACAGTCAGAACCGGACGGCAGGCGAGGGAGGAACGGGTGCGCAAGTTGCCTGATGCGGCCGCCGTGGAAGCGATGGCGGAGCTATTCGCCTCCCATCCTTCCGAGCCACGTGACGTCTTTACAACCTCGTTGTCGGCGATGCTGCTTTGCGCGCCTTCACGCATCGCCGAAGTGCTCGCATTGGAAAGTGAGTGTGAGGTGCGAGAGACCTGCAAAGACGGATCGATCTCATATGGCTGGCGACTCTGGCCCGGAAAAGGCGCAGCGCCTTATGTAAAGTGGATTCCCGGCGTCATGGCCCCGCTCGCGGAGGAGGCCATCGGTCGCGTAAGGCACATGACGCAGGATGCACGCTGGTTGGCTTCCTGGCTTGAGCGCAATCCCGACCAGTTTCCCAGACACGCGCAATGCCCTAGGGTCGCAGAAGATGATGCGCTGAGCCTAGATCAGATCGGGGCGGCGCTGGGATGCCTGGATGTGGATTCCAACTACATCAGGGGCGAAATCAACCGTCTAGGGTTTTTTCTGAGGCAGGGGCCCATCACACTGAGAATGCTCAACGAATGGGTCCGGTCAAAGTTGCCCAAGGAGTTCCCTTGGTATGACAAGGATCGTGGCCTGCGTTTCGCCGACGCCCTGTTTAGTTGCCTGTCAAACTTGCTCGATACAGAGCGACGGGTCATGCCCCTTGTCTTGAAGAAGCCAACGTCCAACACCTTCAATGACGACGTGGGAAGCCGGGAGAACTCCGCGTCGATCTTCGAAAGGCATGGGATGTCGGTCGACAAGAGCTCAAAGAAGTTGACGTCTCACCAATTCCGTCACCTGCTCAACACCATGGCGCAGCGAGGGGGGATGAGCCAAGCAGACATCGCACACTGGTCCGGCCGAACCAGTATTGAGCAGAACCGGGTCTATGATCACCTGTCGGAGTTTGAGGTCGTGGAGATGATCAAACGCCACGACCCTGTA